>NZ_JACHCI010000002.1 GCF_014200675.1 Janthinobacterium saanense | reverse complement strand
GCCATCCTGCGGCGCTTCCTGTACGCCGCCGCAGCGACCGGCAGGCGAACTGAGGCTTCGCTCAGGCTGGCAGATGAAGATCAGCGCTAATCAACATTTTTTTTGTCTACCTGGAATAGCCCTGCGATCCCGGCCGCGCATCGTAGCGCAGCCCCCACCATGGCAAGAAGACGGTATTGCCGCCGCGGGCGCGGAACCAGGCTTTGTCGTGGTCGATGGGCCGCACCACGGCGGGCGGCGCCACTACCAGCGCCGTCACTTGCTGCGCTTCGCTGGTGCCCGCCACCAGCACGGGACCGCCCACGTGGTTGGCATAGGCGATCGCCAGCGCCACATTGGTCAGCGCCGTACCGGCGCCCGTTTCGCCCAGCAAGGCCGGCATATTGAAGGTCTGCTTGTTGAAATCGAAATCGGGTAATTGTTCCGTCAGGCTTTGCGCCAGCGGGCCGATACGGTCGGACGAAGCGGGGTGGGTATTGCCCGCATCGTGGATGATATAGGCGATATCGCCATCGCTGCGCTGTGCATTTCTGGCCGCATCGTCGATGGCGGCGTTCCATGCCTGCACGATGCGCGACCTGGACCCTTTCTCGGCTTTGAAATCAGCGACAGTCCGAGATGCAGGAAAGCCCAGCCACGCCAGCGGCGCGCGTTCGGTCTTGTAGTCTGGGCCAGCCAGCACCAGCAAGACCATGTTTTCATTGATCTGCTCATCCTTGGGCGGATAACTGGGGGCATCCCAGTTCATTACCCAGACGGTTTTATCGGGATGGGCCTGCAGGTAGGTGAGGCCCGCCGCCAGCGAGCTAAAGCCTGCATTGGCGCCGCCCATGGTGACGCGGACGTCGGGCGGGGTGGCGGTGGTCCAGGAATTGGGGAAGCTGGGATTGCCGATGCTGAAGGCCCGTCGGATGGTGTCCTGCACATAGTTCCCGGCGTCTGCCAGATCGGGACGTCCGGCAGGCAAGGCGTATTCAACATGGATGCCGGCCAGTTCGCGCCGCGTGGATTTGTCCGTCAAGGAATGGGCATTGTAAAAATAGTCTTCGCTTGAAAAGTAGATGTCACGGAAGCGATAAATTAATTCGACAGCATATTTCTCGTGATATCCCTCGAATGTTTCTTCCCCATCATTACCAGAAGCAATCATACCTATCGACTGGACTTTGTCAAAACGTACCGGATTTTCCCTGACCTTGCTATCGTCCTTGTTCGGCTTCGCCAGACCCAGCGTCCATAATAATTGCCATTCTGTCGAATAGTCTCGTCGCTGCAAAGGGTTAAGCCATTGCACACCCACCACCTGTGCCATATACGGCTTTGAAGGAACTTCAGGTGCAGCCGTGAGCACTGGTGCGGTAGTGAGAGGCTTGCTGGCACAGGCTGACAGGAATAGAAATAGGGTAAGCGCCGATAAGCCTGGCATCAGCAAGAGTCGTTTCATCAGTAATTCTCCTTCGATAGGGGCATCGAGTAACATGGCCTGCGATACAGACCAGAGTGCAAGACCAAAAACAAGGCTGAATACAAGCACGCTCCAACCTAAGCGGCGTTGCGAAGTGGAAATCAGCGCGCGCATCAGTTTGTATCCTGTGGGCGCTGATACATACGCTCATCCTCAATTTCGGTAGGCATCGCACCGGTGCTACCTGCGCTGTGGGCCCAGTCGAACACGGATAGTTCTTTGAAATTTCCAGAAAGGAAATACTCATAAAATACTTTATTGAATTCAAATTTCCCAGGACGTTGCAATAACCGCCAATCAGCAATCACTCGTAAATTCCGCATCGCCTTCTCGCTGATATGGCTCACCCCCACCGCCACGTCATACGCCAGCACTCGTTCCGCATGCATGGGATTGGTCAAAATAGTGGAATGGTCGGTGGCGTGGGTGTCGCAGGTGGCGATCAGTTGCCGCCGGATTTCCTGCCCCCGCCATTGCAGGAATTCCGGCGTGGCCGTCGACAGGTCGTCTTCCATGCCCACCTTGGCGCCCTTGGGGTAGAGGTTTTCACGCCGGGCTTTCATGCGCAGACGCGCATGGTCTTCATAGCGCAGGCCCGCTTCGGTATGGCGGTCGCCTTCCGGCGTGCCGCCGATGCTGTCATCAGCATAGGGTTCGCCTGGCTCGCGCAGCTTGCCGGCCTGGCGATGCGTGCCGGGCGGGTCTTTCTCCTGGTCGAACTGGTCGCTGGCGAGGCCAAAGCGCACGGCTTGCGGCGCAAACGTTGTCGGCAGCGCGGGGGCGTTGATGGGGATCTTCCAGTCGTCGGGTGGCACGGCGTTGATCGGGATCTTCAGCCACTTGATCAGGGCCGAGGTGGCGGCGGCCGTGCGCACGGTCGCGCCCCGGCCAAGGTCGCTGCTGCTGGCATTGAGTCCCTTGCTGACGTCGTATCTGGAGATCGACGAATGGGGATGCCAGAAGTCCGGGCTGCCCTTTTTTGGCTTGCGGTAGTGGTTGGCCCAGTAATCATAGTCGCCCTGCTGGCCGACCGGGTAGCCCTGTGCGAAGACGCGCTGGCTGAACACGCCATCGCCGCGCGTCGCCTTGATGTCGTCGGCGCTCATGCCCAGCCAGCCTATGCCCTGGATGGGCGTGGCGGAAATTACCTGGTCATGCGGATTGCAATACAGGGTCACGCGGCCGCGCGTGGTGCTGGCGGCGCTGCAGCCATAGCGCGCCTTGTCCTTGTCCAGGGTGAAATCATGGCATGCGTTGGCCGCCATCTGCGCCAGTACCGGCGACAGCGGCGGCTCCTTGGCCTGCCCGCGCATGATGTCGAAAAAAGCCGCCAGCGTCTTGCGGCGCGCCTTGCCGCTTTGCCGGCCCACATTGCCATCGACATCCCTGACTTGCCCTTGCAGCCAGCCTTCGGTGTCATTTCTTTTCAGCAAGCTGTACGGCGGGTTGCACAGCACATAGGTATCGGCCACGCAGCGGCCACTTTTCCCGGCAATATCCTGGACATCGGCCATCTTGTTGCCGAGAAAAGCCGCCGCCATGCCCACCATATTGCCCTGGCTATGGCAGACCACGGTGATCGGCACATCGGCCTGCTCCTTGCGGATGGCCGCCACCAGATGCGCCAGGCGCAAGGCGGCCATCACGAAATAGGGGCGCGGTGGACAGGCATACACGATGCGGTCATTGACGGGATTGAGATGCTCGATGTGTACCCATAGGAACAGCGCATCGGTCAATCCTTCACCCCACAGATCGGGCAGCGAAGAACAGCCATTGGCAAACGGGCCGCCGCCCCAGTAATTGAATTCGTTCAGGTAGACGGAGTCGCCGTAGCGCTGCAGTTCCGTATCGCTGGCCTTGTAGCCCCAGCGAAACCGGATCACAGGCGAAAAATGTGCATCGGGCTTGATAAAAGTGCTGGCCGTGTAATCCGGGTCGACATAGCCGTCATCGCTCAGTTCATCCCGGTAGGCGAGCGGCGTGAGTTGCCCGGCTTGCGGCGAGGCGTGGCACAGGTGCTCGTCGCAGCGCTTCAAACGCGTGTTCAAGCCGGCGCACAAACCTGCTTCGGCCGCCTGGTACCACTCGCCATCGGAATTGACGCCGTGTACGAAGATGATGATCCCCGGCGACGGCATCTGCTGCAAACAGTCTTGCAGGCTGTGGCTGAAGCAGGTGGTGCCGGCGGCCTGGCCCACCACCAGCTCGACTTGCGGATTGAATGGCTGGTCGGGATTGCTGCCTGGCGTGTCGCTCATGGCGGGCTTTCATCGTAACCGGACTGGTCACTGTAAGCCCTTGCCGATGAGCAGGTTTTACGCAGTGTCAATCAAACCAAGCAAGCGGCCCTTACTTATGCGCTTTGAGCAAGGGCGCCAGCTGCGGCCAGATATTGTTGAGGATGGTGGGGTGGGCGATGGCAGTGGGGTGCATGCGGTCGGCCTGGAAGAATTGCGGCTGGTCGGGCACGCCGGCGAACATGAAGGGCACCAGCGGCGCTTTCCACTCCTTGCCCAGCCTGGCATACACGGCAGAGAATTTGTCGGCATAGTCGCGGCCATAGTTGGTCGGCATGCGCATGCCGACCAGCACCACCTGCGCGCCGCTCTGTTTGACTGCCTCGCCCATGGCGCGCAAATTCGCTTCGGCGGCCGCCACGGGCAAGCCGCGCAAACCATCGTTGGCGCCCAGTTCGATCAGCACCACGTCAGGGTGGTGTTTGGCCAGCAGGGCAGGCAGGCGGGCACGGCCGCCGCTGGTGGTTTCGCCGCTGATGCTGGCGTTGACGACCTGCGTGTTATTGTTTTGTGTTTTCAAACGCTGTTCCAGCAGGGCCACCCAGCCCGTGCCGCGTGCCAGACCGTATTCCGCAGAGAGGCTATCGCCGAGCACCAGCAGCGTTTTTGGTGCAGAATAGGCGTTCGCCATGCCTGCTGCCATCAGCAGGGCTGCCGCAGGAAGCAAGGACAGGGTGCGTCGCCGCATGCGGCTGACCTTTTCACCACTGTGTTCACGAATTTTTTTAAGATAGATCAGCATGCCCGAATTCCCTAAAGCGACTTCCACCAATTTTCTTCCCGACGCGGCTGCGGCCCATAAGCCGGCAGCCACGACGGGCCAAAGCGGCCAGTCCGCGATTGAAGTGCGTAATCTGGCCAAGCGCGTACCCGATGCCGATGGTGAGCTGACCATCCTGCATCACGTTGATTTTACCGTGCAAACGGCCGAGACGCTGGCCATCGTCGGCGCATCCGGTTCCGGCAAATCCACCTTGCTCGGTTTGCTGGCCGGCCTGGACACGCCCACCGAAGGCAAGGTGATCCTCGACGGCACCGATATCTTCGCGCTCGATGAAGATGGCCGGGCCGGCTTTCGCAAGGAAAAGCTGGGTTTCGTGTTCCAGTCCTTCCAGTTGCTGACCCATCTGACGGCGCTGGAAAACGTCATGCTGCCGCTGGAATTGCGCGGCGACCCCGATGCGAAAGAAAAGGCGCAAGCCATGCTGGGCCGGGTCAAGCTGGACAATCGTCTCAAGCATTATCCCAAATACCTGTCCGGCGGCGAGCAGCAGCGCGTGGCCCTGGCGCGCGCCTTTGTCACCGAACCGCCGCTGCTGTTTGCCGATGAACCTACCGGCAGCCTGGATGCGGCCACCGGCGAAGCCGTGATCCAGCTGATGTTCGAGCTGAACCGCGAACGGGGGTCAACCCTGGTGCTGGTGACCCACGATACTTCGATAGCAGCCCGCTGCGGCCGCACGATCACGATTGCGGCCGGCCGTCTGGTCTAGGCCGCCAAGCCATTCATCAGCTTGCGTATCGCCGGTATCAACTCACCGGCCGTCAAGCCGATCGGCCCGCTGCCAGCGGCTACCAGCGCGTCGGCAGCGGCGCCGTGCAGCCAGACGGCGGCGATGGCCGCTTCCCATTCAGGCCAGCCCTGGGCCAGCAGACTGCCGCACAAGCCTGACAAGACATCGCCCGTGCCGGCCGTGGCCAGGGCAGGGCCGCCAGTGGTATTGATCACCACCTTGCCATCCTGGCTGGCCACCACCGTGCCCGCGCCTTTTAACACGACGATCACGCCCAGCTGCGCCGCCAGCTGGCGCGCTGCGGCCAGGCGGTCGGCCTGCACCTGCGCCACCGTCATGTCGAGCAAGCGGGCCGCTTCCAGCGGATGCGGCGTCAATATCGTGGCGCCGGCCCGGGTGGCCAGCGCCGATTGCAGTTCCGGTTCGGCCGTCATCAGGTTCAGTGCATCAGCGTCCAGCAGCAAGGGGCTGTCGCTGTCGATGGCCCGCTGCAGCAATTCCACCGCGTCGAGGCTATCGCCCAGGCCGGGGCCGGCCACCAGCGCCGTGTAATGAAAACCCGAGAAATCCAGGTCGGCTGCCGGCCGGCACATCAGTTCCGGCTGGCCGCTATCGTAGGCGGGCGGCGTGCCGGCGAACGCCACATAAACGCGGCCTGCGCCCGCATGCAGGGCCGTGCGTGCGGCCAGGATGGGCGCGCCCGCCATGCCCGGCGCGCCGCCGATCACGGCCAGGCTGCCAAAGCTGCCCTTGTGCGTATTCTGGCGGCGCGGCTGCAACTGCTTGCTGAACAGGTGCAGCGCGCTCAACTGCGCTTTCGCTGGCGGCAGCAGCGCCGGGTCGATCGCCAGTGCCGCTATTTCCACGCTGCCGGCATAGTCCGTGCCATCGGCCGTGTGCAAACCGGGTTTGTCGCCGATGAAGGTGATGGTGTGGCTGGCGCGTATCGCTACGCCGTCGATGGCGCCCGTGTCTGCATGCAAGCCGCTGGGCACGTCGAGCGCCAGTATCGGGCAATCGAGCTGGTTGACCAGTTGCGCCACGTCGCGGCAGGCATCGTTCAAGGGACGGAAAGCACCGATGCCGAACAAGCCATCGATGACCAGGTTCCACGGCGCCGCACCGACGGCCACCGAGGCCATGCCGGTGTCGGCGCTGATAAAGCGCGCCGCGCTGTTGCGGGCGCGGGCCAGCGCCTGTTCGCGTTCAGGCGAAGTGGCTTGCGCTTCGGGCGCCGTCCATACCAGTACTTCGATGCCGCTGCCGGCCAGGTGGGCCGCCACTTCGAAGGCGTCGCCGCCATTGTTGCCGGGGCCGGCCAGCACCAGCACGCGTCTGTGGCCGGCGGCGTCATTTTGCGCGCCATGCAGCAGCTTTAATGCGGCAGTGGCGGCCGCCTGGCCGGCGCGCTGCATCAACGCGCCTTCGGGCAGGTTTTGTGCAGCAGCTGCTTCGATGGCGCGGATCTCGGCGATGGAGTACAAGGGGGATTGCGAGGGCGTGTCGGTATGCGGCATGGGTAGGGGCCTTCCATTTGTCAGTATCCTTGCAACATAAGGTCTATCCAGATGGATGGCAAGGGCGCACGACTGAAGTCCAGCTTAAACCCTGCGCTGTATCACCATTACAATAGCTACCTGACATAGCTGGAGGGCAGGGCGATGGAGTGGCAATTCTGGATAGACCGGGGCGGCACGTTTACCGATATCGTGGCCCGCCGTCCTGACGGTAGTTTGGCGACGCACAAGCTGCTGTCGGAAAACCCTGGCCAGTACCGCGATGCGGCGCTGGCCGGCATGCGCCATCTGATGCAGCTGGCGCCCGGTGCGCCGCTGCCCGTGGGCAGCCTGGGCGCCATCAAGATGGGCACCACGGTCGCCACCAATGCGCTGCTGGAGCGCAAGGGCGAACCGACTGTTCTCGCCATCACGCGCGGCTTTCGCGACGCCTTGCGCATCGCTTACCAGAATCGCCCGCAGCTGTTCGCCCGCCATATCGTGTTGCCCGAGCTGCTGTATGGCGAGGTGATCGAGATCGATGAACGCATGGGCGCCCACGGCGAGGTGGTGACGCCGCTCGACGAAGCGGCCGCGCATGCGGCCCTGGCGCAGGCGCATGCGCGCGGCCTGCGCTCAATCGCGATCGTCTTCGTGCATGGCTACCGCTATGCGGCGCACGAAGCTGCGGTGGCCGAACTGGCGCGCCAGGCCGGTTTTACGCAAGTGTCCGTGTCGCACGAGGTCAGCCCCATGATGAAGCTGGTGGCGCGTGGCGACACGACCGTGGTCGATGCTTATCTGTCGCCGATACTGCGCCGCTATGTGGACCAGCTGGCGGTGGAATTGCCCGGGGTGCATCTGCAATTCATGCAATCGAATGGCGGCCTGACGGACGCACGCACCTTTCAGGGCAAGGACAGCATCTTGTCCGGCCCGGCCGGCGGCATCGTCGGCATGGTGCGCGCCAGCCAGCTGGCCGGTTTCGACAGGGTGATCGGCTTCGATATGGGCGGCACCTCCACCGATGTGTCGCATTATGCGGGCGAGTTCGAGCGCGTGTTCGAGACGCAGATCGCCGGCGTGCGCATGCGCGCGCCCATGATGAGCATCCACACAGTCGCTGCCGGCGGCGGCTCCATTTTGCATTTCGACGGCGCCCGCTACCGCGTGGGGCCGGACAGCGCGGGCGCCAATCCCGGCCCCGCCAGCTACCGGCGCGGCGGTCCGCTGGCCGTCACCGACTGCAATGTCATGCTGGGCAAGCTGCAGCCCGCCCACTTTCCCCGCGTGTTCGGGCCGGACGCCGACGAAGCGCTGGATGTCGCCACCGTGCGTGCCCAGTTCGACGCACTGGCGCGTACCGTGGGCAGCACGCCGGAACAGGTGGCCGAAGGCTATATTGCGATTGCGGTCGGTAATATGGCCAACGCCATCAAGCAGATTTCGGTGCAGCGCGGCCACGACGTCAGCGATTACGCCCTGACCAGCTTTGGCGGCGCAGGCGGCCAGCACGCCTGCCTGGTGGCCGACGCGCTGGGCATGCGCACGGTGTTTATTCACACACTGGCTGGTGTGATGTCCGCCTACGGCATGGGCCTGGCCGACCAGAGCGCCATGCGCGAGCGGGCCATCGAAGTCAAGCTGGGCGTGGATTTACATGGCGATTTCGAGACCCTTGGCGCACAGGCGCGCACGGATTTGCTGGAGCAAGGCGTGACAGCCGAGCGCATTTCCTTGATACGGCGCGTGCATCTGCGCTACGAGGGCACGGATTCGGCGCTGATCGTGCTGTTCGATACGCAGCCTGGCATGCAGGCCCAGTTCGAGGCCGCCTATAAAAAACGCTTTTCCTTTTTGATGCCCACGCGCGCCCTCATCGTCGAGGCGATTTCGGTGGAAGCCATCGGCGCTTCGGACGCACCTGAAGTGGCATCGCCAACGTACGCCGAGCGCGCAGGCGGTTTGGCCCCGCTGGAAACGGTAGCCATGTATTGCGCAGGCCAGTGGCGCGACAGCGGCCTGTATGCGTTTGAGGCGCTGCGTCCCGGCGACCAGATAAGCGGCCCGGCCATCGTCACGGACGCCAACGCCACTACCGTGATCGAGCCTGGCTGGTCCGCCTCGGTCACGCCGCATGGCCACTTGATATTGCGCAGGGTAGAGGCTTTGCCTGTGCGGCGCGCCATTGGTACAAATGCCGATCCCGTGATGCTGGAGATCTTCAATAATCTGTTCATGTCGATTGCCGAGCAGATGGGGCTGCGCCTGCAAAACACGGCCCATTCGGTCAACATCAAGGAAAGGCTGGATTTCAGCTGCGCCATTTTTGACGCCGATGGCAATCTGATCGCCAACGCGCCGCACATGCCGGTGCACCTGGGCTCCATGGGCGAGAGCATACGCACCGTCATGACGAGGAACGCTGGGAAGATGCGGCCAGGCGATGTGTTCATGCTGAACGACCCCTATCACGGCGGCACGCATTTGCCCGACGTGACGGTGATCTCGCCCGTGTTCGATGCAGCAGCTGAAACCATCCTGTTCTACGTGGGTTCGCGCGGCCACCATGCCGATATCGGCGGCACCACGCCAGGCTCCATGCCGCCCGACTCCACGCGCATCGAGGAAGAGGGCGTCTTGATCGATAACTTCAAGCTGGTCGATGGCGGCACGGGCCTGTTACTGGAAAGCGCAACCCTGGCCTTGCTGGCGGGCGCCCGCTACCCCGCGCGCAATCCGCAGCAAAACCTGGCCGACCTGCGGGCCCAGGTGGCGGCCAACCAGAAGGGCGCCGAGGAATTGCACAAGATGGTGGCCCACTTTGGCTTGCCGGTGGTGCAAGCGTATATGGACCACGTGCAGGATAACGCAGAAGAAGCCGTGCGCCGGGTGATCGCCACCCTGAAAAATGGCCAATATGTGCTGGACCTCGATAACGGCGCGCAGATCAGCGTGGCGATACGGGTCGATGCGGCCACGCGCAGCGCCACCATCGATTTTACGGGCACGTCCAGCCAGTTGCCGAACAATTTCAATGCGCCGTCAGCTGTCTGCATGGCGGCCGTGCTGTATGTATTCCGTACTTTGGTGGACGACGATATTCCGCTCAATGCGGGTTGCTTGAAGCCTTTGACGGTGATCATCCCGCCCGGCTCCATGCTCAATCCGCAGTATCCGGCCTCGGTGGTGTCGGGCAATGTGGAAACCTCGACCTGCATCACCAACGCCCTGTATGGCGCGCTGGGGGCGATGGCTGCATCGCAGGGCACGATGAACAATTTCACGTTCGGCAATGCGCAGTACCAGTATTACGAAACCATCTCGGGCGGCTCCGGCGCCGGTCCCGGTTTCGATGGCACGGACGTGGTGCAGACGAATATGACCAATTCACGGCTGACCGACCCGGAAATCCTCGAATGGCGATTCCCCGTGCGCCTCGATAGCTATGCGATTCGTAGCGGATCAGGAGGAGCAGGGCTTTGGTGCGGCGGCAATGGCGGCGTGCGCAGGGTACGTTTCCTGGCGCCGATGACGGCCGCCATCCTCTCGAATAACCGCATGATTCCACCGTTTGGCATGGACGGCGGCGAGCCGGGTGCGCTGGGACGCAATACCGTGGAGCGCGTCGATGGCATAGTCGAGCGCCTGCCGCATATCGGCAAGACGCAGATGCAGCCGGGCGACGTGTTCGTGATCGAGACGCCGGGTGGCGGGGGTTATGGTCAGGATGGGGTGGCATAGGCGGTAGGCACGCCGCCCATCTGCGCGCGCACCTGGCCCACGTCGCGCATGGGTGCCTGGCCGAACTGGCGGCTGTATTCACGGCTGAACTGCGATTCGCTGGCGTAGCCGACCCGGTAGCCGGCCGTGCCCGCGTCCAGGCGTTCGACCAGCATCAAACGCCGCGCTTCCTGCAGGCGCAGCAGCTTCTGGTACTGCATCGGCGTCATGGCGGTGATGGTCTTGAAGTGGTGGTGCAGCGACGACATGCTCATGTTCGCCATGCCCGCCAGGTGTTCGATGCGCAGCGGCTGCGCGTAATTGTGCTTGATCCAGTCGATGGCTTGCCCGACCTGGTGCGACTGGCTGCTGGCCAGCGCCATATGGCGCAGCCGTCCGCCCACCGGGCCATGCAAGAGGCGGAAAGTGAGCTCGCGGCGTATCAGCGGCGCCAGCGCCGCCACTTCATCGGGCTTGTCGAGCAGGCGCACCAGGCGCAGCATGGCGTCCAGCAGTTCCGGCGATACGTCGCTGACCGAGATGCCGCGCGCGGCTGGAATCGGCATGGACTGCGCCGCATTTTCTTCCGTCAGCAGGGCCGCCACATCGGCGCTGTCGATGGTCAGCACCGCGCACAGATGGGGCGCTTCGACGCTTGCTTCCACCACGCGTACCTGCACTGGCAAATCGACGGAGGTCAGCAGATACTGCATGCGGCTGTAGTGAAAGGTGGCGCTGCCCAGCGTGACTTTTTTCGCGCCTTGCACGATCAGCGCCACGCTGGGGCGCACCGCATGGAATAGCGATTCGGTGGGCGCCGACTGGCGGTGCAGGCTCAGGTTGCCGACTGCCGTGCTGTAATCGCCGTCGCCGGGCGCGTGGCGGCTGATCATGGCGGCGAGTTCGTCTTGCGGAAGGGTCAAGGTATGCATGGCTATTATTATGCATGAATAGGTGGAAAAGCTGGGGCGGGCGCATGGCAAAGATGGGCAAGTCTGGAGGATCGTGCAAAGGTCTTGCAGGATCACAGTAACGCGCGCCAGCCATTTGCGGCAAACTTGTATGATCGCTTGCGCAGCTTGCGTGACCTATTTATCTACACGAGGAGTTTTCATGACCACTACCGTCAAAGGCTACGCCGCCCTGGGCCCGACTTCCGCATTGCAGCCATTCTCGTTCGAACGCCGCGCCCCGCGCGCCGACGACGTTGCCATCTCCATCAAATACTGTGGCGTTTGCCATTCCGACATCCACCAGGCGCGCGATGAATGGGGCAATTCTGCTTTCCCCATGGTGCCTGGCCATGAAATCGCCGGCGTCGTCACCGCCGTGGGCGCCGACGTTACCAAGTTCAAGGTGGGAGACCACGTGGGCGTGGGCTGCTTCGTCGATTCCTGCACCACCTGCAAAACGCGCAATGTGGACCTGGAACAGTATATGCCTGGCCTGGTCCAGACCTATAACGGCCTGGAAGCGGACGGCAAGACAGCCACCCAGGGCGGCTACTCGGACAGCATCGTCGTCAAGGAAGGCTATGTCTTGTCGATTCCCGACAACCTGCCTTTGGCCGCCGCCGCGCCGCTGCTGTGCGCCGGTATCACCCTGTACTCGCCGCTGAACCATTGGAAAGCCGGCCCTGGCAAGCAAGTCGCCATTTTGGGCATGGGCGGCCTGGGCCACATGGGCGTGAAAATCGCCCACGCCATGGGCGCCGAAGTGACGGTGCTGAGCCAGACGTTGTCCAAGCGCGAAGACGGCCTGCGCCTGGGCGCCGACCACTACTACGCCACCAATGATGCTGAAACCTTCAGCAAGCTGGCCGGCACCTTCGACCTGCTGATCTGCACCGTGGGCGCATCCATCGACTGGAACGACTACATCAACCTGCTGAAAGTGGACGGCAGCATGGTCATCGTCGGCATCCCCGACGGCGCCGTGCCGCCGATCAGCGCCTTCGGCCTGGTCGGCGCGCGCCGCAGCCTGTCCGGTTCCATGATAGGTTCGATCAAGGAAACCCAGGAAATGCTGGACTTCTGCGGCAAGCACAATATTGTGTCCGACATTGAAGTGATCCGTATCCAGGATATCAATGCAGCGTTCGAGCGCGTCGTGAAGAGCGATGTGCGCTATCGTTTTGTGATCGATATGGCTTCTTTGGCCGAATAAATCCCTTTTTTTTAGTGCTAAAGCCTGGCCGCAGCGATGTGGGCCAGGCTTTTTTGCATGTTCCTTGTGGAAAGGCTTCGGCCTGTTTCAGCAAGCTCTGAAACACAAAAATCAGGCTTCTGGCGCCGTCCAGACCAGGTTCCACAGGTGGCCATCGATATCCTCGAAACCCTGGTCATACATGAAGCCATGATCCTCGGGTGGATGCGGTATGCGGCCGCCAGCGGCACCGGCCTTGGCGATCAGGCTATCGACCTCTTCGCGGCTTTCGCAACTGAGGCAAATCACGACTTCATTGGCTTGCTTCGCATTCACGACCGGCTTGCCGATCAGCGACTGGAAGAAGGCTTCGGTCGTCAGCATGGCCTGGATACTGCCGTCGACGATGTTCATGAACGCCGCCTTCTCGCCGCTGAACCGGGGATCGAAGGTAAAGCCCAGCGCGGAAAAGAAGGCCCTGGATTTTTCCAGGTCCTTCACGGGCAGGTTGAGGATGATCTGTTTATTCATGGCGGCTCCCTGGCTAATGTGGTGGGCAGACTCGTGGCGATTCAGGGGCTGGCAGGAGTCAGCTGGCAATACCATATTTATGTTGGGTCGCCGCATACTGCTGCTTCAGCGATTCGAGCTTCGGATGCTTGGGGTCGATCTTGCGGATCACCTGCATCTGATGCTGGGCCTGTTCGGCCAGTTGGGCTTCCCAGCCCAGCATATTGAGCTGGCGCAAAATCGCGTCGACCGAGGCGAACAGCACGGGCAGGTTGCCGGGGGTCTTGCGCAGCGCCTGGCGCAGCATGAACACGGCGCCTTTGAATTCGCCGTTTTCCGATTTGCTGGCCGCGTCCTGCATCAGCTCCTGCACCTGGTTGCTGATTTGCTGTCCCATGCCTTGCGCCAGGTCGTGGCGGCCCGCCTGTTCGAACACGGCCACCGCTTGTTCCATCGTTACGTCGCTGTCGGCTTCGTTGACCAGTTTGAGCATTACGTCGGACGCCGCCTGTTCCAGGTTATTCTTCAAACAGCTTTGCACCAGGCCCACTTTCAGCTGCTTGGACAAGCCGCGCGCCGTGTCGATGGCGGCGGCGGCCAGTTGCAGCTCATTGGCCGTGCCTTCGTCGTTGCCTGACAACTCATGCAGCATGGCGGCCGAGATGGCGCGGCAGGCTTCCACGTTGGCGCTGCCGCGCATCGAGCGTTCCAGGTCGCGCAGCACGCCGCTGGCTTGCGGTCCATCGCCTTTTTTTACCAGGGTCCTGACCAGGTTGACGTGGTCTTCCGGGTCGCGGAATTCCGAATATTTGGCTTTCGTGACCACTTGCTTGTACGCCCGTTCGGCCGCGCCGATATCGCCCGTGTCGTAGGCGATGCCGCCCAGGTGGCGCAGGCGGCGCACCATATGCGGCGAGATCGCGACGGCGTCTTCGAGGATTTTCTTGGCCTGTATCTGTTGGCCCAGCGCTTCATGGGTTTGCGCCAGCAAGTCGTAGGCGGCCATGTAGCGCGGATTCTGTTCGACCAGCGTCAATAGTGTTTCTTGCGTTTCTTCATAGCGCTGCTGCTCGAACAGGCTGCGGGCCAGGCCCAGATGTACCCAGTCCATGGGCCGCGTGGCCAGCATGTTCTGATAAATCTGTTCCGCTTCGTGCCATTCGCCCAGGCTGATGTGCAGCTCGGCGCGCAGGCGGGCAAAGTCGGCCGCCAGGCGCGGATGCTGCAATTCGGCGTCGCGGCAGCGTTTCACGGCTTCGCGCAAATCGCCTTTCTCGATCAGCTGATAAGTGGGCAGGAACAGGGCGCGCCGCTCGATGGCCCGTTCGATGCGCCCGCTCAGTACATCGACCGTAAACGGTTTCAGGATGTAGTCGGTCGGCGTCAGTTCGGCCGCGCTGATCACCTTGCTGTGGATGGCCTCTGAAGTGAGCATGATGAAGATGGTCCACAGGCCGATCAGCTTGTGGTGGCGCAAGTCTTCCAGCAACTGCTGGCCGTCCTGGCCATCCGTGCCGCTACCAAGATCGTATTCACACAGGATGATGTCGAACGGCTTTTTCGTCAGCAAACGGATGGCCGTGCCCGAATTGACCGCATATTCCACCTTGGTGATGGCCGCCTGGTTCAGCATATTGTGCAGATTGCCCCGCATGCTGGGGTTGGGGTCGACGATCAGGACAGACAAGTCGCTATTTTCTGGCATCGTTCAGCTCTCAGTCATCTGTGGGCGCAGCAGCGGCGGTGGGGTGTGGGGATAGTGCAAATAGTATTATTTCTTGTGAGCATACTGCAAAGCCGTTCCGCACGGCCAGCAAAATGCAGGCTATCGCGCGCTTGTGCAACTTTGCATCTCTGCTGGTAGTCGTGTGGCTAGCATGTTAGTATTCCCTCAGCAACTATCAGTAGTTGTTTTGCATTGACCATGCTCTACCTTTGCGCCCCAGTGCATCACCCACCACCAGCCCTCCCTTCATGTCTTACTTGACTAATTTCCGGCTTAGCGCAGCGCGTATCGCCGTTCCCCTTGCATTTGGCGGCAATAGTCAGCAGCAGCACACCTATTTTGCTGAATTGCACCGGGTCGGCATGATCACGCAGGCGCTGGGCGTGTGCGCTTATAGCCTGACCTGGCTGATGATGCCGGAACCCTATCAGCCGAATCTGCTGCATGCCGTGCTGGCGCTGCTGGGCATGCTGGCCAGCCTGACCGTGCGCTCGCGCTGCACCACATTGCGGGTGCTGACCATCACGGGCGCCTGCGCCGTGCTGTCGCTGACTTTCGGTTTGCGCACCATGGCCGACGCCGTCGGCGACGCCGCCTTCTGGGTCTTGCCCGTAGGCGTTTTCATGACGTTGGCGATAGCCTCCATCTTCAATGGCGGCTTGAGCTACCTGGCCGTGGTGGCCGGCGTCTGGTGGAATGTGGGCCACGGCCTGTATCCCGTGCATGCAGGCTTGCCCGACCAATCCTGGGTGCCCCTGATGATCGTCGTCAGCATTTTGTTCGGACTGGCCCTCAATATCAGTTTCAGCTTATTGCGGCTGCGTAACTTCCACGCCAAGCAGGAGCTGACGCGGCTGGCCTTCCAGGACAGCCTGACAGGCTTGAACAATCGCCGCATGTTCAACCAGGGCGCGCAGCAGCTGCATGCGGGGCAGGGCGGCGCCCCCTTGCACTTCATGATGATCGATATCGATAATTTCAAAAAAATCAACGACAGGCTGGGCCACGATGTGGGCGACGAAGTGCTGGTGCGCACGGCTGCCATCATCGCTGCCGAAGCCCAGGGCCATTTGTGCGGACGCCTGGGCGGCGAGGAATTCGGCGTGGTGTTTACCGGCGACCGCGACGCCGTCTGCCGCTTTGCCGGCACCCTGGTCGAAGCTGTGTATCGCACTTTCCACCCCGAGCACGCCGTGTCGATCAGCGTGGGCATCGCCGAAATGGACCGCGGCCAGGACCTGGGGCACAGCTACCGGCGGGCCGACGAATCGCTGTACCTGGCCAAGCACCAGGGAAAAAACCGCTACGTGATCGCTTGAAGATCGCTTGAGGCCAGTGTTGTATGGCGGGCCGGAAGTACGGTTTTGCAGCGCAGAATGGCAGTAAACGCACAACTTCAGCTAATAAGGCAGGGGTAAAACGGGTATAATGCGCGCAAAGGAAATTTGCCGTACGAAAGATATTGTCATACCTACCTTTAACCCGCAGCCACGCTGCATCAACCACCTTCCAATCATGTTGATACTGCCGGGTTCCAATGCCCTGTCCGTTTTCCGTAGCCACCGCCTGTTAAGCCAACTGCAAGCCGTCGTGCCTGCGATCGTTGGGGTACAAGCACGCTATGTCCATTTCATCGATGCCAGCGCGCCCTTGAGCGACGACGACAGCACGCGCCTGGGCGCCTTGCTGACGTATGGCGAGCCGGCTGAAGCTGACAATACGGAAGGCGTCGCCGAAGAATTCTTCGTCATTCCCCGTTTCGGCACGATTTCGCCGTGGGCTTCCAAGGCCACCGATATCGCGCACAACTGCGGCATGGCCCACATCAAGCGCGTCGAGCGCGGCGTGGCTTTCCGCATCAACCTGAAATCGGGCATTCTGGGCAGCGCCATCGGCGCCGCCAGGAAGCTGACGGACGAGCAAGTGGAAGCCGTGGCCGACTTGCTGCACGACCGCATGACGGAATCCGTGCTGCGCAGCGCCGACCAGGCCAAGGATTTGTTCCGCACCCTGGAAGCGCGCCCGCTCGAATCGATAGCCTTGCTGGAGCAGGGCAAGGCAGCGCTGGAAACGGCCAACACGGAGCTGGGCCTGGCGATGTCGCAAGACGAGATCGACTACCTGGATGCGGCCTTCACCAAGGCCGGCCGCAACCCTACCGACGTGGAGCTGATGATGTTCGCGCAGGCGAACAGCGAGCATTGCCGCCACAAGATCTTCAACGCCGACTGGACCATCGACGGCGTGGTGCAGACCAAGTCGCTGTTCGGCATGATCAAGAACACGCACGAATTGCAGCCTAAGGGCACCGTGGTCGCCTACAGCGACAATTCCTCGATCATGGAAGGCGCGACCGTGTCGCGTTTCTATCCGCGCGGTGCAAACCACGAATACGCGGCGTCGACCGAATTGACGCACACCCTGATGAAGGTGGAAACGCATAACCACCCGACGGCCATCTCGCCATTCCCGGGCGCCTCCACCGGCGCGGGCGGCGAAATCCGCGACGAAGGCGCAACCGGCCGCGGCGCCAAGCCGAAGGCTGGTTTGACCGGTTTCACCGTCTCGAATTTGTCCTTGCCAGACGCCGTGCGCAGCTGGGAAACAGCCGCTTCCGTGACGGCGCCGCTGGCTGGCCGCAGCGAAGCGGAGCAATACGGCAAGCCGGAGCGCATCGCTTCGCCGCTGCAAATCATGATCGAAGGCCCCCTGGGCGGCGCCGCGTTCTCGAACGAATTCGGCCGTCCGGTACTGGGTGGCTACTTCCGTACCTATGAGCAGAACGTCGGCAGCAATGGCGATGCGGTCTTCGGCTACCACAAGCCCATCATGATCGCCGGCGGCATCGGCAATATCTCGGCGCAGCACACGCATAAAAACGACATCCCGGTCGGCAGCCTGCTGGTGCAGCTGGGCGGCCCGGGCATGCGTATCGGCATGGGCGGCAGCGCCGCCTCGTCGATGACCACCGGCAGCAACACGGCCGACCTGGACTTTGACTCTGTCCAGCGCGGCAACCCGGAAATGGAACGCCGCGCCCAGGAAGTGATCAACGCCTGCTGGCAAATGGGCGCAGACAACCCGATCATCTCGATCCACGACGTGGGTGCGGGCGGCTTGTCGAACGCTTTCCCGGAAATCACCAACGACGCCAAGCGCGGCGCGATTTTTGACTTGCGCAAGATCCCGCTGGAAGAATCGGGCATGGCGCCGAAAGAAATCTGGAGCAATGAATCGCAGGAACGCTACGTTCTCGCCATCGCGCCGGAAAGCCTGCCTTTGTTCAAGGCCATGTGCGAACGCGAACGCTGTCTGTTCGCCGCCGTGGGCGTGGCGACCGAAGAGCGTCAGCTGAAACTGATCGACACCGACCTGGGCAACGAGCCGGTCGACATGCCGATGGACGTCTTGCTGGGCAAGCCGCCGAAGATGCAGCGCGACGTGGTCCACGTGGCCAACGACTTCCCGGCGATTGATCTGACGGGCATGGACTTGACGGACGTGGCGCAAAAAGTGCTGCTGCTGCCGACCGTGGCTGATAAATCGTTCCTGATCACCATCGGCGACCGCAGCGTGGGCGGCATGACCGTGCGCGACCAGATGGTCGGTCCATGGCAAGTGCCGGTGGCCGATTGCGCCGTCACCGCCATGAGCTTTGAAGGTTATCTGGGCGAAGCGATGGCCATGGGCGAACGCACGCCGCTGGCCGTGATCGACGCCGCCGCCTCGGGCCGCATGGCCGTGGGCGAAGCCGTCACCAACATCGCCGCTGCAGCCATCGGCGATATCAGCGACATCAAACTGTCCGCCAACTGGATGGCCGCCTGCGGCCAGCCTGGCCAGGACGCCGCCCTGTACGACACGGTCAAAGCCGTGGGCATGGAACTGTGCCCGGCGCTGGGCATCAGCATCCCGGTCGGCAAGGATTCGCTGTCCATGCGCACCACCTGGAAAGACGAGAACACGGGCGCGGCCAAATCGGTCACCTCGCCAGTCTCCCTGATCGTTTCCTCGTTCGCGCCAGTCACGGACGTACGCCGTTCGCTGACGCCGCAACTGAAAAAAGACGCGGGCGACACGTCCTTGATCCTGATCGACCTGGGCCGCGGCAAGAACCGCCTGGGCGCATCAGCCCTGGCGCAAGTGTTGCAGCAGTTGGGTAATGAAACGCCAGACGTCGACAGCGCGGAAGACTTGAAAGGCTTCTTCGCCGCCATCCAGCAATTGAACAGCGACGGCAAGCTGCTGGCCTACCATGACCGTTCGGACGGCGGCCTGTACGCCACTCTGACGGAAATGGCCTTCGCCGGCCACACCGGCATGTCCGTCAACCTGGACATGCTGACCATGGAAGGCGAACATTCCAGCGACTGGGGCGACGCCAAGAACTGGGCCGGCCAGGTAGCAGAACGCCGCAACGAACTGACCTTGCGTGCCCTGTTCAGCGAAGAGCTGGGCGCCGTCATTCAAGTGCGCGCCGAAGAAAAGTCCCTGGTCATGGACGTGCTGCGCACCTACAACCTGGGCGCCTGCAGCCATATTATCGGCAAACTGAACGACCGCGACGTGATCGAATTCACGCGCGACGCCAAGCTGATTTACACCCAGCCGCGTGCCGACCTGCACCGTCTGTGGAGCGAAACCAGCTGGCGCATCGCCCGCCTGCGCGACAACCCCGCTTGCGCCGACGCCGAATACGACCGCCTGCTGGACGTGCAAGACCCGGGCATGTCGCCGATTGTCACGTTCGACCAGAACGACAACATCGCCGTGCCATTCATCGCCACCGGCGTGCGTCCGCGTGTCGCCATCCTGCGCGAGCAGGGCGTCAACTCGCATATCGAAACGGCTTACGTGATGCACCAGGCAGGCTTTACGGCCGTCGACGTGCACATGAGCGACCTGATTGCCGGCCGCGTCAAGCTGGACGACTTCCAGGGCGTGATCGCCGTCGGTGGTTTCTCTTACGGCGACGTGCTGGGCGCAGGCGAAGGCTGGGCCAAGACCATTTTGTTCAACGCCAGCCTGGCCGACCAGTTCGCGCGCTTCTTTGCCCGTACCGACAGCTTCGGCCTCGGCATCTGCAACGGCTGCCAGATGATGAGCAACCTGAAATCCATCATCCCCGGCGCCCACGCCTGGCCTAAATTCACGCGCAACAAGTCGGAAAAATTCGAAGGCCGCTTTGCCATGGTCGAAGTGATGGACTCCCCATCGATCTTCTTCAATGGCATGGCCGGCACCCAGGCCGGCATCGCCATCGCCCACGGCGAAGGCTACGCCGACTTCTCGCAAACGGGCGACATCACCCAGGTCACCAAAGCCATGCGTTTTGTCGACAACAAGGGCGCTGCCACCGAAGCCTACCCGTACAACCCGAACGGCTCGCCGGAAGGCATCACCTCGGTGACCACGCCGGATGGCCGCTTCACCGTGCTGATGCCGCATGCGGAGCGCGTGTTCCGCAGCGTGCAGCAGTCGTATCATCCTGAGGCTTGGGGTGAGGATTCGCCTTGGATGCGGATGTTTAGGAATGCAAGGAAGTTTGTGGGGTGATTTAGCTCGCGGCGCCGTTAGTTTAAGGTGCTGATGCTGATGTAGGAATGAGAAAGCCGCTATCGGGAGATAGCGGCTTTTTTTTGGCATTCAATTTCTTAATTGTTATTATTCGATAGAGTTGGTGTCGTCAAAGTAAGTCATACTGTAGATTTAATGAGAGGAATATTGCATTAATGAATATAGACAAGATAACGGTATTTAAGATAAAGTCGGATGCAGAGAATTTTTCTGATTTCATCAAGCCATTAGATTTGAAAAAATTAAATATTCCAAGTGACTTTGAATTTAATGGCGAGGTTAATGTTGTTATGGCCTTTAAAGAAAATTTAGGGAAGAAAAAAGATCAAAACAACATACCTTGGATAGTTTTTATTAATGATGGATTGGCTGATGAGGATAAAATTTCATTTTCATCAAAAAATAATTTCCCCGCTGCTATTGTAGGGGTTGAGTTTATATCTAATGGCTCATCAAAGTTTTATGCTGTCACTTTTGGGTTGGGTAGCGAAGGTTTAGTTGAGTCTGACTATATTGTAAGGGATTTTGGGCTTCGTGTTGGTATGAACATATGTGATCCTGATGGGTTAAATAGAATTCAAACGAGTAAGCATGAATCAGTATCAACACAATCTGAGCGTCAAATTAGCGCTGGAAGTAATTTTTCAGTGTTTAATATTGACGATGAAAAAGAATTTATGAAGACGTTGGCTGGAGCTGCTCATTCGGATTTTAACTTTATCCATTCGTTTGTGGCTAGGGATAGTATTTCCATAAAATCAAATAAAGATGAGTTGATGAAGTGGAGTAATATTGTTGATAGAATTTATAAGCTGGGTGCTGCACATGATTTAAGGAAATTTGAAAATATATTTCCAGGATATGCAAAATTCCATTTTGAGAATGATCCAAAAGTAATCGATGAGCTAGATAAGAAGTTGTTTGATCTTTTAAGGAGTAAAGATTTTTCAACTGTCCATGCAGCTCCCCCGGAAATTATAGATTTTTCAGCTTGTACCTTTTCTTATGGCGCTTCGACAGAAGTATTTGATGATATCTCTCTCCCAGATATTCTTGGGTCCAGAAGATCCTTTAGCGATAGATCAAGTATTCAAAGTTTAAAGAATTTAAAGGTTATTGTACGCGATACTGAAAACGGGAATTTTTTAAGAAAATGGACTGCTTATAAATGTATCGTTGCTGATATTGAGTATGATGGCGCTCATTATATATTGAGTAATGCCCAATGGAAAAAAATATCTAATGATCTGAAGGGTGAGGTGGATGATTATATTGATAAAATTGTTATTAATAAATCAGATTACTTATTAAGCGGGATTGGTATATTTGACCCGGAAACCGGGAAAAATAAGGAAAGTGTATTTAATTCTGCGGTCGCCAAAATAAATTCAGATATTGTTCTTTTTGATACCGCAAAAATAGAAGTGGCAAATAAAAAAATTTATGAAATATGTGATTTTTTTCACTCTAATCGTGAATTTGTTCAGGTAAAGAGATTGCATTCCGGCTCTGCATCTATTAGCCATTTATTTGTTCAAGGACGATTTTATAGCGAAGCTTTTTTTTGGGATGAAGCTTGCCGATTGGGAATGCGGGATCATGTAGTGAAAGTTGTTGATCCTTTGCATCATGATAAATTTCTTTCCTTGATGCCGGTTTTAAGGAGTGAGATTTCGCCAAATAATTACAAAGTTATATTTTGTATTTTAACTGAAGATAAAGAATTTTCCGTATTGAAGCTGCCATTCATGGCTCGATATGAGTTAATGTACACTCATCGTTACTTAAACAATTCGATGGGTATGAGTTGTGAGATCGCATTTAGAAATGTGTTGTTGGATGTAGCATAAACAGAAACTGGGGTCAGACCCGTCGGGTCTGACCCCGGGTTTTTGCTTGTGGGTTTGGTGATGTCGGCGGCGCGCGAAGAATTTCGGGGGCCGGTGTTTGGATTAATGCGAGGGTATGAACACCAGTTTCGCATTTGATTTACTTATTCGACGGGGTTTTTGCCAAACAGACGCGTGAATTAATCAGACCGCCTTAGCCACCCCCACAATCACCATCGCCGACGGCACCAGCAAAAACTGCGCAATCACCGTGCCGGCCAGACGACTTCCCACTAGCCACACCACAGCCCGCCTGAATTGCGATTCTTCGATCTTGCCTTCGATGACGTCATCCGTCATGCCCGACATATGCGGGTCGATGAAGACGGCCATCATGACGGTGGCGCCGCCGTTGATGATCGATGAAAGGGTGCTGGAGGTGACTCTTACGCTGGGGTCCAGTACGCCGACATAGAGTGCCGCGAAGACGCCGACTGTCCACAGGGCCGTGGCGATGACGTTCATGGCGGTCATGGACAGCGAGACGCCCGACTTTTCGCGCAGGCTGGTGACGTTGGCGGGTTTGGGCAGGCTGGCGGAGGTTTTGAGGTAGGAAAGGCCGCCTTTGAAAAAGGCATGCAGGATGAGCTTGGGCACTGATCTGTGTACCTGGAAGTGGTCGACGGCGCGGCAAAAGACGCGCTGGAAGGTGGGGATCAGGATGGCGCCGATGATGGTGGCCAGGCTGGCGGAGACCAGCAGCCAGCGGAAATCGACCAATAAATCGCTGACAGCGATATGCTGGTCTATGCCGGTTTCCACGCGCTTGGCGAGGAAGAGGCCGAGGAAAGAGTTTGACGTGCGCGATACCAGCACCAGGATGCTGAACAAGGCCAGCGACACGGCGATGCGCCGCGTGCGGATGCCGGCGATGCGGACGGAATAGGCGAGGGTGCCGATAATATGTATGATAAACGTCAATGCGCATATCAAAAGCAGTTGCTTGTCCATCTAGACCTTGCCGTATAGAAAATCATTCCATGCTGACATGGCAATGTTTATTTTTCAAGCAATAACTGATCATCAGTAAGCATCATCAGTAAATCTCATCAGTAAAAATTTCCTCAAAAAAACGCGTGCGGTGTGCCTCCACTGCTGATGTAAGCTTAATATCTTGTTTAATATATCTTGTTTGATGTTGCATTCGACAATAGCCTCGTCCACGCATCGCCTTTGATGCCGGCTTGAGTGTTTGAGTAGAGGAACCACATGAAAATCAGGACCATGTGCGCCGTCCTGGTGGCGGCCTTGCTGCTGCCAGGTTTGGCGCGGGCGGAAATCGTGCAGCGGCAGGTGATGACGGGCATGGGACTTGCGCCCGATAGCCAGGGCGCCGACGTACTGACCGTGGCGGCCGATACGGCTTGCGGCGGCCGGCAGGTGCGCATGGATGCGCGCTCGGTGGGGCTGGACGAAGCGGCGTATGCCGCCTTGAAAACCACGCTGGCGGGCCAGGTGAAAGACGGCTTGCCCATGCTGCTGACCCTGGCCAGCTGTCCGGTGGGTGAAACGGCGGAGATGGCGGTGCCTATCGTGCGCAAGCTGGTCGCTTGTCGCGGCGAGAGCGCTGGCGCCGGTACCGGGGCCGTTACCGGGACCGTTACCGGGCCCTGTGCCGATGGGCGGGCGCGCCTGTATCTGCATGCGCGGTTTTTTCCTGTGGCGCAGGCGGATGCGGAAAATGTACTCTTGCTGCCGCTGGCTAAAGGCCAGGCCGAGGGCACCTGGAGAGTCGAGGTACGCGATCTGTCCGAACAGTATGTGCGCATGACAGGCCTGGTCGATGCCAGCGATTATGCACAAGGCAAGCTGGTGCGCGGCTATACCGTGTATTACCGTGACGGCAAGCTTGAAAAACAGGTGGCCCTGGATGCGCAGGGCAGGCAGGACGGCATCAGCAGCACGTATTATCCCGATGGCACCTTGGAAACCCAGGGTGGCTGGCGCGCCGGCTTGCCGGAAGGCTTGCATAAGGAATTCCACAGCACGGGCAAGCTGCGCGTGGCCCTGGCATATCGCAACGGCAAGATTATCGATGGCCCGGTACAAAGCTTCGACGAGTCTGGCAGCCTGAACACCAGTTACGAACTGCGTGGTGGAAAAATGGAAGGCGAATTGCTGATTTATTATCCTGATGGAAAAGTCGCCAGCCGCAGGCAAGTCAGCAAGGGCAAGTTCAATGGCGTCAGTGTCGATTATTTCATCGATGGCGCCGTGCGCAGCAGCATGCCGATGGTGGATGACTTGCCGGTGGGCGAGGCGCTGGAGTTTTATCCGTCCGGCAGTGTGCAAACCCAGCATCAATATGACAGCAAGGGCAGGCTGCGCAACACCCGGCGCTACAGCGCGCAAGGTCTGCTGGTATTGGAACGCCGCTGGGACGGGGAGCAGCGCGAGCAGGGCATCTCGCGTTCCTGGTATGACAATGGCCAGCTTGAGCATGCCATCGCGTATGTGGACGACAGACGCCATGGCTGGAGCCGCAACTGGCGTGAAGATGGCAGCCTGGTCAGCGAATGCCGGTATGTAGCGGGCGAAGCACAGGAAAATGCACAGGGTGAATGCAGCGGCGCGCCGCCGTCGGCCAAAGTCCCTGAGGTATTGCAAACGCAGCAGGCATGGCGTCATGGCGGCAAATAGCTCGCACTAGCTGCTTAATGCGAGGACACAAATACCGACGCCGCATGTGCCGGCGGCACCGCAAAATCAGCCCGCATGCGCTTGACTTCCTCCACCGGACTGTTGCCGAACAATCGCTTGAATTCACGGCTGAACTGGGACGGGCTGTCGTAGCCGACCTGGTTGCTGGCGGCCGCTGCCGTGATGCTGTTGCGCACCATTAGCAGCCGGGCCTGGTGCAAGCGCGTCGATTTCAGGTATTGCATGGGCGAGGTGTTGGTCACGCTCTTGAAGTGCACGTGGAAGGCGGGCACGCTCATGCCGGCCTCGCTGGCCAGTTGCTCCACGCTCAAGTTGTCGCTGTAGCGCGCGTGCAGCTGGCGCAAGGCCTTGGCGACCTTGCCGAATTGCCCCTGCATCGCCAGCGCGGCGCGCATGGACGGGCCTTGTTCGCTATTTAATATGTGGAAGTAGATTTCACGCAGCAGCGCGGGGCCGAGGATGGCCGCTTCGGCCGGCTCGCTCATGGCGGCCAGGAAGCGCAGCACGGAATCGTTGAGCCGCTTGTCCATGGCGGTCGACAGCAAGCCCTGCGGCTTTGCGGGCGCTACCGCACCCAGCTGGTCCAGCTGCAGCATCAGTTCGGCGGCCAGCTTGAAGTCCAGGTGCATATAGATGGCCAGCAGCGGTTCCTCGAGGCTGGCGTCCGTTTCCATCGTGAACGGCACGGGCACCGAGACGACCAGGCAATGATTTTCGTCATAGACATAAGTCTGGCCGCCAAAAAAGCCCCGTTTCCGGCCCTGGCACACGATCACGATGCCGGGGTCGTACAGCACCGGCACCAGTTTCAGGGCGCGGTTCGAGCGCAAAAAGCGCACGCCGGGCAAGGACGTCAGGTTATAGCCCTCGGTCGGCGCCAGCCGTTCCAGCAGGCTGACCATGCGCAGCCGTTGCTGTTCGCGTTCTTGCGGGGCATAGTGATTCAGGTCATCAGGCATGTGGAAGCTCGCTTGTGGTTGGCGTCATTTTTACCCCAAAGCTAACCCTGGGGTCGGACCCTGCAGGGTCCGACCCCGGCATTTTGCAGTGTGGGGTATTACTGCAATACCTATCGCTCTATAGGATTAGGCAATAAACAGAGATTCTACGCCATGGATAGCTAGGGCTGGGCGATCTATCATGCAATACGTTTATACCTTGACAGGAGCATCACCATGAACACCATCGCAAGCACAGCATCAAAAACCATCGTCATCACGGGCGTGAGCAGCGGTTTCGGCCTGGCGTTGGCGAAAGAATCCCTGGCGGCCGGCCATACCGTCGTCGGCACGGTGCGCAATGAGCAGGCGCGGCTGGAATTCGAAGCGCTGCAGCCGGGCAGCGCCTTTGGCCGCATCCTCGACGTGAGCGACTTTGGCGCGGCTGAAGGCGTGGCGGCGGAAGTGGAAAAGACGCTGGGGCCGGTCGATGTGCTGGTCAATAACGCCGGGTATGGCCATGAAGGGGTGCTGGAAGAGTCGCCGCTGGACGAGTTGCGGCGCCAGTTTGACGTGAATGTGTTTGGCGCCGTGGCCGTCATCAAGGCTTTCTTGCCGGCCATGCGCCAGCGCCGCAGCGGGCATATCGTCAATATCACCTCGATGGGCGGCCACGTGGGCATGCCGGGCGTGGCGTATTACTGCGGCAGCAAGTTTGCGCTGGAAGGCATTTCGGAAGCGCTGGGCAAGGAACTGGCGCCGTTCGGCATCCACGTGACGGCGGTGGCGCCGGGTTCGTTCCGCACCGACTGGGCCGGCCGCTCGATGCAGCGCAGCCCGCGCAGCATCGCCGATTACGATAGCGTGTTCGACCCCATCCGCCAGGCGCGCGAAGAAAAAAGCGGCAAGCAGCTGGGCGACCCGGTCAAGGCGGCGCGCGCCATTTTAAGCATGCTCGACAGCGCCGCGCCACCCGCGCACTTGCTGCTGGGCAGCGATGCGCTGGCCATCGTGCGGGCCAAGCTGGCGCAACTGTCGAGCGAGATCGATGCCTGGGAAGCGCTGAGTCTGACGACCGATCATTGAGACTGGTGCGGATTTTCAGATCAGGCGCGGTAGCGACTGGAAGACCAATGTTTGTAATAGCCTGGTCCACCTTGATCGGCATGACGCGCTGCCGGTGTTTTCTTGCCTACCTGTGAGCGATGATTATCGCCATCGCTTTGTTGGGTGGCAATTTCGACGCCAACGGGTAGCGCGTAGCTGGCAAGATGGGCATGAAGCTGGGTTTGAACCCGGCGGAGTTCGAGTGACAGTAATTAAATTCCATCGCGGGTCTTCAAGCGGTGAGTTCCAGGGGCATTAAAACAGCCGTGTCAGGGTAGCGCTCAATTTGCCCATCGCCGTTTCTGATGCCAGTAAGGCCGCCGCCGCTGCGACGCCGGCTGTCGGCGCATTGGTCAACTGATTGCCATGAATGAGGATAAAGTTAGGGACGTAAGGCTCCCTTGCTTCTTCCTGTTGTAGCTCGTCGTTAAGGTCAATGGACGAGACGATGTCGTCCAACATTTTCCGTACCCGCTCTGGGGCGGGAAGAATCACCGGTTTGCGTTGCTTGACGATATTCTGGCAATGCGGTTCAAAGTGCGAGCGCACAAATGTTGCACGCGATTCTTTGGCATATATTTCTCGCAAGAATGTGGTCGTGCATGCCTCGCCGACTTGTTTTAGTAGCAAGTTGAACTCATCTTGCGTCAGCAAATATTCGTCTGCCAGAAGGGGCAATTCGTCGCCGATAATCCTGAGCATCTCTTCAGCGTCGTCTTCGATAACATAGTCTAGTGTTTTCTTGCTGAGATAAGATCCTCCCGAGCCTGCGCCAATCGAGCCAGCAAGCCCGCCGATGACCATCCCGACCGTGGTGCCTGCGCCAGGGAAAATCATGGTTCCGATTGCGGCCCCTGCGGCGGCGCCCCCCATCCAGCCTGCTGTCCCCGCCGCGACACCTACGCCATTAACAACAAAGTTTTTGCCTAGCTGTGACCACGATGTATTTTTGGAAATGGCTGCACGGTAGAAATCCGGGCCAGTGATCACGACGGTGGTCACGACGCCAGTAATTACGTTGGACCGCAGCAGCTTCGATACATGGTTGGTTGCCGCCGCTCCAGACAGGGCTTTGCCAGTTGAGGCAGAAGCGATTTTATCGACGGCAAGTCGTCCCCATTCCGTCTTGGCAACCTGTTTTACCCCGGCACGGACAAAGACGGTTGCCTTTCGCGCCAAGCCAGTGCGTAGCATCTGAGACGTCGCGATGCCTGCTATGAAGGACGTCCCTGCCGAAAGCAGGCCGGTATCGACCGACTCTTTCATTGCCTCCTTGCTAGATTTCCCCTGCCATTTGGCTCTTGCAAAATTGATGGCAAACCCGATGGCGAATGCATAGCCGCTTGTCACCAGATTGTTTTTTGCATCGTATTTCAGGCTATCGATGTTGCCGGCACGCGCTATATTTCTGGCTTGCCGGTAGGTAACGCTGCCTTTCTTGACGATGCTGCTTGCTTCCTCAGGGTTGGTAACACCTGGAACCTTGCCATCAGCAATCTTTTTCCGCATCAGCTCTACGGCCTTGTCGTACTGATCGCTGGGCACTTCCAACTGCATGCCTTTGTAACGGAATTGTCCAGTGCTGGAATCAAAAGCATCGGCCACGGTTTTTGATGCCGAATCGAAATATTTTGTTTGTATGGGAATGCCGTCGGAGATGCGGTCTGCACCATTCTTTGCATTGTTGCTGCCGACCTGGTCTACTTTTGTACCGCGCAGTTTTTCGTTAAGTGCGTTGCTATCTTCCGCCGCAAAACCGGTGCCGCCTTTTGTGCCGAACTTGTTGAGCTGGGTCGATTCGAGATAGTCCGATACCCTGCCAGTTGCTGCGTAGTTGTACAGATTGTCGGCCATGCCGTTCTTGTCAGGAGAATCTTTTTTCATCTTGCGATTTTTATTGTCAGCCATGCGACAACACCCCTTTATCTTTACCTGTTTTATTGGCTGGTGCGCAGCAACGCAACTAGCCAATCCATTGCTTTGTATTAAGTATCGTGCATGTTGACATGATAATTTCTCTTTGGCAACTTTTTCATATGGGCCGCAAATCTGGCAGAGCGCCATGTGATAGGCGATAGCTTAAAAAGTAACTGTGCGGCAATTGCGTGGTGGGACATCACAGCGATGATGTAAGATTCGCATCTTGTCCGATTTTACATTTTACTGTTTAGCCATGAGTTCAATAATGATTCCCGACGTCGCGCTGGTCGACAATACCGAGCAACGCACGCCGCTGGTACTGGTGCTGGACTGTTCCGGCAGCATGGACGGTGAGCCCGTCGCGCTGCTCAATGAAGGCCTGGCCTTGCTGGAGCAGGAACTCAAGTCCGACCTGATCGCCGCCAAGCGCGTGCGCATGCTGGTCATCCAGTATGGCGCTTACGATGAAGCCGCGGTGGCCAGCAACTGGTGCGACGCCATGGATTTCACGGCGCCACGGCTGGAAGCGAACGGCACCACGCCGACCGGTGCAGCGGTGGAACTGGCGCTGGCCGAGATCGAGCAGGAAAAGCAGCGCTTCCGCCAGGCGGGCGTGGCGTACACGCGGCCCTGGCTGTTTTTGATGTCGGACGGCGAACCGACCGACCGCTGGCAGCAGGGCGCCGAGCAGGCGCGGGCTGCTGAGCAAGGCAACAAGGTGGCGATATTTCCGATTGCCGTGGGCGAACATGCCAATATCGAGACGCTGGGGCAGTTTTCCAGCCGTGGCGAGCGGGGCGTCAAGCAGCTGAAAGGCTTGCAGTTCCGCGAACTGTTCTTGTGGCTGAGCGCCAGCATGCAAGTGGTGTCGCAATCGCGCCCTGGTGCGCAGGCGCAACTGGCGTCGACGGACGGCTGGTCGGTGGTAAATACCTGATCCATGGTCGTATTGAAGAATCATTGGCGCGTGTTTGGCGCGTCCGTAAGGGGCAAATCGCATCTGGACAAGGGCGTGCCTTGCCAGGATGCCCATGCGCAAGTGGTGGTGGACGATATTTTGGTGGCCATCGTCTGCGATGGTGCCGGTTCAGCGCGGCATAGTGAGCAGGGCGCGCGGTTTGTGGCAACGCAAACTATGCTGGCGTTGGCTGAAAGGCTGCGTCTAGGCGCGTCCCTGCAGGATCTGCAGGCTGGCGCATTGACGGCTACTCTGGTGCAAATCCGCGCCGCGCTGGACGAACTCGCCAGCGCTGCTGGCGCTACCCTCGACGATTACGCCACCACCGTGGTGGGCGTGGTGATGGGGCCAGATGATGGCTTCTTTTTCCATCTTGGCGATGGCCTGGGCGTGGCGCAGCTGGCCGATGGCAATCAACTGATTTCACTCCCCGCCAACGGCGAATATGCCAACGAAACTTACTTTTTAAGTGGCGAACGCTGGTCTGAACAGCTACGTTTGTTACCGATAAGCCAGCCTGTGCGCGGTCTGGTGCTGATGTCCGATGGCTGCATGCCTTTTGCCATGAGCAAGAATAACGCCAGCCTGTATGCACCGTTCATGGATGCCGTGCAAGGCTATCTGCGCACGGTCGATAGTGTGTCGGTGGGCAATGAGGCGCTCAGCGCGACCCTGGCAGACCCGCGCACGCACCAGATCACCGGGGACGACAAGACCTTGTTGCTGGCCATGCGGACATGAGTCAAAAGCAGGGCGTGGCGCCGGGACTGAGTGCGGGCGGCAAGATATGGCTCGATAAGTCAGGCGGGCTGGTGCTGGGCAAGCTGATCAAGAGCGGCGGCGCGGGCAGCGTGTATCTGCTGCCGGGTGCGCCTGCGCAAGTGGCCAAGCTGTATCACCCGTATCTGGACCGGGTACGAAACCGGCGCAAGCTTGAAGCGATGCTGGAACTGTCGCCCGAATTGCCGGACCAGCTGGAAAACGGCCAGCGCTATGTGCAGATTGCCTGGCCGCAAGCGGCAGTGTTCGATGGCGAGGGCGGTTTTGCCGGCTTTGTCATGCCCTTGCTGGACATGGCGCAAACGGCCGAGCTGGAACATATCATGCAGGAGCGCCAGGCGCGCGCGGCCGGTTTGCCCACGGGGCTGGGCCCCAAGCTGACCCTGGCTGCCAACCTGGCGGCCGTGATCGACGCCTTGCATCAGCAGCAGCATTATGTGGTCGATCTGAAACCCGTCAACCTGCGCTTTTACCGCGATTCGCTATATATCGCCATGCTCGATTGCGACGGTTTCAGCATCCAGGGCCATGCCGAGCGTTTTCCGGCTGAGCAATTCACCGTCGATTACCTGGCGCCCGAGTTCCAGCGCAAGGGGATGCCGGCTGGCGCGGAACCGGCGCAAGACCGTTTTGCGCTAGCGGTGGTGATCTTTCAGCTGCTCAACTTCGGCATCCATCCGTATAGCGGCCGGCCAGCCAATCCCCAGGTGCCGACCGATATACCGGGGCGCATACGCGACGGTTATTACGCTTACGGCGTGCAGCGGCAAAAGCTGATGGCGCCGAACGCCACCAGCGGCCACGCCCTGATGCCGCCCGAGCTGCGGGCCATGTTCGACCGCGCCTTTGGCAATTCGCCCAAGGCGGTGCGACCATCGGCGGCCGACTGGGCGCTGCTGCTGCGGGCCTATGCGCAGCGCAGCGGCGGCAAGCTGACGGTCTGCAAGCGCAACCCGGAACACCAGCATTTCACCGGCCTGGGTTGCGCCGCCTGTGCGCGCGACAGGATCATCGCTGCTGCGGCGCAGGCGCAGGCGCAGGCGCAGAATCAGCAGCCCGCCGTGCGCCAGCATGCGCCGGGACAGACTCCTGCGCTCGTCGGCGCCAGTCCGGTCTCGGGCAAGCGCTGGACGATGGCCGTGGCGCTGGTCCTGGCATTGCTGTTTATCCTGATGGGCTTTTCCATCTGGTTATCATCCGAAGAGGAAAAAGAACAAGGGCAAAAAGTAGCCCAGGAGGCGGGCCGCGAACGGCTGCAGTGGCACACACCGAAGCCGGCCGGTTTTTTACAGTCCGACGCCAGCAAGTTGCTGCATACCTTGACGCAAGACATGAGCCGTGGCGACGACCCGGCCCTCACGCGTGACTTGCAGCTGCTGTATCGCACAGCCACGCACAATAACTCGGGCTATCAGGGCGACCGGGCGCGCCAGCAATTGCGCACCACCCTGATGGAAGGTTTGGGTGCGCTGCCCGGCTACCAGCCCGACCTGGCCAATACGTACCGGGACCAGTTGCAAGCCGATCCGCGCGACTATCTGGCCGCCGCTGCCTTGGGACGCATGCACCTGAGCCTGAACGAACCACAGGCGGCGCGCCAGTATTTCGAGCAAGCGGTCTGGGCCCGCCCCACCGATGGCGTGGCCTGGCTGGGCCTGGCAGCCACCGCACTGTTGCGTGGCGACAAAGACGACGCCATCCACCTGGTGGCGCTGGGTTATCTGACGGCGCAACGGTATGCCATACAGAACGCCATGCCGGCCGAAGATGGTGAGGCGCCCGATAACGGCGTCGAACGCACGCAGCGCCGCATGGATAGGGCAGGCAAGGTCTTGCGCATGGCCCAGTCCGGCGCGTATCCCAAACGCTGGGACCAGATTCTGGACCAGGGCGCGGTATTGTCGAAAAAGCTGCAAGCCTTGCCGCCGCTGCCAGACCAGGCCGCTAGCATCGTGTCCGGCTCCATGCAGACCTTGCACTATCAGGTAGCCGATCCTGCCAACGCGGAAGGCAGCAACCAGTTGACGCTGTCCATCGGCGCCAACGGCGCGCTGACCTCGGTGCAGGCCCGGCAAGCGTTGGAGACCATGCTCAATCAAGTCATATTGAATGGCGTAAAGACCTGGAAGTTGCAGCCAGCGGTGCAGCATGGGCGATTGCAGGACAGCAAGGTGGATATACTGCTGCGTTACCGCAATGGGCAGATCAGCTTTATGGCGGCGCCATCAGCGAGTTGATGGCGCCGCTGAGCGTTCAGGCCAGGCGCGGCAGAGCCTTGAGTACCAGCTCCTGCAGCGCTTTATCGTGCTGGTCGCAACGCGCGCGCAGCATGGCCAGTTCCAGGCTGGGCTTGTCTGAGAACAGGTCGGCCAATACCTGCTTATGCCAGTTGTCATCGAGCAGGGTAGTGCTGGATGCCTGCATTTTCTGGTTGATTTCCAGTTGCAGGCTGGTACGGCAGGCATAGGGATCAAGCGCCATGCCGAAATGCTGTTCCATGATCTTGCGCAGTTGCACAACCTGCGGATTACGCATTTTTTTGTCGATTAAGTAAGAGGCAATAAATCCTAACAGCAGTGCCGCCATGATGGGAACATTGGGTAGCAGTTCACCCGCTTGCGGATGGGTGCTGATCATCAGAAAGGCAAACGCCACGAATAACCATGGACGCAGATAGCCGAACAGGGTGGACAGGCCGTGTATGCGATTGAGTTCAAACGCGGCATTGTTTTTGCCAGCGATGTAATAGCTGCCCACGGGTAAGAGGGGCAGATACCACAAGTGCCTGAAGACGGTTTTGATTGCGGCATTGCCGACCCGGTCTACCGAGCCATATGTTCGTTTACCCCAGATGAAGAGCATGAATTTTCCGTTTGATGATGTGGCTGCCGTATTGCGACAGTTAAATTGAAATTGCCAATATGAAACTTTTCATATGTTGCCAGATGGGTATGCTTTTGGCAAATGAATAATTTTCCCTTGGTGCCGCAATGGTGTGCGTTAATGCCGCTACCGGCATGTAAGATTCGCAGCGTGTTTAATTTCGCTATTACATGAATATGAACCCAAGCAAGACCGTGCTGTTGGCAGCGCTACTGTGGCCCATCGTGGCGCATGCCGATATCGTGCAGCGCGTACAGTTCACCGCCATCGACCGCGAGCAAGACAGCGAGGGCGCCGATGTGCTGTTGCTGGCAGATGCGACCGCTTGCGGCGGCAAGCGGGTGCGTATGGACAGCCGTTCGGTCAGGCTGGACGATGGTCCTTACGAGACCCTGAAAGCCGAGCTGGACCGTAGCATTGCTGCAAAGACGCCCATGCTGCTGACATTGGCCAAGTGTCCTGCAGGCGAGACGGGAGAGGCGGCGGTTCCCATCGTGCGCAAGATCGTCGCTTGCATACCCGGCGCCTGCGCCGATGGCAAGGCGCGGCTGTATCTGCATGAACGTTTTTTTCCTGTCGAACAGGAGCGCGCGCCGTATGTGCTGATATTGCCACTGCCGAAAGGCAAGTTGCCTGGCACCTGGAAGGTAGAAATTGTCAGCGTGGGCCAGCAGCGCCCGCGTTTGTCGGGCCAGGTCGATGCGGCCGATTATGTCTCGGGCAAGCTGGTGGGCGGTTACGTTTCCTATTACCCGAATGGAAAAGTTGAAAAGCAGGTGGCCCAGGATGGCCAGGGCCGGCGAGATGGCATCAGCAGCGCATATTATTTGGACGGCATGCTGGAGTCGCGCGGCGATTGGCGCCATGGCTTGCCTGAAGGCAGGCATCAGCAATATCACGCCACCGGCAAGCTGCGCGAAGAAATCGTTTATGGCGATGGCAAGCGTATCGATGGTCCCGGCCAGTCATTTGATCAGAACGGCAAGCTGAGCACCAGTTATGTGCTGCGCGATGGCAAGCTGGAAGGGGAGCTGCTGACTTACTTCCCGGATGGAAAAGTGGCCAACCGCGCGCAAGTGAGCAAAGGCAAGTTCAATGGCTTGAGCACCGATTATGATGTCGACGGCGCCGTGCGGAGCACCATGACGCACAGCAATGATTTGCCGGTGGGTGAGGCGCTGGAGTTTTATCCCGATGGCAAGGTCAAGACCCGGCAGCACTATGCCGGCGATGGCGCGCTGCGCAGCATACGCCGCTACAGTCCGGCGGGCGTGCTGGTGCTGCAGCGCGCATGGGATGACAAAATGCGCGAGCAGGGCACGTCGCGTTCCTGGTATGCAAGTGGCAAACCTGAACATGTCATCGAGTATGTGAATGACAGGCGCGAAGGCTGGAGCCGCAGCTGGGGCGAGGATGGCCGCTTGGTCAGCGAGTGCCGCTATGTGGCTGGAGAGCCGCAGGGAGCTTGTGCAGCTGAGCCGCAGTCCGGGGAGTTATTGCAAAGCGAGCAGGCATGGCGCGCGCTGTAGGGCAGGCGCTGCTGGCGCAGGCAGAGATCGTGCAGCGCCAGGTGCTCACGGTGCACAGCAGCACGCGTCAGACACTCCGATCACGAAGTGACTGACGCGTGCTGCTTAGCGATGCGGCGGCGTCAGCACGCTGGCGATGGCTTTTGGCAAGGTTTCGGGATAATCGCGGCTGAAGTGCAAACCTCGGCTTTCGCGGCGCGACAGGGCGCTGTTGACGATCATGGAAGCCACGTCGACCAGGTTGCGCAATTCCAGTAAGTCATGGGTGATGCGGAAGTTGCGGTAGTACTCGTCGATTTCTTCTTTCAGCAAAGCAATGCGGTGCTGGGCCCGTTCGAGGCGTTTGGTGGTGCGCACGATGCCCACGTAATTCCACATGAAGCGGCGCAATTCGTCCCAGTTGTGGGAAATCACTACTTCTTCATCGGCGTCCGTGACGCGGCTCTCATCCCAATCCGGCAAATAAGGCGTGCCCAGCTTTTCCTTGCTTTCGATATCTTGCGCGCAGGCGCGGCCGATGACGATGCATTCCAGCAGGGAATTGCTGGCCAGGCGGTTGGCGCCATGCAGCCCCGTGCAGGCGGTTTCACCGACGGCGTACAAGCCCGGCAAGTCGGCGCGGCCCGCCAGGTCCGTCACCACGCCGCCGCAGGTGTAGTGGGCGGCGGGCACGATGGGGATCGGCTCTTTGGTGATGTCGATGCCCAGTTCCAGGCAGCGCGCATAGATCGTCGGAAAATGTTCGATCAGGAATTCGGCCGGCTTGTGGCTGATGTCCAGGTGCACATAATCGAGGCCGCGTTTCTTGATTTCAAAGTCGATGGCGCGCGCCACCACGTCGCGTGGCGCCAGTTCGGCCCGCTCGTCGTGGGCCAGCATGAAGCGCGTGCCGGCCGCCGCGCCCGCTTCAGGCGGCAGTTTCAGCAAGCCGCCTTCGCCACGGATCGCTTCCGTGATCAAAAAGGACTTGGCGTAGGGGTGGTACAAGCAGGTCGGGTGAAACTGGATGAATTCCATGTTCGACACGCGGCAGCCGGCGCGCCAGGCCATGGCGATGCCGTCGCCGCTGGCCGTGTCGGGATTGGTGGTGTACAGATAGACTTTACCGGCGCCGCCGGTGGCCAGCACGGTGTGCTCGGCGGCAAACGTCAGCACCTTGCCGGTTTGCTCATCTTGCACGTACAGGCCGTGGCAATGGGGCTGGGCGTTGCGCTGGACCGGTTTCATGCCCAGTTTGTCGGAGGTGATCAGGTCGATCGCGCAATGGTGTTCAAACAGGCTGATGTTCGGATGGGCGCGCACCTTTTCTTCCAGCGTCACTTGCACGGCATGGCCGGTAGCGTCTGCTGCATGGATGATGCGGCGCTGGCTGTGTCCGCCTTCGCGCGTCAGGTGGAAACCCAGCTCGGCGCTGGCATCGCGCGTAAAGGGCACGCCTTGCTCGATCAGCCATTCGATCGCTTCGCGGCCGTGCTCGACGATGTAGCGGGTGGCCGCCTCGTCGCACAGGCCGCCGCCGGCGATCAGGGTGTCTTGTATATGTTCCTGGTGGCTGTCGCCCGAGTCCAGCACGGCCGCGATGCCGCCTTGCGCCCAGTTGCTGGCGCCGTCGAGCAGCGCGCGTTTGGAAATGATCGCGACGGTGCGCGTTTCAGCTAAATGCAGTGCAACCGATAAACCCGCCAGGCCACTGCCGACAATCGCGACATCAAATTTCATGACATTGATCTTATTTGAGGGAAGCATACTATATTCCATTTCACATCATTCGGTAATGTGTTGCGCTAAATTCTGCCGGCGCGTGATAGCTGAGGCCGTGGCTTGTGGCGTGTCAATGCTTGTGCGGAACAGTTCGCCATGATGGTGAGACCAGTTCCCTGTCGCCATGTTTCCGGCCGAACGGTTCGAACTGTTCTTCCTGCAGGAGGCACACATGATCCGCATATTCAGCCATTACGTCTCAAAAACGGCGTTTATCTTGCTGTTGCTGGAAATACTGATCCTGTTGCTGTCCGCTACCTTGACCTCCTTGATCTGGCTGGTCGATACCAGCCGCATCGTGCATGCGGGCGACATCTACCTGTCCGCGCTGGCGTTTGCGCTGGTGATGGTGTTCAGCATGAGTACCCTGGGCATGTACCAGCACCGCTCGCGCGAAGATATCCGCAATACCTTGCTGCGCATCATGCCTTCGTTTGCGCTGGGCTTTGCCTTGCTGAGCTTGCTGATCCGCGTGATACCTTCCCTGCATTTCGGGCGCGCCAGCCTGGCCATCTTCGCGCTGGGCGCCATCGGCGTGCTGCTGGCGCGGCTGGCCGTATTCAAGTCGTCGGAATCGACCCTGATGGAAGGGCGGCTGATTTTGGTGGGCGATGGCGCCCTGGCCCGCGAATGCATGGATTTGGCGGCCAGCAAGATCGGTTTCCACCAGTTCACGGTGGTGGGCTGCATCCACGTGCCTGGCGAGCCTTGCTGCGTGCCGGCTTCGGCGCTGCTGCCGGCCGAACCGTCCTTGCTGGCCATGGCGCAGCGCTATGATGCGCAGGAAATCGTGGTCTCTGTCAGCGACAGGCGCAATGGCGCGTTTCCCGTCAAGCAATTGCTCGAATGCGCGCTGGGCGGCGTGCGCGTGATCGATGCCGCTACCTTCTTCGAGCGCGAGTCGTGCCAGATCCGCATCGATTCCCTGCAGCCCAGCTATCTGATTTACGGCGGCGGCTTTGACCAGAGTTTCGTGCGGGCCGCTTCCAAGCGCTTGTTCGACCTGGCCGCCAGCGCCGCCATCTTTGTGGCCGCGCTGCCGGTGATGCTGGCCACCATGCTGTGCATCCGCCTGGAAGATGGCGGGCCCGTGTTTTATCAGCAAGAGCGGGTAGGGCGCGACGGCCTGCCTTTCAATGTGCTGAAGTTCCGCAGCATGCGCTGCGACGCCGAGGGCGATGGCAAGCCCACCTGGGCGAGCGCCAACGATAGCCGCGTCACGCGCGTGGGCCACTGGATACGCAAGCTGCGCATCGACGAGCTGCCGCAGATGCTCAATGTGTTTCGCGGCGAGATGAGTTTCGTGGGGCCGCGCCCAGAGCGCGCTTATTTTGTCGAGCAGCTCAAGCTGCAGATACCTTATTACAATATTCGCCACAGCATCAAGCCGGGTATCACCGGCCTGGCCCAGGTGCGTTATCACTATGCCGCATCGGTCGACGATGCCGTGAGGAAGCTGCAATACGATCTGTATTATGTGAAAAACAATAGCCTGTTCCTGGACTTGCTGATCTTGCTCGATACGGTGCAGGTGGTGCTGTTCGGCAAGGGAAGCAGGTGAGGACAGGCCCCGACTTGCTGGCGAGCACAGACGCGGCGGCGCTCAGCCACGGCCTGGCGTCGCTGGCCTTCTTCGCGCTGGCCTTGTTATTGATCAGCAACTGGCGCGCGCGCCAGAATGCCCGCGCCTTGCTGGCCGCCTGCCTGGCGACGGGCGTCTGGGCTACGGCCAGCGTGATCCTGGTGCTGCTGGGGCAGCGCACAGCGTTTTTCGGCACGCTGCTGGAAACCGTGCGCACGGGCGCCTGGCTGCTGTTCCTGCTGTTGCTGATAGAGCCTGCGCGTTCCCGTTTGCAAGTGGCGATGGCGGTTTTCGTGGCCATTGCCAGTCTGCAATGGCTGTGCGCCCTGGCCGATCCGCTGTCGCCGCTGGCCATGCCGGCGCGCACCACGGCCATCGTCTGCCGGCTGCTGCTGGCGCTGCTCGGCATGTTGCTGGTGGAACAATGGTATCGCAACACGCCAGCGCCGCAGCGCTGGGGCATCAAGTTTGCGTGCCTGGGCGTGGGCGGCTTGTTTGCCTACGATTTTTACCTGTATAGCGACGCCTTGCTGTTTCGTGCCATCAATGACGACATCTGGGCCGCGCGCGGCGTCGTCAATGCCCTGTGCGCGCCGCTGCTGGCTGTCTCGGCTGCGCGCAATCCGGGCTGGGCGCCGGGTTTGTCGGTCTCGCGGCAGATGCTGTTCCGCTCGGCGGCCTTGCTGGGCTCGGCCATTTATTTGCTGGCGATGGCGGCCAGCGCTTATTACTTGCGTTATGTCAGCGGCACCTGGGGCGCGCTGATGCAGATGGCTTATCTGGGCGGCGCCGGCCTGCTGCTGGCTGGCGTGCTGTTTTCGGGCGCGCTGCGGGCCAAGCTCAAGGTATTCATCAATAAACATTTTTATAAGGCGATCTTTGATTACCGCGAGGAATGGCTGCGCTTTACGCGCGCCTTGTCCGAAGATGGGCCGGCGCTGGGCGAACGCAGCATACAGGCCGTGGCGCAGCTGGTGGAAAGCCCGGCTGGCGCGCTGTGGATAGTGCGCGAGCCTGGTCAGTTGATACCTGCCGCCAGCTGGAACTGGCCGCCGCAAGCGTGGAGCGAGCCAGTTTCCGGGCCGCTGTGCCGCTTTCTGGAAGCGCGTCACTGGGTGATCGATGCGCCCGATTGTGCACGCCATCCTGAGGTGTATGACGGTTTGCAACTGCCCCTGGCGCTGCAGCATGTCTGGCTGCTGGTGCCCTTGATGCTGCATGGCAAGCTGTTTGGCGTGGTGGCGCTGGCCCGGCCCCGCACGCGCATCGGCTTGAACTGGGAAATTCGCGATGTGCTGAAAATCGCCGGCAGCCAGGCGGCCAGCTACCTGGCTTACCGCGAATCGCTCGATACCCTCAGTGTGTCGCGCCAGTTCGAGTCCTTCAACCGCATGTCGACCTTTATCGTGCATGACTTGAAAAACCTGGTGTTTCAGCTATCCCTGCTGCTCAGCAATGCCGAAAAGCATCGCGACAATCCCGAATTCCAGCAAGACATGCTGGTCACGCTCGACCATTCCGTGCAAAAGATGAAAACCCTGCTGCAAAAGCTGGCGCGTGGCGAAACCCTGGACGCGCCGGCCTCAACGCCTTTGCAGCTCGACGCCTTGCTGCGCCAGGCGGTGGCGGCCAAGGCCAGTCTCGCGCCCGTGCCGCGCCTGGAAATCATCGATGCTCAATTGACGGTGCTGGCCAACCGGGCGCGGCTGGAACGGGTGCTCGGTCACTTGATACAGAATGCCATCGAGGCCACGGCCAGCGATGGCAAGGTGGCCGTGCGGCTGCGGCAGGAAAGCGGCACGGCCGTCGTGGAACTGGCCGATACGGGCCTGGGCATGAACGAGCAATTCATCCGCGAACGCCTGTTCAAGCCCTTCGATACCACCAAGACGGCGGGCATGGGCATCGGCGTGTTTGAAAGCCGGGTATATATCGAGGAAGTGGGCGGCCGGCTGGAAGTGTCCAGCGTGCCGGCCGTGGGCACGACCTTTCGCGTGATTTTGCCGCTGCACGCGGCGTAACAGTCGGGGAATAGCATGGGCAAGCAAAAACTGCTGGTGATTGAAGACGATCCCGGCCTGCAAAAGCAATTGCGCTGGAGCCTGGCGGCCTACGAGGTGCTGGTGGCGTCCGAGCGCGAAGCGGCGCTGGCCCAGGTGCGGCGCCACCAGCCGGCCGTGGTGACGATGGACCTGGGCTTGCCGCCCGACCCCGACGGCGCGACAGAGGGGCTGGCCACCTTGCAGCAGATCCTGGCGCTGGCGCCCGACACCAAGGTGATCATCCTGTCGGGCAACCAGGAACGGGCCCACGCCTTGCGGGCCATCGCCCTGGGCGCTTATGACTTTCACCAGAAACCGTTCGACGCCGACATGCTGGGCCTGGTCATCGCGCGCGCTTTCTATTTGCATGCGATGCAGCAGGAAAACCGGCGCATGCAACAAACCCAGGCCGATTCACCGCTGGCCGGCATCGTCAGCCGCGATCCCGGCATGCTGAAACTGTGCCGCAGCGTGGAAAAAGTGGCGCCCTCGTCGGCCAGCGTGATGCTGCTAGGCGATTCGGGCAGCGGCAAGGAGCTGATCGCGCGCGGCCTGCATGTGCTCAGCAGCCGCAGCGCCCAGCGCTTTGTCGCCATCAATTGCGCGGCGATTCCTGAAAACCTGCTGGAAAGCGAGCTGTTCGGCTATGAACGGGGCGCTTTTACGGGCGCGGCGCGGCAAACCCTGGGCAAGATCGAACTGGCGCACGGCGGCACTTTTTTTCTCGACGAGATCGGCGACATGCCGCTGGTCCTGCAAGCCAAGCTGCTGCGCTTTTTGCAGGAGCGGGTGATCGAGCGCGTGGGCGGGCGTGGCGAAATCGCCGTCGACGTGCGCATCGTGTGCGCCACGCACCAGGATTTGAAGGCCTTGGCCGAGCAGGGGCGTTTTCGTGAAGACTTGTATTACCGGCTCAGTGAAATCGTGCTGCGCATACCGCCGCTGCGCGAACGGGCCGGTGACGCGGCCTTGCTGGCCCACCATTTCAAGAACAAGTTTTGCGCGGCAGAAGGGCGGCCCTCGCTGCATTTCAGTGCCGAAGCCTTGCAAGGCATCGAAAGCTATGGCTGGCCCGGCAATGTGCGCGAAGTGGAAAACTGCATCAAACGCGCCGTCATCATGTGCGATGGCCCGCAAATTGCCGCCGACGACCTGGGCTTGCCGGACAATCCGCACGCGCCGCCGCTGGAAGACAGCATCAATCTGCGCCAGGCGCGCGAGGCGGCCGAATACAAGGTCATGGTGCGCGCCCTGGCCCGCGCCGACGGCAATATCGTCAAGGCGGCCGAGCTGCTGGGCGTGAGCCGGCCCACCCTGTACGACCTGATGAATCACCACGGCGTGAAGTAGATCACATGGTCTTTCGATAATGGCATGAATATCAAGATTGTGTACGACGCCGCACATACGCGAAAACGGCGGCGGGCCATGCTGGCGACTCACCAACCACGTTCCTGGGGAGTAATCTATGCAAGCTACACAACTATCCGCGACGGACCTGAACCACGCGGGCGTTTCCTGGGGCGCTGTACTTGCGGGCGCCGCCGCTGCTGCCGCTTTGTCCTTCATCCTGCTGATACTGGGCGTGGGCCTGGGCCTGTCGTCCATGTCGCCATGGTCCTTCAACGCCACGGCCATCGGCGTGTCGACCATCGTCTGGCTGGCCTTCATGCAACTGGCCGCTTCCGGCATCGGCGGCTATATGGCCGGCCGCTTGCGCACCAAATGGACCTATGTGCATGCCGATGAAGTGCATTTCCGCGACACGGCGCATGGCTTGCTGGCCTGGGCCGTCGCTACCTTGATTACCGTGGCCGTGCTGGCTGGCGGCACGCGGGCCGTGCTGAGCGGCGCCATCGAAGCAGGCAGCGGCGTGGCGCAAGCAGTGGCGCCGGCCGGCGCAGTGGCGGCCTCGAAAGCAGGCGAGGGCAGTGCCAGCAATACTGGCAACCCGCTCGATTATTTTTCTGACATCTTGCTGCGCGCAGCCCCCACCACCGATGCCAGTGCAACTAGCGGCGCAAATACGGCTGACCAGCGCGGCGAAGTCGGCAAGATTTTCGCCACCAGTCTCAGCACGGGCAGCCTGGCGCCTGACGACCGCGCCTATCTGGGCCAGCTGGTGGCCAAACGCACAGGCTTGAGCCAGGCCGATGCCGAAGCGCGCGTCGACGCCGTCTACAACCGCGCCGCGAAGGCCGCTGCCGACGCCAAGGAGAAAGCGCAGCAAGCGGCCGACACAGCCCGCAAGGCGGGCGCCCACACGGCCCTGTGGATGTTCGTGGCCCTGTTGCTGGGCGCTTTTGTGGCCAGCCTGGCGGCAACCTGGGGCGGACGCCAGCGCGACCATGAACGCGTATTGCGCCAAGTCACGGTTTAGGCCCTGTCACGCTCATCTGATCATCTAATTAAATAGGAGATAACCATGCGTTCGATTCTTTTACTGCTGCTCGGTATTCCGCTGCCCATCGTGATCCTGATCGCCTTGTTTGTCCGTTAATATTGAATAAATAAGCAAATAAAAACGGCGCCCATCGCACAGTGGGCGCCGTTTGTGTTGATACAGACAGGTGTGTAAGATGTACGCACTTTGTTGATGATGTTGAAAAAAACCGCCATGACAGCCACCGCCGCACGCCCTATCTTGAAAACCCTGGCTTATGCCGCCATCGCCTGCACCATGCTCGCTTCCTGCTCGACCTTTATCGGGCCGCGCGATGTGAATCTGTCGCTGAGCAAGATGCAGCAAGGCCTGGATCGCCGCTTTCCTATCGACAAGCGCGTCTTGTCCGTGATCGATGTGAAGCTCTCGCATCCGCAATTGGCCATGCAGCCGGAACGCGACCGCGTCGCCCTGTCGCTGGACGCCGATGTGGCGCCGCCATTCATCCGCAAGTCCTGGCATGGCAGCCTGGCTATTTCGGGCCGCTTGATCTTCAACCCGCAGCGCAACGCCGTTTATCTGAACGACGCCAGCGTGGACAAGGTGGGCATCGATGGCATGGATGAAGGCCAGCAACGCCAGTTCGCCAAGATCGCCAGCCTGGTAGCCGACCAGCTGCTGCATGAAACTCCGATCTACACCTTCAAGCCCGATGAGCTGCGCTACGCCGGCGTGCAATTCGTGCCCACGCAAATCAAGACCACCAGCGATGGCCTGGTGGTGACGGTTGAGCCGGCGAAGTAAACAACAGGTCTGTAAATGAAACAAGCCGCCCGAGGGCGGCTTGTTTTGTTTGCTACTGGCAGTGTCAGATAAAGTAGATCAGATAAAGTAGATCAAAGCGACGATGGCCACGATCAAGCCTACCTTGGACAACTGATACGCCGTCTTGTTCCACGCCTTGAACTGGCGGCGGTACTGGCCCATGGCCCAGGAAATACGGAACAGCTTGCTCACGCCGCCGACCTGGTCGCCCAGTTCGTTTGGTGAGGCGGCGGCCGTCATCAGGGTGCGGCCCAGCCAGCGGTTCAAGCCTTGCGCCCAGCGGTAGCGCATCGGGCGTTCGATATCGCAGAACAGGATGATGCGGTCGCTGTCGGCGTCGTTGCGGGCCGAGTGGATATAGGTTTCATCGAACATCACGGCCAGGCCGTCGCGCCAGCTGTGGCGTTCGCCATCGACATCGATGTAGCAGCGGTCGTCGTTCGGCGTTTGCAGGCCCAGGTGATAGCGCAAGGAACCGGCGAACGGGTCGCGGTGCGGATTGAGCTTGCCGCCCTTGGGCAACTCGGCAAACATGGCGGCCTTGATCGACGGAATCGATTGCAGCAGCGCATAGGTTTGCGGGCACATCTGCTGTGCCGACGGGTGATTCGCGTCATACCATTTCAGGTAAAAACGCTTCCAGCCATATTTAAAGAAGGAATTGAAACCCACGTCATCATTCTTTTCCGCCGCCTTGATCTTTTTCAGCTCCTGCATGCGCAGCGCTTCATCGCGGATGATGTGCCAGTTCTGCTGCAGCGGCGCCAGTTCCGGGAAGTCGCTAACGGCCAGGTAAGGCGTGGCCGGGACTTTCGAAAAGACATGCATGAACAGGTTCAGCGGCGCCATGAACGACGAATGGTCGAACAATTGACGACGGAACGGCAGGCGCACCTTGCCACGAAAATGAATATGTAAAATAGAAATTACAAAAATGCCCAACAAGGCCCACTTCATACCACACCCCGATTGTAAAGAATGGGGCAATTATATACAGTTAATCACGGGCTTACCCTTCACCGCGGTGAAGGAATGGTGAAGTGTCTGCCGTAGCCAGGACTTTTTCAGGCGATTTATTCCTGGTCTTGAGCCAGGCGCGAGGGGACATGCCGCGCCGCGCCGTAAAGGCCTTGCTGAAGGCGGACTGGCTGGCGTAGCCCACGCGGATCGCCACCGCTTGCACGCTGGCGCCTTTTTGCAGCAGGGTTTGCGCCAGCAGCATGCGTCGCTCGCCCAGGTAATCGGCCGGCGTCAGGCCCAGGGTGGCGTGAAAATGGCTGGAAAATTTACTGCGTGACATGTTTGCCAGCTTGGCCATGCGCGCCAGCGGCCAGGCCTGCGCCGGCTCATCGTGCAGCAAGTCCAGCAGGCGCGACAGGCCGGGGTCCACGCGCGCGGCCACCACGCTGGTATGCAAGTGGCCGTGCCGATGGGCGTGACGCAGCAATTGCGTCACGATTACCGCACACACGCGGTCGAGCAGCACTTGCTGGCCCGGTCCCGGCCGCTCCGCTTCCTCATGCAGCAAGGCCAGGCTGGCCGCCATGCCATCAACCTGCTTGGGCGCGACCGTCATGCATTCGGGCAGCGACAGGGCCAGGGTGTCGCCGGCGCCGCCGTCGAAACGGATGCGTGCGCATAGCAGCAAGGCGTCTTCCTGATCCACTTGCACCTGATGTTCCAGGCCGCGCGGGTAAAACACCAGGGCAGGGCCGCTTACTTCCAGCGCTTCGCGTTGCCGATGGTGTAGTAGAACCCGGCCGCTGCGCACCAGATGCAGATGGCCGCCTTCGCCATCTTCTTCAAAGCGCGTGCTGCCGCAGAAACTCCCGTTGAAAAAGACGTGGGCCTGCAGCGTATGTTGGCTTAGTAGAGAAGAAAGATTGTCTATTGGTAACATTTGTTGCTCTACTTGATGTACGTCAAGACATTAATTATGGACTTGTGGAACTATTATAAATTGCTGGTGGGATATAGTTTGCACCGCTCACGCGGACGCGCGTGAGACCGCATCGCACCGATTGTCCGTAGCAAAGCTGACTGCCCAAAAAACGCCAGTTAGAAGCAAGCTATGCCTGATTTTTCCTTGATTTCAGGGCATGGCACATCGACTGACGCGTTCTATCCGTTTATTCCTGATGCATGCAGGAAGCGGAAAGCAATCACTGATTAACAGCTGGACATAGGATACCCAATGAAGACACTGAATAGTCTGACGATAGGCGCTCGCCTTTCCGCCGGTTTTGGCGCGCTGATCGTGCTGATGCTGCTACTGGCGGCGTTTGCGCTGTTGCGCATAGGCGCTATCGCGGACGCGGTCAGCGCCCAGGAACTGGTGCGGCAGGAAAAACTCGAACCGCTGTACGTGGCCCGCGAAGCGCTGGACCAGACGGGCCTGGCCGCCCGCAATGCCTATATTTTCCATGAGCGCGAGGCTGCCGACAAGGAACTCGATATCCTCGACCGCCAGAAGGACCGTTATCTGAATGCGCTGGCCCAACTGGCGCCCCGCTTTGCCGGCGATCCGCAATTCGACAAGGTCAGCAGGGGCTTGAAGGCCATGGCGAAAGAATTGCAGCGTCCGCGTAAGTTCCGCGAAACGGGACAGATGGAGCAATACGGCAGTTTCCTGGTCCATGAATGCAGCCCCTTGCGGCGCCAGATCGTGCTCGATATCGACACCATGCTTAAATCGGTGCAGGGTGAATCGAACCTGGCCAGCGACGCCGCGCGCGCCATTTACAGCCATTCCTTGCGCTGGATTGCGCTGCTGGCCGTGGTCAGCGTGCTGGTCTGTATCGTGATTGCCATCGTGATCACGCGCGGCTTGCTGCGCCAGTTGGGCGGTGAACCGGCTTACGCGGCCGCCATCGCGGGCCGCATCGCCCATGGCGAACTCGATATCGAGGTGGCAACGCGCTGCGGCGACGACAGCAGCTTGCTGTTTGCCATCAAGACCATGCGCGATAATCTGGCCGCCATCGTTGGCAAAGTGCGCCTGGGAACGGAAAGCATCGCCACCGCGTCGACCGAGATCGCCTCGGGCAACCGCGACCTGTCGCAGCGCACCGAGCAGCAAGCCGGTTCGCTGGAAGAAGTCGCCTCGTCGATGGAGCAACTGATTACGGCCGTGCGCCAGAACGCCGACAACGCCCAGCAGGCGAACCTGCTGGCGCGCGAAGCGTCCAGGGTATCGGAGCAGGGCGGCAAGGCGGTGGCCGAAGTGGTGCAGACCATGGGCCTGATTCACGCCTCGTCGAACAAGATCGTCGACATCATCGGCGTGATCGACAGCATTGCTTTCCAGACCAATATCCTGGCCTTGAACGCGGCCGTGGAAGCGGCCCGCGCCGGCGAGCAGGGACGCGGCTTTGCCGTGGTGGCCACGGAAGTGCGCAGCCTGGCGCAGAGGTCTAGCGCTGCCGCGCGTGAAATCAAGCTGCTGATCGACGATTCCGTGCGCAAGGTCGGCACGGGCACGGTGCTGGTCGAACAGGCGGGCGCCACCATGCATGAAGTGGTGGCCGGCATAGGCCGGGTGACGGGCATCATGGCCGAGATCAGCCACGCCACGCAGGAGCAGGGTTCCGGCATCGAACAGGTCAACCGCGCCATCGTCGACATGGACCGGGTCACCCAGCAAAATGCGGCGCTGGTGGAACAGGCGGCGGCCGCTGCCCAGGAATTGCAGCAGCAGGCGGCCCAACTGGAGCAGGAAGTGGGCATCTTCAAGCTGGCGCACGCGCCTGGCCGCGTGCAGCGTCCCGTGCGTGCGCAGCCAGCGCAAAGTCCCCAGCGTCCATTGCGCCTGGCGGCCAGGTAAGCGAGCTGCTTGTAGCGTGCGGATTGGCTATTCCACGCTACAATGAAAGCTGGACCACTGCCAGGAAACACCATGCAAGCGCGCAGCAACGATGAAGTTGTCAATCCGGAAGGTATCGAGCTGGTTCACAAGCCGTCGCCGCCCGTGTTGAAACTGGCCCTGGCCGGATTGGGCTGGGGTCTGCTGACCTGCGTGCTGTGTTTTGCTATTTTGACACTGACAAAATGGTTGCTGCCGCCGCAGTACTGGGGCGCGCATACGGGGCTGGCCAAATTCAAGCGCGAAATGTCGCTGCCGCTGCTGGTGTTCTGGGTCATCATTTATTCGCCGATACTGGAAACCTTCCTGGGCCAGCTGCTGCCGCTGGAAATACTCAAGCGCATACGCGTGAACCGGCCGTGGAGCATATTTATCGGCGCCATCTTCTGGGGCATCATCCATTACCTGAGCGGCGGCTTGCTGCACGCCATCGTCGCCCTCGGTTCCGGCGCCATGTTCAGCTTTGTCTACCTGCGCTACCGCGACCAGGGCGTGGCCGCCGCCTACACCACCACGGCTTTTTCACGCGCCTGCAATAACACGGCGATACTCATCGCGATATCGTTTGGCCTGGACGCTTAAGCAGCAAATACCTCACCAGCGCCGCCAGCAGCACTGCCAGGCCGGATAAGCAGGCCAGCATTTCGCAAAAGGCGCTGTCATAAGCTGCGCGCAACAGGTGCTGCTGGCCCGGCAATAATACGGCCGCCTGCTGTAAATCACCGAGCGCGGCGCGGCTGGCCGCTGCCAGCAAGGGCAGGCCAGGCGGCAACAGTTGCGCCAGACGCGTAGCGAGCAAGCCTGCCAGCACGGCGCCGGCCACGGCCAGCGCCACGCCATCGGCGCTGACGCGTACGGTATTGAAGATGCCCGTCGCCATGCCGGCCCGTGCTGGCTCTACCACGCTCAGCGCCATGCCATCCATCAAGCCCCAGGGCAAGCCTATGCCGACGCCGATCAGCAGCAGCGGCAAGACCAGCGTGGCGCCGCTGCCATCGGCCATCACCACGGCCAGCCAGGCCAGGCCGGCGGCCGTCAGCAGCAAGCCCGCCGCGCACAAGGTACCCGCACTGTACCAGCGCAATAACAGGGCCGCCAGCATGGGCACGCACAGCAGCGGCGCGGCCAGGGCGATCATCAAACGGCCCGCTTCCAGGGGACTGTAACCATCGATGCCGATAAAGCGGCCCGGCAGCATCACGATCAGCACGATGAACAAAAAGGCGGGCGAGGCGGCCAGCACTTGCACGCCCACGAAGCGGCGCTGGCGAAATAGCGACAAGTCCAGCATCGGCTGGAGCGTCTTGCGCTCGATCCTGATGAACAGGCAAAACAGCAGCAGCGCCACGGCCAGCGGCAGCCATACGCCGGCGCTGGACCAGCCATGTTCGGGCGCCAGCAGCATCGCAAAGGTCAGCAGGCCCAGTGCTGCGCTGAAACTGAGGGCGCCTGGCCAATCGAGCCGGCCCGCAGCCTGTGGCTTGTCGGCCGGCACGCTGACTGCCACCAGGAGCAAGCCCAGCAGGCCCAGCAAGGCGGTGGCGTAAAAAACGGCTGGCCAAGCGGCCAGTTCCAGCATGGCGCCGGCCGCCAGCGGGCCGAAAGCCAGGCCCAGGCCAAAAGTGGTGCCCAGTAAGCTCATGATGCGGTTGCGTGCCGCCCCCTGGAACAAAGGCGCCAGCGACGACATGGCGGCGGCAAATGCGGCCGCGCCACCGAGTCCCTGCACGAAGCGCAGCACAGCGATGACTGGCACGCTGGGGGCGGCGGCAATCGCCACGGTGGCCCCGCAAAACACCAGCAAGCCCGCCAGCCACACGCGGCGCCGTCCCAGCACATCGGTCAGGCTACCGGCCACCATCATGGCGCTGCCATAACTGAGGATGTAGGCATTGATGACCCAGTTGAGGGTAGAGGCGCTGCCGCCCAGCTCGGCGCTGAGGGCGGGCAGCACGACGGCCGGGCCCGTGAAACACAGCGGTATCAGCAATCCGCTCAGGCAGGCAGCCAGCACTTGCAGCAATAAGGATAGTCGGGAAGGGGGCGAAACAGGCATGGCGGACTCATACGTAAAGAAAGAGCGCAGAGTATGGTCTTGTCATGATTAAAGAAAAATGGGCTACACTGATCAACATATTGGACAAATTTGTCCTTAATTAAGGAGCAGCATGGAAGGTTTGCATGGCATGGCGATGTTCGTGCAAGTGGCCGACAGCGGCAGTTTCTCGGCCACCGGCCGCCAGCTGGGCTTGTCGTCGTCGGCGGTGGGCAAGAGCGTGGCCCGCATGGAAGCGCGCCTTAGCGTGCGCCTGTTCCAGCGCAGCACGCGCCATTTGGCGCTGACGGCGGAAGGCGAGAAATTCCTCGACCGCTGCAAGCGCATCCTGGCCGAGGTGGAAGCGGCGGAGCAGGAACTGAGCGAGTCTGCCAGCGCGCCCAGCGGCCGGCTGCGCATCAGCCTGCCACGGTATAGCGGCTTGTTCGAGCCGGTTATTCTTGCCTTCATGCAAGCCTATCCCGCCATCGAGCTCGATCTCGATTTCTCGGACGAACTGGTCAATGTGGTGGGTGACGGTTATGACGCCGTCTTGCGCAGCGGGGAACTCGATGATTCCGGCCTGACGCGGCGGCGTTTGTGCACCTTCCGCCGCCTGCTGGTGGCCTCGCCTGCCTACCTGGCGCAACACGGGCGGCCCGCCAGCCCTGCGGACCTGGTGCAGCACGCGCGCCTGCAATACCGTTTCCCTGCCACCGGGCGGCTGGAAACCTGGCCGATGGCCGACGAGGGCCTGCCTTTAGCGCCTGGCATGGTCTGCAATAGCGTGGAAATGCGCGTTTTCCTGGCCGTGCAGGGGCAGGGCATCGCCTACCTGCCTGCCTTTACGGTGCAGCGCGAGCTGGCGGCGGGCCAGTTATTGACCGTATTGGACGATTACACGCCGCAGCAAGCCAGCTTCTGGCTGCTGTGGCCGGCCAGCCGCCACATGCCGCCAAGGCTGCGCGCCTTCATTGATTTTCTGGTGGAACACTTTCAGGAGCGTGTTTTCGGGGGGGCCGTGAGGGAGCTGTGATTGGTGCGCCATACGGTGACGAAGTTCTCTATATTAGTTGATGAATATAGAGCTGGGGTCAGACGGGGGCGCCGAGTCCCGGCGGGTCTGACCCCGGAATGAATAGTTTGCCGATAAAGGGAAACATCATGCAGCGCATCCAGAAAATCACGCCCTGTTTATGGTTCAACGGCCACGCCGAGGCGGCGGCCTTGTTTTATACGGGTATCTTTCCCAATTCCAAGGTTGGCCAGATCAGTCGCTATGGTGAGGAAGGGCAGGAAATTCACGGCCAGGAACCCGGCAGTGTGCTGACCGTGGCATTTGAACTGGATGGCCAGAGCTTTACAGGCTTGAATGGCGGCCCGCTGTTTCAGTTTTCGGAAGCGATCTCGTTCCAGGTCAATTGTGAAACCCAGGATGAGGTCGATCATTACTGGCAGCAATTATCCGAGGGCGGACCGCCGCAGGCCCAGCAATGCGGCTGGCTCAAGGACCAGTTTGGCGTGTCCTGGCAAATCGTGCCCCTGATCCTGTCGAAATTGCTGAGCGACCCCGATCCCGTCAAGGCCCAGCGCGTGATGAAAGTCATGCTGGGCATGAAGAAGCTGGACATAGAACAGCTCAAGCGCGCTTACACGATTGCTTAAAAACTGGCCCGTACAGTCAGCTGCACATTGCGCGGGTCGCCATAATAGCCGCTGCCATACAAGCCATAACCGCTGTAATAGGTCTTGTTGAACAGGTTGTTGATGTTCAGCACGGCGCTGACCTTGTTGCTGAAGGCGTAGCGGGCCATCAGGCCAGCCACCGAAAAACTGCCTTCATCGGCATAGGCCGGTGCATCATCGTTCAGCACGGTGTGGTAATAGGTGCGGCCTTGCCAGTTGACGTTCGCGCCCACCGTCAGCCGCTGCCAGTCGCCGTGCAGGCGGTAGCTGGTGGCCAGCTTGAAACTACGCTCGGGGCGGGTGGTGTCGATGCGCTGGCCATCCTTGTCGCGCGGACGGCTGTAGGTGGCGCCGGCCTGCACTTGCCAGCCCGGTTGCAACTGGCCCGACACTTCCAGCTCGATACCGCGCGTGGTCGTGCCATCGATGGCGCGGTAGATATCGCGCTCATTGTCGTCCGTGCCCACATAATCGGCCAGGTTGTCTTGCTTGATGTGGAACAGCGCCACGCTGGCATTGAGCTTGCGGTCAAAGAACTCGCCCTTGATACCGGTTTCCCAGGACTTGCCGGTGGTCGGTGGTAGTGCCTGGTAATTGGCGTCGCTGACCGATTGCGGCTCGAAGATATTGGCGTAGCTGATATACGCCGAATAAGTTTGATTAATATCGTAGACGGCGCCGGCATATGGCACCAGCTTGTTCTTTTCCCTGGCATCGTCGCGGCCCGTGTCACCCGAACCGTAGATCAGATTACCCGTACGCTCATAGGAATTGAAGCGGCTACCGAGTATCAGCGACAGGCCATCAGCCGGCTTGAAACGGGCGGCCGCATAGGCTGCATATTCCTTGAACGCGTATTCCTGCGTCAGGCTGACTTTCATGACAGCTGGCCGTGGGACTTGATTATTCCAGTGACGATAATCGACTTCCACATTGCCGCCGCTGTAAGCGATGTAATCGGAATTGCGGTCGCTGACATTCATGCCCAGCACCAGTTCATGCTGGCGGCCCAGCCAGCTAAACGGGCCGGTGGCGTACAGGTCCAGCGAATTATTGTTGATGACGTAAGTCTTGGCGCCCCGCTGTACGCTAGCCAGGCCTGTATCCAGGTCCGGATACGGGCCCCAACTGATGATGTTCGCTTGCAGCTGGTCGGTGTCGCCTTTCCAGTGGCTCGCCTCGGCCTTGATTTGCCAGCCATTCTGGAACAGGTGTTCGGCGCCGGCAAACACGCGCGTGCTAGTGCTGCCCGCGTCCGTCCAGCGGGCGGCTGGATTGAAGGAGCGCGGGAACTGCGTGCGGCTACCGTCGCTGTAAAACAGCGGGTTCTGGCCAAACGAAGAACCGGCGGAATCGATTTTCTGGTAGTCGACACCAGCCGTCAGGCGTGTGCCTGGCGCTACATCGGCTTCGATTACGCCATAGGCCACGCTTTTATTCTGCTTGTAAAAATCGATATACGAGCCGTGGTCCTGGTAAGCGGTGACCAGGCGGCCACGTACGGAGCCGCTGTCATTGAGCGGGCCGGAAATGTCGGCTTCGGCGCGGTAGCGGCTCCAGCTGCCGACACTGGCTTGTGCATACGCCTGGAAGGTGGAAGTAGGCTTTTTGCGCACCAGGTTGACGGCGCCGGCCGGGCTGCCCGCGCCGCTCATCAGGCCGCTGGCGCCGCGCACCACTTCCACCCGGTCGTAGACAGCCATGTCGCGGATGCCCAGGCCATTCGAATTGGTGCTGAAATCGAAGGTGGGCACGCCATCATATTGAAAGCTGTTCAGATTAAAACCACGCGCATAGTAGTTATAGCGCTCGGAATCGTCATGCGAAACGCTCACGCCCGGTGTTTGCTGCAGCACGTCGGCCAGGGTGGAAATGCCCTGGTCATCCATCTGCTGGCGCGTGATGACGGTCAGCGACTGCGGCGTTTCGCGCGGCGACAGGGCAAAGCGGGTGGCCGTGCTGGCCAGCGCCGCTGCGTAAGAGCCGCTGCCTTCTGTTTCCAGCTTGGCTTCATTGGCGGCCGTGACGCTGATTTCCGCCATTTGCTGTTCGCTGCCCTGGCTGGCATCGCCGGTCTTGGGCACCGGGCGCAAGGCAAAATCATTGGGCGCCAGGCGCACGGCCGTCAGGCCGCTACCGGACAACAGCAATTGCAACCCCGCTTCGGCGCTGTAGCTGCCGGCCAGGCCCACGGTGCGCAGGCCGCGCACATCGGCCGCCTGGTAAGTCAGTGTCAGGCCAGCCTTGCGGGCCAGTTGTTCCAGCGCCGCATCGAGCGGACCGGCGGAGATTTGCAGGCTGTGGGTGGTGCTGGCGCTGGCAGGCTGGGCCAGCACAGGCGTGGACAGGACGAGCAGGGCGCTGGTGACGGCGCAAGCCAGGCGGGAACGCAGGGGAAATACGTGGGTCATGGTGGTTTATCAAAGAGTGGACTCACCCTGTATGCCGTGCGGCGATCGATATCCCCTCATCTTTTTCAGGCTTTTTTCAAGGTGACCCAAAAACGCGTGCGGTAGACGGCCACGATGGGCTGCGTTTGCAGGAGCACGCGCAGCGCCCGTTCCGGGTCGTCGAGCTGGAATACGCCGGAGACAGGTAAATGCGCGATCTCGGGATCGCAGCGCAGCAAGCCAGGGCGGTGGCGCGCCAGTTCCGCCACCAGTTGCCCCAACGGCATCTCGCGCGCGGCGATCACGCCATCGAGCCAGGCGGCCGGGTCTTCATGCAGCTGCGTATCACGCCAGATGCGCTGGCCGTCGGTCAGCATGGTGTCGCCCGTCTGCGCCAGCACGGGCGTGTCGCCATGCGCCGCGTGCAATTGCACGGCGTGTTCCTGCACGCTCAATCGCGTCAGCTGACTATCCAGGTGCCGCACCGTAAAGCGCGTGCCCAGCGCCTGCATGCGCGCTTCGGCTGTCATTACCCAGAACGGACGATGTAAAAGGTCGCTGCCTGTAGTGACGGCGATCTCTCCATGCAGCACCGTCAGCAGGCGGCGCGCGCCATCAAAGCGTACGTTCACGGAGGTGCCCGAATTGAGGGTCAGCATGCTGCCGTCATCGAGTTGCACGGTCAGGCGCTGGCCGGTGCCGGTGCTGTAGTCGGCCGTGTCGATGGCGATCCAGGTGGCGCTGCCGGCAAAGCCGGCCACGGCCAGGATTTTCAAGGCATTGCGGCGTTGCCGGCGGCGCGCCAGGCTCGCATCCAGGGTGCTGCGGCTGGCTTCGGGCGGCAAACTGGACAACTGCGCCCCCATGGAGGCGATGCGTTGCCAGGCCTGTTCGTGGCTGGCGTCGGCGTCGCGCCACTGGCGCAAGGCTTGCACGGTATCGGGCACGGGGCCGTGCATTTGCAGGCGCACGGCCCAGGCGATGGCTTGTTCGACGGCGTTGTCGTCCTGCGTAAGAGCCCTCATGAAAAATACACGCGGTAGCAGGCACGCCAGGCGCTGGCCAGGTCGCGTTCGACGGTGGCCAGTGAAATATTGAGTTCTGCGGCGATGGCCGGCCCCGTCAAGCCATCTAGCTGCGCCAGCAAGAATGCCTGGCGCGCGCGCGGCTTGAGTGCATCGAGCGCCGTATCGAGGCGCACCAGGGTGTCGATGATCAGCAAACGGGTTTCAGGCGAGGGCGCCGTCGGCTCGGGCAGGGCGGCGAGCGCCTGCAGATACGCGTGTTCCACGTCGCGGCGCCGGTAATGGTCGATCACCAGGCCTTGCGCGATGCGTGTCAGGTAGGCGCGCGGTTCGCGAAACACGGGTTGCGGCCGTGGTCTGTCCTGCCGCTGCAGCAAACGCAAAAAGGTATCGTGCGCCACGTCGGCCGCATCGGCGCCGCTGCCCAGCTTGAGCCGCAGCCAGCCTTGCAGCCAGCCGTGATGGGCGCTGTACAGGGTGGACAGGTCGGGTGGCGCGGCGTGGCTCATGGACTTTGGGTATGACTTTAACTGAGAATCATTCTCAATTATTGCATTGACTAAGCAAATTGGCAAGAACCTCGGGCAAGGGGGACACGATAGGAGCGCACCCTGCCCAAAGCGGCCTGCATTTGTTATAGTCCGGGCCATCCTTCGTTCACCATGATCGTTTACATGACCAACGCTATCCAGACTCCCCGCACCTTCGGTACTCCCTTGTCGTCCACCGCCATCAAAGTCATGCTGCTGGGCTCCGGTGAACTGGGCAAGGAAGTGATCATTTCGCTGCAGCGCCTGGGCGTGGAAGTGATCGCCGTCGACCGTTATCCGAACGCGCCCGGCCATCCGGTGGCGCACCGTTCGCACGTGATCGACATGAGCGACGGCGTGGCCCTGGCTGCGCTGATCGCCCTGGAAAAGCCGGACCTGATCGTGCCGGAAATCGAAGCCATCGCCACCGACACCCTGGCCGCGCTGGAAGCGGCTGGCCAGATCACCTGCATCCCGAACGCACGCGCCGCCGTGCTGACGATGAACCGCGAAGGCATACGCTGCCTGGCCGCCGAAGAGCTGGGAGTGGCTACGTCACCCTACCGCTTCGCCAGCAGTTTGCAGGAATTGCAGACCGCCTGCCAGGAAATCGGTTTCCCTTGCGTGGTGAAACCTGTCATGTCGTCATCGGGCAAGGGCCAGTCCAGGCTCGATGGTCCGCAAGACGTGGAAACGGCGTGGAATTATGCGGCCAGCGGCGGGAGGGTCGATTCGGGCCGCGTGATCGTCGAGGGCTTTATCGATTTCGACTATGAAATCACCTTGCTGACGGTGCGCGCCGTCGGTGCGTCGGGCCAGATCGAGACGCAGTTTTGCGAGCCGATCGGCCATCGCCAGGTGCAGGGCGATTACGTCGAATCGTGGCAGCCGGCGCGCATGGCGGAGCTGGCGCTGGAGCGTTCGCGCGAAATCGCGCGCAAGGTGACGGACAACCTGGGCGGCCTGGGCCTGTTCGGCGTGGAGCTGTTCGTCAAGGGCGACATGGTGTGGTTTTCGGAAGTGAGCCCGCGTCCGCACGACACGGGCATGGTGACCATGGCCAGCCAGCTGCAAAGCGAATTCGAGCTGCACGCCAAGGCGATCTTGGGCTTGCCCGTCAACGTGGCGCTGCGCTCGCCGGCTGCCTCGGCCGTCATCTACGGCCAGCTGGAAGCAAAAGGCATCGCCTTCGAAGGCGTGGCTGAAGCCTTGCGCGTGCCTGGCGCCGACTTGCGCCTGTTCGGCAAGCCCGAATCGTTCGCCCGCCGCCGCATGGGCGTGGCGCTGGCCACCGCCGACGATATCGATACGGCGCGTGAACGTGCCGTGCTGGCGGCATCGAAGGTCAAGCCAGTCGCCCGCTGATCAAGCGGCCAGTGCTTATTCCCCGCTAGGGAGGTCAGGCGCGTTTTCAGCGACAGGCGGTGGAGGTGGCTCTTGCCACTTGCCAGCTTTTTTCAGCTGGTTCTTCAGCCCCGGCAGCGGAAAGCCCAGCGCGTAGGCCTTGTGCGCGTAGGCCAGCGCCTGCGCATAATCCTTTTTTTTCATGTACATCAAGCCCAGGTTGTACTGGATGGTGGCCTGCCCGGGCGCCAACCGGCCCGCCTCGCGCAATTGTTCCAGCGCGGCGTCCTGCTGTCCCGTCGCCAGCAGATAGCTGCCGAACACGGAGCGCGCCGTCGCGTCGGCGGGCGCGTAGGCGATGGCGCGCTCAAAATAACAGTTGATCGTGTAGCGCGCGCCCACCGGTTGCACGCTCTTGTCGCGCAGGCCCAGTCTGGCCATGGCCGACAAGGCCCGGTGGTGATTGGGGAAGTGCTCCAGTGTGTAGCTGATATCGTTGCCCAGGCTGCCCGTCATGCCTTTCACCAGTTTTTCCACGCCCTGATTGAAATGGAATTGCTCGACCACCGTCAGGCCGGTACGGTCTTGCGCATTCGTGTAGTCGCCGCCCGGATCGTGCTTGACGTAAGGCGGACAGCTTGTGCTGGCCATGGCGCACCAAGGCATCAACAACACTAGCGCACTGATTTTCATGGCGGACTCCGGTGGCAAACTTCATGCAGCAGCGTGGCCAGGGCGCCGGCCCGGGCTGACCGCGATTGTTGGACGATGGATGCGGCGCTGGCCAGCGGTGCCTGGCCCTGGCGTGCCAGTGTCATGAAATGCATCAGCGCGCGCGCGCAATCGCTGGCGCTGTCCAGCTGGCCGATGGTGGTTATGCCGCACAAACGCAGCCTGGCCGCGCTGTCGCCGGCCAGGTCGGTCAAAGCCAGCACGGGCCGGCGGCAGCGCAGGTATTCATACAGCTTGGCGGGTATCTGGCTATTGCAATTGGCGGCCTGCAGCAACAGCAAACCATCAGCCGTTTGCATTTCCTGCAGTGCGGCCGCATGGGTTTGCAAGGGCGCCAGCGTGACCAGGCCGGTGACGCCATAGTTGACGAGCAGGCTGGCCAGCCAGGCATCGTGGCCGGTGGCGCGCAGCAGCAGCTGGAAATTATGCGGCGCCAGCACTCCTTGTGCTTGCAAGCTGGCCAGCGCTGCGAACAGCTGCTGCGGATCGCGTTCGGACGGGTAGATCACGCCGCTGTGCAGCAGCACGAAGCGCTCACCGGGCCGGTCACCAGGCCGTGTAGTGCTACTGTAGTCTTCCTCGTCATGGCCGTTTTCAATCAGCACGCAGCGCGCGTGGGCCAGGCGCCGGCGGTGCATGCGCACCGCGCCCGGCGTGGTGCAGACGATGGCGGCGCTGCCGGCCGCGATCCGCTGTTCTATCCAGCCATGCATGCGGTAAAGGCGCGGATCGGCCGGATACAGCGCGCCGCTGTCGCTATCGTCCAGCATGGGGTCGCGCTGGTCGGCGATCCACGGCAGGCCGCTGAGTTTTTGCAGGGTGAGGGCGATCAGGTGGGCGGTGGCGATCGGGTAGGTAGACCAGATCGCGTCAGGTTGGTATTGTTTGATCATGCGCAGGCCTGCCGGCACGGCGCTCAGCCACCAGGAGCTCCAGCGGTCGGGCAGCGCCAGCCAGCGTGGATAACGGCCCCTGATCGCCAGATGGCGGCCCGCGTCCAGCGCCAGGCTGCGGTGCACTATCGCCGGGTCCGCGCCGATGTCCCCTGTTTGCCCATACGCGCCGGGGCTGGGGCACAGCAGCAGCGGCTGCCAGCCGTGGGCAGGTAAATGGCGGACAAAACCCCGGGTGCGCAAGATGCCGCTGCCGCCCTGCAGCGGCGGGTAGTGATAGGCGATCATCAGGACGCGTTTTAGCATGGGCGCATCCAGGCCAGGCATGCGTGTTCGACCTGGGCACGCCAGGCGGCGCTGGCGAAGGTATGGTTGGCGCCAGCGATGTGGGCGTGCTGCCATGGCGCGCAGCTGGCCAGCGTGCGCCAGGCACTCGATGTTTTGATCAGCTGGTCCCATTCGCGGGCGCCCAGGTCTTCTCCGCTCAGTATGATGAACACCTTGCCCTGAAACTGGCACAGCGCGTGGTACAGCTCCGCCTGCGGCAGCTCGGCCTCGGTCAGTGCGGCGTCGGCCGCCGTGCTGCGCAGGGTAGCCAGGCTGGCCGCCCAATGCAGACCGCCGCCGGCCAGCTTGCGCCAGAAGTCCCCTTGCCCCAGGCGGCGCAGATAATAATGGCGCAAGGTGGTGCGCGCCAGGCTGGCCGGACTGCGCACCCAGGGGTTGAGCAAGACCAGCCCTGTGATGCGCGCGTCGCGTGGCGCATGGCAGGCGGCAGCCGTGGCGCCATCGCATAGTCCCCACAGTATCACTTCGCGCAGCGCGGGCACGCTATGGAAGAACTGGAGCAGCGCGCTGTCGATGTCGCCGGTGATGCTGCGGTAGTCGCGCACCTGGCCTTCGCTGTCGCCCATGCCCCGGTAATCGAAACGCAGCACGGGAAAACCTTGGGCCGCCAGCCTGCGTGCCAGCAAGGTGAACTGGCGATGGCTGCCGGCCCGGTATTGCGGCCCGCCCGTGACGATCAGCACCCCGCGCGGGCCGGGTGTGCGCGGCAGGCTGAGGATGCCTATCAGTTTTTCATCGCCACAGCTGAAGCGCAGCGCCAGCTCCTGGCAAGGAGTCTGTTGATGGTCATCGGCCATGCGGCACGCTCCCCGCTTCAGTCATCCAGTCGTCGCACAACTGGCGGGTGGCCTGCAGCAGTTGCGGGCATTCCATGATCTCTGCGCTGGACCAGAAAGCGCCATCGCCGAAGACTGCCAGTTGCAGCTGTGCGCCTTCGTCGCGCCAGCGCTGGGCCAGGCGCGCGGCTGGCGCGGGCAAGGTGTTTGGTCCGGTGCTGGCGCCGTATTCAAGCCAATACACGGGAAGCGTGGGCGCCAGCCTGGCTGCATCGATGTCGTCGATGGCGTGCACCAGCTCGGGGGCCAAAGTATAGCCGGCCACTTCGATGCTCTGGCCGGCCGCCAGCTGCGCGCGCGCATGGCCAGCCGCTTCCTTCGGGCCGTTATCGGCCAGCATGCGCGCAGCCAGGCGCAGGCGCAGGAACTGGTCCATGCTGCGCCGGCCCACCAGCTCGGGCTGCCACAGCAGCAAACGGGCCAGTGGCACTGGCGGGTGGCGGGCGATGTCGAGCGCCAGCAGCGCGCCCAGGCGCACGCCCCACAAGGTCAATGGCCCGCTGACCCTTTGCTGCAGCCAGGCGCAGGCCAGGTGCACATCGTTGCGCCAGATGGGCCAGCGCGCATCGGAGAAGTCGCCGCTGCTATCGCCGCAGCCATGCAGATCGATCTGCAGCACGCTGTAGCCGGCGTCGGCGAAGGCGCGTGCCTGCAGCGCCGCCACGCGCCGGCTTTTATTGAGTTCTTCTGCAAACGGATGCAGGTACACGATGCCGCCGCGCGAGGGCCTCTTTTGCCCCGATTCAGGCGCAGGCAGGTGCAGCAGACAATAGCGCTGGCCGCCGCTGGCGGGCAGGAAGAAGGGCAGCAGGCTGGCGCTTGAAGGTATAGCGCGCATCATGTCATCAGCCGGGCGCGGACAAAATCGCTCAGGCTGCCCACCGTGGCGAAGTGGCGCGCATGGATCTCGTCGTCGGCCACCTCGAAGCCGAATTGGCCTTCCAGCGCGGCGATCACGCTGATGACGGCCATGGAATCGAGTTCAGGCAAGCTGCCCAGCAGCGGCGTTTCTGCCGTCAGGGGCCGCGTGCCCAGTCCCAGGGTCAGGCAGAGCAGTTGCTGGACGGCGGTGCTTACGGTGTCGTTGATTGTTTCAGGATGCGGCATGTCAGCTCCAGGGAAGGAATGTGCGGCAAGCCGCTGGTGTCGAAAATGAAGCTGGGGAAGCTATCTGCCCGGCGTGACAGGTGCAGATAGGGCGGCCGGCTGGCCACCATCCATTGCCAGCGGCCGCAGCGCAAAAAGGTCGCCGTGCCCAGATCCAGCGTACCCAGACGTGCGTGGGCGGCCATCGAGGCCAGGTTGAAGCGCGAGATGCGGCTGCACGACCAGCGCACTCCCTGTGCATGCAGCACGGTATTGGCTTCTTCCCACAGGCGGGCGAAGACCAGGCCGCCGCGCAGTTCCGGCTGCACCCATACGTCGAGATCCCACGACGATTGCGGCGACGGCAGCACGTAACGGGCGCGCACCTCGTCTTCCTGGCAGGCGCCGGGCACCATCCATAGCCAGCCGGCCAGCGGTGCTTGTGAAGAGTGGGCCAGCAGGCAGCGCGCGCCCTGGCGGAAACGCGCTTGCAAGGTGGCCGGTGGACGTGGCGGACGCTGCGAAGCGGGCGGCAGCGTCTCGATATCCACGCACGGCGTGACCACGACAGACTTGCCGCGCCCACCGCACAGGGTGCCGGGCGCCACGGCTTGCGCCACGAACTGATAGCGGTGCAAGGCGCAGCGCTGCCCTGGCACACGCTGCAGCAAGCGCGCCAGTGCGTGCCAGGCGCTGTCGCGCCAGCCCAGTTCGGCGATGCTGTTGCGGATGCGTTGTGCGGTGTTGAATGGCATGGCGGTTACGCTGGAGGCGCCTGGCTAGGCTACGCTATTCATTAGAGCGCAGCCGGGCGCGTCAGTGTTGCGTTGTCTCAAGCTGTCGCGCTTGCTGTTTTAGTTGATAAAAATCAATGTCGATCTTGTCATTTTTCCCAATCATAGCGGGATGCATGGGGCAGCTTGCCTGGGCATCGGGGAGCGCGGCCGTCTGCCGGTGCTCCGTAACAGGGTTGAAAGACAGGGACAAAACCATGGCGACACTACTACACGACTTCATTTTCGAGACGGCGCAGCGCGCACCTGGCACGCCGGCGCTGTCTTATCCTGCTGCTTATCCGTCCCAGGAAAAGCTGCTCAGTTATACAGAACTGGCCCGTCGCGTGCGCGATTGCGCCTCGGCCTTGCTGAGCCTGGGGCTGCGGCGCGCGGAAAGAGTCGCCGTCTACCTGGAAAAATGTCCCGAAAATGTGACGGCCATGTTTGGCGCGGCGGCCGCCGGCGGCGTCTTCGTCCCCGTCAATCCCTTGCTCAAGCCGCAGCAGCTAGCCTACATACTTGCCGATTGCAACGTCAGCATCCTGGTCACCTCGCGCGAACGGCTGGCCCAGCTGGCGCCGGCGCTGGCGGCCTGTCCGGACTTGCGCACGATTATTGTGACCGGCCATGATGAGCTGCCCGCCAGCGCGCTGCCCATCATGGCATGGAAGTCCTTGCTGGCGGCCGGCGCCGATATCCCGATGGCGCCGCACGTCGTGATCGATACCGACATGGCGGCCATTTTGTACACCTCGGGCAGCACGGGCCGGCCCAAGGGCGTGGTCTTGTCGCACCGGAATATGGTGAGCGGCGCGCTCAGCGTTGCCAGCTATCTGCGCAATACGCCGGAAGACCGCATCCTGTGTGTCTTGCCGCTCAGTTTTGATTATGGCTTGAGCCAGCTGACGACGGCCTTTGCCAGCGGCGCCTGCGCCGTGCTGATGAATTATCTGCTGCTGCGCGACATCATCGAAACGGTGGAACAGGAAGCGATCACGGGCCTGGCCGCCGTGCCGCCCTTGTGGATACAGTTGTCGCAGCTGAGCTGGCCCTTGTCTTCGCCGCTGCGCTACATCACCAATTCGGGCGGCGCGATGCAGCGCTCTACCATCGAGCATTTACGTTTATCGTTGCCGCGCACGCAGATTTTCCTGATGTATGGCTTGACCGAAGCGTTCCGTTCCACCTATCTGGCGCCGGAACAGCTGGAGCGGCGGCCCGATTCCATCGGCCAGGCCATCCCGAATGCGGAAGTGCTGGTGCTGCGCCCGGACGGCAGCGTCTGCGAGGCGGACGAGCCCGGTGAACTGGTGCACCGGGGCGCGCTGGTGGCGCTCGGCTATTGGAACGATGCAGCGCGCACGGCCGAGCGCTTCAAGCCGCTGCCGGCCCAGACGGCGGGCCTGGTGGTGCCGGAACTGGCCGTCTGGTCGGGCGACACGGTGCGCCGCGATGCGGATGGCTATCTGTATTTTGTCGGCCGCAATGACGACATGATCAAGACTTCGGGCTACCGGGTCAGCCCGGCCGAGGTTGAAGAAGTGGTGTATGCCAGCGGCCTGGTGGGCGAAGCGGCGGCGCTCGGCGTGCCGCATCCGGTGCTGGGTGCAGCGATTGCCTTGCTGGTGACGGCCGCCCCCGGCGTGGAACTGAGCCGCGACGCGCTGCTGGCCGCCTGCCGCCTGCGCTTGCCCGCTTACATGGTGCCCGTGTACATCGTGATCCGTGGCGACTGCCTGCCGCGCAATCCGAACGGCAAGATAGACCGGCCGCTGCTGGCGGCGGAACTGGCCGCCGCCCATGGAGACCACACATGATCGCGCATGCGCCGCAAACGCAGTTTGCCGTGGCCGGCGACATGCTGCAGCTCGGTGGTTTGCCGCTGGTCCGTCTGGCCCAGCGGGTGGGCCGCACGCCGTTTTATGCCTATGAGCGCCAGCATATCGCGCGCCGCGTGGCCGGTTTGCGGGCCGCGCTGCCGGCCGGCGTGCATTTGCATTATGCGATGAAGGCCAATCCCATGCCGGCCGTGGTGCAATACCTGGCGGGCCTGGTCGATGGCATCGACGTGGCCTCGGGCGGCGAGCTGGCCATCGCCCTCGACACCGTCATGCCGGCGCAGCGCATCAGCTTTGCGGGGCCGGGCAAGGGCGATGGCGAATTGTCTTGCGCCGTGGCCGCTGGCGTGCTGATCAATGTGGAATCGCTGGTCCAGCTGGAAAGAGTGGCGCTGGCCAGCGAGCGGCTCGGTGTGGCGGGCAAGGTGGCGGTGCGTGTGAATCCCGACTTTTCCCTGCGCCGCGCCGGCATGCGCATGGGCGGCGGCGCGCAGCCGTTTGGCCTGGATGCCGAGCAGGTGCCGGCCTTGCTGGCCCGTTTGCGGCAGATGGCGCTGGAGTTTCACGGCTTGCATATTTATACGGGCTCGCAAAACCTGTGCGCCACGGCCCTGGCCGAAGCGCAGGGGCAAAGCGTGGAACTGGCCTTGCGCCTGGCCGATCATGCGCCTGGCCCCTTGCGCGTGCTCAATATCGGCGGCGGCTTTGGCGTGCCGTATTTTCCCGGTGACCAGGCGCTGGACCTGGCGCCCCTGGCCGACGGCTTGCAGCGCCAGCTGGACCGCTTGCAGGCGGTCTCGCCCGGCACGCGGCTGAATCTCGAGCTGGGCCGCTATCTGGTGGCGGAATCAGGCATCTATGTGTGCAAGGTGATCGAACGCAAGCTGTCGCATGGGCAAGTGTTTCTCGTCACCGATGGCGGCCTGCATCACCATCTGGCCGCATCCGGCAATTTTGGCCAGCTGATACGCAAGAATTATCCGGTCGCCATCGGCAACCGTCTGCACGGTGGCGAGCGCGAACTGGCGTCGGTGGTTGGCCCCCTGTGCACGCCGCTGGACTTGCTGGCCGACCAGATGGAAATGGCGCGGGCCGATACGGGCGACCTGGTGGTGGTGTTCCAGTCGGGCGCGTATGGCTTGACGGCCAGCCCCACCGCCTTCCTCAGCCATCCCTTGCCGGCGGAGGTGCTGGTATGAGCGGCCTGTGCGGCTGGCTGGCGCTGCAGGACAATACCGCGCCCGATAATGAACAGCTGGTGGCCAGGATGGCGGAACCGCTGGCGCGCTTTGACCGCGTGCCGGTACAGCTGCGTACAGGCTACGGCAGTGCCGTGGCCGTGGCCGCCTGTGCAGGCGCCAGCCATGTGTATCAGAAAGATGGCTTGCTGCTCGCCATCTGGGGCCGGCCCGAGCTGGACGGCTCAGGCCTGGAGGTGGCGCGGCGCCTGGCGCCCCTGTGGCTGAGCCGGGGCGTGGCTGCCTGCGTTTCCCTGTCCGGCCCGTTTGCACTGGCCATCCTCGATGAATTTTCAGGGACAGCTTTGCTGGCCGTGGACCGGGCTGGCCAGCATCCGCTCAGCTATGTCAGCCACGCGCAGGGCTTGTTTTTTGCTTCTTCGCACGACGCCATGCTGGCCCATCCGGCCGTGCGCGGTGCGCTTGATCCGCAAGCCTTGTACAACTATCTGTACTTCCACATGGTGCCCGGCCCAGCCACGGCGTATCTGGGCCAGCAGCGCCTGCTGCCCGGCGAGTACTTGCATGTGCAGGCTGGTAAACTGTGCAAGGGGAAATACTGGGACCTGGTCTTCAAGGAAACAGCGCAGCGCAGGCGGGGCGCCAGTTTTGCCCGCCGGCAGCAGGAATTCCTGCGTATCTTGCGGCTGGCGGTGGAACGCAGCCTGGGCAGCGAGGTGGAAACCACGGGTTCTTTCCTCAGCGGCGGCACCGACAGTTCCAGCATCGCCGCCATCGTTGGGAAGGTCACTGGCCAGCCGGCACGCACCTATTCCATCGGTTTCGATGCGCCCGGCTATGATGAAATGGCCTATGCGCGCCTGGCTGCCCGCCACACGGGCAGCATCCACCATGAACGTTATGTGACGGCCGATGATGTGCTGGCCGCGATCCCGCAAATCGCCGCCGCATTCGACCAGCCGTTTGGCAACGCTTCGGCAATTCCCGCCTTTTATTGCGCGCAGATGGCGCGCGAAGATGGCGTGACGCGCTTGCTGGGCGGCGACGGCGGCGATGAATTGTTTGGCGGGAACGAACGTTATGCGCGCCAGGCCTTGCTGTCGCGCTATGAGCGCTTGCCGGCCATGTTGCGCCAGGCCATCATCGAGCCGCTGCTATTTCGCACGCAGAACACCGGGCCCTGGCGGTTGCCCGAGAAGGTGCGCCGTTATATCGAGCAAGCCAGCCTGCCTTTGCCGGCCCGCATGGAAAGCTACAATCTCTTGCAGTGTTATGGCCACCGCACGGTGCTGGAAGACGGCTTTATCGACACCATCGATCCCGGCGTGGCGCCCGGTTGCCTGAATGGCGCGTACTGGCAGCGGCAAGATCTGAAGCTGAGCCAGATCAATCAACTGCTGGCGCTGGACATGCGCTTTACCCTGGCCGACAATGACTTGCCCAAGGTGCGCAAGGCTTGCGAGCTGGCCGGCGTGGAAGCGGCTTTTCCCTTCCTGCACGACGAGATGGTGGCCTTTGCGGCCAGCCTGGCGCCTGGCGACAAGCTGGACGGCATGCAGCTGCGGCCATTTTTCAAGCGGGCCCTGGCCGGCACCTTGCCGCCCGCTATCTTGCACAAGAAAAAGCACGGTTTTGGCTTGCCTTTCGGCCTGTGGCTGCACAGCCATGCGGGTTTGCGCGACTTTGCCTTCGATAATTTGACTCAGCTGCGCCGGCGCGGCATCGTGCGGCCCGCCTTTTTGTCCGATCTGCAGGGCCGCTTGCTGCAGGAACACCCGGCCTATCACGGCACCATGGTGTGGATCTTGATGATGCTGGAACAATGGCTCAGTTTGCACCCGGGGGCGGTTGCCGCAGGTTCTGCTGCAAGCGCCACAGAAACATCAAGCGTCCTCGATCCCACGGCGTAAAGCGGGGCAGCTGGAACAGGTCCAGTTCCGGACCTGGCCGGCTGGCGCCCCAGTCTGTCGCCAGGGCCGCCGTAAAGCCCAGCGCCTTGACCATCTCCACGTGGCATGGGCCATAATCGCGGCCTTGCTTGCCATTTGGGTAGGCAAACAGCGTGACCGGGGTTTGCAGCCACTGCTCCAGCTGGGCCTTGCCAGCGGCGATTTCCTGCTGCGCAGCGTGATCGGGCAGCGCTGCCAAAATGGGGTGATGGACGGTGTGGGCACCGATCTGCATGCCGGCCCGCTGCAGCTGGCGTAATTGCTCCACGCTCAGCATCAGCTCTGTTTGATGGCCCGCCCTGGCGATTTGCCTGGCTAAGGTCTCGCGCTGTGCAAACGGCAGGTATTTCAGCTGGCCCAGCAACTGGGCGATGGCGGCCTGGCGCTGCGCCAGCTTGGCAACGGGCAGGCACCCCAAGCCCCACGGACGCAAGTCCAGGCTGGGGCCGGGAGCGTGGCGCACGGTCTCGATCAGCTTGTCATTCCACATCTGGCCGCCGTCCAGGTAAGCGCTGGCAATAAAAAAAGTCGCGTGCAAGCCATGTTTTTGCAGCAGCGGCAAGGCGATCTGCGCATTGTCTGCGTAGCCATCGTCGAAGGTAATGCAGGCCGCGCGCGGTGGCAAACTGCCATCCTGCAAGCGCTGCAAGGCTTGCGGCAGCGGCAGCGGCGTGAAAAAGTGCTTCAGCAGCATCAATTGGCGTTCAAACAGGCGGGCATCGACTTCGCCGGGAAACAAGGGGTCGGGACTGGCCAGCACGCGGTGGTAGATCAGGATAGACAGGGTCGGCAGACTCATGGCTGGACTTTCCCCGTCAGCAGTTGCCGCTCGACCACGATGCGCGTGGCGATCAGCACGGCCATCAAATAATAGGGCATGTCGAAATACAGCAGGCTGAGGAAGGCGCCGCCCACGGCAAAGCCGATCATGCTCGCCTGTATCATCGTCGCCAGGCCCAGCGCCCAGCGCAGCTCGGCCGCATTGCGCGTCAGCTTGATGATGCCGCTGGCTGCGCGCCAGGTGGCGATGCCCAGCGCCAGGTAAATCGCCAGGCCGACAAAGCCGTGTTCGCCCAGCACCTGGAAATAAATGCTGTGCGCCGCGTGGACATCCATGGGGTTGGGCGCATAGCGGGCGAAGATGCCCGGATCGGACACGTCGAAGCCGCCGCCCAGGAAACGGTCGCGCGCCAGGTTCCAGGCCATTTCCCAGGCGTTCAATCGGCCCTGGGCGGAACTGTCTTCCTGGTAAGTGTTAATCGACTCCATGCGTTCGGACCAGCGCTCGGGCATGAAGGCCAGCAACAGCGGCGTGAGCAGGCACAGCACTGCACCCAGCGCCACTTTACGCCCGCTCTTGATCCACATGAACAGGCACATGGCGGCGATCGCCAGCAGCGCGCCGCGCGAATACGAGCCCAGGGCGGCCAGTGCCGAGAGCAGCATGGCGGCGCTCAAGCCGTGGCGCAGCCAGCGTTTGTCGCTGTTTTGCTGCAGATAGAACATCAGCGGGATGGTGATGATCAGGGCCAGGGCCAGGGAGTTATTGTCGCCGATGAAAGTTTCCTCCGGCCCCCAGACCCGCTCCGTGCCGCCGCTGCGGATGGTAAAGATGCCGCCCTTCACGCCGTAATAGCCGATCGAGCCGACCAGCACCCATACCAGACGCACAATATCTTGCCGCTTGCGTATCACCATCATCACCACAAAGCTCATCAGCATGATCTTCATGACCTTGTTCCATTGCACCCAGGACGACTCGGGCAAGAGCGCAAACGGCGCGGTGATATTCATCCAGGCAACAAACATCAGCAGCAGCACGCTGACGGAAGTCAGCGGCAGGCTTTTGGGGCCATGCGAAATCAGCAGGCTGAACATGGTAGCAATCGCGATGATGAAGGCGAACGGCAAATGGGTGGCAAAACCCCATGCCTGCGTGTGCGGATTCATGACGCTGACCCAGACCCACATCAGGCCGCCAACCGCCGGCGACTTCAGGATGAAGGGCAGGGAGCCAAGGATCACGAGGGTGACGAGGATATCGCGCATGGAGCTGGGCTGTCCTGGTTGAGGCGGTGTACTTGATACCGCGCAAGAGGCTGCTGGGGAGGCTCAGTACACTGCTCAGTACGGTACTCAGTTCAGTAGTGAATCTGTGAATCAGTTTTGCCATGGTAAGACGAAGGAGGCGCGCCCTTGTTGACCGTTCTCATGCCTACCTACAATGGCGCCGGCACTTTGCCCGAAGTGCTGCACGCCTACACGGGCTTGTTGCCACCACCGGGTGGCTGGCGGCTGATCGTCGCCGACAATGGCAGCATCGACGGCACTGCCGCCGTGCTGGAACGTTTCCGTGGACGCTTGCCGCTGACCGTGGTGCAAGTGGCGCGGCGCGGCAGGAGCGCCGCCTTGAACGGGGCCGTGGCGCGGGCTTTGCGCCAGGCCGGCGATGGCAGCGAGCTGTTCGTGTTTGGCGACGATGACGCCATCCCCGCCAGCGATTGGCTGCGCCGCATGCTCCATTGCGCACAGCTGCATCCGGACCGCGCCCTGTTCGGCGGCGCCATCGTGCCTGCCTGGCGGGTGCCGCCCGCGCCATGGCTGCTGCGGTTGACGCCCGAAGGCTTGACCTGGGGCGTGACCAGCCCCGCGCTGCGCGACGGTCCCGTTTATCCGGGCCTGGTGTGGGGCGCCAATATGGCCGTCCGGCGCCGCGTGTTCGAGACGGGCGCCCGCTACGACGAAAGCATAGGCCCGAAAGGCGCCAGCTACGCCATGGGCAGTGAAACGCGCTTGAACCTGGAGATGCACCAGGCGGGCCATCTGCCCTGGTTTTGTCCGCAGGCCAGGGTGAACCACATCATCCGCGCACACCAGGTGGAAATGGCCTGGGTGGTGCGCCGCGCCTACATGTTCGGACGCGGCAAATGCCGGCTGCAAGCACCCGAACAAACGGTGGAATGGCTGGGCGTGCCCCGCTGGATGCTGGGACTGTATCTGCGCCACCTGGCCGGCAGCGTGCTCGACTGCTTGCGGCGCGACCAGGAATCCTTGTTCCAGCGGCGCTGGGAGCTGGCTTCCTTGCGTGGTTTTTTCCATGAAACCTGGCGTGGACGGCGCAAGCGGCTGCCCCGCATCATGATCAGCAGTTATTCAGGCGAGCTGGGCGGCATGGAGCTGCGCATGGCGCAAGAGGCGCGCGTGCTGGACGCGGCCGGCTATCACAGCATGCTGGCGCTGCGGCGCTTTCCCGGATTTCACGCCTGGGCGCAGGGGCTGAAAGCGGAGCAGTTGCGGGTCAGCATCTACGAGCCGCCGCTGTTCATCGAGCACTGGGCCTGGCGGCGCCTCAATTTACTGCGTGCCAGGCTGCTGGGCGCCTGGCGGCTGCGGCGCTACCGGCCCGACCTGGTGCACGTGGCGTTTTGCTGGACCACTTATGGTGCGTCTATCCTGTGGCAAGCGCGCCAATGCCGTTTTCCTACCGTGATCAGCGTGCACAATGCCTTCCCGCTGGAAAACCTCAGTGCCTGGCAGCAGCCCTTGATGCGCGAAGCGTTTCGCAGCGTAAAGGGCGTGTACGCCGTCTCGCTATCATCCATGCAACACTTTCTGGCGCTCTACCGCGACTGGCTGGCGCCCGGCACGCGGCTGGCCGTGATCCCGAACGGCGTCGATACCGACCGTTTCATCGTTTCCGCTGCCCGGCGCGAGCAAGCCCGCCGGCTGTTGGGCTTGCCGCAAGACGCGCTGGTGCTCGGTTCGGTGGCGCGGCTGTCGGCGCAAAAGCGGCCGCAGGAACTGCTGGCGCTGTTCATCCGCCTGCAGCCGCGCTTTCCTCATTTGTATCTGGTGCTGGCCGGCAGCGGTCCGCTCGAAGCGATGTTGCGGCTGCAAGTGCAGGCGGCAGGCCTGGGCGGCTACGTCTTGTTTACCGGTTTCCAGCAGCGCATCGATTTGCTGATGCCAGCCTTCGATCTGCATCTGCTGCTCAGTAAAAATGAAGGATTCGGTATTTCCACTATCGAGGCGATGGCTTGCGGCGTGCCGGCCGTGGGCACCGATGTGCCGGGCACGGCCGATATTTTGCGTGGCAGCCGCGGCGGCTTGCTGCTGCCGCCGGGCGATGCCCACGCCGCTTGCGAGGCCGTGGCCGCCTTGCTGCAGGATCAACCCAGGCGCACCGAGATGGGGCGGCAGGCCAGGATCGAGGCGGAACAGCGTTATTCCATGCAGCGGCTGGAGCAGCAATTGCGCAGCTTTTATGCAGGGCTGGTCTAGCATGCCATGAACGCCACGCATCATTCCTTTCTCTTTTCCTTCGCCGAGAAATATACGGTGCTGCTGCTGGGCATGGTAGCGACCATGGTGCTGTCGCGCCTGTTGACTCCGGCCGAGGTGGGCGTGTATTCGCTGGGCGCGGTGCTGATGGCGCTGGCCCAGGTGGTGCGCGATTTTGGCGTGGGCCAATATCTGATCCAGGAAAAGACCTTGGACATGGACAAGCTGCGCGCCGCGCTGGGCACCAGCCTGATCGTGGCCTGGCTGCTGGCGGCTCTGGTGCTGATCGCCAGCGGGCCGTTGGCGCATTTCTACGAGGAACCACGGCTCAAGCTGGTGCTGCAACTGCTGGCTATCAATTTCCTGCTGATTCCCTTCAGCGCCTTGACCTTGCCCATGTTGCGGCGGCAACTGCGCTTTCGCGCCATCTATGCCATCAATGCGGCCAATAGTGTGAGCAATATGGTGGTCGGCGTGAGCCTGGCGCTGCTCGGTTGCAGTTACATGAGCCTGGTGGGCGCCGTGCTGGCCGGTTCGCTGGCGTCCTTGCTGACCAGCCTGGTGGTGCGTCCCCGTGAATTGCCGTGGCTGCCATCGCGGCGCGGCATGAAGCACATCATCACCTTTGGCGCCTATTCGACGGGGGGCGGCCTGGTGGACGAAGCGGGGCTGGTGGCGCCCGACCTGATTATCGGCAAGATGATCGATGTCGAAAGCCTGGCCCTGTTCGGCAAGGCGCAAAGCATGCTCGGTATTTTTAACCAGGCCATCACCAGTGCGATTTCTCCCGTGGTGTTTCCCCTGTTTGCCCTGCGCAACCGGGAAGAAGGCGGGGCGGTGCCGGTGTATCTGCGCACCATCAGCTGCATGACGGCGCTGTCGTGGCCGTTTTTCCTCTTCCTGGCCTGCATGGCCTTGCCTTTGGTCAAGGTGTTATATGGCGAACAATGGAGCGCCTGTGCGCCCTTGATCAGCATCATGTGTCTTTCGGCGGCGGTGCTTAGCATGTTCAGCATGGCCCGCTATCTATTCGTGGCGACCGGGCAGATGCGTGCCCAGGCCAGGCTCGATGCCTGGGCCGGGCTGTTGCGAGTGGCGGTCTTGCTGGGCGCGGCGCCGTTCGGCTTGCTGGCCGTGGCCTGGGGCGTGGTGGCGAGCACCCTAGTGCGCAGCTGGCTGATTTACCGCTGTTTGCGGCGCTTGAGCGGCCTGGAGTGGCGCGTGCTGTTCCAGGCCTTGCGCAAAAGCATGGTCTTGTGCCTGCTGACGGCGGCGCCACCGCTGAGCATGCTGGTATGGCATCCGCACGTAAGACCGCTGCTGGCGCTGGCCGTCACGGCGCTGGCCATGCTGGCTTGCTGGATCGCCGGCATCTTTTTGCTGAAACACGATATCGCTACCGAGTTCCTGTTGTTGCAGCGCAAGCTGACGGGCCGCATGTTTGCCGCCAGATCACATTGAACCAGCTGAAAGGATGTCCATGCGTGTCGGCATACTGTCTTACCCGATGCTGTTCCAGCGTGACGGCGGCCTGCAGATACAGGTACGTGAAACCATTGCTGCCCTGAACCGTGTCGTGCCCTGCGCGCCGCGCCAGCTGCAGGTGCAACTGGTGGACGCCAATCACGGCCGCCTCAGCGACTATGATCTGATCCACGTTTTTTCTTCGGCGAACGGTAATTACCGCATCGTGGAAATGGCGTGTGAACTGGGCTTGCCGGTAGTGCTGTCGCCGCTGCTGTCACCGGGCTGGAACCGGGCCGCTGCCTGGCGCGCACGGCTGGCCGACAGGCTGGCGGGCCGTTTGACGGACTGGATGGTGCAAACCAGTTACGCCCAGAGCAAGCGGGCCTTGCAATTGTCCAGCCTGGTGATCGCGCTGGGCGAGGCCGAGCGCACGGCCATCGTTCATGGTTTTGACATGAGCGAGAGCAAGATAAGAGTCTTCCCCAATGGTATCAATCCGCATTTCTTCACGGCCAATAGCGATCTGTTCCGGCGTGAAACCGGTATCGATCGTCCCTTCGTGCTGATGGTAGGCAGTATTTCTGCGTATAAAAACCAGCTGGGACTGGCGCAGGCGCTGGCCGGCAGCGGCCTGCCCGTGGTGCTGATAGGCGCGGCGCCCGGTGGCGACAAGGTTTATTTGCAGAAACTGCTGGCCTTGCCCCATGTCAGCTGGCTGGGGCCGCTCGATCATGCCGATCCGCTGCTGGCCAGCGCCTACCATGCGGCCGCCGTGGTCGCCTTGCCCAGCCAGGGCGAAGTGTTTCCCTTGTCCGTGCTCGAAGCGCTGGCGGCTGGCACGCCGGTGGTCATGACGGCGCAAAGCGCGCTCGACTTGCCCGCTTCCGCGTTTGCATTGCGCAAGGTGCGCTGGGACGATGGCCAGGCGCAAAGGCTGGCCATCGAGCAACTGGTGGCGCAGCGCCCCGAGCGGAGCGCCGTGCAGGCGCTGGTCGAACAATTTACCTGGGACCGTGTCGCTTGCCAGATCGCCGATTGCTATTTTGGCTTGCAGGCTGGCGCTGGCGCAATGAGCGCCTTGGCCGGGCAGGGCGGGAGGCGCCATGCTGTTTAATTCGTTTGGTTTTCTGTTTTTCTATTTGCCTATCGTGCTGGCCGGCTACTTTTTGCTGGGGCGGCTGGCACGCCATGGGCAAACCGGCTGGCGCAAGCTGGCGCCCGCTGCCTGGCTGGCGGCCGCTTCGCTGTTTTTTTATGCATGGTGGGAATGGCGCTACCTGCCACTGCTGCTGACCTCGATCTGCATCAATTACACGGCCGGCCGCTGGATCGCGGCCAGCACGGGCCCGGTCCGCAAGCGTTTGCTGGTGCTGGCGCTGGCCATGAACCTGGGCTTGCTGGCCTACTATAAGTATGCGAATTTCTTTATCGATAGCGTGAATGCGGCTACCGGCCTGCATTGGGCCGACTGGCAAATCTTGCTGCCGATCGGCATCTCTTTCTTCACCTTCACGCAGATTGCCTTTCTGGTCGATTGCTACCGGGGCGAAGTGCGCGAATACCGTTTCATTCACTATGTGCTGTTCGTCAGCTATTTCCCCCACCTGATCGCCGGCCCCGTGCTGCACCACCGCGACATGATGCCGCAGTTCGCCGACCCCATCAACAGCCGGCCGCAGGCGGCCAACTTCGCCATCGGCCTGTCGATCTTCGTGCTGGGGCTGGCCAAAAAGGTGCTGATCGCCGACAATTTATCGCCGTTGGCCATGCCCATCTTCGCGGCGGGCGCCGAACCGACCCTGATCGAGGCCTGGATAGGCGTGCTGGCCTACACCTTCCAGCTGTATTTTGATTTTTCCGGCTATTCCGACATGGCCATCGGCCTGTCGCGTTTGTTTGGCGTCAAGCTGCCGCTGAACTTCAATTCGCCTTACAAGGCAGGCAATATCGCCGATTTCTGGCGCCGCTGGCACATGACCTTGTCGCGTTTCCTGCGCGATTATCTCTACATCACCCTGGGCGGCAGCCGCCGTGGCACGCTGCTGCGCTACCGCAACCTGATGCTGACCATGCTGCTGGGCGGCCTGTGGCATGGCGCCGGCTGGACTTTCATTATCTGGGGCGGCTTGCACGGCCTGTATCTGGTGATACAGCAAGCCTGGCGCCATCTGTTCGGCACGGCAAAAGCAGGGCGCTGGTGGCCGGCCGTGCTGACCTTTTTTGCCGTCATGCTGGCCTGGATCTTTTTCCGCGCGCCCGATGTGGCCACCGCCTGGGATATTTTCGGCGCCCTGTTTGGCGCCAACGGTCTCAGCCTGCCACGGGGCTTGGCGGGGCAGGGGGCATTTCTTGCATCATGGGGACTGCACCCCACTTTTGACGGCATCCGCTGGATCGAGCTGGCCGGGCCCGGTTTGCCGGTCTTGCTGGGCGCCATGCTGCTCGCCTTCAAGGCGCCCAATACGCAAGAAATATTCTGTCACTACCAGCCTGCGATTGAAAGAATATTTCAGCCCGCCGGCCGTTGGCGGCTCAGCTGGCGGCCCACGCCGCGCTGGAGCGTAGGCCTGGCCGCGCTCTTCATCGCCTGCATCTTCGGCATGAACCGCGTCAGCGAATTTCTCTACTTTCAATTCTGACCATGGATACTTCCGCCCGCCGCTACCTCGCCTGGTTTTGCACCTGCGTGCTGATCGCGCTGACAGCTGTTTCGGCCCTGAATTACCGGCTCGACCCCTATCTGCTGCACCAGTGGGACAGCCCCTTGCTGCAGCGCTTGCGGCCCACCTATGAAAAACTCAGTGTCTGGGGCAAGACCTACGCCGTGGCCCGCTACCGCCCGGCCGTCGTGTACATCGGTAATTCGCGTACGGAAATCGGCTTGCCCACCGCCGTGCGGCCCTTGTTTGGTGGTTTGACGGTGTTCAATAGCGCGGTGTCGGGCGCGTCTATCGGTGACGCCATGCTGCTGGCTGAACATGCAGCCAGGGTCAGCCATGTCGATACCCTGGTGTGGGGCATCGATGCGCCCTCGTTTTCCATGGAGCTGGGCTCGGCCGGCGTGGAGCCGGGCCTGACCGATGGTGGCCCCGCCTTTTTTGCGCGCCGCGCGCTGCTCAATGTGAAGCGCGGCTTGACGGTGGACATGACGCACGATAGCTGGCGCATCCTCAACGGCAGTTATGACGGCGTTTGCCTGTCCAGCCTGGCTTTGCATGGCCAGCGCGACCAGTCCTGCATAAGCAAGCCCAGCTATGGCTGGGTCGGCACGGCGCGCGCCATGCAGCCGCGCCTGCAAGAGTTTGGCGATGGCCTGGGCCCCACGGCGAGTGCGCTGCAGGCGTTCGCTGGCAGTATCGCCAGGCTGTGCCGTGGCGGCACGCGCTTGCGCCTGTACATCAATCCCACGCATGCTTTGAGCATGGATGCCCTGTATTGGCGCGGCAAGTGGCCCGCCATGGAACAGTGGCAGGCCAGTCTGGCGCAGCTGGCCCAGCACCAGCGCGAGCAGGGCTGCGATGTGCGCCTGTTCGATTTTTCCGGTTTCAACAGCATCACCAGCGAAACCATCCCGCAAGTGAGCGGCCAGCGCGAAATGCAGTATTACTGGGAAGCATCGCATTACCGCGACAACGTGGGCCACATGATATTGGCGCGATTGTTTGGTGGCGAGCCAGTGCCTCCCGATGATTTTGGCATCGAGCTGACGCCCGCCAGCCTGGCCTTTCATCATGCAGCCATGCAGGCCGCGCGCGAGCGTTATCACCAGGCGCATGTGGAAGAAACGGCCTTCGTGCGTGCTGCGCTCGCTGCGCCGCGTATAAAAGATTAATCCCTTGACTTCCTGTGTGGCGGGCAAGCATGGGCATGCGCTATGATGGCGTTTTGACATGCGGCAATTTATTTTGCCTGCGCACTCCAACTAGGAAGCCCCATGAAAATCGCCTTTTTTGGCAGCCAGCCCTACGACCGCCGTTTCTTCGATGAAGCCTTGCCTTCGCAACCGGACGCCGCCGGCATCGAACTGATTTACCACAGCGCCTTGCTGGAACAGGAAACAGTGGTCCTGGCGCAAGGCGCCGACGCCGTCTGCGTCTTCGTCAACGACGTGCTCGATGCGCCCGTGCTGGAAGCCTTGCACGGCTACGGCGTGCGCGCCATCCTCTTGCGCTGCGCCGGCTACAACAACCTGGACCTGGACACGGCCAAACGCCTGGGCTTTTTCGTCGCCCGCGTGCCTGCGTACTCGCCGGAAGCGGTGGCCGAACACACCCTGGCGCTGGTGCAAACCTTAAACCGCCACACGCACCGCGCCTATGCCCGCGTGCGCGAAGGCAATTTTGCCCTCGACGGCTTGCTCGGCTCCACCTTGCACGGCAAGACGGTGGGCATCGTCGGCCTGGGCAAGATCGGCCTGGCCACGGCCCGCATTTTCAAAGGTTTTGGCTGCCGCGTACTGGGCCACGATCCGTATCCGGCGCCAGCCTTCGATGGCCTGGGCACTCTGGCTGACTTGCCGCAATTGCTGGCCGAGTCCGACATCGTCTCCCTGCATTGCCCGCTGATGGACAGCACGCGCCACATGATCAGCGCCGACACCTTGCCGCTGATGAAGAAGGGCGCCATGCTGGTGAACACCTCGCGTGGCGGCCTGATCGACACGGGCGCCGTCATCGACGCCCTGAAATCGCGCCAGCTCGGTTCGCTTGCCATCGACGTCTACGAGCAGGAAAGCAGCCTGTTCTTCCAGGACCGCTCATCCGACATCATCGACGACGACATCTTCCAGCGCCTGATGACTTTCCCCAACGTCCTGGTCACGGGCCACCAGGGTTTCTTCACCATCGAAGCCCTGCGCGAAATCGCCGCCATCACCTATCACAACCTGGACTGCTACCGGCAGGGCAAGGTTTGTGATAACAGCGTGCTGGCTGACTAATGAAGTGCCGGGGGCAGACCCGCCGGGGGAATGCTCTCCAATGGAGAGCATTCCGATCCCGCAGGGACTGCCCCCAGTCTTTGCTTGTGTGTGGGGAAATAGCGCTAACTGAACGCTCATAATGCCCGTAGCCTGGAATTTACTTTCGCGCTTTCGGCGGCGGCTTCGGTTTGGGCACCGGCAAGGCGTCGGCCGTACGCCGCGCCAGCTGGGACAGCCAGTCGCGCTCGTCCCACAGTTCGCCACTGATCAAAAAATAGGGTTTGGCTTGCGGGTAGGGCGGCGCTTCCTGCAGCGTGCCTTGCGCACTGATCCAGGCCCGCCCGGCGTCCGTCGGCTTGATGAATAGCTGGTCGTCGGCAATGATGGCGAACATCTTGCCGTCGCAATACACGCCGTACTCGCCAAACATCTTCTTCGCGCTGAGGCCGCCCGCGCCCGCCATCTGGTCCAGCAAAAAATCCACCGTGCCTTGCTGTGATGCCATGTTGTTTTCCCTATGTCATTATGCCGGGTGGGCGGTTACACTCTCTCTTTTGTCTATTTTGCCATGAAAACCATCCTCCACCGCGGCATCACCATCGCTACCTTGGCATCGACCCAGGAGGTGGCCCAGCATTGCGCGCCAGGCCACACCGCCATCCGCGAACAGGGCGATGGCTGGTGGCTGTATTTTGTCGATAGCGATGGATCGATCGATGGTTACGACAGCCCGTTTGCCAGTCACGCCGAAGCACTGTGGGCAGCCAGGGCGGCAGCGGAGTTCAGCGCGGAATGACGGTGTGGGATAGCTTGGGGCAGGTGCCCATTGCTGAAGCGATAGGCCTTATGCCAATGCGCACCGCCGCGTAACGTCAGAATGTGAGGTTTGCCGATGCAGACACAAGCACTTTATTGTGCATGAGCATGGACAGTCATGGCGTAGATCCTGTCTTTTGTTGCTCGTTTTAATTCAATAAGATGTTCATCAGTTTCAGGCATCGGGCTAGCTAGCTAGCAAGTCCCGATGCGGAAACTCTTTTGATGATCGTATTGCATAAACAAGCAAAGGAAGTCCATGAGCAAGCCTGAATTTTTCCTTACCCCCGGTTATGGCCCGCTGCTGCAAAAGGAACTGCATTATTCCCAAGCGGTGAAGATAGGCAACCGGATTGAAACGTCTGGCCAGGGTGGCTGGGATGATGGATTGAATTTCCCCGAAAGCGTCGAGGATGAGATCGTCCAGGCCTTCAAGAACCTGGACAGCACGCTGGCCACGGCCGGCGCAAAGTGGGAGCATGTGGTGCACGTCAATTCCTACCACGTGGGCGGTTTCCCGCCGGAAGTCAATCAAACGATGACGCGCATGTACCGCCATTACATGCCGCATCATTCGCCGATCTGGACGGAAACGGGCGTTGCCGCGCTGGGATTGCCGCAGATGCGGATTGAGATACGCGTGACGGCGATACTTCCTGACTAACTAATCTACTGTATCGCCAAAAGTGCGCAGCAGCCAGTCGATAAACACTTTCAATCTCGCATTTTGATGGCGGTTGGGTGGATACAGCACATGCAGTGGGATGGCTGGCCGTGACCATTGCGGCAAAATCTGCAGCAGCTGGCCCCCATCCAGATATGGTTGCACCACACGCTGGAAGTGCTGGCCTATGCCCAGGCCCGCCAGCAGCATTTCTTTCAAACCATTGCCGTCATTGGTGGAAAACACCGTGCTGGCCAGTGTGTGGCGCTCGGTTCCCTGTTCAAATACCAGCGCATCCAGCTTGCCCGAGGCGGCAAAAAAGTATCCAGCCTGCACGTGGCCTTGCTGCAAATCGAGCGGCGAAGCCGGCGTGCCCATGCGCTCCAGGTAGGCGGGCGCCGCGCACGTGATGTATTGCAAGTCGGTGATCTTGCGGGCTATCATCGTCATGTCGTCAAGTTTGCCCGCCCGTAGTACGCAATCGACGCCTTCCCCCACGATGTTGACGGCGCGGTCGCTGATGCCCAGCGCGATGGTGATGTCCGGGTAAAGCCGGTGAAAGTCAGGCAGCGTGGGAATCAGCAGGCAATTGGCAAACGAGGCGGGCGCGTCGATGCGCAAATGGCCGCCCGGCTTGAGCTTGTTGCTGCGCGCAGCCGTGTCGACTGCATCGAGTTCGGCGATCAGGCGCGCAGCGTGGCTGTAATATTCGAGGCCATCCGAAGTGGGGACAACGGCACGCGTGGTGCGCTGCATCAGCTTGATGCCCAGATGCCGTTCCAGGTCGGTGATGAGTTTGCTGACGGTCGAGCGCGGCAAGATCAACTGGTCGGCTGTGCGGCTGAACGAGCCGTTTTCCACGACACGCACAAAAGCGCGCATGGCGAGTAGTTGGTTCACGGTGAGGCCCCGCACGCTGTTGACAGGGCTGGCATTGTACATAAAACCGCGCACTCGAATTTGTCATGCTGTAATTTGTTCGGTTTTTTGATGGCCGCGACTGGCACTATACAAGATCAAACCGCCGCTGCTAGAATCGGATGGATTGCACGATGCACTACACTACCAGATAGGACGTTCCATGCGTTTTAAGTTAGCCATGACTGCTGCCCTGGCCGTCATCACCGCGCCCATCATGTCGATGACGGCCACGGCTCAGTCATCCGCTGCGGCGCAGGCAATCAAGCCGCTGGACAACGACATCTTGCTGGAAGCCTACAAGCAATCGATCAGCGATGCATCGCATGGCAAGTATCTCGACGCGACCTTCGGCATGCTCAAGCGCCTGGGCGTCCAGCGGATAGAGCAGATCGATGACCCGGACGTGGTCGACCAATGGGCGCAGGTGACGTCCTGCATGACCGGTCTGCCAACCTTCAACCCGGCGAAAGGCGCCGATTTCAAGGTGCCCGCCGAACAGGTCGCCGACCTGCGCGCGGCAGACGCGGTGGCCGCCATACCCGAAATCGTCCGGCGCGCAAAAGAAACCAGCATCGTCATCCTCGATGAAAACCATCTGGATCCCCGCGGCCGGGCCTTCGGGCTTGAAGTGGCGCGCGCCTTGCGCCCGCTCGGCTATACTGTGCTGGCGGCCGAAGCCTTGAAACGCGACGTCGAGGATGCCGCATCGTTCAGCAGGATGGCGAAGCTGGCGGCCGATGGCTATCCGCGCCAGGCTAGCGGCTATTACCTGGACGATCCGGTGTTTGCCGATTTTATCCGCCAGTCGCTCGCGCTGGGCTACCTGCCCGTGGCGTACGAGTCGACGCGCACCGACTATGCCAAGGACCCGCTTGAGGCGCAGGGCCAGCGCGAGCAGGACCAGGCCGATAACCTCATCCGGCGGGCGGTAAAGCAGTACCCGGGCGCGAAGATCCTGGTGTATGTGGGCGAGCACCATATCGCCGAACGGCCGATTGCGGCCGAAGGCGGCAAGGTGGCGATGATGGCCGAGCGCCTGAAGCGGGTCACGGGGATCGACCCGTTGACGATCGACCAGGCCGGACTTTCGTCGCTGCCGATGAACCGTCCCGACACCCACCTGTATGCCATCGCGGCGCCCAAGGCGCAGGGCCAGTCCATGGTCCTGATGCGCCACGGTCAGCCGCTGGTGGTGGGCTTGCTGGCCGGTTCGGTCGATCTGCAAGTCGTGCATCCGCCCACTGTGCAGGCTGGTGGCCGGCCCGACTGGTTGACGATCATGCAGCGCAAGCCGGTGCCGGTGCCGCAAGACTTGCTGCCGGCATCCGGCATGCGCCTGGTGCAGGCTTTCTTGGCCGGCGAGGAAGGGGACGCGATTCCCATCGATCAGGTGCTGGTCAGCGCAGGCACTGCTGCGCCGATGCTGATGCTGCCGTCGCAGCCGGTCCGCTACGCCGTGCAGGATTTTGCCGGGGGCACCGTTGCCGGGGGCACCGATGCCGGGGGCGCCCAAGCCGGGGATGGTAAGCTTTGATTTTATGGTCAGGCCACGGTGTCAAACCACCTTGCTGATCACATAACGGTACTTGCCCGAGGCTTCCGCCGCGATTTCATCGACTTCTTCGATGGCGATCGTTACCTGCGCCCCCAGCCTGGCCTGGAAACCTGCCACGATCAGGGTGCGCGTGGTCTCGTCCAGGCGCGGCAAACAGACCAGCAGCACGCGCGTCAGCAACAGGGTTTCCTGGACTATTTTAAAACTGCGCACTTGCGGCAGTTCGCGCACGATGTAGACCAGGGCCAGGCCATGCATGACGGTGCCGTCCAGTGCCGTCAGAAAATCCGTGCTGCGCCCTTCCAGTTTTTGCAGCAGCGGCAAGCCGCGTCCGCAGGGGCAGGGTGCAATGCCCAGTGCGCCCACGTCGCCGGTGGCGTAGCGGATGAAGGGATAATCCTGCGTGCCCAGGTGGGTGATGACGATTTCGCCGGTGCTGCCGGTGGGCAGCGGCTGGCCGGCGGCGTCGACGATTTCCACGATCAGGTCTTCGGCCGTGAGATGCATGCCGCCTTCCGGGCATTCGTGGGCGATGAAGCCGGCGTCGCGCCCGCCATAGCCGTTGGCCACCAGGCAGCCGAAGGCGGCGCCGATCTGCTCGCGCTGCGCGTCGTACAGGCGTTCGGAGGTAACGAAAGCGACTTTTACGCCCATGCCGTCGAGCGGCGTGTTGTGTGCGTGGGCATGGCTGGCGATGCGGCACAGCGCCGAGGGATAGCCGAACAGCATGCGCGGGCGCAGGCGGCGCAGCTGTGCGATATAGCCGTCGATGCGCACCGGCGACATGGCGAAGGCGGGTAGCAAGGTGCTGCGCAGCAGCCAGTCGCGCAATCGGCGCAAGCGGTCTTGCGCATGCAGTTCGATCGGTGAACCCCACAGCACGGCTTCACGGTCGCCGATATCCACGCCCCACCAGCGCGTGGCGCGCCACTTGGCGGCGATGTCGTGGCTGATGCGGCGCCGTCCCAGGAAAAACAGCAGCGGCTCGCCGCTGGAGCCACCCGTGGCAAACGGCCGCAAGCCCACCGCCTGGCCAGACTTGAAGCTGTCGCGGGCCGCTGCGATGTCGGCCTTGTGCAGCAGCGGCAGCCGCGCCAGGTCCGCCAGGCTATCCACCCTGGCGGGATCAAAGCCGCTGCGTTCAAACAGCGCCTGGTAATACGGCACATGGCCGGCTGCGTGCTGCAGCAGATTGCGCAGGCGGGCCAGCTGATGCGCCTGAAGGCGTTCTGCGTTCCACCATTGCGAGCGTTCCAGCTCGCGCAGCAAAGACGTGCTGTGGTGGCGTTTAATTTGTTCGTGCAGCGGAAACAGCCATTGCGTGACCAGCCGCGTGTAGGCGCCGGGGCGCGCAATGGCGCGTATGCGCCGGTAGTGCGCCAGCAGCAGCGGGGCTATCGCCGGCCAGTCATATTGTGCCACCTGCGCCAACCCAGCCTTTGCCAGCTGGCGGGCGCGCTGCGGCTCGCGCAGCAGCGACAGGATGGACGCCGCCATGGCGCTACTGTCGCCGGGCGCCACCAGCAGCGCCGTGACCTGGTCTTGCAGCAGTGCCGCAATGCCGCCCACTTTGGTGCTGACGATGGGCAGGCCGCAGGCTTGCGCTTCCAGCACCGAGATCGGCATATTGTCGGCCAGGCTGGGATTGAGCACCAGGTCGCAGGCCCGGTACAGCGCCGGCATGTCTGCATTATCGACATGTCCGGCAAAGTGTACCGGCACGTCCAAGTCCATCGCCAGGTTGTGCAAGGCTTGCCGTTCCGGGCCGTCGCCAGCCAGCACCAGGCGGGCCGACGGCATGCTGGCGTGGACGATGGCAAACGCGCGCACGGCGCTGGCGTTGTCGTACAGCGCTTCCAGGTGGCGGGCCACCATGATCACGGGGCCATCACCAAAAGTGGACGTACGCGGGCCAGGCGTAAAGCGTGCCAGGTCGACGATATTGGGCACGACATGCGCCGTATGGCCGTATTGTTCGAAGATCCCGGCCAGGAAGCGCGAGGGCACGACGATGGCGCTGGCGCGGCGCAGGCTGAGGGCGAGCAGGCGCGGCGAGCGGGCAAAGAAGGCTGCCGCCTCGCCGCCCCGGTAATTGAGCAGGGCAGGTTTGCCCTTGATGCTGGCGATCCACAGGGCGGGCGCCGCCTGCAAATGCCAGGACCAGCCCGAGTTGGCCATGATGTGAAACAGGTCGACCGTATCGGCCGCCCGCCACAGCCGCCACAGGTGCAGCGGCAGGCGCAGTGCGGCGCGCAGATAGCGTATGCGCGCCAGCCACGGTGGCAAGACGGGACCGTTGACGGCCATCAGCGTCACCCTGGCGCCATCGGCCCGCAGCAGGGCGGCCAGTTGCTGCGTTTGATTGGCCATGCCGCCGGCCGGTGGCGGCAGCGGGCCCACCAGCGCGATGCGCAAGCCGCACAGCTTCATGGCGGGCCGCCCGCCGCCAACGCCAGGCGCGCATACACGGCGGAGTAGCGGCGCACGCTGCCGGCCCAGTTGCGTTCCTGTTCCACCCAGGCGCGGGCGTTGCGGCGCAAGGCGGGCCAGCTGTTCGGTGTCAGCAGCAAGCTCAGTACAGTCTGCGCCAGCGCATTGGCGTCGCCGGCGCGAAACAGCATGCCCGTCTGGCCATGCGTGATCAGTTCTCGGTGGCCGCCCACGTCGGAAGCGGCCACCAGGCAGCCTTGCGCCATCGCTTCGAGCGGTTTTAATGGCGTGACCAGTTCCGTCAAGCGCATCGGCAGGCGCGGATACACGAGCACGTCGATCATTTGATAATAGTCGGCCACCTGGCTGTGCGGCACGCGGCCGGCGAAGATCACCTGCCGGGCGATGCCGAGTTCACGCGCCAGCGTGATCAGCGCCTGTTCCTGTGGGCCGCCGCCGGCCAGCAGCAGGCGCAGCGTGGGCTGTGCGGCCAGCATGCGCGGCATGGCGCGCAGCAGCAGGGCCAGGCCTTCATAGGCATAGAAGGAGCCGATGAAACCGATCACGGGATGGCCATCCAGGCCTAGCGCGCGGGTCAGCGTGGAGTCCGCGCTGCCTTGAAAGCTGGCGGCATCGACGGCGTTGGGTATCACGGTGATTTTTTGTGGCGGCACGCCGCGCTGGCACAGGTCGCGCCGCAAGCCTTCGCAAATGGTGGTGATGGCGTCGGCGCGCCGCAGCGCATGGTCTTCCAGCGCCCGCGTCAGCCGGTAGCGCAAGCCGCCTGGCCGGCTGCTGCCATGGTCGGCGGCCGCATCTTCCCAGAAGGCGCGCACTTCATACACCACCGGGATGCCCAGCGCGCGGCCCACGCTCAAGGCGGCGATGGCGTTCAGGGCCGGCGAATGGGCGTGCAGTATGTCGGGCTTGAGCTGCTGCGCCAGCTGGCGCAATCGCTGCGCCAGCCCCAGGATCACGCCGTACTGGCGCAGCACCGGCAGGCGCGTCCACCAGCACCGGCTGGGCGCGGTGCGGTAAAAATGCCAGCCATCGACGTCTTGTTCGTCCGCTTCCGTGCAACCCTGTTTTGCGCTGGTCAGCTGCGCCGTTTCCCAGCCCAGGCGGCGCTGCTGGCCCAGGATGGCGATGGTGCGGAAGGTGTAGCCGCTGTGCAGCGGCAGGGAATGGTCGAGGATGTGCAGGATGCGCATGGCTTAATCCAGTGCCATGGCCGGCGCGACGACGATAGCGGGCGTGGCCGCCGCCGGCAGTACCTGCCGCAAAAACGCCTCGAACATCAGCAGCGACCATAATGGCGCGCTGTAGTCGCGCCGGCTTGAAGCGTGCTGTTCGATCAGATGGCGCACGTAATCCATCTCGAACAGGCCGCATTGCGCCAGGGTGGGACTGAGCAAACGGTCTTGCAGGCGCTGGCGCAGCGGGCCGCGCAGCCAGCTGGCCAGCGGCACGGAAAAGCCCATCTTCTGGCGGTATAGCAGGCTGTCGGGCAGCATTGGGCGCAGGGCCTTCTTGAACAGGTATTTGCCTTCGCCGCAGTGCAGCTTGAAATGCGCCGGCAGGCCGGACATCCAGGCCACCAGTTCATGGTCCAGCAGCGGCGAGCGCACTTCCAGCGCATGCGCCATGCTGGCCCGGTCCACCTTGGTGAGGATGTCGCCGGGCAGATAGGTTTTCAGGTCCAGGTACTGCACTTGCGACAGCGCGTCCGGCGCCGGGCTGGCGGCGGCGTGGCGGCGCAGCACTTCCACCGCACGGTAGCCTTGCAGCTGGTGCCGCAGTGCGGAGCTGAACAAGCGCGCCCGCATGGCGTCGCCCAGGATGCTGACGCTATGAAAATAGGCATCGGTGGTGTCGCGCGCCAGGCCTTCGAAGGTGGTCTTGGCGCGCAGGAAGCGGGGCGCCCAGTCGGCCTTGGGATACAGCCGGCCCAGGGTGCCGAACAGCGACTGGCGCAGGCTGGCCGGCAGCAAGGGGTCCATCACCCGGCGTACTTTTTCTTCGCGCGTGTGCAGCCGGTAGCGCCGGTAGCCGGCCAGGCTTTCATCGCCGCCATCGCCCGACAGCGCCACCGTCACCCGCTGGCGGGCCAGTTGGCAGACGCGGTAGGTGGGCATGGCCGAACTGTCGGCGAACGGTTCGTCATACAGATTGGCCAGCAAGTCGATCAGCTGGAAATCGTCTTGCCCGGCCTGCAGGGTGTGGTGCTGGGTGCCGTAGCGGCGCGCCACCAGCTCTGCATGGCGCGTTTCGTCAAAGGCCGGGTCGCCGAACGCGATCGAGCAGGTGTTCACCGCAGACGCACTGGCGCCCGCCATCATGGCGACGACGGCGCTGGAATCGACGCCGCCCGACAGGAATGCGCCCAGCGGCACTTCGGCTACCATGCGGATGCGCACCGCTTCGCGCAAGCGCGCCAGCAATTCGTCGCCCGCCTGCGCTTCGCTGGCATGGGCGTGCGGCGTGAACGGCACGTCCCAGTACTGGCGCGGCGCGGGCAGCGGCTGGCCGGCGCGTATGCTCAGGGTGTGGCCGGGCGGCAGTTTCAAGGCATGCTGGAAGATGCTGCGCGGCTCGGGCACGTAGCCATACGCAAAATAGTCTTCCACCGCCAGCGGGTCCAGCGTGCGCGGCATGGCCGGGTGGGCCAGCAAGGCTTTCAGCTCGGAGCCGAACAGCAAGGTGCCGTCGCTGGCCTGGCCGTAATACAGGGGCTTGACGCCAAGGCGGTCGCGCGCCAGGAACAGCTGATGGCGGCGCCGGTCCCACAGGGCGAAGGCAAACATGCCGCGCAGGCGCTGCACGCATTGTTCGCCCCATTGCTCCCAGGCGTGGACGATGACTTCCGTGTCGCTATTGGTGCGGAACACGTGGCCGAACTGGCGCAGCTCGGCCATCAGCAGCCGGTAATTATAGATTTCGCCATTGAAGACGATGGCCACGCTGCGGTCGGCGTTGAACAGCGGCTGCTGCCCGCTGGCCAGGTCGATCACGGACAGGCGGCGGTGGCCCAGCCCCAGCCCCGGTTCGCGGTGCAAACCATCTTCGTCCGGCCCCCGGTGGCGCAGGCTGTGGTTCATGCGCAGCAGCAGTAGCGCATCGATGTCGCGCTGGCCCTGCAAATCAAAGATGCCGACGATACCGCACATGGAATGCCTTTCAGGGGAAGGTGGAAAGCGGATCGGGGGCGGGTGCGCCCGTCAGGCGGTCATACACGGCCAGGTAGGCGCCGGCCATGGCCAGCAGGCTGTGCTCGGCCAGCACCCGGCGCCGGCCGCGTGCGCCCTGGCGCGGCCCCAGTTCGGGCATGCTGTAGTAGTCAAGCATGGCGTCGGCCAGCATTTCGGGCGAGCGGGGCGGCACCAGGGTGCCGTTCCAGCCGGACTGCACCAGTTCGGCGTTGCCGCCCACGGCGGTTGCCACCACGGGCAGCCCGCTGGCCATCGCTTCGAGGATGGTGTTGGAACTGCCTTCGGCCAGCGAGGGCAGCACGAACAGGTCCATGGCGCGCATCAGTTGCGCCACGTCGTCGCGCGCGCCGGGCAGCCAGGCCAGTTGCTGCGCGCCTGAGCGCTGCAGCAAGTCCAGGCAGGCCTGGCGGCTGGGGCCATCGCCGATCACCATCAGCCGCAGGCGCGCGCGCGCGCCCGGTTGCGCCAGCAGCAGCAAGAAGGCGCGCACCAGATTGTCGAAATCCTTGACGGCGGCCATGCGGCCCACGCTGCCGATCACGTACGCGCCATTGCACATGAAACCCGGTGGCCCGACGGCGGCGGGCGGGCCCAGGCGTGGGTGGAATTGCACGCTGTCGACGCCATTGCCGATCTGCGTGACGGTGGACGGCGCAGCGCCGATGGTGTCCACCAGCCACGTGCCCAGGTCGGCGCTGACGGCGATGAATTGCTGCACCAGTGGCCGCATCAGCTTGCGCAGCAGCCGGTATTTGTGGCTGGTGCCGTGCAAGTCGTCGATATCGCGCCCGTGTTCGCCATGCACGCGCAGGCGCACGCCGGCCAGGCAGGCCAGCAGTTGCGCTTCAATGCAGCCCAGGTTGCGCGTGTGAACCAAGCTGGGCCGCAGTTGCCGCAAGGTGCGGTACAAACGCAGATAATGGGCCGGGTCCTTGCCTTCGCGCTTGTCCAGGCTGATGATGTCGACGCCGTCGGCCGTCAGGCGCTGGCGAAAAGCGGTGGCGCTTTTCAGGCAGACGATGGCATGCCGGTAGCGCCCCGGCGGCATGTGGTTGATCAGGTTGACCAGGCCGTTTTCGAGTCCGCCCACGTCCAGCTGGTGGATTACGTGCACGATGAGGGGGGCCGCAGGGTCCGGCAGGTCAGTTTCCATGCGGCAACTCCTGCAAGCGCTGTTCGATCAGGGGCAGGGCGGCCTGCAGGAAGGCCTGCAGCTGCGCGCGCGGTGGCGGCGCCAGTTCGTCGTAAGTAGCGGAAATGATCAGGTCGGCGCCATCCTGGCGCGTGCCCAGCAGCTTGCCCCTGGCCAGCAGCAGCTTGACCAGCACCGGGTCGGCCGTGGCGACGCCGCCCTGGCGGTACAGCCGCCATGCCAGCAACCGCTCGCCGCCGTGAGCCAGCAGCGCTTCGCGCACGGCCAGGCTGCGCCCGTTCACCTGGACCTCGCGTTTCTGGTGTTTCAGTAAAGTCCAGAGCTCGCCGTAAGGGTGGGCCTGGTGCGTCAGCAGTTCCGCATCGGGCGCCTGCCGGGCAAACCAGGACAATTGCAGGCTGACCTGCGCCTGGCCTGGCTCCTGGCGATAGCTGGCCAGCCATGACATGGGATGGCCAGCGACGGGGACGCGCCAGGCCGGCGGCGCCGCCAGCTGCTGCCATCCGGGTGGCGCGGGCAAGGTCAGGGTAGCGGCTGGCGTGGCGGCAGCCGCGTCATCCTGATGCAGCAAGGCCAGTCCTGGCCACAGGGCGGCGATGGCCAGGCTGGCCAGCACGGCCTTGATGCTGGCTGCTGGCCGGGATGTGGCAGCTGGTGTTGCGGCCGTCGTGGCAGCAAGAGGCCGCTCGCGCCAGCGCGCGGCTAACCAGAACAGTAGCAGCGCCACCAGGCCGAAAAACAGCCAGCCATAGATCAGGTGGTCGAGACCCACGGCCAGGCGCATATTGCTCAAATGGCCCAGCATGACGATCAGATAGGCGCGCACGCCGTTGGCAACGATGGGCACCACCAGCGCGGCGGCCAAAACGGCCAGGCGGCGGCCCGTGCTGTGGCAGTTGAGGTGGGCAAACAGGGCGCCCAGGGCCAGCGAGGCGATCAGGTAGCGCAAGCCGCTGCATGCTTCGACGACGGACCAGTTACCCGTGGGTAAAAAGAAATTGCTGCCATCACGAAACACGGGTACGCCCGTCAGTTGCAGTGCGGCCACGGTAAAGCTGGCCGTGAAATCGATCAGCGGTTCGATAAAGACTTCGCCAAACGGCACGGCCAGGAACAGATAGCCTAGTGGAAAGGCCAGCAGGCGCACGGCGGGCCAGCCCAGGATCGCCAGCACGCAGGCCGGCAGCATGGCGGTGGCCGCATATTGCTCCACCACTTGCACGTTGGCGGCATTGGCCAGCAGCCAGGCCAGGCCGAGTCCGGCCAGCAGCAGCGGTCCTGCCAGGTTCGGCTGTGGCGGCAGGGCCGCCAGGCGGCGACGCTGGCGCCAGGCCAGCCAGATGCTGATGGGAACGATGAGGTAGCCATGCGCAAAAGTCTGCGAACGCGACCATAGTTCCAGCATGGACCAGAAGGTGCTCTGATACAGCAGTACGATGGCCAGCAGTGCCGGTGCCAGCAAGGCCAGCGGAGCCAGTGTCGTGCCTGCCGCCTTGGCCAGCCTTGCCGGCGCGGTGACACTGCCCGGTTCCACACTCACGATGGTTCCCGCGTGGGATGCAATTGCTCGGCCGGCACAATGTGGCCGGGGTTCGCCTGTGCCTGCAAGCCCAGCATGGCGCCCAGGCCTTGCAGATTGCGTTCCCAATCGTAGTCTTGCAGCACCAGTTGCCGCGCCGCCGCGCCCATGGCGCTTTCCGGCGCCTGCTGCTGCAGCACGCGCGTGGCATGGTGGATGAACTCGATCTCGTCGCGGGCCAGCAGCAGTTCCAGCCCCGGCTGGGCGGCGATGCCTTCCAGCGCCTGCGGTGTAGCCAGCACGATCTTGCCCATCGCCATGGCTTCAAGCACCTTGTTTTGCACGCCGCGCGCGATGCGCAAGGGCGCCACGGCCAGGGTAGCGCCGGCGAGGTAGGGCCGGATATCGGGCACCGTACCCGTGACCACCACGCCGGGCACCCTGGCCAGCTCGCGCACTTGTGCCGCCGGGTGGCTGCCGACGATATAAAACAGCAGTGCCGGGTAGCGGTAGCGCAGGGCGGGCCATATCTGCTGCACGAACCAGCGCGCGGCGTCGATATTGGGCCAGTAATCCATGGCGCCCGTAAATACCAGCACTTGCGCGCCGGCCGGGTACGGTGCCGGGGTCAAGGCAAGGCCGGGCGCAAAATAGGCGGCGTCGACGCCGTTATTGAAATGCCCCGTCTTGCGGCGCGCCAGTGGTGCGCACTGGCGGAACAGGGTGGCTTCCGCTTGCGAGACAAAGCTGGCGGCCGAGAACTGCTGCGCGATATGGCGTTCGTACTGCAACAGCATCTGCGATTCGCGCCGGTACAGCAGCGACACAGGCCAGGGCTTGCTGTCCGCGTACTGGCGCCATTTGTCGGAATCGACATCGACAAAATCGATCAGGCGGTACAAGGCACTGCCGGCGCCACCGTCGAGATACTGGGCCATGGGTCCGGAATAGGCCAGCGCATGGCGCACGCGCCCGCCCGCCAGCAGATCATGGACCCATGCCAGCAGCTGCGGGTCGCGATAATAATGCACGCTCATCGATTGGCGCGCCAGCAGCGCTTGCATGGCGCGCCAGCGGGCCGCATGGCGCCGCAAATCGATGAAGCGGGTACTGGCGCACAGTTCGGCCACCCGGCGCGTATGCTCCCAGTCTTCTTCGTTGTCGATGAAACAACCCAGGTGCACGCGGAAATGCCGGCTCAGGTATTGCAGCATATGCCAGGAACGTATCTTGTCGCCCTTGTTGGGCGGATACGGCAGGCGGTGGGTCAGATAGAGCAGTTCGCGCATGGCTAGCCCAGTTGCCGCACGATATGCGGCCCCAGCAGATTGGCCAGCGGCAGCGGCAGGCACCGCCAGGCACGGATGAACCAGCGGTATTTGGGATTGAGGGGATTGGTGTCCGGCAAGGACTCGGCGGCCACCAGCTTGTAGGCGTAAGGCAAGGGCTGCGCCGTAAAGCCCCAGTTTTTCTTGAAGTCGTAAGCGCCCGTGCCCAGCTTGCTGCGGCCGAAATCGAACAAACGATAGCCGCGCTCGCTGGCGCGCCGCATCAATTCCCAGTACATGAAGTCATTGGCGCCCGTGTCGCGCGCCAGCACGCTGCCGCCGCCATAATAGGGCAGCACTTCATCGCGGAAATAGAAAGTCATCACGCTCGCTTGCGCCTGTGCGCCCTGGCACACGGTCAGTATCTGGCAGTCATCGCCGAACACCGTGCGCAGCAGCGCGAAATGGCGGCGCGCGAAGACCGGCGTGCCCAGCCTGTGCACGCTGGCCGCGTAGAGGGGAAAGAAACGTTTGAGGTCGTCGTCGATCAAGCTATGCAAGCCGGCCGCGATGCCCTTGCGCACCACGGCGCGCTGTTTGCGCGGTATCGCCAGCAGATTATCCTGTTCGTCCGCCAGCAAGGGCCGGCGAAAGGTCGCGTACAGCGGCTTGCTGAGCCAGCCATGCTGGCCGCTATCGTCATGCCGCTCAGGTTGGCTGCGCTGGCGGTATTCCAGGTGGCCCACCTGCAATTGCTGCGCCAGCGCTTGTGCAGCGGCATCGAGTGCCTGGTGGGCGGCGGCATGGCTGCTGGCGATGCCGCCGTAGACGCAAAACGGCAGCGAAATCAGCGTGTTGCCGAACACGCGGCTGCGGATATGGGCTAGCGGCAACACGCCGCAGATGCGTCCATCTTGTTCGGCATACAGGAAGTGCCCGCTGTGGCCGAAGCTTTGTTCCATGATGGTGTGCCAGCCGGCGCGGTGAAAAAAGCTCGCTTCCGGGCAAGCTTGTACGAAGGCATCCCAGCGCGCATGGTCATGCGGCTGCAGCCGGCGTATTTCGATCGCGCTGGCAGGGTGGAGTGGAGCGATAGTGGATGCTGCTTGGTGCATGATGTTAGCCTGTACTGTCAAGAAAAATGCGGTCCATGCGGCCCCAGCGGAAGTCCTTGGCCAGCCGCGCCAGCCGTGGCTCCATCCGCTGCAGATTCACATAATGGCGAAATCGTGTTTTCCAGCCCAGGCCGGCGGGGCGTGGCTGCCCCGGATCCAGTTCCCAGGGATGAAAATAGAATATGCCAGCTTGCCCGTCGAGCGAGTTGATCCTTCGCAAGCACCAGTGCGTGACGCCATAAGGCAGCAGCCGGAAGTAGCCGCCGCCACCGGCCGGGAAGTTGCGCCGGCCCACACGCACGGTACTGATGGGCAGTTCCAGCACCCCGTGCAGGCCGCGTGGGCGCCAGGCGAAACGGGGCGCATCGGGCATGCCGTAATGATCGTGGCGGATCGGGTAGATGCTGGAACTGTAGCGGTAGCCCGCTTCTTGCAAGACTTCGAAAGCCCACAGATTGGCCGGCCCGATGGAAAAACTGGGCGCCCGGTAGCCTTGCACGGCCAGGCCCGTCAATTGTTCGAGGATGCTTTTGCTTAAGCTGATGTCGTGCGCGAAATCGGCCCGCGACTGCTCCGTGGCCCGCAAGTGGGCATAACCGTGGCTGGCCACTTCATGCCCGGCGGCAGCGATGCTGCGCAGCATGGCCGGGTAGCGCTCGGCGATCCAGCCCAGGGTGAAAAACGTGGCGTGGATGTGTTGTGCTTCCAGCAAGAGCAGGATGCGCTCGATATTGGCTTCGACGCGGCAAGGCATGTTGGGCCAGTCGGCGCGGGCGATATGCGGTGCAAACGCGGAAACCTGGAAATAATCCTCGACATCGATGGTCAAGGCATTGGTGATCTGGGCGTTCACGGCGATCATCGCGCACCCCGGCGCAGACGCAGCCATTGCAAGCTGATGGCGGCGATGCGCTCGGCCGCATGGCCATCCCAGTATTCCGGTATGCGGCCCCGCTTGCCGCCCCGCTTGCCATCCGATTGCAGGATGCCGCGCGCCAGCGCCAATATGGTGGCGGGCACCGTGCCGGCCACGGTATTGGTGCCTTCGTCCACCGTCACGGGGCGTTCCGTATTGTCGCGCAGGGTCAGACAGGGCACGCCCAGCGCCGTGGTTTCTTCCTGGATGCCGCCCGAATCGGTCAGCACCAGGCGCGCGCCTTGCATCAGGCCCAGCATTTCCAGGTAGCCCAGCGGCGGCAGCGGCACGATGGCGTGCTGCTCGAACAGCGCTTCCAGGCCGGTTTTCCGCAGCATGGCCAGGGTGCGCGGGTGGATGGGAAACAGCAGCGGCAGTTCCCTGGACAATTCCGCCATGGCCAGCAGCAGCGCGCCCAGGCGCCCGCCGTCATCCACGTTCGAGGGCCGGTGCAAGGTCAGCAGGCCGTAGGCGGGCGGGCAGGCGTGACCGTAATCGAGCAAGGTGGCGCTGGGCGAGGCGGCACGCGGCAATTGCTGCCGCAAGCTGTCTATCATGACATTGCCCACGAAATGGATGCGTTCGGGCGCGATGCCTTCGCGCAGCAGATTGGCGCGCGCGCCCGTTTCGCTGCTGAACAATAGCTCGGATAACTGATCCGTCAGCAGCCGGTTGATTTCTTCAGGCATGCTGCGGTCGCCACTGCGCAGGCCCGCTTCAACGTGGATGACCGGCGTGCCCAGCTTGGCCGCCACCAGTGCGCAGGCCAGGGTGGAATTGACGTCGCCCACCACCATCACGGCGTCCAGTTTCGGTTGCAAGGCCAGGTGCACCGGTTCGTAGCGGCGCATGATCTCGGCCGTTTGCTGCGCATGGCTGGCGGAACCCACGTCCAGGCTGATGTCGGGCGCGCGCATGCCCAGCGCGGTAAACACTAGCCCGCTCATCGCCGGGTCGTAGTGCTGGCCGGTGTGCAACAAGGTGATTCTCAAGCTGGGGGCCTGGCGCTCCAGAGCGGCCAGGATGGGCGCCATCTTCATCAGGTTGGGGCGCGCGGCGACCACGCACAGCAGGTGGAGCGGAGCTTGTGTGGACATGGCGGTCTCTCTTCAGAATTGCATGGTGAGCGTGGCGCTGACGCCGTTTTCGCGGAAAGCGGCACCGCGCGTGCTGGTGTGCGCCGTGTGCCTTAGCTCGATGGAAGCCGTCATTTTTGGCTTGATGATGCGGCTGGCGGCGGCCGTCAGCGTGAAATTGCCGTCGCGCCGCGGCACGCTCAGCGAACGGATGGTGGTGTAGCCCGCATTGGCGCGGAGGCTGTTGCGCGCCGACGCCTGCCAGGTCCAGCCCAGATTGCCAGCCACCTGGCGCGTGCGGTCTTCGCTGCCGAAATCGACGCCCGGCAGCAGCTCGCTGTCGATGCCGCTGGCCGTCAGCGCCGTGCGGTCCACGGCGGTCAGGCTGGCCAGCAAGCTGCCTTTCGGCGTGGCGCGGGCCACGTTCAGGCTCAGCTGCTTTTGCAGGAAATAGCGGTGGCTGAAGTAATTGATGGCGCCTTGCGAGCCCAGGCCGTTGGCATAACGCAAAAAGGCATCGATGCGCAAGCGCCGTTCGCGCGCATCGGGCACCAGGCCAGTCCACAGCTGATCGAGCAGGCTGGCCGCATCCTGGTTGCCCAGGCGCAAAAATTGCGCGGGCATGGTGGTGATGTCTTCGCTGTATTGTGCCGACCAGCTCGTTTGGCGCTGCCGGAACGCGGCGTCCAGGCTGTAGGTCTGGCCAAAGAAGCGCCTGCCGATGCTGACGGCCACGCTGGTGCGCGGCGAGGGCGTCCACACGCCGCCCACCGTCCAGAAGCGGCCTTGCGTGTCCTGGCCGGTGCTCGATGCATAGCCTTCCTGTTCCTGGCCCGCGCTGGCGGTGGCGGACCAGCGGCTGTTGAGCGGGTAGCGCAGGCCGACGCTGGCCCGCTCCATGCGCTGCGGCGCCAGCTTGCTGTCTTGCGTACGGCGCACATCGTAGCTGGCATTCCAGCTCCAGCCCGCGCCACGCGGCGCGCCATTGAACAGCATCTGGACTTCATCGCTGTGCATCGATAACAGGTCGCCGCCGCTGGACACGGTGTTACGCGTGTAGCGCAGCTCGGCCGTGCCCAGGCTGCTGAAACGGTGGCGCAAATAGGGGCTGATGGTGACGGTGCGCACCGTGCTGGCGTTTTGCGTGTTGGGCAGATCGCTGATGACTTGCGGGCCGAACGGCGATACGCTGCGCTGGCTGATGCTGGCCGCGCTGTCGAGGTGTAGCCAGTCCTTCAGCAGTTCGGCGCTGGCCGAGGCCTGCAGCTCCTGGTTCTCGCTGCCGGGCCGGTGCTGGTAGCGAAATTGCCGCCAGGTGGCGTCCAGGTGCACTTGCAGGCGGGGACCGGTGCCGATCAGGCCGATCGAGGGCGCGATTTCGGTGATGAAGTCTGGCTGCGCATGGCCTTGCGGCGCCAGCAGCGCATTGTCGGTATAGCTTTCGCGCAGCCGCAGCGAGGGCACGGCCAGCCAGTCTATTGCGCTGGCCGGCAAGGGCAATGCCATGAACAGCGCCAGCGCCAGGCCAGGCACGCCGGCCGCAGCAGGACAACGCAGGCCATGGCTAGTCGTAATAGCCATAATAATCGTTGCCGGGGAATCCCTTGGTCTTGTTGTAGATCAGGTGGATGTGTTCGCACGATTCGATCTGGCGCAGCGCTTCCTTGACGGCGTGCTGGGTGGTCGTTTCCGCTTCCACCACCATCACCACTTGCCCCATCTGCCCCACCAGCGCGTGGGCTTCGCTGGTAATCAATAGCGGTGGCGAGTCGAACACCACGATGCGGTCCGCATAGCGGCTGGCGATCTCGGCCAGCAGCCGGCTCATGGCGCGGCTGGCCAGCAATTCTGTGGCGTGCTTGTTGCTGCGCCCGGCCGGCAAGATGCTCAGGGTGCTGACATTGGTTTTCAGGATCACGTCGGCCATTTCCAGCTGCTCGTCGAGCAGCACGTCCATCAGGCCCGGTTCTGGCGGCAGGCCCAGTACTTTCAGCACGGACGGGCGCGCCACGTCGGCGTCCACCAGCAGCACCGTGATATCCATTTCCATGGCGATGCTCATCGCCAGGTTGACGGCGCAATAGGTCTTGCCTTCGCCGGGCATGGCGCTGGTGACGACGATCAGGTTGCCATGGCGTATCGCTTCGGCGCCGCTGGCGCGTGCCTTGCGCAAGAGCGGGCGCTTGATGATGCGGAAATCTTCGGCCACCGAGGTGCGCCCGCCATCGTGCGTGACCATGCCCTGCGCCTGCAGGGTGGCCAGGTTCAGCTCGCGGTAATGGGGCGAAGCGGTGTGGTCCGCCCCATAAGCTTGCGGTGCTTCAGCCACCTGGTGCACGGGCTGCTGTTGATCTTGCACGTCCTTGCTGTCCATCGCGTCTCCCGGTGCCGGTCTCTAGAATTTGAACAGCGCGGCCGCCATCACGCCGCCGTACAGCAGGAACAGGCCGCCCAGGCAGGCGCCAAAACCGTAGCGTGCGCGCTGGCGCCGCACCTGCTGCAAGGTGGTCCAGTTCATCGATACGGTACCGAGCACGCTCAAGCCGGTGGCGTCGCGCAATTCGGCCGGGCTGAGGAAGGTGGGGCGAATCTGGCTGATCAGCAATGCCGCCGCCACGCCGGCGCCCAGGGCGGCGCCCAAGGCCGCGCTGAACAGCAGCGGCCGGTTCGGCCCCATCGGCGAAAACGGCACGGTGGGCGGATCGATGATCTTGAAAGCCATCATGTCGGTGGTCGAACTGAGCTCGCCCGACAGTTTGGCCGCTTCGCGCCGGCCGATCAGCTTTTCATAGTTATCCTTGTTGATGATGTAGTCGCGGTTCAGCTGCGCCAGTTGCGATTCCACCTCGGGCACGGCATTACTTTGCGCCAGCAGGCGCTCGTTGCGGGCATTGAATTCCTGCACGCGCGCCTTGATGGCGGCCACCTTGGCGTCGGCTTCGGTCAGGGCCACCTTCATTTGCTGCAGCATGGGGCTGTAATTCTTGCCGGGATCGCCAGCGGCGGCGCGCAGCTTGCTTTCTTCGACCTTGCGTTCTTCCAGCTGCGTCACCAGCCGCCGCGAGGCGATGATGTCAGGGTGCAGCTCCGTATATTGCAGCGCCAGGCTGTCGAGATTCTTGTTGATGGCGGCGATGCGCTCGTCGAGTTCGGGATTGCTGATCGCGGACGCGCTCGGTTCCAGGTCCAGCACCGGTTCGTCGCCTTCGATCTGGCTATGGATGGCCTTGCGCGCCTGTTCCGCTTCCAGCAGTTCCAGCTTGGCATTATTCAGGCTATCGGACGCTATCAGCAGCTGGCTGCCATAATCGATACCCTGGCGCGGCAGCAGCAGGTTGTTGCGGATCTTGAATTCCTTGAGCAGGTTTTCCGCCGAACTCAGTTTCTCTTCATAATTCTTGATCTGCTCATCGATGAATTGCACGGCTTTTTGCGAGTCGCCTTTCTTGCCCTGGAAACTGCCTTCGACAAAAATCGTCAGCAGGCTTTGCACCACGTCGCGCACCACCTTGGGCTGCCTGCCGCTATAGCTGATGGTGTAAATGTCGAAGGCGTTGGTGCCGGTGATCTTGATGCGGCTCATCAAGTCGTCGAGCTGGGCCTCATGTTCGCGCACGGTCTTGGTATCGATATCGAGATCGATCATGCGTATCACGCGTTCCACGTTGGGACGGCTGAGCAGGGTGCGGCTCATGATGGCCACCTGCTGTTCCGTGTTGGGCACGCTGGTCATGCCGGCCATCAGCGGTTTCAGGATGGTTTGCGTATCGACAAACACGCGCGCCGAGGTTTGAAAGTCGTCGGGCAGGCTGATCACCTTGATGAAACCGGCAATCGCCACCAGCCAGGCGACCAGCAGCGCATGCCAGCGGTACTTCCAGATCCCCTTGAGACTGGAAAGTAATTGCTGTATTAATTCCTCCATCTCAATTCCTTCAGGTCAGGGCGATCGGTGCAATGAACGGGTGTCATGGGATGGCGGGGAACTTTTCTCTTGTCGAGTAAGCAAAGTATAGGGCTGCTCCTTAGAAAAATTTCCCCAGATGAAGGCTTCTTGATGCGCCTCAAGGATCACTTGCTGCGATCTCATAATCATAGGAAGTTCGCGGCACAGCCCGGCTAATCTGGGCGACCTCATGGCCGCATCATCGACTTTAAGAGGTCCAGCATGAATCTGTTTCGCCGTGCAGTGATGGAAAGGGGACTGGCCCTGGCGGCGCTGGCTCTGCTGGCGGCTTGCCGCACGCGCTACCCGCTGGCGCCGGCCGAGGACAACGCGCCCTTGCACGACTATCTGATCGGGCCGGGCGACTCCGTCAACATCCTCGTCTGGCGCAATCCGGAAGTGTCGCTGACGGTAGCGGTGCGGCCCGACGGCAAGATCAGCACGCCGCTGGTGGAAGATTTGCCGGCCAGCGGCAAGACTTCGACCCAGCTGGCGCGCGATATCGAACAGGCGCTGGGCAAGTTCATCCAGCAACCGGTGGTGACGGTGATCGTCACCAATTTTTCCGGCCCCTACGCGGAACAGATCAGGGTGATCGGCGAAGCGGCCAAGCCGCAGGCTCTGCCATACCGGCTGGGCATGTCGCTGATGGACGTGCTGATCGCCGTGGGCGGCATTACCGATTTTGCGGCCGGCAACAAGGCCAGCATCATCCGCGTGCGCGAAGGACAGCAACAGCAGTTGCGCGTGCGCATCGATGACCTGTTGAAAGACGGCGATATTTCCGCCAATATCATGATGCGGCCCGGCGACGTCTTATTAATCCCGGAAAGCTTTTTTTAGCCGCGCCTGAACTTGCTGTCAAAAGATACACTTTATTTGTCTTTTTATACTCGCGGGAAAATTTAAGCATGTTTCTTTGATCATTTCCTGCTAATTTCTTTGGTTTTTTTCGCGTATTGCGGGAACTTCTCTACTTTTCCTCTTGTCACAAGGCATTGGCTTCAGTCCGTCTCAAACATGGACAGCCATTGATAGCGAGGACAAGATGAGCTTTGAAGACGAACCTATTATTTCTTTCGATACGCCTGGCGGTTTCAGCGACCTGGTGGTGGGCGAGGGCAGGATCGATCCCGCCATGGAACACGAAATTGATTTGCAGCGCTTTCATATCCGCATGGCCAATTCGCGCGGGCGCCGCGAAGCAGCCAGCCTGTTGATACGCAAGATGTATGGCTGGCGCGGTTATGCCGTCGATCCCGGCATTGCCCATGCACTCAATAAAATCACCCTGTTTGCAGAAACGGCCGGCTCCACCGTCGGCACCATGACCCTTTGCCTGGATAATGACGAGACCGGCTTGCCGGCCGATGAAAATTTCCGCGACAAGCTCGACGAATTGCGTGCGCAGGGACGGCTGCTGTGCGAACCGTCGCGCCTGGCCATCGACAAGGGCGTCAGCAAGCGCGTGTTTGCCGCCTTGATCCATATTTCCTATATCTATGCCCACAACATCCATGGCTTTACGGATTACGTGATTGAAGTCAATCCGCGTCACGTGGTGTTTTACAAGCGCATGCTGGGATTCAGGGACTTCGGCGGCGAGCGCGAATGCACGCGCGTGGGCGCGCCCGCCGTGCTGCTACGGCTAGACCTGGGTTATATGGGAGAGCAGATACGCAAATACGGCGGTTTGATGGAACAACATGGGGGTGAACGATCGTTTTACCCCTTTTTTTTTCCTACATGGGATGAGCCTGGCATTACCGACCGTTTGCGCCAGGGACGTAACTGAACGCTACGGTTTTTTTAATAGTAGCGCCTGCATGTGCACGCCTGGAATGGCATACGTAATGCCGCTTGGTGTGCTGATGGCGCTTTCCTTCAAGCCTTTGACATACACCATGTTGACGATACCGTAGACGAGACCGGTTTCCGGATCATATAAAGGGCTGCCGCTGCTGCCCGGATACGCCGTCGCGTCGAGCTGGAACACGGTGTAGGGGGACTTTTGCAGTTGCGCCAGGCGTTTGACGTCCAGCCGCAGCGCATTTTCGCTGGGCATGACGACGGGCGTCAGCGCAGACACGGTGGCGCGGTGGGTCACGTGATGCAGGCCCAGCAGCATGCCCAGCGGAAAACCCGTGAAGGCCATTGCCTGGCCTTCGCGCACGCTGCCGGCGTCGCCCAGCTGCAAGGCGGGCAGCGGCTCGCCGGCGAGGCGCAGCAAGGCCAGGTCGTGCTCGGCGTCGATGGCGACCACGGTGGCCGAGCGGAATTGCGCCGTGTCGCCGTGCCCCGTGAGGATGCCGACCAGTTCGCTTGGGTTGCTGTCCAGCAGTTTTTGTATGACATGGGAGCAGGTCAGCACGCTCAAGCCGTCGCCCGTGACGAAACCGGTGCCGATAAAACTCAGGGCCGGCGTGCGCGTCTTTTGAAAGCTGCCCACGCCGACGACGGAGGGTTTGACCCTGGCGATCACTTGCTCCAGCGAATCCGCGCAGGCGGGTGGCAGGCAGAAGCAGAGGCACAAGCATGTCAGCATGGTTTTCATGGCGGCGGGCTTTCCTGGGGCAATGTGTGGGAGGATCTGGCCGGCTGCAACAGCGCGCCCAGCAGCAATAGATAAAACAGCAGGGCGATGCGCGGCACGTCGAGCAGGCTGTCGAACAGGCCCACCACCAGGAAGGCCAGGATGGCGGCCAGGGCCGCTATGCTGGCATGGCCCAGGCTGTGCTGCCGCAGCAAACGGGAACTGGCCAGCATCAGCAGGCCGAGCATGGCCAGCACGCTGCACAGGCCGCCCTCGACATAAAGTTGCAGCAACAGGTTCTTGAGATGCCAGGGTAAATGATGGTGGTCGCTGCTGAAAAACCAGTCATCGCTGGCTTGCGTGAATTGCCCGTTGGCGATCTGTTCCAGGCCATCGGCCGCGCGCAGGCTGAGATTGTCGATATCGATCACGGACGAGACAGCCGTGCCGCTGGCCGCCAGCTCCAGTTGCACCGGCAGGCGCTGCAGCCAATGGCCTGAACCCAGCCAGGCGCTGTTGATGGGCAAGGCATAGTGTTGCCACAGACCGTCAGCCGCCCGCAAACGCAGGGGGGCCGAGATGCAATTTTGCGCGTACAGCAGTTGCCGCTGGCACAACCGTACTTGCAGCACGGGCATGGCGGCCGCACGGCGTACATCGAGTGCGAGCACATAAGCGGTGTTGGGCAGCACGGTAAGCCTTTGCAGCAGCCGCAGCAGTTCGCCATATCCCGCGCTATAGCCAGGGCTGGCCAGGCGCACATAGCGCTCGCCTGCTTCATCCAGGTAAGCAATGCGGGCCGGCACCTCGCGCAGCGGGTTGTACCAGTAATAGCTGGCGGGAAACGTGCCCAGGCCCATGCCGAACGCGGCGCTGGCCGCGTCCGCCGGCATCATGTCCAGCGCAGCTTGCCAGTGGCGCAGCCGGCCCTGCAAATCGCCGGCGCTGGTGGCGAAGCGTTCCGTGGCGTAATAGCTGGCCGAGACGGGCACCGCCAGCGCCAGCAGCACGGCCGCCGCACCCGCCAGGCTCAGGCTGGCGCGCTGCAAACGCCACAGCGGCGGACTCAGGCGCCGATTGCACAGCATGCAGGCGGCCAGCAGCACGGCCAGGATAGCGCCAGGCAAGGCCGGCTTGCCGCCCCAATGCCAGCTGATCCAGGCAAGATTGCAGGCCAGCATGGTCCACGCCATCATGGCCACGCACAGCCGGACAGGGCCAGGCGGACGCCTCCCTGGCCATAAGGCGCCAGTCAGCAGCAAGGCCGACAGCAAGAACAGAAAATACGGTGCTTTCAGCCAGCCGGCCACGTCGGCGGGCCACAGCATGGCCAGTACAGCTTCGATGGCCAGCGCGCACAGCACGCCGCCTGGCGCCAGACGCCAGGGTAGCGCCTGCGTCGCCAGCACGAAGGATGCGCTGAACAAGACCACGGCGGCCAGCAAGCCACGGTAGCCGGCGCTGCCGAACATGGCGATGAGGGCAATCGCTGCTGCCGCCGCCAGCAGCAAGCACAGTGCAAGGCGGCCTTTCGGGCTGCCCTGCGTCGCTGGCATGCCAGCCAGCATTTTTTTCACTGCATACACCATGCCCAGCGCTGCGGCAGCCAGCATGGCCGCATACAGTCCGCGCGAAAAAGTGGCCAGCGCAGCATGCAGGACCATGGCCAGCAGCAGCAGGGCGGCCGCGCTGTGCCAGCGCGTGCGTGCGCGCAGCAGCCACAGCACGGCAAATGGCAGGCCCAGCGCCAGATAGCCGTCGAGCGCGGCGCCACCCGTGTGCATGGCGGAAAACGGCGCCGTGATGCGATAGTCGCTGGACAGATTGAGCAAGCCGGGAAACGCCGCGCGTTCCCACAAGGCGCAGCCAGCCACCAGCGCCAGGCCCGTGAGCAGGCCCGGCAAGGCGTAGCGGCGCCAGCCGCCATGGCCCGCGTCGTGCAGCAGCAAGGGCAGCAACAGCATGGCCCAGGCCCAGGCTTTGCCCAGGCGCAGGCTATTGTAGGAACTCAGGTAGTTATTGTAGGCGTTGGCGTCCCAGGGCGGCAGCGGCAGCAAGCCCCGCAGCAGCGCGGCCAGCCAGGCCAGGCAGCACAGCAGCAGCCACAGGCGCGCGGCTGGCGAGAGGCTCAGGGTAGCGGGTCTCTTGTGCAACTGCCAGTAACAGCAAGCCACGGTGAGCAAGAGCAGCAGGTCGATTTCTTCCAGGAAAAACCAACCGGTCCATGGCGCCAGGTCCAGCACGGGCAGCAGCGCAGGGAGACAAAACAGCCAGAGCGCAGGGCGCCAGCACAGCAGCAGGAAATAGACGGGCAGCAAGCCGGCAAATAGCCAGCTGGGCCAGCCGTGGCCCAGCGGATACCAGTGCAGCGCCTGGACGAAGGCCGCGCCGGCCAGCACGGCGAGCAGGCGCGCCGCGAGCTTGGCCATGGTCATGCCCTAGAGTTGGGCCAGCAGGGCTTGCGCGTCGGCCCGTTGCGGAAATTCCTTGTTGGCGGCAAGCAATTGTTCAAGTTGCTTGCGCGCCTCCAGCTTGTCGCCCGATTTCACCAGCGCGGCGCCCAGGTGATACTGGATTTCCGCCGACTTGGGTGCCAGGGTGGCCGCCTTGCGCAGCAGGGTCGTGGCCCGCTTGACGTCGCCTTGTTCCAGGCAGATCCAGCCCAGGGTGTCGAGCACGGCCGGATTTTCGGGCGCCAGCTTGTGCGCCTGTTCGGCCGTGGCCAGCGCGCGGCCATCCTTGTCTTGCTGATAGGCCCAGGCCAGGTCGTTCAGCGCCACCAGGTTGCCGGCGTCGCGGGCAACGATCTGCTGATACTGTTCGATGGCGGCCCGGTATTGCTTGCTGGCCAGCTTGCTGCCGGCCAGGTAGATGCGGGTGGCCGTGTCGTCCGGGTGCGCCGCCAGCCAGGCTGCCATGCGCCGGTCGGCTTCCTTGTCCTGTCCCGCCTGGTGCAGGGCGCGGTATATCTGCACTTGCAAGGGGCCGATACTGCTGATCTGGTAGGCTTGCTCGTACAGCTTGAACGCCTGCTGCGGCTGGTTTTGCGCCATCAGCACATCGCCTTCGAGTTTATAGCCGGCCGCCAGTTTGGGCCGCTGCTGCTGCACCTTGCGGGCCACGGCCAGCGCTTCGCGCGGGCGGTTCAAGGCCAGCTGCATGGTCACTTCGACCACCTGGGCGTCGAGCAGCTCAGGGTCCAGCACCTGTGCCCGCTTCACGGCATGCAGTGCGCTGGCATGGTCGTTCAAGGCCAGGTGCAGGCTGGCAATACGCATTTGCAGGGGCGCGGACGTGGTTTGCACCTTGGCCAGTTGCAGATAACTGTCCAGCGCCGCCTGCGGCTGGCCCGCGCTGTATTCCACCTGGGCGCGCAAGGCCAGCGCATCGGTGTCGCCAGGGTGGCCGCTTTGCAGGGTGCGCGCCAGGTCCAGCGCTTTTTGCGGCGCACCCGTCTGCAGGTAGAAATTACTCAGCAACAGGGCCGGCGGCACGGCGTCCGGGTGGTCTGCATGGGCTTTTTCCAGCCAGCGCTGCGCTTCGGCCAATTTACCTTGCGCTGCCGCCAGCTTGGCCAGGGCGGCGCTGAGATCGGCATTTTTCGGATCTTTCGCCAGCGCCGTCTCGAAACGCTGCCTGGCCCGTCCCGGCTGTTTCTCGGCCAGGTCGATCTGCGCCAGGTTGCTCAATGCCGGCAGGTAAGTGGGAGACAAACGCAGCGCCTGTTCGAAGGCGGCGCGCGCGGCCGGCAAATCGTGCTGGGCGAGATACACGCCGCCTTTCAGGTTCAGCAGCAAAGGGTTGCTGCCTTGCTGCTTTTCCATGGCTTGCACGGCAGCCAGCGCCTTGGCATTTTCTTTGTTGCGCAGCAAGGTCATCACCAGCATGGTGCCCGCTTGCGGGGCTTTGCCATCGAGCATGGTGGCGCGTTCCAGTTCATTGATGGCGCGCCCGTTTTCGCCCATGCCCAGGCGGCTCACGCCCAGCGCCGCATGCAGCCTGGCCGTATCGGGCGCCAGCAGGGCGGCCTTTTCGAAGTAGGCGCTGGCCTTGTCGTAGCGGCGGGCCCGCAAATGCGCCTCGCCGGCCAGCGACAGCAGTTCCACATCGTCGGGATTGCTTTGCAATAGCGGCATCAGCAAGTCGATGGCCCCATCGCTATTGCCGCGCATCAGCTGGATCGAGGCCATCATCTTGTTGGCATACAGATGTTTGGGGTAGACGGCCAGAAATCGTTGCAAATAGCTCTCCGCCAGTTGTGGCGATCCCAGCGCCAATTGCACGGCGCCCGCCAGCAGCAGCGCCGGCATATGCTCGGGCGCCGCCTTGAGCACCAGCTGCAAGGCTTCCAGCGCCGCCTTGTTCTTGCCCTGGCGAAAATCGAGCAGCGCCTGCGCCTGCAGCACGCCCACGCTGTTGGGCGCCGTTTTGCGGGCCGCCGCCAGCTGCGCGCCCGCTTCGCTGTAGCGCGCTTGCTCGATGTCGAGATTGGCCAGGTCGATATGGGCTTGCGTATCGGCAGGCTTGAGCGTGGTGATGTGTGCGTAGGCCTTGCGGGCCTCGTCAGGTTTGCCTTGCAGGCGCAGCAGGTCGCCCGACAGACGCAAGGCTTCCAGATTGGCCGGACTGTGTTTCAAGGCTTGCGCGATCAGCAACTCGGCTTGCGGCAATTGCTGGTCCAGCGCGGCGATGCGCGCCAGGCCCAGCAGGGCATCGGCTTGTGCGGGCTGCGCTTGCAGCATGCGCTGATACAGTGCGCGCGCTTCATCCTGACGCCCCAGCGCCAGCAGGGCGTCGCCGCGCAGGGCCAGGATAGGCTGCGGCTGCGCGGGGTCGTCCGGCAAGTCGCTCAGGACTTTCTCGAATTGCCCCTGCATCAGCCAGGTCTTGCCCAGCAAGGGCATGACTTGCGTGGCCGGCACGCCCAGCGATTTTGCCTTGCGCAGCTCTTTTTCGGCCGACAGCACTTCGCCCGTTTCGATATAGATATCGCCCAGCAACAGGCGCGCCTGGCTGTTTTCCGGGTCTTTCTGTAAAACGTTTTTGAGCTGGATGATGGCGGCCCGCGCCTCGCCTTTCTGGCGGTATTGCTGCGCGTCGGCCAGCAGGCTGTCGCTATTTTGCGTGCCGTGGCAGGCCGTCAACATGCCCGGCAGCAAAATGGCGCACAGGGCCACGGCAGGCAAGACACGGTGCTTGGACGAAAATGCCAGGGCCATGGGAATCTCCGGTGGGGACGGGCGCAGAAAAAGATAGGGGAAACTCTAGAGTAAAAAAGATGGCCGCCCATCTCATTGATTGCGCTCAAGGGCCCGCCAATTGCCAGCCACCATCGCTGCTGGCTCCCGGTGTTCCTTGTGCCCGCTCAAGAATGGCTGGGCCTGCAATCGTAGAATTTCCGAATCAGCAACCATTCGGAGTAAACACTATGGACAGGCAAGCGGGCGTGGTGGGCGTAGTGGGGCTGGGCTACGTGGGCTTGTCGCTGGCGGCGGCCTTCGGCACGCGGCAGCGCACGATAGGTTTCGACTTGTCTGAACGCAAGGTGGAAAGCTACCGGCGCTACATCGATCCGACCGGGGAAATCAGTGAAACCCGGCTGCGCGCCGCGCAATGGCTTAGCGTGAGCTGCGATCCGGCCGAATTGCAGCAGGCCGACTTCATCATCGTGGCCGTGCCCACGCCCGTCGACAGCGCCCATAATCCCGATTTCACGGCACTGGCAGGCGCCAGCGCCGCCGTCGGGCGCCATATGAAACGGGGCGCCATCGTCATCTTCGAATCCACCGTCTACCCGGGCGCCACCGAGGAAATCTGCATTCCCTTGCTGGAAAGCCATTCCGGCCTGCGCTGGCGCGAGGATTTCCACGTGGGTTTTTCGCCTGAACGCATCAATCCGGGCGACAGCGAACACACTTTGTGCAGTATCCGCAAGGTAGTGTCCGGCGACGACGCGGCCACCCTGGAATTGGTGGCGCGGCTGTACGAAGGCGTGGTCGAGGCCGGCGTGCACCGGGCCTCGAGCATCCGCGTGGCCGAGGCGGCCAAGGTGATCGAAAACACGCAGCGCGATTTGAATATTGCGCTGATGAATGAGCTGGCCATCATTTTCGACCGTATCGGCATCGATACGCTGGAAGTGCTGCAGGCGGCGGGAACCAAATGGAATTTTTTACCATTCCGGCCCGGCCTGGTAGGTGGCCACTGCATCGGCGTCGACCCTTATTATCTGACCCACAAGGCGGAAATGCTCGGTTATCACCCGCATGTGATTTTGGCCGGGCGCCGCATCAATGACGGCATGGCCAAGTTCGTGGCGGAAAAAACCATCAAGGAAATGGTGCGCGCCGGCTTCAAGCTGAAAGGCTCGCACGTGAATGTGCTGGGCCTGACCTTCAAGGAAAACTGTCCCGATCTGCGCAACTCCAAGGTGGTCGACATGATCCATGAATTGCAATCGTATGGCGTGCAAGTACATGTGCACGACCCGGTGGCCGATAGCCGCGAGGCGCTGGAAGAATATGGCCTGGTGCTGAAAAGCTGGGAGCAGCTGCCGCAGGCGGAAGCGCTGATCAGCGCCGTGTCGCACCAGGGGCTGCTGGCCCGCCCGCTCAGCGACTACCAGGCCAAGGTGGTGGAAAGCGGTTGCTTCATCGACATCAAGTCGCATTTCGATGTCCGCGTACTCGAGCAGGGTGGCCTGCATGTGTGGCGGCTGTGATGGCGGCCGAGCTCAAACCTGATGTGAAGCTTCACCCTGGCGCGCACGCTTATGGCCGGGCGTGCGCCCAGCTGGCCGACAGGCCACGGCGCTGGCTGGTGACGGGCGTGGCCGGTTTCATCGGCTCGCATCTGCTGGAAACCTTGCTGTCGCTGGGCCAGCAGGTGCGGGGACTCGATAATTTCATGACGGGGCACCGGCACAACCTGGAACAGGTGCGGGCCAGCGTGGGCGAGAACGCGTGGAAACGTTTCGTTTTCCTGGAGGGCGATATCCGCGATGGCGACACTTGCGCCGCCGCCTGCACCGGCATTGATTTCGTGCTGCACCAGGCCGCGCTGGGTTCCGTTTCGCGCTCGCTCGAAGACCCGCTGCTATGCCATGCCGTCAATGTCAGCGGCTTTTTGAATATGCTGGCGGCGTCCCGCGCGGCGCAGGTACAGCGGTTTGTGTATGCAGCCTCGAGCGCCACCTATGGCGACCATCCGGCCTTGCCGAAAGTGGAAGCGCAGATCGGTGCGCCTCTTTCTCCGTATGCCTTGAGCAAATATGTCAACGAGCTGTATGCGCAAATCTATGCGCGCTGTTATGGTGTTGAAACAGTGGGCCTGCGTTACTTCAATGTTTTCGGCCCCCGGCAAGACCCGCTGGGCGCCTACGCCGCCGTAATACCCCGCTGGATTAGCGCCATGCTGGCCGAACAGAGCGTGCACATCTATGGTGATGGCGCCACCAGCCGCGATTTCTGTTTTGTCGACAATGCCGTGCAAGCCAATATCCTCGCCGCCCTCAGCACCGATCCGGCCGCCATCAACCAGGTCTATAACGTGGCCGTCAATGCGCGCACCAGCTTGACGGAGTTGCATACCTCCATGCAAGCCATGCTGCGCCTGAGCTGCCCCGAATTGCTGCCGCAGGCGCCACAGTATGGCGACTTCCGCGACGGCGACGTGCGCCATTCGCAAGCCGATATCGCCAAGGCGGCCCGTTTGCTGGGCTACGCGCCCACGCACGACCTGCGCCAGGGCTTGCGCAAAACCATCGCCTGGTATGCGGCCCCGGAGCGCCTGGAGCCGCTTACTGATCCGCTTTCCCAGGCTTGACGCTGCCCAGCATGCGCGGCGTGCCGCGAAAGTCAGCCGTATGCAGGCTCACGGGCCGGCGCCATACCTTGGCCACATAGGCCAGCACGCGCTCAGCCTGCTCCAGGTCCAGCCCCCGGCCGTCGCGCTGGTGGTCGTGCCGCAGCACCAGGCTGCCATCATCATTGAGCAGGGTAACGGCGATGCAGGGTGCGCCATAGTTGTATTTGGGCGCCAGGATGGCTTCGCGGATTGCCTGCAGGTCGCGGCTGGCCAGGCGCGTTTCGCCATCGTGCCGGCTTTCGTGCACAAACAGACCCAGCGCGTCGGCCAGTTCCGCATCCAGGTAATTGCGGATAAAGCTGAAATCATCGTCATCACGGCAAATCTGGCGCGCTTTTTCCAGGCCCTGGCGTTCGATAATGTGTTCCCACATGCAAAATCCCAGGTGATAGGGATTCAAGGACAGGGCCAGTTGCCGTTCACCGGCATATGGCCGCACCACGTCCGAATGCGACTTGATGGCCGACAGATACAGGGCTGGCGGCAGGAAATCGGCTTCACGCAACAGCCGCGCATGCCAGTACGAGGCCCAGCCTTCATTCATGATCTGGCAGGCATAGACGGGATAGAAATAAAATGACTCTTCGCGCACGGCCAGGAAAATGTCGCGTTCCCAGTCTGCCAGCTCCGGCCCATATTGGGCGATGAACCATAGCAAGTCATTTTCTGCTTGCGGCGGCAGCAAGGGGCGTTCGGCAGGCTGTTCCGTGGCGGCGCGTTCGCCCGGCAAATGCTGGTAGCGTTGGCTAAAGGTGGTCAGGGGCGAGGGGGGCGGCAAGGCGGCGGCGCCGGCCGTGTCGGGATAGCGCACGCGGTGCAGCGGCAGGTTGATGTCGACATGCTGTTCCAGCGCCAATGCCGCGTCGAGTATGGCTTCCACCTTGTCCTGTCCATGGCGCTGCAAGGCTAGCTCGATACGGTGCGCCCGCGCCGCGCTTTGTTCCAGGATATGCATGCCGGCCATGGCGCCAAAACGGGCGAACAACTGATTACGGCGGGCAAAATCGGCGTGGCCCAGCACGTGCGCCGTGACCAGGGTGTTTTCGGCCACGGAATTGCTTTCTGCCATATAAGCGTGGCAGGGGTCGCCGGGGAACATCACTTCAAAGATGTGTGAATTCCCCATTTTCTGCTGCACCAGCTGTTGTATATAGCGCAAGCCGAAAGACCAGTGGCGCATGCGCACAGGCAAGCCATAAATGGCAATCTCGGCCATGAAGCTGTTCGGCACCAGTTCAAAATCGACGCGATGGAAGTCCAGGCCCAGTTCCACGGCCAGCGCCTCGATGCGCGCCGCGTAGCTGGCCAGTGTGGCAGCTTCCTCCTTCATGGCGCAGCCTTCGCTTCGGCGCCTTCGTGTAGAAAGAAGGTACGGATGGCGGCCCAGACATCGTCTGTCTTGGCCAGGATGCTGCTGTGCAGGGGCAAACCGTGGCGTTCCTGCTCGGCGCACAGGCGGTGCATTTCTGTTTCCAGGGTGCGCGGCATGCCCGGCACGGTTTCCACGTAGCCCATGTAATTGAGCAAGGGAAGCAGCTCGCTGAGGGCCAGGCTGGCTGCGCTGCGGTCTTCGCTGAAGTTTTCGCCATCGGAAGCATAAAACAGGTAGGCGTTGTACTGGCCGGGCGCATAGTGTTCGCTCAGCAATTCGCGGCCCAGACGAAAGGCGCCCGAAGCGATGGTGCCGCCCATGCCATTGACTTGAAAGAATTCTTCCTCGGAAAATTCCCAGGCCCGTGTCGTATGGGCGATGAAACGCGCTTCCACCCTGGCATAACTGCGGCGCAAGCCTTGCAGCGCGAAGAAAAAGAAGGATTTGGCCAGCTGGCGTTCAGCTTGCGCCATGCTGGCCGACACGTCGAGGACAAAAAACACCACGGCATTTGCACTGGGACGTGGTTTCAGCAGCAACTGGCGGAAGCGCAAGTCTTCATTGGTGAAGGCGACCGGCTGCGCTTGCGTCTGAACCTGCACTGCGCGCCGCTTGATCGCTTCCTTCATGGTGCGCCGCCGGTCCAGTCGCGAACGCGCGCCGTGCTTGTCCCAGCCAGCCCGCACATAGGCCACATCCTCTATCGTGCTCAGTTGTCTTGGCTTGAGGTTCGGTAGCTTCAACTCTTCCCACAGCCAGTCCATGATGTCGTCGACGGCAAATTCCAGCAGCAGGCCTACCTCGCCTTCGCCATCGCCCCCGTCGCCTTCCCCAGGTTCACCCTCCATGCCCAGCGGCCGCGCAGCGCGCAATATGTCACCCGGTTCGCCCTTGCCCTGGCCCGCACCGTTGCTGCTGCGCGGTGACGCCAGGCGGAAATGGGCGTGCTCCAGCAGGCGCACGGGCACTTGCACCTGGCGCTGCTGCGGTCCGCTGATGACGTCGGCGCCAGTGATCAGCTCGGGCAAGTGCGCCTGCACGGCGTCGCGCACCTTTTGGCTATGCCGCAGCCAGTCGCGCGCACCACGCGAAAACAGGGCGTACCAAGGCTGTGCCCAGCTTTGCGCTGCCTCGGATGCGGACTGGCGTTCTGGCTTGAGGTTCGGATCGGCAGGCACGCTGCTGGCTTCTTGCATCGTCATTCCTGTGCCAGCAAGGTGGTGACATAGTTGAGCGCTTCGCGCGCGCTGTGGGCGTCATAACCATATTCATCGACCAGACGCTGTTCGACGGCGGAAATCTTGTTGCGCACATCGTCATCGGGGCGCTTGGCCGAACTGACCAGGCGCAGCACGTCGCGCCGCTGTTCAAACAGGTATTGCTGGACCGCGTCATGCAATTGCACGTGGCTAGCCAGGCCAAATGGCTCGCCCCGCTTGAAGGCGCCCATGGCCTTGCGCACCACTTCCTGGCGGAATGATTGCTTGCCGGAATCGGTGATATGGATTTTTTCTTCCACGGCGCGCAGGAAACGTTCATCGGGCCGCCGCTCTTCATTGGTGATCGGGTCGCGAATCTGGCGGTTGTCGAGCATGGCTTCCACCTCGTCGAGATACTTGTTCAGCAAATCCTGGGCTTCTTGCTCAAAGGAGACGAACAAGGCCTTGTGCACGTCCGCCTTGACCCAGCGGTTATAAAAATCCTTGCGCGTCAGCACCAGATAATCGATCCACTTGCGCTTGCGCCGGGGCTCGATGCGGGCGTCGTTCTCGATGCTGTCCTTCAGGGCCAGCAGCACATCCATGGTGGACAGGCTGTTGCGCTGCGCGGAAATGATGGCGTGCGACAGTGCATTGATGACGAAGCGGGGCGAGACGCCGGCCAGGCCTTCCTCGGGCGCCTTGTCCCTGTCGCGCAGGCGCCGCACTTCGGCCTGGTTCAAGTCTTCCACTTCTTCATCGGCGTAGATGCGCAGCTTTTTGACCAGTTCGCTTTCCTTGTCGTCGCCTTCCTGCATGCGGCTCAGGATGGCGAACACGGCGGCGGCATGCAGCACGTGCGGGTCCAGGTGCACATCGCGGAAGGCGGGCGCGGCCGACAGGATGAGCTTGCGGTAGATGCGTGCTTCTTCGCGGTAATTGAGCGTGTACGGCACTTGCACGATGACCATGCGGTCGAGCAAGGCTTCGTTCTCGCTTTCTTGCAGGAATTTGCGAAATTCCGCCAGATTCGTGTGTGCGAGTATGCATTCATCGAGGTAAATCAGCGGAAAGCGCGACACCTTGACATTTTTTTCCTGCGTCAGGGTCAGCAGCAGGTACAGAAATTCGCGCTTGACCTTGAGGATTTCTATCATTTCCAGCATGCCACGGCTGGCCGCATACACGGCGCCCGACCACGACCAGGCGCGCGGATCGCCTTCATCGCCATAGTGGGCCACCTTCGACAGGTCGACCGAGCCGACCAGGTCCGCCAGGTCGGCCGTGGTGGGGTCGTGCGGCGCATAGGTGCCCACGCCGCAGCGGCCCGCCTCGGAAATCATGATGCGTTCGACCGGCATGCGCAGGAAGTCGCCATGATGCTGTTCTTCCAGGCGGGCGCGGCAATGCGGGCACAGTTCGCCGTGGATATCGACGTCATAACTGTCGCGGAAAGCGGCGCGCATGGTTTGCGGCACCAGATGCAGCGGCGATTCGTGCACGGGACAGCCGGCGATACCATATACAGCGCCTTCCTGCGTGCGGCTGTATTCTTCCAGCCCGCGCTTGAGCAGGATCACCAGGGTCGACTTGCCGCCCGAAGGCGGGCCCAGCAGCAATAGCATGCGCCGGCCGACCTCGGAACCGGCGGCGGCGGCCTTGAAATAGGCGGCCACGCGGTCGATGGCCTCGTCGATGCCGAACAGTTCTTGGTCGAACAGGCGGCAGCGGAAATGGCCGCCGTTGTCCGTATGGCCGCTCCAGCGCATCATGTCCCACAGATATTGATGCGCGTTGCGGGCCAACTGGGCGGCGCTGCCGGGCAGGATATGGCTGATGAAATCGGCGAAAACGCCATCCCAGCGGTCCACGCGATGTTCCGCCGTGAACGCTTCCATGCGGCGCATCAGGCTGGTGCGCTGCGTAGCGTCATCGTCCCCAGTGTCCGCCGCACTGGCGTCGACGGTGCGGCCACCGGGAGTCTCGCTGCCGCCAGCTGTTGCCGGATATTGTGGCGTCGTGCGAAATATCGTCATCTTTCTTCTATCCCTCCGGTGGCAGGCCGCTGCTTCCAGTGTGCCATCTCAGTATAGGGCGCTGTCGCCGCCGGCCCCGCTCACACTCCTGATGTCGCTCAAGTCAAAAGGTGGAACTATTTGCGTAGTCGTTTTGAAATCATTTCTCATGTGCTGAGGCACCTGGACACTTGGATCCAGATCAATATCGGCCGCCATCAGCGGCCCACACTGCTTGTGGAAGCCCATCCACGAGGAGAACAAAATGATGAACAATGAGCAAGGATTCAGCACGCCGCCAGACGGTGGCGCCGGCAAGGGACAAAGCGCCGACGATGAAGAAGCCGTGGGCCAATTTGCCGCGCCAGGCGAGGGCGATGCTGGCGTGGAAAGCGCCTCGGTGACGGAGGTCCAGGATGCGCTGGCCGGCGTCAGCATGGAATTGCTGGAAATGAAGCGCAGCATCGAGGACGGCATGCGCGCGGCCATTTCGCAGGCGGCCGGCGTGCGCGCCGTCGATGCCTTCAACGATGCGGGCAATATCCAGGGTGTCTCGATAGGCCTGGGCGAGGGCGCCAGCGATCGCTCCTCGGGCGAACCCGGCTTGCCGGCGCTGACCTTGTATGTGGCCGAACCGACCTCGGTTGACCGGGCCAAGGCGGCCATCGTGTCGGCGATGGGCATCCGCGCCATCGCCAGCGACAATGTGCCCATCAACATCGTCGTCACGGGCGTGATCGACGCCCAGCCGCACCGTTTTCGTTTGCGGCCCGCGCCGGGTGGCGTCTCGGTCGGGCATTTCCGCATCACGGCAGGCTCCATCGCCTGCCTGGCGGTGGGCCGCAGCCCGCCGCGCAACAGCCGTTTGATGATCCTTAGTAATAATCACGTGCTGGCCAACTCGAATGGCGGCGCGTTTGGCGATTGCATCGTGCAGCCGGGGCCGATTGACGGCGGGAAATGTCCGCAAGACCAGATTGCCACCCTGGAACGTTTCGTGCCGATCAATTTCAGCGGCGGCGTCAACTTTGTCGATTGCACCACCGGCTGGGCGTGGCCGGACCGCGTGCGGCGCGAACTGGTGTTTCTCAGCGGCGGCGTGCCAGCCTATTTCCGTATCAGCAGTGCCCTGGTCGCACCGGCGCTGGGCATGCTGGTTGGTAAATCCGGACGCACCACGCAGCTGACGCAGGGGCGCATCACGGGCCTGGGCGCGACGATCAATGTCAATTACGGCGGCGGCAGGATCGCGCTATTCCAGGACCAGATCGCCATCCAGGGCTTGAGCGGGGCCTTCAGCGCGGGCGGCGATTCCGGTTCCTCGATCTGGACCTGGAACCAGCAGCGCAACCCGGTCGGCCTGCTGTTTGCTGGCGGCGGCAATATCACGTTCGCCAACCAGATGCGGCGGGTAGTGGTGGCGCTTGATATCAGCCTGTACACCTGATTGATACTTGAGCAAGATTCCCTGGGCTCGGCCGCATGTCTGCTTGCGCAAGCGCCCGTTTTGCACGATGATGATAAGGTAGCCGGCAGCGTTGCGCGCGGCGACAGGAGGAAGATCATGTCAAACAGCAAATTTATGCAAGATCCCTATCTGCTGGCGGAAGATGCCGCCATGCCTTATCTGCCCGATAGCGGCGGCATGGCGGCGCCATCCGTCACGCACGGCAGGCTGGAAGCGGCGAAGCGGCGCAATGAGCGCGCGCTGATGGCCATCGAGGGCGTGGAAGGCGTCAGCCTGGGCCATAACCTGCGCGGCAACGAAACCATCGTGCTGTATGTGCGCGATGCCTCGGTCCGGCAGCGCGTGCCGGCCCAGGTGGAAGGCTACGCGGTGGAAACAAGCATCACGGGCCAGATCGATATCCTGCAACGGTAAACGCGCAAAGAGCCAGCGTCTGGAAGGACGCCGGCTCTTGTCTATGCTGATACTTACTTATTTACTTATTTACTTATTCATTTACTCAGTCTGCCGATCGCTTCAGCCACGCCCGCGCCATAGGCCGGGTCGCACAGGGTACAGTTGCCAATATGGCGTTGCTTGACTTCGGCCGAGGCGCCGGAAATCGCGCGCGCCGTATTGTCGAACAGCACTTGCTGCTGTGGCGGCGTCATCAAATGGAACAGGGCGCGCGGCTGTGAATAATAATCTTCATCGACCCGGTGGTTCCAGTGATCGGCCGCGCCTTCCAGACTCAACGGCGGTTCGCGGAAATCGGGCTGTTCTGCCCATTCCTGCTTGCTGTTCGGTTCGTACGCAAGCGTGCCGCCCATATTGCCGTCGACACGCATCTGGCCATCGCGGTGGTAGCTGTGGAATGGACATTTGGGCGCATTGACGGGGATGTGGGCATGGTTGACGCCCAGGCGGTAGCGCTGCGCATCGCCATAGGAAAACAAGCGTCCCTGCAACATCTTGTCTGGCGAAAAACTGATGCCTGGCACCACATTGGCCGGGTTGAAGGCCGCTTGTTCCACTTCGGCAAAGTGGTTTTCTGCATTGCGGTTCAGTTCCAGCACGCCCACTTCGATCAAAGGATAGTCGCCGTGCGGCCACACTTTCGACAGGTCGAAGGGATTGATGTGGTAGGTGCCCGCTTCTTTTTCGGGCATGATCTGCACGTACAGGGTCCAGCGCGGGAAATCCTTGTTTTCAACGCTTTCATACAGGTCGCGGTGCGAACTCTCGCGGTCTTGCCCCACCAGCGCTTCGGCCTCGGCATCGCTCAGGTTTTGTATGCCTTGCTGGGTCTTGAAGGTGAATTTGACCCAGAAACGTTCATTTTGCGCATTCAGGAAGCTGAAGGTATGGCTGCCGAAACCATGCATGTGGCGGAAACTGCGCGGCAAGCCCCGGTCGCTCATGACCACGGTCACCTGATGCAGCGCTTCGGGCAGCGAGGTCCAGAAATCCCAGTTGCTGTTGGCGCTACGCAAACCGGTGCGTGGGTCGCGCTTGATGGCGTGGTTCAGGTCGGGGAATTTCAAGGGGTCGCGCATGAAAAAGACGGGCGTGTTGTTGCCCACCAGATCCCAGTTGCCTTCCTCCGTATAAAACTTCAGGGCGAAACCGCGGATATCGCGTTCCGCATCGGCCGCTCCCCGTTCGCCGGCCACCGTGGAAAAGCGCGCAAACATCGGCGTACTCTTGCCCACGGCTGAAAAAATCTTTGCGCGCGTGTAGCGCGTGATGTCGTGCGTGACGGTAAACGTGCCATAAGCTCCCGAGCCCTTGGCGTGCATGCGGCGTTCCGGGATCACTTCGCGGTCGAAATGGGCCAGTTTTTCCAGGAACCAGACATCTTGCAGCAGCGCAGGGCCCCGTGGCCCCGCTGTCTGGATGTTTTGATTGTCGACTACAGGCGCGCCGGCGGCGGTGGTGAGCTTTTTCATTGGACTCTTTCTGAGTGAGAAGGGCAAGGGGCCGGCCTGATGTGCATGCACGTTTTTCGCTTATGCCTGCGCCTTTTCCCTACCTTCTTGTAACACTGGCTGGGATGCGTGCAAGCTTACCGGGCTGGTCCAGAATGATTCTAAAAAGCAATATCAGTGTCATCTTTCCGGGACGATAACATCGCGACGCCGCCAGCGAAGGCAGCAAACCCATCATAGCCTGTCGTCCTTGTCACCCCCAACACGATTGACGCAGCGCAATGAAGCTTGCCTAAAATGATAGACGGCAGCGCTCGCGCAAGGCCGCCAGCGACTGGCGCTGCAGCCCATCGGCCAGCATATTGTCTGGCGCCAGCCATTGCAAAAAGGCCGCCCGCAGCGCCGGCCATTCACTGTCGATAATGGAAAACCAGGCGGTATCGCGGCTCCTGCCTTTGTACACGCTGGCCTGGCGGAACACGCCTTCGAACTGAAAACCCAGGCGTAGCGCCGCTTGCCGCGATGGTGCGTTCAGGCTGTCGCATTTCCATTCATAGCGGCGGTAGCCCAGCGTTTCAAAGGCGTGGCGCAGCAGCAGGAATTGCGCATCGGTCGACACGGGCGTGCGCTGCAGGCTGGACGAAAACATCACATGGCCCACTTCGATGGCGCCATGGGCCGGATCGACGCGCATCAGCGCCAAGGTGCCGACGGCACGTCCGCTGCGCAAGTCGATCACGGCGAAATGCAATGGATCCATGCTTTGCGCGGCTTGCTCGGCATACACACGGTAGCTGGCAGCATCCGCGTACGGGCCATGCACCATATAGGTCCAGCCCCGGTAGTCGGGCGCCTGCGCATAGGCGTGATACAGGTCGCCCGCATGGCGGTGCGCATCAAGCGCTTCCAGGCGGCAATAGCGCCCTTGCAAACTGATGCGTTCGGGGCGGGGGCGGGTGGTCCAGGCTGGCAGGGGGGCGCCGATTGGTTGCTGGAGTTCGTTTACAAAGGTAGACATGGCGTGCTTTCGGCAGGAGTGGAGCGGCACCATGCCGGCTCCAGAGGGCACGATACGGTCATCGCGGCACCATCACAAGATCCAGTTCGGGTATATTTGATGGTGCCACAAACCCTATCCTGAGCTGACCATGCACCCGCAAACCTTTTTGGACCTGCCGCTGTCGCGCGATCCCGATGCCGCACCGTTGCAGCGGCAATTGCATGCGCGCCTGAAGACATCCATCCTCGGCGGCGCCCTGCCGGCTGGAAGCAGCCTTCCTGGTTCGCGCGCCTTGGCGGCCACCCTGGGCATAGCCCGCAATACCGTCAGCGCGGTGTACGAGCAACTGGCCGTGGAAGGGTATGTCATTGCGCGCCGACAAGGTACGCAAGTGGCCCCGCGACTGCACGGCGACCAAAAGCCGGCTACCGCACCGGCGCCCATGCTGGCCCGGCGCGTGGCGCAATTTGCAAGGCCTTTGCTGATGCACAAGCCGGCGGCGCTGCGGCCAGGCGAGCCGGCGCTGCCGCAGTTTCCGCTGGCCGCCTGGCGCCGCGCCATGGATGTTGGGTATCAGGGCAACACGGCAGCGCTCGGCTATGGCGATCCGGCCGGCGAGCCGGCCTTGCGGGCGGCGATTGCCCGCTATCTGGCGGTGGCGCGCGGCGTGCGCTGCAGCGCGGAGCAAATCATCATCACGGAAGGCGCGCAAGAGGCGCTGGGCTTGTGCGTGCTGCTGCTGACCAATCCCGGTGATGCGGCTTGGGTGGAAGATCCTGGCTACCGTGGCATCAAGGCCGCCATGCAGGCGGGAGATTTGCGCATGCTGCCGATGCGGGTCGATGGCCACGGCCTGGCGGCCACGCTTGACGATTGGTCCAGGGATATGCCGCGCCTGGTCTACACCACGCCGGCCCATCAGTATCCGCTGGGTCCGGTGTTGCCCGTGGCGCGCCGCTTGCAACTGATCGAGGCGGCGCGCGCGCATGGCGCCTGGTTGATCGAAGATGATTACGATAGCGAATTTCGCCACGCGGGCGAACCCATTGCCGCCATGCAGGGCCTGGCTGGCGATGGCCCCGTGCTGTACGTGGGCACTTTCAGCAAGACCATGTTTCCCGCGCTGCGCCTGGGTTTCCTGGTGTTGCCAGCCGCCTTGCTGGCTGCGGTGCAAGCGCCACTGGCAGCCATGTTGCGTGGCGGCCATCGCCACGAACAGCTGGCGATGGCGCATTTTATCGACAGCGGCCAGTATGCGCGCCACCTTGGCCGCATGCGCCGGCTGTACCGCGCCCGCCAGCAAGCCTTGCGCGAGGCGCTGGCCAGCCATTTCGACGTGCCGCACACGGTAGACGGTGGCCATTGCGGCATGCACCTCACCGTGCGTCTGCCGCCAGCCTTTCCCGACCAGATGATTGCCGCCGCTGCCCATGCTTATGGCATGGCAGTTTCTCCCTTGTCCGGTTTTTCGCTGGCGCCCACTGAGGAAGACAATGGCCTGGTGATCGGCTACGGCAACACCGCGCCCGAGCTGTATGGTTCCTTGCTGGGACGGCTGGCCAAGCTGGCCCGCCAGGCGAAACCTGGCTAAGCGCTTGCCGACAGCTTCAGATACGCAATGCACATCAATATCAGCTGCTTGTGGACGGCTTCGGCCTCGGGGCCGGAAAGGTTGCGCTCGAAAACATTGCGGACCGTGCCGAAGACGGTCGCGAGCAGCGTCAGGTTGACCGTGGGCAGGTCATGGAACGGGAGGTCGGAGGTGCTTGCCAGCATGGCGGCGCTTGCCATATCGACGCGGCGGCTGAAGGCCGCAATCAAGGACTCATTATCGAGTTCCACGACGGAACGGTAGAGGGCGCGCGTGACTTCGGGCCGCGCTGTCTTGGCGTTCCAATAGCTCGTCACCAGCGCCTCCACCATTTGCCCGATCGGCGCGCCATGCTGCGCCTGGCAAGCGGTTTCCACCTCATGCGCCAATGCCTCCAGATAACGCTCATTGAGCGCGTAGAACAGCGACTGCTTGTGCGGGAAATACTGGTACATGGTGCCGACCGAGACGCCAGCCCGCCCGGCGACCCGGGTAGTGGTCAGCCGGCGCGGCCCATCGCTCACCAGAACCTGAATGGTTGCCTCGAAAATAGCGTCCAAAGTCGCCTTCGAACGGGCCTGGCGCGGCATTTTCCGGGCTGTCAGGTGGGGTGGCGGGCTCAAGGTCATATGCGAATTCTCAAACTGAATGATCCTTCATATACTAGCTGCAACAAACCCATATTGAAAGGAACATTCATGATCAGCAGTCACCGTATTGCCCTCGTCACCGGCGCCAACAAAGGTATCGGGCTGGAAATTGCGCGCCAGCTTGCGCAAGCCGGCGTTGTCGTCATCCTTGGCGCCCGTGATGCCGGGCGCGCCAAAGCGGCGCTCGACGATCTCTTGTCTCAGGGGCTGAAAGCGCAAGCCGTTCCGCTCGACCTCGACGACCATGCCAGCATCGCGGCGGCAGCCGAAACGATCCGTGCCGAACATGGCAGGCTCGACATCCTGGTCAACAATGCCGGTATCGTCGATGCGGCGGATGGCCCGCCGGGCACGGCCTCGCTTGACGCCGTGCGCCGCATCATGGAGACCAATTTCATCGGTGCCCTGGCGGTAACGCAAGCAATGCTGCCGCTGCTGCGCAAGGCGCCGGCAGCGCGCATCGTCAACCTGTCCAGCTCGCTGGGCTCGTTGACGCTCAACGGCGACCCGGCGTCACCCTATTATGCGGCGCGGCTGATTGGCTATAACGCCTCGAAGGCGGCGCTCAATATGCTGACGGTGCAGCTGGCCGAAGCGCTGCGCGGCACATCCATCGTCATCAACTCGGTCAGCCCGGGCTACGTGAAGACCGACCTGACCGGCCAGCAAGGTTTCATGAGCGCCGAGGAGGGCGCAAGGCTGCCAGTAGCCTATGCCCTGCTCGGGGAGGGGGCCGTGTCTGGCCGCTTCGTCGAGGCCAGCGGCCAGACACCCTGGTAGGCTCTGCTGTATTTGGACAAAGCTAGAACTTGTTCCAATTGTTATGCCGGTGCTCCGTGGCTTCCTTGAGCAAATGGCTGGCCTGCAAGGCATCGTCCGCCTGCACGGTCATCGCCAGTTCCTGCAGCGCGGGTGGGTATTCGTGGTGGGCCGATTCTTGCAGCAGCGCGCGGCTTTTGGCCAGATCGGGGACCACGCCGCGGCCCTCGCGGTAGGCGTTGTACAGTAAAAACATGGCGTGGGCATTGCCCAGCTCGCTGGAAACGGCCAGCCAGCGGGCGGCCTCTGTCTGGTCTTTGGTCACGCCTTCGCCATTGGCCGCCAGCAGGCCCAGCATCAGCGCCGCTTTTGCATGCTGCTGTTCGGCCGCCTGGCGGTACCACAGCCAGGCTTGTCCGGGTTGTGATTGCCGCAGCATCTGGCCCAGTTCGAAGGCCGCTTCCGTGTCGCCGGCACGCGCTGCCTGCTCAAACAGCTGTAAAGCTTCGTCGCGGCGTTCGGCGCGAGGCTGGTAGACCAGCGCCAGTTCACGTTCGGCCACCGGCAAGCCTGACTCTGCCCAGCGGCGCACGCGGCGCTCGGCCGTGGCGTCATGGGCCTGGCGCGCCTGCATGGCGGCCGCCTCGATTTCCGCCGAGCTGGGCGGTGTTGATGACTGGCAAGCGGCAAGCGCGGCTGCCAGTGCCAGCGAGGTGAGGGACAGATAATGTTTCATCGTGGTCTGCTTCCTGGAATGAATGGACCGTAACTGGCGCGTTACGGTCCGTCCTGCTTATTTACTTAAATCAATCGCATACTTGGCAAAACCGCTGGCGTCGAGTCCGCCTTCGGCCACCACGTTGGCAATCCCGCTGCTTTTCGCCAGCGCCAGGTGGCCGGGGGCCGAGCGCAGGATCACGGGGCCGCTGGTGGCCGTCTTGACGAAACTCCAGCTGCGCGCGCTGCCATTGGCCGCCAGGGTCACCTTGCCGCCCTTGCCGCTGAGGGCTGCCAGGTAATTGCTGACGATGGCCTGGTTGGCGTCCGGCGACTTGATGATGGTCTTGCTGCCGTCGATGCCAGGCACGGCGCCGCCGCCACCGGCGCGGTAGTCATTGGTGGCGACGATAAAATCATCGCCGTCCAGCACCGCCGCGCCCTTGTACATGAGGTTGACGATGCGGCTACCAAGCGGTTTCGTCACGTCGATCTGGTACGTCAAGGCATTGTTTTCGGCGTAGAACACGTCATAGTTATAGATCGTGCCATACGACGGCACCAGGTCTTGCTCGGCGGCCTTCGCTGGGTCGATCTGGGCAAACTGTTTGGCCGAGGTTTCCAGCCAGGCACGCAAGTCCGAGCCTTTGATCTTCACGGCTTGCAGATTGTTGTTGCTGTACAAATACAAGTCGCCCGGATTGCGCACTTGCAAGCCGATTGGCGCGGCTGGCGTGGCGCCGGACGCCACGTCCGTGAAGTCGGACGGCCCGTTGCGGCCCGCCTTGAAGGGCGCGCTGCAGGAAATCACGGGAATGTTTTTGTAGCTGGCCAAGGTGGCGTCGGTGCTGCTGGCGATGAAGTTTTTTACATAGTCCAGCTGTGCCTGGTTGACCAGCTGGATGGCGCTGACGTCGCCCACCAGCGCAAAATAGGCCGACATTTCAAAATCCGTGCTGATGCCCAGCGGCTGTTTGGCGTAGGCGATGGTGGCGGCATGTTCGGTGGCGACCAGCGGGGCGATGGCCGGGTCGGCCTTGACCAGGGTAGCGCCATCGGTGTACTTGAAGCCGCGCGATTCCACTGTCGTTTTGGCTGGCTGCACCACCCATTTTCCGCTTTGGTAGGCGAGGGTCATCTTGATGATGCCCAAACGGCGGCCCCAGCTTTGCGCCATCACCGTCGGCACGCCGTTGACGAAACCGTTGACAGGGTCGATCCTGGCGCTGGCCGGGAAGGAGGCGAACGAGGCGTCCAGCGCGGCTGCGCCCACTTCCTTGCCTTTTGGGAAGATCAAGTGCGAGTGGCCTATCATCAGCGCATCGATGCCGGTGCTGGTCAAATGATAACTGCCGTTTTCCATTTTCGGGCTGTAGGGGCTGGTGTCCAGGCCGCCGTGCGACAGCGCCACCACCAGGTCGGCGCCCTTGCTGCGCAATTCAGGCACATATTGCTTGGCCGCTTCCTGCACGCCCGTTACGCTGACTTTGCCTGCCAGTACTTTTTGATCCCATTCCAGGATTTGCGGCGGCACAAAGCTCATCACACCCACATTGATCTTGACGTTGAGCTTGCTGCCATCGGGCGCGACGGCGGCGAAATCGCGCGGCAACAGTACATACGGCTGGAAGATCGGCTTGCCGCTGGCCACGCCCACCACATTGCTGAGCACGGATGGGTAGGCTGGCGCGCCACAGGTGCCGGCCGGTTTCACCACGCCAGGGATGCCGAAATCGGTATTGGTGATTTGCGACAGGAAAGGCAAGCCGTAGTTGAATTCGTGGTTGCCCATGCCGCCCGCGTCGTACTTGAGCGCATTCATGGCCTTGTGCACGGCCAGGGTGCCCGAGCAAGGCACGGGCGCAGCGACGGCTTGCCAGTCGGCAAGCAAGGTACCCTGGATCACGTCGCCATCGTCGAGCAGGATATTGTTCGGACTTTCCGCGCGCGCGCCCTGTATCAGGGTAGAGGTGCGGTCCAGGCCCAGGCTGGTATCTTCGGCCAGCGCATAATAGTTGTAGCCGAGCACATTCGAATGGATGTCCGTGGTTTCCAGCAAGGCCAGGGTCACCGTCGTGCCTTCGGGAATGGCTGGCGTATTCGAGCTGCCGTTACAGCCGGCCAAGCCTGCGCTGGCCAGCGCCGCGACCATGGCGGTCACCATCGAATTTGTTTTCATTGCTATCCTCACAAATATTCAAAGGACGCGACTGTAACGCTGTGATATGACGGCACGATGACAGTCTGGCAAGGCGCATGGATGCTGCTTTTATGCGGGAGACCAGGCGAGCGTGCAGCCGCGCCCCTGTGACTTGGCTGCGTACAGGGCGATGTCGGCGCGCTGCAGCAGGGTTTCGACAGTATCTGTATCGTGCATCCGCATGGCGATGCCCGCGCTGTAGGATAGCGCGAAGCCCAGCTCCCCGGCCGAATGCTGTTGCAGCCATAGGCGCAGGCGCTCGTCATACGCGATTACCGCAGCGAGGTCGGCACAGTTGAGCAGCACGCAGAATTCCTCGCCGCCATAACGGCAGGACTGGTCGCCGGCGCGGCTGACGGCCCGCAAGCCGTTCACGAAAAGCTGCAAGGCATGGTCGCCAACGGCATGGCCATGCGTATCGTTGATTTGCTTGAAATAACCACGGACAACACCATCATCGCGTTGGACGACAAGGCAAACAACTGGTTGACCAGGTGGGGTGCATAGAAATTCGGAAACTCAGCGGTATAGAACGCGCCCAGCACGCCGCGCAAGGCCAGCACCACCATCTGGATCGACAGCGATATGACCAACAGCCAGCGCCAGCGTCCAACTGGCACCTGCGGCGCGCGGCACAGGCTCAGCACCACGGTGGCGATCTGCAAGGCCAGCAGGCCGTTGGCCCAGCCGACCCGAAACGCATAGTTGGAAAAACCGATGCCATAGCCGGCAGTCATGAGTATGGCAATCACGGCCGCAGCGCGCGCGCCCGGCTTGCGGCCACACCATAGTTCGAAGGCCATCGCATTGAACACCATGCCGGAAGAGACGCTGGCCATCGCGAGCGTCGACAGCAGCTGGTCGGCCCAGCTGCCCCGCTGGCAGGTGCTCGATAACAGCAGGAAAATCCAGCCCGCCGTTTGCAGCGCGATGCCGGTTTGCGCGTAGCGCGCGGCCCGGTTCACCCGCCCCATGAAATACGGCAAGGCCACGGCCATGATCAACAGATTGACTGTCATGGCAATCACCAGGGAAGATACGTCGATTCTCAGCACTAATGACACTTTCAGAAATAATTACGGAGACCGTATTATCATAATGAAAGCGGTACAAGGGTAGCCTTTTCGCAACTGTTCGCCTCATGCAAGGCTTATGTGCAGGCGGCCACCGCTTTGGCCAGCCAGCTGGCATCGATGCGGCCCAGGCGCCGGGTGCAGACCTCATGCTCAGCATTCAGTATCACTGTGTACGGCAAGCCACTGATTTGATTGCCAAATCTGCCCATCAGCATGTTTGCTGGCGGGGCCGCATGCGCTTGCTCATAGCTGGCGGGATGCTGTTGCAGAAAGCGCCGCGCCGCTTGCCGCTCATCGATGGCGATGCCGATCACGGCCGTGCGCCTTTGCCTGGCCGCTTGCGCGTTCAGCAGCGGCAATTCCGCCACGCAGGGCACGCAGTTGCTGGCCCAGAAATTGAGGACCACGGGCCGGTGCTTGACACTGTTCAGGCTAACCTGGCCGTCGCCTGTGAGCCTGGGCAAGTCCAGCTGCAGCGGCGCCGCGCTGGCGGTGTTGATGCCCAGCAGCAGTATCAGCAAGCCGTGTTTCATTCCGATCCCACCGCCGCATCGGTGATGCGGTAGTACAAGCCCATGCTGTCATTGGCCAGCACCTTGAATTTACCTTGCATGACGATGGGGGCGTAGGTGAATTTCACAGGCGTCCTGCTTTTGATCTCGACCACGCCCTCGGGGCCGGCCGGCAGACAGAACGGGCAACTGGCGGAGGTCACGGTCAGCAAAAAATGTTTTTGCTTCTGGCCCGGCTCCAGCGGCATCATGAAACCCTGGACTTTTACATCGGTATTGTCGAGGGCGCTGATTTCCGGCGTGTACTGCGGCACCATGCGGCCTTTTTTCGCTTTCACCGTGGTGGCCTTGCCCAGCAAGCTCCACGATACGACACCCGGAATATCGGTCAAGGGGGCAAAAAACGAGGGCGGCTGCTCGACGGCGCCGGCCATGGCCCATGTGCTGGCCGAGGCGGACAAGAGGGCGCAAGCCGATAAAACGATGATTTTCAACATGGGTAGTCCTTTAGTGGGATCTGGCCAGGGTGGCGGCGATATCGGTGCGGTAGGCGCGCGCGGCGGGCAGGGCGGCGGCCAGCAGCCCCACCACCACGGCGATCAATGGAAGCCAGGCTTCGCCATCGACGATGCGCCAGGTGTGCAGATGTAATTGCTGCGCACTGCCCAGGCTTGCCGCCAGCACGCCCACGCCCAGGTGGCCCAGCAGCCAGCCGGCCAGCGCGCCGGCCAGCGACAGCAGCAAGCCTTGCGCCAGCAGCAGCCGCAGCAGTTTGGCCGGGCTGGCGCCCAGGGTGCGCAAAATCGCCATATCGGTCTTGCGCTCTTCCAGCGCGCCATACAGCGCCACGAACATTGACAAGGCGGCCACCAGCAGCACGCCGCCGGCGATCGCCCGCAGCACGTCCATGCCTATGCCCAGCAAATCGAACAGCCGCGCCGCCTCGAATGCCGGTTGCGCCGCCTGCAGCCGGGGCTGGCTATTGACCCAGCGCGGCATGCTGACGGCCGCCAGCGGCGAGGCATATTCGACCAGCACCGCCGTCAGCTCGCGCTCGGCCGCCGGTTTTTGCGCTTCGTCGGGATCGGTTTCATGCACGCGCCAGACCGAATCGACGGGCGTCAATATCAGGCGGTCCAGCACGCTACCGGTCGGCTGCAAGATGCCCACCACCGTGTACGGCGCATGGTCGTGCAGTTCGCCACCGGCCGTCAAACCGTGCGAACCGGCAAATTTGGCGCCGATGGTGGCGTGCGTTTCACGCGCGGCCAGGGCGCCAAACACGGCTTGCATGGGGCGTTCGAACAGTTTGCCCTGCGCCAGGTGCGCGTCGTAATGCCCGGCATAACTGGCATTCGTGCCGACGATGCGAAAACCGTGGAAATTGTCGCCCAGGGCCAGCGGAATGGCCGTCTTGACCAGCGGATGCGTGGCCAGCGCCTGCAAGATGGGGTAGGGCACGTTGCCGGTTGGAATATCGACGTGGTAGACGGAAGACAAGATCAGTTGCAGCGGCGAACCCTTGGCGCCCACCACCAGGTCGATGCCCTCGGCGTCGCGCAGCGCGCCTTCTTCCAGCTGGGTGGAAACGGCCAGGATAAAGGTCATCATGGCGATGCCGATCGCCATCAATAATAAATTCAGGGCCGTGCCCAAGGGCTTGTGGCGCAAGGCTTTCCAGGCCAGGGACAGCGCATTCATGCGGCCTCCCGCAGTGCAGATAAACGCAAAACGCTGGCGCCCGGCAAGGCGGCCAGCACGCGCGCGTCGTGGCTGGCGATCAATAGCGAGGCGCCGGCCTGTTCCGCCTGGCTGGCCAGCAATTGCACCACGGCCGCGCAAGCCTGGTCGTCGAGATTGGCGGTCGGCTCATCAGCCAGGATGAGCTTGGGCCGCATCACCACGGCGCGTGCGATGGCGGCCCGTTGCCGCTGGCCGCCGCTCAGCTGATGCGGGTAGGCGCCCAGCTTGTCGCCCAGGCCCAGGGTGTCGAGCAAGTCTGCCGCACGGCCAGGATCGGGCCGCTGCCCGCTGGCGTAGGCGGGCAGCAGCACGTTTTCCAGCACCGACAGGCTGGCCACCAGCGCAAGTTGCTGCGGCAGCAAGCCGACGGCCCGGCCGCGCCAGCCGTCGCGCTGGCGCGGCGTCAGTTGCGACAACTCCATGCCCGCCACTTCCAGCTTGCCCGCTTGCGGCGTGAGTATGCCTGCCAGCAAATGCAACAGGGTGGACTTGCCCGAGCCCGATGGGCCCAGCAGCAAACCATGGCGGCCTGCGGGCAAGTGAAAGGCATCGACCGATAACACGGGTCGACCATGGCCATAGCCATAGCTGAGGGAAGCGAGGTGGAGCATGAAGCCTCTGGTCTGGTCAAAAAAATACTGTGTGAAGAATGCTGCACAAATGCAAGTGAGCTGCATTATAATTTAAAAACGCAATCAACTTGCATTACTGAATGTATCACCAGCCCTGTATCGCTTATCCGCTGTTTCCACTTCATCTCTAGGATTTTCCATGACGCAACATCGCAAACTTCCCGTGACCGTCCTGTCCGGTTTTCTCGGTGCGGGCAAGACCACCTTGCTCAATCACATACTGCGCAACCGCGAAGGCAAGCGCGTGGCCGTCATCGTCAACGACATGAGCGAAGTCAATATCGACGCCTCGCTGGTCAAGGAAAGCGCGGACGCGTCCGGCGCGGCTCTGTCGCGCACCGAGGAAAAACTGGTCGAGATGTCGAATGGTTGCATCTGCTGCACCCTGCGCGACGATTTATTGCTGGAAGTGCGCCGCCTGGCCCAGGAAGACCGCTTCGATTACCTCTTGATCGAATCGACGGGCGTGGGCGAACCGATGCCGGTGGCCGCCACCTTTGATTTTGAAGATGAAAACGGCGATAGCCTGAACGACGTGGCCCGCATCGACTGCATGGTCACCGTGGTCGACTGCGCCAACCTGCTCAATGACTTCGGCAGCGAAGACACCCTGGAGCAACGCGGCGAAATCGCCGGCGAGGGCGATGACCGCCAGCTGGCCAATTTGCTGACGGAACAGATCGAATTTGCCAATGTGATCGTGCTCAACAAGGTGGACATGGTCGATGCGGCCGAGCGCCTGCGCGTGCTGGGCGTGATCAAGGCCTTGAACCCTGGCGCGCGCGTGATTGAAACCAATCAATCCGTGGTGCCGCTGGACGCCATCATGGGCACCGGCCTGTTTGATCTGGAAGAGGCGGCCAGCATGCCGGGCTGGGCCCAGGAGCTGGCGGGCGTACATAAGCCGGAGACAGAAGAGTACGGCATCAGCAGCTTTGTGTACCGCGCCAGGGAACCGTTCCATGCGCAGCGCCTGCATGACTATATTTCGCAGCCGATTGCCGGCGTGGTGCGCAGCAAGGGGTATTTCTGGCTGGCCAGCCGCCCGGAATGGGTGGCCAGCCTGTCCGGCGCGGGCAAGCTGATCAATATTGAACCGGTCGGCCTGTGGTGGGCTTCCGTGCCGAAAGAGCGCTGGCCGACCGACGCCGAAACCCTGGCCGAACTGAAGGCAAGCTGGACCGAACCCCATGGCGACCGCTACCAGGAAATCGTCTTTATCGGCCAGGACATGGACCAGGCGGCCATCGAAGCGGACTTGAAAAAATGCCAGCTGAACTTTACCGAAACGCGCAAGGGCATGGCTGCCTGGCGCACCTTGCCCGATCCTTTCCCGCAATGGCAGCGTATGGAAGAGCTGGAAGAAGAGGAAAACTAACCATGAACAGGAAGCGAGCATGACAGAATTGATACCGGTCACCATCATCACCGGTTTTCTCGGCAGCGGGAAAACCACTTTATTGAAACGCATCTTGCAAGCGGACCACGGTTACCGCATTGCCGTGATCGAAAACGAGTTTGCCGCCGAAAGCATCGACCATGCGCTGCTGGTGCAAGAGCGCGACGAGCAGATCGTGGAAATGAACAATGGCTGCATTTGCTGCAGCGTGCGCGGCGACTTGATACGCATCCTCGGCGAGCTGCATGCCAAACGCGAGGCGGGCACGATAGCGTTTGACCATGTGATTATCGAGACGACGGGCCTGGCCGCGCCGGGGCCGGTGGCGCAAACCTTTTTTGCCGAACCATCCGTCAGCGAGTTTTACATGCTCGACGCCATTTTGACGGTGATCGATGCGCGCCATGCGCAACAGCAATTGACATTGCACAAGGAAGCGCAGGAGCAAGTGGGCTTTGCCGACCGCATCCTGCTGTCGAAAACGGATCTGGTCAGCAAGGACGAACTGGCTGCCTTGCGCCAGCGCCTGGTGGCCATCAATTGCCGCGCCAGCATACAAAAAGTGAGCTTCGGCAATGTGCCGCTGCGCGATATCCTCAATATCCGTGGCTTTAACCTGAACGCCATCGTCGAACTGGAGCCGGATTTCCTCGGCGAACTGGGCCATCGCCATGGCGACGGCGTGCAATCGTTTGTGTACCACCAGCCGCAGGCGATGGACCTGATGCAGGTGGAAAACTTCCTCGATGCCGTGGTGCAAATCTTTGGCACGCAGTTGATGCGCTACAAGGGCATCTTGCACATTGCCGGCACGCCATGCCGCGCCGTCTTCCAGGGCGTGCACATGCTGATGGGTTCGGAACTGGGCGCACCGTGGCGCGACGGTGAAACGCGGGCCAGCAAGATGATCTTTATCGGCCGCGACTTGCCGCAGGATATGCTGATCCGTGGCCTGGACAAGTGCGTGGCCGGCGTCAGTCCCGCCATCATGGAGGCGGCGTGAGCGTGGAAGCGGGCTTGCCCGCCCTGGCGCTGATCTTTATCCTCGGCATGCGGCACGGACTGGAACCCGACCACCTGGCCGCCGTCGATGGTCTGACCATGCGCAGCATGCCGACTCACCCACGCTGGATGCCATGGATGGGCGGCATGTTTGCCCTGGGCCATGGCATCACCGTGCTGGCCATCATCGCTGCGGCGGCCATGGCGTCGAGCGAACTGGCCTTGTCGCCGGAAGTGTTTGACGCGCTGGAGTGGCTGCCGATTGCCTTGCTGTTGATCATCGCCGTGATGAATGGCCGCTCCTTGCTCAGCAAGCAAGGTCCGGTCCTGGCCAGCGTGCGCAGCCGCATCTTGCCGCCGTGGCTGCGCGGCGCATCCGGCCCGGTGGCAGGCGTGCTGGTCGGCATGCTGTTTGCGCTGGTGGTCGACACCGCCGTGCAGGCGGCGGCCTGGGGTTATGCCGCCGTGGCCCTGGGCGGCATGGGCCCGGCGTTGATGACGGGCCTGGTATTTACCTTGGGCATGGGTGTGACGGATTTGTTCGACGGCTGGGTCACGGCCAGGGTCATGCGCACCGGCAAGGAAGACGTGATGCGCGCCTTCCGTCGCCGCCTGGGCTGGCCCATCGTCGCCATCTGCCTGCTGATGGCGCTCTACCTGGCAGCCAGCAAGCTGCAGCCCGAACTTGCCTTGTCCGACGCCTGGTATGCGGCCGTGGGCGCAGCGATGGTGCTGCTGATGGCAGGCTTATATGGCTGGACCTTGTATGGCTTGCGCCAGGCACGGCCCTGAGTCTGCTTATTTGCCTGGCTTATTTGCAGCGCGGGCACAGTCCCTTGATCAGGTAATCGACTTCGCCGCCGCTGAAACCTTCTGGCAAGGCAACGGGGGCGGGCAGCTTGACTTCATTGAAGCAGGTCACGTCGGCGCAGCGCGTGCACTGGAAATGCGCGTGTTCGTGCGCCTGGTGGCCGGCGCCTGCGCTGAAGCGCCATACCTGGTCGGCGCCCGCGATGCGGTGCACCAGCTCATTTTCAGTCAGCCATTCCAGCACGCGGTACAAGGTGACGGAATCGATATCGCTGTCTTGCGACAAGGCTTGCTGGATTTCATGGTGGGTTTGCGAGCGATTGTGCGACAGCAGATAGTCGAGCACTTTCACGCGTGTCTTGGTGACGCGGGCGTTGGTGCTGCGTATCAGTGTTTCGGCTTGCGGGGTAGAAGAAGATGTCAACATAATATGGCCTGCTTATGGTGGCCGGGCGCGCGGCATGATCGCCGTGTCCTTGCCACACTCTAAGGCCGTATCTTAGCATGCGTGCTCAGGGCCTGAACATCCAATAGCGCCCGGCAGGGGTATCGACGGGGTCGAGGAAGCGCTGGTCGGCCCGCGCCTGCTTGTGTATCAGGTAAAACATGTCGGACAGGGCCGAGCGTTTTTCAGCAAAATACATGTGTTTGACAAAGCCCGTATCCACCGCGGTTGCGTCGATGGTTTCCACGCCGGCCACGATCTGCATGCCCGGCCCGCTGTCTCCCGCGCGCGCATAGCCGTGCACGGCTTTCGAGGCGGCCAGCGCCAGGTCGTCCGACGATGCATACAGGGTGAGGGGATTGCGGGCCTGGGCCAGTTGCGGGGCGATATCGTTTTTGAACACGGCGGCATCGATATCGGGCGCGGCAAGGATGATCTCGCTGATCTTTTGCGCCAGCAGCGGCTGGGTCGCCATCAAGGCCGCGATGGCGCGCGTCAAGCCCCGGCTGCCCATGCTGTGGGCGATCAGGAAGACATTCTGCGCGGCCGTCCTGGCGAGAAAATCGCTTAAAAAACCCAGGATGTGGGGCGTGCTCCATTCGATATTGTTTTCATCGACGGTGTAGCCGGACAAGTCCCCCTGCGATGGCCAGCTGTAAAACACGGGCGCGCCATCAAAACCCAGGTCATAGGCCATCTGCCCCGTGCGCCGCGCCGCATCTTCAAACGTGACGTTGTAGCCATGGATAAACAAAAAAGCGTTCTTGCCGGCCGAGGCGGCGATCTGTGCGCTCAAAGCGGCATAAAAACCATCCGCATCCTGCACATCGGCGGTCAGCAGCACCACATGCTTGGCCGGGTCGTCGCGAAATTCCAGCCGCCACAGCGAAGGTGATTCCAGCTGGCCCATGCGGTGGTCGCGCGGGATGCTGATGTCGCAACTGCCATAGCTGAGCGTGTCCTGCTCGGCGCTGGGGGCATTGCGCGCACCGCTGAAACGCTGGGCCGGCGGCTTGCCCAGGTCGCGCTGGCGGTCGGTGGCGAAATAGGTCTTGATGACGGCATAGTTCGACACCACGCCGCCGCTTTTCTCGTTTGCTTCCATTATTTCGGCGGTGGCGGAGGGCAGGCGTAGCTGGGCCAGCAAGCCTTGCGCGGCAAACAGGCTGGCCATATCATCCGCCACCCTGGCGGTAGACAAGGCTTGCGCCAGCACCAGGCGCAAGGGTTCGGATGCAGCATCGGTTTCCAGCGCCGTGATGGCTGCCAGGATGGCCGCCGCGCTGTCGAACTTGCCGATGGCCGTTTTCAGCTGCTGGTAATAGCGGGTAACAGGCTCGGGAGCATGGCCGGGCGCGCCTTGTTCGATGGCGGCCACGACGGCGGAAGTGATCAGGTCCATCTGCGCCACCTTATGCATGTTGTCTATATTGCCATAAGATCACGCTACAGGCGGCTTGTCCAGCGCAGCGCGCATGCCGCGCATATCTGTGTCAAACCTGTATCAATATTGCCGCTCGTCGCCAGCCTGCTGGGCCAGCGATTGCAGCGGCGCCACATCCTGGCTGCCACGGCTGATATGGCCGGGGATGGCCACGCGCACGGGTTTGCTGTGCATATTGTTGGATGACAAGACGTTTGTCGTGATGTCCGGTGCGGCGTTCCACACGGGGTCGTCCATGCCTTCGAACACGCGTTTCAGCTGCTCGCCCCAGGTATCGCGGATCATGCGGAAATACTGGTTCTTTTCATCGATGGTCACAAAACGCGTGACAGCCAGCTTATCTGTTTCATACACCAGCAGGTCGAGCGGCAAGCCCACCGAGATATTCGAGCGCAGGGTGGAATCCATGGAGATCAGCGCGCACTTGGCCGCTTCATCCAGGCGGGTTGCCGGATTGATCACCCGATCGAGGATAGGCTTGCCATACTTGGCTTCGCCGATCTGGAAATAGGTGTTTTCATCATGGGACTCGATGAAATTGCCTGCGGAATACACCTGGAACAAGCGGCAGCGCTCGGTCCCGATCTGGCCGCCCAGGATGATGCTGACGTTAAAGTCGATGCCGGAATCGGCCAGCGCCTTGGCTTCGCGCTGGTGCACGGCGCGCACGGCGTCGCCGACGATGCGGGCCGCCTCGTACATGCTGGACACGTTCCAGATGCTGCGTCCGTCGGCATCGACGTGTTCAGCCACGATCTGGCGTATCGCCTGCGAAATCGACAGGTTGCCGGCCGTCATCATGACCAGCATGCGGTCGCCGGGATTTTCAAATACGCTCATCTTGCGGAAGGTGCCCACCTGGTCCACGCCCGCATTGGTGCGGGAGTCGGACAGGAAAACCAGGCCTTCATTGATACGTATGGCAACACAATAAGTCATCGTAGCGCTTGTAAAGGGAGCAAAGGGAAAGGATTCTACACCAGACGCGCTGGTCGCTAACGGGTCAGGATCTGCACCTCCACCGACATGCTTTCCTGGCCGCCACCCTGGCGCACGCCGCGCACGGGGGCGGCGGAGTCGTAGTCGCGGCCGATGGCCAGGCGGCAATAGGCGTCCGTCATCAGGCGCGCATGGGTCACGTCGATGCTGACCCAGCCCTGAAAATCGCTGTCCACGGCCCAGGCGTCGACCCAGGCGTGGCTAGCGGCGTGGCCGGTGGTTTCCGGATCGATATAGCCGGAAACGTAACGGGCCGGGATGCCCCAGGCGTGGCAGCAAGCCAGGAAAAGATGGGCGTGGTCCTGGCAGACGCCGCGCCCCAGCGCCAGCGCGTCTGCGGCAGTAGTGCTGACCATGGTGGCGCCGCTTTCATAGGCAACTTTAGCGGCGATGTTTTCCGCCAGGCGCAGCAAGTGCTGCGTGTTGGCGGCCGTGCTGCGCTCTGGCAGGCTGCTGGCCGCCAGGTCCACGATGGCTGGCCCCGCGTCTGTCAGCCGGGTCGGCATGGTAAACAACAGCGGCGACAGGGACTCAATCAGGTTCAGCCGGCCTTGGTACGGATAAATGGTTTCCACCACGCCATGCGCCACCAGGCTCAGGGCTTGATGATGGCCATTGATGGTCAGCATATGCGACAGATTGCCATAGGCATCCGTGTAGGCGTGGCACTGGCCCGGCGTGGACAGCTGCCATGACAGCGCGCGCTGCTGCGGCTCGATACGCGGCGTCAGGTGCAGTTGCTGGATGGTATGGGCCAGCGGCGCGCTGTAGGCGTACTGTGTTTCGTGGCGGATAGTGATCTGCATCAGGCCGCCAGGGGAACGAGGAAGTCGCGGCTGACACGGTTGCCCAGTTCATAGATGCTTTCCAGGAACTCGGTCAGGGTCTGGTGCAAGCCTGCTTTCATGATGTCGTCGATATGGCCGAACTTCAGCTGTGCGTGCAGCTTGCCGGCAAAGCGTTCTGTATCGGCCGATACATCGTTGCGGAGCTGGCGCAGATTGTCGACCACGTCATCCATGCAAGCGAGCAGGGAGCGAGGCATGTCGCCGCGCAGCATCAGCAATTCGGCCACGCGCTCGGGCGTGATGACGTCGCGATACACCTTGCGGTAGATTTCAAAACCGGACACGGAGCGCAGCAGGGCCGCCCAGTAATAAAAATCGCGCTGCTGCACGTCTTTTGCGGCTTCTTTGGCGCCATGGAATTTCACGTCGAGGATGCGCGCCGTATTGTCGGCCCGCTCCAGAAAGGTGCCCAGGCGAATGAAATGGATGGCTTCATCTTTCAGCATGGTGCCTAAAGTAACGCCGCGCGACAGATGCGAGCGGTATTTCACCCATTCGAAAAACTGGCTGGGATCGGTTTCCAGCAGCTTGCTGTTCAAGCGCTTTTGCATGTCGAGCCAGGTGGCGTTCTGGATTTCCCACACTTCCGTGGTCAGCGTGCCGCGCACGGCGCGCGCGTTTTCGCGGGCAGCCGTCAGGCAGGCCATGATGGAAGAGGAGTTATCGGGATCGCGCACCATGAAGTCGAGCATGTCCTGGGTCTGGAATTTGCCACCGGATTGGCCATATTTCTCGTCATACGCACTTTGCAGCTCGGAAATGCCCAGGGTGGCGCGCCAGCCTCGCTCGGCGTCCGCCTCGGATTGGGGCAGCATGGCCGTTTGCATATTCACGTCCAGCATGCGGGCCGTGTTTTCGGCGCGCTCGGTGTAGCGCGCCATCCAGAATAAGTGATCGGCGGTTCTGCTCAGCATTATTGTTCACCTCCCAAAGCCATCGCTTGTTCCAGTATCCAGGTGTCCTTGGTGCCGCCGCCCTGCGAAGAGTTGACCACCAGCGAGCCTTCGCCCAGCGCCACCCGCGTCAGGCCGCCCGGCACCATGGAAATCGTCTTGCCGGACAGCACAAACGGCCGCAGATCGATGTGGCGTGGCGCAATGCCATTCTCAACGTAAGTGGGGCAGGCCGACAGGGCCAGGGTAGGCTGGGCGATATAGCCGGACGGATTGGCCAGCAGGCGCTGGCGGAAGTCATCGATCTGCGCCTTGCTGGAAGCAGGCCCGACCAGCATGCCGTAACCACCCGCGCCATGCACTTCCTTGACCACCAGCTGCGATAAATTGGCCAGCACATACGACAGGTCGGCCGGTTTGCGGCACTGGTAGGTGGGTACATTGTTCAATATCGGCTCTTCCGACAGGTAAAACTTGATCATGTCGGGCACGTAGGGGTAAATCGACTTGTCGTCGGCCACGCCGGTGCCGATGGCGTTGGCCAGGGTGACCCGGCCGGCACGGTAGACCGACAGCAGGCCCGGTACGCCCAAGGATGAGTCTGCGCGGAAGGCCAGCGGGTCGAGGAAATCATCATCGACCCTGCGGTAAATCACGTCCACGCGTTTCGGCCCGCGCGTGGTGCGCATGTAGACGGCATTGTCGTTGACAAACAAATCCTTGCCTTCCACTAATTCCACGCCCATTTGCTGGGCCAAAAAAGCGTGTTCGAAATAGGCCGAGTTATACATGCCCGGCGTCATGACGACCACCGTCGGATCATTGACGCCCATGGGCGCGACCGAGCGCAAGTTGTCGAGCAGCATGTCGGGATAATGGTCGACGGGGGCGATCCTGTTGCGGGCAAACAGGTCGGGAAACAGCCGCATCATCATCTTGCGGTCTTCCAGCATGTAGGACACGCCGGACGGCACGCGCAGATTGTCTTCCAGTACATAAAATTCGCCCTGGCCGGCGCGCACGATATCGACACCGGCAATATGCGCATAGATGTCGGACGCCACGTCTATGCCCTGCATTTCAGGCCGGTACTGGGCATTGCGGTAAATCTGCTCGGCCGGGATGATGCCCGCCTTGATGATGTTTTGCTCGTGATAAATATCATGCAAAAACATGTTCAGCGCTTGCACGCGCTGCACCAGGCCACGCTGCATCTGCGCCCATTCGGTGGCGGGAATGATGCGTGGAATGGTGTCGAAAGGAATCAGCCGTTCCGTGCCGGCATCATCGCCATACACCGCGAAGGTGATGCCGACGCGGCGAAACAGCAAGTCGGCTTCGGCCCGCTTGCGGGCGATGGTGTCAGGGGATTGCTGTTGCAGCCACTGGCTGAATTCACGGTAGTGTTCGCGTACCTTGCCATCCCTACCCACTTCATCCGCAGTCATTTCATTGAAAAAATTTGCCATGTTGTGATTTCCCTTGAGCCGTGGACATGCTTAGCTCAGCAGGAAGCGTGCCAGCAGAATAGCTGTGGGAAATATTAAAAATGATCATTTTTGTGGCACGGGGCAATCTCGCGCACCGGTCTGGTGCACAGCTAGCCGCGATTCAGGGCGGTGGCGTCACGAAGGGGCGGCAATCGACGGGAATATCGAAGATGAAAGTGGTGCCGGTCTCCGGCGCACTATCGACGGCAACGCTGCCGCCATGGCTTTCGGCCACGTTTTGCACATACGGCAGGCCGATGCCCCAGCCTGGAGTGGGGCCATGGTTTTCGCGGCGCAGGTATTCGAAGATGCGCGGTGTTTTATCGGGGGTGATCGGGCTGCCCGTATTGTGCACCGTGATGATCATGCGCCCGTGGGTTGCTTCCACATGCACGGTGATGGGATCGTCATCGCCATATTTGACTGCATTGTTGAGCAGGTTTTCCAGCGCGCGCCGCACCGAATTCTCGCACCACCAGCCGGTCACGGAAACACCGGACACGCGGCACTTGTCGCCATGCGGAAGGGACACCAGTTCGTTGACCTGGGCGCAGATAGCTTGCACCAGCGGCAAGATGTCGAATTGGCTGAGCGCCAGTGGCAGGCGCTGGCCTTGCTGGTAGCTGAGTGTGTCGAGCAATTCCTCTATCATGGTGTCGAGCCGGTGGCCATGCTCCAGTATTTTTTGCCCCAGGCCGCTGACGTTGGCGCGTTCCGGGAAACGTTGCAGCATCTGCGCCGCCGTGATGATGACGGACAGCGGGTTACGCATATCGTGCGACAGGCCGGCAGCGATGCGGCGCTGGAAACCTTCATGCATGGCGGTAAATTCGCGTATCGATTCGCGGATGCCCGTGTCGATCGAGGCGTTGATGATGCGCCAGTCATTGCGGCGCAAGGCGATCCCCGCTTCGCGCGCAGCGTCGGCAAAACAGTCGCGGAAGATCTGGTATTCCTGGATCACCTGTTCCGGCCCGTAATTGGTCATGCGGGCCCGTTCATTGCCATGCACGGCCGGCACATTGCTGTTGCTGGCCGCATTCTGGCGCGGATAGCCTGGCGTCAAGGCTTCGGCCAGGTTGTCGAAGAAAGCGGGCAGGGTATTGATCAATATGGGCGTTAGCAACTGGTCGGCGCCCTGCACGCTGGCACGCACGCGGTGTTCCCAGTCGGTCAGCACGGCTTCACGCAAGGCCAACAGGCGCTGTCCCCGTGCCGGCTGGCGGCGTTGGACGTGATGATGACTCGTTGCAATATTCACGCGACCTCCATGACGGAATGGGCAATGGGTCTTGCAGTATGCGCTGATTTAAGGGCTGGCGGGAATAATGCTTTTTTAAGAAAAAAGTATACGTATGATATGTATCAAGGCCCGCAGCCGCCTGGAGAGGGCAGCTGCGGGTGGCGGCTTTAGAAACCGACGGTAGCGGAGACCACGAAAGTGCGTGGCGATGCCAGCACCAGGCTGCCGGCGCCAAACGAAGACACGGCAGACGCCCAATAATTACGGTTAGCAACGTTGTCGACGCGGGCACGGAGGGTCACATCGTGCTCGGCGAGGCGGGTCAGGTAGCGCGCGCCCAGGTCGATACGGGTCCAGGATGGCAATTGCTTGCTGTTGGCCAGGTCTGCGTACTGGGTCGACGTGTAGATGGTGCGCGCGTTCAAGGAGAGGCCAGGCGCGCCCGGCACATCCCATTCGGCGCCCGCGCTCAGCTGCGTTTGCGGTGCGCCGATGACTTTCTTGCCGTCATCGCCGGCCACGCCCGTGTCGCTTTGTTTGGTATCGAGCCAGGTCAGGCCGCCCAGCAGGCGCACGCCGCTGGCGGGCATGCCGAACACCGACAATTCCACACCCTGGTTGCGTTGCTGGCCAAACAGGCCCGCTTCGGTGCCGCGCACCGCTTGCAGGGGCACGCTGGTGCTGAACAGGGCGGCGCTCGCGCCCAGCTTGCCGCCGTCATACTTCACGCCGATTTCCTTCTGCCGGGCCTTGTACGGGGCAAATACCTGGCCCAGATTGGAAACGACATTGCCGTTGGCATCGGTGCCGCTGGCTGTCGGGCCCTTGACCAGTGCTTCTATATAGTTGGCGTACAGCGAAACGCTTTTATCGAGTTTATAGACGATGCCTGCCACAGGCGTGTTGGCGCTCTGGTCATAGTACGAGGTGGGCGCCGCCGTGCCATAGGCATAGCCGGCGTCGCGGATTTGCTGGTGGCGCAAGCCCACCGTCAGCAGCACGCTATCGTCGAGGAAAGCCATGGTATCGGCCACGGCAAAGCTGGACAGGATGGTTTTTTGCGTGATGCGCGGATCGCTCATGTCGCCACCCGAGTTTTGTGGCAGGGTAGGCGGCATGGCGGCGTCGACGGGATTGTAGATATTGGTCGGCAAGCCAGCGAAACTGCTGATGGCGTAGGCATTCTTGGCTTCGTTCCAGTGGCCCGACCAGCTGGCTACCAGCGTATGCTTGATGGCGCCCGTATTGAGCTTGGCCCGCACGCCCAGTTCGCCCGTGCGGATTTGCTGCTTGCGGGCATTGTCGAAACGGTAGACGCTGGCGTCGCCATTGAGGGAAGTCACGGTGGGCTGGGCCAAGCTGTTCGATTCGCGGGTGGAGCGGGAACCGAAGGCGGCCCAGGCCGTGACATTGCTGGCCAGATCGTATTCGCCGCGCACGGTGCCAAATACATCGTGTTCCTTGGAAAAACTCCAGGGCTGGGCAAAGTTGCTGGACGCATCGGGCGCGGCAGGAATGGCCCCCGCCACCAGGCTATTGACGCTGGGGCGCGGCGCCGTCAGGTCAAAGTTTTGATAACCGGCATCGGCCGACACGCGGTAGTCACGGCCACGGTAATCGAGGCCCACGGAAAACATGCCCACATCGTGGTCTTCGCGCTTGATGCTGGTCTCGCCCTGGCGCTTGGCGGCGTTGATGCGTACGCCAAACTCCTGGTTGTCACCGAAGCGGCGCGCTATGTCGGTGGCGACATAGGTATGGCCGCCGCTTTCCACGCCTACGGTGACTTCCGTCAGCGGCGTATTGCCGGCGCGCTTGGGCATCAGATTGATGGCGCCGCCCAGGCCGCTCCCGCCAGGGGCTGCACCGTTCAGGAAAGCGCTGGCGCCGCGGAACACTTCCACGCGTTCCAGCAATTCCGGCGACACATACTGGCGTGGCAGCACGCCATACAAGCCGTTGTAGGCAATGTCGTCCGACTCCAGCGCAAAGCCGCGTATCACGTACACTTCCTGGAAATTGCCATAACCACGCGACAGGCGCACGGCCGGATCGCTTTGCAACAAATCGCCCACGCTGCGTGCTTGCTGGTCAGAAATGAATTGCTGCGTATAACTGGTGCCCCCAAACGGCGAGTCCATCATGTCCACGCTACCCAAGATGCCCACGCGGCCACCGCGCGCCACCTGGCCACCGGCATAGGCGCGCGACAAGCCTTCGGCCGACGCATCGGCCGAAGCGTTGACGACGACCGTGGGCAGTGCCTGCGCTGTATCTGCGGCGGGCGCGGTTTGCGCCTGGGCGGCAGCGCTGGCCAGCAAGAAGGCGGCCAGGGCGAAGGGGGTAGGGGTGCAGTGGAATTGGCGCATAGCAATATTGGTTGAATATAAATGAGAATGATTATCATTATATAGTCAGGATATGACTTGCGTGGCGCCCGCACGGTTTTTTTTCGAATAAAACGGCAGGCCACGCAACAGTGTTGCAGGCCAGGCAAGGTGCAAGTACTGGAATGCGCGAAAAAAAGTGGCGCCAGGCGATACCTTGTGGATTTAATTATTCTTTTGAGAAAGTTTGCCTACAATGGTGTACCGCGCATGAGCGCCTATAGGACAAGCATGGATCTGCCGGGGCAAAACAGGGAATTGAGCAGGCGGCTATTGAGCCTGAGGGGCGCTGCCGTGGCGCTGATATTGGCCATGCATGGACTGGGCCTGTATTTCCTGAGCTTGCCGGCGCGGCAATTGAAGCACTATACCGAAGTGGCTTTCATGACCTTGATGCCGTCCCGGCCGGCAACACCGATTGCAGCCGCGCAATTGCCGCTGCCGATGACCATGCCACGTCCCTCATCGCGCACACCTGCCTCCAGGGCCTTGCCGCCAGCCAGCGTGCCTGCGCCCGCCTTGGTCGAAACGATTATCTTGCCTCCCGTCGATGAACTGGCCACCTCAGCCACTTCCTCCACCGAAGACTTGCGCACGCGGGCGCGCCTGTCCGTGGCGGCCATCGACAAGGCCATGCGCAAAGAAGTAGGCAAGGAAACGCCGTGGCTGGCGCCAGCGCCGCTGGAAAGCCAGACAAAATTCCAGAAGCTGGTCGCCCGCGCCTACCGTGGCGGTCCCGTGCTGACGGTGGAAGATTATCTTACCGCCGATGGCCGGCCAGCTTCGCGCGTACGGACTGCAGCCGGTTCGGCCTGTTATGCCCTGGCAGAAAATCCCGGTTCGGGCGCCGATCCCTTCAAGACGGGCGGCAAGGTCAAACAAGTTCCTTGCCCCAGTAGCTAAGTAGTTGCACGGGCAGGCTAGCCGGCCAGCCGCCAACTATGCTAAGTTGAGTCTGCCCATCACTCTGACTCTATCCCCATGCTACCCGACCTGTTAATCCTCGCCGCCAGCCCATCGGCCTCCGTCAACGCCCAACTGGAACAAGCCTACACCTGCCACCATGCCTGGAAGGTCGCGCCCGAGCAGCGCCACGCCTGGCTGGCCGAACTGGCGCCGCGCATCCGCGCTGTCGTCACCACGGGCGCGCTGGGCTTGAACGCCACCGACATGGGCTTGCTGCCCGTGCTGGAAATCATCGCCATCAATGGCGTGGGTCTCGATGGTCTGGCGCTGGACGTGGCCCGCCAGCGCGGCATTGCGGTCACCACCACGCCGAATGTGCTGACAGACGACGTGGCCGACGTGGCGCTGGGCTTGCTGCTGGCCAGCGTGCGCCAGATTCCCGCGCTGGACCGCTATGTGCGCGACGGCGCCTGGGAGCAGCGCGTACCGTTGAAGCCCGCGTCCAGCCTGCGCGGCAAGACGGCCGGCATCTTCGGTTTTGGGCAGATCGGGCAAGCGATTGCGCTGCGCCTGGCCGCCTTTGGCGTGCACGTGCGCTATTACCAGCCGCGTCCGGTGGCCAATACCACCGTGCTGCGCACCGATTCCCTGCTGGCCCTGGCCGAACAAAGCGATTGCCTGATCGTCAGCGCGCCAGGCACGCCGGCCACCCACAAGGCGGTCGACCGGGCCGTGCTGGAAGCGTTGGGCCCGCAAGGCACCCTGATCAATATCGCACGCGGCGCGCTGGTCGATGAAGAGGCGCTGATTTCCGCTTTGCAAGATGGCCGCCTGGGCGCGGCCGGGCTTGATGTCTTCAGCGACGAGCCGCGGGTGCCGGCCGCCTTGCGCGCCTTGCCCAATGTGGTGCTGACGCCGCACGTGGGTAGCCTGACCGTTGAGACGCGCCACGCCATGGGCCAGCTGGTGGTCGATAATCTGCAGGCGCATTTCGCCGGACTGCCCTTGCCGACACCCGTCAAGTAAGTCCGAAAACTTTGGCGCCGGGGCGGTTTGCCGTAAGATGCCGTCACCGCGCATGATGCGCCTGGCCGGCCCGCTTGTTGCCAGCACGGTCAGCGATGAATAAAGAAAGAGGTTGTATGGAATTGACAAAATCCCTGCTGCGCAAGCGCGGCGGGCATGAGAGCGGCAAGGTCGGCATGGTCGAGCTGTTCTTCGACCTGGTGTTCGTGTTTGCTGTGACGCAACTATCGCACGGCTTGCTGGCCCATTTGAGCGCCATGGGCTGGCTGCAGACGGCATTTTTGCTGATGGCCGTATGGTGGGTCTGGATCTATACCTCCTGGATCACCAACTGGCTGGACCCCGAGCGCATACCCGTACGCGTGGTGCTATTCGTGATGATGCTGGGCGGCCTGGTCATGTCCGCCTCGATTCCCGAAGCATTCGGCACGCGCGGCCTGGCCTTTGCCGCCGCCTATGTGGCCATGCAGCTGGGCCGCCCGCTGTTTGCCTGCTGGGCCGTGCGCGCCGAATCGCTGGAGCGCCGCCGCAACTTCCAGCGGCTCGCCGCGTGGGCCGCGTTTGCCGGTATTTTCTGGATCGCCGGCGGCCTGGCCGCGCCGGAACTGCGCATCTGCTGGTGGGCCGTGGCGCTGCTGATCGACCTGGCCGGTCCGTGGATGATGTTCCGCGTGCCTGGCCTTGGCCGTTCCTCGACGGCCGACTGGGATGTCGACGGCAACCATATGGCCGAGCGCTGCGGCCTGTTCGTCATCATCGCCCTCGGTGAATCGCTGCTGGTCACGGGCGCCACGTTTTCCGGCATGGAATGGAGCAGCGGTGCCTGGCTGGGCTTCTTGTCGGCGCTGGTCGGCAGCATCGCCATGTGGTGGATTTATTTCGACACGGGCGCCGAAGCCGGCCATCAGCGTATTTCTCACTCAAAAGATCCGGGCCGCATCGCCCGCGTGGCCTACACCTATATCCACGTGCTGATCATCGGCGGCGTGATCGTCAGCGCCGTGGCCGACGAACTGGCCCTGATGCATGGCGATGAAACCAGTTTTGCCGGCATCAGCGCCATGCTGGCCGGTCCGATCATGTATCTGCTGGGCAATGCGCTGTTCAAATGGGTCAGCAACGACCGGCCCACGCCGCCGCTGTCGCATCTGCTGGGCCTGCTGATCATCCTGGCCCTGATCCCGATGGCCTATGGCCGGCTGTACTCGCCGCTGATCCTGACCTGCATCACCACTTGCGTGCTGGTATTGGTGGCCGTGTGGGAACATATGGCCTTGCGCCGTCCGCCGCCAGAGATTGATCCGTGATCAATGTGCGCTGCTGGCCGCATAGCAGCGTTTTCAACTGGGCTAGCGAGCCGGCATAGCGGTCCATGTCGACCTTCCCGGCGATGCCGTCGATTTTCGTCGAGTCGGTGTATTGCCAGAACGTGTAGCTGGTGGCGCCCGACATGAGCAAGGGGTGGGACGCCTGGGTGAAGTTGGAGATCCATAGTGGCGAGGCCAGGAACGGTGTGAACGAGCCTACGTTGCTATTCCAGAAGTACGGGCCGGCGTAGATGCCGGGCACACACTTCAGCCGATCGCCTGCCTGCTGCAGCCACTGCATGAGGGCGGCGGCGTAGGCATGCTTGGCCAGCCCCGAATGTTCTACATCGAGCATGGGCGGCAGTTCGCCCTCGACGCTGCCCACCACTTTGCAAAAGTGCTCGACCTGCTCCTGCACCGGAACCTCAGGTACGAAGAAGTGGTAGGCGCCACACAATAGTCCATGTTCCTTGGCGCGCTTGCGGTTGTCTTGGTACTTTGCATCGACAATGCTGCGGCCCTCGGTGGCTTTCATATAGACAAATTTCGGTTTGTTCTTATCCGCAGCGACCTTGGCCCAGTCGATGTCGCCGTTGTAATGCGATACGTCTATGCCCAACTGAGCGTCTGTCAAGTATTTCATATTACTTTCCTGGTGAGTGAAAAAATACATCAGGCCGCGAGCGCCGCTTGGCCGTATCCTTGGGGCTGGTGTTGCCAGCATGGTTGATGGCGACGTAGCCCATGCGATTGTCATTGATCCTGGCGTAAAAAGTAGACGATGGAGCGGGCGACAAATGCCGGACGCCCGCGCGTGGGCATGATGCACGATACCAGCGGCGTTTCTGCCACGGCGGCTCTTGCACTTGCCGGCAACGGCGCCGGCAGGCGCTACCATTGGCCTTGCTTCAGCGTTTCGGCGGCCTCATCGTCCGTAGCGCGGGCAGCCGGCGTCAGCGCCTGTCCGTTCCATGCGCGGTTGGTCGACGGTCCTGCCAGTCCATGCGAAATCGACGGCTGGGTAGATACCGATGACGGTGGCGAGGGGCATGGCGCACTCCTACCAGGCAACTTGGTAAAGGGGGCTGGTTCCGTTATCGCGGTCGTTGAACAGCAGGAAGATGCCGTCGCAGCTGAAGTCACGCGTAACGACCTGGCAGCGTATCGAATTGCTGAAATTGCCAGCTGGACCATCAAGATGGATGTTGAAGCTGATATCCTGATTGTTGATATCCTTGGTTTTCATGCTCAAGGGCAGGAAATAGCTGCGGTCGCCAAAGTTCTTGAGGGGGCTGCGAATTTTGCACAAGGCCGCCACGAAGACATTCTCTTCATCGTAGACCAGCTGGAAATCGAATTGATAGGCCTCGCTGGCGGGCCAGGTCAGTGGCTGGGGTGGCACATGGCCGCGTACGGTGGCTGGTGCTGGCGTGGCGACCGGTGCAAACAGGATGACCTTGCCCGCGCCACCTGCAAACAGCTCTTCGCTGGCGACCGAGGCAGGCACCGGAGGCGGCGAGCTGTCGGGCAAGGCGATGGGGCCGTTGTCAACCGGACAGGTGTTTGCGGCCGGGATATTGGAAAGTGAAAATGCGGGTGGCCTGCCAGCGGGGTTGACTTGGGCCAGCGTGGCGCTACCACCGGCAGCACCGTCGCAATTGAAGATATAGCCGCCTGGCATGGCCATGGTTTGTAATTGCTGGATGGACATACCACCGGATGGCACTAATTGCACCTGGATCTGCCGGTCGCCGGGCAGTTGTGGCGAGCGCTGCAGACGTCCGGTGGCGCCGATATTGGTGTAGTGGTCGAGGCAGATTTCCACGCCCCAGGTAATGTCCTGCTGCGTGAAGATAGCGGCGCCGTTATAGTCCAGCTGCTGCTGTTCACGGCCGGGGCCATAGGCGCTTGCTGCAATGTAATTGACGTTGCCGATCAGCTGGGACCCCTGGCCTTGGACTCCAGCGATAAAGTCGCAGCCGGACTGCAGCTCCTTCACCACCACGTTGGCGCCGATGCCGTCGGCGTTGCCGGGTCCGCCCAGCTGGGTCAGCGTAAAATTGTAGACTTCCTTCGGCTTGGATGGATCGATGGCGTAGGGCGGCGTGTCAAAAGTGGGCGACGAAAAACCCAGAATGCTGCCGAACACGAACAACCAGTCGCTCCAATCGGGGGTGGCCGTGATGGTTTGCAGACGCGTGATCACCAGCTGGACCTCTTCCATCGAGTAGGCGCCTAGCGGACCACGAAAAAAGAACTCGGGCGCCATGAAGACATTGAGCACGCTGCCCGGCGGTAGCGGCGGCGAACTGGTGGGCAGCCGGGCAGCCGCGGTTTGCATGGCGCGCAGCATCAGGCCGCAGCGGGCGTCAATGTCTGCTGTATGCAAGGCGTCGGCGGGCACGGCGGGGACGCCAAGGTAGCTTTGTTTGCCATCACTATCTTTTGGCGGCATGGTGTCAAGGGCATAGGCGATAAAACGGATGTTCGGGTAAGTCATGGCAGTTTCTCCTGATGAGCAAAATGGAAGTGGTGGCGGTGCTGGTGCAGGCCGTAGGTGCATTTGATGAGATAGCTGACGTAGATGTTTTTCGGCCGGGTCTCCGTAGTGCTGACCCGCACGCCGCCAGGCGGCGTCAGGCCGTTGGTGGGGCCGCCCTCGGTCAGGGCCGGACTGCTGGCAGGCGCACCGGCCACGCTGCCGGGTCCTGATGGCGCGGCCGGCGTTGGCGCCGATTTATAGAGATGCTCATGCGTTTGCAGGGCATCCTCCTGGCGTGAGCCGACGCCCTGGTTGAGGGTAGTGGCGCCGGCCGGATCGGTGCGCTGGTCCGCATCGCCGTCGTTGCCTTTGCCGCTATCCATTCCGCGCAGGAAGTAGCCCCGGTAGTCGGGCAGCCGGAACTGCTGGCCCAGGCCACCATACAGATGGCCGAGCACTACGTACAACTGCGGATAATCGTTGCTGTCCAGCATGCGGCCGTCGCAGACCAACCAGCCCAGCGCTTCGACGCTGGCGCCGGCGACGGGCGCAGAAGCCTTCCGTGGGCTGGCGATGGGGCCGGCAAAGGCGATCACCGAGCCGACCGGCATATCGCCAAAACCTGGCTGGATAAAGAACGGCGGCAGAGGCGGAAAGCTGATGCTCATGAGGCTTGCTCCCCGCTGCCCGGCGGCAGTGTTTCCGGCTGGCTGACACCATGCCGGGGCAGCGGACAGCCGTCCAGCACCTGCATGGCGGTCGGCACGATGACTTGCCATGGCTGGCCGACCCGTACGCCGTGGCGCCGCGCCAGCATGCCGGCCCGCTTCATCTCGTCGACGATGCCAACGTCGCGGGCGTTCAACGGCGCCAGGCGGTTGTCGCCATCCCACAATTGTCCAGATGATAAGTAATACAGCAGCGCCATCATGCGCGGCGGGTGCACCGGCAGCAGCACGCGGGTGCTGTCGGCCTGCAGGAAGCTGCTGAACAGCTCGTCGCCATCGGCCAGGCCAGCGCCGCTTGCGGGCCGCGCCGCATCGACGCCCGCGTAGCAGCGGTAGCTCATTTCATCCCATTCGAAGGCATCGTCAAAGAATTGCAGGTAGCGCGGCTGGCCGGGCTGATTGGCGCCGGGCGCCAGTTGCAGCAGCAGGCGCAGACAGGCGCGCTTGAGTTCGCGGCGTTCGATCTGGCGCAGCATTTGCGGTGAGCGGCCCGCATTGCGCTCTCCCGGCGTGGCGCCGGCATGGTTGTAGTACTGCGTACATAGCCGCTGGTAGGCGTTGATGATGGCGTGGTAGATCTTGATCCGCCAGGCGTCGTACATGGTCGGCATCGGCAGGCAGACGATCTCAACGTTGACCAGCGTCTCGTCCCCGGACGGTGGCGACAATTGCTGCACGCCGCCGCCCACGGCGATGGCGATCATCTGGTCTTCCCCGAAGTGGCGGCTGGCTGGCGCAGGCTCGGTCGCGCTGAACAACTCGCGACCCACCAGCACTGGTGGCGCGGCAGCATCTGCCGGCGTCGTGATGAATTGCACGTAGGCTTGCGCCACCATATAGCCGTCTGGCACGGCCAGCAGTTTTTCCCCGCCACCACGCAGCGTGGCCGAGGCATATTTGCGTGGCGCCGGTGGCGGTTCCAGCTCGGTGACGCAATAGGCGGCGGCCAACTCGGCGTAATTGTCGGTGGTGATGGCACGGAAGGAGCTCAGTCCCAGGCTATCGGGCGGGCGCGGCCGACGGAAATCCAAGCCATCCAGTCTTTGCTCGTCCGCAATGAAACCGGCCGCCGGGTGCGGCAGCATGAATTCGATCATCAGGCGGTTGCCATAGTTGACCACGCACGCCTCGTAGACCTGGTTCAGCCAGCGAAATACGGCCGACATATGGCTGTCCCGGCTGCTGTTGTCGATCACGCTCAGTACAGTCTCTTCGTTCTCGCTCAAGGTGCTGCTGCCGCGCACCTGGCCCACCTGCCGGGTGATGCTGTTGACGGTTTTATTCAGCACCTCGCGTGCAAAGCGGGTGATGTCGTCGGTACCTGGCAGTTTGCCCTGGGTGACGCTTTCATCCCAGGCGCCGTTCAGTGTCGCCTGGGTTGGCGGGCCGTAGCTGGTCTGGAAGTCGGTGTACTTGTGGCCGACGGTTTTCTCCGCCACCGCGCGCCGCGCCTCTTCCAGCAGGCTATTGCGTTCGTCGGCGGCCTGGTTTTCCAGTAGCGCCTCGCTGCCGCTGTGCTGCCGCTGGTAGTCCAGCTGACGGTGGGTGCGCTTGCGGCCCACCTCCTTGCGCTCGCCGCGCATGACGTTTTCTATGTAAGCGAGCTCGCCTGCCTCGTAGCGCAGCAGGCGCTGGCGCACCATTTGCAAGTCGCCGATCGCATAGGGGGCGATCCAGCCGTCCGTAGCCGGGGGCGAGGCGGCAGGTGCTGGTAGCGGGAAAATGGCGGCCGGCAGCATGATGGAGGCGTTGGCCAGTGCCGCCAAGGTGGCGGTGGTCGGCGGCACTGGCGCTGGCAAGGCCGGGGTGTACAGGTAATTGAGCAGGTGGACAGCGCCCAGGAAACGGATTAGCGTGGTCAGCAGTGCGTAGTCGTAGCCAAGGATGAGGATCAGCGCAAAATAGCTTTGCCAGGCTGCGGCGCTTGCCTCAAGACAGGCCGGGCTGGCCAGCAGCTCGGCGATTTGCTCGTCCGTTGTGGTGTGCAGCAGCTCGTGGATGCGCTGCCGCAGCGCTTGCGGCTGCCCGCATAATTGTTGCGCGGCCAGCGCCACGTCGGCGAAGCGGTGCAATGGTGCAGGCAGATCGCCGGGCAGTCCAAGAAACGGCGGTTCGCAGCCGGCGTCGCCCTCGATATAGCGCAGCGCCAGGTCTTCCATGGCTTCGCGGCCGGCGGGGCGTGCAGCCAGCAGGGCTTCGTACAGGGTATTGCCTGCTGGGCTGGCCATGGGCGGCACATAGCAGATAAAGCGCAGACGCAGCTCCGCCGCGCTGACGGTCGGCCATTTGCGCACATAAATATAGGGGAACAGATCGCCGTGCACCGGTTCGATAACGGGTTGCGGGGAGGGCTCGGGATAGTCGGGATCGGGATCGGGTATGGGATCTGGGATAGGATCGGGCTTCGGCGGCCTGTCATGGGCGTCGACGGAGATCATGAAGCCTTCGAAATGCTGCTCGTCATGTTGGCCCTGATGGCCATGGACGATGTCGGCAAAGACGCCGATGCGAACGGTGCCGCCGCCATGATGGTTCGATTCGCGGCGCAGCATGCCTTTGACGTAGACTTCACCTTCGGCGCTACGATTGAACTGGAAACTGAAATGGCGCGGGCAGTCGGACGGCAGCGAAATTTCATGCACGCGGTGTTCCTGGTTTCCCTTGAAATAGACCTTGACGGTGCTGACGCCATGCTTATCGCTACGATACATCGTGAAGTCGAATACCAGCTTGCCGCGGAAGGCGGTCCAGGTTTCATTGATCACAATCGCGGTCATGGCGGGAGCATTTCCAGTGTAGAGGGGCAGTCAGGCTTAGCCGGTGGCAAAGACCAGGCTGGCGCGCGTGAAAAATTTCACAGAGGGGAAGTACGAGCCACGCGCGCCGCCAACGGCGGCGCGCTGAAATGCTGCTCAGGCCAATCAGGCCCTCTGGATGTTTTCCAGCTTGAACGAGAACGGCGTTGAGTTCTTGCCGGGGCCGCCGCCGGTCAGGACGATGTCGGCGCTGATGATGCCCAGCAGCGATAGTTCGGTATTAACGTCGGAGATGATGGCCGAGTTCATGACAGTGCCTTGCGTGACCTGCGACACCACACCGATCCAGATGGTCGGCTTGAACTGGAACACTGCCTTCTGGCCCGGCGCGACATTGGTCTTCTGGGCCAGCAGGCGGCCATCCTTGTAGATGCCGGCGTTGATGGCGCCCTTGGCCAGGTCGTTACGCAGCTGCACTTCGCTGCTGCTGGTGGCCGGGCCGCAATGGGACAGGGTATCGCCGGAGCCGGTCAGCTCGACGTGGTACATGTCGCCGTTTTCCGCAGGAATTTGCGGCGTGAAGTTACCCCAGCTATCGCTGGCGCCGACCGCCATCGACATCGGGAAGGTGAACGGATGGTTGTCCGACACGCCGCAATTCTGGATCACGCGCCAGGCGACGGCCAGTTCGTCGAAGTCGGTCGCTATGTTTTTCTGGAAGATAACGATCTGCGAATTGTTGGAATCGTTGGAGCGGTTGATGAAGTTAAGCTGAATAGACATGACAAGAATTTCCTGTAGTGGTGGTAAAACAAACCGGTGTGCTGACCGGCGGACGTTGCAGGCCCAGCATGCTCCCTAAGCCATGGCAATATTTTCTAGCGTGAACTGCAGCGGCAGGGCGTTCCGGCCCGGCCCTCCGCCTGACATCACAATGTCGGCGCTGGCGATACCCTGCAGCGAAAATTCGGTATTGACGTCGTTGAGAATTGCCGAACTCAGCGCTCGCCCTTCGACGACCTGCGCCGCCGCGCCTATCCATAAGGTAGGCTGGAACTGGAATATGGCTTTTTGTCCCGGCGCCACATTGGTCTTGGTCGCCAGCAGCCGGTCCTGGCTATACACGCAGACATTGATGGCGCCCCGCAGCAAATCGTTGCGCACAACAGTATCCAGCGAATTGCTATTGGCGCCGGCATACGCAAAGCGGCGGCCAGATGGCAGCGCCGAGACGGTGAGCAGCTCGCCCGCCCGCACAGCCTTGCGCGGCGAGTAGTTGCCATATTCATCACTGATGCATGCTTGCAGGTCGGTCGAATACACCAGTGGATGGTGGCTGTTCTGGCCGCAGTTGCGGATGACCTTCCAGGCGGTGGCCAGCTCATCGTGCCGGCTCGCGGCGTTTTTCTGAAACAGAAATACCGAGCTGTTATTCTGGTCGTACGAGCGATTGATGAAGTTGAGCTGGATGTCCATATTGCTTCCGTTTCGGTGGGGCGCCGTGTACTGCAGTGCCGATGAGTTAATCTTAAGGTAGTCAGGCAAGGCCCGCGATTACGGGTGCTTACCGTTGATTACACCGGATTGCACGGCAAGAGATATTCCCCTTCGATACTGGAGCCGCGTACGATGCAAAACGGCAGCGCGCCGAAGCGCAGCTCGCCACGACGTCGTTCAACCACTTCGTCGAGTTGCATGCCGGACGGTAAGGCCTCGGCGATTTGCTGGCGCAGGCGGTGGATCTGGATATTCAGGTGGCTGGGATCGAGTCCGAGCATGTGCGCCAGTTCCTTGCGGTTCAACCAGCCCTGGCCGCTGACATCGATGCCGCGCCGGGCATCGCTGAGCCGTTGGCGGGCTAGTGTCAGCAGGCAATAGTGATGGCTACGTTCACCCAGATCAAGCTCTTGCTCTCCACTAAGGCTTATATTCAGATAAACGTGCTCTTCATTTAAGCTCACTTGCAGTCGTAACTGTTGCAAGCTGGCTTGCGTCTGTTTAAGCACCACAGGCTGGGTGTTCCATTTGAAATCAAGCTTACTATTGAGGCTCATGCAGTTTCCCATTGATGAAGTTAGTAAGCTGGAGTAATCAAATTTCATGCCAGCTGTTGAGCACCGAAAAATGCGGCTTGGCGTGTCAAAGAGGCTGTCAACGAGATGGTAATGACATGTCAACGCGATCTCGTTGACACCTTGGAAGGTTTGATGTGCACCGGATGGCCCAGGTGATCGAGCGCATCTGTCTGGCGCTCGGGTCGCCAGAAGGCTGTTGGAAGGGCGCGCGCAGGCGAACGCTGTCTTCGGTTACGGTAAGCCCGCCGCGCGCAATTGCGTAATAAAAAGCCGCGCGGCGGGCGCCTGTTCGTGGCGGCGGAAGGCCGCCGCGATTTCCGAGCTGATCAAGGGGCCGGCCAGTTCGCGGTAAGTCACGCCCGGCATATTGACGGTGGCCATCAGGGAGTGGGGCACGATGGCGCAGCCGGCGCCCAGCGACACTTCCGTCAATACCGCCACCAGGCTGCCCGGCCGCGACACTACCTGCGCGGTAAAGCCGCCGCGCCGGCTCACTTCCACGGTTCCCCATTCCTGTTCCGGCACGATAAAGGCCGATTGCGCCAGCACGGTCGGTGCGATGCTGGCGCCTGGCAATTGCGCCAGCACGCTGTCGGCATGCACGGCCAGCACGAAGCGGTCGCGCAGCAGCACCACGCTATCGAGTCCTTCCGGCAAGTGCAGGGGCGGGCGCACGAAGGCCAGGTCCAGCCGTCCCTGGTCCAGCAAGTCGGGCAGCAATTCCATCGCATATTCGCGCGCGCTGATATGGATGCCCGGGTGGGCCGCACGGAAACGCGAAAACTGCGTTTGCAGCACACCGGAATAGGCAGCCGAGGCTATGTAGCCGATTTCCAGCCGCCCCAGTTCGCCACGGCCCGCGCGCCGGGCCACCTCCTGCGCCTGTTCCAGCTGCGCCAGGGCGCGCCGCGCTTCGAGCACAAACAGGTCGCCTGCGGCCGTCAGCGCTACCGAACGTTTGCTGCGCTGAAACAAGCGCGTGCCCAGCAGGGCTTCTGCTTCCTGCACCTGCTTGGTCAGCGCGGGCGGCGAAATGCCCAGTTCGGTGGCGGCCCGCGCGAAATGCAGGCTGTTGGCCACCGCCAGCACGCAGCGGAAATGCCGCAGCTCCATCTGTTTTTCAGTATGTTCTGTATTCACCATGGGGAAATTATAAGCCGCTTGTCTTATAACAGGAAATAACATACTACTGCCTAAAATACAGGCATGAAAAATCTCAACTGGACCTTATATACCTGCTCGGGGGTGTGCGCGCTGATCATGCTCGACACCAATGTCGTGGCCGTCTCGCTGCCATCGATCGCCCGCTCCCTCAACGCCAGCTTTGTCGATGTGGAATGGGTGGTCAGCGCCTATATGCTGGCCTTCGCCTCCTTCCTCTTGCCGGCTGGCAGTATCGCCGACCGTCTGGGCCGGCGCAAAGTCATGCTGTTCGGCCTGGCCGTGTTCGCCCTGGCTTCCTTGCTGTGCGGCATGGCCTGGACTACCACCGTCTTGAATGTCGCGCGCGCCGTCAAGGGCTTGGGCGCCGCCTTGCTGCTGACGTCCGCGCTGGCCGTGATCGGCCATACTTTCCACGGCGAGCGTGAACGCACGCGGGCCTGGTCGATCTGGGGCGCGGCCATGGGCGTGGCGATGACGGTGGCGCCCTTGCTGGGCGGCCTGATCACCAGCGTCATCAACTGGCGCTGGATCTTCTACCTGAATTTGCCGGTGGTAGCCATTCTGATCATGCTGGTGCGCCGTCATGTGGATGAATCGAAGAACGCCGGCAACGCCAGCTTCGATCCGCTGGGTGCGGCGCTATTCTCGGCTGGCCTGTTCTGCATCATCTGGGGCCTGATCGAGGCGAGCGTGGCGGGCTGGACCAGCAGCATCACCGTGCTGCGCTTTGCCGGCGGCGCGCTGCTGCTGGCCGCTTTCATCGTCTTTGAACGGCGCCAGCGCGCGCCCATGGTCGATTTGTCGCTGTTTGGCCAGCGCTTGTTCGTGGGCGCCGTGCTGGGCATGTTTGGCTACGCCATCGCCGCGCAGGTGCTGATGACCTTTCTGCCGCTGTATCTGCAAAATGCGTTTGGCTATTCGGCGGTGGTGGCCGGCTGCGCCATGCTGCCGTTCGCGGTGGCGATGGTGGTGTTTTCCCGTTTGGCGCCGCTGGCCGGGCGGCGTTTGTCTGACCGGGGCATCCTCGTTACCGGTTTGCTGATCGTGGCCGTTGGCAATGTGGCCACCGCGCTGGCCGCCGTCAGCGTGTCGTACTGGCTGGTGGCGCAGGGCATGCTGATCACGGGTGCCGGCGCGGGCCTCTTGAATGGCACCACGCAAAAAGCCATCCTGGCCTGCATCCCCCGCGAACGCTCGGGCATGGGTTCCGGCATCAGCACGACTACCCGCTTTGTCGGCATCGTACTGGCCGTGGGTGGCCTGGGCGCCGTGCTGGCCTTGCGCACGGCATCGTCTTTCGAGCGCCTGGCTTTATTGCACGGATGGACATCTTCACCCGAAATGGTAGGGCGCATCGTGGCCGGCAATGCGGCCGAAGCGTTTGGCCACTTGCCGCCAGCCATGCAGGTCGTGGCGCAAGCGGCCGGACGGCAAGCGTTCATTGATGGCTTTTCCAGCGTGCTGTATCTCGCGGGCGCCTTGGCGGCCGTGGTGGCGGTGCTGGTGTTGATACTGGCCAGGCCAGTGCCTCAATCGGGCATTGAAATGTAACCAATCAACAAGTTTCACATGCGCAAGCCTTGGCTGTAATATGATTCCACCTAGAAATACATATCAATCATCTAACAAAAACAGTCCAAGGGCAGGAGGCGCGCATGCGCAGGAATCGCATCATCATACTCGGCGTGCTGGCCGCAATCGCTGGCGTGGCCGTGCCGATCACCGTTGCATGGCAATGGTCGCAGGAACGCGCGGTGGCGGCCGAACAGCAACGTTTGCATTTGCTGGCCCGCCACGCGCTGATGCGCTCCGAACGCACTTTTCGCGACGCCAGCGCCGCCTTGCGCAGCTTTGAACCGCTGATAGAAATGCCGTGCTCCGAAGCGCATATCCAGCGCATGCGCCGCACCACGATACGCACGCGCAGCGTCGATGACATCGGCTACGTGGAAAATGGCTTGCTCAAATGTACCTCGAGCGGCATCGAGCGCGATGTGGTCAAGGTCAGTCCGCCGCAATTCCTGCTGGACAATGGCATCGGCGTGGATATCGATCTGCACCCCAGCGTCAGCGCCGGCAAGAAAATGGTGGGTGTGGCCTATCTGTCGCACAAGGTGCTGATCGACCCTGTGCGCTTTGCCGATGTGATCACCGACGATGAAATCCAGCTGGCCATGGCCACCAGCAGCGGCGCCGTGCTGGGCACTTTGCATGATCCCGACCCGGCCCTGGTCAAAAGCCTGATGGAGCGGGAAAAAACGGGCGGCGCTGGCAGCGATGCAAAGACCATCTATGCCGTGGTGCCCGGCGACGGCTTGACCGCCATCGTCACCGAACCGCGCAGCAAGCTTGAAGCGCGGCTGCGCAACGAGCAAATCGTCTTGCTGCCGCTGGGCCTGCTATTTGCCGCGCTGATCGTGGCTGGTATCGTGTGGGTATCGCGCCGGCGCCTGTCCCTGCTTGGCGAACTGAAACTGGCCGTCGAGCAGCGCGAATTCTTTGTGCATTATCAACCCATCATTGCGCTCGACACGGGCGTGTGCGTGGGCGCCGAGGCGCTGATACGCTGGCGCCGTCCGGACGGCAGCATGATACGGCCCGACCTGTTTATCCCGGTGGCCGAGGAAGATGGTTTGATCCTGCCGATCACCGACCAGCTGATCGACAACGTGATCGCCGACATGCGCGCCGCGCTGGTGGCCGACCGCGCATTGCACATCGCGATCAACCTGTGCGCCAGCGATATCGAGACGGGCAGGGTGCTCGACGTGCTGGAGCAATCTCTGGCCGGCACCGGCATCGAGGCGCAGCAGATCTGGCTGGAAGCGACCGAACGGGGCTTCATCAACGTCGAAGCGGCGCGGACCACCATCGAAAAAGCCCGCGCGCGTGGCCATGCGGTGGCCATCGACGATTTCGGCACCGGCTATTCCAGCCTGTCCAGCCTGCAAAACCTGCCGCTGGACGCCCTGAAAATCGACAAGTCCTTTGTCGACACCATCGCCACCGACGCCGCCACCAGCAGCGTCACGCCGCACATCATAGACATGGCGCGCACCCTGAACATGCTGGTCGTCGCCGAAGGCATAGAAACCCAGGCGCAAGCGGACTATTTGCTGGAGCGCAAGGTGGAATTCGGCCAGGGCTGGTTGTTTGCCAAAGCACTGCCAGCGGCCGAATTCCTGGCCTTTTATGAAAGCCGCCGGCCACGATGAGCATATTTCCAGCTACGTCATGGCGAACGCAGGGATAAGTGCGGAAATTTTTCTCTTGGCGCAGTTGCCTGCATACATATTTAGCGACAAGTGGCGGTATTGTTCCTACAAGACTGCGGCGCGCGTGCTGATACGAACTTTGCCATGATCATCATATGGTCTAGCCTCACTGACCAAGGAGGCATTCATGCGCGCATTAGTCTATCACTCGGCCCACGAAGTTAAAGTCGACACGGTTCCCGACCCTGTTTTGCAGCAGCCGGACGATATCATCCTGAAAATTACTGCCACCGCCATTTGCGGTTCGGACTTGCATTTGTATCGTGGCAAGGTGCCGGGCATGAAGGAGGGCGACATCATGGGCCATGAATTCATGGGCGTGGTGGTCGATGCCGGTCCGGCGGTCACCAAAGTCAAGCTCGGCGACCGGGTGGTGGTGCCGTTTGTGATAGCTTGCGGCAGTTGTTTTTTCTGTGAAATGGATCTGTTTTCTGCCTGTGAAACAACGAATCCCGATCGCGGCACCATCATCAACAAGAAAAGCCTGCGGCCAGGCGCCGCGCTGTTTGGATTCAGCCATCTGTATGGCGGGGTTCCTGGCGGCCAGGCTGAATATGTGCGCGTACCCAATGCGAATGTTGGCCCGATCAAGATACCCGATACGCTCGATAATGAACAAGTACTATTCCTCAGCGATATCCTGCCGACCGGCTATCAAGCAGTATTGAATGCCGGCGTGGGCCCGGGCTCCAGTCTTGCCATCTTCGGCGCGGGACCGGTAGGGCAAATGGCCGCTGCTTCGGCGCGCATGCTGGGCGCCGAAAAAATCTTTATGGTAGATCATCACCCTTATCGCCTGGAGTTTGCACGCGCCACCTATGGCGTGATCCCGATTAATTTTGATGAAACAGATGCTGCTGAATATATTATCGAAAATACCAATTTCCGAGGCGTTGACGGCGTGATTGATGCGGTTGGTTTTGAAGCTAAAGGCAGCGGCCTGGAAACGACCTTGACTGCCCTCAAGCTGGAAGGCAGCAGCGGTAAGGCGCTGCGCCAGTGCATCGCCGCCGTCCGGCGTGGCGGCATGATCAGCGTACCTGGCGTGTATGCCGGTTTTATCCATGGCTTTTTATTTGGTGATATTTTTGAGAAAGGCATCGGCGTGAAAGCCGGGCAAACGCATGTGCAGAAATACATGCCTGAACTATTGCAGTTCATCGAGCAAGGCAAGCTGAAGCCGGAAGTGATTATTTCACATCGCTTGCCGCTCGATAAGGCGGTGGAAGGGTATAAGATCTTCGATAAGAAAGAAGATAATTGCCGGAAAATAGTCTTGCTTCCGGGATAAGGTTAGAAACCTAAGCTTTACTACAAAATTAAGCTTGGGGCTTGCGCTGGGCCGGCATCGTCTGCCCATCCTGCTTCAGTACCAAACCCGTAATAACTCCCTTGCCATCGCGCTTGAATTCCAGCTGCGCATCGACGGCCTTGTAGAAAAAGCGGTCTTTGGCGCTGGCGTAGACCGGTGCTTCGCCCTGGCCGGTGGCGCCCACCAGCAAGCCGTCGGGACCCTGGCGCACGGTCAGAATGAAGTTGGGCGCCAGCGTATAGTCACCTGCGTATTGCGCCAGCTCGGATGGCGCGATGGCGATTTCCTTCGGCAGCGGCGTCGGTTTTTTCAGGGCCGGCAAGGTGCCCGGCACCAGGCTGGCCAGGCCCAGTCCATCGACGTCGTTGGCGGTACTGCTGAGGATGATCACGCCCCGTTTGCCGTTCAGCGTATAGCCGGCAAAGCTGGCGTAGCCGCCGGTCTGGCCGTTATGCCAGGCGTATGGCTGGCCTTTGGCCTGATCGATGATCCAGGCCAGGCCGATCCTCGTGCCATTTCCTTTTTCAATGGACTTTTGCGGCTGCACGGCCAATTGCTGGGCTGCGCTGGATTTGTTCATATAGGATTGCAGATAAATCAGCATGTCGCGCGCATCGGAGTAGACGGCGCCGGCCGGGGCGATGGCCTGGAAATCCCAATTATGGGCTAGTTTTCCATCGCTCAAATGGCCTTGTGCCAGGCGGATACGCATGGCGGGCGTGGCGGTGGTCGAGGTAGAGCGCAAACCCAGTGGACGCGCAATTTTCTCCTGCAGCAGGTTTTCATAGCTGGTGCCCGCCTGGGTTGCCAGGGCCGTGCCTAGCAAGCCATAGCCCAGGTTGGAGTATTCAAAGACCGTGCCCGGCCGGTGTGCCAGCGCATGGCTGGCCAGGAAAGTGCGCAGTTGCGCGTCGCCATACTCGGCATAGGGATTGCTCATGTCGGCTGGCGCCAGGTTGGCGGGCAAGCGCGGCAAGCCGGAAAAATGGGTCGCCAGGTCCAGCAAGGTAATTTGTTGCCCCTCGAAGGTGGGGATGGTGTAACCGGGCAGCAAGTCGACCACCGGTTGATCAAGCCTGGCCTTGCCGGTCACCACGGCGTCGGCCAGCAGCAGCCCCGTCATGGTTTTCGTGACGGAGCCAATTTCGTAGACGGTATCGGCATCGGGCACGGTGTTGCTGTCGGCTTGCGCCCGGCCAAAACCATACACGGCACTGTTCTTGCCATCGGTCACAGCGATGACGATGCTGGCGTTGCCGCCGTTGCGCACCAGCAGTTCGGCGCGCTGGCGCACGGCGGCATCGAGTGCAGGACCGCTGGCTGCGGTGGCGGCAGTGGCCGCAGAGAGGGGCACGATGGACAGGGCCAACAGTTGTAAAGGCAGGGTGCGCAGTTTTAATAACATGGAGATATCCCTTATGATTGATTTGATAATGTCAATACGGTAGCATCGCTGCATCTGGTGGCGGCGTTTGCAACAGGGCCGCCAGTTGTGCGCGCATGTCCAGCGCCATCGCTTGCAGCAGCTCGCCACGGCGGCGGGTTTCGGCACGTTTTTTTGATGGCAGCTCAGACAGGTCTGGCGTCCGATAAGGGGCGCAGGGCAAGTGATAATTGCCATCACGCATGGGCAAGGCATGCAGTTCGCGCCAGGCCAGGTCGTAATCGGCGGCGATATGGCGCCGCCGCCTGGCATTGAGCGCGATGCGGTTGTCGTTGCTGACCAAAAAGAGGTTGCTGCAGCCGAAAAAATCGCCCAGATCGCGCAGGGCGGTGATCATCAGGTTTTTCGGCCTGCACCCATGCAGTGCGCGGGTGGCAGACCTGACCATGTCGGCCGCCGCCTCGGATCGCAAGCCTTGCAGCGCGCCCAGTTGCAGGGCCACGCCGTCGGCGCGCGGCACGAACAGAAAGCTGGCCAGGTAGAGCGGCAAGCCATTGCGCGTCAGCCGCAAACACAGTTCGCCTTCGCGGTAGCTATCGTGAACGGCGTTCAGCTGCAAGCGGTACAGTGCGCCATCCTTGCCGTCGAAACAGGCCAGCAGCAGCGGGCGGCGTGCGGCCAGTTCCACCAGCGGGCGGGCGCCAGCTTGCCACAGGAAACGGTAATGGCCTTCCAGCAAGGCTACCCGCGCCGTACAGCCCAGCTGGCGTGTAGCGTAAGGACGGTATATCTTGTAGCGCAGGCAGGGGTGAACGCGGGCCAGCGCCGCCAGGCCTGGCATGTCGTCCAGGAAAGCTTGCCAGCGGGCCCGCTGGCGCGGATACACGAGCGCGCCCAAGGCTGCCTTGAGCAGGTGGCGCTTGCCATCGTCCGGCCGCAAGAGCAGGGCTGGCGTCGGCGACGTAATATGCGTGGCGAAACTCATGGCCGCTCCCGTGTAGCGGCGTGCAAGCCGGGCAGGTCTTGTATGTGCATGAAAGTGTCGTCCAGTGATGTTTCATATTGGAAGGCGCTACCCGATGAGCACCTTGCCGATTTCTATCGTACGCAAGCAAGGTGAATTTCTTATTAAGATGGCGTACGCCTACCTCTTCAAGGAACCACATCATGTCGAACCGCGTTTATCTCTGCTGCACGGATTTCTCCACGCCGCCGGCAGAGGGTGATTGGCATGTGTTCGGCGAGCGTTCCGGCACGGAATATGAGGCGGCGTATTGCATCCCGCTGTACTGGCTATGCCTGTTTGGAGCTGAAGATATTCGCATGGCGCGCACGCAGGACGAGGAAGATGAGGAGGCGCGCGACTATGCTTATCTGGTATGCGAGCGTCAGGCTGGCCTGGCGCGCTTGCAGGCGCGCGCGGCGGCGCTGCAGGGGCCGCTGGGTCCGGAACGCCATGCGCTGTATCTGGAGTGGATGGCGCGTATCGCCCAGGAATCGTTCAGCCATGTGCTGGTGCGCACGGAAGAACTGGACGCGATGGATGAAGAGGGCCAGTTCCAGCAGGAATTGCGCACGGCGCTGAACGACCTCGATGCGGCGTGCAGCGCAGCGCTTGAAACAGGAGAGTTTGCCATCAGTCCGGCGCTGGCCAACCTGGCCGGCTTTCCGAATCCGCCCGAACTGCAGCACTACGAGGCTTTCGTGCTGGCTGGCGCAGCCAATAGCAATCTGCGCTGGCCGACGCCGTTTGCGCTGCTGGAACAGAAGCCGGCCGCAGCGGATGCAGGTGAGCGGCCGTCATCGCCGTGGTGGAAATTCTGGTAACTTGATCTGATAACGTCGCCCAAGGCTAGCGGTCGGTCTTCCTGGCCGCCCGCACTTCAGCTTGCGCCTGCAGCATGGCGTGTTCGCGCAGCAAGGTGTCACGCTCCTGGGCCAGTTCCTGTTCGCGCTGTAGCGACAGCTTGGCCTGCTCAGCCTGCATGTCGAGCTGCCGGTCTTGCGTGGCCAGCGCTATTTTGGCGTCGCCCAGCGCTTGCATGGCCGTTTCCAGCTTGGCCAGCAAGGCGTCGGCCGATGCAGCCGCCTGCAGATACTGATATTCGAACTGGTCGCGCTCGGGGCGCAAGGCCGCCAGCGCTACACGGTCGGCGTTGGCGGCGATAACCATGCGCGCATGCTCATCCTGTAATTGCGCCAAACGCACATCCTGCTGCACCAGAGCCGCTTGCTGGCTCTGCAGACGTTGCTGCAACTGGGCGTTTTCCTGTTCCAATCGGCTTTCACGCTGCTGCGCCGCCTGGCGCTCTTCGCTGCGCTGGGTGGCGGCTGCCTCCTGGTAATGGTCGAATTGTGAACGCACTTGGGCCAGCTGGCGGTTCAGGGCGGCAATTTCTTCGCCCCGGTCGCTTAGCCGCTGGCTCAAGCCTGCATTATCGCTATGCAGGGTGGCCAGGGTCACGGCGCGAAAATGGTGTTCTTCCTTCAGTTGTTCCAGCGCATGCTGGGTGGCCCGCAACTCCTGGGTGAGGGCGGTGCGCACTTCCGTCAGCTTCAGCCGTTCCGTTTCCGTCTTCTTCAGTTTCTCCAGCGCCGCAGTCAGCTCGGTCCGGTTTTCCTGCATCGATTGTTCCAGCTGCTGCGCCACATCGCGTTGCTGCTTGTGATACACGCCGCGCATCGCCTCCATCAATTCGGCCGGCAAGCCTGATTCCGTCTTTGGCGCGCCGGCACTTTGAAACTCTTCCTTCCAGCGTTTCAGCAGGGGCGCGATGGTGCTTTTGCTGCCCGTGCTGCCCAGCGCCTCACGCACATTGTCGACCGTGGGATTACGCCCATCGGCAGCGACGATTTGGGCTGCTTTCATAACGTCAGAGTACAAAATGCCGGCGCGAGCCATAAAACCACCTATGAGCGAAATTTAGTAACGTATTACATGATACGTAATATCGAATAATATTACGATATAAATTTTATTCGATTTTCAAAAATATAAGTCACGATAAGGTTGTTTATCGCGTGTTATGAAGTGGTTTTCAGTGGTATGCTGCGTATCTGACGGTACATAACCCCGTTTTTCCCGATTTGCCCCACGTTTTTGCTCATCTCATGCCTGACTTCCCTCTGAAAAAAGCCCGCTCCAGCACGGTCACCGTCGTCGCCCCATTGCGTACTACGGGCGAGGGCGCCCTGATCACGGGAGAATTGGCGGCCCGCCACCAGGCTTTTCTGGCGGCAGCCACCTCGGACAACACGCGCCGCACCTACCGTTCGGCGATCCGCCACTTTCAAACATGGGGCGGCGCATTGCCTGCGGATGAGTCGACCGTGATCCGTTATCTGCTGGCCTATGCGGAAAGCCTGAACGTGCGCACTCTGGCGCTGCGCCTGACGGCTTTGTCGCAATGGCATGTGGTGCAGGGCTTTGTGGATCCGGCATCCACGCCCACCGTGCGCAAGACACTGGCCGGTATCGCCCGCTTGCGCGGCAAGCCGAAAAAAAAGGCCAAGGCCCTGCCTTTGGAAGACCTGGAAAGCATCGTGGTGCAGTTGCATGCCCTGGGTAGTTTGAAAGCGTTACGTGACAGCGCCTTGCTGCAACTGGGATTTTTTGGCGGCTTTCGCCGCAGCGAACTGGTGGCCCTGACGGTGGCCGACGTGGCATGGGAAGCGCAAGGCCTGGTGATCACCTTGCCCCGCTCAAAGACCGATCAGCTGGGGCAGGGCATCGTCAAGGCGATACCGTATGGGGAAGGCGTGTGTTGCCCGGCCACCGCGCTGCGCAGCTGGCTGGCCGCGGCTGCAATTACTGCCGGACCGCTGCTGCGCACGGTGAACCAGTGGGGACAAGTCAGTGCAAAAGGGCTGCACGCGGGCAGCATCAACACCATACTGGAAGGCTGCGCCAGACTGGCCAGCCTCGATTACGTGCCGGAACTGTCGAGCCACAGCCTGCGCCGCGGCATGGCCACCAGCGCCCACCGGGCCGGCGCCGACTTCCAGGCCATCAAGCGTCAGGGCGGCTGGCGCCATGATGGCACGGTCCATGGCTATATCGAGGAAGCGGGCCGCTTTGACGAAAATGCGGCCGGTAGTTTGCTGAAGGCGAAGCGCAAACCGGCGTGAAAGAGTGGGTTGATTGACATTGTGCGACGTATGTCACATACTCATATCCCTTGTCGCATGCGGCGCCGCCACCGCACTTATACCCATGACTGTTACAACACTGCGCAATGCGCGCATCGATTTTTTGCGCGGGGTAGCCATCGCCTGCGTGCTGGTCCTGCATTTCACCCTGGCTTTTGGCCTGTTGAAGAGCCCCTTGGGTGATGTGCTGGGGCCGGCTGCCATCAAGGCCATCGCCTTCAACGGCAATTATGGCGTGACGATCTTTTTCGTGATTTCGGGTTTCCTGATTACCAGCGGCATCTTGACACGCTGGGGCAGCTTGCGCGGCATTGATGTTTTCAGCTTTTACTGGATGCGTGCCGCCCGCATCCTGCCCAGCCTGCTGCTCGCGCTGACTATCATCGTGGTGCTGGGGGTATTGAATGTGCCATTTTTCAATAACGGCGACGCCAAGCCGCCGCTGCCGGCCAGCTATTTCGGCATCGCGGTGTTCTCCATTTTGACCTTCTGGCATAACGTGCTGATGCAATCGGCCGGTTATTTCAATTATTGCCTGAATGTCTACTGGTCGCTATCGGTCGAGGAAATGTTTTACCTGGCCTTGCCGCTGCTGTGCCTGGCATTGCGCCGCACCTGGCTGGTGGCCGCTGTCTGCGTGGCCGCCATCGTGGTGGGACCGTATTATCGGAGCTTGCACGCCGACAATGAAATCTATTTCATGTATGGTTATTTCGCCTGTTTCGACGCGATTGCCATCGGCTGTCTGGCGGCCTTGCTGGCGCCGAAGCTTGCTTTATCACCTCATGCAAAGCTGGCTTTGCGCCTGTTGGCGGGCATGGCACTACCAATTATCTATCTGCGCGGTATAGGCGGCCATGAAATATTCGGTTTTACAGCGATCGCGCTGGCCGCTGCCGGCATCCTGCTCGGCTCGCACGGCGAAAAGGCGGCTGGCTGGACGACAGCTTGGCTAACTGCGCCGCTGCGCTGGGCCGGGCGCCACAGCTATGAACTGTATCTGTTCCACATCATCGTGCTGGCGGCCATGCGCAACCTCATGACGAAAGCGGAACTGAGCTACGCCATGCGCTTGCCATGGCTGTGCCTGTTTGTTGCGCTCTCGGCCATCGCCGCCATGCTGGTCAGCCGCTACGTATCGGAACCGGCCAATGCCGCCTTGCGCGGCTGGTATGGCCGGGGCAGGGCTGTCAGTGCAACTAGGCAGCAGCAGCCGGGCGAATAATCATGCAAGTTGCCGTTGCATGCGCATACACCTTGCCCGCTTCGTCGCGGATATAACCCTCGGAAATGACCAGGTTGCGGCCCGCATTGATGACTTTGCCTTCGGAAAACACGGCCTTGTTGAAGGGCAGCGGGCGGCACATCTTGATGCTCAGGTCGGTGGTGGCATAGGTTTCACCGGGCCCCAGCACCGTGTGCGTAGCGCAACCCGTGACTGAGTCGAGGATGGTGGCGGCAAAGCCGCCATGTACGCCGCCCATGGCGTTGGTGTGGCTTTCATTGGCCGTGGCTGTGAACAATACGCGGCCGTGTTCGGCTTCCACACAATCCATCGGCATGGTGGTGGTGATCGCTGGTCCGGGCAGCTTGCCTTGGGCAAAGGCCTGCATCAATTGCAAGCCGGTCATGTCTTTCAAATGCATTGCTACTCCTGTCAAGTGTGAAAAAACATCGCGATGATGGAATGAATGTGTATACCCCAAGAGCAAATACTGGGGTCGGACCCTCAGGGTCCGACCCCGGCCGTGGTACTTGGGTTGGATTGATCTTGCGCAAACTTTAATTTCCCAGCGTGGATCAGGAAACGGGCGACAATGGCCAGTTCCTCCTCGCTAAAACCTTCTTTCAACTGGGTATTCAAGCTGTCGAGCAGCGGCAGGGCGACGGCCAGCACTTCGCGGCCCTTGCTTGATAAGCGCAGCGAACCGGCGCGCGCATCGTGCCGGGACTGGCCGCGCACGATGAGCTCGTTTTCTTCCATGCGCGCCACCAGGCCCGTGACGGCCGAGTTTTTCAGTTGCAGCGCCCGTCCCAGGTCTTTCAGCTGGCAGCCTTCCTCGCCCTTCAGGGCAAACAGGGCGACGATTTGCGTGCCGGAATAACCGAGTTCATTGCTGAACACGGCATCGGCCGAACGGAACAGATTCTGGCGTGCCAGGGTCAGCAGGTTGAACAGGCGCGGCGAGCGCTCGCCCAGCGGGCAGGCGTCGACGGGACTGGAAAGGGAATCAGTATTATTACGCATGCGGAGTATATTACTACGCTTGCGTAATAAATGCATGTATCAAATCAAGCGTTTTTATCGTGCCGTGGTCCGTCTTGCAGCAACTCGGCCAGCCGGCTGGTCAGCCAAAGACTGGTTTCGCTGAGTTTTTTGCCATGAATGGACAAACGCCGCACGGGCAGGCGCGACAGGGCCAGGGCGGGGCAGGGTACTTCCTGCAGATAGCCCTTGTAATTGTCGTAGTTGGCTATGTTCAGGGGCAAGATGGCCCAGCCCAGTTCGTCTGCCACCATTTCCGCGATCGAATAAAAGCTGTCGGAATACCAGACGGCGGGGCTGTAGGCGTTTTCACGGTTCAGTTCGGAATCCATGATCAGCTGGCGATAGCGCGTCAACTCATTGCGTGACACTTCCTGCCCGTGCGCCATGGCATGGCCCCTGGCCACGAACACGCCTTGCGCCACGCTGCCGATATGCTGCTGTTCCAGCACGGGTGAAATCGGCCCCCGGTCGAAGTGAAACGCCACATCGGCTTGCTGCTGTTCCACGTACAGGGCCACTTCGGAGGCGGTGGCGTTGAGCATCACCAGTTCCAGCGCCGGGTAGCGGGCGGCCAATTCTTTCATCAGGGTGCCCACCGCCAGATAAGGCAGGGCTTCATCGAGCGCCAGGGTCAGCCGCGCTTCAGGCGCCACGCTCAGCAGTTGGGCGCGCAGCTGCAGGCGTTCAGCCTGGCGCAGCAGTTCGCACGCTTCCAGATGCATCACCTTGCCCGCTTCCGTCAGCACGGCGCTGCGCCGCGAACGGTCGAACAGTTCCACGCCGAATTCCGCTTCCAGCAAGCCGATGGCCGTGCTGACCACCGATTGCGCACGGCCCAAACGCCGCGCCGCGCCCGAAAATGAACCGGCCTCGACAGCCGCTTCAAAGTAGCGCATTTGTTCCAGAGTCCATTGCATGGCATGCTCCCATCTGATTTACAGATGGATTTTAACTTGAAGCACAGTCCTGCACGACATAAACTGTGAGTCATTATTCAACAACAGGAGATCTGCCATGAAAAACACGCAAGCCATCACCTTCAACTGGTGCCACGACGCCACCCAGGAAGACGCCCTGTGCGCGCTGTACCTGGACAACGTCAGCCCCGACTATATTTCCCATTCCGAATTGCAAGGCCCGCGTGCCGATGCGCCGGGCAACTGGCGCGCCGACTTGCCGGACGTCATACGCAGCGAAATCCGCGCCGCGCTGTCGCACGACTGGGAACACGGCGATTCGACCCTGCTGGCCGTGGCGCAGGATGGCGAACGCATCATTGGCATGGCGCTGGTCTCCATCGATACACGCCAGCGCGCTTCGAAATCGTTTGCCGCACTCGACGATATCGTGCTGCACCCGGACGCGCGTGGCAGCGGCGCCGGCACGGCATTGGTGGAATGGGTGGCAGCAGAATTGCGCAGCCATGGCATCGCCCGTTTGTTCCTCGAATGCGGCGCACACAATTTGAAAGCGCAACAATTTTTCCAGGGCCGCGGCTTCCAGCAAGTGTCCGTCGTCATGCTGCGCGAACTCGATGGAGGCGTGCATGCTTGACGACCTGCCGCGACGTACGCCGCACGCGCTGTATCCTCATACCAAGAACTTGCGTGGCAAAAACCTGCGCAACAAGGCTTTTACGCACACCGATAGTTGTAAATAGAAATGAGTTGCCTATGCATACCCTCCAAAAGTGGCTGACCCTGGCCATCGTCTCCAGCGCCCTGTTCCTCATCGTGGTCGACATGACCGTGCTGTACACAGCGCTGCCCGGGCTGACCCGCGAATTGCAGGCCACCGCCTCGCAAAAGCTGTGGATCATCAATATCTATTCCCTGGTCGTCTGCGGCTTGCTGCCCGGCTTCGGCACGCTGGGTGACCGCCTCGGCCATAAACCCGTCTTCCTCGCCGGCCTGGCCGTATTTGGCGCCGCTTCGCTGTGCGCCGCGTTCTCGCCCACGCCCGCCTGGCTGATCGTGGCCCGCGTGCTGCTGGCCGTCGGCGCCGCGCTGATGATGCCGGCCACCTTGTCCATCATCCGCCTGACCTTCAGCGACCGCCGCGAGCGCTCGTTCGCCATCGGCGTGTGGGCCGCCATCGCTTCGGGCGGCGCCGCTTTCGGCCCCGTGCTGGGCGGTTTCTTGCTGGAACACTACTGGTGGGGTTCAGTCTTCCTGATCAACGTGCCTATCGTGTTGCTGACCGTGGTGCTGGCCTTGCTGATTCTACCCAAGCGGGCAGGCAACCGCGATAAACCCTGGGATCTGGCGGGTTCGCTGCAAATCATGATGGGCTTGCTCGGTGGCGTGTACGCCATCAAGGAACTGGGCAAATCCTCGCCGTCCTACCTGATCGCCGCCATCGCGCTGGCCGTGGGCGCCATCTTTACCATCGCTTTCGTGCGCAGGCAGAACCGCCAGGCCAAGCCGCTGATCGACTTCGAACTGTTCCGCGCGCTGCCGTTTTCCAGCGCGGTGGCCGCCGCCATGGTCGCTTCGGCAGCCCTGATCGGCATGGAACTGGCGCTGAGCCAGCATCTGCAACTGGTGCGTGAACTGTCGCCGCTGGAAGCGGGCTTACTGCTGTTGCCGCTGCCGCTGGCGTCCGTGTTTGCCGGCCCCATCACCGGCTTCATGCTGCCGCGGGCCGACAAGGCGATGGTCTTGTGGGGCTCGCTGCTGTTGTCCGGCATCGGCATGGCCGCCTATTTGCTGCTGCACAATGCCGCCGTGCCGGCGCAAATCGCCAGCCTGGTAGTGCTGGGCTTGGGATTGGGCGCCGTGATGACGGCTGCATCGAACGCCGTGATGCTGAACGTGGCGCCGCAACAGGCGGGCATGGCGGCCTCGATCGAGGAAGTGTCGTATGAACTGGGTGCCGTGATCGGCGTGACGGTATTGGGCACGATCTTGTCGGCCGTCTACAGCGCCACCCTGGTGATCCCGGAAAGCGCCGGCCTGCTGCCGAACGCCCACGATACGCTGGACGCCGCCCTGATGGCTGCCGAACAATTGCCGGCCGAACTGGGCTTGCAAGTGTCGGAACTGGCCCGCTCGGCTTTCGACCAGGCATTTATCGTGGTGCTGGCCACCGCCTCGGGCATCCTGATGCTGGCGGCGATGGCGATCCGTTACTTGAATATCCGGGCTAATGTAGCAAGGGCGTAACTTGCTCTCGCAACAGGCGCCACTGCGCATCGAGCACGGCCTGGTTCGGGTCGTGCCCGGCGCGCGGCACCACTACAAAACTTTTCTGCGGCGCCTGGATGCTGTCGAAGTAGCTGCGCGCGATAGCCGCCGAGCTGAGAAAATCTTCCTCGCCCATCAGCAGATACACAGGCACGTCAAAGTGACTGCCCAGGGCCGGCAAGTTCACCCTGGCAAACATGCCATCGCCTTGCCAGCCCATGAATTGAAGGTAGGAATAATCGTCGCCCGCTTCGGCATCGCTCAGCGCTTGCGGCGTGGCATACAAAGCTGCCGGCCGCCACCAGGCTTTCGGCGGCGCATCCGTCACCAGCGCTTCATACTTGCGGTCAAACCGGCGCAAGATGCCGAAATTGCGCGGATCGCGCCATGGCGGGGCACCCAGCGCCGTCAGCTTTTCTACTGTCACAGTGTCTTTGGCCGCTTGCGCCAGCGCCATTATCTGGCGGTACATGGAGCTTAGATTGGCTTGCGCATTGACCACCTGCGCCGTGCCGATATAGGCGTGGAACAGATCAGGGCGCGCCTTGGCCATGTACACGCCCAGGATGGAACCCCAGGAACTGCCCATCAAAATCACTTTTTGCTGACCCAGATGCTGCTGCAGATACGTGGCAACGGCGATCCCGTCGTCGCGCATCTGTTCCAAGGTCAAGGGCACATCGTCCGCCGGGCGATTCTTGCCATACGTCATGCCCGCACCGCGCTGGTCCCATTGCACCAGCGTGTAGTACTGTTCCCAGCCGGCATAAATGTTGTCGGCAAAGGGACTCAACGGATTGCCGGGACCGCCATGCAAAAACAGAATCACGGGATTGCCGCAACGCGTACCCTTGATCGTGATCCATTGCTCGATGCCATTGATGGGCACATAGCCTTGCTCATGGATGGTTTGTTCTGGCGTGGCACACACTGGCTGAGGGGAAGCCGCTTGCGCCAGGCCGAAGCAGGACAGGACGATTAAGGCCAGCAATATCAAGACAGGACCGAGTTTGCGCATGGGGGCTTTCATGGTGATGTGGCTGCCGGCTAAGCCGGCAAGATCCATGAAGATAGCGTGTCAGATTGAAATTGTCTAGATTGAAATGTTTTGGCTTTCATTCCCAGGCAGGGCCGCCTCATCGAAGCGGAGGAAGTCGATCAAAGCGCGCAGGGCGGCTGGCATCTGGCGACGGCTGGGGTAGTACAGATGAAAGCCGGCAAATGGCGGGCACCAGTCGTCGAGTACGCGCACCAGCCGGCCTGCGGCAAGATGCCCGGTGACGGTACTTTCCAGTGCGCAAGCCAGGCCCACGCCTGCCAATGCCGCATCGAGCATCAAGCCGGGCGTACCTAGCACCATGGGGCCGCCAACCTGTATTTCCAGCGCGTGGCCATCCCTGGCGAATTGCCAGCGGCACAAGGCGCCCCCTGTCACCAGGCGGTAGCCGATGCAACTGTGTGCCTGCAAGTCATGCGGTGTCCGTGGTGCGGCATGTTGCGCAAAATAAGCCGGTACGCCGACGATGGCCAGGCGCTGCGTGCCGCTGACGGGCACAGCCGCCATGTCCAGTTCCACGCTTTCGCCCAAACGTATGCCCGCATCGTAGCCCTCGCGCACGATATCGACAAAACCGTCATTGATGGCCACTTCCAGCACGATATCGGGATAGGCAGCATGGAATTGCCCCAGCCGTGGCGCCAATATCATTTGCGCCGCCAGCAAAGGCACGTTCAGGCGCACGGTGCCGCGCGGCCGCTCGCGAAACGCATTCACGCCATCGATGGCGGCGGCGATGCTGCTGAATGCCGGGGCGATTTGCGCCAGCAAGGCGGTGCCCGCGTCGGTCAACGATACGGAGCGCGTTGTGCGTTGAAGCAGGCGTACATCCAGCCTCTGCTCGAGTGCGCGCAAGGAGTGGCTGAGAGTAGACGAGCTCAGATTCAGGCGGGCCGCTGCACGGCGGAAACTGCCTTCTTCAGCAATAGCGATAAAGGCAGATAGTTCGGCAAATTCATGAGGGCGCATACAGTGATTCTACTGCAAATGGCAAGCTTGATTGATGAATCAGGGCCAGCAAGGTCATGGGGGAAATGTGGCTTATCACCATGAATGTACGGCGCTAGACTGGCATTCTCTGACCACTGAAAGCACATACCATGGGAAACACTAGCCAAACATCTATCGATCAACGTTTTACGGGGAAAGTTGCCCTTGTCACGGGCGGCGGCAGCGGCATCGGCCGTGCCGCAGCATTAGCCTATGCCCGTCAGGGTGCGAAGGTGGCAGTGGCCGGCCGAACGTTGGAAAAGTTGCAGGAAACAGTCAATTTGATACGCGATACGGGTGGCATGGCGATTGCCGTGGTAGCCGATGTGTCTGTTGCCGCCGAAGCCGAAGCGATGGTGAAGCGCACATCAAGCGCTTTTGACGGCCTCGACATCGTTTTTAACAATGCGGGTACGGAAGGCGCTTTCGCACCGATCACCGAATTGACAGAAAATGACTTCGATCATGTGATCGGCATCAACCTGAAAGGTGTATGGCTTTGCATTAAATATGCCGCGCAAGCCATGACCAGGAATGGCGGCGGCGTCATCGTCAACACCAGTTCGTGGCTGGCGGACACGGCGGTCAGTGGCTCTTCCGCCTACGCCGCCAGCAAGGGTGGTTTGCTGGCCATGACACGCGCGCTGGCGGTGGAACTGGGACCGCTGGGCATACGTGTCAACACCATCTTGCCCGGGATTATCGCTACGCCCATGTTCGAGCGCCTGGGTGGCAACGATGCGCTGGCCGATACCTTCGCCGCCACCACGCCACTGCGCAGGGTAGGCCAGCCAGCCGACGTGGGCGACGTGGCTGTCTGGTTATCGAGCGATGAGGCACGCTTTGTAACAGGACAAAACCTGCTGGTCGATGGCGGTTATACGGTTGTGGGTATCTAAAGTTAGACGGCTGCGCAGGTTCAGGCTTGACCGACATGGCCCGCCATGCGGCGTATGCTTTGCGGCGGATGGCCGGTCACGCGGATGAAGGCGCGCCGCATCCGTTCAGGATCGGCAAAGCCGGAGGTGCGGGCAATGATTTCAATCGGTTCGGCGCTGCGTTCTACCTTCAGCCGCGCCACTTCCACGCGCAGCCGCTCGACCGCCTTCGCCGGCGTTTCGCCCGTCTCCGTCAGGAAGGAACGGCCGAATTGACGCGGGCTCAGGCAGGCGACGGCAGCAAGATGCTCCGTCGACAGCTCTTGCCGCAGATGTTCCCGCATATAAATCAGCACTTGCCGGATGCGGTCCGACTCGGGCTCCATGGCAGCCATGGCTGAGAACTGCGATTGATTGCCCGGCCGCCGGTGATATACCACCAGCATCTGCGCGGTGTCGCGCGCGACGTCGCTGCCCAGGTCTTCCTCGATCATGGCCAGCGCCAGGTCGATGCCGGAGGTCACGCCGGCCGAAGTCCAGATTCCCTGGTCCTTGGTAAATATACGGTCTCCTTCCACCTTGATCTTTGGATATTGGCGTTGCAGACGCGCCGCATATTTCCAATGGGTGGTCGCGCGCCGGCCATCGAGCAGGCCGGCTGCAGCCAGCAGGAAGGCGCCGGTGCAGACGCTGGCGATGCGCCGACTGCCGCGCATGGCGGCGATATTGAGCTGGTCGGAGATCGCAGGAAGAATGGCCGGATCGGCCGACATCGAGCCACCCACCACCAGCAGCGTGTCATAGGGCCGGGCGCGGATCTGGCGGGTCACGACTTCCAGCCCCGACGAACTGCAGATGGCGCCGCCCGCGAGCGACACCACCTCGCACAGGTAGCGGCAGCCGCCGTGGATCGTTGCCGCCACCTCGAACGCCGCCAATGGCCCGCTCAGGTCCTGTATCTGGAAGCCGGGGTACACCAGGAATGCAATGTCGCGTGCGTTGCCGGCGGCGCTATCCTGGGGCAGGGGAGGTTCCTTGAGATCGTCTATGGTATGCATGGGGCCATGATGCAACAAAATGGCAGTGGCGACAATGACATATTTCCCTCAAAAACCGTCATGACAGGAGCACGCCAGTCGATGACTAGAAACGAGGGAACTGCGTCCTTTGCGTTGCCGTAGCCATCACTGAGAATTGCGGCACCGCAACTATCTTGTGAAATCCCTTATGTCTCTTTTTTCTTTTTCCCGCTCCAGGATGGCCTCGGCCTCGCTGGTCGCCATCGCCGTGGCCGGCTTGGGCACGTATGGCGCGCTGCGGGCCGGTACGCCGCCACCGTCATCCCAGGCCGCCTCGCCGGAAGTGGACGTGGCCGTCGTGCTGCAACAAACCATTACTGAGCTGCACACCTATTCCGGCCGCCTGGCGGCGGTGGAACAGGTTGAAATACGGCCGCAAGTGTCCGGCGCCATCGTTGCAGTCCACATCCGCGACGGTGCGCTGGTGCAAAAAGGCGATCTGCTGTTCGTCATCGATCCCCGCCCGTACCAGGCGGAAGTGGACCGTGCCACGGGCTTGCTGGCGGCGGCGCAGGCGCGTGCCGATTATCTGCAGGCCGACGGCGAACGCGCACAACGCCTGATCGGCGACAACGCGATTGCCCGCCGCGATTACGACGAAAAACGCAATGCCGCGCGCGAAGCGGCGGCCAATCTGCAATCGGCGCGCGCCGCACTGGCGGCGGCGAAAATCAATCTGGACCATACGCGCATCGCCGCGCCGATTGCCGGCCGGGTGTCCCGCGCTGAAATGACGTTGGGCAATGTTGTTGGCACGGGCGCAGGCGCCGCGCCGCTGACGACGATCGTGTCGGTGTCGCCGATGTATGCGGAATTCGATGCGGACGAACAAAGCTATCTGCAATACAGCAGCCGCACCCGCCAGGGCGGCAAGGTTGCCGCCGAGCTGGGACTGGTCGGTGAAATGGGTTATCCCCGCCAGGGCGAAATGCAGTCGGTGGACAACCGCCTGAATCCGTCGTCGGGCACGATACGCATGCGGGCCCGCTTCGACAACCGCGACGGCGTGCTGGTGCCCGGCCTGTATGCGCGCATCCGCATGGGCGGCGGCGCGCCGCACGCGGCGCTGCTGGTCGACGACGCCGTCATCGGCACGGACCAGTCCAGGAAGTTTGTTTATGTGATCGATCAGCAAGACCGCGCCATTTACCGGGAAGTGCAGGTGGGCGCCTTGCGCGGCAATCTGCGCGTCATTAATGACGGCTTGCAGGCCGGGGAACGGGTGGTGGTCAACGGCGCGCAACGCATCCAGGCCGACGCCAGGGTGCGCGCGCATCTGGTGGCGATGGGCGGCACGCCAGGCGCCGGCCAGCTGGCGGAGAGCACGATCCGATGAATATCTCCAGATTCTTTATCGACCGGCCGATCTTTGCCGGCGTGCTGTCCGTCATCATTCTGCTCGCTGGCCTGGTCGCCGTGTTCCAGCTACCGATATCGGAGTATCCGGAGGTGGTGCCACCGTCCGTGATCGTGCATGCCCAGTATCCGGGGGCCAATCCGAAGGTCATCGCCGAGGCAGTCGCGGCGCCGCTGGAAGAGCAAGTCAATGGCGTGGAAAACATGCTGTACATGCAGTCGCAATCGACCAATGATGGCAATCTGACACTCACGGTGACCTTTCAGCTCGGCACCAATCCCGACCTGGCGGCGCAGCTGGTACAGAACCGCGTGAACCAGGCGCTGCCGCGCTTGCCGGAAGATGTGCAGCGTCTCGGCGTGACCACCACCAAAAGTTCGCCGACGGTGACCATGTTCCTGCATCTGCTGTCGCCGCATGGCCGCTACGACATCACTTACCTGCGCAACTACGCGCTGCTGAACGTGCGCGACCGGTTGGCGCGCATAAATGGCGTAGCCGAGGTGCAACTTTGGGGCGCCGGTGACTATGCCATGCGGGTCTGGCTCGATCCCGCCCGTATCGCCCAGCGCAAGCTGACCGCGATGGATGTGGTGAGCGCGATCCGCGAGCAGAACGTACAGGTTGCCGCCGGCGTGGTGGGCGCTTCGCCGTCGGTGCCGGGCGCGCCGCTGGAACTGTCGGTGAATGCGCGCGGCCGGCTGTCGACCGAGGAGGAATTCGGCGCCATCGTGGTAAAGACTGCCGATGGCGCCGTGACTTACCTGCGCGACATTGCCAGGATAGAACTGGGCGCCGCCGAATATGGGCGGCGTTCGATGCTGGACAACAAGCCCGCCATTGCGCTGTCCATCAACCAGAGTCCGGGCGCCAATTCGCTGCAGATCGCCGACGATGTGCGCGCCGCCTTGAAGGAATTGAGCGCCGATTTTCCGCAGGACGTGGAATACAGCATCGTGTATGACCCGACGCGCTTCGTTAAATCGAGCATCGAGGCGGTCATCCACACAGTGCTGGAAGCCATTGCGCTGGTGGTCGTGGTGGTGATTGTGTTCCTGCAAACCTGGCGCACCTCGATTATCCCCCTGATTGCGGTGCCGGTATCGATCGTCGGCACTTTTGCGCTGTTGCTGGCCTTCGGTTTCTCCATCAATGCGCTATCCCTGTTTGGCATGGTGCTGGCGATAGGCATCGTGGTCGACGATGCGATCGTGGTGGTGGAAAATGTGGAGCGCAATATCGCATCGGGCCTCAATGCGCGCGACGCGACCTATAAAGCCATGCAGGAAGTGAGCGGCCCCATCATCGCGATTGCCCTGACGCTGGTGGCCGTCTTCGTTCCGCTGGCGTTCATGAGCGGACTGACTGGCCAGTTTTACAAGCAGTTTGCCATGACGATCGCCATTTCGACGGTCATTTCCGCCTTCAATTCGCTCACCCTGTCGCCCGCCCTGGCGGCCTTATTATTGCGTGGGCATGGTGCCAGGGAAGATGCGGTGACGCGCGCCATCAATCGCGTGCTGGGCCCCTTCTTCGATTGGTTCAACCGGCTATTCCGGCGCGGCTCGGATAGCTATGGACGCGGCGTGAAGGGCGCGTTGCGGCACAAGGGCATGATGCTGGTGGTGTATGCGGCGCTGCTGGGCGTAACCGTGCTGGTGACGCGCATCGTGCCGGGCGGTTTCGTGCCTGCGCAAGACAAGGAATACCTGATTTCCTTTGCCCGCCTGCCCAATGGCGCCTCGCTGGAGCGCAGCGAGCAGGTCACCCGCGCCATGGGCGACATCATCATGAAGCAGCCTGGCGCTGCGCATGCGGTCGCGTTTCCCGGCCTGTCGGTGGATGGCTTTACCAATAGCTCGAACGCTGCGGTAGTGTTCGTGCCGCTCAAGCCGTTCCGCGAGCGCCAGGGCAAGGATCTGTCCGCCGCCGCCATCGCCGCTTCCCTGAACCAGCAATTTGCCGGCATCAAAGGGGCTTTTATCGCCGTGTTTCCGCCACCGCCAGTGCTGGGCATAGGCACGCTGGGCGGCTTCAAGATGCAGCTGGAAGACCATGGCGCGGTCGGCTACGAGGCGCTCAACCGGGCCAAGGCGGCATTTATCAAGCGCGCCGCCAGCGCGCCCGAGCTTGGGTCCATGTTCTCGAATTACGAGATCAACGTGCCCCAGCTGAATGTAGACCTGGACCGTGTCAAGGCCAAACAGCTGGGCGTGCCCGTGACCGACGTCTTCAACACCATGCAGACCTACCTCGGTTCGCTGTACGTGAACGATTTCAACCGCTTTGGCCGTGTCTATCAGGTGCGGGTACAGGCGGATGCGCCTTACCGCCAGAACGCCGACGACATCCTGCAGCTGCAGACCCGCAATGCCGCGGGCGACATGGTGCCGCTGGCGTCGCTCGCAACGGTCACGCCGACCTATGGCCCGATCTCGGTGGTCCTCTACAACGGCCATACCGCCGCCGACCTCAACGGCGGGCCGGCGCCGGGCTATTCCTCCGGGGAAGCACAGGCGGCGGCCGAACGTATCGCGGCCGAGGTATTGCCGAAAGGCGTCAAGTTCGAATGGACCGACCTGACGTACCAGCAAGTGCTGGCGGGTAACGCCGGCATGTGGATCTTCCCCATCAGCGTGCTGCTGGTGTTCCTGGTGCTGGCGGCACTGTATGAAAGCCTGACATTGCCGCTGGCGGTGATCCTCATCGTGCCCATGAGCGTGCTGTCGGCGCTGGCGGGGGTGTGGCTGACCGGTGGCGACAACAATATCTTCACGCAGATCGGCATGATGGTGCTGGTCGGCCTGGCGTCAAAAAACGCCATCCTGATCGTCGAATTTGCACGCGAGCTCGAACATGACGGCCGTACGCCGATGGCCGCGGCGATTGAAGCGAGCCGGCTGCGCCTGCGGCCCATCCTGATGACCTCGATCGCCTTCATCATGGGCGTGATACCGCTGGTGCTATCCGGAGGGGCCGGCGCCGAGATGCGCCAGGCGATGGGCGTGGCGGTGTTCTTCGGCATGCTGGGCGTGACGCTGTTTGGCCTGATGCTCACCCCCGTATTCTACGTGGTGCTGCGCACGATTGCTGGCGGAAAAATACATGTGGCGCAAAAAGACGCACCGCACCCGACCGACTATAACAAGGTAGCCTGATGAAGAAACGTGAAATGATGAAACGCCTGCCGTTGCCACGGCTGGCGATAGGTGGCGCGCTGCTGTCGCTGATAGCGGCGTGCTCGGTAGAACAGCCATGGCAGCGGCCCGAGGCAAGTATCCCGGCCACCTTCAAGGAAGCGCCGGCGGAAGACGGCGCCGGCTGGAAGCTGGCCGAGCCGGCCGAAGAGGCGCAGCGTGGCCAGTGGTGGGCCATCTTCGGCGATCCGCTACTGGACGAGCTCGAACACCAGGCCATCGCCGCCAACCAGGATGTGCAGGCCGCCGCCGCCCGCTTGCGGCAGGCGCGGGCGCTGGCGCAAGCGCAGGAGGCGGCACGTTTGCCGGCACTGGACGCCGGGTTCGGTGCTACGCGGCAACGCGCTTCGCCGGCGTCGCAGTCGCTGGCAGACGGCGCGCAAGTGCCGGGCCAAACCTTGTGGCGCGCCCAGGCGGCGGCTTCATATGAAGTGGACCTGTTCGGCCGGGTCGGCAGCGGCATCCACGCCGCGCAGGCAGATGCCGGCCGCAGCGTGGCACTATTCCACTCGGTGCTGCTCGCGCTGCAGGCCGAGGTGGCGCAACACTATTTCCAGCTGCGCGAGTTTGATGCGCAACTGCGTGTGTATCAGCAAACCGTGGCGCTGCGGGAAGATGCGCTGAAGCTAGTCGAGCGTCGCTTCAAGGAGGGCGATGTCGGCGAACTGGACGTGGCGCGCGCACGCAATGTGCTGGAAAGCGCGCGCGCCGACGCAACAGGCGTGGCGCGCCAGCGCGCCGCTGCCGAGCACAGTCTGGCCGTGTAGCTGGGCAAGGCTCCGGCGCAATTTGCCTTTGCCGCCATGCCGCTGGCGCCGGTGCAAGTGCCGGTGCAGGTGCCCGCTGGCTTGCCCTCGGCCTTGCTGGAGCGTCGTCCCGATATTGCCGCGGCAGAACGCGCCATGGCGGCGGCCTATGCGCGCGTTGGCCTGGCCCAGTCGGCCTTCTTTCCCAGGCTGGACTTGACCGCCATGCTGGGTGTCGAGTCTGCCACGCTGGGCAACTTGTTCCACTGGTCCAGCCGGACTTTCCTGCTCGGGCCGCTGGCCGGCACGGCGCTGTCCGTCCCCCTGTTCGATGGCGGACGGCGCAGCGCCATGCTGGGCGCGGCGCAAGCCCGCCTGGACGAAGACGTGGCCCTGTACCGGCAACAGGTGCTGGTGGCGTTTCGCGAGGTGGAAGACAGCCTGGCCGAATTACGCCTGCTCAAGGTACAGCATGCCGCGCAGGTGGCGGCGGTCGCGGCCGCCCGGCGTGCCGGGCAATTGTCGCAAAACCAGTATGAAGCAGGGCAGGTCAGCTATCTGGAAGTGATCGACGCGCAGCGGCAAATCCTGCAGGCGCGTCTGCAGCTGAACCGGCTGGCCGGGGCGCAGGCTGTGGCCACCGTCAGCCTGATACGCGCACTGGGTGGCGGCTGGGATGCGGCGGACGGGCAGGTGGCCGCCCGCTGAACATGGCCGCCAGGGTACGCCAGTTCACACTGCATGCAGCGCCATGGCCGCGCTGAGCACGGTGACTACCGCGATCGATGCAAGGAAGACCTGGCGTGCCCACCGGGCATCGTCGCGGGCGCGCAGGCCGGCGATGCCGACCGCCAGCCAGCAGGCGCCGGCGGCCAGCATGGACAGCATATACAAACGTCCCGCACCGAAGGCGCCCAGCGACAGCGAGGCCGCCATGAAGGCAATGATATACAGCAGGATGTGGCGCTTGGCCGTGGCATGGCCGCGCACCAGCGGCAAGACCGGAATGGCGGCGGCCCGATAGTCAGCGGCGCGGAAGATGGCGATGGCGTAGGAATGCGGCATTTGCCACAAGCTGAACATCACGAGCAGCAACAGCGCCGTGGCGTCAAAACGGCCCTGTGCCGCGCAGTAGCCAGCCACCGGCGGCATGGCGCCGGAAATACTGCCGACCAGCGTGCCGTGCACCGACCTGCGCTTCAGGTGTAGCGTGTACAGGCCGGCGTAGACGGCATAGCCCAGCAATACCAGCATCAGTGGCAGCCAGCGCTGGGTTGCCGCGTACAGCAAGCCCAGCCCCGCCAGCAACAGTAGGGTGGCATAGGCGCACGCTGCGCGTATGCCGATGGCGCCATTCGCCATCGGCCGCCTGCACGTGCGCAGCATCAGCTGGTCGATGTCGCGGTCGATGATGTTGTTGACGGTGCAGCCGGAAGCGACCACCAGCGACACGCCGGTGGCCACCAGCGCACCTTGCCGCCAGTCAACCTGTCCGTGCGTTGCCAGCAGGAAGCCGCCTGTGACGGAAACAAGATTGCCCAGCACGATGCCGGGCTTGGTCAGGGCGAGATAAGCTTTGTACATCAGTATCGCCTTGCGCATGCAAGCGCGAAGCGCGGCGCTGGCGCGTGCTTGCCTTCTGCGGCAAGGCAGGTGGGCTGGTGTTGCCGGGAATCGTACATATCATCCTTTCAAAGTAGGCAAATGGTTGGGCAACTGTTTGTCGCGCGAATATTGTATTGGCGTGCCCGCCTGGAAAGAGGACGTAGTTCCCTCGTTTGCCGCCATTTAAGGGGCATGCCGCCTGATGTCTGGAATGGTGGGAAATATGGCGCTTGCGGTCTGCTTGAGCGAACTAAGATGCCTGCAGTATCGACTAAAGGAAACCAGATGGATTTGGAAACGACCTACCAGGAAGCGCGCGCACAGCTACGCAAGATGCGCTACATATCGTTGTTCGAAGGGGGCACGCTGCTGCTGTTGCTCGGTATTGCCATGCCGCTCAAGCATCTGGGCGGATACCCAGGCATGGTGTCGGTCATCGGGCCGGTGCACGGCCTGGCCTTCCTGCTGTATTGCCGGATGCTGGTGCAGACGCTTTCCCTTGGCAGCTGGACACGTGCAGAGCGCCTGCGCATGGCGTTGGCGCCCATCATTCCGTTCGGTGCTTTCCTCAACGAGCGGTTGCTGGCGCGCCGCGTAGCGTCGCTGGCGGCGCCGGCAAAGGAATAGCCAGCATGGATTATCTTTTGCTGAGAACGCTGCACATTGCGGCAGTCGCCACCTGGATCGGCGGCATGCTGGCCGTCGCGTGTACCCTGGCCTGCCGTAGCGAGCCCATGGCTCCCTTGCTTGGCCGTTTGCGCGTGTGGGACCGGCGAGTCACCACACCAGCGATGTTACTGGCATGGATACTGGGCCTGGTGCTGGCGTCGACTGGCGGCTGGTTTCCGCAAGCCTGGCTGATCGCCAAATTGTTTCTTGTGCTGTGTTTGTCCGGGCTGCATGGCATGCTGGTGGCTCGCTTGCGCAACAGGTCGCCGAACCCGGCGGGGCAGACCTGGCTAAGCCGCTTCGGCTTTCCTGCCGCCATCCTCAGCGTGACAGTCATCATTACCGTGCTTGTGATTGTCAAGCCGCAGGTATAGGGTATCGGTCGCTACGGAAGGGCAGCGGTGGGCCGGTTCGCGTCAGGTGTGCAATCCTGCACCGGTTTGCCGGCAATAAAACGCTTGCTCGCCTGTTCAAAGCAGGCTGGCGCCGTCCACAGAATAAAATGCGGTGCGTGTTCCATGGTGGCCAGCGCTACCTTGCCCGCCTTGGCTTGGGTTAAGGCTGTGACTTGCGCCTGCGCACCTGCATACGGCGTTTTTGGGTCCAGCGTGCCTTGCAGCACCAGGGTGGGCGGCACTTTTGCCGGCAACTGGCCGAAATTGCGGTCGTGTGGGTAGGTGGGCAGGCCCCTGCCCAGCAGGATGCGGGGCAGGGGGCTGGTGAATAGCAGGTCGGCGTCTTCGCGGTCGATGTCGATTGGCTTCCAGTTGGGCCGCAGCGACGGTTGCAGATTGTTTTCGGAATTGCTGATGATGTTGACCAAGGGCATCGACAGCGGCGATTGCGGGTAGCTGCCCAGGCTGGCAGCTGCGGCCTTCAGGGTCTCGCGCACGGCGGCCAGTTCCGTATCTCCGCCTTTATCGAGGTCTTGCAGCAGGTAGGGGATGCGGGCGCGGGCGCGGGCGGCGGGGATGTCGAGCAAACCACCCAGGAAGTTTTTCAGGCTCTTGCCGGGAATTTTCGCCAGCAGGGCAGGGTCGGCCTGGGCCTTGTCCAGTACCCTGCGGTACAGCGTTTCGGCCGGTTCGCCCAGCGCGCCATGGCAAGCGGCATCCGCATCGCACTGGGCCAGCACTTGCAGGCCGACCTGGTTGACCACTTGCGAACGCTGGCTCAAGTCCCAGCGCGGGTCGGTTTGCGGCGGCACCAGCGAGTCGAGGATCACGCCTTTGACTGGCAGCGGTCCCAGCTGCAGGGTGCGCAAGACCAGTTGCGTGCCATACGACACGCCATATAAATACACGGGCGGCTGGCCACGGTTGTTCTTACCATCGCGCTCGCCTTCGATCAGGGATTTCAAGTCGCGCGCGGCGCTGGTGATGCTGAAGTGGCTGGCAACTTCCGGTACCAGGTTCAGGCCGGCAAAGCAGCTGCCCCATTCCGCGCCGACCAAGGCCCGGCCACCGGGGCTTTGTTCCGATTCTTCCACCCTGCACAAACGCGAGGAATTGCCCGTGCCGCGATGGTCGGGGATCAGGAATTCAAAGCCGGGAAAGCTGCGGCGCAAGGTCGGCAGCAGATTGTAGAACGAGGCGCCCGATTCGCCGGGGCCGCCCGCCACCAGTCACAAAGTTCCTTTGGGCCGCTTGCCGGCAGGCACGTCGGCGGCAATCTTGCGGACAAACACGTGGGCTCTATCTTCTTCGCCAGCCAGCGCGTGGCCCTGCTCATCGTAGCCGCCCGGCACGTTCAAGCCTGAACACAGGCTGCCTGGCACTGCCGTGTCGGCGCAGGGAGTAAACAACATGGGTTCGGCATGCAGGCCGGCACTGGCCAGCATGGCAGTCAGGAAGGTCAAGCGGGGCAAGAATGTCATGAAACTACCTTGGTGGCGATTGCAGTGGGCCAACAAGGTAGCGTTTTTTACATCAGTTGTCTACTTTAAAATATTTCTTCTTAACTATTTTACAGGCCCAGGCTATCTTGCAGCGCCGAGGAATACAGCCGCTGCGGATCGTATTTATTCAGCACGGCCACGGCGCTATCCCAGTTGCTGCCGGCAGGCTGGCCCGTGCGGAAAGCGTTGGGCACCGTCGTTTGCAAGGCGATGGGATCGGCCCAGGCCGCCTGATTGCTGTAGCCCCAGCCTTTCGACCATTCCGGCCGCACGGCTGCATAACTGCCGTTGTAGGTCGCTTCCAGCCATTGCTCCACCTCCCGGTAAAAATCGTTCGCATACGGCGTGCCGGGGAAGGTCAGTATGTCGAGCCAGACGGCCACGTCCCAGTCTGCATGGTCGGGGCGTGGGCGTATTGCGGACAAGATGGGCGAGACACCGTTCGCGCCCGCCACGTCGCCTGGCTGGTCCAGGCCCGTGACGCGAATTTCCACCGGGCCATTCATCGGATAACGGTTCAGGGCCTGGTAGGCAGCCACCCGCGCGCGGTAAAAGGTGGCGAATTCATTGAGTACGCGCTGCACATTGTCGCGCCGGGTCAGTACGGCATAACCATTGGCGGTGATGCGCAGGGTGCTTGGTTTTACGTACAGCAACAGGTTCTTCGACCAGCCCCACAAGTCCCAGCCACCGGTGAACGTCAGGCCGCCGCCGACCACCGTGAATTGCGTCTGGCCAAACAGCGGCGTCAGGCCGCCCTGGCCCAGGGTGGCGATTTTATAGGCCAGGTCGTTGAGGCTGGCCGGCAAGTTATCTGAAAATGTGTAATTGAAAGGCACCGTCGTTTCGCGCGCGAAAGCCGGTTTGACCGGGGCTACGCTCCATACCTTGAGCCAGGGATGGTCGGTAAACGGAAACCAGATCGCTTCCGCCCGGCCCGCGCTATCGAGGAAACTGGAGAAGGTACGCCCGCCCGCTCCCTTGGGCGCGAACATCTCGGTATAGGCAATATTGGTCCAGCTCTGGCAACGCAGGCGCTGGTTGGGGGACACCTGCAAGGTCGCCTCGACGATCAGGGCGCGCCCTACGTGGGCCAGCAGGGCGCCGGTTTCCGGGTCGCTGCGCAAAAATGTTTTCAAAACGTAAGCACGGCTGACGCTGTCATACACCACCGCCTTGAGCGACAGCACCAGGTTCGACACGGAACCGTAGGTGGCGCCCACGGGGCGCTGTTCATTCTTGGCAGGCACGGCCGTGCCGTGGCCATTGATCGCCAGCACGCCGCCCAAGGTCAGGTCGCCCGGCGCGGGCGTGGCCGTCAAACCCAGGCCCGCGTTTTCCAGCACCGTCAACAGCGCTTCCATGCTGATGCCGGCCTGCGCCGTCACTTGCGGAACGGCGCCGGAAGTATCGATGCTGACGGCAGTTAAATGCGTGGTGGTGTCGAGCAACACGACGCTGGGGCACACGGCGCCGGCCGGCACGGTCAGGGGCGACCAATTGTGCATCATGCCGCGTGGGCGCACCTTGTAGCCATTGTCCCTGGCCCAATTGACTACCTTGATGACTTGCTGCGCATTGGCGGGCGCGCAAGTCCAGACATCGTCGACCTTGATGTCGCCAGCCCAATTTTGAAAAGTCTGCTTATACAGCGCGATATCGAGCAGGAAGTTGCCTGGCGTGGCGCAATTGCTAGCCTGGGCGGCGCTGATGCGCGCCAGCGGCAGCCAGCCGGCCAGGGCGCCGGCGGCGGTGAGTTTCGCTGTTTTCTTCAGAAAATTGCGACGCCGGGAAACTGCCTGCTGCTGATCGTTTCTTGCATTCATTGCGCCATCCTCCAGTGTGTTGTGCATCGATGGTAGTGGCGCTAAACCCGCATATTCAGCGGGCTCAACGCCGTATGTACCATAACGAACATAGAAGAATATTGCAAAAAATGATAATTATTTATGTCAATGGTGAATAATTGACATCATTCGTGAGAATCTCTGCGGTCGTGCCGTCATGCATTTTTTGATCGCAGCAAACGCAAGCCATTGGCCACCACCAGCAGGCTGGCGCCCACGTCGGCAAACACCGCCATCCACAAGGTTGCCAGGCCTGCCAGCGCCAAGCCGAAGAAGACGGCCTTGATGCCGATGGCAAAGCTGATGTTTTGCACCAGGATGCTGCGGGTGCGCTGGCTCAGGCTGATGAATTCGGGCAGCTTGCCCAGCTCATCATCCATCAGGGCCACGTCGGCCGTTTCGATGGCGGTGTCGCTGCCGGCGGCGCCCATGGCGAAGCCGATGTCCGCCTGGGCCAGGGCAGGCGCATCGTTGACGCCGTCGCCCAGCATGGCGACCAGACCAAACTGTTGCTGCAAGGCCTTGATTTCATCGAGTTTATTTTCCGGCAGCAACTCTGCCTTGACCAGGCTGACACCGACTTCGGAGGCGATCCGCTGCGCCGTCAACAAGTTGTCACCGGTCAGCATCACGGTGGTCACGCCCAGAGCATTCAGACGGGCAATGGCGGCTTTTGCCGTCGGGCGCAGCACATCGGCCACGGCGATCACTCCCAGCGCACGGCCGCTTGTTGCCAATATCATGGCCGTGTAGGCTTGCTGTTCCAGCCGGGCCAGGGTCGCTTGCAATGCCGGATGTAAAACCTTCAGCTCCGTCATCAAACGGGCATTGCCCAGGTAATAGGTCTGGCCAGCGATATTGCCTTGCACGCCGCGGCCATGCAGGGCGGCAAACTCGCTCACCGGCAAGTGGCTGGCGGCGGGCGGGCCAGCCTTGACGATGGCAGCGGCCAGCGGATGGGCCGAATTGGCGTCCAGGCTGGCAGCCAGCAGCAAGACTTCATCGCGGCTGCTGCCTTCAAAGGCGACCACTTCCGTGGCAGCAGGTTTACCCATGGTCAAGGTGCCCGTCTTGTCGACCGCGATGGCTTTCAGGCGGTAACCGGTTTCCAGGAATTGGCCGCCTTTCACCAAAATGCCGCGCCGGGCCGCCGCCGTCAGGCCGCTGACGACGGTGACGGGGGTGGAAATGACCAGCGCGCAAGGGCAGGCGATCACCAGCATCACCAGCGCCTTGTAGACCCAGGCCATGAAGGGCGCGCCCGTCAGCAGCGGTGGCAACACGGCCACCAGGATGGCGAACACCACCACGGCTGGCGTGTAATAGCGGGCGAAACTGTCGACGAAACGCTGGGTCGGCGCCTGCTTGCCTTGCGTTTCTTCGATCACCTTGACGATTTTCGCCAGGGTGGAGTTGCCGCTATTGGCCGTGACGCTAATGTCGAGCAGACCACGCTCATTGATGGTGCCTGCATACACAACGTCGCCTGTGCTCTTGTCCACTGGCATGCTTTCACCGGTGATCGGCGCCTGGTTGACGGACGATGTACCGTTCTTCACCACGCCATCGAGGGCGATGCGCTCGCCCGGTTTCACGCGCAAGGTAGCGCCCACGGCCACAGTTGCCACGGGCACTTGCTGCCAGCTACCCTCGCCATTGTCCACGGTGGCCACGTCCGGCGCCAGTTGCAGCAAGCTTTGCACGGCATTGCGGGCGCGGTTCAGGGACAGGCCTTCGATCAGCTCGGCAATGGCGAACAAAAAGATTACCATCGCCGCTTCCGGCCACTGGCCGATGGCGATGGCGCCAAACACAGCCAGGGACATCAGGAAATTGATGTTCAAGGTAAAGCTTTTCAGTGCGATCCAGCCTTTTTTCAAGGTAGGCCAGCCACCCGTGGCGATCGACAGCAGGGCCAGCGCGATCACAGTAGGGGAATGATCGTTTTGCGTGCTCCAGGCCAGCGCTTCGGCGCTGGCGGCGGCCAGGCCGGATACCACCAGCAAGCTTTTTTGCAGGCCGGACAAGCCGCCTTGCGTGGCGGCGCGCGTTTCGCCTTCCTGCATGGGGACAGCCTGCATGCCGATGCTGTGCAGCGCAGACTCGACTGTAGCGAGCGCCGGCAAGGTGTGATGCACGTCCAGCACGCGGTTCATCAGGTTGAAATCGAGGCCCACCACACCGGCCATGCCACCCAGCTTGTTGCGGATCAAGCGTTCTTCCGTGGGGCAATCCATGTTCTCGATGCGGTATTTCGCCGTTTGCGCGCCGGCAATCGGGGCGCTGGGCAAGGCGGCTGCGGCTGGCGTTGCGGATGGTGCCGCATGTTTATGGGAGCAGCAGTTGTCGTGGGAATGAGTGTCATGCGGCATCGCATCGTCCTTCAAGGATTCGTGTATGCTTGCATTAGAAACCCTGTAGTGGCTACAGGGTCAAGCAGAATTTGCACGAAAGCATAAAGAAGGGAAGACCATGCGTATCGGAGAACTGGCCAAACGCACAGATTGCGATGTAGAAACTGTGCGCTACTATGAAAAAGCAGGCTTGCTGCAAGAGCCCGGCCGCAACAGTGCCGGCTATCGTGAATACCAGGACGAGCACCAGGAACGGCTGCAATTCATCCGCCATTGCCGTTCCCTGCAAATCGGCTTGACCGATATCCGCGCCTTGCTGGAATTCAAGAACAATCCGGCCGATGGCTGCCAGAGCGTCAATTTGTTACTCGATCACCACATCGAGCGTATCGCCGAACAAATGGCGAATTTGCAAACGCTGCAACAACAACTGGTAACCCTGCGCCACCAATGCGACCAGCCGCAAGCCTCGCAAGACTGCGCCATCCTGCAAAACCTGTCGGAAGCGGCCAGCGGACATGACTGCGCTTGCCATACAGAACCTGTCGACGTAAGGCACTAAGCACAACAGTAACAACGCCTCACAAAACCGACGCGCGGCAGGTTTGGTGAGGCTTCCCCAGTCAGGCGCATTGCGGCAGGGTCCAGCCTTCATACCCCATATCGGTCGGATAAATCGCCCGGTGATTACCCCAGCGAGCGTAGTCCTGGATGCCGTCTTCGTGCATGTCCAGCACCCATTCCGTGCTTTCCAGCAATTTACCTGCTTTGTCATACACGCGGAAGAAGGATGCCGTGCTGAGGGCGCGCACGACGTTGTTCGGCAGGCCGTTGCCGTAGTGCGGGATATAGGTCTTGATCACGCAATTGCCGTTATCGCTCCATTTTTGTGCATAAACGGTGGCGTTGCGCGCCGCGCTCAGCTTGATGAATACCCAGCCGGTCAGCATGATGGTGAGCAGGATGAGGGCCGCGATCAGGCCGGTCTTCTTGAGTAGCTGCATGAGGTCATGGCGTTGCTAAAAACAAAGGTGCCGCATTGTATGCCAGGAGTGGAAATACTTGCCGTACGGCACGAACAGGCGCCTACAGCAGCTATTTCCACGCTTACTTTGCTTATTTAGCTAAGGACTCGTGCAAGGTATTGGCCATGTCCAGATGATGTTGCAGGGCAGGCAGTGTTTTGGCAGCAAAGGCCTTGATCTCCGGGTCCGTCGCTTTCTGGCTGGCGTCCGTGAACAGTTTCACGGCATCCTTGTGCGCCGCCACGCCGATCTTGTCCACATATTCCTGATCAAACTGTTTGCCGGCTAGCGTATTGAGCTTGGTCAGCTCGGATTTGTGCCGCGCGCCGGGCTGGTCGCTGACGTCGATCTGCTTGCTGCTGGCCAGCTGTTTCAGTTCGTCAGCCACCTTGCTGTGGTCAGTCACCATGGAATCGGCGAATTTCTTGACGTCCGCATTGGCGCTTTTGCCTTGCGCAATCTTGCTCGCGGCAATTTCCGTGCTGCCCGCATCGGCCGCCTTGCTGAGGAAAGTGCGGTCATAAGCGCCAGGCGCGGCAGCAGCGATGCTGTTGATGGCCATGCCGCTCAGCAAGGCCACGGCTGCGCCGAGGGCGACGTTTTTCAGGGAAAGAGCGCGGGTACTGCTGCTGGTGGTGATAATAGCCATGGGATATCCTTTCTGGGGTGGTTTTTTATGCAATCTGATGCCTATGTTAAGCCAGCAGATTGCGCACACCCATAGGACGTCTACGGTCTTTTGCGTAGGACTAGTCTTGTTCGTCAGCGCACAATTGAACCTGCTTGAGTGCCAGCAAGGCGCAGATACCCGCATCCTGGCGCCAGTTGGGCAAGCCGATGTCCAGCCATTCCCTGGTCGCTTCCAGGTGCGACGGTTCGGATGCATTGTGTTCCAGTTCGTCGAGCACGGTTTCGCGGTCGATATACAGGCTGTCGAGCCAGGCGTCGAAGGAGGGCGCCAGTGGGATAAAGCCGTGGGCGCGCCGCCCGGTCCAGTCTGGTAACTCTTGCACATAGGCCAGCACGCGGCCGCCGCCTTCCGGCGTCAAGTCCAGGTACACCATGGAATTGCCGCCATCGCGGGCAAACGGCAGGATTTTTACCGGCATGGCCGTGTGCTTGCGCGCTGCGCGGATTTCGCCCACGAAAGTTTCATCGCAAAAATCGCCTTCGTCAGCATTGAAAAAAGTGTTGAAGGCCATGTGTTCCACGCCGCCCTCGCCATCGGGCACATCGCAGGTGTAATCGATGTAAGCGCCATTGGCCACTTGCAAAAATGCCAGGAAGGCGGGCGGCAACGGTGCTTCCAGCAAGCTTTCGATGGCTGCAATCTGCTCTGCCGTCGGTGCGGCTTGCGCTTCGGCGATCGCCAGGTGACGATACGCGGTGTAATAGTGATAGACCTTCTTGTTGACGATCTTATGAATTAAGTTGCTCATTGATTATTTTATGAGCTGGCCGCCTGCATGGCGCGCTCGTTTTCTGCAGTCAAAACGCCATGGTAGCAAACATTGCAAGCACTGCGGCAGCCATTACCAGGGTGCATAGCCAGCCCAGCCAGCGCAAACGGCGTGAAATGACCAGGCTGCCCATCACGGCGCGGCGCGTGGCCATGGCCATCATGATGCCCATGATGGGCACGGAAATCACGCCATTGATGACGGCGCTCCAGTACAGGGCCTTGATCGGGTCGAGCGGCGTGAAGCACAGGGCCGCGCCCAGCAAGGTGGCCGTGACGATGATGGCATAGAATTTCTTGGCCGCCCTGGGCGCCAGTTCCAGGCTGTTTTTCCAATGAAAGGCGCCCGCCATGGCGTAGGCAGCCGAGCCGGCCAGCACGGGAATGGCCAGCAACCCCGTGCCGATGATGCCCAGGCTGAACAGGGCAAAGGCAAAGTTGCCGGCGATGGGGCGCAGCGCCTCGGCCGCCTGGGCCGAGGTGTCGATATGCGTGATGCCGTGCGCGCCCAGGGTCACGGCGGTGGTCAGCATGATGAAAAAAGCCACCAGATTGGAAAAGCCCATGCCGATGGCGGTGTCCATCTTGATGCGCCGAAATTGCCGCGGCGCCTGTTCAGGCTTGCGCCGCAAGGCCTGGGCCTGCGCATCGGCATGCAAGTCTTCCACCTCTTGCGATGCCTGCCAGAAAAACAGATAGGGACTGATGGTGGTGCCGAAGATGGCTACCACCATGGTGATGGCCGCTGTGGACCAGCTCAGATGGGGCCAGACGGTGCGCAGCAGCACTTCGCCCCAGGGAATATGCACGGTAAAGACGGTGGCGACATAGGCCAGCAAGCCCAGGGTCAGCCATTTCAGGATGCGTACGTACTTGCGGTACGGTATGAAAACCTGCAAGAGCAGCGACAACAAGCCGAAGGCCAGAGCATATAAATGTGTGGGGCCGCCCGCGATCAGGGCCATGGCGTCGCCCATGGCAGCCACGTCGGCAGCGATATTGATGACATTGGCCAACAACAGCAAGCCGACGATGGCATACAGCAGGGCAGGGGAGTATTGGCGGCGGATATTTGTCGCCAGGCCATGGCCGCTGACCCGGCCGATCTTGGCGCTGATCAGCTGTATGCCCAGCATCAGGGGAAAGGTCAGGAACAAGGTCCACAACATGCCGTAACCAAACTGGGCGCCGGCCTGGGAATAGGTGGCGATGCCGCTGGGGTCATCGTCGGCCGCGCCCGTAATCAGGCCCGGTCCCAGCTTGGCCAGCCAGGTTTCCGTCGGCTCGTCCTGCGTGTCGGCAACGATCGTGGTGATTTTATCCAGGCTGGACATGGCTTAGCTCGCCGGCCAGTCGTCCAGATGCGCCGGTTCCTGCACCAGATGCCCGGTGCGCTCGAAGCGGAAACGCGACGACATCCGGTAAGCGGCCTTGCGCACGCGCATGATGGAGCCCAGCGGCCGGTGCGCCAGCACGCCGTGCCAGGGGCTGAAAGCCATGCCGTCATCGACCAGGCGCGACAGCGCTTCGCTCCAGCCCGTTTGCGGCAAGGCCGTGATGCGCGCTACCGCAAAATACGGGCTGTCTTCCTCGGGCCAGACGACGGAAGCGTCTTCCAGCGGCATGGTGTCAATATTGCGGCACAGCTGCACGCGTACTTCCCAGGTGGCCGAGTGGCGCGCAAAAAAGTCCATCACGGCCAGGCGCAAGCCGTTAGGTTTGTCATGCAGGTCGACCAGCGCGCCTTTTAAGGCGGCCAGTTCGGGCGAGACGGGCGCGACCGACACCTTGGCCATGTACTGGCCATACAGGATGGGCGCCTGGCTATAGTAGGTATCGCCCAGGACATGGGTTTCGGGATGGCCGCCCAGGCTTTTCAAGGTGCCGCTTTCGCCGCCGGCTGCTTCCAGCGCTTTTTCCGCTCCTTGCAGCACGCTCGACAAGGCCTGTTTCAGGCGCGGTACCTTGTCAGTGGTGCTGGCCAGCAATTTGAGGCTGCCGAGAAATTTCTTGGCGGTCGGCGCCAGGAAGGCGGGGCCGTTGACGAGCACAAAATCTTGCGTGGTGGCATCGCGGTCAGTAGCATCAGTGTCCAGGCTGGACAGCTGCACGCCCGGCACGCCGATCAGCTTGATCGCCAGCCCGCGCGGGGTGGACACCTTGTCGTCGAGAATGTCGCCAGGAATGGTCGAGTAGCGCATGACCACCTCAAAGCGGCCGGGCTGGCCAAAAATGCCTTGCGCCAGCTCGGGCGCCAGGCCATCGAGCACATTGAGATGGCCGCGCAGCAAGCCATGGCTCTTGGCATGCACGCTGCGCGTGGCGTGGCCCGAGTCTTGATAGGTCGTGGCGGAAATGCCGTGCAGGGTCTGCAGCAGCTGCGCCTTGGTGTCTTGTTCGCCTTCCTCTTCGACCTCATAGCGGCTATCGTACGGTAGGGGCAATGCGAGCTTTGGAATGGCGGTCATGGCTTTTCCTGTGCGGTGGGAAGGTAGGCCATGATTGCCGCTAGCGCCATCGGCATCTGTTTGCCAGCGTACGCTGGCTAGAAATAAGTGAAACGATGTCGCAGGGATACTTAAGCCTGCGCTGCTCTTGAATAGCTGGGTAATCAAGGCTATGCTGCCTGTCCTCCATGTTGTTCTTATGAAGCTTATGCCCAGACTGACCAAAACTGAAATAGACGCCGAGATTATCGACCGTGCCGCGGGCCTGTTCGCCAAGCATGGTTTCGAGCATACGTCGCTACAACAGATTGCCGATGCCGTGAAGTACTCGAAAGCGGGCTTGCTGCACCATTATCCCAGCAAGAAGGCCATTTACGATCAAGTCCTGGTCACCTGCCTGGACCAGATGCGCGCGCTGCTGGTCAAGGTCGATGGCATTGCCGTTGGCCGCGAACGCGACCTGGCGGTGGTGGAAACGTCTGTACAGCTCAGCTTTGACTGGCCCGGCATCTCGGCCTTCACCAACCGGCTGGCGGACAATGGCGAAGGCACGACGCCGGAAATGACGCAGATGGGCATGATGATGTACGAAGCGCTGGGGATAGACCTGGCGGCGCTCAAGCTGGAACGCCTGATCCGCGTCACCAGCGCCTTTTCAGGCCTGGGCGTCTCAGCGATGATTGCCGCCCGGCTCGATTTCAAGCGCGAATGGCGGCCATCCATCGTCCAGGCGGCGATGGATGCACTGGGGCATGCCAAGGCCAGCTAATCACTTTCAGGTAATTTTCTCTGCTACGAAAGCAGCCGTCTGATAGGGAACAGTGACGACGTCGCCTTTTAAATCTTCCTCGGACTCGATCAGCGTACGTATCTGTTCCTCGATCACGTGGCGTTCATGCTCGGGCAAGGCGGCGATAAAGCTGGTCGAGCGCACGCGGTTGAGCAGCACGTCTTCGGCCGAACCCGAGTGGCCCAGCGCAAAATGCGTTTCCTGCAGCGGCCCGTAACCGGCATGGGGGAAGGCCTTGCGCCAGGCGCCCGTGTAGTAGCGCGGCGTATCGCCTTCGACCTGGTTGACGATGGCGTCCAGCCTGGCCACCCAGTCGACTCTGGGATCGCGCAAATTCCATATCAGGCCCAGCTTGCCGCCAGGTTTCAGCACGCGCAGGATTTCGTCCAGCGCCTCGGAAGTGGCAAACCAGTGGAAAGCCTGCGCGCATATCACGGCGTCGAGCGTAGCGTCGGCCAAGGGTATCGCGGTCGCCGTGCCCGCCAGCGCCTGTACTTGTGGATGAGCATCGGCCAGCTTGGCCAGCATTTGCGGCACCGGTTCGACCGCGATGACCGTGGCGCCCGTTTCCAGCAGGCGCGGCGTAAATTTGCCCGTGCCGGCGCCCAGGTCCAGCACAATCACGCCGGGCGCCAGGCCCAATGCAGTGCGCAGCCAGCCGGCCACTTCAGGCGGATAATCGGGCCGGCCCCGCACATAAGGGTCAGCCCCGGTGATATAGCCTTCGGCCGCTGCGTGGTGGACGTCCTTGTTGCCGGTGCTATCAGTCATGCCGCCTCCTGTTTGATGATCAGCATCAGCCTATCACAGGCGGGCCGCGATCTGCTCGCGCAGCCAGCGGTGCGCCGGGTCCAGGTGCATGCGCTCGTGCCACACCATGGCCATGTCGTAATCAGGGATGCTCACGGGCGGCTCCCAGGTGCGCAGGCCGCCCAGGGCATTTTTCAGCAGGCGCGAGGGCAGCATGGCCACCATGTCGGATGCGGCCAGCAAATGCGGCACGATCAGAAAGTGCGGCACGGACAGCACGACCTTGCGCTGCCGGCCCAGCTGTTCCAGCGTGGTGTCCACCGCCGTGCGATAGCCGCCGCCATTGGTCGATACCACGATGAATTCCAGCGCGCAGAATTGATCGAGGCTGGGTGGCGACTGCAGCAGCGGGTGATCGTGGCGGCCCGCCAGCACATAATGTTCGCGGAATAGCGGCCGATGGCGCAAGCCGGCAGGCGCTTCTTCCTGCGCCACAAAGCCCAGATCGATCTGACCATTTTCCAGCTGCTGCGCCATGCGCGCCGGCACCGCTTCATGCACGGCCATGCGCGACAACGGCGCTTGGGCTCGCAAGGCGGGCAGCATCGGCAGCAGGATTGCATACTCGGCGGCATCGGCGGCCGCCAGCTTCCATTCCACTTGCGCCTGTGCCGGGTCAAAGGCGGCCACCGGCAACAGCACTTGTTCCAGCTGGGCCAGCACGGCTTGCAGCGGCGCCAGCAATGCCAGCGCCCGCGCCGTGGGCAGCATGCCGCGCGGCCCTGGCAGCAGCAACGGATCCTCAAAGGCTACGCGTAACTTGCCCAGTTGCACGCTGACGGAGGGCTGGCTCAGGTGCAAGCGGGCGGCTGCCCGCGTCACATTACGCTCGATCAAGAGCGCATTGAGGGTCAGCAGCAAGTTCAAATCCAGCTTACGCAAATTGTCCATGGCTATACCGCGTATTTCAATTATTCATTTCTACTATGATAGCGCAAGGTCTACAGTAGTTCCTGTCGCGACACTTTCTTCATCTCACAGGAACAATCTGATGCAACTCCATGAATATACGCAATATGATGGGCTGGGACTGGCGCAACTGGTGCGCGACGGTGAAGTATGCCCAGGCGAATTGCAAGCTTTGGCGCTGCGCGCAGTGGCTGCCGTGAATCCCCAGATCAATGCCGTGGTTGAGCATTGGCCGGCAGAAACTTCCTTGCTCGACAAGAGCGCGCCGTTTGCCGGCGTGCCTTTTTTGATCAAGGATATTGCCGTCACCATGGCCGGAAAACGGGTGGAATATGGCAGCCGCCTGGCGGCAGGCCATGTCGCGCAGGCCGATTCTTGTCTGATGACGCAATTTCGCCAGGCTGGGCTAGTGACACTTGGGCGCACCAGCACGCCGGAAATGGCCTTTGCTACCACCACCGAACCCGTGTGGACCGGCGCCACGCGCAACCCGTGGAACCTGGCGCGCAGTGCGGGCGGCTCCAGCGGTGGTGCAGCAGCGGCCGTGGCGGCTGGCATCGTGCTGCTGGCCCATGCGACGGACGCGGCCGGTTCCATCCGCGTGCCAGCCGCGTCCACGGGCCTGTTCGGCTTGAAACCGAGCCGAGGGCGGGTTTCCAACGGGCCGGACATGGATGAGATTTTCAGTGGACTGGGCGTGCAACTGGGCTTGAGCCGCAGCGTGCGCGACAGTGCGGCCCTGCTCGACGCCGTGCAGGGCGCCATGCCGGGCGAGCCGTATGTGACGGCAGCGCCCGGCCACAGCTGGCTGTCGCAGGTGCGTCTGGAACCGGGCAAGCTGCGCATAGGCGTAATGACGGACGCCTGGAATGGCGCGCGCCCCGTGCCGGAAATCAGCGCCGCGCTGGACGGCACGGTGCAGCTGCTGGAAGGCTTGGGCCACCATGTGGCAGCAGCCAAGCCCGTGCTGGGCGTATCGTGGGAAGCGTTCGTGCTGGCCAATGCGCGCATCTGGTGCGCCAACCTGGTCGGCTGGATCGATGCCTTGGCGCAGCAGCATGGCCGCGCCGTGTCGCTCGACACGCTGGAAGCGGCGACGCTGGCATGCTATCGCTACGGCAGGACGGTCTCCGCCGTCGAATTCGTGGCCGCGCTGGACGTGCGCAACACGGTGACGCGCCACAGCGGCGCCTTTTTTGCTCAGTACGATGTATTGCTGACACCGACCATGCCGGAGTTACCGTGGCAACTGGGCCGTTATGCAGAAAACGAGGACAAGCTGGACGGCTTCGGCTGGACGGCGCGCCTGTTCGAACACTCGCCCTACACGCCGCTGGCCAATGTGGCCGGGTTGCCTGCCATGTCGGTCCCGCTGGCCATGTCATCGGATGGTTTGCCGATCGGCACGCAATTCATGGCGGGATATGGCGCCGATGGTCTGCTGCTGCGCCTGGCAAGACAACTGGAACGGGCGGCGCCGTGGAACGGACGCCGGCCGCAGGTGTGGGCCGGCAACTAATCAGGATCAGGCGGCGAGGGCGGCGCCACGGCTTTCCAGCCGGGTACGCAGCCTTTCCCACATGCGGTCGTGTATCGGCAGCGCAATCACATTGCAGATCGGCTCGACAATCGCCAGAAAACCGCCGAAGGCCATCGAACCTGTCGCCCAGTACAGCACGCCAAATGCGACGCTGATATGCAGCAAGGTCTGACTGATTTTTTCACCGGCCACGGCAGCCAGGCCAAAGCGTGTGCCGGCGTAGCGGTGGCGGATCGCGTGCCAGGCTTTTTCATGTTTGGGCAGCAGGGCGACGTTCAGGACAGGCTCGATAATGGCAGCCAGGCCACCGAGCGCCAAGGAACCCGTCAGCAAGTAGGCGAGGCCGAAGGCGATCGACATATGCGTAACAACCTGGCTAACTGTTTTGATGGCGGTGATCAAGGCTGACTCCTTTGTAAAACGTTGTAATCCTTGATTTAGATAGTAACGATTCGCATTTACAAAAGATAGTAAAATATTCCAAACGAATCAATAGGCACAGTCTATTAGTTGATTTACTTCAATAGACTTGTATTTCCAGGGCAGAAATAACAACGCCTGCATCTCCAACACAGAGATGCAGGCGTTATTACAGTATCAGCTGATTACGGCAGGGTCTTCAGCACGTTCTTGGCAGGAACGGAGAAGTTATAGCCGTCGTGGCGGTCCCAGTTGATCGACCACGTCATCACGCCGCGGAAGTCTGGACGCGCCTGGCTAGGGCTGATGGTGCCGCAGTTCAGCAGGCGCGTCAGGCAATTGAGGGCATTGGCGACGTCGGCATTGGTGGTGAAACCCGAGCCGGCCGAGCTGGGGCCTGACGGTACGCCAAAGGCGACCTGGTCCGGACGCAAGCCGGCGAAGGTATTGCCGCCATAGTTGAAGCCTTCGGTCAGCATGCGCGCCGTGGCCACCAGCTGGTTGGCCGAACCGGCCTTCAGGGCGCCCGATGCGTATGGCGTGTAGACATCGCCATTGTTGTAATACTGCGGGTGCAGCACGGTCAGCTCATTGCGCAAGGCATTGATGATGGGAATGTAAGCGCCCCAGATGCCGCCGTAGCTGGTATAGCCGCCTTCCACATACACCCATTCCGGCGCCATCGACAGGTAGAAATTGCTACCCACTTTGGCTTTCAGGTTTTTCACGGCGATCGGCAGATAGGTCTGGATAGGCGCGCCTTGCGTCACGCCGTTTTCCAGATCCAGGTCGATACCGTCAAAACCATATTTGCTGATGATGGCGTACAGGCTATTGGTGAAGTTGGTGGCTTCCGCCGTCGAACCGACGGACACGGAACCGTTTTGCCCGCCCAGCGACAGGATCACTTTCTTGCCCTTGGCCCGCTTGGCCGCCACGTCAGCAATGAATTGCGCTTCCGAGCCGGCCGATGGATCGATGGTCAGGCTGACATTGCCGTTACCGGCATTGTCGGCGAACGACACCACGATCACATCCCAGTCGTCGCTGACCTGGCTGATCGGGTAGGTATTGCCGCTAGGGTTGGAGAAATTATGCCAGTAGCCGATCAGCGCATGCTTGGCCAGGCCGCCAATCGGCGTTGGTGTCGGGGTCGGCGTCGGCGTTGGTGTTGGTGTAGGAGTCGGGGTCGGTGTTGGGGTAGGCGTTGGGGTCGGTGTTGGGGTGGGCGTCGGTGTCGGTGTCGGAGTAGGCGTTGGTGTTCCAGTGCCGCACTCGCCCGCCGAGGTCCAGGGTTGTCCCGTGCCCGTACCGCCGTTGCTGCTCGCTGGGTTATTACCTTGCGTCCACCAATTGGCGGTGTAATTGACGTTGTTGTAGCTGGCCTGGCCGCCGGCCGTATAAGCGGTGCCGCTGTTCCACGGTGTGAAGCAGGCGACCGCCGCATTGGTCACCGTGTCCGCCAGCAACTTGCTGGAAGCTGGCGCGTCCCCGTTGCCGCCACCGCAGGCGGTCAAACCGCCGCCCAGCAAGCCAACGATCAACGTGTTCATCACTGTTCTATTCATGTACTGCTCCTGGTTAGTTTTATTGTGCCGATCCGGATGAAATCCAGTGGAATTTCCAGATTGCAAGTGTTGCAGGTGGTAGTCAACTGGTTTTAAATTCTATTCAATATGAGAATACCAATTTTATAAAGCGTGGGGATAATAGCGTGAAAGATCAATACCAGTTCGTTCTGTAGAACATAGTGGTATTGCCCCAAAATAGGGCAGAGAAGGGCAGCGGATGCGGAGAAAATGCGCACCGAAAAAGAGCGGGAATGAAATTATCTTGCCTATAACAAAACACTGTTTCCCATATTGCCTTGCCGCTGCCCTGCCGCCCCATGGCCAGGCCGGGCAGGGCGGGGCAGACAAAGCGGATGTTATGGCGGGAGCAAGCCCCGTTCTGCAAGTTCAACTCTGGATAGCCGGACTTCTTCCAGCAGCCATGCGCGCAAGGCGGTCAATGGCGGCCAATCCTGTAGCGATGGCGGAAAGACAAGGAAGAAGCGCTGCGGGGATGGAATCGGCAGGACCACGCTGGTAAGTTGCACCAGCCGCCCATCGCGCAGCGCGTCGACCGTGTACAGACCTCGGGCCAGCACCAGTCCAATATCCTGTTCGGCCGCTTGCAGCATCAATCCACTGTCGGCGAATGTCGCCGCTGGCTGAGCTTCGCTGGCAATCCCGGCCAGTTGGAACCAGCTGGCCCATAGCTCTGGATCGCCAAGCAGGGACTCGCTGGCGATAGCCGCCGGCAAGTTGCCAGCCACCCGCTGCGCTGCCTCGCGGCAAGCCAGCACGCACAGGGGCAGATCAAGGTCGCATAGCGCTTCCGCACTCAGCCCGGCCCATGTGCCACTACCGGCGCGTATGCCCACATGCAAGCCTGTACGCTGCAAGTCCACGGTTTGCTGGGTAGTGTCGATTTGCAGCCGGATATCAGGGTGCAGCGATCGCCATCGCGCCAGACGCGGCAACAGCCAACGCTGCGCAAAAGAAGGCACCACGGTGATCCGCACCACCGTCCTGGCCTGGGCGTTAGCAATCGCCGCCGCCGCTTGCACCCCCTGTTCAATTTCGTTCAGCGCTGCCTCCACGCTACGCAGTAATAACTTGCCCGCATCGTTCAGCAGCACCCGGCGGCCCTGCCTGGCAAACACGGCAAAACCTAGCCGCTCCTCCAGCTTGTTGATTTGCTGGCTGATTGCGCTCGGCGTCAGATGGAGCAGGGCGGCTGCAGCGCGCATATTCTCCAACTCGGCGACAGCCTTGAAGGCGGGTAAGGATTGCAGAGGGATACGTGACATTGTTTAGTTTTTCTAATGAGCAGCACAGAATTTCTCGCTTCCATCCCACTAGTCGTGAAGCTATGCTTACCAGTGTACGCCAGACCGGCCAATGGCCGTTATGAATATGCTGAATTGGACATTATGAGCAAAGTGAAAGTTACGCCATGGCAATCGCCATTTGATCCATCATTTGCTGCCGAATTGCTGCAGCGTCTGCGGCGCACGCGCTGGTGCGATGCAGTGGCCGCAGACTGGAGTTATGGCATGTCAGCCAAGCCGCTGCGGGCCTTGGTCGATTATTGGAAGACGGGCTACGACTGGCAGAGGGCGGCGGCACGCATCAATTCGCTGCCGCACTTCCGTGCCACGATAGACGGCTTTGACGTGCATTTCCTGCATTTCAAGGGAAAAGGCCCATCGCCGCAAGCTTTGCTGCTGACCAATGGCTGGCCATCCAGCTTTGTCGAGTATGGCAAGCTCGCTTCCATGCTGGCCGATCCCGCCGCTTTTGGCGGCAGTGCCGAACTTGCGTTTGATGTCGTTATTCCTGCCCACCCAGGATTCGGTTATTCCAGCCGGCCATCGTCGCCCAATCAGATCCAGACGGTGGCGCTATTTCACCGCCTGATGAGCGAGGGACTGGGCTACAGCGACTATATGGTCTCCGGAACCGACCTCGGCGCCGGCGTCGGTACCCGCATGGCCCTGGCATATCCGGACGCGGTGCGCGGCCTGCATATTTCCGCCGTTGTCGATCCGCCGCTGGACGCAACAACGGCGCCGTTGACGGCCGAGGAAATCGCCTACCAGGCCAAGGTGCAACAATGGAGCGCGGATGAAGGCGCTTATCTGCACCTGCAAGCCACCCGGCCGCAAACCGTCGCTTACGCGCTGAACGACACACCGGTCGGTCTGGCCAGCTGGATCCTGGAGAAATTTCACTTCTGGAGCGATGCCGGCAGCGATCTATTCGAGGTTTTCCCGCCAGATATGCTGCTCGATAACCTGAATATTTACTGGGCTACCGAGACCATCGCGTCCTCCATGCGTTACTACTACGAAGCACGCCACCATCGCGCGCCGCTGCGTGCTGGCGATTACGTGAAGGTGCCAACGGCAGTTTGCATGTGGCCCAAGGATCTCGTAATCGCTCCAAAAACCTGGGCGCAGCGGTTTTACAAGGTGCAGCAATACACAGTACAGCCCCACGGCGGCCATTTTCCGGCATGGGAGCAGCCGCAGCTTTACGCGGAGGATTTGCGTTCGTTCCTGACTGGCTTGCGGGCGGCAGAGGGTTGACGCTCAGGTCGTGCGCTTATCATCACGGTGCAGAACGCGGGATAAGTCGGCCGATGGAATGCCCATAGCACAGCATGCAAGCTCTGTGAAGTTGCCGTGCCGTAGGGTAGGAAATCGCATATGCGACTTAGGAATCAAAGCAAGCAAGGATTTTTCATCCTATGGACAAAACTTCGCATAATTTATATTATGTAAAACCACGACCTAAGTTAGGGATGTTCATCAACACTGTCATCCCATCCGTAGTACGCCGACATCATTCTGGGGTGTTTTGCGACTACACCGTGGGGTTTTTGCGAAAACTGCAGAAAAGGTACCACTAGATGTCGCGCGGTTTCTCCGCTCTGCTCTGAGCTGCAGGACATTATGGTAGGGTCCGACTCAATCAGTACGAAGTGGTCCCATTCAAGATCACTTCGAAGCACCCAGTCACATTGGCCGCGTGGGCTGTAGACGTACCATAGACTGTTCGGGCCGACGCCCCGCTGTCCATAGGCCGCAGCAAGTTTGCCTCGAAATTGCGTACCGAGCCGTGGGCCGCGTGCGTTCCTAGATGTCGTCGCCATAACCTTGCCATAATGAAGTGGCGCGGCATGGGTCGACGCGCAGACTATCCCTAAGCATAGGCAACGATAGTGTTATTGCAAGGGTAAGCCTGCAGTATTTTTGCCTGTCTTCCCGTGAAGTTTCATATTGATGTCGCCAAACCGAAAAGGCGCAAAATCATGTCGCAGTTGAACGACATTAACACGGTGCGAATTTGAACACACTAGAGAGAACGATGGATGCGAGAGTAACCCCTCATTTATGTCGGCGTACTGAAAGAACCTCAAGAAAACGGCCGGAAATCTTGAAAAAGTTCTATGGAGCGCCCTTCCCGCGCCGACACGCTGATGGCTATAGCCACCTGCAAATCACGCAAGCAGTCCTCGGGCCCATTGCGGCAATGCGCATTCGTCCAAGCCGAATCGATGAATGCATGTGCTTGAGCAATAAACGCATCCTGTGCCTGGGAAAATTCAAATGTTTCGGCTTTTTCGCCACAAGCAATACGCAGCGAACCATTCTCCATTTCCGTTGGCTGCAGCTCCATCGTGCCTTCCGTGCCGACTATCGTAAGACCCCAAGCATCGCCGCTGCCGGATTTGACATAACCGGCCAGCATTGAACACATTACCTGCTGAGGAAACAGCAGATTGGCAACGCAAGTTTCCTCGCGAACATAATCGGCGGCTGTTTGCTTGATCCGATTGGCAAAGGCAGAGACACGCAGAGGTTCGCCAAATATCCACCGCAGCGGATTAATGAAGGCGTAGCTCATATGTGTCAACGGCATGCCACCGCTTGCCGCCTGGTCGTAGTACCAGCTTTCCGATTTGCCATTCCATAACGCAATGGATTGCACGGCAATAGGCTGGCCAATGCGTCCCGCGTGCAGCAATTCTTTCGCGGTTTCCCACACAGCCTTGTAACGAGCTTCGAAGCCGCACTCGAGCAGCACTCCGGCATGCCGTGCCGCGCCCAGTATCTTTTCGCCGCCCTGCACGGACACCGATAATGGGCCGCCGATCAAGGTAGGCAAACCCTGTCCGAGCGCCCACAACACCAGTTCGTCCTGCACCAGGTGCGGCACTTCAATCAAGACGGCGTCCGGCTTACAGTCCAGCAGGCGCCGATAATCGTCAAAGCAATGCGGGCAACCCAGTTCCGCCCCTATGGTTTTCGCGCTGGAAAGGCGGCGCGCGGCGATGCCCACGATGTGCGCGCGTCCGGTGGCGACAAACGCCCTAGCCCGGCGACGTGCCATAAAGCCTGCACCGATGATCGCCAGACGCAGCATGCCGCTCATGATGCCGACGGGGGCGTGGATGGCGATTGCGTTTGCAGCCGGACGGTATTGTGGAAGACCGACCATCGCGGGTCGAATATGAATTGGAACATCAATTGCAGGCGCGAAGGAAAACTGGCCTGACCGGCATAAAACTCGGGGGCGATACACCGCAGGCGCGGCAGACGGTTCCAGGGAATACTGGGGAAATCATGATGTTCGACGTGATAACCGAAATTGCATTCGAAAAGATTGGCCCAGCCCATAAAATTATTCGTCTCCTGTCCTTCGGCGATGACAAAATGCTCTTGCACTACGCGCGTTCCCAAGGGATGGAAGCCGAGCGAAAAATAGATCGATAGTCCAAGATATATCAATGCCTGCCAGCCCAGCAGCTGCAGGATCAGGAAATTCGCCGCGAACTGTATGGCGGCGTTGACCAGCATCCAGCCGCTCCAATAGGCTTTGCTAACCGGGAACTTATGCGTGCGCAGAGCCTGGAACACGGGAAAGAACGCCAACCAAACGGCCTTGCGCCAGGCGCTGTTGCCGACCCAAACTGCCTCAGCCTCGGTTGGCACGCCAACGTCGCGTTCATAATCGCCCAAAGCCCGATGGTGCCAGAGGTGATAACGGAAGAATGGCACGGCATTCCACATGAGCAGCGGTAGATTCGCGCAGCATGCAGCCAAATAGTTTCCGATACGCGCGCGCACTATCAGGAAATGGCCGGCATCGTGAATCATGGCAAACAAGGATGCGGCAACATAAGCGCCGACTACCCAGGCCAGAAGAAGAGCCTGCCACCATGCCGCTCGTTGTGCCAGCGACGCCAAACCCAGCTGAAAGCCTACGAGAGCGACAATCAACGGCAATGACCAGGGGTTGGGGCCAAACAGGCTGCGAATCTGCGGATAGCGGCGCAACATGTCCCTGCGCCGTTGTATATGCGGATCGCGCTGCTGTGTAAAGAAGAAAAGATCACGCATGTGGAGGATCGGCTTCCACATATTTCACCGCTAGGGAGTCCGGGCCTGCAAGGGTGCGGCGCAGGCTGATCAAGGTGAAATAAGCCAGCGGCAGCAAGTTAGCCGCCAGCAACCAATTCTCTTGCAGTTCCGGTTGCAGCAGCGCAATGCTGGCTGCGATCAATCCCAGCGCAACAAAAGCAAAAGAGAGCGACCGAAATTTTTTGACGCGAAAAGGATGCACGACTTTTATCGGCACGCAGGTTAATAAGCAGAACGTGAAAACAATCACTGCAGCTACCCAGGGCGATGGAGGAAAGCGATATATGATGAATACGGCAATATTCCAGAAAGCGGGAAAACCGACGAAGTAGCCGTCCTGGGTCTTGATGTCCAGGTTGCAGTAATGATGCAACGCAGTAACCATGATCGCGCTGGCTCCGACAAAGCGCAAGGATTCCGGCAAAATCAACGAGTGATACAGCACCAACGCCGGCACGATCACAAAGGTAAGGTAATCCACCAGTAGATCGAGCGTGCCGCCGTCGAAACGGGGCAGCACCGCTTTAATGTGTATCATGCGGGCAATCGGACCATCGATCGCATCCACCACCAGGGCCACCAACAGCCATCCAAACGCCGCCCGCCAATCGGCTTGCTCGACGGCCAGCAAGGCCAGCAGGCCGAACACGACGCCGCTGGCGGTGAAGGCATGTACTGACCAGGCGCACAGACGCATGCTCAGAGAAGCATGCGTCTCCTGCTGCGTATCCAAATTTGCAGGCGATTTATTCAACGCTGGGCCGATGTCAATTGCACTGTTTCCTCTATCCATGGCCGTGCATGTTCGGGCCAGAACTCGGCCGGCGCATATATTCTCTGCGTGGGATCAAAGATCCAGCCCAGTTGGGAATGGAAGTTACTGTCGGCGGAGAAAATGTCCGCGGTATCGAGCGGATCGCCAGGGTAGTTCTGCACAAACAGCTTTTTGCACTCGACAGGGTCGACTTCCTTGGGCCAGTGATGCTGGGTCGGATGCTGGATGATGGTATGTCGGTTGCTCCACAAACCGCGCGCGAGTTCCGCATCGGTATCGCGATTGACATATTCAAGGCGTGGCGTCTGCACGCGCACGCCAAAGGCGGCCAAGGCCGCGGCCAGCCCCAGTTCATCGCACAGGTCACCCGGCCAATGCACGTGATCTTCACGTGCCAGTTCGCCCAGTTTCCATTCGTCGATGATGCGTATCCAGGCATCGAGCCATGGAATACAGCTCTCGTCGGCCATGACGGTGCCTGAGTTGTACCAGATCCAGAATTTTTGCTCCGGCCAGCGTATTGACACCAGCGGCGCTTGCCATGAAGACGGAATCGGCGCGACGATACGGCACTCGACATCCATATATAGAACCGTTCCAAAATCTTCCACTCCTTGGCGGATGATGCGCGGATGGTTGCACCAGGCCTGCAGCAAGCTGGAATATTCCTGGTCTATTTCGTACAGGTGGCTGGGGTAGCCAAACCGTTCGCAATCGGACTGCAAATTTTTGAACATCGCTTTATAGGGACCGGAAGCCCAGGCGATACAGGTAAATTTGTGGGGGTGTTTTATACTCACGATTTTTATAGGCTCCCTAAATTCACAAAGCGCTTGCATTAAACCACGCAGATAGATCACCACATCAGGAAATTTCGCCAAGCATCTGATTCAGCACGGGCTGCTGCCGCTATAAGACGTGCATGCACCTGACTGACCTTAATATACACAGTATTCAGGAACGGGACTTGCGTGGAAAATTTATCTTGAATATTTCGTTGTTTTTTTACACTCGCTACAATTGGTTATATTCTCTGTTTTATTATTATGATTAAATCGCGTGCGAATAGTATCGCAGGGTTATGCGTTTCAAGTCGTGTAATTATGCACCCTCACGTAGCTATAGACGTGCCAGTATTGTCCAGGTCTCGTCCGTGCACGGAGCCGGCTCGGGAGAATAAATCAGCGTTTCCCTATCCAATGCAAAATCATGCCTATCATTAAAGTACCCAGAGTGTTGAGGTGCTTTATTAAGCTATACCTTCAAACACCATTTGGTAGCAAATATAGATCGCATTGTCCAATTGAATTTTCAATCATGGCCCACTACGCCTCTACTTCGCACTGCCGATTCCCCATTGAAAAATTATTTTTTAAATCATCCGATAGTTAATTTTTATTGTGACATTTCAATAGACTCAGCCGCAAAAAAAGGCAGACAATTGCGGCACTTCTAGCGTTGAGTGAGAAGAATTGTTCGGGACAGCGCCGCTCCGCTGTGTTGCGCGCAGAATTAATTGGCAAGGAATTGTGTATGCAGTTCGACAAACAATTCTTCGCGCTGAAAATTACTTTGGAGGCAATAATGTCAAAAACCAACAAATCCGTAAATAATCTCCATCATGTTAAAAATCAATGGGGCGGCAGCTCCGCGCCATGGAATGAAGGCGGCGTTTGGGTGATCGGCTGTCGCAACAACCAGAACGTCAGTGCCATTAACATCAACTCCGCCGATGGTGGCAAATCCTTTACTGGCGCGATGAAATACGCAGGTGAAGGCCAGATTGGCTTCCGCGCCACGCTGACGCAAAATAATACCTATCTCGTTGAAAACCAGTGGGGCGGCAACTCAGCTCCCTGGCACCCAGGCGGAACATGGATCATCGGTTGCCGTACCGGCCAGAATGTGGTTGCCATCAACGTTGAGTCTAGCGATGGCGGAAATAGCTTGGAAGGTACCATGACATACAGCGGCGAAGGTCCTATCGGATTCAAAAGCGAATTGGTCGACGGCGGTGTGTTTTCCGTTGAGAATCAATGGGGCGGCTCCTCCGCACCATGGCATCAAGGCGGCGAATGGGTAATTGGCGGCCGCGACCAAGGTGTGGCGGCTCTTGATATCATCTCAGATGACAATGGCAAGACTTTCAACGGCACCATGACCTATGTCGGCGAAGGCCCTATCGGCTTCCGCGCCGAGGCAGTGGCCGGCAACAATTATCAAGTGCAAAACCAATGGGGCGGCAATTCCGCCCCCTGGCATCAGGGCGGCGTCTGGCTCCTCGGCTGTCGTAGCGGCCAGAATGTCGTGGAAGTGCATATCACCTCTGGCGACGGTGGAAATAGCCTTAACGGCAGCATGACGTATAGCGGTGAGGGGGCAATTGGCTTCCGTGCAATCATCGAACCACAATAGGATCCACGGCGACCATCGCTCGTAAGCTATCGGACTGACTTGTTTTCAAATAAGTCAGTCCTTTCGTTCAACGTATGACGTCATGACTGAAGGCCGGGCGCCGCAGGCTTAAACGAAAACCCGTTTACAGACAATCCAGTCCACACTACTTAATGTACATGAACTGCACCTTCTGGCAATAATGGCGCCGGGTAGAGCAAAACTTTCGCGCCGATGGCAAGTACCGACAGCACGCAGAAAATCAGGCCGCACCAGACGATGCCCTGCAAGCCGAACGCATTGATGAAGATGCCGCCAATGGCGGAACCCAGCACCACGCCGCCGTTACCCGCCGAGACGAACAGGCTGGTCGCGAACTCGGGTGCTTCGCGTGCTTCAGAAGTCAGCCAGACCTGGCTTATCAACATGCCACTGGTGTGGGTCGCTCCCCACAGTACGGCGATGACGGCCATGCTGCCCAGGTTGGCGCTACCGCACGCCAGCAGCACCAGATACGCCAATCCCAGCGCGACGGGATGGAGCAGCGTGGTGGCTACCATATTGCGGCCGAGCAGCCGCCCTGCCAGCAAATTACCGGAAACACCGCCAATGCCGAAGATCAGCAGAACCAGGCTGGTCGTGGTGGCGTCCATGCCCGTGGCGCTCTTGAGATATTGCGCCGCATAGCTGTACACGCAGAACATGGCAGTAAACACCAGCACCGTGGCGACAATGTTGAGCCAGAGCGCAGGTTTGCGCAGCACCGCCAGTTGACGCCCGAAACTCAGCGCCACCGGACGTCCCTGCCCTGGCAGCATCAGCATCAGGCCTATGCCAGCGATCACCGTGGCTGCAGAGCAAAACAGGAACGACGCCTCATACGAGATATGCGCCGCCACCCAGGTCGTGGCCGGCACGCCAAGCACCAGGCCGAAGCTTGTGCCGACAAAAGCTTGCGCCATGGCATGCGCCGCCCGCTCCTTCGGATAAAGCGAGGCCGCCGCCGTGAACGCTGCCGAGAAGAACACCGGGTGCAACAGCGCTGGCACGATGCGCAGCGCCATCAGGCTGGAGAAGTTCGGAGCATAGGCCGACAGCGCACTGCAGACGGCAAAGCCGAACAGTGCGCCCACCAGCACCTTCTTGCGGTCATAGCGAGACGATATCAATACCAGGAATGGTCCCAGGATAGCGATGATGAGCGCAAATACGCCCATCAGCATGCCCGCTTCCGATATTGTGACACCGTACCGTTCTACAATGACAGGAAGGATGCCGACTACGCCAAACTCCAGCGTATACAAGCCGAATAGCCCAAGCATGATGGCCGGCATCGCTGCGGCGGAAGGAATTTTGCTGGTCATTTTTCGGAGACTTGCACCACGATCTTGCCAAACGCGCCGCGTTGCAGATGCGCGAATGCCGCCGGCACTTGCGAGAATGCATAGGAGGCGTCGATCACCGGACGAATACCCAGCAGATCGACCGCGCGCACCAGGTCTTCCAGCGCGCGGCGCGGACCGACGGCGATGCCGACGATCGAGGCGCGGCTGCCCAGTACCGGCAGGATCGGCAGCGTGAAGGTATCGGCGTCGAGCAGGCCGATGATGGAAATGCGGCCACCCTGCCTTACCGCCTGCAGCGAGCGTGCAACGTTTTCTCCGCCCGTCATTTCCAGGATGTGGTCAGCGCCGCGCCCGCCAGTCAAGGCCAGCACTTCCTGGTGCCAGTCCGGCGTGGCGTTGCGGTTAATGCCGTGATGGGCGCCCAGGGCGATGGCGCGCGCGATCTTCTCATCGCTGCCGCTGGTGATGATCACGCGGGCGCCGTGGGCTGCGGCCAGCTGGACGGCAAACAGGGAAACGCCGCCAGTGCCCTGCACCACCACCGTCTGGCCGGCGTGCAGCTTGCCCAGTTCAAGCAGCGCCATCCATGCGGTCAGCGCCGCCACCGGCAGCGTGCTGGCCTCGGCGGCGCTCAATGTACGCGGCGCATGCACATACCATTCGGCCGAATCGGCCACATACTGCGACATCACGCCTGACAGCGGACCGCCGCGGGTGGGCGCCTCCGACCATGACAGCGGCACGCCATCGATCCAGCCCGGCATATACGCAGACAGCACGCGGTCGCCAACGGCGAAGCGGGTCACGCCGGCGCCCACCGCCACGACGCGGCCAGCCATGTCGGAAGCCGGCGTGAACGGGAACACCAGGGGATTGCCCATGCCGTTGTCGACCACTTCGGCGTCGCGATAGTTGAGCGACACGGCTTCGGTCGCGATAATAATTTCGCCAGCCTTGGGCTGCGGCAGAGGCTGTTCGCGCAGTGCGAGCTGGTCCAGGCCCAGCGAAGGAATTTCCCAGCGTTGATACATGGTTGGAAGCGTGACGTTCATGATTTGCCTGTTCAGTTGGTTAAAGAGGGTTATATCGTAGGAGTTAAGCGGATCCGGAGTAAGTGGGGTGCGATGCCGTTATTTGCGGAGCCGGTTCTCCGCAATGCAGCGAAGGGAAAACATCTTGCACCCGGGTTTGGGGGGTATCGACTTTCTGCATGCATCGCTCAACTGTTCTTAAAAGTTATGCCGCAGGCCGAGATTGAAGGCGCTGTTGCCCGAGCCTGCTTCATTGCCGTTGCCCACCGTGTAGGCGGCGCCATTGCGGTTGTGGATCTTCGCCCAGGCCAGGTAGGCGGTAGTGCGCGGCGACAGGCCATGGGCGTAGCCGAATGCCCACTGGCTGGCGTCTTGCTGGAAACGCGTCTTGTCGTTCTTGCGGATGAACGAAGCCATCACCCTGCCCTGTTGACCGACTGGGATGGCGGCGCCGAGCAGCAAGTCGGTGCTGTCCGTGGACGGCACGACTGCACTGGCCACGCCGTAGGCGCCCGGATTGGGCACGGGTGAACTATTGCCCCCCTTGTCCACGCCATACGCCAGGTAGGCGGTGAACAATGCGTAGCGGTAGTTCATGGCCAGCACGCTGTTGCGGGCGTTGTCCTGTGATACGGGCGCCGCGAGGGACACTGCGCCGGCGGCCACGTCCTGGTTCAAGGTGCTGTGGGCAAAGCGCACAGTGAGCGGACCGTCCGCATAGCCGATGACCAGGCCCAGCTGGCGCCCCGCATGCGCGTCTCCCGGCTGTTCGCCCAGGCTGTACGAAGCCTCGGCCGTCCAGCCCCGGCGCGTTGGCGAGGTGTAACTGACGGTGTTGCTGGAGCGGACCGTATTTTTTACGGGAAAAAGATTCTTCGCCGTTCCCGCATAACCGAGGCTGAACGGATCAGCCACCTGCACCAGGGTGTAATACAGGAAGGTATGCTGGCGGCCCAGGCGGACGGCGCCCCAGTCCCGGCTTTCCAGGCCGATATAGGCCTGGCGGTTGAAAAGCTGGCCGGTCGTGTTGTCCAGGCTGCCATCGTCGATACGCATGCCCATTTCCAGCAAGAAAATCGCGGACCAGCCATCGCCCAGGTCTTCCTTGCCGCGAAAACCGAGACGGGAATACGCGCTGGCGCCGCTGGTGAGCTTGTTCACATTGCCAGCGGCGCCGCCGCGTTCGCTGACCAGCACCGCGTCGACGATGCCGTACACGCTGACCTCGGACTGCGCCTGCGCGCTGGCGCCAAGCACGCAGCCGGCCAGCAGCGTGCTGTAAAGACAGGCCGTTTTCATGTGAGCGCCCTAGCCGCGCACCTGAAACTGCGTGGCAAAGGCGTCCGGCGTGAAGCCGGCAGCCTTGAACAGGTAGGCTTGCGATTCTTCCGTGGCGGCATGCAGGGCCGCCATGTCGAGGTCCAGCAGCTTGCCGTGCTGCTTGCGGATGCGCCCGCCGATGATGACGGTTTCCACATTGCTGCGTTCGGCGGCGCCGACGACGGTACCCAGCGCGTTATTCGACGGATACAGATTGATATCGTTGGTGTTGATCAGCACGATATCGGCCTGCTTGCCTTCGCGCAGGCTGCCCGTCTGCTGGCCCAGCCTGGCGACGGCGGAACCGTCGATGGTGGCCGCCGACAGCAGCGCACGCATGTCCACCGGAGCGCTGGCATGCTCGCCGGTCTTGCGCGCCAGGGCCGAGCTGCGCTGCAGGTACAGCGCGGCGCGCATCTCGGCAAACATGTCGCCGCTGTAGGCGCTTTCGTTGTCCACGCTGAAGCCGGGACGGATGCCGTGGTCGATGGCGGCCTGGTAGCCGAAGATGCCGGTGCCCAGCCCCCAGTGCGTATCGGAACGGGGGCAGACGTTGACCTGCACGCCGGTAGCCTTCAGGATTTGCCAGGCTTCCTCGCTCAGGTCGGTGCAGTGATTGAAGATATTGTCGGGGCCCAGCAAGCCTTCGCGGTGCAGCGCCGGCAGTTGCGCCGACATTTCCTGGCCGAAGAATTCCGTCACCAGCGGGATGCCCAGGCGGCGGCCGACGGCCCATTGCCCACGGTCGACCGAGGTCATCATGGCCAGCGTCAGCAGGCCGTCACTCTTGCCGAAGCGCTCTTGTTGCAAGGTGGCAAGGTCGGCATACCAGCTGGCGCTATCCCATTTGCCCACCAGCGGCGCGCCCGGCGCGTGCACGGCGCGGATGCCGGCATCGTGCAGCGCATCGACCGCCGACAGCGCATGCCGCAGCGAGCGGCTGTTGTGCGAGTTGTCGATGATGGTCGTGATGCCTGCATCGATCGCGCCCAGCGCCGTCAGCAGGTTGCCGACATACATGTCGCGTGGACGGTAATGCGGCGCGAACGCCTGGTGGGTGCCGGCGATGTAGTTGCCCAGATCGGCGGAATTGGGATTGATGCGGCGCAGCTGTCCTTCCCATGCGTGGCGGTGGGCGTCGACGAAGCCGGGAATGACGATGCGTCCACGCGCATCGATGACCTGGGCGTTGCCGGCCTCGATCTGCGCGGCGATACGGGTAATAGTGCTGCCGTGTATCAAAATATCGCCGCGCAGCAGGTCGGGCTGGTCCGGGTCCATCGTCAGGATGGTGCCGCCCTTGAGCAGCAGCGGACGGGTCCGGGCGGCGGCCTTGCCTGTCACGCGCGGGGCCGTGGCGGCCAGGGCCGATGGGCCTGCCGCCAGCGCGGCGGCGGTGGAAACAACGCTGGCCAGGAACTGGCGGCGGTTCGATTGCATGGTGTTTCTCCCTCTTCAATGTGTCGCACTGCGTGTGATGCAACAGATCACCCTCGTCGCAATGACTATGCGGCGATGATGTCAGAAGGGAGAAAGGGGAAAAAGAGGCGCGCAGCGTTTTCACTATTCGCTGCGGGCGAAGAATCGCCGGCGCGGCCTCAGGCCAGGTCGGTGCAGATGTCCAGCAACCAGTCGGTAAACACCCGTACGGCTGGCGACAGGTGGCGGTTGTGCGGATACACCAGCGAGATGGGCACCGGCGCGCGCCGCCCGCCGGCCAGCACTTCGCGCAGCTTGCCCGACGCCAGGTCCTCGCGCACCAGGTGGGCTGCCAGCTGGATCAGGCCATAGCCGTGCAGGCAGCAATCGATGTAGGAATCGGTGTCGTTGACGGCGACCTGCCCCGCCATCGGCACGGCGATTTCCTTGCCGTCCTGCAGGAAATGGAATTCAGAGATGCGTCCTGTGCTACCAGAAAAATACTGCACCGCCTGGTGCTCGCGCAACTGATCGACGCTTTGCGGCTCGCCATGCGCCTCGAAATACGCGGGCGCGCCGCAGGTGATCCATTGAAATGCACCCAGGCGCCGCGCCACCAGGCTCGAATCGCGCAGTTCTCCCGTGCGCAGGACGCAGTCTATGCCCTCCTGCACCAGGTCCATGGGCCGGTCGTTCATGCCCAGCATCAGATGGATATCCGGATACAGCGCAAAGAATTCCTTCAGGCGCGGCAGCACCAGCGCACGCGCAACGGTGCCCGGCATGTCCACCCGCAGCCGCCCCCTGGGCCGGCTGGCGCGGTGCTGCAAGTCCGACTCCGTGTCGTCGATCGCTTGCAGTATGTCGCGGCTGCGCTGGTAATAGCGCTCGCCCTCGGGCGTCAGGCTCAGGCTGCGCGTGGTGCGGTGCAACAGGCGCACCTGCAGGTGGCTCTCCAGGCTCTTGATGATGCTGGTGACGGACGACGGCGCCATCGACAGCGTTTCAGCCGCCTTGTTGAAACTGTTGGTTTCCACGACGCGCAGAAACACTTGCATTGCTTGAATTCGATCCATGGCCGCCTGCAAACAAGGTCGATGGGTGCTGCGCTGCGGAACTATTCGGTTTTACCGAAGAATGAAACCGCCAGCGGACTCTTTTTCTCATTCTAACCGATGCCTACACTAGCTTCATTCCCACATCAACCGAAAGCATCACATGCACCACGCTAGCCACACCAGCCCAAAGCCAATTCCACGCGGCATCGTCGCCCCGCTCGCTGCCGTCGCACCGGCGCGCCGCATCCTGATCCAGGGCGGCACCGTGATCAGCATGGACGCCGCCGTCGGCGACTTCGACGGCGGAGACGTGCTGATCGAGGGCGCACGCATCCTGGCCGTCGGCCATGGCCTGTCCGCACACGGCGCCGAAGTCATCGATGCGCGCGGCATGATCGTTATCCCCGGCCTGGTCGACGCCCACCGCCACGCCTGGGAAGGCCAGCTGCGCCGCATCGCCCCCAATTCGCCGACCCTGCTCGACTACCTGCAGTCGACGCACTTTTCCTTCGCCACCCACTACCGTCCCGGAGACATGTATGTCGGCAACCTGCTGAGTGCGCTGGGCGCCCTCGACGCGGGCATCACCACCATGGTGGACAACTCGCACAATGCGCGCAGCGCAGCGCATTCCGACGCCTCCATCGACGCACTGCAGGACGCCGGCATCCGCGCCGTGTATGCGCCTGGCGCGCCGCTGGCGGGCGACTGGGCCCAGCACTGGCCGGCCGACCTGGCCCGCCTGCAGCAGCAGCGCTTCGGCTCCAGCGAGCAACTGGTCAGCCTGGCGATGATGTCGCAATGGGACCGCGAAAACTGGGCCGTCGGCCGCCAGCTGGGCCTGCGCATCATCACGGAATTCCTCGGCAAGGAGATGGGCGACCTGCTGCCCGGCCTGCAGGCCGAAGGCTTGCTCGGTCCCGATAATATTTTTAACCACTGCACCGGCCTGAGCGACGAGCACTGGGCGATTTTGCGCGCCACCGGCGTGCAGGTCGACGTCTGTCCCCGTTCCGACGCCCAGTACGGCCTGGAAGAAGGCTTGACGCCTTACCAGCACGCAATCGACCACGGCATTGCGCCGGCCATCAGCGTCGATGCCGAAGCATCCTACGGTGGCGACATGTTCACCGAAATGCGCGTGGTGTATTTCCTGCAGCGCGCCCAGGCGCAGAACCGCCGCTTTCACGGCGACCCCGCCGCCCCGTTACCGGTGAGCGCGCGCGCCGTGCTCGAATCGGCCACCATCAACGGCGCCCGCCTGGCCGGCCTGGCAGACAAGACCGGTTCGCTGACGCCGGGCAAACAGGCCGACGTCGTGCTGATCCGCGCCGACGACCTCAATCTGTATCCGTCGAACAACGCCATCGGCACGGTGGTGCACGCTGCCGACCGCAGCAATGTCGACACCGTCATCGTCGGCGGGCGCATCCGCAAGGCCGGCGGCAAGCTGCTGGGACTGGACATGCCGGCCCTGCGGGCTGCCACCGAAGCGTCGCGCGCCTACCTGTTCCGGCAGGCCGGCTATACGCCCGACCAGTTCGCCGAGCAGTCGCCGAAGTTCGCCTGATCGCCGCCCTGCTTTCCCACCCCCACTACAGGAGCCGACCGCCATGAACATGATACTTTTCCTTGTCGCCTTTTGCGCCGGCTCGGCCATTTCCGTGCAGGCGGCCGTCAACAGCCAGCTCGCTGGCGGGCTGGGCGGCAATACCGTCGCCGCCGCGCTGGTTTCCTTCCTGATCGGCACGGCGGCGCTGGCCACGATCGCGCTCGGCAAAGGCGGCCTGGGCATGGCCGTCGCCAGCCTGCCGTCGCAGCCCCTGTGGCGCTACGGCGGCGGCTTGCTGGGCGCCACCGCCATCTTTTGCACGGTGCTGCTGGCGCCGCGCATTGGCCTGGCCAATATGCTGGCCCTGGTCATCGCGGGCCAGTTGCTGTCATCCTTGCTGATCGACCATTTCGGCCTGATCGGCGTGGCCGTGCGGCCTGTCTCGGGCGTCAAGCTGGCAGGCGCGGCTGTGATGCTGGGCGGCGTATTGCTGACCCTGTTCGGCAACACCTTGATGGAACTGCTGGCCAGGCGCGCCTGAACCCGCATGTTTCGATGCAATCACCTTGTCCCTATCCACCCATTACCAGGAGTATCATCATGAATGCAATGAACAATCCCGCCGCCAGCCGCTTCGAACAGGGCCAGGCGCGCTTTGAAAGCGTCACCGGCATTCCCGCAGAGCTGTTTGCGGCCAGCCTCGAGGACGTGGCGCCGCGCTTCGCGCGCTATGTAATGGAATGGGAATTCGGCGACATGCTGGGCGAATCGATACTCGGCAGCCGCAGCCGGGAAATCGTCGCCATCACCTCGATGGCCATGCTGGGCGCCAGCGCCGCGCCAATATTGAAGCTGCGCATCGGCACGGCGCTGAAGGCCGGCGTGAGCCGCCAGGAAATCATCGACATCTTCATCCAGCTGGCCATCTCGGCCGGCTTCCCGCTGGCCCTGGCGGCCATCCACGTGGCCAAGGAAAAGTTCACGGAGCTCGACGCAGGTGCAGGGGAATAAGCCCATGTTAAGAACTGTACTTCGTCCACGCGATACACACCGGCAAAGGCATACGTGTCGTCTATCAGCCTCAGTATGACCTGCTCAGTCGGCGCGTAGTCAGCGCCGAAGCACTGTTGCGCTGGCGGCATCCACGTTATGGTGATGTACCGCCGTCCGTGCTGATTCCCATGGTCAACCGGCTCGGCCTGCATTTGCCGCTTTTCGACCTGGTCGTCAAGGAAGTCATTGAGGTGCTGCTCGAGCTGCGCCGTCAAGGCGCGGACGTGCCCATTGCCGTGAATGCCTCGATCGATACCGTGTGCGAGCCTGGTATGGCCGATCTGCTTGCTGCAAAAATGTGGGATGCCTGCCTGCCGACACGGCTACTGAAGGTCGAAGTCACCGAAGACTTGCCGGTACTCGATGAACTGTGCCTCTCCGGATGCCTCAACACGCTGCGGGCAAAAGGCTTCCCCCTGTCGCTCGACGATTTCGGCGCCGGTTCCGCCACCTTCAACGTCTTGTTCAAGATGCCCTTCGATGAAGTCAAGATTGACGGTGCCTTTATTCGTAACATGGAAACCAGTAGCCATTCGCACGCCATCGTCACCACCCTCATTTCCCTGGCAAAAGGGCTCAACCTCAAACTGGTGGCCGAAGGTATCGAAAACGAATCGCTACTGGCGGCCTTGCTGGGCATCGGCTGCCATATCGGCCAGGGCTACGCGCTGGCCCGCCCGATGGAGCGCGAGGACTTTATTCAACATCAGCTTGCAAGACTGCCTGCAATGGCAATGAAGGCAACGTGACATGACTGATATGACCGAATTATCAGCGCATGCCTTGATCGCCGAGACCAGGGGTGGCGAGTCAGCCGTCCACACGCGCGATGGCGCGGCGCTGGTCGAGCGCCTGCTCACGTACATGGGGCTGCGCAACGACGCCTGCCTGGCGCGCGAGCTGGGCGTGCCGCCCTTCGCGATCAGCAAGCTGAGAAAAGGAAGCATCGCAGTCGATACCGACATGCTGATACGCATGCACGAGGCATCGGGTCTGTCCATCGGTGAACTACGGGCACTCTCGCGTCCCCGGCAGTATGCCCCGTATCAACAGTTTACCGAGTAGAAGCTGGATGCAGCTTATGGCCTGGCCAACTGGACCAGTGGGACGTATGCGAATAAAGTCTACCAAACCGGCATTGCGGGGCTGGGGGTGGTCCTTAACAGTACAGGTGGTCCGTCACCAAGACAGACGGCGAAGGTCGCAACCCCATGCACGACGAGCTACCGCTGCCTTATTCCTCTTGATGGGCCGTCCAATTTTGAATTGATATTGATCAAGATAGGCGATGTCGTACAGGGAGTGCTGAGTGACAACTCCCTGCCGGTCGTCAGCCTGCTCGGCAATTTCGGCGATGCAAATATGCTGGGCTTCAAGATGGGCATCGCCGGCAGTATCCAGATAGTCTCGCGCACCTGCAGCACGCCGGATGTAGCGGTGCCCATGGGCACGCATTTACCCAAAGAATTTGCCGCGTCCAACAGTAGCAGCGCCTGGGTGGATTTCTCTATTTCCTTGAACAATTGCCCGGCGTTCCATGGAGCAGTGACCAAGACCCCTGTATCCTGGGTATCGCAAAGCGGCAATTCGCCCAGCGGCACGGCCGGCAGCGTGTCCGTTGACAATAACAGCCTGCAATTCAGGATCGACCCGACTCGCACGGCCGTCAACGCAGGCAATGGCGTGCTGAGTATCGAACCCAGTGCCGCGGGACGTCCTCCCGCCGCCAGCGGCATAGGTCTGCAGATAGCGACTCAGGCCGCTACCCCGGTGCCGTTGGCCACCAAGCGAAGCAGCGGCCTGACCCTGAGCGCGTTCGACCGCAGTTATGCCATTCCCCTGCGCGCGCGCTACCTGAAGACCGGGGCCAGCGTGACGCCTGGGCCGGCAAATGCGTCGGCGACGTTCACGATTAGTTATGAGTAAGCTGCCGCCTCTTTGCTTTCCTCCCTTCGTCTGCATTTGCCTTCAGCTGATCAAAGGGCCGCTTCTTCGGTAAGTGACTTCCCGGTCACGGCTGTACGATCTGATCGTCAGCGTGACCTCTCTCACGTTACGGCCCGTTAAAGCCTGACGTTCAAACCAAGCTGGAACGCCCGGCCGGGCAACGGCGCAATGTATTTCAGTGGAGAATTGTGCGGCCGCGCATCTTCATCGAGCAGGTTGCTGCCGCTGACGAACACCTCGATGCCGGCAAATGGCGAATCAGGCAGCAAAATCTCGCGGCTCAACTGGAAGTTCACCATGGTATAGCCATCGAGCGGCACTTCCTCGCTGACGCTCTTGCCCAGGTACTTCTGCTTGTCATACCAGGTGCTGGAAAGCCTGGCTTTCCAGCCCTTGTTTTCCCATAGCACATTCGCGCCGTAGCGGTTGGTCGGCATGTTGGGCAGGTAGGCGCCATCGTTGTGCGCGCGCAGCTTGTCCGGATTGTCCGCCTTGTTCTTGACCAGGTCGGCAAATGCGGAGAGGTCCAGCCTGCCATAACTGCCAAGTTGAATCACCTGGGAAGCGTCGACCTCGAATCCCCTGACCGTCGTATCGGTCTGTTTCCAGTACTTCAAGGGCAGGCGGTTCGCCATCTGCGCTCCCGAGTGGCCAAGATAGAGATAGTTCTGGTACTTCATGGCGTAGCCGGTGGCCGACAGCGTGAAGCCGCCATTGCCAAACAAGCCAGTAAGTTCCGTGTTCCTGGCGCGTTCGGCCTTCAATTTCTGGTTTCCTTCTTCCTGCGTCATGATCGAATAGTGTGGATTGCTGGCATACAGTTCATTGACATCGGGCGCTCTTTGCGACGATGAATAGCGCATCTTCGCGCCGAAAAGCTGGCCCAGTCTGGCCGAGGCCCCCAGGCTATAGCTGTTCAGGCTGAACGCCTTGTCCTCGAGTGTGGCATTGCTTGCATTCCTCGACGTCTTGAATGTACTCTGATGTATCTCGTGCTCCACTTTTTCATGGCGCAAACCGGCATCGACAGTGGCCCAGTCGAAGTCGAGGCTTTCCTTGACGAATAGCGCGCGGCTGAGCGTGCTCGCATCGGGAAGGTAAAGTTGCGGCCCGGCCCCGGTAATCTCGCGCGCTTTATAGCTCAAGCCAAGCAAACCGCTCAATGGACCGGCGCGCCGATGCGCAAGCAGGAACTCGGCCTGATTGGTGTCGAACTGGTAATCATTCGCCTTGGCAGCACCGAGACGTTCCCCCGACGTATTGTTCAAACGTGACACGCGCAATTGCGCGCTTTCAATGTAAGGGACAGGCTCAGGCAGATTGGCTTCCAGCGCATATCTATCCTGCTTGATGACGACGCCGACCGGTAGGCCTTCGTCATAATTCGAGCCGAACGGCTTGTTTTCCATGGAAAATCCGGGGACGCCATACTCGCTTTCTTTGCTATCGAGACTGACGGCCACGTAGCCACGATCGAAAAAGTAAGTGCTGCCGACGGCAAAGTGCGCATTGCTGGCGTAGCTGTTGCCCAGCTTCTTGTGGTAGTCGGGGGTCACGTCACGATTGATCTTGTTCTGCGTCATCGATGGCGTGCCCGGCACGTAAGCGGGGTTGGCCGGATTGACGTAGGTCTTGCGCTGCCAGACGGATGTCGGGTTATTGGTGTAGAAGGAAAAATCACCCTCCGCCCAGTCCGGATTTTCCGTCATGAACTGGTCGATAAAGGGCTGCGACGCCTTGTTGTAGACCTGCTGGATGCGTGCTTCTTTCTGGCAACTGTCGGCCAGAAAGGTATTCACGCCGCCATTCGCCGGGAACAGCTGGCTGTTGCACGCGCTGGCCTTGCTGTTGCCGGGAATATCGTAATGCCCGATCTTCTGGAATGACATCTGCAGATTGGTCGAAAAGCGCTTCCCATCGTTGAAGTTCATGCGCAAACCCTGGGCGTCGGCATCGTTGAAACCCTTGCGCAGCACCAGTTCCAGGTCTTTTTCTTTACTTTCCATCGTTCTGGAAATGATGCCGGAATCGACGTCGACGCTGCCGCCTATGGCATTGCCGCCGAAACGCACGCTATCCGATGATTTGTTTACAGTAACGCTGCGCGCAAAGAGCGGATCGAAAGGAATATTGATGTCGCCACTAAGCGCATTCATGCCGAGAATGGATTGGCCGTCCTCCAGAATTTGTACGCGGCTGCCGCTCAGGCTGCGTATCACTGGTGCGCCGGAATTCGGCCCGAAGGCGCTGCTTTGCACGCCTGATACCTGCTCGAGCATGCCGCCTAGCGTCCTGTTTTGGGCCAGCACATTCTCGACAATAACGACGCTGTCGATCGTTGATGGCCTGTCTGCCCGGACTTTAATTGTCTGCAGAGTGACGTCGCCTTCTGCGTAAGCGGTCTGGATACTGGACAAAATTGCAGCTGCAAGTGCGTGATGGCGCATAGGTTTTCCTAAAAAGAGGCGCAATGCATAGCATTCGCCAAGATGTGGTTCAGTAGCGAAGTTTTCTCTGTATCGGGAAATCGTGAAAGAACGGTGAGCGGCAAATGTGGATCAGTACTATTGGGCATTGAGATCGCTTTAGACAGATGGTTGATGCGGTCGCGGTCAGGGGTGTCGGCGTTGGGAATAGTTGCAGCACTACCAAGCCTTAATGCAAACAAGTTGCAATAATAGCCAGCTCGCGCCATTTATGCAAGTCAATTGCGTTTGAGGGGTGTTGCCCTACGGCGCGCAGCAGGGCGATGAAGCCCCGTCGCAAACCTGGGAAGAGTTGATTGAATACCACTGGACACTGCCGGGCGCCGCGCTGATGGCCGCGCCGGAGGTCCTGCCCGAGTATTCCTGCGGCGGTTACATTGCGATGGAAATTGCTGCGCGCGCGCGCAGCGCTAGCGCCAACCAGGCCACAGTCATGCTGCTGGATGTGCCGCATTCGTCCGTCATCCCGGCGCAGCACGCCACGCCCACGCGCGCCGTGCTGTTGTCGTCCATTGATGCCTCGTTCGTCTTGCCGGCGATTGCCTTGAGCATCAGGCTGAGCGCGGTTTCAAGCTGGGCATCGTGTCCGTCCAGCAAGTCGGCCGGCATGTTTTCGACTTCCATGTCCGGATCCACGCCATGGTTTTCCACCACCGCTTTTCCGTTCAGATCCAGCACGGCCCTGACTGGTATGGTGATATAGCCGCCATCAAGCAAGGGGGTGTCGCCGTTATAGCCCCGCAGCCCGCCCCAGGTACGGGTGCCGACGACCTGGCCCAAGCCATATTGCTGGAACAAATACGGGAAAAGCTCGCCGTTTGAACCTGTCCAGTGATTGACCAGTACCACCTTGGGGCCGCGCAGCAGTTCTTCCGGCTGGGTGTCCATGGCGCCGCTGCGGTTGGTGGTAAAGGCCACCTGTGTCCTGCGCAGGCGTTCCAGCAGGTACTCCGCGACCGAACCGCCGCCGTTCCAGCGGTCATCAATGATCAGCGCCTGACGGTTCAGCTGGGCGTAAAACTGTTGCGTGAACTGCTCGAGGCCGCGTTGCCCCATGTTCGATAGATAGACATACCCTACCCGTCCATCCGACCGGCAATCGATCAGTTGGCGGTTCTTCCCGATCCAGTCTAGCTCGCGTAAATTCAGCTCGCTGCCGACCGGCTTGACGCGTATGCGCCGGCGCGGTCCGTCCGGCCTGCCGGCGATGGTCAGTTCGACAGGCTTGGCCGCTCCCGACGTCTGCAACAAGGCATCTGGAACGGTGGGCGCCCGTAGCTCTTCCCCATTGATCGCCAACACATAGTCGCCGGCGCTGACCTGCAGGCCCGGCTGCCTCAGCGGGCTGCGGTAGGCCGGACGCGTATTGTCGCCTGCATAAATCCGGTTAATCCGGTAGCGTCCGCTCGGCTGGTCGAGTTCCCAATCGACGCCCAGGCGCGCCGGGCTGGCTATCGGCCCCGTGTCGCCGTTATCGCCCCCGCCCACGTAAACATGCGAGTTGCCCAATTCACCCAGCATTTCGGACAGCAGCCAATTCAAATCGCTGCGCGAACCGAGTTGCGGCAGCAGTGCCGCGTACCGCTCGCGGACCTGTTCCCAATTCTGGCCATTCATGGTCGAAGAGATGAATAAATCACGTTCGAGCCGCCACGCGTCGTTGAACATTTGCGCCCATTCGGCCGGCGGGTCGATCTCGATACGCAACTGGTCGAGATCAAGCTGCTGCATAGTGCCTGCTACTGCATCGAGCACGCTGTAGTCCCTGGCATTTTTTAGCAGTACCTTTTTGCCATCATACGACAGGGAATAACTGTCCAGGTCCTTGGCTATCACGCTGTCCTGCCCGGTCTTCACGTCATAACGGTGCAGCAGCCATTGCTCGCCTTTCAGCACGCCGTCGAACAGCGCTATCGGCTTCGTCAGATAATACAGGTAGCCCTGGCGGGCATCGAGCTGCACGATATTCGCCGGCTCGACAGGCAAGGCAAGGGCTTGCGCCATCAGATCGTTGCTGTCGATCCCACCGACCAGGGCGCTGAAGTGGATCGCATAAATGCCGGTCGACTTCACCATGGCAAAATCGTTTTCCTGGTCTGACGGTACCGCTTGCACATAACGGGCCGAGGTGAAATACAGGTAATCGCCATCGGGAGACCAAGCCGGCAGCGCATCCGTACTTTCGCCCCGCCCCAGGCGATGGGTACGTCCGCTGCTTATCTCATACAGGTACAGGTCGCGCTGCTTCCCCGTTGCCGCCATGCTGAAGGCCAGCCAGCGGCCATCGGGTGAAAAGGATTGGTCATGAATGCCTTGCCGCTTGTCGAGCGCCACCTGGCGCGGCGCGCTGCCGTCCAGCCCGATCAGCCATAAGCGGTGATCGCCATCGCTCAGGGCCAAGCTGCGTCCATCCGGTGCGAACACCGGCGCAAAGAAATACCCGGCCCGGAACTGCGTCAGCACCCTCTCCTTGCCACCGTCTGCCGGGCGTATGGCTAGCTGCTGATTACCGTCGACCTCGGTGATGTAGGCGACAAGCCGGCCATCCGGCGACCAGGCCGGACGGTCGGCGGCCGTGCCGGACGTGCCGGCCACATGTCGCGCCGCACCAGGCTGTGCCGGCAGGCTGAACAATTGGCCGCGCGCTGAAAACAGACCGTACTGCCCGTCAGGGGAAATCGCATAATTGATACGGTCAGGCAAATCACTGTTGTGGACGATTTCGCTGTCGCGCACCGCATCCTTCAGGGCGACAATGCGCTTCCTGCTGTACCGGTGATCGTCGACGATGGACACCGCGACTGCATGCAGGCGCTCGTCCGGCAAGTCCATCCGGTACAGTGTGCCGCCTTGCTGGAAGGTGATGGCGTCGTCGCCAAGCGCCGGACTGTCGATATCGTACTGTGTAAAGTGCGTGATTTGCCGCGCCCGCCCCGTCTCAAGATCATGCACCCAGAGATTGGCGCGGCGCTTGCTATCCTGGTCCGACAGGTAATAGATCTTGCGGCCATACCACATGGGCGCGGCGTTGGTGCCTGACCAATGTGTAATTTGCTGGAGCTGGCGCGACTTGAAATCATAGGTGAAGATCTGGCGCGCCATGCCGCCGTCATAGCGCTTCCAGTTGCCGTATTGCGAAAAAATACGGTTATAGGCGATGGTATGGCCATCCGGCGCAAAAGTTGCCAGCCCCACCGCGCTGTCGATCGGCATCGCCTGCGGCAGGCCGCCCGATACCGGCACTTCGTAAAGTTGCTGGACACTGGGATTCCACTGCGCGTGCTTGCTCAGGTAAATCACTTTCGAAGAATCGGGCGACCACGTGACGACGATGTTGTCGAGCCCGCGGCCCTGGTGGTAAGTCAGTCTTCGGGCGACGCCGCCCTCGCTGGGCATCACCAGGACGTCGCTACCTGAACGGCTGATCTTCGTGTAGGCGATCCATCGGCCATCCGGCGATACGCGGGGATAGATATCCTGGCCCTCCCCGCTCGTCAACTGCACGGCCACGCCGCCCGCGCGCGGCACGCGCCACAGCTTCTCATTGGCGCTGAAGACGATCTTTCCGCCATATGCCTGCGGATAGCGCGGTATGGCGGCGTTGGCCAGATGCTGGACCAGCATCAGCGTCAGGCATAGCAGGCAGAGCGCGGCGGACCTGGCCGGCCATGAAAGGGGAGTAGCGGGGGAAGTAGCCGTAGCCATTTTCGAAAATGTCATTGATGTATGGCCTGCAAAGTAATGAACAACGCCCCCTGGAGTGGCGGCAACAAGTTCATAAAATGATACGCGCAGGCTCATCATTCAACAAATCAATCCAAGACATGAATATCATCGATAATTTCGATGGGTCGCCCCATGGTAGGCTAGCGAAAAAACTAAGCGGCATTGCACATGGAACCCATCGATCACTTCAACTTACGCAATTTCGACCTGAATCTGCTGGTCGCCTTTGACGTCCTGATGCTGGAATTAAGCGTGACCCGCGCGGCGGCGCGGCTCAAACTGCAGCAACCGGCCATGAGCCATGCGCTGGCCACCTTGCGCACCCTGTTCGACGATGTACTGTTCATTCGTACCGGCCATACCATGGAGGCAACACCGCGCGCAAAAGCGCTGTACCAGGCGATCCATCCGATATTGCTGCAAACGCAGCAGGCGCTGAGCGCCGACGTACAGTTTGACCCGGCAACGGAAGAACGCACTTTTCGCCTGGGCATCAATGGACAACTGGAAGCGATGCTGTCGCCGGCCCTGATGGCACATATCAGCGCACATGCGCCGGGCATACGAATCCAGTCGGTTCCCATCGGCGAGTTGTCGATCGTAGCCCTGCTGAATGACAATCATGTCGATCTGGCAATCGCCCACAGCACAGAAGGCTTGTCCTGGCATCGCCGCGAACAACTGTATCGCGAACAATACGCCTGCTGTTTCAATCCCGCCTTGTTCGAGTTCTCGGCACCGATCACGGCGGCCGACTATTTCAACGCCAGGCATGGCGTGGTATCGGCCAGCATCAACTTGCACGGATTTATTGCCTACCTGCTGCAGCACGCCGCATCGGCCCATCGCTTCCAGCTTGCCATGTCATCGCATAATGTGATGACATTACTTGCAACGGCGGCAAAGGCGCCCGTCATCGCGACCCTGCACCGGCGCGTGGCGGCTCACTACGCGCCCCTGTTCGGACTGGCCACCAGTGCCATACCGTTCAAGGTAGACGATCTTGAGATCGACATGATCTGGCACCCGCGCAGCGACAACGATCCGGCGCTTGATTGGCTGCGCGGCCTGATACGGTCAAGCGCGCCGCGCTGCCCTGAAAAGGACGCTGCATAGATCATCGCCATCGTAGCGCTTTCCCTGGATGTTTCCCCATACGCCGTTGACACCCTGCAGTGCCTGTCCTATAGTGGCCCGGTTGTTAACAAATGAGAATGAGAATCATGTTCGTGAAAATGAAGAATTGGCTCATCTGCTATCCGCTGGTGGCCGCAGCGATGCTGCTGGCGGCCGGCGCGCAGGCGCAAGGGGCGGACCAGGGCGCTGAAGCCAGGCAGTTGTGGCAACTGATAGATTATGTGGCCGTCGATTACAGCGGCGCCGTCGAACACGGCAAAGTGGTCAGCGAGTCGGAATATGCCGAGATGCTCGACTTCACGGAGAACGCGGCCACGCAGATCACCGCCCTGCCCGCCCATGCTGCCAAGGCGGGTGTTGCCGCCGCCATCGCGCAATTGCGCACGGCCGTGGTGGCCAAGGCGGATGCCGCCGAGGTCAAGCGCCTGGCGCACCACGCGAACGCCTTGTTGATTAGCGCGTATCCGATACCCGTGGCGCCCAAAATCCTGCCCAACCTGGCGCGCGGCGCGGCCCTGTATGCGGCCCAGTGCGCTTCTTGCCATGGCGCGGCCGGCGCTGGCGACGGTCCGCTGGCGGCCAGCCTGGAACCGAAGCCGATTGCCTTTACTGACCCGGAGCGGGCGCAGTCGCGCAGCCTGATGGCGCTGTACCAGGTGATTTCGCAAGGCGTGGGCGGCACCTCGATGGCCAGTTTCGGCCATCTGTCCGAGAATGAGCGCTGGGATTTGGCCTTCTTCGTGGGCGGCATGTCGCATGACGCTGCGGCACGCGCGCAAGGCGAAAAATTGTGGAAGGAAGACGCCCGCGCCAAGAGCCTGTACACCGACCTGGCTGCCGTGACGACCCTGACGCAGGAAGCGGCGGCGGCCAAGCTGGGCGAAGAAGAAGCCCAGGCTTTGAGCGCTTATCTGCGCAGCAATCCGGGCCAGGCCGAGGCGCACAAGCCGGCTGGGCTGGCTTTGTCGCGCCTGCGCCTGGCCGAAAGCCTGGAGGCCATGCATGCGGGCGACCGCGCGGCAGCCACGCGCCTGGGCCTGTCGGCCTATCTGGACGGCTTCGAGCCGATCGAGCCGATGGTCGGCGCACGCAATAAATCCCTGCTGCTGGCGGTGGAAAGCGCCATGCTGGCTTACCGTTCAGCCGTTGCCAAGGGCACCGTGGCCGACGCCGATGCGGCCGGCGACAAATTGCATCAATTATTTACCCACGTGGAAGCGGAACTGGGCGACGCCAAGGCAGACCCGATGACCACCTTTGTCGGCGCCCTGACGATTTTGCTGCGCGAAGGCGTGGAAGCGCTGCTGATCGTGATCGGCATCATTGCCTTCTTGCGCAAGGCCAAGCGCAATGACGTGCTGCCTTATGTGCATGCGGGCTGGATCAGCGCCCTGGCCGCAGGCGGCCTGACCTGGGTGGCGGCCACGTATCTGGTGACCATCAGCGGCGCCAGCCGGGAAGTAAGCGAAGGGCTCGGCTCCGTGTTCGCGGCACTGGTATTGCTGAGCGTGGGTTTGTGGATGCACCAGAAGAGCAGCGCCGGACGCTGGCAGGAATTTTTGCACGCCAAGCTCTCTGCGGCCATGTCGCGCCGCTCCGCCTGGGGCCTGTTCGCGCTGGCCTTCATCGCCGTCTACCGCGAAGTGTTTGAAACGGTGCTGTTCTACTCGGCGCTGGCGGCCGATGGCAATGGCGGCGCCCTGCTGGGCGGCTTCCTGGTGGCAATCGTGCTGCTGGCCGTGATCGCCTGGGTCTTGTTGCGCAGCAGCGCCCGCATGCCGATCGGCAAATTCTTCTCGCTGACCTCCGCTTTCGTGGCCGTGCTGGCCGTGATACTGATGGGCAAAGGCGTGGCCGCGCTGCAGGAAGCTGGCTGGGTGGGCGTGAATCCCGTCGACTTCATCCGCGTCGACATCCTGGGCATCCTGCCTACCTTGGAAACCCTGGCAGCGCAGGCAGCCATCCTGGCCATCGTCATCATCGGTTATGGCTGGAACCGCATGGCCGCTGGCAAAAACAATCCAGCCTGATCCTGCTAGATGGCGGCACGGGTACTTGCCCGTGCCGCTGTTGGCGCTTCCTTGCAAGTCGGTATGTCAACTTGAAGAAACGAAGCCCCATGAATGATTTTGAACACTTCTCTTACTGCCACATTAGCACTGCGTTGGCGAACATCGATACCTCGACCATCCCGGATATCTACGCCTTGTCATTCTTCATTGAAGATAACGACGACGATCCGCGTTATCCGGTTCTGCAACTTGGCTACAACACCCTGAGGCATTGGACGCAATGCACGCCCTCAGCGTCCAGTGCCGAAGAAGCGAAATGGAACTTCGCTTTCTGGCTCCAGAACGAATTGAAATACATAGCCGAGCCCGGGACGGAAGGCGGGCAAATGCTGGAAGAGCTACTGAAGGCACGCGGGCTTTGGTACTCAGATGAAGATGAGAAAGCTGACTTTGACCGGTGTATGCGCATAGCAAGCGACATTACAGCCTACTTTGTAGACGCATGTGTTCGGATCGCACAGGCACTGCATGAAAACGGCGTTGTCGAACAGTGCTTTTCACGCCCGATCCCGATTGTCGTGCATGAACTCGAATACTATGACGAGATTGCTGCACAAACCCGATTGGCCAATCCGCCAGGTTTGGCGAAGGAATTTGAAGACTGGATCGCCAGCATGTAACAGTTTGTGGCCGCTATGGGCGGTGGCGATACTTTTAATATTTGATTTGGCAGTGCTATGTCCTGCGCCGACGCTAGCCCGGGCCTAGTGCAGCCTTTGTAGAAATTCCTGGCAAAAAGCCCGCTGATGTATCACTACATCAGCGGGCTTCTTCAATCAGGCTTTGAACTGGGCGGAACGTGTGCGGCGCGCAGTAAAACCCAGCAAGCCCAAGCCGATGAGCAGCATGGCATAGGTCGATGGTTCCGGCACGGCTGACACCAGGCCATCGGTGGCAGCGAAGCTGGTGAAACTATTGCTTCCAACCTTGAATTGCGCTTGCTGGCCGCCATCGCAGCAATTTTCCAGGCCATAGATGGTCAAGGTATGGTTACCGGCCGATAAATTACCAGAGCCGCTCAAGAACTGGCTCGAGTTATTGTAATTGTCGGCCCACCACATATCATTCGTTTTGTAATCCAGCGCCACGCCGTCGAGGAAAACCGCACCCCCGTTGCCAAAATCCACGCCGGCACGGAAGCTCCAAGCACCTGCATCGGCCGCGCTGACGCCAAAATTGATGGTCGATTTGAATGCGATGTTCTTGCCACTGCCGAACAGGCTACTATTGGTGACGTTATCGTAGTTAGCAATCGTCGTCGTACCATAGCCTGCGCCCGGCGTGGCGACGGCCGCATCGACGACGGATTGGTAAGCTGCCGCGCTAGCTTGAGCCCCGGCATCCGAAAAGCCGGTAGAGAACGTGATGGTGCTGGCGTTAGCCTGCGCGAGCGTGGCGAAAGCAATCAGTGACAGGGCTATTTTAGGAAAATTTTTCATTGTGTATCCAGTGAGGGCATGGGAGCGCTTCAACTGAAGCCACGCAATTTTAAGGCGTGTCAGCGGTGCGCTGGCAATAACGAGGGAATGAGCGGCCGGTGGGATGATCTCCCGCAAAGAAGAGCGGGGGCACAACGACAATGTGTATGCGTTGCAAGTGTTCTGGCAAGGGTTCGGGTTACCAAGACTAGATCAAACGGTTGACGGATCAGGTGAGGCTATGCTTGTATTCTAGCCTAATTATTAAGAAAAGTATTTTTTATTACCAAAAATTCTTTAACGCAACTTTATAAGGCTCTGTTGACAGGCCAAGACCATTCTGTTTTAAGACGTACATTGTTTTTTGCACTACGGGAAAGGTCAATGCTGTCTCATTGTGTATCGTTCTTCTCACACCAAGGCCCGCCACGCAATGTAACAGCAGGGCATATCTGATGTAAAAACACCCCATAGTATGAGTTCAATTCATTTTCTAGTGAGAGTTTTGTGTAGTCGTATCTGTGGCATCATGAATGATGTGCCGTAAAATGGCTACTACAGGCTAAAGTTCTGGGATCTTGATGAAGTTAAAGACTACTTTCAGGGTACTGCAAGCAATCAGTATTTTAATTGCGTTGCAAGGCACTTCTCACTTTATTTAAAAAACCTGTGCGCTCTACAGGTTTGATAATAAAGTCGACCACTCCGATTTTCAAGCATTCGTTGACTATATTGTGATCACTATTCCCGGTCACGATGATGAGTGGAATTAAGGCCCATCTAGGCACGGCCTTCAAGTGCTGTGCAATCTCTATACCATTTACGCCTGGCATTAAAATATCCATGATAATCAGATCTGGCAGCTGCTTGCGTATCGTTGACAACACTTCGCTTGCTCCGTGCGCCACTAATATTTGATAGCCAGCCTCCTCCAGAATGTCACTCAATAGTTTACACATGAATTCATCGTCGTCAACTACCATAACAATAGGCAATGTCTTGACTGAGTCAAACGTGATTTTTCGTTCGGCAACAGCAAGTCCTCCTACCATAGGCTGATTTTGAAGTTCCTGAGTATCAGGCGCTCCTATAGTCCGCTTGATAGACACGCACAGTTCTTTAAATATTTCATCAGGTTTCTGCCAGGTGGAATCGGGCTGGGTTATCACGCCACGCTCAGCCAGATGGCCAAGTGCTAGATGAATGGACATCGCCAAACGATGACGGTCATAGTACATCGGCCAAAACAAAACATAATCGTCAAACAACTTTTTTCGGCAAGCCTGGTAGCTCGCTGCCACGTTGTCCTTGCTACTCAAGATGATAGTCCGATGCGGATGGAGAGGCAATTTCGCGCTTTGTCGGTAGAGTGACAAATAATTACGCTCCGATTTTTCGAGAGTGTCAAATGCCAGGATCAAAACATCGGCTGGCCTTGCATCGAATTCGGCAGCCATCTTTTCTGGATCGCTAGACAAGCTGATATTATCGAATTCTCCATCCAGTACGTCACGTACCTGTCCAGTATCGCGCATGGTGTCACTAAGGATCAAGATCGGTGAGTGAAATGTTTGCCGAATTTTCATATGGTTTTCAGATTGTCCGATAACAAAGAACGCGCTTGCTCATTGTGTATCGATACGGTGAAATGGTGATCGTGAAGTTTCGCTGATCCGCTGCAATCTTTACATATAGACGAAGTACCGCTAATTCCGGCCCCTCCAGAATCTGAGCAAACATATCTCCCGTATAAACGAGAACACCAGTCACACCAGTCTGCCCTTTGTTATGATGAGAAGTTGCCAGAATATCTTGTACCTGAGCCTCCGATATCGTAACGGCGGCAGTGTGAGCAAGGTAAAAAATACGTATCATCAGGAATCACTTCTTTCATACGCCATAACGTAGTAATGTCTCTGATCGGCATAAATTTTGGCGTTTTAAAAAACTGCCGCAGGTAAATTTCTCCATGGTAAAGCACCTTCCATTCTGCCGTATCTTTACCGGTTTTCACTATTTCATGATAGCTTAATAGGTAATGTTTCCGCTTGAAAATTATTGATGTAATAATTCAATTCATAGAAACAATTTATGAGAACTCGATAAAATCATCTTAGCCAATTTAATTCTACTTTACTTATGGAAGTAGCCGAATGAATCATAGTACTCTCATTTCACATAAGTACTACCTGATTCTTAAAAAATATCCATCTCCAGGATACGATTTATAGGTTAATGTAATTTTAGTCAATCTGTTAAAAATGATAAAATTATTATTTAAATAGCGCACTCTGATACCTGGATACACTATCCATAATCATAGTTCCGCGTCGCTCTTCGGTAGCGCGTCTCCTGCCAAAAAGTCAAGGATAATTATGCTGCTAACGTGGCTCAAGGGGAGACTGGTACGCATGAACTGTTCGGGATGAAAGGTTGCTATTGGCTGTAGACCGCATGTATTGCTTGGGAATAGGAGTAGCTGCTTATGTTGGGCAGAATTTACAGCTTTCACTATGCTGATTACAGGATCGCTATACGCATGGCGCATCGGCACTCATGTCAATTTTATATGAGGAAAATTAATTCCAAAGACAGTATTTTATTCAGTTAACAACTGGTCTGCGGGGAATGGAAATTTTCACAACCCAACCGATCTCGGACTGATTTTGAATACTAAGTGATCCTCCATATGAAACGACACTTTGTTTAGCTATTGCCAGAATTAAGCTAGAACCGATTCTATCTCTGTCAATTTGAGTCGATTGTGAATGCGTGGAATCGACCTCTTGTGTGTCAACGTCACTGCAATTATCTTTTACATCGATCTGAATTTGATCACCAGATGCGTAAACAGCAAGAACAACATGATTATTCGGTTGTGTGAACTTAACCGCATTTTGTAAAATTCGCACCAAGGCAATTAGTAGCAGTGAACGATTTCCAGAAGTTGCCAAATCAGGATCGACAGGCATCAACCTTAATTCACATTTTATATTTTCATAACTCAGCTCGGCAGAAGATAAAACTTCGGCAATAAATGATGAAATTGGAAATGTATTTAGAACGATTTTTTGCCTGACAATCTCATTGATATCATCAACAGAGCTATCGATAAGCCTTCCCAAATTAAGTATACTCTTTTCAAGTATAACTCCTGTTGATCCGGATAGATTTAATCTGCTAGATTTTGCTGCAGTAAATGCTAACGACGTTGTGCCCAGAAGATTGCGTAATTCATGCACGAAGTGCCTTAACCGATCGTTATTTTCTTTCGTTACTTTATTCGCCTCGATCAAGTCACGCTGATAGCTGAATTCAGTAACCGCATCCGCGGTTGCATTCTCTAAACATCGACTCAAAGTCCGAAATTCGTGTATGGTAAAAGTAATTTTCCGCTCAATTGCTAGATCTGTTATTGACTGGCAAAGGTCACCATAATCATGAACAACCTGCTTAACTGAAAAGCCAAGAACCAGCAACTCTCGTGCATGCTCCACGGCTGAGATAGCTATTTCAGAAAAAGCCAAATCTCCATTTTCTGGTCCCGAAATCCCAAATGCAACGATCGATTGCGATGTATTTTCAGCCGCTAATGTTCGAATCAATTGATCCAGGAGCATTGGCACCCCATTCTGCAGTTGAAGCTTGGAGGCCATTCGTCCAGGCCGAAGCGCAACTTTCTCACGGCATCGAGCAGCAAGATTTGTTCGATTATTAATGAGGAACTCATACATCATTGTATGCTCCTATGGGCTTAATTTTCTGCAAGCAACTTGATACCCAAAAAAGCATCACAGCACCAAATCATATTAGCATAAATTGCAAAAAAAACATTTAAAAATTAAATCTTTTTAATTTGGTATGGAAATTGCCAAGCGTGACTAATTCTTTGCCGCTATGAATTCACTTTTTCAGTAAAGGGTTAAGCGGCGAACGTTCGAACGATATCCCTAACGATGGCATTGCAACTGAGTTGAAATGATGCTGTTCGTTTTTTCGCAAAATTTCGAACTCTGTTTACCTGCTTTCCACTGCCCGTATCACAGGCCGCCCACATCGACGCGCAGCAGGTTTTGTTAGGTGTTAAAGGCAACGAATAGGCTGATGCAGTAAGCGACCTGATGCGGATACTTATGCAAGTAAGGCATGAATTCTTGCTATACTCGCGGGCATGGGAAAACGGACAAGAAGGCAGCGCCTGCATATCTGGATCGCGTGTTTCGCGATACTGATGAATACGCTCGTGCCGTCGATTTCCCATGCCCTCAATGCGAGGCAGCCACACGGACCGCAGATCACACAGATCGAGATCTGTACCATCGATGGAGTCAAGTACCTCAATGCCGATGGCTCGATCGCGGTCAAGTCGCCGCTCGATTCGGTGCTGCATCACGTTGAGCATTGCCCCTACTGCGTCAGCGACGCTGCCACGCCGCCGCTGCCCACGACTTTTGCCACGCCCTTGCCCGTGAAAGCTGGCATGGCGCTGTACCCTGCCCTGTTTTACCTCGCTCCTGAGCCCTTGTTTACCTGGTCTCAGCCGCATTCCCGCGCCCCTCCCACCGCCTGACTAAAGCTGGCCCTGCTGCATCGCCAGTGAACTGCCGGCTGCAACGCCACTCCATACTTTACCTTGCCTGCGCCCGCATGCGCTTGGCCGCCGTCGATACGCGACGGTGGCCATGCCTGCCCGCCGCTATGGCCGCTTTCTTGTTCCAGGAATACCTATGAAATTTGCTTCCCCTAATTCCAGCTTGCTGCTGGCAACGTGCATGGCCTTGTCGGTACAACAGGCGTGGGCCGACGACCAGATACCGGTCGTGCAAGTTACCGGCAGCACGCCGGACCCGACGGATATCCGCTCGCCGGCGACGATCGCCACCGTCACCGCGCGCCAGCTGGCAGAGACCAACAATGTAATGAATGTCGAGGATGGCCTGAAATACCTGCCCAGCATCCTGGTGCGCAAGCGCTTTGACGGCGATACGCAAGCGCCGCTGGCCACGCGCACCACCGGCATCAACGCCAGCGCGCGTAGCCTGGTCATGGCCGACGGCGTGATGCTGTCCGCGCTGGTCAATAACAACAACGGCAACGGTTCGCCGCGCTGGTTCATGGTGGCGCCGGAAGAAATCGAGAGCATAGCTGTGATGTACGGCCCCTATTCGGCGGCCTACGCGGGCAATTCCTACGGCGCCGTGGTCAAGCTCAACACGCGCATGCCAACGCAGTTCGAGGCCAGCGTCAAGCTCAACGCCGCATCGCAAAAGTTCGGCCTGTACGGCACCAATGACCGCTACGGCACGCAAGACATCAGCACCACCCTCGGCAACCGCGACGGCGCGCTGTCGTGGTTCGTCAGCGCAACTCACCTCGACAGCCACAGCCAGCCGATCACTTTTGCTACGCTGAACCAATCGGCCAAGCCGGCCGTGCCCGGCGATCCGACGATCAATGGCGCCTATCCCGACCTGAGCCGCACCAACGGCGCGATCCAGGTGCTGGGCGCCGGCAATATCACCCACACGGTGCAGGACAGTGCCAAGCTCAAGCTGGCCTACGACTTTTCGCGCAACGTCAGCGCCGTCTACACCTTGGGCTACTGGCATAACGACGCCGACGCCGGCACGAATTCCTACCTGAGCACGGCCAGCGGCGCACCCTATTATGGCGGCGCCAGCGGCAACGTCAATATCGGCGGCAAATCCTATAGTGCGAGCAGCGTGGCGGGCCAGTTCTCGGCCAATAGCAGCACCCAGCAGCACTGGATGCAGAGTCTGGACGTCAAAAGCCGCCATGGCGCGGACTGGGACTGGGACGTGGTGGCCAGCAATTACCACTACGCCACCGACCTGACGCGCACTTCGTCCGGCTTGTTGCCGGCTGGCCAGAACGGTGGTGCCGGCCGCACCGCCGACGCCGGCGGCACCGGCTGGTCGACGCTGGACCTGAGCGCCAGCTGGCATCCGGATGGCCTTGCCGGCCCGCATGTACTCAGCTTCGGCCTGCATGGCGACCAGTTCAAGCTGGTCAGCCCGACCTACAACAGCGTCAACTGGACCCAAGGGGACGAAACCAGCCTGTATAGCAACTCGCTCGGCAAGACCCGCACCGAGGCGCTGTGGCTGCAGGACCAGTGGCGCATCGCACCCACGCTGACGGCCACCCTGGGCGCGCGCTATGAACAATGGCGGGCGTTTGACGGCTACAACTATGCGACGGCCAACAACGGCAAGGGCTATGCCGTCAGCCAGCCGGCAGTCGAACGCAAAGGCCTGTCGCCGAAGGCCAGCTTGAACTGGAAGATAGCACCCTTGTGGCAAGCCACTGCCTCGTTCGGCAAGGCGCTGCGCTTTCCGACGGTCGGTGAGCTGTACCAGAACGTCCAGACCGGCACCACGTATACCCAGGCCAACCCTTTCCTGAGGCCAGAAAACGTCAAGTCGGGCGAACTGGCTTTTGAGCGCAACGGCGATGGCAGCAAGCTGCGCTTGTCGCTGTTCGAGGAACATGTGAGCGATGCGCTGATCTCGCAAACCAGCTTTATCAGCGGCTACGCCACGCCGGTGTCCTTCACGCAAAACGTCGACAAGACGCGCCAGCGTGGCATCGAGCTGGTCGGCGAACGCCAGAACGCCCTGCTCCCTGGCCTGGACCTGAGCGGTTCGATCACCTATGTCGACGCGCGCATCCTGGCCAACAGCAGCTACGTGCCCACCAGCGCCGGCGCCACCTCGGTCGGCGCGCACACGCCCTATGTGCCGGAATGGCGCGCCACGGCCATGGCGACTTACCGGCCAGCCGAAAAATGGGCCATCACCCTGGCGGCCCGCTACAGCGGCAAGCAATATGGCACGGTCGACAACACGGATGTCAACGGCCACAGCTACACCGGTTTCGAAGGCTACCTGGTGGCCGACCTGCGCGTGCACTATCAGCTCAGCCGCCAATGGAGCCTGGCCGGCGGCGTCGACAACCTCAATAACCGCGATTACTACCTGTATCACCCGTTCCCGCAGCGCACTTTGTTTACGGAGCTGAAGTTTAATTATTAAGCGAACAAGTCATGCCGCGCCGGCAGCAATGGCGCGGCAGACGATTTTCAGGGTAATGGCACGCTTACTTTGCAAGTCGTGCATCAACATTTGCTTACACTTTACACATGCCATTTGTCATCCAAGGTACTCAACCATGCGTTAATTGCTTGTCATAGTTGACAACGTTATTTCCTTGGAGAACTAAAATGAATAGCACTATGAAGATTTTTTCCATCACGGCCGTGGTTCTGCTCACTTTGGCCTCCTCCGCAGGCAGCGCATTCGCAGGCGAGACAGCGTGGCAAAAGCAGCATCCACGACGTGAACAAGTCAATCATCGCCTGGCAAATCAAGACCGCCGCATTCACAAGGAGGTGAAGGAAGGCGAAATCAGCAAGACCCAGGCTAGCGCTCTTCATAGTGAAGATCGCAGTATTCGAGGTGAGGAAAAGACCATGGCAGGTCTTGATGGCAGCCACATCACGAAGGCTGATCAACATTCGCTCAATCAACAAGAAAACGCCGTGAGCAAACAAATTGGAAAATAGCAGCTTAAAGTACAAGGTGGGAGCCAGCTAATGTTTCCACCTTGTGATTGCTTGCCGTTCGCGCTAGCAGCGTCCGCACTATTCGTAAAACATACCCGGCTGCAACACTTCAATCTCTACCATTTCGACGCTGCATCCCTTATGATCGACTGCGTCGCTGGCTGCCATGCACCGGCGCCCGCCTCTGATTTCTCTGCGCCGAAAAGGATGTCCATATGTCCCTGCAATCAAACTGGATCACTTTCGCCCTCGCCTCCGCCGTCTTCGCTGCACTGACCGCGCTGTTTGGCAAGCTGGGCGTGGTTGGGCTGAACTCCAATCTTGCTACTTTTATCCGTACTGTGGTGATCCTGGCCGTGATCGGCGGCATCGTGTCCTTGCGCGGCGAATGGCAGAGTCCATCTAGCATCAGCGCGCGCAGCTGGCTGTTCCTGGTGCTGTCGGCAATCGCCACGGGGCTGTCCTGGCTATGTTATTACCGCGCTCTGCAACTGGGGCCGGTCAGCAAGGTGGCGCCGCTCGACAAGCTCAGCGTGGCGTTGGCCATCGTGTTCGGTATCGTCTTTCTCGGCGAAACCCTGACCTGGCCGGTGGCGCTGGGCGGTGCGCTGATTGTCGCCGGGTCTATCATCATGGTGGTTTTCTAGATATTTACCCAACTCTCCGTCAATTTTTTACAAGCGCTACCCTCGCCGCTTTCCCTAGAATCCGGATTCACGATTCCATGAGGGCATAAAGATGACGCAGCGTACTTACTTCAATAGCGACCAGTTATCCATGCACACGCAGGTGCTGAACTGCACGCCCGCCGATGATGGCCAGTTCCACGTGGTGCTGGCTGCCACCTTGTTTCATCCGCAAGGCGGTGGCCAGCCTTCCGACGTGGGGACGATCAATGGCGTGGCTGTCAGCCGGGTGGTGCAGCAGGACGAGCTGCTCATCCATGTGACGCAGGCGGCGATCACGCCTGGCGAAGTGGACATAACCGTGCTGGCAGAGCCGCGCCAGTTGCATGCCCGTTTGCATTCCGCCGGCCATCTGCTGGCGAACGTGATCGAGCCGCTGGGCTGGCGCGCCGTCAAGGGTCATCACTGGCCAGGCGAAGCGCGCGTGGTGTTCGAGCGCACGGCTGCGGCGCAGGAGTTGGACGCCGATACGGTGCAGGCGGCGGTCAATGCGCTGATACATTGCGATGCGCCCAGGAAGATCGATATGGGTAGCGACAAGCGCATGCTGGGCTTTGGCGCCCTGCCTATGACGGCCTGCGGCGGCACGCATGTGGCTTCGGCCGGCCAGATCAAACAGGTCGTTTTACTCAAGATGAAAGAGAAAAAGGGACAGCTTTCGGTGCAGTACGATGTGGCCGCATAGGTGGCCGCATAGGTGGCCGCATAAGTAGCGAAAACTAATACTGTGACGGCGCAACGCCATAAGCGCTGCGAAAAGCCCGGTTAAAATGGCTCTGGTCGTAGAAACCCACTGCATGGGCGACCTGGGTCAGATCCTGGCGGGCGCTGGTCATCAGGCTGCAGGCGCGCTCCAGGCGCAGCCGTACCAGCCAGGCGTGCGGCGTCATGCCGGTGGTGCGCTTGAACAGTTTCAGGAATTTGAAACGCTCGATGCCGCACAGGGCGGCCAGTTCGTCCAGTGATAGCTTGTCGGCCAGCCTGGCTTCGCAATACTCGCGCACTCTTGCACGCTGGCTTGCCGACAGCTCACCATCGACCGCTGCCGGCGTCCTCAGGCGGGTACGCGACAGCAAATGTTCCAGCAGGGTCAGCCACTCGGCTTGCAGTTGCAGCGGCGAAGCCGCGTCACCGTCCTGAAAAGCCGCATGCAGCATGGACAGCCGGCGCGCAGCAGCCGGATCGAGCAGGATGGCGTCGCCCAGCTGTCCGCCGGACCCCGAGATTTCCTCAGCCAGGCCGTCCAGCATCCCGGGTGCGACCCGGAATGTCTTCAAGGTATAAAAACCATCGTCGGCATTGAAGCCGTCATGCATTTCGCCGGGTGGCATCAGCTGGATGGTGCCTGGCGTGAGTACCATGTTTTCGCCATGCAAGACCTGGCGTTGCACGCCCTCGGTAATCACGCCGATGTGATAATCGAGGTGAAAGTGCCGCTTGAAGCGAAATGTCGCCAAGCGCGCCTCACCCAGCACCAGGCCTGGGTGTTGATGGCTGCGGCTGTATTGGACGATATCTTTCATGCTGGGCGGGCGTTATTTCTCTGACAGGGAGCAGCGGATTTTACGCGTCTCGCCCAGCCGGGTCCAGCGCTTGACAGCATGCCCGCCAGACGCCTAAGCTGGCACTCTTGCCATTTTCATCACCGCCATGAACGCCATGCTGCGCCTGCCCGGGCACTCCGATTACGAAACCATCGCCACATGGATAGCCGACGCCGCATCATGCGCCCGCTGGGCTGGACCGAAACTACGCTACCCCTTTTCTCCGGTGGAACTGCAAACCATGCTCTCTTCGGTGAACGGCCTTGCCGGCGGGGCGAGTTACTGCCTGGCCGATGCAAGCGACGCTTGCGCCAGTCCGTTGGGGTTCGGCCAGCATTGGGTGGCCACGCCGGGCGCGGTCCATCTGGGCCGCATCATCATTTCTCCCTTGGCGCGCGGCAAGGGCCTGGGCCGAACATTTTGTACCTTGCTGATGGCGCAAGCCATCCAGGCCACAAACGCCGCCACAGTGAGCTTGCGCGTTTACCGTGACAACGCCCCTGCCCTGGCGCTGTACGCCAGTCTTGGATTTGTGGCCGAGGAGGCGGACTCCAGCGACGAAATCCTGTTCATGCGCGCCGATGCAGCGCCCCCGATTGACTGACTGGGCACTCTCTTATAATATGCAGGCTTTCAAGAACCAGTATTCCTGTCAGCAACCATGGCCAGACCAAAAAGTGAAGAACGACGCGCGGCCATCCTGGCGGCGGCAAGCCGGGTGATCGCCAGCCAGGGGCTCAGTGCGCCCACGGCCATGATTGCCAAGGAAGCCGGTGTGTCGAACGGATCGCTGTTCACCTACTTTGAAACCAAGGCAGTGCTGCTCAATGCGCTGTATCTTGAACTCAAGGCCGATCTGAGCTCGGCTGCGCTGAAGGGCTTGCCTATCGACAGCGATATTCGCAGCCAGATGCTGCAATTGTGGCGCAACTGGCTGCGCTGGACAGCGGCCGCCCCGGAAAAACATAAGGCGATGACACAGCTGCTGGTGTCTGACGATATTACCTCCGACACACGGCAGGCTGGCATGGAGGCGACAGCGGGCATGGCGGCTTTCATCGAACGCAGCCGCCAGCATGGCCCGCTGCGCGATGCGCCCCTGATTTTTGTTGGCACTTTGCTCAGTTCCATCGCAAACGCTACCGTCGACATGATGATCGCCGACCCGGCAAATGGGGAGCAACATGGCATGACGGGATTTGACGCCATCTGGCGTGTGCTCGCTTGAGCAGGAAGGCTGACACTTTCAGTCAGCGTTTTCATCTTTAAATGACTGACTAGTCAAACATTGCACTATTTCAACATTGGAGTCAAGAGCATGAAAACAAACACCAGCAGCAAACCAGTGGCCTTGATTACAGGCGCCTCCTCCGGCATGGGCAAGGACTTTGCCCTGCGCCTGATCAGCGAAGGCTACGAAGTCTATGGCGCTGCGCGCCGGACAGACAAAATGAACGACATCAAGGCAGCGGGCGGCCGGGTGCTGGCGCTGGACGTGAGCGACGATAACGCCATGTTGGCGGCGGTGCAGCAAATCATCGAAGAGCAAGGCCGTATCGATGTGCTGATCAATAACGCCGGTTATGGCCAGTATGGCGCGCTGGAAGACGTGCCGCTAGCCGAAGGTCGCCGCCAGATGGAAACCAATCTGTTCGGCGCGGCCCGCCTGGTCCAGCTGTGCCTGCCGCATATGCGCGAGCAACGCTATGGCCGCATCATCAATATTTCCTCGATAGGCGGCAAGCTGGCCACGCCGCTGGGTGGCTGGTACCACACCTCCAAATACGCCCTGGAAGGTTATTCCGATGCCTTGCGCAACGAGGTGCGCCCCTTCGGCATCGCCGTGGTGGTGATCGAACCGGGCGGCGTCGAATCCGAATGGGCAGGCATTGCGTCGGAACAAGCTGGCCGCTACTCCGCCGATGGCGCGTATGCGGGCCTGGTACAAAGTTTTGGCAAGCTGCAGGCGACCGCCAGACAGGCCCCTGCCAAGGTCATCAGCGACCTGATCGTCAAGGCCCTGAAAGCCAAACACCCGAAGGCGCGCTACCACGGTGGTTTCATGGCGGCACCGCTGCTTTTCCTGCGCTGGATATTGTCTGACCGCATGTTTGACCGCCTGATTAGCAAGGCCATGCAGGGCTAGGCGGGCACTGGGCAGCCGGCTTAGCGTGTACGCCTCGCCTCTGCCAGCATGGCCAGCAGGCTGTCGCTGCGCTGGCCTTCGCAACTGATGGCCAGGCCATCGGCCAGTTCGGGCGCCGTCAGCCGGGTCAGCACGGCGCCGCTGGGCATTTCCAGTGCCAGCCGCGCGCCGCGCTCCCAGGCCAGGCGCACGGTATCGGCCCAGTTCACCTGCCGCGCCATATTGCTGGCCAGGCTGTCGCGGATACGGGCCGGCTCAAACAGGGTGCGCGCCGCGCTGCTACTGAGGTAAGTTAATACTGGCCGGCGCAAGCTCACTTGCGCAAAGGCCGCCGCCATCTCTTGTGCTTGCGCGTCAAACAGCGGGCAATGGGAAGGAACATTGACGGCCAGGCGCTGAACCTTGCTGGCGCCGTGCTCCAGTGCCAGGGCCATCACCTGCTGCAGCGCAGTCTCGCTGCCGGCAATGACGATCTGGCGCCTGGCGTTCAGGTTGGCGATATGAACGGGAGACGCCACACTGTGGATCTGCGCCACCAGCGCTGCCAGCGGCGCTTGTTCCAGGCCCACGATGGCGGCCATGCCGTAGCCGCTGGGGTACGCCTCTTCCATCAACCGCCCGCGCAGCGCGACCAGCCGCAAGGCATCGGCGTAATCGAGTGCCCCGGCCACCACGGCGGCCGGATACTCGCCGATGGAAAAACCGGCCACCATGTCGGGTCCACCGCCCTGCGCTGCCAGGGAGCGCGCCATCGCCACGCCAGCAATCAACAGGCATAGCTGCACGGCGCGGGTCGAGGCCAGCGCCGCTTCTGTATCCAATGTCAAAGGATCCAGTCCCAGTACGGCTGCGGCTTCATGCAGGGTTGCGGCCACCGCCGAGTCGTCTGGCAAGGCATGCAGCATGCCGGTGCGCTGCGAACCCTGGCCGGGAAAGGTGAACAAAATACTCATGGCTGCTCCCACGGCGACGCCGTCAGCACAGGTCCCAGCGCCGTTTTCAGCAGCACGCGGGGTCGCCCGGCCGCCCACTCGGCATAGGCAAAGCCACCAGCACCCGTGTCGATCTGCAGGTCGAGCCGGCAGTTGCTCACGCTCGCAGCGATGCTGCGCAAGGCGGCTGCCTGCGCCGCATTGGGTGGACAGTCCAAACGCAGCAGCAGATCGAGGTCACTATCGATGCGCAGCACCGGCAAGCCGCTGGCCAGTGCAAAACCCACGCCACCCGTTGGTCCCCACGGCAAGCCGGTGGCATCCAGCAGCGGCTTGAGTTGATGCAGCGCTTCGATGGCGTGGCAGTCGGGCCAGGCTGGTACGCTGGTCGCCAGCATTTCTGGCGTCACGCAGCGCAGCACGGCGCTGGCGTCGATTTCGGTAGCGTGGCGCTGGCTGCGGGCCATGCCGCGCAGCCCTACTGCTATGCGCCCGCTGGCGGCTGGCGCGCGCCGTACTACCAGCGGCGCCATCGCCAGCCATTGCGGGCACACCCAATCGGGTAAGGCTGCGTCCTGCGGCCAGGCGCGCGCCCATAGCAAGTCATGCGGGCGGTAGGCCACCATCAGCCCATTACCGCTTTCACGGCAAAAAACAGCAGCGACGGCCCCAGCAGACAGCCCAGGCCAGTATGAAAAGTCGCCACCAGTGCACCATACGGCACCAGCTTGCGGTCAGTGGCCGCCAGGCCGGCCGACACGCCGCTGACCGTGCCCGCCAGGCCGCCAAAGACCATCGCCGAGCGCGGCGTTTTCAGGCGCAAAAAGCGCGCCGCCACCGGCGTGCCCACCATCACCATGATGGCCTTGATCAAGCCGGCCGCGATACTGAGCGCCATCACGTCGGAACTGGCGCCGATGGCCGCGCCCGTGACGGGGCCGACGATATAGGTCACGGCGCCGGCGCCTATGGTGGTCATGCTGACGGCGTCCGAATAACCAAACAGATACGCCACGCTGGCGCCCACGATGAAGGGCAGCACGATGCCCAGCAACAGCGCGATGACGCCGATCAATCCAGCCTTGCGCGCTTCTACCGCCTGCACTTCGAAGGCGGTGGCAACGATGGCGAAGTCGCGCAACATGGCGCCGCCCATTAATCCTATGCCGCCAAACAGCGATAAATCGGCCAGGCCTTTATGGCCGCCGCTATGGATACCGCCCCAGTAAGCCAGGCCAAGCCCGATCACGATGGCGATCGCCGAGCCGTGCACGCGGCCCAGGGTCAGGTAGCGTGACAGCGCGCCGGACAGCAGCACGATCAGGCCGACAAAGGCAAACGCCGTCACCAGGCCATTGTTCAGGGCGGCTTTTTCAAAGATTTCAAGCATGGTGCACCTCCTTGGCCAGGTTCAAGGTATCGTCAGCAGCGGCAATCGCCTCCGGTTTTTCCATGCGGTTGATCAGCGAGATGGCGCAGGCGCAGATCAATACCGCGCCCAAGGCGGCCAGCACCGCTACCGGCCCGCCGCGCAATGCTGCCACCACATCCTGCTGGGCAGCCATCGCCACCACCACCGGGATATACATGGCGCCCCAGTATTCGACGCCGCGTTCGGTCAAGGCCGGCATCCACTGCTTGTGCTGCAGGTACAGGCGGGCGAAAATGAGCAGCAGCATGGCGATGCCGACCCCGCCCACATTGGTTTTCACGCCCATCAACTGGCCGAGCAGGTCGCCCAGGAAGATGCCGAGCAAATGGCAAAGCGCCAGTAATGCGGTTCCGTAGATAATCATGGTGTTGTCTCCGTTAGCATGGAATGACTTTCAAGTCTTCTCTGTCTTCTCGTATTGTGATTTTTTATACACTGCTAGCTGCCCTGCCCCTCCTCCTTCTCCACCCATTGCTGGCGCAGTAATTCACGCACGCGCAGCGACGCTTGCCGGTTGGCCGCGCCCAGACGGCTGGCCAGGCCGCGTTCGGCATCGACGCGGATATCTGCCAGCGCTGCCTGCAAGCTCTGTTCGACCAGTGCGATATCGTCTGGCGAGGGCTGGTCTGGCTGGGTGACTTCCAGGGTTTGCCACAGCAGGCCCAGGCTCGCGTAGTTCTTGATGTCGTACGCCATCGGCGCAACGGTGACAGCCAGCGCTTCCAGCGCTTCCACCGAACGCAAGGTGATGCGCGCGGCCGAGGCCTTGCCCATGGCGTGCACCATCACTTGCGGATCGTCCAGCGCGATCAGCCGGTTGGCCTGGTAACCATGGGCGAGAAAAGCGCCCGACATGGCTTTGCCGACGATCAGGCCGATCACCGGGTGGCCCGCCAGCCGCGCTTCGGCATACGCGCCTGCCGCACCAGCCAGCGCCTGGTGTATGCCATACGCTTCTTCCAGCCGGCCATAAGCCTGGCTGGCCACATCGATGATGGCGACAATCGGGCGTTTGACGGCCAGATCGCGGTCGAGCAGCACCACCTCCTGCACCGCCCGCGCCAGCTGCCAGCCTTCGGCCAGGCCGACTTCACCAGTGCGTGCGCGGGCAAAACGGTTCGAGGAATCGGGCACGACGACGATATAGCGCGCATGGTGTCCGGCCAGCGGCGCATCGATGACGCGCACCGAGGCAGGATAAGACGGTGCTGCTGCCGCGTTGGCAGTCAGTGCCGCCAGCCAGACGGCGCCACGGCTGTATTCGATGGTGCTCATGCTGCATATCCTTTGCTGTAAATGCGGCGCACGGTGTCTGGCGTCACCTGCACGCTGGCATCGACTTCCGCCAGCCGCGCCAGGAAGCCATCCACCTGTGCGCTGCGGTGCTGTGCCGGCAGGCCGCGCTGGAACAGGCTTGCTACGGTGCTGCGGATCTGCAGCGTATCGTCTGCCACATAGGCGTCCACCAGGCCGCTGTGATAACGCTGCTCGCCACCGGTCAGACTCCAGATAAAGGGTTTGTCGCGCGAGTTGAATTCGGCTACACCTGCTTCCTGCTCAATCACGGCCGGGCCATTGAGGCCAAGGCGCGCTTCGCGGGTGACGACAAGATAGCTGCACAAGCCCGCCGCAATCGACATGCCGCCGTAGCAGCCCACGGTGCCCGCACTGATGCCGATCACCGGCTGATAGCGGCGCAAGTCCACGATGGCAGCCTGGATATCGGCGATGGCGGCCAGCCCAAGGTTCGCCTCCTGCAGGCGCACGCCGCCCGTCTCGAACAGGATCACGGCGCGGGTCGGTATGCCACGCCGGTTGTCTTCGGCCGCCAGTTCCAGCGCGCCGGCGATCTTGGCGCCGCCCACTTCACCCATGCTGCCGCCCTGGTAAGCGCCTTCAATCGCCAGTACCACGGTGCTCTGGCCGTTGAACAGGCCCTTGGCTACCACCACGCCATCGTCCGCCTGGGCGGTGACGCCCTGCTGCGGCAGCCAGGGCGAAGCCACGCCGCAAAACGGATCGAGCAGTTCGCGCATGCTGCCAGCATCCAGTAGCGCCCGGGCGCGGCTGCGCGCGCTGCGCTCGATAAAGCTGTCGCGTTCCAGCAGTTGTTCCTGTGTGCTCATGCCTGCCCCTGTGATGTCAGTTCTTCATATGCCTGTTCTATGCGCATGCGCACCACGCCGGGCGTGGCGCCGCAGTCGTTGATGATGATGCTGGCCGCCGGCAGCGGTTCGCCGCCAAACACGCGAGCAAGCAAGGCATCCCAGACGGCGCCCTTGCCATCGACCGAGGTGTTGACCACAATAAGGATCAGACCCTCCGCGTGCGGCTGCAGCAGCACTTCCAGATCGCCCGAGCCCACCACGCCGGCCAGGGCCCGTCCGGCAGCGGGCAAGCCCGCCGCAAAGGTATATTCACGCTGTTCCATGCTGTGCTCCATCTGTGTTATCGAGGCTGTCGAGGAATAAGGTCGCCGCCAGCAGGTCGGCCGCGCCGCCCGGCGACACGCCCCGCTCCAGCATCTGCGCTTCCAGCGCGAGCAAGGCAGCGCTGCCCTCCTTGCTGGCCGCGCCGCCAGCGGCCAGCACCTGCGCCGCGCCAGCCTGCATGTCCAGCAAGGTCGCCTTGCCGCCGCGCGACAGCACGCAGGTATCGTCCAGCTGCGCGATGATGGCCAGCAGCGCATTGAGGCGCGCCGTGGTTTCAGTGTCGCCGCGTGCCCGCGAAGCGCGCAAACAGGGCAAGCCGATATCGATCACATGCGGAAAGCCCGCCATGGCCTGGCCACGCGCGCCGTCCACCTGGTACTGGCGGCAAGCCAGTTCGCCCTTGTTGCCCGTCTCTGGCGGCGCGCCACGGTCAGGCAAACGCGCCAGCGCGGCGGCACGGGCGGCAACCGCAGCGGGCGTCAGCATGGCGCCGCGCACGGACAGCTGCGCGGCGGCCGTGACCAGCAGGCCCAGCGCCCAGATGGCGCCGCGATGGGTGTTGACGCCGCCCGTCGCCGCCATCATCAGCGCCTCGCCATGCCGGCCGATGCGCCCTATCTGCTGGCGCAGGCTGTCGTCATCTTGATACGCATGCCAACCGGCGTCGGCCAGCGCGGCAAACACCGGTTGCAGCACGCAAGCCGAATGGCACATCAGCGCCCAGTTCAAGTCCGTGTGTGCGCCACGGCTGCGCAGGTCGACCAGGCCAGGTTTCGGCGTCAGGGTGACTTCATCGAGCAAGGCTTGCACCACCTGCGTGGCCAGCGCCGCAGGTGTCAGGCTGCTTGGGCGCTGCCGTACTTGTAGAGTTGTCATGATCGTCATTACCAGCTCCTGAATTTGGCCGGTGGCTGATACAGTCCGCCAGACCAGTCCACCAGGTCGGCGATGCTTTTGGCCGCCAGCAGCGAGCGGCTGGCTTCGCCGCGCTGCACGCCGATGTCTTCCGGCAGCGCGATCAGGCCGCTGGCACGCAGGCTGGCCGTGGTTTTCGGGTCGTGCCGCAGGCCGATGGGCGTCACGCCCGCCACCGCCGCCAGCATGGCCTTGCGCTCTTCGAGCGAGCGCGCTTTGTATAAATACGCGATGCCTTCCTCGGTCAGCACGTGGGTCACATCGTCGCCATAAATCATCACGGGCGCCAGCGGCATGCCGCTGGCTTTCCCTACCGCCACCGCATCGAGCGATTCGACGATGGTAGGCTGGCCGCCGTCCTGGAAGGTTTCCACCATTTGCACCACCAGCTTTTTGCCACGCGCCAGCGGATCGTCGGTTTCGATCAAGTCCAGCCAGGCCGGCGTCGGGTGGCGCCTGCCATGCGGGTCGTGGCCCATATTGGGCGCGCCACCGAAGCCGGCCAGGCGGCCATTGGTCACTGTCGATGAATTGCCGGCGCCATCCATCTGCAAGGTGGCGCCGATGAACAGGTCGACCGCATACTGGCCGGCCAGCTGGCACAGCGCGCGGTTCGAGCGCATGGAACCGTCGCGGCCCGTGAAAAATACGTCGGGCCGGGCCGCCGCATACTGCTCCATGCCCAGTTCGGCGCCGAAGCAATGCACGCTCTCGACCCAGCCCGTTTCTATCGCCGGTATCAGGGTTGGATGCGGATTGAGCACCCAGTTGCGGCAAATCTTGCCCTTCAAACCCAGACGCTCGCCATAGGTGGGCAAAATCAGCTCGATGGCCGCCGTATTGAAACCGATGCCGTGATTGAGCGACTGCACCTGGTGTTTTTCATACACGCCGCGTATCGCCATCATCGCCATCAGCACGTGCACCGGCTTGATCACGCGTGGATCGCGGGTAAACAGGGGTTCGATAAAAAACGGTTTGTCGGACTGCACCACGAAATCGACCCAGGAACCAGGTATATCGACCCGTGGCAGATCGCTCACGTCGTCGACGATCTGGTTGACCTGGGCGATCACGATGCCATCGCGGAAAGCGGCCGATTCGACCAGGGTGGGCGTATCTTCGGTGCTGGGCCCCGTGTACAGATTGCCCTGGCGGTCGGCCATATAGCCGGCCACCATCACCACATTGGGCGTCAGGTCAACGAACAATCGCGCATACAGTTCGATATACGTGTGGATGGCGCCCACTTCGAGCAAGCCATCTTGCAAAAATTGGGCGATGCGCAGGCTTTGCGTGCCGGCGAACGAGAAATCGAGCTTGCGGGCGATGCCGCGCTCGAACAAATCCAGGTGTTCGGGCAGGCTGACGCTGGGCATGATCAGGTGCAGATGGTTGATCTTGTCGGGATTGACCCTGGCCAGCATGCGCGCCAGGAAGTCGGCCTGCTTCTGGTTATTGCCCTCCAAAACAACCCGGTCGCCCGGAGCCAGCAAGGTTTCCAGTACGGCGACCATATCGGCCTGCTGCAGCACGGGGCCGCTGGCGTAATGGCGCACGGCATCGAGGCGGCGCCGCTTTTCAGTACGTCTCTTGTCCCATTGTTTGGGCTGAGGTGGCGTTGCGGTGGACATCCTGTCTCCGTATGAGCTCTATCGAAACCATACGATAGAAAGAAAACGCTGCGGTTTCAATCAAGCTGCTACCATGTTCATTACTGTCAGGTTAATGAACTGCGTGAAAACTGGGACCTCATGGCCATTAACGAAGAAATTACGCTGAAAAAGCTGGAAGTGTTCCTCAGCTTTATGGAGCTGAACAACCTGGCGCGGGTGGGCGAAACCCTGGGACAGAGCACGGTCAGCGTACACCGTGCGCTGCACTCGCTGGAAGAAGGCTTGCGCTGCCCGCTGTTCAAGCGCGAAGGACGCAGCCTGATTCCGCTGCATACGGCCTACACTTTCGCTGAATCAGCCCGGCGCGCGCTGGCCGAATGCGAGGAAGGCGTGCGCAAGGTGCGCGAAATGTCGGGCATCAACCCGGTGCGGCTCAAAATTGGTTCGCTGTATTCGCTGACCCTGCATTGCATACCGCAACTGGTGATCGCCTTGAAATTGCGCCGTCCGGGCCTCGATATCGACCTGACCCTGGGTTCGAACCGCGAATTGCTGCAAAGCCTGGCCGATGGCCGGCTCGACGCCATCATCATCGGCGAACAGGGGGAAGAGCACCACGCCAACCTGGTGTCGGTGCCGCTGTTCCAGGACGAGGTATTCCTGGCCGCCCCGCCGGGTTCGCCCTATGCGGGCAGCCAGCCAGTGGATTTGCAGGCGCTGCGCGATGAAAAATTCGTCACATTGAACGATGGCTTTGTGACGGCGCAAAGCTTCAACCACGCCTTTGCACTGGCCGGTTTCGTGCCGCATACGGCGATGCGGGTGGGCGATATTTTTTCACTGATTAATATGGTTAGCGGCGGCCTCGGTTACAGCCTGCTGCCAGGCCGGGTCAGCGCCTTCAGCGCGCGCCTGGAACTGCTGCCGCTGCAGGCAAAATATGCCTCGCACCAGCTAATTACCCTGCTGATGCTGAAAAGCCGCGAACGCGACCCGAACTTGCTGGCCTTGGCGGCGGAATGCCGCATGTACCGGCGCGCTTGAGTCGCCGGCCAATTTCAAGTGCGTGATGACGCGCAGCGCATAAACGTATCGCTGCGACTGCATCGTCTGCACTCGGCCAGGTGATAAACTGGCGCCAAGAGCGCGATTTTCAGCGCGGGAATTTATACCGCACCAGCAGCGTAGGTCCCTTGCCGCCGGGTGGCGTCAGCAGTATCTCATCTCCCGGCTTCATCTCTTCATACATCACGGTGCAACAGGTGGGCATCGAGTGGCCGCGCGCCGGATAAACGCCAACGTCGGTGTGCAGGGTTGCAGCGCGTACGTCCACGCTGGTCTTGCCGGCCTTTTCTTCTTCTTGCAGCAGCTTGCGCAATACGGTGACGAAGTCCCCTTTGCTGAGCCTGGCAGGTGCCTGGCTTGCCTGGCGGTGAGCGGTAACGTCGTTTTTCATGGCAGTTTCTTTCAGTGTATACATTCCCGCCACTATATCATTCGCCCTTGGCGCAACGTGGCCAGAATGTCAGGCCGCTGCCTTGCGCCGCGCCAGCGACACCGCATACGCAGCTGCGCGCGACACCAGAATCGGGTCGTCCGAGGGCGCGATGCCGCGTGGCAAGATGATGGGCACGAATTCCAGGCCATCGCACAGTTCGGCGCCGGCCAGCCCGGTTATGTGCAAATCGCCTAGCGCGACCTGCCCTGCTCCTTGCCATGGCTGGCTGGAGTCAGTCAGCGTATCGCCGGCGGCCGGCAATTGCGCGTACACGGTGAACGATGCGGAGCCGTTCGCCAGGCGCGCCGCCAATTCTTCTTCCAGGAAGTTGTCGGAAAAGTCGCGCTCCTGATCGGCGCTCAGGTAGTGGGTGCCGGCAGCCGGCGCCACGATCAGGCGGGTGGTGGTCTGCCGGCCATCGGCGTTGCTGAACACAAAGGCGTTATTGGAAAAATAAGGGGTGGTAGCGTAAGACGCAGGCGCCGCGTGGCTGGCCAGCAAGGCTGGTTGGCGCAAACCGTCAGGGAAAGCCGCATTGTGCGCCGCGACTTTTGCGGGATCGGGCTTTTTCGTGGCCGGATCGGCTACGCGCGCGGCCAGGAAGCTGACGAACGATTCCGGCGTGGCGGCGAAAAATACCGGTTCCGATACCAGCACCAGGTCGTATTTCTCCGTGGCGCCCTGCAAGCGCACCGCCAGGCCGCGCACCGAGCGGCTCTTGTCGGACACGCCAGGGTTGCCGCCGCCGATGGAAAAGCGCACGATCGCAGTCAAAGGGCCAGCCTTGAACAGCGGGCTGTCGAGCAATGCTGCTGCGCCCTGTGCCGGAATGAATTCGCCGCTGGCGCAAAAGCCCTTGGCGTGCGAAGCGCGTTTGCCCGGATGTTTGCCGAAAGTATTGTTGAGGGCGTCGACCATGTCTGCCGGACTTGGGGTGGATGGGTGCATATTAAGCTCCTTCTTTATACTATGTGATTGTTCAGGGCTGGCTGCGGGCCAGTAACTCGTCCAGCTGTGAAAATAACTGGCTGAACTGTCTTGCGGCGACCTGGCAATAGGGGCAGGTTTGTATATGGCCAGCCAGCAAGGCCTGTTCGTCTGCGCTCAGGCTGCGGTCGCGCGCTTCGCACACCAGGTAAGTAGTGTCGCGGCAAGTGATGGATGACGTTGCTGCTCCCTGGCTCATGCAAATTCTCCCCAGCCGCGTACGGCGCAGTCGCGCAAGCGCATGCGCGCGCGGTACAAGATGACGCGCAGATTGCCGGCACTGAGCTGACAACCGGCTTCGATTTCGCATAAATCCATGCCCAGGTATTCGCGCATCAAAAATAGCCGCGCGCTTTGTTCGGGCAAACGCGCCATGCATAACTCTATGATGCCCAATAGCTGGCTTCGTTCCGCGATTTTTTCGCCGCACAGGTGATCGACAAAGGTCGCTGGATGCCAGGCGTCGTCGCCGGTGAACCAGCTATCGATGATGGCGTCGCTATCGTCATGCAAGACCGGCGCCATGCTGACACCCCGCACGCGGATCGCATCGACGATCTTGTGGCGCAAAATGCCGCACAGCCAGCTGCGCACGCTCGATTTCTGTGCGAAAGCGGACCAGTTGCGCAGCGCGGCGAACAGGGTTTCCTGCACCGCGTCTTCGGCATCGGCGCTGGAGGCCAGTTGCAGCTGCGCCAGACGCAGCAAAAAGCTGCGCTCGCGCGTGATCTGGTCCCAGGAGCCAGGTGTAGCCCCTGGCGTGGATAGGCATGTGGACATCGGTGGTGACTTCCTTACTTCTTTATACAGTTTTTTTGTTCTATTAAGTCGGCTTGAATCGGCACTTGTTACAACTATTTTCGGGAATATTTGAAAGATAAGCACATTATCACCGCGATTTTCACAGCAGCGCCCCGTGCAATTGAATGTCTGGTAGCAGGCGAGCACAATTTGTAACTTATAAAGTATCGTGATATTCTCGCTATCTGAATTTGAGGAGAACCCATGAGAAATGACAGCCGCCTGTCGCGCATGCTGCATGTGCTCTTGCACATGGCCCGGCACGACGGGCCTTTTACGTCCGAACAGATCGGCAAGATGCTCGACACCAATCCGGCCGTGGTGCGCCGGACCATGGCAGGCCTGCGCGAAGCCGGCTATGCCAGGTCGGTCAAAGGCCATGGCGGCGGCTGGACCATCGCCTGCGATTTGGCCACCACCAGCCTGCTCGATATCCACCGCGCCGTGGGCGGCCCGCGCCTGTTTTATATCGGCGGCGATGAGCCCAACCCTGCCTGCGCGGTGGCGCGCGCGGTCGACAAGGCGCTCGATGGCGCCTTGAAAGAAGCCGAGGCGCTGCTCAATGCCCGATTGCAAAGCGTGACTCTGGCCGACCTGCTGGTCGATTTCGATGCCTCGTGCCGCGCCGGCAACTGGACGATCGATGGTCACGAGTAAGCCTGTTTGAAAGGATCACCATGTCAAAACCCGAATTCTGGGAAGCAAACTTCCAGGACAAGCAGGAAATGTGGGGCATGGCGCCGGCCCATTCGGCCGTGCTGGCCAGCGACTTGTTTGCCGAACAATCCATCGACCATGTGCTGATACCCGGCATCGGCTATGGCCGCAATGCACAAGTGTTCAGGGACAAAGGCATGCAGGTCACGGGCATCGAAATCTCGCAGACGGCCATCGCCCTGGCCAGCAAGCATGTTGGCCAGGACATGCCCATCCATCATGGCTCCGTCACGGACATGCCGTTTGACAACGCCAGCTACGACGGCATCTTTTGCTACGCGCTCATCCATTTGCTCGACAGCAGCGAACGGGCAAAGCTGGTGCAGGACTGCTACCGGCAACTGGCGCCTAGCGGGCTGATGGTATTTACGGCCATCTCGAAAGAAGCCCATACCTATGGACAAGGCAGGCTGCTGGGCAAGGACCGCTATGAAATCCATGATGGCGTGAACATGTTTTTCTATGACGCAGCCGCGATACAGGCCGAGTTTGGCCAGGCCGGCTTGCTGGAAAGCCGCAAGATCCATGAAAACTTTCCCTTCTTCTTCATCATCTGCAAAAAAGCGTGAGGCCGCGTTCCGGCGCATGCCGATCAGCGCCCGGACTGGTATCATGTGGGCCGCGTCTGGCACAGCATCGTTGGCCTGGCGCTTACGCCCCATGATGACGAAAGAAGATGCCGCTGTTGAAGATATATCGAACCTTGCTTGCGCCACGGCGCCTCCTGGCCTGCGCCGCGCTGGCCCTGCCCCTGCTTGGCCAGGCGGCGGAGCTGAACCGCTATGTTTTCCAGGACACAGGCTATAGCGTTTGCAAGATCGATCTCGACAAAGACGACGTGCGCATGTACTGGAAAGATGACCGGGGCCAGGAGTTCCGGCGCCTGAACCAGCTGAAGCAATGGGTGCGCCAGCGCGGCGAAGAGCTGGTGTGCGCGACCAATGCCGGCATTTATGACACCGATTTGCGCCCGCGCGGCCTGTATATCGAGGATGGCCTGGTCAAACGCCAGCTCAACGAGCGCAAGAATGCCTACGGCAATTTCTATATCCAGCCCAACGGCGCGCTATTGTTGAGCGAGCGGCGCGCCGCCATCATCGATACAGACCAGCTATCCAAACATCGCGACACCCTGCTGACCGGCGTAAACTTCGCCACACAATCGGGCCCCATCCTGATTTACCACGGCCAGATCAATGCCCTGTTCATGCCCGATTCCGAAAACCGTGTGATACGCAACGCGGCCTGCACCGGCCCCGGCAATACCTTGACCCTGGTGGTGTCGCGCGACGTGGTGAGCTTTTATATGTTCGCCCGTTTCCTGCGCGAAAAACTGGCCTGCAATGACGCGCTATATCTGGACGGCAGCGTCTCGCGCATGTATCCGGGCGATGTGTTTGAAGTGGGGCCGGATTTTGGCGCGATGATAGGCGTGACGAAAAAGTCACCTTGACGATCAGCTGAGCCTCACGGCCAGCGCCGCCAGGGTCAGCAGCAGCACCGGCAAGGTCAGCACGATGCCAACGCGGAAGTAATAGCCCCAGGAAATGTGGATATTCTTGCTGTCGAGCACGTGCAACCACAGCAAGGTGGCCAGGCTGCCGATCGGCGTGATTTTTGGTCCCAGGTCGCTGCCGATCACATTGGCGTAGATCATCGCTTCGCGCACCGCGCCATGCGCCGTGGCCGGCTCTATCGATAAAGCCCCCACCAGCACGGTCGGCAGGTTATTCATGATCGACGACAACACGGCCGTCAGCACGCCCGTGCCCATGGCCGCGCCCCACACGCCATACTGTGCAAAGTGGTTCAATACTCCCGTCAGATAACTGGTCAGGCCCGCATTGCGCAAGCCATACACGACCAGATACATGCCCAGCGAAAAGACCACGATTTGCCACGGCGCATTCAAAAGCACGGCGCGCGTGGAAATAACATGGCCTCTGGCGGCCACCACCAGCAAGACAAGGGCGCCCACTGCAGCCACGGCGCTGATCGGCACGCCCAGGTCTTCCAGCCAGAAGAAGCCGATCAGCAACACGGCGAGCACCAGCCAGCCAGCCTTGAAAGTGGCCAGGTCGCGGATGGCGGCGCCGGGGCGCTTGAGCTGCGACAGGTCGTAATCGCGGGGGATATCCTTGCGGAAGAAGCACATCAGCACGCCCAGGGTGGCGAGCACGGCCACCACATTGACGGGCGCCATCACGCTGGCGTAGCGGGCAAAGCTGATCTTGAAAAAGTCGGCCGAGACGATATTGACCAGGTTCGACACCACCAGCGGCAGGCTGGCCGTGTCCGCGATGAAACCGGCCGCCATCACAAAAGCCAGGGTCGCTTTGGGCGAAAACTTGAGTTCCAGCAGCATCGCAATGACGATGGGCGTCAATATCAGCGCCGCCCCATCATTGGCGAACAGAGCGGCCACCGCAGCGCCGAGCAAGACCAGCAGCACAAACAGGCGCCGCCCGCTACCACCGCCCCAGCGCGCCACGTGCAGCGCCGCCCATTCAAAGAAGCCGGCCTTGTCGAGCAGCAGGCTGATGATGATGACGGCAACAAAGGTGCCAGTGGCGTTCCAGACGATATGCCAGACGACAGGGATGTCGGACCATTGAATCACGCCGGCAAGCAAGGCGACGCCAGCGCCTATGGCCGCGCTCCAGCCTATGCCCAGGCCGCGGGGCTGCCAGATGACCAGCACCAGGGTGGCAAGAAAAATCAGGAAAGCGGTCAGCATGAAACATCTCCATCAGCTAGGTAGTCAGGTAATAATTCGATGATAGTTGAATTATCGAATTTATGAAAGCGAGATCGATAAATCTTGCCATAAATGATGATTGACATATATATTGACTCGCGGGTAAATTAGCGTACATCTGCACAGTGTTGCAATCCATCACGAGGAAAACACCATGAAAATACTGATACTGGGAGCCGGCGCCATCGGCGGCTATTACGGAGCGCGTCTGATACAGGCCGGCGCCGATGTGACCTTTTTGGTCCGCCCGCAGCGCGCCGCCCTGCTCGCCACGCATGGACTGATGGTACACAGCGAACTGGGGGATTTCCATGCACCGGTGCAGACCGTGACGCAAGATGCCGTCCACGCCGAATACGATGCGATCATCGTGACCTGCAAGGGCTATGACCTGGGCCAGGCAATGGACGCCATCGCACCGGCCGTGGGTCAGAGCACCGCCATCCTGCCCTTTTTGAACGGGCTGGGCGCTTACGACAGGCTGGACCACCGCTTCGGCAAGGATCACGTGCTGGGTGGCATCGCCTACATCGCCACCATGCTTGGCGAAAACGGCGCCATCCGGCACATGGGCGCGAACGACGTCGTCATCACGGGCGCCCGAACGCCGTTGCTGCAAGACCAGGCGGAGGCCTTGCACGCCCTCTTCGCCGCCAGCCCCGGCGCACGCACGCTATCGGGCAATATTACCCAGGCGCTATGGGATAAATGGGTGATGATCGCGGCGGGCGCCCTGATGACGTGTCTGATGCGTGGCACGGTGGCTGACATCATGGCGGCGCCGGGCGGACGCAGCCTGATGCAAAGAGCGATCACGGAATGCCGCAGCGTGGCAACGGCGGAAGGATTTGATCTTTCCCCCGAGACAGTACAGCGCATGGAAAAGCTCTTGCTTGACGAACAATCGAGCTGGGCAGCCTCGATGATGCGCGATATCACGCAAGATATCACGCGCCTGGAATCGGACGACATACTCGGCAACATGGCCGAACGCGCAGAAAAATACAGCCTGGACGTGCCGCTGCTGCGCGCCGCCTATTGTCAGTTGAAAGTGTACGAGTCGCAAAAACAGCGCGCCTGAATGGATGGTTCAGGCAAGAAAAGCTTGGCACCCAGCAGAGGGGCGCTACAATGTTAAATATACTTAACATTAAATGGTGGGTGCAATGAATCTGGCGCAGATCGGCGATGCAGTTCACAGCAAGCGCATCCAGGTGGGCTTGCTGCAGGAACACGTGGCCAGATTTGCCGGGCTGTCGCGCGTGACCATCAATCAGCTGGAAAACGGCACGCTGAAAGACCTTGGCTATACCAAGCTGAAGGCCGTGATGGATATCCTGGGCCTTAGCATGGAGACAGTCCAGCCAGCCGGCCTGAAAAACGCATTGACAGTGGCGGCGCGCAGCGTCAGCACCAGCTACCGCGACGTGATCACGCCCGACATGCTGGCGACAATGCTGCGTTCCGGCGTCGCACCGGAGCAATTTCAAGCACACTTGATGGCCTTGCTCGACGAAACACCCTTGCCGGTGGTGGTGCAAGCGGTCGCCGAAGCGGCTACGCCCGAGGTACCCGCCAAGAAAATCATGAAACACCTCAGCCTGTGGGCGAAACAATGGAAAACATGCAGAGCCGTCTGGTGATGGTGGGAGCGGCGGGGATGACTTCGTGGCCGCGCCCAACCTGACCACGCCAGGATTTACCATCGAAACGGTCCTGGGACATCAGGTACGGGTGGAAACGTCGGTTGAAATCATCGCCAAGAAAATGTGGCACCGGGGCGATCACATCACGGGGCGCGACATCTTCGACTTTGCCTTGATCGCCGAGCGCGAACCCGACGCGCTGACGTCGGCGCGTACATTCATGACCAGGCATGCGGCAGCGGTCTTCCAGCAACTGGAAGAGCGCTATGTCCCATTGAAACAGCAATTTGATGCGATCGACGTCCTCAATTTCCACCCTACTTTTGACCAGGCTTGCCATACCCTGAAAATTACGCTGGCCGCCATGCTCGCAGCACCGGCTGAAGGCGCTTAGCGGACCTCGCTCAGCACCCGTCTGGCATTGTCGTTACAGGTCATATCGGGCGGTCTTGCCGCAATGACTACCAGCAGGCGCTCGATCTCTGCACGGCTCTGCCGCAGTTGCTCTTCCATTGCAGCGATGTCGGTCACCTTGCGGCGCAAAGCCTGCAGCAGTTCTTCCTGATCCCAGTTGCTCAGGTCGGCCGGTATCAGCTTGCGGATTTCCTCCAGGGAAAACCCCGCTCTTTGCGCGCCCGTGATGATGCGCAAGACCTGCAGCGCTTCGGGCGGGTAGCTGCGGTAGCCATTTTCGCCGCGCACCACGGCATGCAGCAAGCCGCGCGCTTCGTAAAAGCGGATGCGCGATGCGTTCAAGCCGCTCTGTCTGGCCAATTCGCCGATTTTCATGCCTGTCTTCCCTTGAAGTTCAACGTTAAAGCTTGCCTTAAGCTTTAATCATAGCAAAAGCCAGCAAACCCGCTTGACCTTCAACCATGGTTTAATCTTATAGTGGCCTGCATGAGCTCCTCTTTCAGGAAAATATCACCATGAGTCCTTTATTTACAGCACTGACCTTGCCCAACGGCCAAATCATTCCCAACCGCCTGGCCAAGGCGGCCATGGAAGAAAACATGGCCGACGCCGACCAGGCACCGTCGGAGCAGCTGTTGCGCCTGTACCGGCAGTGGGCCGACGGGGAAGCCGGCCTGATACTGACCGGCAACGTCATGATCGATGGCCGCGCCATGACGGGGCCAGGCGGCGTGGTGCTGGAAAATGATGCTCATCTGCAGCGCTTCAGGGACTGGGCCCAGGCGGGCCGTTCGCGTGGCGCGCAATTCTGGATGCAGATCAACCATCCGGGACGGCAAACGCCCGCCGCCATGCAGCAAGCCACTGTGGCGCCATCGGCCATCGCAGTGGACCTGGGCAAGCATTCCAAAATCTTCCCCATGCCCAGGGAAATGACAGAAGCCGATATTGCGGAGGTGATACAGCGCTTTGTGACAGCCGCCCGGCTGGCCCAGCAAAGCGGTTTTACGGGCGTGGAAATCCATGCCGCGCACGGTTATCTGCTCAGCCAGTTCCTCTCGCCGCTCAGCAACAAGCGCCAGGACCGCTGGGGCGGCTCCATCGACAACCGGGCGCGGCTGTTGACGGATACCGTCAAGGCCGTGCGGGCTGCGGTCGCGCCCACGTTTGCGGTGGCCGTAAAATTGAATTCAGCCGATTTCCAGCGCGGCGGTTTCAGCCTGGAAGACGCCCGCCACGTGGTGACCATGCTCAATGGCTTGCAGGTGGACCTGGTTGAATTGTCGGGTGGCAGCTACGAAGCGCCCGCCATGCAGGGCGAGGCGCGCGATGGACGCACCCTGGCGCGCGAAGCGTATTTCCTGGAGTTTGCCAAGGAAGTGGCCAACATCGCCCGCATGCCGCTGATGGTCACGGGCGGCATCCGGCGCCGCGCCGTGGCGGAAAACGTCATCAACAGCGGCATCGCCATGGCCGGCATCGCCACGGCGCTGGCCCTGCAGCCATCGCTGCCGCGCAACTGGCGTGCAGGCGCCGATAACGCGCTCGTGCTGAAACCGATTACGTGGAAAAACAGGCTGTATGCGGCCGCTGCCAGCATGGCGGTCGTCAAGTTCCAGCTCCAGCGTTTGAGCCATGGCCGCTCACCGCAGCCTGGCGTCAGCCCCCTGCGCGCGCTGATTTTCCAGCAAATCGGGAATGCTTTGCGCACCCGCCAATATCGGCGCTGGGCGGCAAAACGGCAGGCTGCATAATCACATTTGCCGGAAGTGATACAGATAGTTGCGGCTGACCGGCAGGGTTTCTCCGCTGCCCCGCAGATGCAGCTCGGCAGTTTCATTGATGCCCCGCACCACCTCGCTGACATAGCCCAGGTTGACGATGATGGAGCGGTGCGTCTGCACGAAACGGCTGGGATCGAGCTGTTCGGCCAGTTCGCGTATGCTCTTGCGTATCAGCGCCACACCTTCATCCCACACGACCTGCGTGTATTTGTCATCGGCGCGCAGGAAACGCACTTGCTCGACGGGAATCAGCCGCACGCTGTTTCCCACTGAGGCTTTGATCCATTGCAGCCAAGGCCGGGGCTGTGCCACCAATCGCCCTGCCAATTGCTCCAGCACGGCATCGAGAGAGGCGCTGCCTTGGACGGGACCGGTGATCTGGCGTTGCAAGCGCTGTACCGTATCGGCCAGGCGCGCCGGATCGATGGGCTTGACCAGGTAATCGATGGCGCCGTGCTCGAAGGCCTGCACGGCATATTGCTCATAGGCCGTAATAAAAACCAGGTGAGCGCGGCGGGCAAGGGTGCGCGCCACTTCGATGCCGTTCAAGCCTGGCATATGGATGTCAAGAAACACGATCTGCGGCTGGTGCAGCTCGAACAGTTCGACCGCTTCCGGGCCGTTGCGGGCGTCGTCCAGCAATTGCAGCCCCGGCCACAAGGTGGCCAGATGGGTGCGCAGGCGCTCGCGCAGCAGCGGTTCGTCGTCGGCGATCAGTGCGCTGGTGCGTGTCATGCGGTCTCTCCAGGAATAAAATGCAGTTCAACCCGCACGCCGTGGGGCGCTGCTTCGTGCAGTTCGATGCGGGCGCCGGCGCCGTAATATGCTTGCAGGCGGCTGCGCACATTGGCCAGGCCCACCCCGGGCTGCGCCGTTTCCGCCATGCCCACGCCCGTGTCGCTGACCCATAAGGTGACTTTGCCCGTACTTTCGTCACGCAGGCCGCCGACCTCGATGGAGCCGCCCTCCATGCCGGGGTCGATACCGTGGCGCACGGCGTTTTCCACCAGGGTCAGCAAGGACATGGCGGGAAAACGCAGGGTCGCCGCCTGCGCGACATCAGATACGGAAAATTGCAGCCGGTCAGGCATGCGCAAATGCATCAGTTCCAGATAAGCGCGCACCAGCTGCAATTCCGTTTCCAGGGTGGCTTCGGCATCGTTCAGGCGCGGCATGGCGGCGCGCAGATAAGCGATCAAATGGCGCAGCACCGGCCCGGCATTGCCGGAGCCCGAGGCAACCAGCGCTTCCACATTGGCCAGGGTATTGAACAGGAAGTGCGGCTCGATCTGCGCTTGCAGCAGGCGCAGGCGCGCGTCCAGCAATTCGCGCTCCAGCCGGTTCTTTTCCAGCTCGGCCTGCAGCCGGTCGGTCCGCTCGCGCACATGGCGTTCGCGGCGCATGGCCAGCAGGGAAAACAAAATGCCGAACAGCAGCGCCAGAAACACCATCAGGAAGTGGCCGATCAGGTTTTCCATCTGGCTCAGGTGGGCGATAAACTGGCCGCGCTGGGCAACGATGGCCGTGATCAGGGCTGCAATCGGCGCCGTCACCACCACGGCCGCGATGCGCGCAAGGGAAGGCGACAGCCAGCGTGGATGCATTACTCCCGCCACCGAATACGCCAGCAGCAAAGCCGCGCCGATAAAACCGATGCGCCCGAACACGGCCGGATAGGGCGTGCCGCTAAACAGACTCAGCCCCCACGACAGCACCAGCGTAAACACCAGCACGATCAGCGCGTGCCTGGCGCTCGGCAACAGCGCGGTCAAGCCGCGCCTGGTGAAGATGATTGAGCTGAGTGGCATATTTGGCATCCCGTCACAATAACCGCTCTGCCACCGTCATTCAAGTCCTGAAAACCGCCGCTCATCGCAAGTTTGCCCTTGCACCGTTGTCTGCGTGGCGGCAGCTGCCTATCGTAAGGATCGAACAACTCACAGGGAATAACAGAATGACTTCAGCAACTTTGACCTTGTCAGCGCGTCCCCGCCTGCAAGCCTGGTCCGCCACCGCCCTGGCGTCGGCCACCATCTTCTGGTTCGTCGCGACCGTCATCGGGCAATCCATCTTTGCCGTCTACATCCTGGCCCTGTATGGCGGCAGTGGCGTGCGCGGCAATTTCAAGGGCTGGAACCAGGTCATGACGCACGGCCATGTGGTCGGCGACATGGCGGGCAATCTGGTCACGGGCGCCCATCTGCTGCTGGCCATGCTCATCATGCTGGGCGGCGCACTGCAGCTGGTACCGCAAGTGCGGCGCCGGGCGCCTGCATTTCACCGCTGGAATGGACGCGTGTACCTGGCTGGCGCGGCGGTGGCCGCCCTGTCCGGCCTGTATATGGTCTGGCTGCGCGGCGCCGTGGGCGACATGGTCCAGCATGTGGGCACCAGCCTGAACGCCGTGCTGGTGCTTTTCTTTGCTGGCCTGGCCTTGCGGCGCGCCCTGCAGCGCGATGTCGCGGCCCACAGCCGCTGGGCGCTGCGGCTGTTCCTGGCGGTCAGCGGCGTATGGTTTTTCCGCGTCGGCCTGATGTTCTGGATCGTCATCCATGGCGGCCCCTCGGGTTTCAATCCCGATACTTTTACGGGGCCATTCCTGGGTTTCCTGTCCTACGCCCAATATCTGCTGCCGCTGACCGTACTGCAACTGTATCTGCTGTGCCGCGACCATGGCGGTACGGCCGCCCGCTTCGGCATGGCCGCCTTGCTGGTCTTGTGCACCGTGGCCATGAGTATCGGCATCGTTGTCGCCACCATGGGAATGTGGCTGCCGAACATCAAATGGTGATACTCTTTCACCAACAAATTCAATGAGGAACTTCCTTGATACTGCGCCCCTTCTTCCGCGTCGTCTTGCCACTGGCTTTGCTGACCCCGCCCGCAGCTTATGCGGCAGAGCCGCTGGCGCAGGCCGTCAGTCAGCAAATGCACCTCAATGCCCAGCGCTACGGCATCGCCGGCCAGGCTGTGTTCATCGCCCACGACGGCAAGCTGCTATTCCGGGGTGCCGATGGCGACGCCAATCTTGCCACCAGGGAACACATCACGGCCGACACCCTGTTTCCCGTGTATTCGCTGAGCAAGCTGTTTGCCAGCACCCTGCTCATGCAGCTGGTGGAGCAAGGGAGAATCGAGCTGGACAAGCCGGCCAGCCTGTATGTGCACGGCTTGCCGGCAGCCTGGCATCACATCACCGTACGCCAGTTTCTCAATCACACATCGGGTGTGCCCGAGTATTTTGGCGCGGCCCAAACCAGGGACGATGGGCCGCGCGCCCCCTTTCCCGCCAGCCTGCAGGCGGCGCTTGACGGCCTGGCGGAGCAGCCGCTGCAATTTGCTGCGGGCAGCAATACGCGCTACACGCAGACCAATTACCTGGTGCTGTCGGCCCTGCTCGAAGCCCATTATGGCAAGCCGTACGAGCGCATCGCCGATGAACGCATCCTGCAAAAGCTGGGCTTGAAACACACGTATCTGGGAGCGGCCGCCTTGCCCAAGGCTGGCGTGGCGACGAGTTATATGGGCAAGGACGGCGCCTTGCAGCAAAGTAAGGAAGTGGCGTGGCCGGCGTATGCCCATGGCCATAGCGATCTGTATATATCGCTGGACGACCTGAGCCGCTTCCTGCAGGCGCTGGCTGACGGCAAACTGGTCGGCAAGACTGCATTGCAGCAGTTCTGGCAAACGCCTGTGCTGGCCAACGGCCAGCGCGGAGGCTTTGCCACCGGCTGGGAAACGGGTGAAATGGGGCCTTATCATGAAGTCGGCCATGATGGCGGCACGAAAGTGCGCGCCCGCATTCTTTACCAGACGTCACTCGATCATCCTTACACCTTCATCTATCTGACCAATGGCAGCGCCAGAAACGTCTGGTCGCGCACCCTGGTCAATAGCGTCATGGCGGCCGCTGCACCGGACCAGTTCCCGGCGGAAGTCGTTTCCGAACGATTGATCCATGCTGCGCTGGCCCCAGCCTTTGACAGTGCCGCGCAAGCCAAGTCCTTGCAAATGCAAGGTACCGTACAGGGCGCGGCGCTGGAACGTACCGTCAACAGCACCGGCTACATGCTGCGCGAGAATCTGAGGCTAGACGCCGCCATCCGCGTGTTCGAGCTCAATACTGTCCTGTTCCCTGCCTCGGCCAATGTCTGGGATAGCCTGGCCGAAACATACCAGGCCAAGGGCGATCAGGCGAAAGCCAAGCTGCTGTATGAGAAATCGCGGCAATTGTTGCCTCACGGCTTGAAATAGCGACCTGGCGAGGCGCCCAGGCTGCGGCGGAACATGGCGATAAAGTTGCTCGGCGTGGCGTAACCGAGGCTATGGGCAATATCGGCCACGGCGTCGCCATGGGCCAGCCTTTCCAGCGCATGCAGCAAGCCGGCCTGCGTGCGCCATTGCGCAAAACTCATGCCCGTCTCGGCAGGAAACAGCCGGCTCAGGGTGCGCGCCGACATCGCGCCCCACTGCGCCCACTGCTGCAAGGTGCGCTGGCTGTCGAGCTGGGCCAGCACGGCGTTGGCCACGGCCAGCAGGCGGCGGTCCGTCGGCATGGGCAAATGCAAGGCTTCCTTCGGTGCCTCAGCCAATTCGTCGAGCAGGACGGCCATCATTCGCTGCTGTGCAACCGTCAAAGGCGCTTGTTGCGGCCACCTGGCGGCGCGCCGCACCATGGCGACCAGCACCTCGCTACTGCCGATCACGCAGGCTTGGCCAGGCAAGCCGGCGCAGGCCTCGGGAGCCAGCAACACATTCCAGCCGCTCATCGCGCCGGAAATAGCCACCTTGTGCTCCTGCCCAGGTGGCAACCAGCCGGCCCGATGCGGCGGCAGGATCCACGAACCTTGCCGCGTGCGCACATGCACCAGGCCGCTCTCGACACACATTAGCTGCCCGCGCACGTGGCTGTGCCAATCGACTTCGCGTGTGCCCAGCCGGAACTGGCTCTCGGGACCGTCATCGCTCCACTGTACGATCAGGGGCGGGCCATCGGCCTGTTCGCTGAAATCCGGCATGGGCTGTTGTTGCTCTGGCATGGCTCAAATTCATTGGTTTATGTCTTGATGACGTTATCACGCCAGAGGCTTGCTGTCGAATAATGCTGTATCCAAACTCTTCAGCAAGGACCAGCATGACAACTCACTCTCCCCACGTCACCATCATCGGCGCCGGCATCGGCGGTCTGTGTCTGGCGCAAGGCTTGCAACAAACGGGTATCGCCTTCGATGTTTATGAAAAGGATGCGGCCACCGACAGCCGTCGGCAAGGCTACCGGCTGCGGCTGGACCAGACTGGCCTGGCCGCCCTCGCCGCCTGCCTGCCGCCGCAGCTGTACTCGCTATTGAAACGGTGCGGCGCCCCGCCCTCGCCCGGTGTGCGCACGATAGATGCGCAGCTATCCACCTTGAACGACAAATGGGTGGAAGACTGGCAGGAGGAGGAAGAACCCGACCTGCGCATCAATCGCCTTACCCTGCGTGAAATCCTGCTGGCCGGCATCAGCGAACATGTGCATTTTGGCAAGGCACTCGACCGCTACACGGAGCGCTCCGATGGCATGGTCGATGTCCATTTCACGGATGGCAGCAGCGTGCTGAGCGACGTTCTGGTCGGCGCGGACGGCGCGCATTCGGCTGTCATGGGTTGGCGCTTTCCTGGTGTGCGGCCGACAGAATCGGGCGATATTTGCATCTATGGCACGACGGCCATGGCGGCAGCACAGCGGGTCGCGCCGGAGTTGCAATCTGGTACGTCCGTGCTGTTCGCGCCTGGCCTGGCGGTAGTCATCGACGCCATGCCATCGCAGCCCGACATACCGCCTGGCTTGGCTTTGACGGCCATTCCAGACTATCTGTACTGGGCCATGATAGGCAGGCGCGAGCGCTTCGCGGGTATGGAGCAGGATCTGCAGGGCTGTCTTGCGGACATCACGGCCAGTTGGTCGCCTGCCTTGAAAGCGCTGTTCGAGCTGGCCGATCCCGCCGCCATCACGGTGACATCCATCCGCCACGCCACATCTGTACCGCCTTGTAACAGCAGCGCCGTTACCGTGCTGGGCGACGCCATCCACGCCATGAGTCCGGCCAGCGGCCTGGGCGCCAATACGGCGCTGGCCGATGCGGCAGCGTTGTCACTGGCGCTGGCAAGCGTCGCCCATGGCGAATCAGGACTGCTGCCGGCAATTGCCAGCTATGAACAGGCGCTGCGTGTACGCGGTGAAGCTGCCGTCGCTGCGTCGCGCAGGGGAAGCGCGCAATTGTTTGGGGCGGAGGAAAGCGCCATGCACGCACGGGACTCTTAATTTTAGAGACTGATGAATCAAGCGCGCGGCAGTAACTCCTCCATCACCTGCACCAGTTCTTCGCGCCGCAGTGGTTTGAGCATCAACTGCGATACGCCGGCCGCCGTGGCCTTGGCCGCCATCAAGGGGCCGCCATAGCCGCTCAGCAATACCAGTGGCAGGTCGGGCAGCTGTGCATGCACCACCTGGGCCAGCGCCGTGCCGCTCAGGCTGGGCATCACTTCGTCGGTAATGACCAATGCATAACGCTGCGGTTCGGCCAGCAAGGCTTGCAGGGCTGAGGGAGATTCCGTGTAGCCCACCGTGCTGTAGCCCATGTCCGTGAGCATTTCCTCGACCATCGCCACCAGGTCGGGATCGTCGTCGATCACCATGACGGTCTGCGGCGCGCCGGCGGCAGGCGTGGCGGCCAGCTGGCCGTCATCGTCCGTATCGGTCGATTCGGGCAGGAAGATGGTGAATACCGAACCGCGCCCCAGCTTGCTGCGCACATCGATCGCGCCGTTGAACTCCGACACCACGCCATGCACCACGGCCAGGCCCAGGCCCGTGCCCGCTTCCTTGGCGCGGGTGGTGAAGAACGGTTCGAACAGATGCTCCATCACTTCCGGCGAAATGCCCCGGCCTTCGTCAGCCACGCTCAGTTCCAGATATGCACCCGCTTCGAGCCGGCTGTGCGACAGGATGCGCGCCTGGGCTACCTGCACGCGGCGCAGGCTTACCGTCAGGGCGCCGCCGGACGGCATCGCCTGCATGGCATTCGTGCACAGATTCATGATCGCTTCAAAAGCCTGGGTGGGGTCGCCGCTGGCCCTGCCCTGGCCGATTTCCAGCTGCCGCTGCAACCGGATGCCGGCAGGCAGCGAGCCTTCCAGCATGGCCAGCACTTCTTCGACGATGGGTTTTAACTCAAACGAGGTGGATGCGCGGGCGCCGCCGCCGCTGAAGGTGAGGATGCGCGCCACCAGCGTCTTGCCGCGCAGGGCCGCCTTGATCACCATGTCCAGGTGGCGGCGCTGGGCGCTGCCCTCGACGGCTGCATCCTGCGCCATTTCGCCATAACCGACGATGGCCGCCAGCACATTGTTGAAGTCATGCGCCACGGCGCCGGCCAGCGCGCCCAGCGAACTGAATTTGCTGCTGCGCGCCTGCTGCGCCTGCAATGCCTGCTGTGCGCGGGCGCGGCGCGTATCGGCGCGCACGATGTAATACACGGATACGGCCAGTACCAGCAACAGGAAAGCCACCACGGCCAGGGTCAGGCGCACGGCCTGGCGCCAGCTGACCAGCATCACGCCCAGGTCGCGCGTGAGCACCACGTCGATGCCGAATTGCTGCAGGCTGTGCATGGCGACCAGGCGTTCGCTGTCATCGTGGAAATGGCGCACGGCGCTATCCTGCATGGCGGCCAGGCGGCGCGCCAATTGCTCTTCGCTGATCTTGGCGCCTGCCACGATGGCGCCGGCCAGGCGCACGCCATCGGTGCGGAACACGGCCATGCGGGCGTCCGGCGCGGGCGAGGCGATGGAAAACGCCCCCAGCAGCGATTCGGCCGGCAAGGCAGCCACGATCCAGCCGCCGGGACGGCCAGCGTCGGCAGGGAAATGCGCCGCCATCGCCACCTTGGCCGGCGCGCCAGAGATGGCGGAATATGGCCGGCTGATGGCCACGCGGTCGCCTTGCAGGCTGTCCAGCGATGGCGCAAACGAGGCCAGGGACGGCGGCGCGCTGGCGTCGGCCGCGGCCAGCACCTGGCCCTGTTCATCAAATAACCATAAATTCTGCACCATCGGCATCAAGTCCACATGGGTTTTGAGCACGCGTCCAGCCAGCGGGCCGCTGGTGGGCAAGCGCCCTTCGCGCAATTCCGTCTGCATGGCGCGAAATCCCTCATCCACGCCCTGCAAGCCGCGCCCCACTTCGGCTGTCAGGGCCAGCGACAGCAAACGCAATTCGCGGCCCTGGGTATCGATGGCTTCGCGCCGCAAGTGCAGCAGCGACAAGCTTGCCACCAATATCATGACGGCAGAAATAATCAGGGCCAGCAGCGTCGACCGGCGCAGCAAGGGCTTTGCTTCTGATACGATATCATCCATGCCCGACCTTGCTCCTGCCCTGGCTCCTACCGACGATTGATGACTGAACATGACTAACTCCGTTGCGCCGCATATCCTGATGCTGGACGATGATGCCGCCATTTGCGAACTGGTGGCTGAATACCTGGGGAATAACGAGATGCGCGTCACTTGCGTGCACACGGGCAGCGCCATGTTTGCCGCGCTTGAAGCGCATGCCGTCGACCTGGTGCTGCTGGATTTGAAACTGCCCGGCGAAGACGGCTTGCAGCTGGCGCGCCAGGTGCGCGAGCGCGCCACCGTTCCCATCATACTGCTGACGGGGCGTAATGAAGAAGCGGACCGGGTGATGGGGCTGGAACTGGGCGCCGACGATTATGTGACGAAACCGTTCAGCCCCCGTGAATTGCTGGCGCGCGTGCGCGCCGTGCTGCGCCGCTACCAGGTGCAGGCAACCTTGCCCGAGCGCGATGGCAGCCGCCGCGCGTTTCGTTTTTCGGGCTGGGAGCTGAACTTGCGCACGCGCCGCCTGACGGCGCCCGATGGCGCGGTGGTCGATTTGTCGAATGGCGAATTCAGCCTGCTCAATGCCCTGTGCCGCTCGCCCCAGCGCGTGCTGAGCCGCGACCAGTTGCTGTCGCTGTCGCGCCTGCACGAGGCGGAAGTCTACGACCGCTCGATCGATGTGCAGATCCGCCGCCTGCGCGTCAAACTGGAACAAGACGCTACCGCGCCCAAACTGATCGTCACCGAACGCGGCGCCGGCTACCGCCTGGCCAGCGACGTCGATACCCTGTTCTGATGGTGTAAAAGTGTTCAATGGGCGCCAGCCGGCCGCAGGCCGCGGCGTTCCCGGCGCGCCTGTATCCGCCGCATCAGCACCCGCAGCAGCGCGGCGGCGGCTGCCGACCCCACCAGGGTGGGCGAGGTGCACAGGGTGCTGGCCAGCCCCTCGATGGTTTCAGCGCTCACCTGCTGCACGAAATGCACCAGGGTGACGATATCGCCGGGCGGCAGGTTGTGCGCATCGTCCAGGCGCAGATGTTCGTGCTGGCTGTCGCCGCGCAGCCACAGCCTGGCAAACACGCCATTGGCCACGGCCGCCAGGGACAATAATCCCAGGGGCTTGAGTATCTGCGACAGCAGATGGCGCTGTTCCACGGGCGGTATTTCTGTATACACAACGCCCACCAGCTCGGCGACTTCCAGTTTTTGATACTGGCCCGGTGCCAGCGGCGTGGCTTTCTGCGTGATCTGCTGAATCGGCATAGCGTTCTCCTGTCGGCCGCGCCGGCAGTGGCGCGCTGAATGTATTCTCGCGCGTCTTGAGCGCATCGCCATGTCGGTCCGGGCCATCGAATATGTCATCTGTAACATAAGCCCGTGCGCCGCTATGGATGGACGTGGACGATGCTGGAGGCGGGAATATCCTGTAGCGCCACGGTTTGGGTGGCAATAGCGGCGGCCTGTGCATCGGCCACGTAATAATCGCCGGCCACCGTGAAGACCAGCCACATCAGGACGGCCGTGGCGGCCAGGGCGATTACGGCACAGACGGCGTGGGAGCTCCTGCTGCTGATTTGATAATCGACGTTCATGATCATTCTCCTTGAAGGTGGAAGCGATGCACCGTAGCGCTGCATCTGATTCCATCTTGCTCCCCTGCCATGTCGATCATGTTTCTGTTGGCAAAAATATGATGACATCTGACATAAAGCTGCTAACCCTTGCTGCCTGGAGTAATAGTATCCCAGCGCCCTGCTATATTTTTCAGCAGGATCGCCGTGGCCGCCAATTGCCGGTTCTGCACCGACAGCAAGCTGCTTTCGCTGGTAAAAGCCGCCGTCTGCGCGGTGACCACATTCAGATAGCTGACGGTGCCGCCCGCGTACTGGTCGTTCGTGATCGTCAGGTTGCGCTGCGCCGCCGCCACGGCGTCGGCCTGGTAAGCCACTTCTTCCTGCAGGCGGCTGGCCAGCACCAGGTTGTCCTCGACTTCCTGCAAGGCCGTCAAGACCGACTGACGATAGGTGCTGGTGGCCTGGTCGGCCGCCGCCCTCGCCTGCGCGCTGGCCAGCTTGCGCTGTCCGCCATCGAATATGGCTTCGGTCAGGCTCGATCCCAGCGACCAGAGGAAATTCGGTGCGCTGACCAAATTCGATAGCGAGGTATTGCGGTAGCCTGCGCTGGCCGACAGCGACAGGGCCGGGAAATAACTGGCGTCGGCCACGCCGATCTGTGCGTAGGCGGCCGCCACGCGGCGCTGCGCGGCGGCGATATCGGGCCGCCGCTCCAGCAAGGTGGACGGCAGCAATGCCGGCACCGGCGGCACGGCGGGCAAACCCGCCACGCCCGCCACTTCCAAGGCGCTCGGTGGAATGCCCAGCAGGACGGCGATTGCGTGTTCCAGGGTTGCCCGCTGCGCGGCCATATCGGCTTGCTGGGCCTGGGCGCTCTTGAGCTGGGTCTGCGCCTGCAGCACATCGCTGCGCGCCGCCACGCCGCCATCGTAGCGCGCTTGCGTCAAATCGAGCGAACGCTGATAGGCGGCCACGCTGCGCGTCAGCAAGTCAAGCTGGGCGTCGCTGGTGCGCAGCGAAAAATAGGTTTGCGCCAGGGTGGACTGGGCCGACAAACGGGCCGCCGCCAGATCATCAAAGCTCGCTTGCGCGCTTGCCTGCGCTCCCTCGCTGGCTTGCGACAGCCGGCCCCACAGGTCGACTTCCCAGGCCGCGCTGGCCCCCAGGGTCATGCTGTTGGCGGTATTGCTGATGCTGCCGCCATTGCCGCCATTGCCAGTCGTCTGCGCGGGATTGCCATCGCGGGTGGCGCCGGCCGACACCGACAGCGTCGGATACAGGGCGCTGCGGCTCGCTTCGACCGCGGCGCGGGCGCTGGCCAGCTGGGCCGCCAGCGATTTCAGATTTTCATTGCCGACGATCAGGCGCGCTTCGAGTGCATTGAGTTGCGGGTCGCCGAACAAGGTCCACCAGTCGTCGGGGACGGCAACTGCAGCGGCGGCGCCTGTGCCGCGCTGCCACGGCGTGTCTTCCTTGAATGCGGCGGGTGCGGTAACGGGCGGTGGCGGCGCCACGCGCGTCACGGCGCAGGCGCTCAGCAACAAGGGCAGGCAAAAGACAAAACGGGGGAGATGAAGAACACGGTTGTGCATGGCGCTACCTGGCGATAAGGGTGGAAGGGGAAAGCCCGGCGTCCGGTGCAGGTACAGCTTGACTGCCCTGGCGGCGCAAACGGTCCATCAGCACATACACGACAGGCGTGGTGTACAAGGTCAGCAACTGGCTCAAAATCAGGCCGCCGACGATGGCGATACCCAGCGGCTGGCGCAGTTCCGCACCGTCGCCGCTGCCCACGGCCAGCGGGATGGCGCCGAAGATGGCCGCCACCGTCGTCATCAGGATGGGACGCAAGCGCAGGTTGGCGGCACGGAAAATGGCGGCTCCCGCCCCCATATGGCCGGCACGCTGGCGTGTGATGGCGAAGTCGATCATCATGATGGCGTTCTTCTTGACGATGCCGATCAACAGGATCACGCCGATCAGGGCGATGATGGAAAACTGCGTCTTAAATAGCATCAGGGCCAGCAAGGCGCCCACGCCGGCCGATGGCAGGGTAGACAAAATGGTGATCGGGTGGACCAGGCTTTCATACAGCATGCCCAATACCAGATACACCGTGACGATGGCCGCCGCGATCAGTATCGGCTGCGAGGACAACGATTGCTGGAAGGCGTTTGCCGTGCCCTGGAAGCTGCCGCGCACGGAAGCCGGCAAGCCCAGGCCCTGCATGGCCTTGTCGATGGCACCGGTCGCCTCTGACAGCGACATATTCAGCGGCAGGTTGAAACTGACGGTGGACGCCGGGCTGCCGCCCTGGTGGTTGACAGACAGCGGCGTATTGCGCGGCGCTATCGTGGTAAACGCGGACAGCGGCACTTGCGCGCCCGAAGCGCTGCTCACATACAGCTTTTTCAGCGTCTCCGGGCCTTGCAGATACGGGCTGGCCAGCTCCATCACCACGCGGTACTGGTTCAGCGGGTTGTAGATCACCCCCACCTGGCGCTGGCCGAAGGCGTCGTTCAAGGTGTTATCGAGGGTGCTCATGCTGATGCCCAGGCGGGCCGCCGCATCGCGGTCCACCTGCAGCGCCGTTTGCGCGCCCTTGTCCTGCTGGTCGCTATTGACGTCGGTCAGTTCCGGCAGTTTGACCAGCGCGTTGCGGATACGCGGCTCCCAGGTGCGCAAGGTGTCGATATCGTCGCCCTGCAAAGTGTATTGATACTGCGCGTTGGCTTGCCGTCCGCCGATGCGGATATCCTGCACCGGCACCAGGAACAGATTGGCGCCCGGTTCATGCGACAGCCGGCCGCGCAGGCGCGCCACCACCGCGTCGACGGCCAGCTTGCGCTGGGCCAGGGGTTTTAACGTGATATAGAAGTTGGCCGTATTGATCTGGTTACCGCCGGTGGAACCGCTGACATTGGCCACCGCCGGATCGGCGCGCAGGATCGCCACGAAGCGGTCCACGCGCTGCTGCATGATCTGGAAGGAACTGCCCTGATCGGCCTGCACGCTGCCGACGATCACGCCCGTATCCTGCTGCGGAAAGAAGGTCTTGGGGATGGCCGTGTACAGGAACACGTTCAGGCCGATGACCGCCAGCAAGGCGATAATGGCCACCGGCTGGTGGCGCAAGGTCCAGGCCAGCGAGCGCCGGTAGCCGCGCATCACGCGCCGGCTGGCCCGTGCCAGCGCCGCCCCCACCTTGCCTGGCCGCTTGTGCGTGGGTGGCTTGAGCAGCACCGACGCCATCATCGGCGTGGTGCTCAGCGAAACGAACATGGAAATCAGGATCGCCGTCGACAGGACCACGGCAAACTCGCGGAACAGCCGCCCCACCACGCCACCCATCAGCAGCAGCGGAATGAACACGGCGATCAGGCTGATACTGATGGAGACCACCGTGAAGCCGATTTCACGCGCTCCTTTCAAGGCCGCTTCGCGCGGTCCCATGCCCTGTTCCATATGGCGCGAGATATTTTCCAGCACCACGATGGCGTCATCGACCACAAAACCGGTGGCCACCGTCAGCGCCATCGCCGACAGGTTATCCAGGCTGTAGCCGCACAAATACATCACGCCCAAAGTCCCCGCCAGCGAGACTGGCACGGCCACGGCAGGCAGCAAGGCGGCGCGCCAGTTGCGCAAGAAGGCCAGCACCACCAGCACCACCAGGCCGATGGCGATCGCCAGCGAGCGCTCCACTTCACGCAGCGAGGCGCGGATGGTCGGTGTGCGGTCGCTGATGACATTCATGTCGATGGCGGCCGGGATCGAGGCTTGCAGGCGCGGCAGCAAGGCGCGCACGCGTTCCACCGTCTCGATGATGTTGGCGCCCGGCTGCTTGAGCAGGAATAGCGCAATGGCCGGCTTGCCATTGGCCACGCCGTAATTGCGCACATCCTGCACCGAATCGCTCAAGGTGGCCACGTCGCGCAGGCGCACGGCGGCGCCATCGCGGTAGCTGAGCAGCACTGGCGCATAGTCGGCCGCCGTGCGCGCCTGGTCGTTGGCGCCGATTTGCCAGCTGCGTCCATCCTGCTCCACCGATCCCTTGGGCCGGTTGGCATTGGTGGACGTAATGGCCGTGCGCACGGTGTCGATGCCGATGCCCTTGGCGGCCAGCTTGTCCGGGTCCAGTTCCACGCGCACGGCCGGCAAGGCGCCGCCGCCCACGTTCACCTGGCCTATGCCCTCGACTTGCGACAAACGCTGCGCCAGCACGGTGGACGCCGCGTCATACATCTGGCCGCGCGTCAGGGTCGATGAAGTGAGCGCCAGAATCATGATGGGCGCATCGGCCGGGTTCACTTTGCGGTAAGTCGGGTTGCTGGGCAAGCCGGTCGGCAGCAAGGTGCGGGCCGCGTTGATGGCCGCCTGCACGTCGCGCGCCGCGCCGTCGATGTCGCGGTCCAGTTCAAACTGCATGGTGATGCTGGTCGAGCCCAGGGATGAGCGCGAAGTGATTTCATTGACGCCGGCGATGCTGCCCAGCGACCGTTCCAGCGGCGTGGCCACGGTGGCCGCCATGGTGTCGGGGCTGGCGCCAGGCAGGCTGGCGCTGACCGAAATGGTGGGGAAATCCACTTGCGGCAAGGGTGCAATGGGCAGCAGCATGAAGCCCAGCACCCCGGCCAGCGCCACTGCCAGGGTCAGCAAGGTGGTGGCGACGGGCCGCGCGATAAACGGCGCAGAGATATTCATGCAGCGCTCCCTGCATCATGGGCTTCACGGACAGCGGCGCGGCGTGCACGCCAGTCGGCAAACGATTTTGCCCAGGCGGCAAAGCCCAGATAGATCACCGGGGTGGAAAACAGGGTCAGCAACTGGCTCACCAGCAGGCCGCCCACCATGGTCACGCCCAGCGGATGGCGCAGCTCATGGCCCACACCCGTGCCCAGCATCAGCGGCAAGGCGCCCAGCAAGGCTGCCATGGTGGTCATCAAAATGGGCCGGAAACGCAGCAAACACGCCTGGTGGATGGCCTGGCGCGGCGCCATGCCTTCCTCGCGCTCGGCATACAGGGCGAAGTCGATCATCATGATGGCGTTCTTCTTGACGATACCGATCAGCAGCACGATGCCAATGATGGCGACGATACCCAGGTCTTCGCCCGCCACCAGCAAGGCCAAAAGCGCGCCCAGGCCGGCCGACGGCAGGGTCGAGAGGATGGTCAGCGGGTGGATATAACTTTCATACAGCACGCCCAGCACGATATACATGGTGACCACGGCGGCCAGGATCAGCATCACGGTGCTGCTCAATGACGCCTGGAAGGCGGCCGCCGCACCCTGGAAGCTGGTTTCCACGCTGGCCGGGAAATGCAGCGACGCTTCCTGCGCCTTGATGGCGTCCACGGCATGGCCCAGCGCCGCGCCAGGAGCCAGGTTGAACGATATCGTCACGGCCGGGAACTGGCCCACATGATTGACGGCCAGCGGCGCAAGCCGGTTGACGATGTGCGCCACCGAAGCGAGCGGCACCTGCACCACTGTGGTCACGCCGGCGGCGTTGACGCTGGAACCGGGCACGTACAGGCCGGCGATGGCGTCCGGCCCGCCATTGGCGCCACCGGCCGCTTCCAGCACCACGCGGTATTGCGACGTTTGCGTGTAAATGGTCGAAATCAAACGCTGGCCGAAGGCGTTATACAGCGCCGTATCGATGGCCGCCACCGTCACGCCCAGGCGGCCGGCCGCTTCGCGGTCGATCTGCACATAGGCTTGCTGGCCCTGCTGCTGCAAGTCGCTGGCCACGTCGGCCAGGTCCGGCAGGGTTTTCAGTTTCGCCAGCAGGCTGGTGGCGGCAGCGCTCAGCTGGGCCTGGTCCGGTGAACTGAGCAGGAACTGGTACTGGGTCTTTGAAATGCGGTCTTCGATGGTCAGGTCCTGCACGGCCTGGAAATAGGCGGTGATGCCCGGCACATGCGAGGTGCTGGCCGTCAGGCGGCGGATGATCTCGGGCGCGGCCGAACTACGCTCGGCAAACGGCTTGAGCGTGACTTGCATGCGGCCCGTGTTGAGCGTGGGATTGTCGCCATCGACGCCGATAAACGACGCCAAGTGGTCCACATCGGGATCGCGCAAGATAACATCGGCGATCGCCTGCTGGCGCTTGCCCATGGCGTCAAACGAGGTCGTTTGCGTCGCTTCCGTGATCACTTGCAGCAAACCCGTATCCTGCACGGGGAAAAATCCCTTCGGCACCACCACGTACAGCAAGCCGGTCAGGACCAGCGTCGCCGCAAACACCAGCATGGCCATGCGCGGACGGTCCAGCACCCAGTCCAGCGCCACACCGTAGCGGCTGACCAGCGCATTGAAGCTGCGTTCACTCCAGGCGCCCAGGCGACTCTGGCGCCGCTCGTGCTCGGGGCGCAGCAGGCGCGCGCTCATCATCGGCGTCAGGGTCAGCGACACGAAGGCGGAAATCAGGATGGCCACGGCCAGGGTGATGGCAAATTCATGGAACAGACGTCCCACCACGTCGCCCATGAACAGCAGCGGTATCAGCACGGCCAGCAGCGAAATCGTCAGCGAAATGATGGTAAAGCCGATCTGTTTACTCCCCTTCAGCGCGGCCGCCATCGGCGTTTCGCCCTCTTCCACGTAGCGGGCGATATTTTCGATCATGACGATGGCGTCATCGACCACGAAACCGGTGGAAATCGTCAGCGCCATCAGGGTCAGGTTGTTGATGGAAAAACCGGCCAGGTAAATCACGCCGAAAGTGCCCACCAGCGACAGCGGCACGGCCACGCTGGGGATCACGGTGGCGCTGGCGCTGCGCAGGAACAAAAAGATCACCATGATCACTAGCGCAATCGACAGCATCAGCTCGAACTGGGTATCGTCGACCGAGGCGCGGATAGTGGTCGTGCGGTCGGCGATCACCTGCACCTGCATCGCCTCGGGCAGCGAAGCTTGCAGCTTGGGCAGCAGCGCGCGCACGCGCTCTACCGTCTGGATCACATTGGCGCCCGGCTGGCGCTGCACATTGAGGATCACGCCCGGCGTGCGGTCGGACCAGGCGGCCAGGTGCAGGTTTTCCGCGTCATCGACCACGCTGGCTACATCTTTCAGGCGCAGGGGATTGCCATTTTTCCAGGCGATGATCACGTCCTGGTATTCGGCCGCCGATTTCAGCTGGTCGTTGGCGTCGATGGTGGAGGCGCGCTGGGCACCGTCAAAACTGCCCTTGGCCTGGTTGACGTTGGCCGCCACGATGGCGGTGCGCACATCGTCGAGCGCCAGGCCCAGATTGGTCAGCGCCTGCGGATTGGCGCGGATGCGCACGGCGGGCCGGCGTCCACCGGCAATGCTGACCAGCCCCACGCCATCGACTTGCGACAGCTTGGGCGCCAGCCGGTTTTCCACCAGATCGTGCAGCGCCGTCACCGCCATGGTGGGCGAAGTGATGGCGATCGTCAGCACCGGCGCGTCGGCCGGGTTGACCTTGCTGTACACGGGCGGCATGGGCAAATCGGTCGGCAGCAGATTGCTGCCGGCATTGATGGCGGCCTGCACTTCCTGTTCGGCCACGTCCAGCGACAGGCCCAGCGAAAAGCGCAGGGTGATCACGGAAGCGCCGCCGGAACTGGTCGAGGTCATCTGGCTCAAGCCCGGCATCTGGCCGAACTGGCGCTCCAGCGGCGCCGTCACGGTGGTTGACATCACGTCCGGACTGGCGCCCGGATACAGGGTGGTCACTTCTATCGTGGGGTAATCGACTTCCGGCAAGGCCGACAGCGGCAGCAAGCGGTAGGCCAGCATGCCGGCCAGCAAAATCGCCACCATCAGCAGCGCCGTGGCCACCGGCCGTTCAATAAAAATCTTCGAGGGATTCATGCGTGGTTCCCGCTACTCAGTGTGCAACTGCCGGGGCGGCATGCTGCTGCGCCTGCGCTGTAATCACCTCCACCGTGGCCCCGGGCCGCAAGCGGTCGCCGCCATCGATCACTACCCGGTCACCGGCCTGCAAGTCGCCCTGCACAGCCACCCAGCTGGCATCGGACGCGCCCGGCTGCACCACATGCACACTGACTTTGTTATCCGCCCCCACCACATACACATACGCGCCCTGCGCGCCGCGCAGCACGGCCGCCTGCGGCACGGCCAGCACATCGTGCAGGGTGTCGAGCTGCAGGCTGACGTTGACGGCCTGGTTCGGGAACAGGCTGTCATCAAGATTCGGGAACAGCGCCTTGACCTTGATGGTGTCGGTGGTCACGTCGATGCTATTGTCCACGGTGGCCACCGTGCCCACGGCCAGGGGCTGCTTGCCGCCACGGTCAAACGCTTGCACGGGCATGGCCACGCCGCCGTGCAGGCGCTTTGAGATCACGGGGATATTGCTGGCCGGCACGGCAAACGTCAAAGCGATGGGCCGGGTTTGCGTAATGATCACCACGCCATTCGCATCCGTAGGCTGGATCACATTGCCCAGGTCAACCTGCTTGAGACCCACCCTGCCCGCTATCGGCGCCGTCACGCGGGTGTAGGACAATTGCAGCTGGGCACTGGCGACGGCGGCCTGATCCAGTTTCACCGTGCCTTCCAGCTGATGCACCAGCGCTACCTGGGTATCGAGCTGTTGTTTCGGAATCGCATCCTTGGCCAGCAAACCCTGGTAGCGGACCAGGTCGATCCTGGCGTTTTCCAGCTGCGCCTGGTCGCGCAGCAGCGCGCCTTGCGACTGGTCCAGGCTGGCCTGGAACGAGCGCGGATCGATTTGTGCCAGCAACTGGCCGGCTTTCACCTGCTGGCCTTCGACAAAATCGAGGCGCTGCAGCACGCCGCTGACCTGGGCATGCACGATGGCCGTATTCGAGGCGGCAATATTGCCGATGGCGGTGACCAGCACGCGGATGTCTTGCTTGCGCGCCACTTGTACGGAAACCGGCGATGGCGGCGCAGCCCTGCCCCCCGGCCCTCCATGCGCGCGGCCACCACCACCGTCATGCGACTGGCCTGCAGCCTGGCCCTGGGCCTGTTGATGCGAGTGCCACCACCAGCCGCCAACGCCGGCTACGGCCAACAGGCCCACCAGCAACCACGGCAGAATGCGCCCCGCAGCGCGCACAGGAAAAACGGTCTGGGCAGAACGCGTCATCTATTACCCCTAATAATTTCTTATTTACAATGTCAAAGTCTACACGCGGCACATAATTTTTATGGCCGCGTCCGTAACAGCGGCGCCGCTGCCGCCCGATGGCGGCAACGGCGCCCCGGATCAGAAGCGACGCCCGTGGTGGAAGCCGCCGCCAAAGTGTGCGCCTATGCCGATTACCGGCCCGCCGAAACTTCCATAACCGTAGTAACCATAGGGTGGATACCAGCCCACGTTCGGGTTATCGACGTAGACGGTGGTGCTGGCCATCGCGGGCACCACTTGTTGCTGCATCACGGCTGGCGAGGAAGTGTCGCCGGTGGCCGACACGGACACGTTCACGGCAATGCGGTCTCCCGGGTCTTGCGGCACACGGGCCTGGTAGCGCTGGCCCTGGTAATCGTAGGTGACGTCATAGCCGATCACGCGGTTGACGTAGCTGGCCCCGTTCTGGCACACAAGGGTATTGACTTGCTGCGGCGGCGTATTGGCCGCTTCAATGTTGTTGCCGGTAATCGCGCCCGCCACCACACCGAGGCCAGTCGCCAGCGCGCGGCCAGCACCGCCGCCGATGGCATTGCCGGCCAGGCCACCGATCAGCGCGCCCGCCACCGCGCCGCCGCCCGAAGTTTCGGGGGCGCGCACTTGCGTGACGTTCTGGCAGCTTTGCTGTGGTACGGCCACTTGCGCCGTCACAGGCGTGCTGGAGACGACGTTGCCGTACTCGGTCGCCAGCGCTGCGCTGCAGACGCTGGCAAGGCCGACGGTAAGCAGTGGAATAAGTAAAGGAATCCTGGTTTTCATGATAAGCCTCGCTTTCTGGACTTGAATGGCCGATGCCATGAGTACAGAATAAGACCCCAGGACGACAGCCATGTTTCGGGCTATCGAAAGATTGTTTCAGTTGAAATCTGGCGGACAGGGGGAAGTGGTGGGGGATGGATGGGATGCGGTTGCCTGTAGCGGGGCAAGCTGGGATGCGCATTTCTACTGTCACGGCCCAGGCAGTCACGTTGCGGGAGTTGACGTATTTTTCGTCCAACTATCGTTCTAAAGCCGGGCCAGTACTGGCATCTAATCCGCGCCACCAGTTAGCCCCAGAGCGCGACGTGCTGATGATGGATATCCCAATGGGCGTGCGCATGTCCGAGATAGGGCAGGTTGAAGTGGGCGATTTTATGTTCGTCGGCGGCAAGCTACGGCAGGAAGTGTCGCTTCGGTCATTACAAAGGTTGTCGCCAGCGGTGCGTGTATACGACCAACCGTGATCTTGTTGCTGCACTTGAGGACTATCTAACCCTTCGGGTCGAGCGGCGCTGGCGAGCAAATCGATTACGCGGCCTGTTACGCGCTGCAAAGTCACGTTACAAAGCTGTATCGGGACGCGGAAATTAAGGGCGGAAGCAGTCATTCTGGCCTACGCTCAATAGCATCTAGGCTCTCCGCACAAGGCCACGATCTGGACACCATTCAACTCATGCTTGGGTATGGTGAGCTGGACCATATTAATCCTATCTTGAAGTTTCGAATGAAAGGCATCGTCAAGCTTTTGCTGATGTATTATGATAAGGCAAGATTGCATATTATTTATCTTTCGCACTTGAAAGTTGTTCGCCGACAACCCACATACTCGTTTTAAGCAGAGGGAAAATTACTATGCTCACCTTAGACCATCTTTACGAACGTGTTAAAGCGGCTTAACTTCCAGCGGAAAATCGCACGATAGCAGGACCATCGCCAGCCACGAGCTGACTTTTAGGTTGAGAGGAACCGGTGTGGTGCCGGTTCAAATGAGATTTGAAGGAGTACATCATGGGCTACGGATCAACAGTGGCGGTTGAGGAAGCGGAAGAAGAATATCGCGAAGCATGTGCCGAACGCATCGAAAATGACGCAGCGGAATTGGTCGCGGCTGGCGACATGACTCGTGAGCAAGCGATTGAGGCGGCAACCGAATCATTGCGCCAGGAAATCGAGGCTGATAACGATGACACCGGTACGCTCGCCACGATGCTGAATCCTCCAGTGCCCAGCAGGCAGATCCCTGCGGCGCAGGCAAGAGCAATTGGGCGAGAATTGCGTGATGCAGCAGGCGATGCTGCGGAAACCTTCTAAAGCAGTCGGGGAAACAAACTATGAATTTGAGAGACGAATTGAAGATCGCACCGGTCAATGAATTGCGTCACGTTGGCTCGCGCACGAAAGGGTCGATGGGACAGACCGAGATCGACGAGTATGAGGAAATTACTCCCGATGGCAAAGTGATCGCCAGGTACACCGTCACCGAGCATACAAACCTGCGCGGCCTCAATACGACACGCTCCATTCAACAGCACTGACCTCAGGAAATATGGATATCGTAAAAGACCTGAAAGTTGCCTTAAAGGCTGTGGAGGCGGCACGGAACGCGCTCGGCGGAGAACTGGACAAGGGCGGTAATGTGCCGTGGGCATATAGCCAATTGCAGACAGCCGAACAGAAGTTGAAACGCGCAATCCAGGCGCAGCCAAAGTAGGCCGGAAAATAGGAATGTCGTTACTCAAGGACAGGCTGAAGGAAGCACGAACTGAAGCGAAGCTGACACAACAGGCGTTGGGGGATCGCGTGGGCGTTCCGCAATCCACAATCGGTGCGCTGGAGACCGGGGAGCACAAGACAGCTCGAAACATCACCGAGATAGCCGCTGTTCTTGGCGACGACGCGTTGTGGCTGTCATCAGGGATGGGCTCTAAGCGAACAGACGGGACGACGAACTACATCGACCACGGAATCGATCCCCACTTCCTGGCACTGGCCCAGAAATTGAGCCTTTTACCAGACGAAAAATTAAAGGCAGTTTCTATCCTCCTTGGTATTAAGCTCTAGGGAAAATTATGGAAAAAAGTAAATCCGGACATTGGATGAAAATTGAATGGAAGATGGTGCTTCCAGAGTCTGGAGATGTTCCAGTTTGGGTGTCTGTCGTCAAGCTAGAGCATGAATGGCAGCGCAGTACGAATGAATATATTGGAGCTGGCGGCGATAATGGAATGCCTGGCAAGTACGAAAATTTTGCAAAATGGATAATGTCAGCGAGGCCTGTGGAGATGCCGGAAGTTTGTATTGTCGACGGCTTTGTGCGGTTTAATAACGGTCGACATCGCTTTGCTTGGCTGCGCGATCACGGTATGGCTGCATTGCAGGTCAATGTTCAACCCATCGATGTGACTACTTTTGAAACGAAGTTCGGCTCCCAAGACCAAACGTCTCAATGGCTCAAAAGCTAGGAAGGCACCGCAGCAGCACCCACGGCCCGCTTGACGGGCCTGGTGCATTGAGAAGGTCGGTACGTTGCCGGCTAGCGAGGAAAATAAAGCATGGCGATCGACGACAAAAAGCACTACAAGACTTGCCTCAAATTGCTGTCCACTAAGGCCACCGGCACCAACTTGGCCAACAAGCTGTCGGACCTGTCCATCGACACCGACGACCCCAAGCTGCAACACATGGCCAAAGGTCTTGCCGACCTGGTGCGGCCGAAGATCGGCGAGAAGGACGCCAAGGTCAACATCCTAGAACTGGCCCACCGCTTCAAGTGCAGCACGGGCCCCGGCCACAAGCAGCGCGGCCTTGCCATTGAACAGGTCAAGCACTATTGCGACAACGCGATCATGTCGGTCCAGCCCGAATGGCAAATCATCGCCCTCGGGCAAGGCTGGACGCCGCCTGCGGCGCGTAGGGCGGCATAAGCAAGGCCTGGGCTCGTTAGCTGAAGCGAAAACTGGAATAGGAAAAATGGCATGTTAATCGCCCCCACAAACGGCCGGTTGCCGAATAATTAAAAGGTTCACTATGATCGACTACAGCAAGGGACGATACATCGTTAAAACGCTAGATGGCGGATACATCGGTCAGATTGATGAGGACGAGTTCGTTCGGAATGGCGTGAGCCTTTTTTATCGTATTGATGGCGATGAGTTTTACGAAGCAGGGGGACGACTTATTGGACACATCAAAGATGCTGTCGTCCGAACATCGAGCGGTGAAGCGAAGTTCACTATCGAAGCAGAGTGAATCGGAAATCGTGCGCTATCTTTCTACAATCATATTGATGATTCTGGTCGGCTGTGACCAGCCCGGACGATATCAGATCGCGGCAAGCAAAGCCTCAACGCCAGAAGATGACCGCGCGTGGGTCTTGGATACCAAAACTGGCCGCGTGGCTCTTTGCTATGAACACGCAGCTGCTGTTAAATGTTTGCATGCCAGTGCAATGCCTCCGCAGAAGGATGAATAGGAAAATCGATGCCATCAGGCGTGTTCGTAGCGGCCGGATGCTGCGAAAAATTTAAAATTTGAAAGCCCGTTAAATGAACCTTTTGAAAATCGAGTTAGAAATACCTTATGTTGGTGAAATACTGTCGAAGGCGAACATGGACCATTTGCAGGACAAGGTGCTTCAGGCAGTAGTATCTGCCATGGTGCAGTCTCAAAAGCTGGCTGATGTGGAAACGGTGAAGATGAGAATTGAACACGCTGAAGATGAATTGTCAGAAGCTAAACGGTTTGGGAATCGATTGACTTATCTCGGATTGCCTTTGAAGCGAGCGGATGCGCTAGCAAAGCTATATGTCCCTGAAGACCCGTACAAAGGTGAGCCTGAGAAGGCTGCGGATTCATTCTTTTCAATTCACGGTCATAAGTACCAATAACACCGGAAAACGTATGGCAAAGCCGCCGAAGAAGAGGCCTAGAGGATTGGCCGGTAAGCTGCTGGCGGTGGAGCCCGAATATCGGCATGCGCTATATAAAAAAATCATGACGAAGCGGCGTGGCAAGACAGTGAGTAAAGGCTCGCCAATGCTTCCTGGTTCGTTTGAAAACGGCAAACGCCGGTAAAGGAAATTCACTCACAGCAGCGCCCACGGCCCGCATTACGGGCTTAGTGTATTGAGAACGTCGGCAACGAAGCCGGGGTCAGTTCTGCCATTCAGACACGAGCTCGGCTGTATTTTTTTCCTATTAATTGGAAATTGCTAATTGCATCGCCTACTTAAATAAGCATCGAGCGCTATATTGGAGTCTTTATGAACTGTTAATAAATATAGATTATTAATTTGCACAATATTGTATTTGGTATGTCGCAGATACATGAGGTCGTGTCTGAATGGCAGAACTGACCCCGTCTTCGGACCCCGTCTTCGTGCGAGGCATCAAGCGTGGTATGGCGAAAGCAACTGATTTAATGGCAGAGGGGAGGATCTATGTTCAAGAAGACGGCACCGTCCGAGCCCCCGCCAAAATGGAAGTTAAGGTCCGCACCAAGATCGGTGGTGGCAACTGGGACCGGCACGCCATAAAGGTCAGCGCTACCGAAATCGGTTTCGAATAGATCCATAGGAAAACGTATTATTCTCCCGATTCTTAATCAATCTACCAAAGGCGTCAATGTCAACCTACAAAGGCACTATCGAGATCGAAGCGGTAGACATACCTACCATGGCACGAATGTCAGATGACGAGTATCAGAAATTCCTCGAAACTCCTGGGCTGTTCTGGATTGATCATCATGATATTTTGAGATCTACTGTAGCGGAGCATCCCCTTGCTACGCGCCAGTCTCAACTCGACATGCTCATCAGGGCTTTACAACAGTGTCGTGAACGCATGCGTGAAGACAACCCGTACTAAGGTGGCTGTGCACTGGCTAGCTCGTGGACAGCGCAATGAATAAGGAAAACGGCTTGGCCAGGTAATCGTCGGCGCCCAGTTCCAGGCCCAGGATGCGGTGCACTTCACTGGCGCGGGCCGCTGGTGATGGGCGTGTAAGTGGGCATGGCGGCAAATTTCCAGGCCATCCACGCCGGGCAGCATCAAGTCGAGGATCAGCGCATCCCAGCCGCCCTGGCGCAGCTGCTGCAAACCCAGGTCGCCATCGGCGCAATGGCATACCTCATAGCCTTCGTCGCGCAGGTGCAGCCGCAGCAGGTCGGCGCTGGCATGGCCAGCACGGCCGGCCAGGACATGGACGCGGTGATCCCCGCCATCGGCCGGGACGCCGCAAACGCGCAGCGGCTTCGGCGGCTATTCTAGTATCTGCGCGCCGGTAGCAATTCGGTCGCCGCCGTGCCGACCACAAACTTGTTGTTCGGCGAGTTGACGCACTGGCGAGCATAAAAATGCCATCCATCCGCGCGGCGCCAGCCGATGACGGTGACGACGGAGTTGGGCCCATCCACCGCCGACAGACCTGCGCGGTACTGGCTCGGCCCATGAATGATTTCAATCGGAAAACGATGCGAGCGGATGCCCGCCGCCGCCCGTTCGTAGGCGGGGGCCCCTTCGTCCAGCGCGTTGATGTGGCAAACCGTGAGGTTATGCCGATTGTTACCATAAGCCATGAACTGGCAGCCAGTGATCAGGTCGGTGAAGAAGAAATTGCTGCTGTTGCCCAAGTTCATGGACATGGTCTGGTTGACCTGGGACGGCAAATAATAAGCCCTGATCGGCGTCTCGCTGAAGAAGCGACCGTCGGCCTGCTTGACCATCACCTGCGACGGCGAATAAGCGACCATGTCGAGACTGGCGATGCCGTTCGCGTCGATGGCATAGCCGGAGCCGTGCTGCGTCTTCGCCGTGTCGATGCTCTTGCAACCAGAAAGAAATCTCTCCGGATCGTTTATAAATTGCTGGTTTAATCAATTTGCCATGCGATGTCCTCTCTGTTACGTTCAGACACTTACGTACACATGGCTGGATTGGATGCGGATGCATGAAAATATCGAGGGAGATGGTATGGCTGGCAGGGATCGAACCCACCCGCGGTCTTAACGAATTGCACGTACACTCCCCTGCTGATTCAAGCGCGCCCAGCCGCCTGCAGCGCAAAACAGAACACAGCGCCCTTGCCTGGCTCGCTGCGCAATTCAATAGCGCTACCATGTAATTGCAGGATGCGCTGGACGATCAGCAGGCCCAGGCCGCCGTTGCGGCCGTCGGTGCCGGGGCTGAAGGGGCGGCGGAACAGTTTTTCCAGCAACTGGGGCGGGATGCCCTGCCCTGTATCGCTGACTGTCACCAGCACTTGCCGCCCTTCCCTTCGCAGCGCCACGGTTACTTTGCCGCCGGCTGGCGTGTGGCGGATGGCGTTATCGAGCAGGTTGGTCAGCACGCGCTCGATCAGGCCCAGGTCGGCGTGCACCAGGTTAGCGTCGCGCGGCATGCTGGCCTCCAGGCTGACCTGGCCGGCCTGCGCCTTCAGTTCGCATTTCTGGTACACGTCCTGTATCAGGTCGCTGAGCAGGAAATCTTCGGCCACCGGTTCGACCGAGCCATGTTCCAGCCGCGCCAGTTCGAACAGCGACTGCGCCAGCTTGCCTACTTTGCTGCTTTGCGCCAGCGCAATGCCCAGGTAGCGCTGGCGCTCGGCCGGCGCCAGGGTGGCGTCTTTCAGCAGCAGGGTTTCCAGGTAGCCATGCAAGGAACCCAGGGGCGTGCGCAGATCGTGCGAGATATTGGCCACCAGCTCGCGCCGTTCCTGGTCTTGCCGCGACAGGGTGCGCCATTGTTCGCCGATGCGCCCGGACATTTGCGCGAACGCCGTTTCAAGCACGGCGATTTCATCGCGCTGGCCGGCACTGGCTGGCGTGGTCGTCAAGGGCAATTCCACCGGCTCCGCGTGAGTGTCGAAGTCGCGCATGGTTTCCGTCAAGCGGTGCAGCGGCCGCGTGATCAGGCGCAAGGCCACCAGGCCGGCCACCAGGACCAGCAAGCCAACCAGGGCCATCGACCACAAGGTATTGCGCAGCACGGAGCTGGCCGCCACGCGCGCGGCCAGTCGGTCATGTTCTTCGCCCTGCAGCACCACATAGATATAGCCGGAAACAGGGCCATCCTGATGCGCGCCCGAACGCAAGGCAGCCACGCTGAAGACCTTCTTGCCATCGATACTGCGCGGATCGTCGCCCAGGATCGGCAACATGCCGCCAATCAGGAAGCGGTGGATGGGCGCCAGGTTCACTACGGGGCGCAGCAAGTGGCCGGCCGGCGCCGCATGGCCGATAATCACGCCATGCGGGTCCAGCAGATAGACTTCGACGCTGGGGTTGACCGTCATCAACTGGTCGAACATGCGCCGCACGGCGTCGGGCATCAAGCCATGCTCGCCCATCACCGGGGTATCGTGGGCGATGCTTTCCGCCACGCCGCGCGACAAGCCCTGCACTACTTCCTTTTCATGCATGCTGTTCGAGCGTATCTGCAGCCAGGCCGAGGCGCCGCAGCAGGCCAGCAGCAAAATGGCGAACACCAGCGACAAGCGCTGGGTCAGGGTGAGATTCAGTTTCACGCCGCGCCCTCGTCAGCGGCGGCAAAGCGATAACCACGGCCCCATACGGTCAGGATGCGGCGCGGTTCGGCAGGATCGAGCTCGATCTTGGCGCGCAGGCGGTTGATATGCGTGTTGACCGTGTGTTCATAACCGTCGTGCTGGTAGCCCCAGACCTGGTTCAGCAGGTCCAGCCGCGAAAATACTTTACCTGGCTGTTTCACGAAAAAGTACAGCAAATCGAATTCGCGCGGCGTCAGGTCCAGGCGCTTGCCATCGACGCTGGCGATGCGGGTGATCGGGTCGAGCGCCACGCCGTGCAGCGACAGGCTGCCCTCTTCTCCCTTGCGCTGTTTCAGCATGGCGTCGGTGCGGCGCAGCAAGGCTTTGACGCGCGCCACCAGTTCCAGCACGGAAAATGGCTTGGCCAAGTAGTCGTCGGCGCCCAGTTCCAGGCCCAGGATGCGGTGGACTTCGCTGGCGCGCGCGCTGGTGATGATGATGGGCGTATAAGTGGGCATGGCGCGTGCCTGACGGCAAATTTCCAGGCCATCGACGCCGGGCAGCATCAGGTCGAGGATCAGCGCATCCCAGCCGCCCTGGCGCAGCTGCTGCAAACCCAGGTCGCCATCGGCGCAATGGCATACCTCGTAACCCTCGTCGCGCAGATGCAAACGCAGCAGGTCGGCGATGGGCTGGTCGTCTTCGACGATCAAGATGCGCTTGTTTTTATCCACGTGGTCAACTCTTCCGTATTCAGTATGGCCGCATTGTGCCTGAGGATGCCCTTTGAAAGTATCACAAATCATTTAACTTTACGTGAGGACTTCGTCACCAGGGCGGGAACACAATGGCTACATCGAATCAACGATTCTTCAAGTAACTCAAGTTCAAGTAACCACGCCAGGAGGCCATATGTTATCGCGCCGCACATTCTTGCTCACCAGCGCCGCCGGCGGCGCTGCCCTGATCGCCGGCTCGCTGAGCTGGCGCAACGCTACCGGCGCTACCCCAGTCGCCCCGGCGAGCACCGTGTATGAAGTCATGCATTCTGACGCAGAGTGGAAAAAGTTACTCACAGATCAACAGTTCGACGTACTGCGCCGGGCCGGTACCGAGCGCCCCTACAGCAGCGCCTTGAATTCGGAACACCGGCGCGGCACGTTCAGCTGCGCCGGCTGCCAGCTGCCCCTGTTTTCGTCCAGCACCAAGTTCGATAGCCACACGGGCTGGCCCAGCTTCTGGAAGCCCTTGCCGCGCGCCGTCAACGACAAGACCGACAGCACCTTGGGCATGGAACGCACGGAAGTGCAGTGCCGGCGCTGCGGCGGCCACCTGGGCCATGTATTCGACGATGGCCCGGCGCCCACCGGCCTGCGCTATTGCATGAACGGCGTCGCCATGAATTTTGCGCCCGGCGCCGCCTGAGCGGTTCACCTCTTATCTACCCATAAAAAGAAGACACCATGTTATTACTCCTCCTCTCCTACCTGGGCGGCGCCCTGACCATCGTCAGCCCCTGCATTTTGCCTGTACTGCCCTTCGTGTTCGCCCGCAGCAGCGAACCGTTCCGCCGCAGCGGCTTGCCGCTGCTGGCCGGCATGGCCCTGACCTTTGCCGCTGTGGCTACTTTAGCCGCCGTCGGTGGCGGCTGGGTGGTGCAGGCGAATCAATATGGCCGCTGGCTGGCCATGGCGCTGATGGCGTTTTTTGGCGTGACCCTGCTGCTGCCGCATCTGGCGGAAAAACTGACGGCGCCGCTGGTGACGCTGGGCAGCCGTTTATCGAACGCGGCGCAGCAGCCTGCCGCTGACAGCAAACAGGGCAGCGTCAAAGCATCGTTCCTGCTGGGGATTGCCACCGGCCTGCTGTGGGCGCCTTGCGCCGGCCCCATCCTGGGCCTGGTATTGACGGGCGCTGCATTGAATGGCGCCAGCGTGGGCACTACTTTCCTGCTGCTCGCTTATGCGGCCGGCGCCGCCACCTCGCTGGCAGTGGCCCTGCTGATCGGCGGCAAGGTATTTACCGCCATGAAGCGCTCGCTGGGCGCCGGCGAATGGATACGCCGTGGCCTGGGTCTGGCCATGCTGGCCGGCGTGGTCGCCATCGCCCTGGGCCTCGATACGGGCTTGCTGACCAAGGTGTCGAACAGCGGCACGACCTCGCTGGAACAATCGCTGCTCGATAAATTCAAGCCCAAGCCAGCCCCGGCGCCGGCCATGGCCGCCTCGAACGCCATGATGGCCGCAGCCTCGCACACGACTGCCCTGCCGTCCGAAGGCCCGCTGCCACCGCTCGATGGCGCCGTGCAATGGCTCAATTCGCCACCACTGACAGCCGCCAGCCTGAAAGGCAAAGTGGTACTGGTCGATTTCTGGACCTATTCCTGCATCAACTGCCTGCGCAGCCTGCCTTACGTCAAAGCCTGGGCCGCGAAATACCACGACCAGGGCCTGGTGGTGATCGGCGTGCATGCACCGGAATTCGCCTTCGAACGCGACATCGGCAACGTGCGCAAGGCTGTGAAAGACCTGGGCATCGATTACCCGGTCGCCATCGACAACGATTACGCCATCTGGCGCGCTTTCGGCAATGAATACTGGCCTGCCCACTACTTCATCGACGCCAAGGGACAGATCCGTGGCCACCATTTCGGCGAAGGCGAATATGCCGAGTCCGAAAAAATCATCCAGCAACTGCTGGCCGAAGCAGGCAACAAGAACGTGGCAGGCGGCGTCGTCAGCGGCATGCCGGACGCCACCGGCGTCGAACAAGCCAGCAATGGCGCCGATGTCGGTTCGCCTGAAACCTATCTGGGCACCGACCGCGCCAGCAATTTCGCTTCGCCAGGCGGCGAAAAGAAAGACCGCACGCAGCGCTACACGGCGCCAGCGCAACTGGCGCTGAACCAGTGGGCGCTGGAAGGCAGCTGGCACGCCAGCGCTGAAAACGTGACCCTGACGAAAGGAACTGGCCGCATCGTCTACCGCTTCCATGCCCGTGACGTGCATCTGGTGCTGGGCCCGGGCAAGGATGGCAAGCCGGTGCGCTTCAAGGTCACGCTGGACGGCGCTGCGCCAAACGCCAGCCACGGTAGCGACATCCAGGCCGATGGCAGCGGCACGGTCACGGGCCAGCGCCTGTACCAGCTGCTGCGCCTGGACGGCCCGGTCATGGACCACACTTTCAGCATCGAATTCCTCGACCCTGGCGTGCAGGCTTATGCCTTCACCTTTGGCTGATCTCTCAATTTTTTGAAAGGAATACACATCATGAACAAGCAATCAAAACCTCGTGCATCAACGCTGTTGAAACTGGCCGGTGGCGCCGCCCTGGCAGCCGTCTTGCTGCTGCCGCAATTGCCTGCCCTGTCGGCCGAAGACGCCGTCGTCATCGCCGCGCCGACGGTCGATGAAGCGGTGACGGGCCATGAAGAGACGGCCGTATTTGCCGGCGGCTGCTTCTGGGGCGTGCAAGGCGTGTTCCAGCATGTGAAGGGCGTGAAAAACGCCGTATCGGGCTACACGGGCGGCGCGGCGGGCAGCGCGCATTATGATGATGTCGGCTATGGCAATACGGGCCACGCCGAATCGGTGCAAGTGACGTTCGACCCGTCGCAGGTCAGCTACGGCAAGCTGCTGCAGGTGTTCTTTTCTGTCGCCCACAACCCCACCATGCTGAACCGCCAGGGCCCGGACAGCGGCACGCAATACCGTTCGGCAATCTTCCCTGCCACGCCGGCCCAGCGCAAGGTGGCCGAAGCTTACATTGCCCAGCTCGACGCTTCGCACGCCTTCAAGGCGCCCATCGTGACGAAGATCGAAGATGGCAAGCGCTTTTATATGGCCGAAGCCTATCACCAGAACTTCCTGGCCATGTACCCGGACAATGGCTATATCGCCGTCAACGATCTGCCGAAAGTGGCAAATCTGAAGCGTTTCATGCCGGCCGTGTACCGTAACGATCCGGTGCTGGTGAAAGTGGCCATGAAATAGAGCGAGCTTGACGGCCACTGACAGAAACTGACAGTGGCAAACGCTAAAGTCCTTTCTTTCCGCGCGCGCACCAGAGTCTCTCCGGTGCGCGCGCCCTTGCTTTGAAAGGACTCTCCATGCCACGCGCCATCACCATCCTGACCGACAATTTCTCTGACTGGGAAACCGCCCTGCTCAATTCTACCGCCCGCCAGTACTATGGTTTCTACACCAGCTTTGCCACGCCAGGCGGCAGGCAGGTGGCCTCGTCCGGCGGCATGCTGGTCACGCCGCAACTGGCGCTGGAAGACATTTCGCTCGATGGACTGGACGTCTTGATCGTTTGCGGCGGCAGCATCTGGCAAACGCCGCAGGCGCCCGGCATCACCGCCCTGCTGGCGGCAGCCCATGCGCGCGGCATCGTGGTGGCCGGTATTTGCGACGGCACGCGTGCGCTGGCGCAAGCCGGCCTGCTCGACCATGTGCGCCATACGTCGAACTCGGCGGCCAACCTGGTCCAACTATCTTATGCAGGCGCCGCCCTTTACCAGGAGGTGCCGTACGCCGTCGCCGATGGCCGGGTAATAACCGCGCCAGGCTCGGCCCCGGTCAGCTTCATGCGTGAAATCTTGCAGTCCCTGGGCATTTGCGATGACAATCTATTAAATTATTGCGGCCGGCATGCGGCCGAACACGGGCAAATATGGTGAAATTGCGCCGCATCTTGTCATCGGCACTATAATGTCAGTATCGTGTGCGGCAGCATTGGTGGCGATAGACGGTAACAATTTCAGGCAGAGCTGCGTACAATAGCAGCTGGGCCGACACAGGGTTTCACTTTTGCCAGCACTTGCCAGCACATAACCATCTTTTTGACTAGTAAAACACACATTATGAGTTCGATGAATGAAGAGCGCGTATTAAGCGTGCACCACTGGACGGATACCCTGTTCTCCTTTACCACTACGCGCGATACGTCGCTGCGTTTCTCGAATGGCCATTTCACGATGATAGGCTTGCGCGTGGACGGCAAGCCGCTGCTGCGCGCCTACAGCATCGCCAGCGCCAATTACGAAGAACACCTGGAATTTTTCAGCATCAAAGTGCCAGGCGGTCCGCTGACCTCGCGCCTGCAGCACTTGCAAGTGGGCGACACCGTGATCGTTGGCCGCAAACCTACCGGTACCCTGGTCTCCGATTATTTGCTGCCAGGCAAGCGCCTGTACATGCTGTCGACCGGCACCGGCCTGGCGCCTTTCCTCAGCATCGTGCGCGATCCGGACATCTACGAGCGCTTTGACCAGCTGATTCTGGTGCACGGCGTGCGCCAGGTCGATGAACTGGCTTACCACGATCTGCTGGTCGATCATTTGCCGAACCATGAATTCCTCGGCGAAATGGTGACCGACAAGCTGCGCTACTATCCGACCGTGACGCGCGAAGACTTCCGCAACACGGGCCGTATCACCGAGCTGATCGAAAACGGCAAGCTGTTCGAAGACCTGGGCGTGCCTGCGCTGGACCCGGCCGTCGACCGCGTGATGATCTGCGGCAGCTCCGACATGCTGCGCGACCTGAAGGAAATGCTGGAAGAGCGCGGCTTCAAGGAAGGCAATACTTCCACGCCTGGCGACTTCGTGGTCGAGCGCGCCTTCGCCGAAAAGTAATTTTTTTCACCTTAGCAGAGGCCCGGCCTTGTCGCATGCAGCGGCAAGGCCGGGCCTCTGGCGTTAACGGGCTGAATAATAAGCTAAATCTAGCCAAATCTCACCGTCATCTGCCTTCAAAACCTTACCTTTTGTCAATACGCATTAATCTTTTGTCGTTTTCAATCAAGCAATGCGATGTACGCTTGACATGCCTTTCTGCCTGCGATAACTTAGGCGCACTATTTCCATACGGCAATAGTTGCCGTATGAAATAAATTCACGCACACCCCATCCCCATCAAGAAAAACGTTGTCGGCGCCGGCCCCACCGGGCCGATAAAACAGCAGCACGGGAGCATCCGCACGGGTCGGAGAAGGTGGCGTATTTTACGCAGCGATAAAAAAGGAAGCATATGCATAATAAAGCGGTACACAGGCGGAGCATGACGATGCCCACTCTGCGCCATCTTTCAACACGGGGAGCGCCGCTGGCATTGGCGCTATTGCTGGCAGCGTGCGGCGGCGGCGGTAGCGACGCCAACAGCCCGCAGTCGCAGCGTTTGCTGGGCTCTTCCGTTTCGTCGGTCGAAACGGTGCTGACACCGGTCAGCGCAGCGGCCAGCTCGTCCGAACGGGGCGACCTGAGTGCTGCCGCGGCCATCGACCACAACCCGAATACGCGCTGGGGCAGCGGGTTTAGCGACAATGAATACCTGACGCTCGATTTCGGCAGCACGCAAACGATTACGCGCGTGCATATCGAATGGGAAAATGCCCACGCCAGCCAATACCTGCTGCAAGTGTCGGATGACAATAAAATCTGGACCACGGTCAAGGAAGTCAACGACAGCCAGGGTGGCATCGAAGATATCACGGGCTTTTCGGGCCAGGGCCGCTACCTGCGCATGCAGGGCGTAAAACGCTCGGGCCAGTACGGCTATTCCATCTTTGAAATCCAGGCTTTTACCGGCACCCCCGCCGAACAACCGCCGACCACGGAACCGCAACCACCGGTGGTATTCGATCCGACCTTGCCTGGCGTGACCATCAAACCGGTAACCGCTACAGCGTCGCGCCTGGAAAATCCGGGCCTGTCAGCCGCCATGGCGATCGACGGCAAACTCGATACCCGCTGGGGCAGCGCGTTTGAAGATGGCGCCTGGATCCAGTTCGACTTTGGCGCCAAGACCCAGGTCGGCTACATGAAGCTGCAGTGGCAAGCAGCCTACGGCAAGCAGTATGCGCTGCAAGTGTCCGATGACGGCCAGACCTGGACGCAAGTGCGCTATGTGGCCAATGGCCAGGGCGGCACCGAGGAATTCTATAATCTGGGCATCAACTCGCGCTACATCCGCCTGCAAGGCATCGCGCGCTCCTCGCAATACGGTTATTCCTTGCTGGAAGTGGGCTTCAAATCGCCAGGCAGCGATAACAGCTTGCCTGCCAACACCACTTCGGCACTGAAATACCCGGCCAATGGCACCGCCATGCAGCCGCTGCCTGCGGTAGCTGAACCATTGGAAACCTTGCAATTCACCTTGCCAGACGGCACCCTGGTCACCCGCTTCGGCGCGCGCGGCCTGGCCCGCCATGGCCGCGAGCGCGGTGAAGAGTGGAACGAGATCGGTTATGGCCCGAACGAAACGGTGGACCCGATCACCGGCTTGCCGGTCGACAAAGGCCCGGGCAATTACCTGACCTTCGTGCCGCAATACTTCCAGAACCGTACCTGGGGCGTCGAAATCATCGACAACAGCCGTGTTGCCGGCGTGACCAAGCCGACCCTGATCGTCAACCAGTACACCACCGTCGACTTCCTGAACGGCGGCGTAGCCTTCTTCCGTGGCTACGACCGTCCAGGCGTGACCGGCTACGGCTGGATGTCGCCAGGCGAACTGGTGGACCGCAACGTACCGGTCTGCAAACCGGTTCCCTACCCTGCCAACAACAAGCTGAGCTCGCCTAACGGCATCAATGGCGCTTGTACCTTGCTGGTCAAGGAATATCCAGGCCACGGCGGCCTCGACGCGAACGGCTTCCCGAATGGCCAGGACATCAAGGCGCGCAACCTGGTGGCCGGCGACATCATCGAAGTGTCGCCATCGATGTTTACCACCACCCAGTCGATGGGCGCGATTGGCGACAATGGCGGCATCCGCTACTACTCCTACGAGTGGAGCTATGTGGTCGGCGCCGGCCTGCGCCCATGGTATGGCGTGCAACCGCGTTTGAACTCGGTACCACTGCCAGAGGAAACCCTGTCGGGCGGCCTGGGCTCGGTGTCCTATAACTACTCGGACAATGCCTTGTTCATGTTCCAGCAGCCGCACAACAATATCGGCATGCAAAACATGCAGCGCTTTGTTGAGGGCCGCCGCCTGGTGCACACCAACTTCACCACCGGTGACCATAACGAGAATGGCAACGACCGCTACCAGCCGGCTGTCGGCAAGCAAGGCCCGCGCTTCACGCAATCGGTCTGTATCGCCTGCCACATCGACAATGGCCGCAGCCCGGCGCCAAACTCGATCAACCAGCGCCTCGACACCATGGGCGTGCGCGTTGCTGTGACGGGCCCGGATGGCAAGCAAGTGCCGCATCCGCAATACGGCACCGCGATCCAGATGAACTCCGTCTCGTCGACCGGCGCACCGCAGAACTGGGGCACCACCGTCAGCGTGGGCAGCTTCGACACGCGCAACGTCAGCCTGGCTGACGGCACCAAGGTCGAACTGCGCAAACCCGTGCTGGCCTTCGAAGGCCCGGTACCCGAGATCTATTCGCTGCGCTCTGCCCAGCCGATGATCGGTACCGGCCTGCTGGAAGCCATACCGGAAGCGGACATCATCGCCCGTGCCCGCACCACACCGGACGCCGATGGCGTCAAGGGCCAGGCTAACTATGTCTACGATCCTGAATCGGGCGCCGTACGCCTGGGCCGTTTCGGCTGGAAAGCCGGCAAGTCCACCTTGCGCCATCAGGCAGCCGAAGCGCTGATGCTGGACATGGCAGTCACCTCGCCGGTGTATCCGAACCGTGCCTGCATGAACGGTCCGGTCGCTTGCGCCTCGGGCGGCTCGCAGCCTGGCGTGTCGGAAGCGGATCTGCAAAAGATCTCCAACTATCTGGCACTGGTGGCGGTACCGGCCCAGCGCAGCATCCCGAGCGGCTTCCCGAAAGGCGTGGCCCCGATCGAAGAGCTCGACGTTGATCCTGCGAAAGTTGCTGCCGGCTCCAAGCTGTTCCAGGGCATGCGTTGCGCTGCCTGCCATACGGTAGAGATGAAAACCGGCAACGGCCACCTGTTTGCAGAGCTGCGCAACCAGACCATCCGTCCGTACAGCGACCTGTTGCTGCACGATATGGGTCCTGATCTGGCCGACAAGTTCACCGAAGGCCAGGCAGCAGGCAGCATGTGGCGTACCTCCCCGCTGTGGGGTATCGGCTACTCGGATAAAGTCATGGGCACCAGCGGCAAGGCTGGCTACCTGCATGACGGCCGCGCCCGCAACCTCACCGAAGCCATCATGTGGCACGGTGGCGAAGGCACGGCAGCCCGTCAACGTTTCGCCAACCTGTCCAAGACAGACCGCGATTCGCTGCTGGCTTTCCTGAAGTCGCTGTAACTGTCAGGTAAGAGCGTCACTCCCCGGTGACGAACGAGACGTCGCAGGCCGCAAGGTCTGCGGCGTCTTGCATTTCAGCGCTGCATTCCAGTACAGTCAGGCATCGCCCACGCTGAACGAGGATGGCAGTGAAAAAAACCTACCATGGCAGTTGCCACTGCGGCGCCGTACGCTTTGCGGCCGAGATCGACCTGGCCGCCCCCACCCTGCGCTGCAATTGTTCCTACTGCCTGAAAGTGCGCTGCTGGGCCAGCCTGGTGCCGCCTGCAGACTTCCGTCTGCTGGCCGGCGAGCAAGACCTGGGCATTTACCGCTTCGGCGCTGGCAGGGAAAGCCATTACTTTTGCCGCCATTGCGGCGTGCGGCCCTTCGGCCAGGGCGATTCGCCCCGTAGCGGCCCCTTTTACGGCATCAGCGTGCACTGCCTCGACGACGCCTCGGTGGCGGAACTGGCCGCCGCCCCCATCACCTTTGTCGATGGCTGGCACGATGCCTGGGACACGCCGCCGCAAGAGACGCGCCACCTGTAATGCTGTCGTAGTTGATGCAACCAAGAAATGGTTGCCGCCCCCTCAAGAGTTTTCCTACATACCGGCAGGCGGTGCCCCTATAGCAAGCGCCGGGTCAGGCATGGAGAATGGGTCAGGCAGGATCATCCATTTACTCAAAGAGGAATCATCATGACTACGAACAGCAACGATAAAACCGGCACGACCGGCAAACCATCGACCACGCAAGATCAGCAAAATCAACAATCGGGAAAACAGTCAGGCAGCCAGCAATCCACAGGTACCCAGGGCGGCACGCAGGGTGGAACACACGAGCAGCATGTCGAGGCTGGCCGTCAAAGCCACAAGAACGATATGGACAAAGGGGACAAAGGTTCGGCTTCGCAGCAATCGGGCCAGAAAGGCGGCAGCCAGCAATCGGGTTCGGGCGGCAGTGCCAGCGGCGGTTCCGGCTCAGGTTCTGGCACGCGCGGCGGCACGCCGGAACAGCATGCGGAAGCAGGCCGTCAAAGCCACAAGAATGATGACAAGTCGTAATTGATCGTCATCGCGACGCCGGACTGCGTTTGGCCGTTGCCGAGTAAAGCCGGCAACGGCCAGTTTTGCCAGCTGCGCTTAACCAAGATACAGCGGATTGCCGTCGATATACACGGTAACGCCCTTGCTATCGACGCCAGCCGGCGCGATGCGTGACAGTTTGACGCTGAAGGTCTCGGGATAGGTGTCGAAATGCCACACAAAGATTTTGCCCCTGACATTGAATTTGACGGTTTCGCCATCTTCGACGTTGACGTAGGTGGTTTTCGCGTCGATGTTTACGACACGCGCCGGCGTGTCTTGCGCTACCTGCGTACCGTAATCGGCGGGGCTGCCGCCAGGGGCTTGCGCTTGTGCGGCTGGCGCCAGCATGATGGAAGACAGCGCGGCGATGGAGGCTGAGGCGACGAGTTTTTTCAATGTGGACATCATACTATTTCTTTCAATGAGAGCGATTTGTATCGGTATCGATGGTTTCCAGTATGAGCATCGGTTGCGGCACATTTATTAAGCTTTCATGAAATTTTGATTAAAGCTCGGGAAGGTCAGGCAGGCTGGCAAGCACGTCCCGGTTGTCTGGATCGGCATTCTGGGCGATAATTCTGCCCATGAACGATACCACCACCTTACCCCCATTGCCCGATCGCCTGTCGATCGATCCCAGCAGCCCTTTCCACGTCGCCGCCGTATTCGAGCACGATGTCGGCATCAAGTTCAACGACAAGGAACGCCTTGACGTGGAAGAGTATTGCATCAGCGAACGCTGGATCAAGGTCGCTTCCGCCAAGTCGCTGGACCGCCGCGGCCGTCCTCTGCAAATCAAGCTGAAGGGCACGGTCGAAGCGTTTTACCGCTAAGACCGCTTTTGCCGGCTAGCCTGGGCTGGGTTCTGTATTGCACAGAACCCAGCCCTTTTCACATGCTCAGGCGGCCGGTGGCTGGAAGGCGCAAAAGCCCGGATACTGTTCGCGGCGGTCGCATACTTTCAGGCAGCCTTTATTGCCGTTGAAGCTGGCTTTGATGGCCAGCGGGAAACCGTATTTGGGCGTGATCGCATTGAAAGTAGAGGGACAACTCTTTTCAAGGCTGAAGCGGAAGCTGAGGTCGTCGCGCAAGCCCTTGCGCTCAAAGCTGAGCATAAAGGTTTCATTGCTATTCCATTGCGCCTTGCCCGGCACGCGGAAGCGGTAGCGCTGCTGGTCGAGCTGCTGGCCAAACACCCTGCTGCTGGCGGTGGCCGTCTCGACCTTGGCGACCGGATACGGTACGGCAAACATATACGTCCCCGCGAATCCCTGGTCGAAACCCAGCCCCTTCTGGTAAAACGGCACCACGATATGCGGTCCGCCCGCATATTGCACGCTGCCATCGGCGCGGGCCGAGCTGCGCGAACTGAGCTTGTAGTCGGGCGCCTGCGCGAAGACGACCTCCAGTTCCAGCAAGGCTTGCTGCTGGGCTATGTCCTGGACCAGATAATCCCTGGGGAACATCTCGCCATGCACGCAGCCGGCCAGCACAGCCGCACTCGCACAGGCGGCGACAACATGCAGCTTCATGGCTGTACTCCTTTGCCGGCAACCGGCGTGGACGTGAGGCCCAGGCCTGTCACTTGCCAGCCGTACTTGCCTTCTTTCCATTGAAATTGCTGGCCAAACCAGGCCAGTTTCAGCTCACGCTCTATGCGCACATTGTCCGTGCGGCCCTGGCCAGCCTGGATGGCGGCACGCGCCTGCGCGCTGGCAGTATCCGACAGCGGCTTGAACCAGCGCTGAGCGCTGTCTGGCGGCAAGCTCAAGGCGGCAACGACGCCCTCGTCGCGGGTGGCCACGATAATCTGCGTTTTCGTCAGGTAGGCGCCACGCGTATTGTCGGGCGAGACGGACAGCAGCATGGCACTCGGATATGCACCGGTCGCCACGCCCGGCACGTCAAACCACAGCAAGTCGCCGGTGCCGGTATCGAGCGCACGCGCGTCGCGGGCAAACAGCAGCACCTCGCTGCGGCCCGGCTGCGGCACGCCCCATTCCGGGTCGCGCTCGGTTTGCACCAGACGGTTTTCCAGCAAGGGGCTGATGGGGCGCATCAATGGCACGCCATTCTGCACGCCGATGAGGATGGTGCCCAGGCCCGTAAAACCCTTGGTAAAGGCCAGCAGCATGGGCTGGCCTTCACGTTTGGCCGGCAAGGGCCGCACTTCCACCACCTCGCGCGCACCGCCGGGCCAATAACCCTGCTTGCGGAAAGACAAGGTTACCTGGGTCAGGAAGCGGTCATTGCTGACGAGGAAGTCGCCGTATTGCCTGGTTACCGGCACATACGGCGCTTGGGCCTGCGCCGCTGACAAGCAGGTGGTCAGCAGCACGGCAAGGGAAAGATGGGGCAGAGACAGCATGGTTACCTGTAAAGATCGCGTCGGCGTGAAAAAAACGCCATCATAGACCATTACTCGTTAGCAACACTGTCCGCTACGACACCTCGGATATCAATGACGCTGAATCTCGATCAGCTCGATTTCGAACAGCTTGGGCCACAGCTTGCCGGTGACAAACAAGCGTTTTCCACGGGCGTCCCAGGCGATGCCATTGAGCACGGCGTCGGGATTATCGGTGCCCCGCTGACCGGCTGGCAGCAAGCCCGTCAGGTCGATCCAGCCCACCACATTGCCGCTGGCCGGGTCGATGCGGGCGATCACGTCGGCGCCCCAGACGTTGGCGAACAATTGTCCATCGACCATTTCCAGCTCATTCAGGCGCGTGATCGGCTTGCCCTCGGCCTTGACTTCGACCCGGCGCACTTCGGCCAGGGTTTTCGGGTCCAGCACGCGGATGAAGGCGCTGCCATCGCTCATGTAGACATATTTCCGGTCGCTGGCCAGGCCCCAGCCTTCGCCCGTGTAACTGAACTTGCGCTTGAGCTTGAAGGTCTTCTGATCGAATACATAACCGACTTGCGAGGTCCAGGTCAGGCCGATGATCTCATCGCCCACATCGGTGATGCCTTCGCCGAACACATCCTTGTCCATCATGGCGCGCTGCAACACCTTGCCGGTGGTCAGTTCCACCTTGCGCAAGGACGATTGCCCGTTCTGGCCCGTGCTTTCATACAGATGGCCATCTTTGAACAGCAAACCCTGCGTGAACGCCTGGGGATCGTGCGGATAGGTATTCTTGACGAAGTAACCATACACGGGGATGGCGGCCTGGGCGTAGCCCATCTCGCTCATCAGGCCCACGGTGCATAACAAGCCCAGCAGCAAAGATCCCGCGTGGCGCTTCCAATTGGCTTTCCCGGTGGTGTTCATCTGTAGTGGCAAAAAGTGGAGAAGCGCCTATTGTAAGCGGGCGGCGTGCGCCATGTGCGATTGCAGTAGTTCAACCCAGGCGCGGGCCGCAAACGACAGCCGGCCGCCACGGCGCCAGGCCAGCATCAAGTTCCATTCCAGCACCGGTTCGGCCAGGGGCACGATGGCAAACTGGCGCGCATCGAGGGTGTCGCAAAAGGTTTTCGGCAGCAGACAGACACCCACGCCCAGGCGCACCAGCGAGGCAATAAAATCCCACTGGCCGCTGCGGCCGGCAATGCGTGGCGTAAAACCTGCTTGCTGGCAAGCGGCCAGCACCACATCATTGAGGGCGTAGGAATCGCCATAAAATACAAAGGGACTGTCAGCCAGTTCGGCCATGGCAACTGTCTGCCGGCCGCGCCAGGGAGACTCCAGCGGTGCCAGCAGGCACAAGGGCGAGCGCACCAGCGGCAGCGCTTCGAAATCTTGCCAGATGCCGGCATTGCCCGCGTAATCGAGCATGGTGCCCAGCTCGATGACGCCCTTGCGCAATTCACGCTCGATCGCCTGCGAGCCGCTTTCATACATTTTGAGCTCGATGCGTGGATAACGCCGGTGATATTCAGCCAGCCAGGGCGCCATCACCGAATGCGTCTGCGGTGATACGCCTATGCACAACTCACCGCGTTCCATCTGTTGCAGGTCGCGCAATTCCACGCCCAGTTCCGCATGCAGGGCCAGCAGGGCATGGGCGCGCGACAGCACCACCCTGCCCGCATCCGTCAAGGTAAAACGCTTGCCCTGGCGGTCCAGCAAGTCCAGGCCCAGCGACTGTTCCAGCTGCGCAATCATCTTGCTGACAGTCGGTTGCGTGACGTGCAGCCTGGCCGCGGCGCGCGTAAAACTGGCTTGTTCGACCACTTCAACGAAGTAGCGCAAGGAGCGTATATCCATGATGCATTCCAATATCGAATGATATGCATGATTTTAAGTCATTTTATCTTTCGATGCGTGGCCCCTACAATGCCATTTTCGCCCTCCTGAAAGCCTGTCTTGAAAGCCCCTGTGTCTTCCCTGCCGTATTCCGCCCGCGCCTTCCACGCATGGGCGCCCTTGCAAACGCTATGGCAAGTGGGGCTGCTGAGCGTGGTCTGGTGGCTGGCGGACCGTGCCGTCAATGCTGTGCATTTACCCTTGTCCGGCGGCGTGGTGGGCCTGTTCGTACTGGTGGCCTTGCTACTGTCGGGCAAGGTGCGCCCGGCCAGCGTGGAACGGGGCGCCAACTGGCTGCTGGCGAACATGCTGCTGTTTTTTATCCCTTTGGTGGTGTCGGTAGTGCAATTTACCCAGTTGCTGAAAGACCAGGGCTTGAGCTTGCTGCTCGATATCGGCCTCGGTTTCATCTGCGTCTTGCTGGCCACGGCCTGGACTGTGGAGCACGTGTGCCGCTATGAACGGCAGCGGAGGCTGACCATGCTGCGCCGCCAGCGCGCCGCGCGGAGGGCTGCATGAGCGCTGTGCTGCCACTGATATTTTTGCTGCTGACCCTGGTCCTGTTTTACGCCAACCAGTCCTTGCACCGGCGTCATCCGCACTTTCTGCTGACGCCAGCCATTTGTACTTCGGCCATCCTGATCGCCATCCTGGCCCTGACGTCGACCCCGTTTACCACCTATTTTGGCGAAACGCAGTGGCTGTCGTGGCTGCTCGGTCCGGCTACGGTGGCGTTTGCCCTGCCCCTGTATCAGGAACGCAAGCTGATCCGCAAGCACTGGCTGGCCCTGTCGCTGGGCAGCCTGGCGGGCATCGCTGCCTCGCTGCTTGCCACCGTGCTGCTGGACCATCTGCTGGGCTTGCACGGCAGCATGGCGCGCAGCTTGCTGGCCCGCTCCGTGTCGACCCCATTCGCGCTGGAAGCGTCGCGCCATATGGGCGGCTCCAGCCAGTTGACGGGCGTCTTCGTGATCATCACGGGACTGTTCGGCTTGCTGCTCGGCAGGCCGCTGCTGCAACTGCTGCCCTTGCGCATGCGCATTGCCCGTGGTGCGCCATACGGGGCGGCCGCGCATGGTTTCGGTTTATCGGTAGCAAACAAGGTGGGTGGCGAAGAAGGCGCGGTGGCCAGCCTGACGATGATTTTTTCCGGCATCGTCACGGTGCTGCTGTCGCCGCTGCTGGGGCCCTTGCTGGGACGGCTATTGGGCTGACGCCGTTATGCCCCGCACGATCAGATCGATCCCTGCCAGAAAGTCTGCCCGGTCGTCATGCTCGCGTAATTTGCCGGCCATGCTGCGGGTAAACGGATACTCTTGCGCATCGAGCTGCGACCAGGTGCTCGCCATGGTTTGCAGGAAATGCTCTCGTTCCAGGTCCTGGACCTGGGCTATCGAGGCATTTGCCGCATTCTGGCCACCGACGCCCAGCAGATAATTCAACAAGGTACAGGCCGCCCCCCATTGCTGGCCACCCGGCACGCCCAGCGCCGCCACTTGCTGGCCCAGCCGTTCCAGGATACGGATCGTGGGCAGTTGGCCCGGCGCGCGTGACAAGGCCGAGCCCAGCCACGGATGCGCATCCATGGCCTCGAACATGGCCAACGCCAGGGTCTGGATATGTTGCTGCGGCGTGGCATCAGGCAAGGAAACGCCCATAGTACGGGCCACGATCACATCGGAGGCAGCCGTAAACAAGGCATCCTTGTCGGCCACATGCCAGTAAATCGCCCCGGCGCCCGTGGCCAGTTTCGCTGCCAGCGCGCGGAAGGTCAGGCCGTTCTCGCCACTGCTATCGAGCAATGCGATGGCCGCATCGATGATGGTGTCGCGCGATAAGGCTGCTTCCCCTCTTGAGGCGCGTCTTGAATTTTTCGTTACATTTTCAGTCATGACTTATCTTGACACAGATGACGGCCAGGCGCAAAATCTGAATGGAACAATGTTCCATTACATTTTTATGACTTTCCTCAAAGGAAACACCATGCATACTTCTATCGCCATCATCGGCGCGGGCCTGGGCGGCTTGATGCTGGCCCGCGTCCTCCACGTACACGGCATCGCCGCCACGGTCTACGAGGCAGAAGCCTCGGCCAAGGCGCGCAGCCAGGGCGGCATGCTCGATATTCACGATTACAACGGGCAACTGGCGCTCAAGGCCGCTGGCCTGTACGACACCTTCCGCGCCCTCATCCATGAAGGTGGACAAGCCACCCGCATGCTGGGCAGCCAGGGCGAAGTCCTGTTCGAGCAGGCAGACGATGGCACCGGTGGCCGGCCTGAAGTGCAACGAGGCGAGCTGCGCCGCATCCTGCTCGAGTCCTTGCCTGAAGGCACGGTACGCTGGGGCCATAAGCTGACGGCCGTCAACACGCTCGATGGCGGACAACATAGCTTGCACTTTGCCGATGGCACGACAGTCACCACCGGCTTGCTGGTCGGCGCGGACGGCGCCTGGTCCAAAGTCCGTCCATTAGTTTCCGAGGCGAAACCGGTGTACACCGGCACCTCGTTTGTTGAAACCTATCTGTACGACAGCGACAACCATCACCCGGCCAGCGCCGTGGCCGTGGGCGGCGGCGCCCTGTTTGCATTGGCGCCCGGTAAAGGCATACTGGCCCACCGCGAACCCGATGGCTTGCTGCACACCTATGTGGCCTTGAGCAAACCGCAAGAGTGGTTCACCGGCAGCGATTTCAGCGATGCGGCGGCCCTGGCCCGCGTGGCGGCAGAGTTTGACGGCTGGGCGCCAGCGCTGACCGCCCTGATCACCGATGGCGGCACCACGCCCGTGCTGCGCGCCCTGCATACCCTGCCCGTCGAGCACCGCTGGCAGCGCGTGGCTGGCGTCACCCTGCTGGGCGATGCGGCGCATTTGATGGCGCCATCCGGCGAAGGCGCCAACCTGGCCATGTATGACGGCGCCGAGCTGGCACTAGCGATTGCCGCCCACCCCGGCGACGTGGAAGCGGCGCTGCTGGTCTATGAAACCGCGCTGTTCCTGCGCAGCGCGCAAGCATCCGAAGAGTCCGCACGACTGTTCGCCATGTGCTTCGGCGACGAAGCGCCGCATAGCCTGCTGCGATTCTTCAACAGTTTTCAGGAAGCAAAGTGACAGGCGCACGCCAGCGACGTTTATCGGGGATAATAGGCGCCCACGTCCTGTCAACTTTGCCACAATGAAATATCCAGCCATCTTGCCGTTTGGCGAGATCCTGCCGCGCCTGGGCGCCTTCGATGCCATCATCGATGTGCGCAGCCCTTCCGAATTTGCCGAAGACCATCTTCCGGGCGCCATCAACTTGCCCGTGCTCAATGACGAAGAACGCGTGCGCGTGGGCACCCTGTACAAGCAGACCAGCGCCTTCGAGGCAAAGAAACTGGGCGCGGCGCTGATCGCCGCCAATATCGCGCGCCATATCGAAGAGCATTTCCTGGGCCACGCACACGACTGGACGCCGCTCGTGTATTGCTGGCGCGGCGGCAACCGCAGTGGCGCCATGGTGCATATCCTGGCGCGCATAGGCTGGCCCGTGACCCAGCTCGATGGCGGCTACAAGCAATACCGGCGCCATGTGAACGCCGAACTGGCCGAACTGCCCGCGAAGTTTGACTTCATCAACGTGCTGTGCGGCCCCACCGGCAGCGGCAAGAGCCGTTTGCTGCAAGTGCTGGACCGGCAAGGCGCGCAAGTGATCGACCTGGAACACCTGGCCGCTCACCGCGGCTCGGTACTGGGCGGCTTGCCCGAAGCGGACCAGCCATCGCAAAAAGCGTTTGAAAGCAGCTTGTGGCAGCAATTGCGCCATTTCGACCCGGCGCAACCCGTATTCGTGGAATCGGAAAGCAAAAAAGTGGGCCGCTTGCGCGTGCCCGACGCGCTGATGGAGAAAATGCGCGCCGCCGACTGTACTGCCGTGCAACTCGATACCCGCCACCGCGTGCAATTGCTGATCGATGATTACAGCCATTTCGTGGCCGATCCGGAGCAGCTGAACCTGCAATTGGGCCATTTGACGCAGCTGCATGGGCGCGAAAAAATCGCTCATTGGCAAACCTTGGCCCTGGCTGGCCGCATGGCCGAACTGGTGGAAGAACTGCTGCTCCAGCATTACGATCCGGCTTACCAACAATCGATCAAGCGCAATTTCAGCCGCTACGAACAGGCCGCGCCGCTGGTCTTGAACGATATTTCAGAGCAAGCTTTTGAACTTGCCGCGACGGCATTATGTGCTATCGTCGGCAACAGGCTGTGAACTTGATTACCCCCAACTGCGAAATGCCGGGGTCGGACCCTCAGGGTCCGACCCCAGTCCTTGCTCTTGGGTTAATAATTTTAGAATACCTTATCCGCAGGAATTCCCATGTCAGATAGCGCCACAACCCAACACACCCCTATCCGCCTGACCGAGTTCGCCCATGGCGGCGGCTGCGGCTGCAAGATTGCGCCCGGCGTGCTGGCCGACATATTAAAAGGCAGCGGCGGCTTTCCCCTGCCGAAAGAATTGCTGGTCGGCATAGAAACGTCCGATGACGCGGCCGTCTACCAGCTCAACGACGAGCAGGCGCTGATCGCCACTACCGATTTCTTCATGCCCATCGTTGACGACCCGTTCGATTTTGGCCGCATCGCCGCCACCAACGCCATTTCCGACGTGTACGCCATGGGTGGCACGCCCATCATGGCGCTGGCCCTGGTCGGCATGCCGATCAACAAGTTGCCCGTGGAAACCATCGGCCTGATACTGAAAGGCGGCGAAACCGTCTGCGCCCAGGCCGGTATCCCGATTGCGGGCGGCCACACCATCGATTCCGTCGAACCGATCTATGGCCTGGTCGTGCTGGGCCTGGTGCACCCTTCGCAAGTGAAACGCAATGCAGGCGCGCGCGCCGGTGACAAGCTGGTGCTGGGCAAACCTATCGGCGTGGGCATCTTGTCGGCCGCGCTGAAAAAGAATGCGCTCGACGCCGGCGGTTATGCCTCGCTGATCGACAACACCACCAAATTGAATACCCCGGGCAAGAAACTGGCCCTGCTGGACGGCGTGCATGCGCTGACGGACGTGACCGGCTTTGGCTTGCTGGGCCACACGCTGGAACTGGCGCGCGGCGCCAAGTTGCAGGCGCGCATCAATCTGGCGGAGGTGCCGCTGCTGCCGCAAGTGCGGCAACTGGCAGACAGCGGCAATATCACGGGCGCATCCAACCGTAACTGGCAAGGTTACGGCGCGCAAGTGCAGCTGGACGACAGCTTGAACGCTATCGACAAGGCGATATTGACCGATCCGCAAACGGCCGGCCCGCTGCTGGTGGCCTGCGCGCCGGACGCCGTCGAGCAAGTGCTGGCGATCTTCCACGCCGAAGGGTTTGCCGAGGCGACCGTGATTGGCGAGATGGCTGAAGGCAGTACCGGGGTTTCCGTATTTTAATTAGCTAATAAAGAGACACACACCATGAGTGCTTTTACCAAATTTACCGCCATCCTGGTCACCGTGGCCACCACCTTGACCATCCATTGCGGCCTGGCGCAGGCGCAGCAAGTGCTGCGCGTGTCGGCCATCCCCGATGAAGCGCCGACGGAATTGCAGCGCAAGTTCAAGCCGCTGGGCAATTACCTGGAAAAAAAGCTGAACATGAAGGTGGAATTTACGCCCGTGACCGACTACGCGGCATCGGTGGAAGGCTTGATCAACCATAAGCTGGACATGGTCTGGTTTGGCGGCTTTACCTTCGTGCAAGCCAATGAGCGCAGCGGCGGCAAGATCGTGCCGCTGGTGCAGCGCGAGGAAGACACCAAATTCCAGTCCGTCTTCATTACCACCAGCAAGGACATCAACAAGCTGGCTGACTTGAAGGGCAAGAATTTCACGTTCGGTTCTGAATCGTCGACTTCCGGCCACTTGATGCCGCGCTACTACTTGCTGTCCGCCAAGATCAACCCGGACACCGATTTGAAACGCATCGCGTTTTCCGGCGCGCATGACGCCACCGTGGCCGCTGTCGCCGGTGGCAAGGTCGATGCGGGTGCACTGAATATCTCCGTGTGGGAAAAACTGGTGTCGTCCAACAAGGTTGACCCTAGCAAAGTGCGCGTGTTCTACACCACGCCCGGCTACTTCGATTACAACTGGAGCGTGCGCGCCGACATGAATCCCGCCGTGCGCCAGAAGCTGACGGACGCATTCCTGGCACTGAACCCATCCACGCCTGAAGGCAAGGAAATCCTCGACCTGCAGCGCGCCAGCAAATTCATCCCGACCAAGGCCGAGAACTACAAGGATATCGAAGCAGCCGCGCGCAATGCGGGCTTGTTGAAGTAAGAAAGCCAGAGGTGCAATTCTGGGGTCAGTCCCGACGGGACTGCCCCCGGCTCTTTGTCGCTGGCTTAATCAATGTAAATGGCCCCCACCCACCGCATGACATTCCAACTTAACAAACTCAGCGTCCACCACGCAGGCGCCGCCACCAATGCGCTAGCCTTGCGCGAGCTGGACCTGACGGTCGCGCCCGGCGAGCAGATCGCGCTGATCGGCCCGTCGGGCGCGGGCAAGACCAGCTTGCTGCATACGCTGGCTGCCGCACTGCGCCCAGCTTCAGGCAGTCTGGAAATTCTTGGCGTGCAACCGTGGCAAGTAAGCAGCGCCGAACGCCACGCCTTGCGTACCCGTCTGTTCCTGGCGCCGCAAACGCCGCCGTTGCCGCCGCGCCAGCGGGTGGTCAATGCCGTGCTGGCCGGCCGCTTGCCGCAATGGGGCTTGTGGACGGCCATCCGCTCGCTGTTCGTGCCGCTGGATCCGCGCGCCGCGTGGGAGGCGCTCGGCAAATTCAATCTGCAGGACAAACTGTATGCGCGCGTGGACCGCTTGTCGGGCGGCGAACGCCAGCGCTGCGGCATGGCGCGCGCGCTGGTGTCGAACGCCGAAGTGTTCCTGGTCGACGAGCCGCTGTCTGCACTCGACCCCACCCTGGCGCTACAAACCATCGCCGTGCTGCAAGACGAAGCCAGGGCGCGCAATGCAACATTGATCTGCAGCCTGCACCAGGTCGATATCGCCCGCAGCTGCTTTCCCCGCATTATCGGTTTGCGCGATGGCAAAATCGTCTTCGACGCGGCCCGGCTTGACGTCAGCGATGGCATGATTGCCGCTTTGTACCAAAACAAGGACGATGTTCCTTCCCCCTTTACAACAATCGATGCCGATGGCGCTGCCGTGAGGCTGCATTGTTAATAGCAAAGACCATGCCGCGTGACCCGGCCTGGCGCGGCCGCCTGATCACGACCGCAGTGGTCCTGATCGTGCTGTGGCCGATGCTGGTGCAAGCCGAATTCAAGCCCTGGATTCTATGGGATGCACAAAGCCTGTCGGCTACCTGGCAATTTTTATCCAGCTTTGCGCCGCCCGCCCACAGCGCCGAATTCCTGGCCATCGTCGCCACGTCCACCTGGGAAACCATCGCCATGGCCACGGCCGGCATGGCCCTGGCCATGCTGGGTGCGATTCCTTTGACCCTGCTGGTGACGGAGCGTTTGTCGATTTCACGCCTGGGCAGCGGCAAGGTGGCGCCCTGGTCCGCTGCCTTGCGCCATGCCGTGCGCACCCTGCTGGTGGTGCTGCGCAGCGTGCCGGAACTGGTCTGGGCCTTGTTGCTGGTGCGCATAGTGGGCCTGGGGCCGACGGCTGGCGTGATCGCCATCGCCCTCACTTATTGCGGCATGCTGGGCAAGGTCTACGCAGAAATCCTGGAATCATCAGACGCCTCCGCCTGCAACGCCTTGCTGAACAATGGCAGCAGCCGCCTGGCCGCCCTGCTGTATGGCGCGCTGCCCGACGCGGCGGCCGAACTGGTGTCCTACACGATCTACCGCTGGGAATGCGCGATCCGTGGCTCTGTCGTGATGGGTTTCGTCGGCGCAGGCGGCCTGGGCCAGCGCATGGATGAATCGATGAAGATGATGGCGGGCGACGAACTGGCCACCATGCTGATGGTGTTCGTGGTGCTGGTGGCGGGCGCCGATGCGGTCTCGGCCATGCTGCGCAGGAGGCTCTCATGAACCCTCTGTTGCCCGTCCCGCCCCGCACGCACTGGTCCACCTGGGCCTTGCTGGCCGGCTTGCTGCTGCTGGTCATCGCCAGCTTTGCCACCCTGCCCCTGAAATGGGGCGACTTCTTCAGCGCCGACGCCGTCCGCACCACCGCCGACTTCCTGCATGGCTTCGCGCCGCCCGAACTGTCACCCAATTTCCTGCTCAAGGTCGGCACTGCCACCTTTGAAACCCTGGCCATGTCGGCCATCGGCACGATGATCGCCGCCATCCTGGGCGCCTTGCTGGCTTTACCGGCCAGCGGGCGTTTCGGCAAGCTGGCCCGCAATGCCACGCGGGGCATATTGAATGTGCTGCGTTCGATACCGGAACTGGTATGGGCGTCCATCCTGCTGATCGCGGCCGGCCTGGGTCCGTTCGCCGGCACCCTGGCGCTGGCGCTGCATACGGTGGGCGTGCTGGGGCGGCTGTTTGCCGATGCCTTTGAAAACTGCCCGCCCCTGCCCGCCGCCAGCCTGCGCATCAATGGCGCCGGCCCGGCTGCAACCTTTTTGTACGCCACCTTGCCCCAGTGCAGCCCGCAAATGCTGTCCTACACCCTGTACCGCTGGGAAAACAATATCCGCGCCGCCGCCATCCTGGGCGTGGTGGGCGCCGGTGGCCTGGGGCAGATGTTGAAATACCATTTATCGCTGTTCCAGATGCAGCCGGCCGCTACCGTCATTGTTGCCATGCTGCTCATGGTGGCTGCCGTCGATGGCCTCAGCTACGTGCTGCGGCGCGCCATGACACGCTGATCAAAGCAACATGGACACTAGAAAATCAGCGACAATACCGCGTCAGATAACTATTCTTTTGATTTATGCGCGATATTATTGCTGGATTTCTACGTTTCCAGAAAGACGTTTTCCCTGAACGCCGGGAGCTGTTCAAGACCCTGGCCACAGGCCAAACACCCAAGGCCCTGTTCATTTCCTGCTCCGACAGCCGCATGGTGCCGGAACTGGTGACGCAACGCGAACCTGGCGAGCTCTTCGTGATCCGCAACGCCGGCAACATCGTGCCCTCGTTCGGCCCGGAGCCGGGCGGCGTGAGCGCGACCGTGGAATATGCAGTCGCCGCCCTGCAGGTGACCGACATCGTGATCTGCGGCCATTCCGATTGCGGCGCCATGAAGGCGATCGCCACCTGCGCCTGCATGGATCATATGCCGGCGGTCAAGCATTGGCTGCACTACGCCGATGCGGCGCGCATGATCAATGAATCGGTCGACCATCCGACCGAACAGCATCGTATCGATGGCATGGTGCGCGCCAACGTGATCGCGCAACTGAACAACCTGCGCACCCATCCCTCGGTGGCGCTGGGCATCGCGCAAAAACGCTTGAACCTGCATGGCTGGGTATATGACATCGAGAACGGCTCCCTCGATGCCCTCGACGAAGCCACCGGCCAGTTTGTGCCGCTGGCGGAACATCCCGCGTCGCAGCCATAAAAAAAGGCCGGAAATTCCGGCCTTTTTTTATAATGTCATGTTATCAAGCGTAGCTTCCCAAACGCTGCAGCTTGAACGCACTCACCACCTGCGCCAGATTGCCCGCTTCGCTGCGCAAGGCTTGCGAGGCGGCTGCCGCCTGTTCGACCAGGGCGGCGTTTTGCTGGGTGGCTTCATCCATTTGCGTGATCGCCTGATTCACTTGCTGGATGCCGACCGTCTGCTCGCGGCTGGCGGCGCTGATGTCGGCAATGATTTCGGCTACTTGCCGCACGCTGTGCACGATCTCGTCCATGGTGCTGCCAGCCTTCTCCACCAGACGGGTGCCCGAACCGACTTTTTCCACGGAATCGTCGATCAGCCCCTTGATTTCACGCGCGGCGGCGGCCGAGCGCTGGGCCAGGCTGCGCACTTCGGTGGCGACCACCGCAAATCCCCTGCCCGCCTCGCCTGCGCGCGCCGCTTCCACGGCGGCGTTCAAGGCCAGGATATTGGTCTGGAAAGCGATGCTGTCGATCACGCCGATGATGTCGACGATCTTGCGCGATGACTCATTGATGGACGACATGGTCTTGACCACTTCGCCCACCACCTGGCCACCTGCAGCGGCCACCTTGGAGGCGCTGGCCGCCTTGCTGTTGGCCAGGTCGGCGTTGTCGGCATTCTGCTGTACGGTGGTGGTCAATTCTTCCATCGCCGCCGCCGTTTCTTGCAGCGAACTGGCTTGCTGTTCCGTACGGCTGGACAAATCGGCATTGCCGTCCGCGATCTCGCCCGCGGCAGTGGCAATCGCACCCGTGCCGTCGCGCACCTGGCTGACGATATTCAGCAAGCCCTGGTTCATATCCTTCAGGGAATGCAGCAATTGGCCCGTTTCATCGCGGGTATCGGACACGATGACGCTGGTCAGGTCGCCATCGGCCACCTTGCGGGCCACGGCGACGGCGTTGGCCAGTGGTTCGGTAATCGAACGCGTGGCATACCAGGCCACCACAGCGCTGATGGCCAGGGCAGCGAAGGTCAGTGCCAGCACCAGATGCTTGGTGCTGGCGGCGTTATCGATGGCCTGTTTGCCGGACTGCTGCATCAGCTTGTCTTCATGCGCGACCAGCTGGTCGAGCACGCCGTAATAAGCCATCTGCGTCGGTCCCACTTCATCGAACAGGGCCGCGTAGGCTTCGTCGACCTTCTGCTCGCGCACCAGTCCTGCAAAACGGGTGCGCGCCGTCACGAATTTGCCGCGTACCTGGGCCAGATTGGTGATGAACTGACGGTCTTCGTCCGTGCTGGCGCTCTTTTCCAGCTGGTTTATGGAGGCTACGATGACTTTCGCGCCGGTTTCTATGCTGTCGAGTTCACGCTTGATCTGCGCCGGATCGGACAGCAGCATGGCATTGCGCATGCTGATGACGGCTTCCGTGACCTTGCCCTTGATCTGGGTGGCCAGCACGGTTTTCGGGTACAGATAATTATTGGTGGAATCGATATCGCGGTCCAGCGCATCGATACGCACAAAGGTCAGCGCAGCGATAATCGCCAGCAACGCCGCCACCACACCGAAGCTCAGGCTCAGCCTGTGCCCGATGCGCAAATTCTTGACATCCATTTTCTTCCTTGAGTGATAAATATAGGTACGCTGCATGTCGTGCTGCCCCTACTGCTGATCGCGTTGATCTTGAGGCAATCTACCAAAATAGCATATTAGACAAATGTTTCACTAAGGAATTATTATTGCGGATTGTACACATTGCGTTACATTGTTAATGTTCGTGCCATGAGCCCTGCTGTCTGTTCTCTGCCACTCCTTTTACTATCAGGCACAAAAGGAGTTGTTAAAAATAAATATTCTGGCGATACTGGATAGTGCCCCCTCACCTGAACAACTTTGAAGGCAATATGAAAAAATTATTCCTTGGTGCACTCGCCACCTTGCGTTTGCTCGCCGCTGGCGCCGCCAGTGCAGGTACGATGCCCCACTAAGCTGATGAGCCTGACAGTTTGCATCACCATCCGCCCCACGGCTCCTCTCGACTGGGGCGCGCTGAAAGCTATCCGCCTGGCCGCCCTGCTCGACGCGCCGACGGCGTTTGGCGTCAGCCACGCCAGCGCGGCGGCCCAGGGCGATGAAGAGTGGCAACAACGGGCCAGCAGTTCGGCCCAGCGGACCTTTTTCCTGGCCTGGCATGGCGAACAGGCGGTCGGCATCGCCGCGCAGGTCGTCAATAGTCTGCAAGAATGCATGCTGATCGCCATGTGGGTCGATCCCGCTTACCGGGGCATGGACGTGGCCGCGCAACTGGTCCATGCCGTCAAGCAGCGCGCCATGGCAAGCGGCCATCGCCGGCTGGTGCTCGATGTGGCGGCAGACAATGCACGGGCGGCGGCGTTTTACCGCAACCAGGGTTTTGTGTTCTTGCCGGAATGGGAGCCGCTGGCCAGCCATCCGCATATCCAGGTGCAGAAAATGGAATGGCTGGCTACTGACAGAAACTGACAGCAGCGTGCAGCATACTCACGCCTCCCAGCAATCGAACCCTGCGTCACCATGACAACATCTACCAATACGCCACTCAAGCAATCGATGGGCGCACAGCAATTGCGCACCCTGTCGGCCACTCTGGCCGCGATCGCGCCCGCATTTGATGCCACAGCCTTTCTTGCCTGCGCACTCGAGGGCCTCGATCAACTGAGCCTGATGCAGCGCGTGCGCCGCGCCAGCGAGGCCATCGTCGCAGCCAGCCTGGCCATGGATGGCTACGAGGCGGTCTTGCCCATGCTGATGGAAGCGGCGCCCAAGCTCGGTAGCGGTTTCGTTTCGCTGGTGGCGCCCGATTATGTGAGCCAGTATGGCCGCCATGCCTTCGAGCGCTCCATGGATGCCTTGAAATTCTTCACGCGCTACAGCACTTCCGAGTTCGCCGTGCGCACATTCCTGCGCGACGATACTTTACGCGCGCTGGACATCATGCAGGGCTGGTCGCAGGACGCCGATGCGGCGGTGCGCCGGCTGGCATGCGAGGGCTGCCGGCCACGTTTGCCCTGGTCATTCCGTTTGCGCATGATCGAACAGTCGCCCGAACTGGCCGCGCCCATCCTCGACAATCTGCGCGCCGACGCTAGCCTGTACGTGCGCAAGTCGGTCGCCAATCATCTGAACGATGTGACAAAGAGCCATCCTGCCTGGGTACTGGAACGGGCGGCGTTATGGGGCGTGGAAAACGCGCACACGCGCTGGATCGTGCGCCACGCCTTGCGCACCCTGCTCAAACAGGGCAACCCGCAAGCGTTGGCCATGCTGGGGGCGGAAACCGCACCCGAGATTATCGTGGGCAAGTTCGAGGTGACGCCGGGCCAGATCATTCTTGGCGAAACCCTCACTGTGGCATGCCAGCTCAGCTCGACCGCGCCCGGGCCGCAGAAGCTGCTGATACACCACCGCATCGGCTATGTGCGGCAAAACCAGGCCACCACGGCCAAGGTCTTCAAGCTCAAGGAAGTGACTTTGGAACCTGGCCAGCATATTGCGTTTGAGCGCAGGCAGCAGATCCGCGACTTCACGACGCGCACGCATTATGCCGGCCGTCATCAGGTGGAATTGATCGTCAATGGACAGCTGGTCGCGCAGAGTTTTTTTGATCTGCTACGCTAGCGTTCATCTGGCCTTCCACCAGCATGATGCTACGCGGCGACATCTGCTTTTAAAAATACTATGCTGGGCATTGCCTTCGAGATAATATGTGAGATTACCAACATTTTCCATCGCCACCATGAAAACCCTGTCTGCCCTGATCGTCGCCGCCACCGTGTTTGCCGCTCAACCCGTGATTGCCCAGGAATCCCCGGCCGTTGCAGCCGCCAAGGTATCGGCCGATGCCTGGCTCAAGCGCGTCGATACGGCAGATTATGCGGGAAGCTGGGAAACCAGCGCCGCTTCCATGCGCAGCGAGATGTCGAAATCAAGCTGGAAGATGTTGATTACAGCCCTGCATTGGCCGCTGGGCGATTTCAAGTCGCGCAAGTTCAAGTCGGCCGTGCTGCAAAAAGCGCCCGCCGGCAAGCCGGGCCCGGACCAGGTCATCATCGATTACGTGAGCCAGTATGAAAACAAGGCCGACGTGAAAGAAACCGTCACGACGACCTTGGAGAAAGACAATAGCTGGAAAGTGTCCGGCTTTAATATCAATGGATAGGAATCCTATTTGCTACGGGTTGCCCTGCATCAAGAATCTATACGACAGAAAAAAATTCTGCAATCAGTTCATCACGATACTTTCGAAGTTTACAAAGGATATACAGCCAATTAACTCAAAGACGAGGTAAAGCATTTATACGACCATATCAGCTCTGATTGATGCTCGCATGGAGATACGTATCCATTGAAACAACTAGAAAGCAGATCTGTATCAGTAGCGCTGATCGATTGAAACCATGTTTAAGACTTTGATAGGGCTTGAACTATAAATTTTAGAATCTCTAAAAAAATTACAGTATAGAAATCCCCCTTCATTATCGCTCATTGATTCGCTCAGTATAAACATCCTCATAAATTTAAAAATTCAGCGAGATCTAATCGGATTGGCAGAAAGACCTTTATTTATCCAGAGCAATAAATCTCATACTCTTAGGATACTTATTACACTTAACACCAACCCGCATATTTATTGCAACAAATAAAATTATTGAGAACTGAATTTATTACTTCTCAGCAAAAACGAAAGTCCAAGTGCTTTAATTTTTTGCTCATTATCACCAATAACAAATCCCCATTTTGACTCCATAAAACTTAACATTTTAATTCCACGCTCAACAATCTCAGGCGCACCCCAATCTGCATATGCAGCAACTTCATTCTCTGAATAACTACCATACCGATATCCAACAGTATCACTTTCTCTTCCAATTTTCTCATGAAATGATTTATTACCTAAGCTGGAATTTTTCGGAGCCGAAAGAGCAAGTAAATTACCCAAAGAATTTCTTAGGAGACGTTTTTGAGTAGGTGTAAAACTCCCAAACCTTTCAGTCCAGTACGGAGATCTTGCTTTCTGAGGATATATATGCTCAATAGACGAGTAATCGCTTTGGAAATTTTCAGCACAAAATGCATCCCAATCAATTTTTGATCTGGAAGATTTAGATTTTTCTTTTAAAGAAAGTTCATATTCAAATAAAAAATAGTTAATGCTTCTCCATCCGTAATATCCTGGCCCATTTTTTATCCAATTATTTATTGAATCAGCAACAGATTCTTCTTTTAATATCTGATCGATAGTGTTTGTGTAAAAAGTTACCAAATGATCTATTTTTACTTTGCCTTTCATGAATTTAACAACTTCAATATTTATATAGCGATTAAAATATAAGGTTCTTTGAACACCCCACTTCATGGATGTTAAAAAGTTCCAACGCTCAAATGCATGAAGCAAAGTATGACGTTTTGCCGAATTTTTTTCCAAAACATACAATGTCAACAACAAAGGACTTGCACCATATCCCCGCAATCGCCCTAAGCGCTCGAGCATTATTTTCTCATTTTCTGAATAATCACTTCTATCAGGAGTGCTTATTTTAAAATAAATTTCTACAGAAGATTTTAAGTGTGCAGCATAGTCGTGAAGTGTTTCAGACGTAATATTCGGAAGAGGATCATTCGGACTCTCAGAGAGCCTTTTTCTTGTAAATAATCTACCCAATAAAAAGCTAGATGTATTATCAATAACCGTCATATATTTTGACATATATCGCTGACTCTCATCTTCGTCCACAGGAAGTTCTGGGCTTACATATAAATGATAATATAATGAAAAATGAGTTCTTAAAAAATCATCATCTGCAAGTTGTCGCCTTTCATTTTTCCCTAAATTATGATAAACAGTTTTCCATGCATCATTAATAACTCGCCTCAATCTTGTTCCATCACCATTACCAGCATCAGGCATCTGCATTGCTAAATATATTAATCTATTTTTCAGCAGCTCAAGAGTTGACAGTGGCTTCCCTCGATTATTCATAGTCTCAAATGCGACAAATACATCTATTTCTTTTGCTATTTCATATACATTAAAAACTAATTGTTGAGAAATTTTTGTATATAAAACTTCTAGGCTTGACTTCTTTATATCTTTTAATTTTTTTATGAAAAAATCTTTAGCATTTAAAAGATTTCTTGTGTAAATTGTTTCTTCGTTTGTGGAATGATGGTCAGATGGTTCACCAAATATCTTTGTTTTTAGATATTCATAACTTGGATTGTCTTTTTCATATCCAAATATATAGGCTCTAGAGTGACTTTTTGCACGATGATCAAAAATGTATTTTTTCTCAACAGAATCGGCAGGAGTAAAATTTAAATCGTCATCACCGGAAATTTCCAATATACATTGCAGTAATATAGTGATAGTTGTAAGACGTTGTTGACCATCAACGACATAGTATGGCGCATATCTCCTCGATTCAATTATCCACCTATCATCAACCCAATTCTCCCAAATAGTTGCAGGTACAGCTTCTAAAGTTAACACACCGGTATAGTGGTTCTTTCCTTCGACGAGCTGCTCCAAATCTGCCCAAAAATCTTTCAAATGACGCTCCTCCCAAGAGTAGCCACGTTGGTAATCTGGAATGCGGAAGAGTGATTCGTGAAATATTTTTGATACTGTAAAGAGCTCCGTTTTCATCATTTATCTTCCATTGCTATAATTTAAATTGCAAGAAATGCCACACTACCATAGTTCCATCCTTTTGGGGAATTATATTTACTCCAGACTTATTTCTTTAACAACATAATTAAACCAAGAATCACAAAGAAAATTATCTAGAAAAAAAATAGCTAGAGATTCCCTACATCCCTTTTTATTTGTAAATCTAAATAAATATATGATTTATAAATAATAAAAAAATAGGCCTTATTCCTTGGATAATGAAGTGGGTTTTTACTATTGGTATAAATTTCACTCCCTCAACACTTCAATCATGTAATTACTTCTCGAATGGCTATGCGTAAATTCAGAGGTGACCGACATATGAATTTCCAATAGGACGAATATTCCATTTTAGTTTAAAGGTAGAAAATAAGGCGCTAGGAAAATACTGATTATTCATCGACGGCACTTCTCTAAGGAAGCGCTGATTAATTCAGTTTCTAAAAATCCGTCCCCTTACAAATCAAGAACTTACATACATGGTTTGGACGAAAAGTCGAATTAATCGGTGGCTCCCTAACGCATTGAGCTGAGACAACAACGGCATTTCACCAGCCCATCAGGCTTTGACAGCAAAAAATTGATGAACTACTTAGATATGGAACTAGAACTAACCACCGCAGTGCGAGAAAGAATAATGTCGCTCTCGGCATCAGTTGATTAGCTAAGTAATCTCCACGAAATTATTGTGCATTGGTCGTAAACAGAAGCGGATGCGCTGCAAGGTGGCCGCCGCGATGCAATGGAGCAGAGGATGAACCTTACTGACAGCCCTACAGCGCGCCGCTTATGAAATTCAGGAATAACAATAATTTAATGCAACTTACTTAGTAAAGGTCAATGACTGTGTGGTGCGAGTTCGAAGTACAACGAGACTTGGAAGATTGTTTCTGAACCTAAAAGCGAATGGGAGGCTAGCACCTGATTCCTGGCAGCAATGGCAGACGCACGCTTCCCCTGGGGGTATTGTCAGTTTGGATGCGTTTTGCTATACAATGATCTTCCCTAGTGGCGCAGACATTCAATTCTTGCATCTTCGCTTGGAACAATGTGCATTAGAGAAAAGTGAATTGGATGAAGCCGCAGAATACTTAACATGCGCATATATGCTGAAAAAACGGGAATTCGTTTGGTCGGGTAACTGCAAATATTTTTAATTCTTAAAGAGCAGGATAATATCGCCGGAACCTGGCCAGTGGCAGTTCCTCGTCGTAGGCGTGTCAAGCTTTCTATCTGTGCTTGCAATGGTCGCGCAGGTGACGATGTGGCCGTCACGAATTGCGCGCAGCCGACCTTACTCATTGAAATCGTATTGATCAAGGCTGACTGTCCGGACGCGGCCTATATGAAGGCCAATTTACTCTGCGAATCGTCGGAACATGTTTACATGAATCGTCAGGGCAAGGCCGTGACACAGCGATATGTGGGACTTCATGCGCTAGACAGCTTGCAGACTGAGGAACTTGACGATGAAATGATACTGCAAGTGCGACTTGTAGACGACCCGCGTGCAGACCAAGCTGACTTGCTAGTGCGCTCTCGCGAGCACTTGTCCCTCTTTGGCGGGAAAATGGAAGGGATCGACCATCTCGACCATCTCGATCAGTGAACTATTCTGTGCTTAATCACTGCCCGACCGGGCGAGAATTTTTGGGAATTCAACCTTCATCCTCAATCAAACAGCCCGAAGTCGCACTAGCCGTTGTCATGCGCGCCGTCGGGTATGGGAAGCAGAGCCGGCAGATCAGCCCCTACTTCACCCGCTGCTTTTCCAGCTTCCTCGCCAAAGTCCGCCGGTGCATGCCCAGGCGGCGGGCCGTTTCCGAGATATTGAAATCCGTTTCGGCCAGCATTTCGTGGATGCGCTCCCATTCCAGGGTCTTGATATTGGTCGCGCGGCTGGTCAGTTCGATTTCGGCGCTGCCGGCCACGTGGCCGAAGGCCGCCTCGATATCGTCCGTGTTCGATGGCTTGGCCAGGTATTGGCAGGCGCCCAGCTTGATCGCCTCCACAGCCGTGCCGATGCTGGCGTAGCCGGTCAGCACGACGATCAGCATGTCTTCATTGCGCTGGTGCAGCATCTGCACGCAAGCCAGGCCTGAGGTGTTGCCGTTCAGCTTGAGGTCGACCACCGCGTAATCGGGCTTGTGGTGTTCCAGCAAGGCGCTCGCTTCATCATGATTGGTGGCGTGGATCACGGTGTAGCCGCGCCGCTCGAACGAGCGGGCCAGGGTGCGCGCAAACGCCGCGTCGTCTTCCACGATCAGTAACAAACGCTCGTCAGTCATTATTCTTGTTTTCCGTTTCCAGTTTGATGGCCGCCAGCGGCAAGGTCAGGTGCACTACCGCCCCGCCCTGCACGCGGTTGCGCGCCGTTACCGTGCCGCCCAGGGTGCGCGCCACGTTGACCACCAGGAACAAGCCCAGTCCGCCGCCGGGTTTGCCCTTGCTGGACTGATACGGCTTGCCCAGGTGATTCAGCATCGAGGGCTCGAAACCGGGGCCGGCGTCGGTGACGACCAGGTGCAAGGCATCCTGTTCGCGCGTGGCTTCGAAGCGCAGCCAGTCCGGCGATGCTTCCAGTGCATTATCGAGCACATTGCAAATGGTTTGTTTTAAAGTCGAATCAAACACCACCGGCACATCGTGTTCGATGCGGTTGTCGTATTCAAAATCATGGATCGGGCGGCTGCTGCGCCATTCGTCGACCAGGTCGCCCAAAAAGGTATTGATCGTGGTCTTGACGGAAGATTCGCCGCGCGCCTCGCCAGCCGACAGCAAGATGCCGCTGACGATGCTCTTGCAGCGTTGCAACTGCGCCTGCATTTCGGTGATTTCTTCCAGCAACTCGCCATTCTTGCTCAATTCGGGCATGCGGCGCCAGTCACCGAGGATGACCGATAAAGTGGCCAGCGGCGTGCCCAGTTCGTGCGCCGCACCGGAAGCCAATAGACCCATGCGGATGATATGTTCTTCTTCGGCCGCGCGCTGGCGCAAATCGGCCACCTTGGCGTCGCCGGCGCGCTGGTTGCGGTTGATGCGCGTGATAAACACCACCAGCAAGGCCGCGTTCAGGATAAAGCAGATCAGCAAGCCCTGGACGTACAGGCTGGAAAAGCCGCGCTCGGGATCGATGGACAGGATCAGCGGTGGCCCCGGCAGCAAGGCCAGACCGCCCAGGCACAGACTGGTAATGGCCACCATGATCCAGGTCGACCATACTTCCAGCAGCACGGCGCTGAGGATGACTTGCAGTAAATACAGGAAGGCAAACGGGTTGCTGATGCCGCCGCTCAGGTAGAGCTGGGCTGTCAGCACGGTCACATCGACCAGCAAGGCCAGGAATAGCGCCGTGTTCGAGACGGGCTGGCGTTCGTGCCAGCGCAACAGGCTGGCCAGGTTGAAGGCGATCAGACAAGACAGCACTTCGAGCATATACGGCACGGGCAATGCGATCCCGAGGCCGACGCCGACGCCAAAAATCGTGCTGATCTGGCCGATCACGGCCAGCCAGCGCAGCTGGATCAGCAGCTTCATGTTCTGGTGGCCGGCCGGATGTTCCATCTCGGCCGCCACCGCACCGCGTTCCAGCACAGCGCGGTTAGGCAGTATTTCCACCTTAGCCGCCCTGCTGTCCAGCTTGTTTTGCCTCGGCCTTGGCCTTGCGCTTGCGCTCTTCGCGCAGCAGCCACCAGCTGATGCCGGCCACCATCAGGGCCAGCGCATACCAGGTGAAGGCGTACACCAGGTGACTGTTATGGAAGGAAATCACCGTCAGGCCACCGACCGGGGCGTCGGCGGCGGTTTCCTGATTTTTTTCGGCATCGACAAAATATGGCGCCACCTTGGTCAGCATGTTCGAGGTGGCAATCGCCGCCACGTCGCGCGAATACCAGTGCTGCGTGGCAGGACTGTTTTCACGCAAAAAGCCGCCGCCCGTCTCGCTGATGCGCAGCAAGCCCTGGACGGTGACGATGCCGGCCGGCGTGCTGGCGGCGATGCTTTCGCGCCTGGGCACGAAACCCCGGTTGATCAGCACGGTGCTGCCGTCTGCCAGGCGCAAAGGCGTCATCAGCCAGTAGCCGCTGCCGAGTTCGGTGGTGGCTTGCACCAGGGTATTGAATATGGGGAGATAAGTACCGGAGAGCCGCACGTGGCGGTATTCATCCGTTTGCTGCGTCACACTGGCCCATGCTGCAGGTCCAGGTGCGTCCGTTGCGGGCGCATGTACGCGCTGGTCGACGCGCGCGATCAGGTCAAGCTTCCATTGCAGGCGCTTGACTTGCCAGGTGCCCAGGGCACAGAAACCGGCAAACAAGATCCCCGCCAGCACCAGCCATACATAACGCATGACTGTGCCGCGTGGGCCTGGCGCGGCATCTTGCGATGCGGCGCCAGGGGCGCGCCCGATACTGCCTGGGCGCGGTTGACTCATCATGGAGCCGATTGCATGTGCATGGCGTCAGGCATCATGCTAGGCATCATGTTGTGGTTCATGTGGTACATGACCCACAGCGAACCGGCCATGGCAATGACCACCACCATGATGGTGAAGACCAGTGCCATCATGTTCCAGCCGCCTTCGGACTTGGCGTTCATGTGCAGGAAGTACACCATGTGTACCACCACTTGCACTGCTGCAAACGCCAGCAGTACCAGGCCCATCGTGCCCGAATCGGTGATGACCTTGTTCATCACCAGCCAGAAAGGAATTGCCGTCAGGATCACCGAGAGGATGAAACCGATGGTGTAGCTTTTCAGGCTGCCATGATCGTGCTGGTCATGGTGCTGGCTGTCATGGTGATCATGGTCGCCGTGTGTGGTGTGGTCGCTCATGGCAGGACTCCCATCAGATAAACAAAGGTGAATACGCCGATCCAGATCACGTCCAGGAAATGCCAGAACAGCGACAGGCACATCATGCGGCGGCCATTTTCAGGCGTCAGGCCATGCTTTTTCAGCTGGAACATCAACGTCACGAGCCAGACGATACCGAACGTCACGTGCAAGCCGTGGGTGGCAACCAGCGCGAAGAACGAAGACAGGAACGCGCTGCGTTGCGGGCCTGCGCCTTCGTGGATCAGGTGATGGAACTCATACAGTTCCAGCGACAGGAAGGCCAGGCCGAACAGGCCGGTAATGGCCAGCCATACCAGGGTAGCGCCCAGTTTCTTGCGCTGCATGGTCAGCATGGCGAAGCCATAGGTGATCGACGACAGCAGCAGCATGGCCGTGTTGACGGCCACCAGCGGCAGGTCGAACAGTGCGGCGCCGGTCGGACCGTCTGCATAGTTGCGGCCCAATACTGCATAGACGGCAAACAGGCAGGCGAAGATCAGGCAATCGCTCATCAGGTAGAGCCAGAAACCCAGCAAGCTGGCGTTTTCCGGGTGGTGCTCGCGCACAAAGTAGCTGCGCGATGGTGCGGCGCCAGCGGCGCCGGTGTTATGGGCGATGGTATCAGACATGGCTGCTCAGCAATTTAGTGTAAGCGTCTTCGGTACGGGTCACTTCTTCCGCCGAAATATAGAAATCGCGCTTGTAGTTAAAGGTATGGGTGATGATGGCAGCCATCATGACCACGAAGCCGAGGCCGGCGACGAGCCACATTTGCCAGATCAGGCCAAAACCAATCACGGCGCTCAAGGCGGCGATCACGAAACCAGCCCAGGTGTTCTTAGGCATGTGAATCTTCGTGAAGCCCGACGTCGGACGCTGGTAACCGTGTTTCTTCATGTCGGTCCATGCATCGAGTTCGTGCACTTGCGGCGTGAAGGCGAAATTATAGTCTGGCGGTGGCGACGACGTCGACCATTCCAGCGTACGGCCGCCCCATGGGTCGCCGGTCACATCGCGCAGTGCTTCGCGGTTGCGGAAGCTGACATAGAACTGCACCAGCATCGAACCGATACCCAGCGCGATCGAGACAGCACCAAACCAGGCGATGATGGTCCACACTTGCAGCGATGGATCTTCAAAGTGGTTCATGCGGCGGGTCACGCCCATCAGGCCCAGCACGTACAGCGGCATGAAGGCCAGGTAGAAGCCAACGAACCAGAACCAGAACGAGCATTTGCCCCAGAAGTTATCGAGCTTGAAGCCGAATGCTTTCGGGAACCAGTAGTTGATTGCAGCGAACACGCCAAACACCACGCCACCGATGATCACGTTATGGAAGTGAGCAATCAGGAACAGGCTGTTGTGCAGCACGAAGTCAGCAGGTGGTACGGCCAGCAGCACGCCGGTCATGCCGCCGATGGTGAAGGTGATCATGAAGCCGATCGTCCACATCATGGGCAGTTCGAAACGGATACGGCCGCGGTACATGGTAAACAGCCAGTTGAAGATCTTCGCGCCCGTCGGGATCGAGATAATCATGGTGGTGATACCAAAGAAGGAGTTGACGCTGGCGCCCGAACCCATGGTGAAGAAGTGATGCAGCCACACCAGGTAGGACAGGATCATGATGACGCAGGTAGCGTAGACCATCGAAGCATAGCCGAACAGGCGTTTGCTGCTGAAGGTGGCGACGACTTCCGAGAACACGCCGAACAGTGGCAGGATCAGGATGTACACCTCTGGGTGACCCCAGATCCAGATCAGATTGACGTACATCATGGCGTTGCCGCCCAGTTCGGTGGTGAAGAAGTTAAAGCCGGCGATACGGTCCAGCGACAGCATGGCCAATACAGCGGTCAGCACCGGGAAAGCAGCGACGATCAGGATGTTGGTGCACAGAGCGGTCCAGGTGAACACTGGCATTTTCATCCAGGTCATGCCAGGCGCGCGGAACTTGACGATGGTGGCGATCAGGTTGACGCCAGACAATAGCGTCCCGACCCCGGCAATCTGCAATGACCATATGTAATAGTCTACCCCCACATCCGGACTGGCAGCGATGCCAGACAGCGGTGGATATGCCAGCCAGCCCGTGCGCGCGAATTCGCCGACGAACAGGGAAGCCATCACCAGCACGGCACCGAAGGTGGTCATCCAGAAGCTGAAGTTGTTCAGGAATGGGAACGCCACGTCGCGGGCGCCGATCTGCATCGGCACGACATAGTTCATCAGACCCGTTACGAAAGGCATCGCGACGAAGAAGATCATGATCACGCCGTGGGCGGTGAAGATCTGGTCGTAGTGATGCGGAGGCAGGAAGCCAGGGTTGTCGCCAAAGGCGATCGCCTGCTGGGTACGCATCATGAGCGCGTCGGCAAAGCCGCGCAACAGCATGACCAGGCCCAGGATCATGTACATGATACCGATTTTTTTATGGTCGATACTGGTAATCCAGTCGCGCCACAGGGTACCCCAGACGCGGAAATACGTCAGCGCTGCAAGCAGTGCGACGCCGCCCACTCCGACCATGGCAAAGGTCGCGAGCAGGATAGGTTCGTGAAATGGAATTGCATCCCAAGTCAGACGGCCGAATATAAGCTTCGTCAGATCAATATGGTCTAGCATTGTTACTCTCAGAGAAAAAAGGGAGGCGCCAGGCAAACGGCGCCAGTATCTGCAGCGCCAATACCATGCGCTGCCTGATTCATGCAGTTGTTACTTGGATTGAACGCCCTTTTCAACGACTGCATCGCTAGCGACTACTGCCGTTACGGCCGCTACCGGGCTGTTTGCCACCGGCGCCTTGTAAGGCTCGACCGGCGTAACACACAGGGCGTCCGAAACGATGGTGCGGTTCAGGATAGCCTTGTACAAATCAGCCGGCACATTGCTGTAGCGGCGCACAGGATCGCGCTCGCTCGGCTTTTCCAATGCCAGGTAATCGTCGCGGTTCAGCGCGCCGCCACCGGCACGTGCCGTTTCTACCCATTTATCAAAGTCCGCGTCGCTCACGCCATGGAACTTGAAGCGCATGCCCGAGAAGCCGGCGCCGCTGTAGTTCGACGAGAAGCCGTCATACACGCCGGTCTTGTTCATCACGGCATTGAGTTTCGTTTCCATACCCGGCATGGCGTAGATCTGACCTGCCAGTGCTGGAATGAAGAACGAGTTCATGACGGACGAAGCGGTAATCTTGAAGCGGATAGGACGATCAATCGGCGCATACAGCTCATTGACCGTGGCGATACCTTGCTCAGGGTAAATGAACAGCCATTTCCAGTCCAGCGCCACGACTTCCACGATCATCGGCTTGGTGCTGGCCGGAATCGGGCGGTTGGCGTCGATACGGCTCAATGGACGATATGGGTCCAGGGTGTGGGTGCTGATCCAGGTCAGCAGGCCCAGCACGATAATGATCAGCAGGGGCGCGCCCCAGATGATCAGCTCGAGGCGAGTCGAGTGGTCCCAGTCCGGCTCATATTTGGCCGCGGTGTTGTTTTTACGGTAGCGCCATGCGAAGAGCAGGGTCAGGGCGATCACCGGAACGATAATCAACAGCATCAGCAATGTCGAGATGACAATGAGATTGCCTTGCTGAATAGCAATGTCACCGGACGGATTCAGTACCACTGTATTGCAACCAGCCAACAGAGTCAGGGGTAACAAAGCCAGTCCGTGACGAACTTTTAATGAAAACATACAGGAAAATCCAGTACAGGGGATGAAGATATGTTACTGTATTCTTACTGGAGCGCGTTGGCAATTGGACGTTTTGTCCACCCCCTGGCTCGGACTTTTACTCGGCAGCAGCTGGTTTTTTTGCTACTACCGCATGAATAGTCCACCTCCGGGCGTGAGACCCCCGGGGTAGTGAGCAAACGCGTTGGCCGAACTCGAAACTATATTGGAGACGATCATCATGTCCAGCACGCGCACACACAACGGGGACGTTCCTGCCGACTTTTCCCCACATTCCCTGCGCGACGCACGCGGGGCCGGCACCGAAGAGTCGCACATCGACCCTGGCGAAATTGCCGTCGGCGTCATCATCGGCCGCGCTTCCGAATACTTTGACTTCTTTGTGTACGCCATCGCCTCGGTGCTGGTGTTTCCGCGCGTCTTCTTTCCGTTTGAAGAGCGCCTAGAGGGCACCTTATATGCCTTTTTGATTTTCTCCTTCGCTTTCATCGCCCGCCCCTTCGGCACCGTGATCTTCATGGAGATCCAGCGCCGCATGGGCCGCAGCGCCAAGCTGACGATCGCCCTGTTCCTGCTGGGGGTATCGACCGCCGGCATCGCCTTCCTGCCCACCTACTCCCATCTGGGCTTCGCCGCCATCATCTGGCTGTCCGTGCTGCGCATCGGCCAGGGCGTCGCGCTCGGCGGTTCCTGGGATGGCTTGCCGTCCTTGCTGGCCCTGAACGCGCCAGCCAACAAGCGCGGCTGGTACGCCATGCTGGGCCAGCTGGGCGCACCGGTCGGCTTTTTGATCGCCGCCGGCCTGTTCTTATATATGCTGGTCACCCTGTCCGACGATGAATTCCTCGACTGGGGCTGGCGCTACCCCTTCTACGTGGCCTTCGCTATCAATGTGGTAGCCCTGTTTGCCCGTTTGCGCCTGGTATCGACCAATGAATATGCGCGCCTGCTCGATGAACGCGAACTGCAGCCGGTCAGCGTGTTCGAGATGAGCCGCGGCCAGGGCCGCAACGTGGTGATCGGCGCCCTCGCCGCGCTGGCCAGCTACGCCCTGTTTCACCTGGTCACCGTGTTCCCGCTGTCGTGGATTTCCGTCTACCAGACGCGTTCGGCGCCCGACTTCCTGAAAGTCCAGATGGTGGGCGCCGTGCTGGCCGCCGTCGGCATCGTCCTGTCGGGCTTGCTGGCGGACCGCTTCGGCCGCCGCACTACCCTGGGCGTGCTGGCCGTGCTGATCGCCATCTTCAGCGCCTTCGTGCCTACCCTGATGGGCGGCGGCAATACCGGCCAGGACGTCTTCATCCTGGTGGGCTTCAGCCTGCTGGGCTTGTCCTACGGCCAGGCCGCCGGCGCCGTGACCGCCAACTTCCCTGCCCGCTTCCGCTACACGGGCGCCGCCCTGACCTCCGACCTGGCCTGGCTGGTCGGCGCCGGTTTCGCCCCACTGGTGGCACTGGGACTGTCGGCCAACTTCGGTCTGGCCTACGTCAGCTTCTACCTGCTGTCGGGCGCCGTCGCCTCGCTGGCCGCGCTCAGCCTGAACCGGGCGCTGGAGATACGCGACTGACATATATGTAGCCGTCAACTTCAAGCCAACAAAAAGCGCCGGACAATTTGTCCGGCGCTTTTTCATTTACCCAGTAGCAGCCGCATCAGCCAATCACGGCATCAGGTGATACACATTGATAAATTTCCGCACACCATCAGGATGGGCCGTTTTCCACGCTTCCAGTTCGGGCCGGTAAGCTTCTTTATATTGCAGCATCAATAAGGCGGTTTCCAGCTGGCCGGCATCGGCCAGTTTGCGCATCACCTCTTGCGCCAGCGGATCATTGGCGTCAAGGGCAATTGCGCGCGCCGCCAAGCCCTGCGAGGCGCTGCGTGCATCCTTGTGTTGTTCAGCAGTGAGGCTCTTTTCATTCGACACCACGTAATAAAGCAAACTCAGGGCACTGACCGGATTGGACGCCACAGGATCGGCCTCGCTTGCCTGTTCAAATTTTCCACGCGCTTCCTTCATTTGCCCCGAACTCAGCAAGGTTATGCCCTGCTGCACCAGTTGCTGGCTTTGCTGGTTACCGAGCACCACCGCTTGCGCGCTCAGCTGGACACTGCCAGCCAGCATGGCGCCGAAAATAATATGACGAAGCATAGACTCCCTATTCTTGAATGATGGAAAAACACCAAGCAGAATGGCATTGCTGACAACTCGCCAGACATGCTAATGCAAGCTGCGCTCCCGTGCATGAAAAACATTGCACTTCAGTTAAAATCCTTTCCACCGCTCACCCACCCCGGCCCCGATGAATACCAAGACGCCTATCGACACCTTCAGTTTCCGCCGCATACTGGCCCGCAATGTCACCCTGCCCCTGATCGTGGGTGTGGTGACGGCGCTGGTGTTTGTCGGCCTGATCGCCTACCTTTTGTCCTCATTGCGTTCCGTCGAGCATTCGGAACGGGTGATCGGCAATGCCAATGAAGTCATGAAATTGTCGGTCGACCTGGAAACGGGCATGCGCGGCTATTTGCTGACGGGAGATGAAACCTTCCTGGCGCCCTATAAATCGGGCAAGGCCAAGATCGCCGTCGAAATGTCTACCCTGCTGGAACTGGTAGCCGACAGCCCGATGCAGGTCGACCGCCTGCGCCGCATCCGCGCCTTGCAAGGCCAGTGGATGGACTACGCGGAAAGCGTGATCGCACAGCGCCGCAACAACCAGGAATTCCTGGTCCGCGTACGCCAGGGCGAAGGCAAGCTGGAATTCGATGAAATCCGCCGCGAATTCCTCAACTTCATCACCATGGAGCAGCGTTTGCGCCAGGAACGCAGCGACCAGGCCGAAAATGGCACCACGTTCACGGTGCTGGTATTTCTTTTCCTGAGCCTGGGCTTGTCGGGCCTGCTGGCCTACCTGGGCCGGCGTGAGTTGCTACAGCTATCGTCCATTTACAACGAGGCACTGGAGCAGCGCGGCAAGGATAATGATGTGCTGCAAGAACAGGCGTGGTTGCGCACGGGGCAAACCGAACTGGCGGAACACACGCGTGGCCAGTTGGCCCTGCAGCAACTGGGGCGGCAAGTACTCGATTTCCTGGCCAGGCGGCTGGAAGTTGCTGTCGCCACCCTGTATGTGGTCGATGACGATGGCAGCCTGCGCCGTGCAGCCGTGTATGGTTTCACCGAGCAAGGCGCGCGCGAAAAACAGGTGTTCAAGCTGGGCGAAGGACTGGTGGGTGAAACGGCGCGCGAAAAACGCCTCAAGCATATCCGCCAGGTGCCGGGCAACTATCTGACCGTCCATTCCAGCGTGGGCCATGGCGCGCCGCTGGAACTGGTGCTGTTGCCGGTGGATAATGAAGGCACCGTGAATGGCGTGATCGAGCTGGCCTTTACGCACCCCGTCGACAAACGCGACCTGGAATTGCTGCGCCTGATCGCCGCCAATGTCGGCACTTCGGTGGAAGCGGCGCAATACCGTCAGCGTCTGCAAAATGTACTGGAAGAAACCCAACAACTGAATGAAGAGCTGGAAGTGCAGCAAGAAGAATTGCGCACCGCCAACGAAGAACTGGGTGAACAGTCGCGCGTGCTGGAACAGTCGCAAGCGCATCTGGAAACGCAAAAAACGGCGCTGGAACACTCCAACGAGCAACTCGCCGTGCAGGCACTGGCGCTGGACCAGAAAAACATGGCCATAGTCGAAGCCCACACCCAGCTCGAGGCGCGCGCCGAGGAATTGCAAAAGGCCAGCCGCTACAAGTCGGAATTCCTGGCCAATATGTCGCACGAGCTGCGCACCCCGCTCAACAGCTCCTTGATCCTGTCGAAACTGCTGGCCGACAATAGCGGCGGCAATCTGACGCCCGAGCAAGTGACGTTCGCGCAAACCATCTATTCGGCCGGCAACGACTTGCTGACCCTGATTAACGACATCCTCGACATTTCCAAGGTCGAAGCCGGCAAGCTGGAACTGGTGCCGGAATCCGTGCCTTTCGAAGAGTTATTAAGCAGCATGAAGATGCTGTTCGGCCCGCAAGCCCAGCAAAAGCATCTGGACTTTGTGGTGCAAGTGGCGCCCGATACGCCGCCCGCGTTTGTCAGCGACCGCCAGCGCCTGGAACAAATCCTCAAGAACCTGCTGTCGAACGCCATCAAATTCACGGATGCGGGCACGGTAACCCTGCACGCCGGCGTGGACGAGGCCGGCAATGCGCGCTTCCAGGTACAGGATTCCGGCATCGGCATCGCCAGCGACCAGCAGCAGCGCATCTTCGACGCCTTCCACCAGGCCGATGGCACGACCAGCCGCCGCTATGGCGGCACGGGCCTGGGCCTGTCGATTTCACGCGATCTGGCAGCATTGCTGGGCGGCAGCATCGAGCTGGCCAGCACGCCGGGCCAGGGCAGCACGTTCAGCTTGACCCTGCCGCTGGCCTGGCAAGCAGCGGCAACGCCGCATCGCCCAGACCTCGTTAGCGCACCAGCCAGCCAGCCTGCCGCACCTGTAGCCATACCTGCAAGGGCCGTGCCCTTGCCTACTTTCAAGGATGACCGCGACCAGGCAGGCGCCGCCAAGACGGGCCAGCGCTCGGTACTGGTGATCGAGGATGAACCGGCGTTTGCCGGCATCCTGTTCGACCTGGCGCATGAAATGCACTACCGCTGCCTGGTGGCGCACGGCGCCGACGAGGGCTTGCGCCTGGCCTTGGAGTTCTTGCCCGACGCCATCTTGCTCGATATCGGCCTGCCCGACCGGCCAGGTTTGCTGGTCTTGCAGATGCTCAAGGAAAATCCGCTGACCCGCCATATCCCCGTGCACATCGTGTCCGGCAACGACCAGGTGCAAGCGGCCATGCAGCTGGGCGCCATCGGCTACGCGACAAAACCGCGTACGCGCGACCAGCTGAAAGACGTATTCCTCAAGCTCGAGGCCAAGTTCACGCAAAAGATGAAACGCATACTGCTGGTGGAAGACGATGAACGCCAGCGCGCAAGCGTGGTGCGCCTGATCAGCGACGATGACGTGGAGATCACTGCCGTGGCGCTGGGCGAAGAGGCTTTGGCCTTGCTGAAAACCCAGACTTTCGATTGCATGATCATCGACTTGAAACTGCCCGATATCCAGGGTAACGAGTTGCTCGAGCGCATGGAACACGAGGAACTGTGCTCCTTCCCGCCCGTCATCGTCTACACGGGGCGCAACCTGAGCCGCGAAGAAGAAGCGGACCTGATGAAATATTCGCGCTCCATCATCATCAAGGGCGCCCGATCGCCCGAGCGCCTGCTGGACGAAGTGACCTTGTTCCTGCACAAGGTAGAGTCGGAACTGTCGAGCGAGCGGCAAGGCATGCTGCAACAGGTGCGCAGCCGCGAGCGCGTCTTCGAAGGCCGCAGAATCTTGCTGGTGGACGACGACGTGCGCAACATCTTTGCCTTGACCAATGCGCTGGAGCAAAAAGGCGTGCTGGTGGAAATCGGCCGCAATGGTTTCGAAGCGATCAGCAAGCTCAACAGCGTGGACGATATTGACCTGGTGCTGATGGATGTGATGATGCCCGGCATGGATGGACTGGAAGCAACGCGCCAGATCCGCGCCGACGGCCGCTTCAACAAGCTGCCCATCATCGCCATCACGGCCAAGGCCATGAAAAATGACCAGGAAGAATGCCTGCAGGCGGGCGCTTCCGATTATCTGGCCAAGCCTATCGACCTCGACCGCCTGTATTCGCTGCTGCGCGTGTGGATGCCGAAGATGGAACGCATGTGACGCAAACGATGCATGCCTCGGTAGTACCCTATACAGATGCGCAACTGCAAGCGTTGATGGAAGCGCTGTACCAGCGCTACAGCTACGACTTTCGCCACTACGCCCTGCCCTCGCAGCGCCGCCGCCTGAACCACGCGCTGGAGCGTTTCCAGTGCGCCAGCCTGCCCGCTTTGCAGCGGATCGTGCTGGACGACGCCGTCGCTTTTGGCCAGCTGCTGCAGATTTTGACCGTGCCGGTAACGCAAATGTTCCGCGACCCCGGTTTTTTCCTGGCCTTGCGCCAGCAGGTAGTGCCTGTGCTCAAGACTTACCCTTCGCCCAGGATCTGGGTGGCCGGCTGCTGCACGGGCGAGGAAGCGCTGTCGCTGGCCATCGTGCTGCACGAAGAAGGCTTGCTGGCGCGCAGCCTGATCTACGCCACCGATATCAATCCGCAGGCGCTGCAGAAAGCAGCCCAAGGGGTGTATCCACTGTTGCGCATGGAGCAGGCCAGTGCCGACTATCTGGCGGCGGGCGGCACGGGCTGGCTGCAAGACTATTACACGGCCGAGCATGCGACGGTGCGTTTCGATGCCCGTTTGCTGGAACACATCAATTACGCCGACCACAGCCTGGCGACGGACAGCGTGTTTGCGGAAACGCAATTGATCTGTTGCCGCAACGTCTTGATTTACTTTAACAAAACCTTGCAAGACCGGGCGCTGGGCCTGTTTCACGAATCGCTGTGCCACCGGGGTTTCCTGGGACTGGGCAGCCGCGAAGTACCCAACTTTTCCAGCGTTGCCGACGATTTCGAGCCTCTGCCTGAAGTAGCAAAGCTGTACCGCAAGCGCGCCAGGAAACACGTTTCAGGAGTACGCCATGACACATGACAGCAGCACCAAATTATTGATCGTCGACGATCTGCCTGAAAACCTGCGCGCCCTGAACGCCCTGATACGCGAACACGACCGCAGCATCTATCAAGCCTCGTCGGGCGAAGAAGCGCTGGCTTTGCTGCTGGAACATGATTTCGCGCTGGCCATCCTCGACGTGCAAATGCCCGGCATGGATGGTTTCGAGCTGGCGCAATTGATGCGCGGCACCGAAAAAACCCGCCATATTCCCATCGTCTTCGTCACGGCGGCCGGCAAGGAAATGAATTTTTCCTTCCAGGGTTATGAAAGCGGCGCCGTCGATTTCCTGCACAAGCCGCTCGACATCAATGCCGTGCAAAGCAAGGTCAACGTCTTCGTGGCCCTGCACCAGCAGCGCATGGAAACGCGGCGCCAGGTCTTGGCGCTGGAACAAAGTCGTTTACAACAGGAAGCGCTGCTGCAGGAATTGCGCACCACCCAGGCCGAGCTGCAGCGTTCCTTGCGCATGCGCGACGAATTCATGTCGATGGTGGCGCACGAATTGCGCACGCCATTAAATACCCTGTTTTTGGAAACGCAGATGCGCACCTTGAACCTGGAACGCGACAATCTGGCCGCATTCGCGCCAGACAAGCTGCAAAAAATGGTCGAGCGCGACGGGCGCCAGATCCGCAGCATGGTGCGCCTGATCGACGACATGCTCGACGTATCGCGCATCAGCAGCGGCAAGCTGTCGATACGCCGTGAACTGGTCGACCTGAGCGAACTGGTGCGGCGCCTGGCCGACGATCTGTCACCCTATGCGGCATCGACCGGCAGCACGCTGGAGCTGCAGGCGCTGGAGCAGATCAGCGGTTACTGGGACGCCTTCCGCGTCGAACAGATCGTCGTCAACCTGATCAGCAATGCCTTGCGCTATGGCGGGGGGAAACCGGTTGCCATCAGCCTGGCGGCCACGCAAAACAGCGCCGTCATCGAAGTGCGCGACCACGGCATCGGCATCAGCGCCAAGGACCAGGAACGTATCTTTGACGCCTTCGAACGGGTGGTGCAGCATGACCGCAGCGGCGGCCTGGGCCTGGGACTCTTCATCACCAAGCAACTGGTCGACGCCCACGGCGGCGCCATCACCCTGCAAAGCCAGCCCGGCCACGGCGCGCTGTTCAGCGTCACCTTGCCGCTGGCAGGAAGCTGAGGCCCGGCATGACCGAGATCAACAAATCTGGCACTGCCGCCTTTCTGCTGCAGCTGGAACGCCGCTTGCGGCCATTGCACGATACGCACGACATCCTCGCCCTGTCGGCGCAGATGCTGGGCCAGCGCCTGGGCGCGCAGCAGGTCAGCTGTTTTGAGGTCGACCCAAAGCATGCTGGCCTGATCGTGCAGCATGCCTGGAGCGACGGCATGGTGCCTGGCGCCGCGGGCGAGTATGTGCTCGGAGATGAATTAAAGGCGGAATTGGCGGCCGCCCGTCCCGTCGCCATCAGCGACGTGGCCCACGATACGCGCACGTCCACGCCGGCAGCCCTGGCAGCATTCTTTCGCCTGTCCGTGCAGGCCCTGCTCTACGTGCCCATCACCAGGGAAGGACGGCTGGCCGCGCTGGTCGCCATCCACAGCCACACGGCAAGGCTGTGGCACGCGGACGACATCGAACTGGCCGTGCATGTGTCGGAGCGGGCCTGGTCGACCATCTTGCGGGCGCAGGTCGAAACCAGGCTGCGCGCGCTGAGCGCCAACATGGAACGCCTGCTGGCAGAGCGCACGCACGCATTCGGCCGTACCTGGACAGTCAGCCCGGACCTGCTGGGCGTGCTCAACCTCGATGGCTATTTCGAGCATTCCAATCCCGCCTGGCAAGCCACCCTGGGCTGGAGCGAAGAAGAAATCCGCCGCACGCGCTTTCTGGAACTGCTGCATCCCGACGACCTGCTACGCACCCAGGCCACCTGGGAAGCGGCAAAACAGGGCCAGCCCGCCTTGCGCTTTGAAAACCGCTACCGCCACAAGCTGGGCGGATGGCGCTGGCTATCGTGGGTGGCCGTGCCCGAGGGAAACAAAGTATATTGCAGCGCCCGCGACATCAGCCTGGAGAAAAAACTCGAAGCGGAACTGCTGCAGGCCTCGCGCCCCTTGCACGGCAGCGTGGCCCGCGATCTGGACGAGGTGCTGCAAATTATTGCCAGCAAGCTGCAATTGCTGCAAGCCAGCGTGGCCAACGATCCGCAAGCGGCACTGCAACTGGCCGCTTGCAGCGCCGCCGTCGAACAGGGCGGCGCACTGGCCGCGCAGTTGCTGGCCAGCCGAACCGGCAGTTAGCCTGCCTGCGCAGCACGCCTGCGCTTGAGCGCGGCTGCCAGTTCATCCAGGCTGTAGGGTTTTTGCAGGAAATGCGCATGCTGGTCTTGCGCCAGGCTGGCGCCCCAGTCGTGGCCCGAGGCAAACACCACGTCCAGGTGGGGCCAGCCGGCGCGCGCGTGGCGGGCCAGTTCCACGCCGGACAGGCCGGGCAGGCTGATGTCGGTCACCAGGATGTCCAACCCCGGCAAGGCCAGCAGCGGCAAGGCTTCTTCGGCGCTGCGCACGCCGTGCACGGTATGGCCGAGGATATTGAGCATTTCCGTGCTCATCACACGGGCATCGTCATTGTCTTCCACCAGCAGCACGCGCCGGCCCGAGGGGTCGGGCGCGCCCGGCAGGCGGCGGTCGGCCAGCAGATGGCGTACCGTGCGCGCCAGGTCTTCGCGCCGGTAAGGTTTGCTCAGCAGCTCCACGCTGGGCGCCAATCGTCCATCCTGCATGATCACGTTATGCGTGTAGCCCGAGGTAAACAAGACGGCCAGTTCCGGCAGCAGCAGCCTGGCCTGGCGCGCCAGTTCGGTACTGCCCACGGCGCCGGGCATGACCACGTCGGTAAACAACAGGTCGACGCTGACGCCGCCGCGCAGAATCGTCAAGGCAGTCGCGCCATCGCCCGCGTGCAGTACTTCATAGCCCAGGCCGCGCAGCATGTCGACCACCGTGTTGCGCACGGCGGCGTCGTCTTCCACCACCAAAATGGTTTCGCCGCCGCCCAGCACGGGGCCGGCCAGGCCAGGTGGCGGTTCGGCCAGGCGCTCCAGCGAGCGCGGCAGGTAAATCTTGAAGGTGGTGCCGGCGCCGGGCGCGCTATCGACCTTGATGTGGCCGGCGCTCTGGCGTATGAAACCATAGGCCATGCTCAGGCCCAGGCCGGTGCCATCACCTTCTTTCTTGGTGGTAAAGAACGGCTCGAAAATCTGGTCGATCACGTGGCGCTCCATGCCATGGCCCGTGTCGGTGATAGTCAGCAAGACATACTGGCCGGGCAGCACATCGGCCTGCTGGCTGGCATAGGCAGCATCGAGCGTGACATTGCTCAAGGTAAAAGTGAGGCGGCCACCCTCTTCCATCGCATCGCGCGCATTGATCGCCATGTTCAGCAGCACGTTTTCCATCTGGTTCGGGTCGACCAGGGTGTGCCACAGGCCGTCACTGATAAACGTTTCTTCGGCGATTTGTTCGCCCAGCGCGCGCCGTATCAATTCATGCATGCGGCGCAGCAAGCGTCCCAGGTCCGTCACCAAAGGCCGCAAAGGCTGGCGGCGGGCAAAGGCCAGCAATTGGGACGACAGCTTGGCGCCCCGTTCGACGGCTGCCGCAGCCGAGGCCAGGCGCTGCGCCGCCTGCGAATTGTCGGCCAGGGTCAGTTTCAGCAATTGCAGATTGCCCGAGATAATTTGCAGCACGTTATTAAAGTCGTGCGCCACACCACCCGTCAGCTTGCCAATCGATTCCAGCTTTTGCGCCTGCAGCAGCGCCTGCTCGCTGCGCACCAGCGCCAGCCGCGCGTCGCGCTCATCGGTCACGTCGCGGCCGATCGCATGCACCAGGTTTTGCGCGGGCACGGCCGTCCACGAGATCCAGCGGTAACTGCCATCGCGGCGCCGGTAACGGTTTTCCATGCGCAAGGTGGCGCCACAGCGGGCCATGCGCGCCAGATCGTCCAGCGCCGCGCTGCGGTCTTCGGGATGCACCAGGCTGATGAAATCCATGCCCAGCGACTCGATTTCAGGTCGCTCCAGTATATGGGTCCAGGCCGGATTGACAGCGATAATCTTGCCGCGCATATCGGCCACCAGCATGATGTCGGTCGACAAGCGCCACATGCGGTCGCGGTCCGCCGTGCGGTTGGCCATTTCCTCTTCCAGCGAAGAATTCAGATAGGCCATCTTTTCCAGCAGATTTTTTTGTTCCTGCACGTCCGTGTTGGTGCCTACCCAGCGCAACACCAGACCCTGCTCGTCGAACAAGGGCATGGCGCGCGCCAGGAACCAGCGGTAGCTGCCATCGCTGGCGCAGCGCATGCGAAATTCATTTTCATAGGCGCTGGCGTTGGCCACGGCCTGCCGCCAACTGTCTTTGGAAGCCTGGCGGTCATCGGGATGCACGCATGCACGCAAGCCGCCTTCGACCAGCGCCTGCAGCGACAAGCCCGTGTATTCGCAGACGCGCTCGTTGACCCAGTAAGTGTTGCCCTGGCTGCAGGCCAGCCAGGCCTGGTTGGGCATGGCCGAAGCCAGCGAGCGGAACTGGGCCTCCCGGTCAAGCAAGGCATGGCGCGCATGCCAGTGGTCATCGATATCTTCCGTGGAGCCATACCATTTCATGGGCTGGCCAGCCTCATCGCGCCGGCAATAGGCGCGCGCCCTTACCCAGCGGTAGCGCCCGCCACGCCGCTGCACGCGCAACTCCACGTCGCAGGGCTGGCCGCTGACAACCGCCTCGCGCCAGGCCGCCTCGGTGCGCGCCAGGTCTTCGGGGTGGACTGCATCGCGCCAGTCGTCGCCGAGGCCGGGATTACCCGTCCATTCGCGCCAGCGCTGGGCCACGTAATCGAGCTGACCCTGCTTGTCGGCGGTCCACAACACCTGGGCGTTGAGTTCGATAGCGTACTGAAAATGTTCGCGGCTGGCGTGCAAGGTCGCTTCCAGCTCGCTGCGTTCGATCACATGGGCCGTAATGCGCGCCGCGACCAGCAGTAATTCGATTTCGTCTTGTGTAGGATGTCCAGGCGCCTGGAACAGCAGGCCCAGCACGCCCAGGATGTGGCCCTTGGCGCTAAACACGGGGGCGACCCAGCAGGCACGGTAGCCGTGCAACAAGGCTTCCTTGCGGCCCAGGCTCCAGCCTTGCTCGCGCGCAATGTCGCCGCAATACACGGGCGCGCCGGAAAAAGCCGCCACGCCGAAGGGCGACAGCGGCGACGGCGGCGTATCTTGCTGCAGGCTATGGCAAAGATCGTGTGGCAGGCTGGGAGCGGACAGACCACTGATGCGGTCAGCCTCGTCGATCGTGACGACGCAGCCATGCATGATCTCCTCTGACTGGCCTTGCAGCGCCAGCAACAGATGTTCCAGCACATGGACCAGGCTGCTGCCCGCTGCAATGCTTCCCAAGGCGCCATGTTCGGCGTCCAGCAGTTTGATGATGTTGTTTGCGTGCACCTTGTCGATAAGCCATGTCACTGATGCCCGGAATATACCATGGTGCAAGCCTATCAAGACAGAAAAGCATAACAGTGTTTTCTATCAGGCCGCCATCTTCACCATCCCAGGCAAGCGCTGTTGCAGCAGCGCCAGCAAGGCGCGCGTCTTGGCCGCCAGGTGGCGATGGCTGGGATAACAAGCCACCACGTCCAGCGGCATCGCGTCAAGATCGAGCTTGACATGCACCAGATTGCCCTGCGCCAGGCCGCCATTCATGACCACGATCCTGTCGATTGCTGGCACTGCGGCAATGTTTTGCTGGTAGGCGATGCCGCCCACGCCGCCCTGCCCACCTCGGGCCAAGGCGCCTGCCAGGCACTGGAAGATGCGTATCACCTGGCGCAGTGCCTGCAACAGTGTCTGCAAGGAAGTGACCTGGAGACAGCCTTGCCTGCGTTCACGGCCCGCCGGCAAACCAAGACAAGCCAGATCACCTTGCAGGCGCGCGCCGTGGCGCAAGCCTTGTTCAACACAGATAAACACGCCTGCCGGCAACGCGACGAACAGGCGCGCCAGGCCGATACGCGGCAAATCATGGCCGATATGGCGCGCGGCTGGGGCAGTGGATTGCCGCTAAGCAGAAATTTACTTGCTTAGCTAATGACGGGCCTGCATATACTCCTGATAGGACGGCAGGCTCTTCATATGGCCGTGGAAGGGTTCCTCAGCATGGCAGCGGATGCATAGCAGCTCGAGATTCTCGTCAACATTATCGCTCTTTACCCCATTGCGATGATGCAAATGAAGATACTGCGCCATTACACCGTTCAGGTTCACCCTGCATTTATTACACGAATACCCACGATTTTTCTTGACCGCCAAAGCGATATCTTGCCAATCCGCCGGATAATCATTCAATGGGGCCGTGTCCGATGTATGTGCCGGCCTCACTGCGTTGAGATCTTTGGGGTAAGTTTTAAAAAATGCCTTTAATTCAAACTGCCGGACTCGCCCTAAGCGCACGTCTTGCGCCAAGCCCATATGAAAATCTTGCCAGCGTATGTGGACCAGACAAAGCTGGCAGACATTGAGCATCGCCATCTTGGAAACAACCGGTTGGCCAATGAGATTCACCTGAAAATGACCATCATCGCGATTCGCCACCACATAGCGCTCAAAACGCCGTTTTTGACGCATGCCGTCGAGCGTCTTACAAAACGTCAGGTGAAATTTAGGCAACTCCTGCTTTCCGCCATAGTTGCTAACATCACGGATATATAACAGCACGCGGTGACCACGATAGGCAAGCGTCTTATCTGAAAGAATTTGTATCTCTTCCAGGCCCACGTCGATACCATTTTCCTGCAATCGCGTGACGACGGGCAGTTCGATTTCTTTCATACGATGCTGGCGTCCAAAAGCCTCGGCCAAGGGCGCCGCCATGTGATGGCGCAGATTATTGAGCAAGGGCCAATCCAGAAAGTTAGGTAACTTCAAGATGAGCCCGCCTTGAGATCATGCGCAATCTGATCCATGCGATCGCTGGCATTGGTGACGATACGAAATTCCACCCGCTGATTTGCCAGTTGGGCGGCAGCAGATTGTTTACCGGGCGCTATAGGCCGCGATGATGACAAACCATTCGCAGTCACATGTTGTATCAGCCAATCCTGATCATTCGACACGGCAGGGAGACTCAACAGATACTCCAGCGCACTGCGCGTTCTTTCCTGCGATAGTCCCATATTGAGAAAATACGCGGTTTTCACATCCGTTTCCTTGGTCCAGTCAAGACTGGTATGCCCCTCGATACGTACTTCCTTGACAGCAGCCTTATAGCGCTCCGAGGTCAGCAACGCGATATACCGCGGAAAGAAAGTAGCGAGTATCTGCTTGAACTGAGGCCTCAGCTGTGCTGAACCGGTGGCAAACAACACGGTAGGATCATTAAAGCGTATGGTCATATCGCCCAGCAACTCGGCATTCCATTGCTTCAAGTCCTGGGCGAATTCCTTCTGCAGCGCCTGCAGCATGTCATTCTTGGTATCTTCGTATTCCTTCACCACCAGGGTAGTGGTCTGCTCCACCCGCAACATGAAGGCGGCCGTCAGCAGCATGAATATCATCATCAGCCCGGTCATCAAGTCCGCCAGCGGAATCCAGTATGACTGGTTACTTTCTTCGTTTTCCATGATTTATCACCTCGCCGCCATTTGCACGACGTCACGCAAACGCTCAGTCAGCGGCGTGTAGTCACTGACAAATTTCTCCGACAAGGAAGCAAGTTGTCGTCCCAGCAATTCCAGACTTTTCGTCAGCTCTTCCTGCAAGCCCTTGTCCAGCGTGATAACACTCTGGCGTACCACATCCAGTCCTTTCGAAAGCTCATCATTGACCTCCTTCTGTGACTTTTTCAAGGTTTCAGCCAAAAGCTGTTTCATCTCGGCGGACGAACTTTGTACCTGGGTACCAAAATTGCGTACCACGTCGCTCACATCCGCTTGCACTTTCGCTACACCACGCTGCATGCTCGATGCGAGCTCATCTAATTTCTGAGCAAACTGGGGCGCGACATCTTTCATTTCCATCAACACAGTGGATAATGAACGCTGGGACTGTTCAATAATCACCGATTGCTGGGCCAGTCCACGCAATATCGACTCCATACTCGCCGCAGCATCAGTGAATGCACCGGCCCGTTCCGTCATGGCAGACAAACTGCCAGCGGCGATACGCAAATCGTCAGCAGCCGAACGCTGCACGGTCTGCATCTGATCGAGCTCCACGCGATATTGCTGCTGCCAGACGACTAATTCCCCCACTGCGGCATTTAAATGTTTAAAGTTTTCGCCAAACTGCTCATTGATTTGAGTATTAAAGTCGCCGATCACTTCCTTTAAAGCCTCAATCAACGCTTTGGAACCGTCTTCCGCCATTTTGCTGGCAAATGTATCGAACGATGCCCGCAGCCCGCCTAACTGATCTGCCTGTTCCTGACGCATGAGCTTCATTTGGGTTAATAAACTTCCCTCCTCTGATCCTGCCAGACTTTTCTGCAACGCCTGAACAGCTGAAACAACATCACCCATGCCTGCCACATGGGCCGCACCAGGACTTGGCGCTATAGGGATTTTCTGTTGATGATGACGAAAACGGATAACCAGCGATCCGGCAACACCACAAAACGGATAACCAGCGATCCGGCAACACCACTGAGTGACGCCCAGAATGCCGTCTTCACGCCTTTTAACAGCTCCGGAACACTTGATGAGACATTCGATGTATCAAATCCCATGAGGGCAACTGCAATTCCCAGGAAGCACCCAAGAATACCGACGGTTGTCAACACTTCTGGTCCATGTTGGACGGCAAAACGATTGAAGCGATAACCAGCAAACCAAATCGTCAATAAAATATTAATTCCAATAAATATCGGCGTTATTGGCTCATCAAACATCGAGGCAAAGCCCGTACTTGCGTAAGCGAAGGATGGAAAACTGGTAAAGAAAAGCAGTAACAAAAAACGCATTGTAATCCCATGAAAAACAGCAATCAGAAACATCAACGTCTGATGCCGTAGTCAATTAAATGACTTTTAATAAAAATAACCTTTTATTTTATCACTAACGAAATTAGCCGTCAGGAAATTGTTTTCACAATAAATATTTATTGATTGCCGCTTTCATCGCCCAGGCGCGTGAAAACTCTCACCGGAATGGGCAGGCTTCAGGGATGGCCCTGGCTATGCTAGAGTGGGAAATTGCCCCAACAACAAGTGTGAATGCCATGCCCCACAGTCTGTCTCACTCCCTGATCGCCACCGCCCTGCTCGCCTCCATCCACGGCGCCGTTGCCGCTCCCATGAGCCTCAATGATTATCTGGCCCTGCATGGCCCCGAGCCGACGGTGCAAATCCCTTATGGCGCGGCGCCCTCGCAATACGCCCAGCTGTTCCGCCCGACTGGTGCGGGGCCGTTTCCGGTGGTGGTGCTGGTGCATGGCGGCTGCTGGACGGTGGAGTTCGGTGGCATCACGCAAATGCATAACGTGGCCGGCGCGCTGGCTGCGCAAGGCATTGCCGTGTGGAACGTGGAGTATCGGCGCGTCGATGAAGCCGGTGGCGGGTATCCCGGCACTTACCAGGATATGCATGCGGCGCTCGACAGCCTGCAAAACCATGCGACGCAATATCAGCTCGATACCAGCCGTATCGTGGCCATGGGCCATTCGGCCGGCGGGCAACTGGTGCAATGGATCGCCGGCCGCGCCAAGTTGCCGAAAACCAGCCCGCTGTACCGCGACAACTTCCTGCCCGTCAACAACATCATCAGCCTGGGCGGCCTGGCCGACCTGCGCCATGAACAAGACTTGATCAGGAGCAGTTGCGACCGTGAAATGGTGCAACTGGCAGGCAGCGCCAGCAGCGAGCGCCCTGACATCTACAGCGACACCAACGCGGCCAATCTGATGCCCAACGGCAGCCGCACCGTGCTCGCTAGCGGGGAACTGGACACCATCTCCCCGCCGAGAGTCGCCCACGACTATGCGGCCAAGGCCAAACTGGCCGGCGACCAGGCGGAAGTGCTGATCTTGCCAGGCGCCAGCCATTACGATGAAATCGCCGCCACGTCGAATGCCTGGAAAATGATCTTGCCGGTAATACGCCAGATGCTGGGCATGGATGCTGGTGAGGCTCGCCCATGAAGGAACTGAAGTTCCTGCAATGTCACATTCAAGCCATCGCCGGCATGCTGCTTGCCGCCAGTTCCGCCTTTGCCTACGGCGAGACCGGCCAGCAGCTGGAAACCGGCTTGATCCATGCGCTGCAACTCAAGCCAGGCACAAGCGAGCGCAGCGGCTATTCAGGCAAGGCCATCCAGGCCTATATGCAAGCTGGCCTGGTCGGCAAGAAACCGAACCAGCGTTCTGACTACACCGATTACTATCTGGTGGCCGAGGGTGCAAGCTTCCTGGGTCATGAACTGGTGCTGATCGAAGAAGAATACATCACGCAATACATAGGTTGCTGCGTCAGTCCCGGCGCCGGCGTCACGGTGAAAGTGAATGGCAGTACGAAAAACCTGGCAGCCTTCGCCAAGACCAATCGCTGCACCTTGCTAGACCCGGTCGATCTCAACCATGCACTGCGCGAAGACGCCATCAAGGCCCGCTTCCCCAAAGCACACTATGCGTCGCTCAGTTGCAGGGAGCGCGATGCCATCCCTGACGATGCCTGACTCAAACCAGGCTCCATGTCACCGGCCTCAAGATATTCCAGTCAATGTGACAATGCACGCATATTTCCATTTGGCAATTTGATATCCTCTTGCGGCCATGAGCGGGGAGATAGATTCAGGATATTTCCCGCTCTGGTACTTACATAGGAACGCATATGAGTGACCGTATCAAAGTTGGCGATGTATATTTTGAACTGCCGAAGGGAGCACTGGGGCGCCCTATGAAGGTTGTTGCTGAAAAAACTGAATTACCCCAAGCCCTGGACCCGGTGGCTTTTGCTCCGTCCACACCAGATTTACTCACACAATACTTCACGCATTCCGCCACGGTGGAAAAGCATGAAAGCGTTCGGCCAGCATCCGAACCGGAACTCGATCAAATGACAGCCTTGCAGACATTTGTCGGCGTAAAAAGCACGTTGCCAAAAAAGTGGCTGGAATATGCTGACGGCAAGCGCAAACATGGCGGCTTCAACATCTGGACCTTTGTGTTCGGATTCTATTGGTTTGTCTACAACAAGATGTACGGCAAGGCGACCATTTCCGCAATTTTTGAACTTTTCATGCTGTTGCTCGCATTGGGCACCGTCGGCGAGATCATCCAGTCGCCCGGCTATCAGCCATCAGGCGTCCCTCTGGAACTGCTCGCCGTATTATTTGGCTTCGTCCTGCCACGCCTTGTCATTGCTTACTGGGCAAACATCGCGCTCTATCGAAAAGCCACGCGTGAAATAGGCAAGATACGCAGCTTTAAAGTCAACAAGCAAAGAACACTCTCCATGATCGCCAGTGCCGGTGCAGGAAGCCTAGGTTCAGTGATCTTTCTCAATATCGCATTTTTCATCATACGATTTGTATTTAACAATTCGTAATTTATTGAGTGCAATGAAAAACAATGAAGATTCGTTTCTATATTTTCTTACTGACCCTCTGTCATACGCTTGCCTCGGCAACAGAACCCTGCCTGAGCCAGTGCGGATCAGCAAATCCGGCAGGAATGGAATGAGCAACAGCAAAACCCCGATGCCAGCAATGCGGAAAAAGAAGGATTGCAACAGCGCTGGCGCGCCATCGATGCAGGAAACCTAGCGGAACTCAAAACCATCATCGCTGCTTGCGGCTGGCCGTCCGGCGCACAGGGTAGCCACAGCGCCTGGTTGCTGGCGCAGCATGCCGATAGCGACATCGCATTCCAGCGCCAGGCTAGAGGCTTGCTGGAAGCGGCCGTCAAGAACGGTAGCGCTGCAGCACGCAACCTGGCTTATCTGGCCGACCGTATCGCAGCCGCCGAAGGCCGGCCACAGGAATATGGCACCCAGTTCACACAGCCTGACCGCTGCCACCTGGAAATGCTACCAGTCGACAACATCGACGCCGTAAACCGCCGCCGCCTTGCCATTGGCCTGCCAAGCCTAGAAGCATATGCAGCAGAGAGACGCAAGCGCTTGATTCCTGCAGATTGCCAAAATGATGTCAAATAAACAAACCAGAAAAAATGCTGCTGAACTCACTTCCCATTTTAGTATCCATACCCGGCGAGACTGAGAATAGCCAGAAGTTGGCCAGCTCAAGACCCGCCCAAGATAACACTCAAACCTGGCGTCGGCGTAAAGCAAAGCCTATCAACGCCAGCCCAGCCAGCGACATCGTCACACTACCGGGCTCCGGCACAGCCGAAATGGCTTGAGCATCGAATATCCATTTGCCGCTCGTTGCCGTGGCGCTGGTGATCACATTAATACCGCCATTTTGTCCGCCATCGAAAATACTGAAATACATGGCATAAGAAAGGGCCGACGTACTCCATTGCGGGAGATCATCATCTCCATACCACTGATCGCGCCAGCTTGCACCTTTAGCATCAGACAAAGTATATTCCTGTACACCAGACTGGCCGTTATACAGATTCATAGCGCTCACCGCAACAGTAACCCTGGTCAAGCCATCGGCCTCGGGACGGATCACAAATTTCCCGTCTGCGAAGGTCCCAAACATCGCATTGTGCGCAACCAGAGCATAAGCGCCACCCTCTCCACCTCCAAAGCGAGCCGTCTCATAGGTACCGCTCATCACCATCGTGGGCGCGACACTAACGCTGAATCCGGCATGCGGCACTACGATCAGACCGTCGAATGAGCGCTCAAAGCTACCAGTCGGATAGGAAAAGTGTAAGGGGATGTCCAGCGTATTGCCATTGACGCTAAGGCCGTCGACGCCATATGTATCGATGTCGTAATAAAAGTCCATATTGCTACCAACCAACTTTTCATAATTGGCAGCCTGCACAGGGAAGATACAGGCGAGTGCCAACGCTGCGGCAAGCAAGCGACGAGGCAAGTTCAAAGTTTTCATTGAGTGTCCTGAAATATAATCAAGACATAAAGATAACTATATTGTTTCTTTTAGTATACAAATTTTTAATTTTTATAAATATCATTTACGGCAAGCCCAGTCAACGCAACCATGGCAGGCTCGGCCCATGCGGCAAGGCCGCCGGCAAAAGCGATACGGATGGCCATGGTGCTGGCGGGCAAGCGCCGAGGAAATTGCGGGAGTTGTGAAGTACAGCGGAAAGGCATAGCTGGTCTATCCTTATGTTCTATCAGCAACTTGCTCAGTTGCTCCAGCGCGTGCAGCGCCATCACAAGCACTTCAGCCGATGGCGCAGTATCAGACTGGCCGGCAAGACTAACCAGCTACGCCAAATAAGCCTATTCCATCAGCTGCCGGCGCGGCCGATCAATCAACAGCCTTTTCGCCATCGTCATCAAATAAGCACGCGGCGTCTACACTTCGCCCAAGCCATCGCGCAAGCCCAGCAGCCGCATAAAAGTACCCTGCACCAAATCCACCACCTACTCCGTACACCCTATCTTCTTGCGCCCCCGCAACCAGGCGCTATGGCTGCCGTAAAGTAAGTCGATCTGTTCATGATGCATGTCAGCCATTGAGACGAAGACTGTTCGACTGCATGGAGGAATAGGTCTGAAAGATAGCTAGAGTGCGGCGCTACGTATCTACTAGCGCACGAAAAAATAAATATTTATGCAACAAAATTTCTATGCAACCTTTATAATTAATCCCCTTGATTTAATAAATTCCTTCTTGGCAACAAACTTAGTCCTAATCTTCTGATCTTTTATATTTGTTTTTAATTATGAAACTAACGAGAAATCAATCATGACGGACGCGGCGAAAAGTAAAGATTGCTTCATCATCATGCCAATAGCGGATACGGAAGGCTATCCACAGGGGCATTTTAAGCATGTCTACGACAACATCGTGGCCCCCGCATGTGATATGTCTGGCTATAACGCGGTCAGAGCTGATGATGTCAAGGCTACAAATCTTATTCATCTGGACATTCTCAAAAAGCTTATTGAAGCGCCAGTTGCCATATGCGATCTAAGCAGCCGAAATCCAAATGTTCTATTTGAACTTGGTATCAGACAGGCGTTTGATAGGCCTGTCGTTCTGATCCAGGAAATTGGAACCCCTAAGATTTTTGATATAGCGCCGCTTCGTTATCTTGAGTACTCAAAGGACATGAAGTATCACGACGTACTTAAAAATCAACGCGAGCTAAAGGATGCTATTGAAGCAACCGTTACGGCTAGCGGAGAAGCCGGCAATGTCAACTCAATCGTTAAGCTTCTCGCACTAAGTCAATCTGCGAAAATTCCGGAGCTTAAGGGTGACAAAGAAGGCTTAGCGCTTGGAGTGCTCCGAGCAGAAATGCAAGAGATGAGAAAGCTTATGGAGCTTTCCATGTACGACAGAAATCGTGGTGGCCGCAAAGGATCCATTTCCGCAGTCGAGTACGAGCGAATTCTTAATACACTTGACAAAATTCAGGCATCAAAACGCGTTTCTGCCCCTGAAAGGGCTGAACAATTGCATGTACTGATGCGTGATGCTGAAGAACTAATGATGCGATGTGATGAGAAGGCGGATCATATGCACTTCCGGCATCTTCTTGAGCGAATTCACCGCGCATTGATAGATATTGCATAATAATTCATTCAATTCGACGTCGTTCTGCGGCACGGAATAATTCAGCGTGATCCGAACTTTTGGATTGGGTCGCAAACAGAATTTATCCAACATTACCATACATCTCAAGACCGCAAACCAACCACAAGACCTCGCGTGGGCCCAAGCCCTCCGCCAAGGCTCCCCGGGCCCAGCGGACCTGAAAAATGGCCAGGGCAAGGCGCGCGGGCGCAGACAGTACGCATGTACGGCAAGCCCAAGCAACGCAGCCCTGGACAACTCTCACGCCCGCGACTCAGGCCCGCACTTCTAAAAAATCATTGAACAGTCGCAAGATAACGGGCTAGCTGGGCGAAGGTAGCCTTGAACCCCTCCGTCATGGAAGCATGCCCTTCAACAAAAGTCTTGTGCTGCTCGTCGGTGGCCTTGTGCGGCGTTGAGCGCAACGTCATGGTCGTCTTGCCATTCTCTTCCGTGAGCGTCATGGTATTGAACGACTCAAGAGGCCAGGTCGCACTGGCCGGATGCTGCACAGGATTGCCCTGCTGATCCGCAAACGACAAGATAGAAACGATACGCTCCGGGGCATCAATCTGCTGGTAGGTAAACTTGCCCCACATCTCATAACCATTATCGGCCCGCATGCCGTAGTGAAAAACACCACCGGGTTTGAGCTCCAGCGCCAGCACGCTGAGGGTAAAGCCTGCCGGGCCCCACCATTGCGCCAGGCGTTGCGGCTCCACCCACGATTGAAAAACCAGGTCGCGCGGGGCGTCGAAAGTCTGGCTGATGACAAAGTCGCTACTGTCGCGGTACTGTCCCTGCTGGTCTGCCGTGCTCATGCTGTCTCCCTATGATGGTTTGTAGTTGTCCCACCGCCTAATGTAGCAGCGGCGTGAAAAAACAGGAAGGCCCGCACGCTGCTCAAAACGGCATGCTAGAATATTAGTTCGAAACCTAACTATTAGACGACTCACCTTATGATCTCTATCGAAGAGCGCTTCTCGACCGCGCTCCACCGGACGGCGCGGGGCTGGCGCAATGCCATCGACCGGCGCCTGAAAGACCTGGACTTGGGGCAAGCCAGCTGGCTGACCATCGCCATGATCGCCAAATCGCCCCAGCCGCCATCGCAAAGCGAGCTGGCGCAGCAGCTGGGCGTGGAAAACCCCACCATGGTGTCCATGCTGGACCGGCTCGTGAAATCGGGCTTCGTGCTGCGCCAGCAATCGGAAACCGACCGCCGGGTCAAGCTGGTGGTGCTGACGGAATCGGGCACGCAAGTGTATGACACGGTGCGCAAGGAAGCCGATGGTTTCCGCAAGGAGTTGCTGCAAGGCATAGATCCTGAGCAATTACGCATCGCCACGGAATTGCTGGAAACCTTGCAGTGCATGACGGAACTGGGCGGGTCTGAAAGCGGGTGCGCCTGATGAGCTCCGCCACTGTCGGTAGTCCCCCCTCTCTGCCCGCTTCGCAGGATCCAACCTTGAACCGGCGCATGATCACGATTTCGATCATGCTTGCCACCATCATCCAGGCGCTCGACGGCACCATCGCCAACGTGGCGCTGCCGCATATGCAAGGCAGCTTGTCCGCCTCGCAAGACCAGATCACCTGGGTACTGACCTCGTTTATCGTCGCCGCCGCCATCGCCACGCCGCTCACGGGCTGGCTGTGCGACCGCTTCGGCCAAAAGAATACCTTCCTTGTTTCCGTTGCCGGTTTTACCATCGCCTCGGTGCTGTGCGGCCTGTCTGGCACTTTGTCGGAAATCGTCGCCGCCCGCTTGCTGCAGGGCGTATTCGGCGCGGCGCTGGTGCCGCTGTCGCAAGCGGTGCTGCTCGACATCAATCCGCGCGAGAAACACGGCTCGGCCATGGCCATCTGGGGCATGGGCGTGATGATAGGCCCCATCCTGGGCCCTACCCTAGGCGGCTGGCTGACGGACAGCTATAGCTGGCGCTGGGTATTCTTCATCAATATCCCCATCGGCGCGATGGCCTTTTACGGCATCTGGCGCTATATCCGCAAGGATGCGCCCAAGGGCCGCATGACGTTCGACATGTTCGGTTTCGCCACCCTGAGCCTGTCCATCGGCGCCTTGCAGATGCTGCTGGACCGGGGTGAGCAAAATGACTGGTTTTCATCCCCGGAAACGTGGATAGAAGCCATCGTGCTGGCCATGAGCTTGTGCTATTTCATCGCCCATACGGCGCTGCGCCCGGCCGGCAAGTCTTTCCTCGACTACCGGCTGCTGAAAAACTCGAACTATGTCAGCGGCTTGCTGTTCATCTTTATCGTCGGCCTGGTGCTGTTCGCCACCCGCGCGCTGACGCCATCGATGCTGCAGGGATTAATGGGCTACCCGGCCGCGATTGCCGGCCTGGTTACGGCGCCTAGCGGCCTGGGCACGATGATGGCCATGCTGGTGGTCGGCAAGGTGACAGGCAAGATCGATACCCGCATGCTGCTGGCGGCAGGCTTTTCGATTACCGCGTTTTCACTGTGGCAAATGGCCAATTTCACTCTGACCCTGGTGCCCGGCACGGTGGTATGGAACGGCATCATCCAGGGCATAGGCCTGGGCCTGGTGTTCGTGCCGCTGAGCGCGGCCACCTTCGCCACTTTGTCGCCCGAGATGCGCGCCGAAGGCACGGCGATTTACAGCCTGGTGCGCAATATCGGCAGCAGTATCGGGATTGCCCTGGTGCAAACCCTGCTGGTACGCAACACGCAGATCGCCCATGCTTCGCTGACGGAACACATCACGATCGCCAATCCGGCCCTGCAAGACCCGGGCATTGCCAGCGTGTTTAACCTGAGCACCAGCACCGGCATGGCGGCCCTGAATAATGAAATCACGCGGCAGGCATCGATGATTGCCTACCTCGATGACTTCTGGATGATGATGTGGCTGACCATCCTCGTCCTGCCGCTGCTGTTATTGATACGTCCCCCCAAGAAAAATGCGCCTGTCGTGGTCGACCACGCGGCCATGGAGTAAGCACCATGCATAAGAAAACGATGAAACTTTCCCTGACCGTAATGGCCTTTAGCTTGGCATTAGCCGGCTGCGCCAGCATTCCGCCCGACACGCTCGTGTTGCCGCAGCAAGACCTGGCCACGGTGCAACTGGCGGCCGACATCCACCTGGCCAGCGAAGGCTGGCCGGCCGCCCAGTGGTGGCGCCAGTTCCAGGACGATCAGCTGGACGGCTTGATCAGCCAGGCCTTGGCTGCCAGCCCCAGCCTGGATGTGGCCAATGCGCGCATCAACTCGGCCCAGGCCGCGTTCGATTACCAGCACGCCGACCGCGACGCCAATGTCAGCCTGAGCGCCAATGCCAACCGCCAGCGTTATTCGGGCAATGGCCTGTTCCCCGCCCCCATAGGCGGCAGCTACTACTCGGAAGAAACAGTGGGCGTACAAGCCCATTACGACCTCGACTGGTGGGGCAAGCACAAGGCGCAAATCGCTTCGGCCCTGGGCGAAGTCAATGCGCGCCGCGCCGAATTCGCCATGTCGGAACAGATGCTGGCAGCCGAAATCGCCAAGCACTATTTCAGCATCCAGACCAACTGGGCGCGCATGGATAATCTGCATGCGCTGGTGCAACTGCAGCAAGACCTGGTAGTCGACAAGGAAAAGCGCATCGCCAATGGCCTGGGCGTGAATGACGAACACCTGTCGGCGCAAACCCGTTTGAGTCTGATACAGCAGCAAATCGCCTTGCTGGAAACGCAGATCATCACCGAGCGCGAAGCCATACGCGCCCTGCTGGGCGCCGACAGCACCGCGCTGGCCAACTTGCAGCCGCGCACGGCCCTCGCCTTGCCACACGCCATGCCGGGCAAGCTGGGCATGGAATTGCTGGCGCGCCGGCCCGACTTGCAAGCGGCCCGCTGGCGCGTGCAGGCATCGTTAAGCCGCATCGATGCGGCCAAGGCCGCGTTTTATCCCGATATCGACCTGGGTGCTTCGTTTGGCCTCGATGCCGTAAAACTGGGCAAGCTGCTGGAGTCTGGTAGCCGCACCCTGTTTATCGGCCCGGCGCTGTCCTTGCCGCTGTTCGATGCGGGCCGGCTACAGGCCCAACTGGGTGGCGCGCGCACGGAGCGCAACGAGCTGATCGCCGATTACAACCAGAGCGTCTTCAATGTGGTGCGTGACGTGGCCCAGGCCGGCGCCAAATTGCAGGGCGTGGAAAGCCAGTTGCGCCTGCAAGATGACAACATGCGCACCAGCGAAAAACAATTGCGCAACGCCAATGCCCGCCTGAAACAGGGTCTGGCCGACCGCGCCACGCAGCTCAGTGCGGAAATGACCGTGCGCTTCCAGCAAGACCTGTTGATGCAATTGCAGCAGCAGCGGCAAAACGCGGAAATCAGCCTGAACCTGGCTCTGGGTGGCGGCTACCGCGGCGCCAGCGATTTTCCGGACACCAGCACGGCAGCAACTGTCACAACTTCCACGGCTACACACTAAACATCGCACACTAGAGAACTCATCATGAGCAACGATAACAATACAAATACAGCTTCCGACACGCCTATCGAAGGCAACAACAAGCGCAAGAAAGTCTTGCTGGGTATCACAGCCCTGTTCGTGCTGGCGGGCATCGGCTGGGCCGGCTACTACAAGCTGGTGCTGTCGAAGGAAGAGCAGACCGACAACGCCTACGTGGGCGGCAACCTGGTCACCCTGTCGTCGCAAGTCACGGGCAACGTCAATGAAATCCGCGCCGACGAAACGCAGATGGTGCAGGCGGGCGCACCCCTGATCACACTGGACGGTATCGACGCCGACCTGGCCTTGAGCCAGGCGCAAGCACGTTTGGGCAATGTAGTGCGCCAGGAACGCGAACGCTATACGGGCGTGGCGCAATACGACGCGGTGGTCGAACAGCGCCGCCTGGCCCTGGCCACGGCGCAAGGCAACCTGGCCCGCCGCGCCCCTTTGGCGGCCGATCACACGATTTCCGGTGAAGACCTGGCGCATGCAAAACAAGCTGTGGATGACGCCAGGGCCGCCTTGACGGTAGCCCAGCGCCAGGCCGATTCCATGCGCGCCGGCGTGGCGGGCGTGCTGCTGGCCAGCCACCCGGCCGTGCTGTCGGCCAAGGATGACCTGGTGCAAGCCTGGCTGTCCGTGCGCCGCAACGCGGTGATCGCGCCAGTTTCCGGTTATGTGGCCAAGCGCAATGTGCAGCTGGGCAGCCACGTCACGCCAGGCACGCCGCTGATGTCCATCGTGCCGCTGGATCAATTATGGGTCGACGCCAACTTCAAGGAATCGGAATTGCGCAATATCCGCGTGGGCCAGGCCGCCACCATCGAGACCGACCTGTATGGCAGCAAGGTGGTGTACCACGGCAAGGTGCAAGGCATGTCGGCCGGTACGGGCAGCGCGTTTTCCCTGCTGCCGGCGCAAAACGCCACCGGCAACTGGATCAAGGTGGTGCAGCGCGTGCCGGTGCGCATCGCGCTCGACCCGCAAGAACTGGCCGCCCACCCGCTGCGCATCGGCCTGTCGACCACCGTCACGGTCGACACCAGCCATGGCGAAGGCGCAACCCTGGATCAACCGATGGTGGCGTCCACCGTGTACAGCACCAAGGCCTTGAGCCAGCCGGTGGATGAGGCGGTGAAAATGGCGGATAACATTATTGCGCAGAACCTGGCGCATTGAATTAACGTGCCAAGCCCAAAAGAGGCCGGGGTCGTACCCTCAGGGTACGACCCCAGTCTCTGCCCTGCGGGTTACATCGACACTACTTCGCTTTCCCCGCAGCCGCCACCTGCTCCAAGATATGCTTGGGTACGGCGGCGTAGTGCTTGAACTCCATCGTGTACGTGGCCCTGCCCTGCGTCAAGGAACGCAGGGTGGTGGAGTAGCCGAACATTTCGGCCAGCGGTACCAGGGCGCGCACGATGCGACCGGTGCCGCCGGGGATGTCGTCGACGCCCTGCACCATGCCGCGCCGGGCCGTCAGGTCGCCCATCACATTGCCCATGAAGTCTTCCGGCGTTTCCGCCTCGACCTGCATCATCGGCTCCAGCAGCACGGGCGCCGCCTTGCGCATGCCATCCTTGAAGGCGATCGAACCGGCCATGCGGAAGGCGTTTTCATTCGAATCGACGTCGTGATAGGAGCCGAAGGTCAGGGTTGCCTTCACGTCCACCACCGGATAACCGGCCAGCACGCCCGATTTCAGGGTTTCCAGTATGCCTTTGTCGACGGCTGGAATAAATTCGCGCGGCACCACGCCGCCCTTGATGGCGTCGACAAACTGGTAGCCGGTACCCGGCGCCAAGGGTTCGAGTTTCAGCACCACATGGCCGTACTGGCCGCGTCCGCCTGACTGCTTGACGAACTTGCCCTCGATATCTTCCACCATGCGCGTGATGGTTTCGCGGTAAGCCACTTGCGGCTTGCCCACGTTGGCCTCGACGCCGAATTCGCGCCGCATGCGGTCGACCAATATTTCCAGGTGCAATTCGCCCATGCCCGACATGATGGTCTGGCCCGATTCCTCGTCCGTATGCACGCGGAAAGACGGGTCTTCCTGCGCCAGCCGGTTCAGGGCGACGCCCATCTTTTCCTGGTCGGGCTTGGTTTTAGGTTCGACCGCCTGCGAGATCACAGGTTCCGGGAAGATCATCTTTTCCAGCACGATAATGTGATCGATGGCGCACAGGGTGTCGCCGGTGGTCACGGCTTTCAGGCCCACGGCGGCGGCGATGTCGCCCGCATACACTTCCTTGATTTCCTTGCGTTCATTCGCATGCATCTGCAAGATGCGCCCCAGCCGCTCGCGCGCGCTCTTGGTGGGGTTGTAGACCATGTCGCCAGAATTGACCACACCCGAATACACGCGGAAAAACGTCAACTGGCCGACAAAAGGGTCGGTCATGATCTTGAAGGCCAGGGCCGAAAAGTGTTCATCGTCGGCCGGGTGGCGCTCCACCTCGTTGTCGTGTTCGTCGTGGCCCATGATGGGCGGCACTTCCAGCGGTGACGGCAGATATTCGATGACGGCGTCCAGCATCGCTTGCACGCCCTTGTTTTTAAAGGCGCTGCCGCACAGCATGGGCACGATTTCATTGCGGATGGTGCGTGCGCGCAAGGCTTGCTTGAGCTCCGCTTCACTGAATGTGTCGCCATTCAGATAACGCTCCGTCAATTCGGGCGTGGCTTCGGCCGCCTGCTCGACCAGATTGTCATGCCACTGCTGCGCCTGCTCCTGCAGGGCGGCGGGTATCTCGCCATAGCTGAACTGCACGCCCTGGCTGGCGTCGTCCCAGGTGATGGTACGCATTTTCAACAGGTCGATCACGCCCGTAAAATGCTCTTCAGCGCCTATCGGCAGCTGGATCGGTACAGCAATGCCTTTCAGGCGGTCGCGGATCTGCTGGCGCACGCGCAGGAAATCGGCACCCACCCGGTCCATCTTGTTGATGAAGGCGATGCGCGGCACATGGTATTTATTGGCTTGCCGCCAGACGGTTTCCGACTGCGGCTGCACGCCGCCCACAGCGTCATACACCATCACGGCGCCGTCGAGTACGCGCATCGAGCGCTCCACCTCGATGGTGAAATCGACGTGGCCCGGCGTATCGATAATGTTAATCCTGTGTTCCGGGAAATTGCCGGCCATGCCTTTCCAGAAGGCCGTGGTGGCGGCCGAGGTAATCGTGATGCCCCGCTCCTGCTCCTGCTCCATCCAGTCCATGGTGGCGGCGCCGTTATGCACCTCGCCTATCTTATGGTTCACGCCGGTATAGAACAGGATACGCTCGGTGGTGGTGGTCTTGCCGGCGTCGATGTGGGCGCTGATGCCAATGTTGCGGTAGCGCTCGATAGGTGTTCTGCGGGTCATCACAATCTCCATTGCTAGCCATGTTACCTCTACGCCGCGCCGGGATTGCGCGACGGTTTTTCAGTGTAGCAGACATCGATTTCACCGGCATGACAGGGCCGCATTCTGGTGCGCACGCTAGCCACCCCGTAGAAATAAAGCTTTCCGCTATACTTTCGATCAATTACCAAGACAATAAGCAAGACCAGTTGATCAGTATCAATACCGGTAATTCCCTCCCTGCTATGGCGCCTATGAAAATTGAAATAAAAACCCTCATCCTGACCACCTTGCTGGCCTCGCCAACATTTGCCATGGCCGGCGAACTGGAGCAGCAAATGCAACGCTGCTCCGTGCTCGGCGACGCCAGCGCGCGCCTCGGCTGTTTTGACACTTTGGCCAAGGCCGTCGAAGAAGCAACCATCGCCAATGGCGGCAACCCGCATGCCACGGCCGCTACCCTGGCAGTCGCAGCAGCTTCGACCACCAGTTCCGCCGCCAACCCGGCCGCCATCGTCACGCCAGACGCCGTCAACGCCGCCATTCCGGTCGTGGCCCAGGCTGGCGCCGCGCCACCGGAAGCACCGATTTCGCGGGTGACGCAATTGTGGGAACTCGATGACGCGTCCAAGCGGGGCTTGTTCAACTTCCGCCCGCACCGCGACAATTATCTGTTGCTGGCCAATTACAGCACGTCCTCGAACGACGAACCGTTCAAGGAATTCACCCCGGGCGGCATCAAGAGCCAGCATGTGGAGCTGACGTATCAGCTGAGCTTCAAGATGAAGATGATGGAAGACATCGCCGGCACGCCTATCGATATGTGGTTTGGCTACACGCAGCAAAGTTTCTGGCAAGCTTATAACCGCAAGGAATCGAGCCCTTTCCGCGAAACCAATTACCAGCCGGAAGTCATGCTGGTCATGCCGATCGGCAAAACATTGGCGGGCGTGGACTTCAAGTACCTGAACCTGGGCCTGGTGCACCAGTCCAACGGCCAGACCTCGACCTTGTCGCGCAGCTGGAACCGGCTGTATGCGGAACTGGGCATGGAGCATGAAAACGTGGCGGTTGCAGCGCGCATCTGGCGCCGCCTCGACAATGGCGTGGCGGACAATGACAATATCGATATCGTCGACTACATGGGCCATGGCGACGTGAAGGTCAGCTATCGCAATGACGGACATGAATTCTCCGTCACGGCCCGGCGCAACTTCAGCACGCGCCACGGCTCGCTGCAAGCTGGCTGGGCTTTCCCGCTGAAAGCCAACCTGAAGGGTTATCTGCAAGTATTTTCAGGCTATGGCCAAAGCCTGATCGACTATAACTACTCGCAAAAATCGCTGGGTGGTGGTTTCCTGGTGGATTTCTAAATGCAAAAATGGCGCCGATGGCGCCATTTTTATTCGTGCAAAGATTTAGCGTCGGCCGCCGCCCAATACGCGGGCTGGCAACATCACTATGGCGCGCAGCAACTCAAACACGCCTTCCACGCCGATGCCGATCAAGCGAAACGGCAGCAACATCAGCCAGGCCAGCGGGTACAGCAGCAGGGCCAGCAAGGCCAAGGGCCAGCACACCATCAACAGCAGCAGCCACAGCACGAATCCCAGCATGACACTCTCCCATTTCTCCGAATTAATGAGCGGGGCAAGCTGTCTGGCTCATCCCGCTACTGTGAGCACACTATATAAAAGCGCCACTGCGACAGCAATCGCCATGCGATGAAATGCACGATACGGGGATGGACGGGACTAAAGCTGGAATGAACTGCGTAAAACGACAGACCTACTGGCCGACGCAAATGACCTTGGTCACGTATTCGTGCGCATTCGGCTTCTTGCCGGTAGCCCATTTGATGGCCTGGTTGGCTTCGGCGATGGTCATTACCGTGGCCTTGTCTTTCGACTTGATAAAGGAAACGCCTTCAAACACGCCTTCCTTGCTGCGCATGACCTTGGCAAACACGGGCGGCTTGGTCTCGCCGTCGCTGATTTTGTTTTGTTGCACGAGGTAACGCTGATCGATCTGTTCCATGATAGTAAAGCTGTTCAGTGATAAAGCACGCAATATACCCTGAATGGACAAAGACCGCAGGACGAAATGCCTGCGGTCTTATCTAAAAAATCATTCTGATAATCAGGCAAACACAGGATTCTGCACCACCGGCTGCAGGCAGGCATCATAGACCACCTGGGCTTGCATCGATGCTTCCAGCGAAGGAATCGAACCGCCCGCGCGGTACTGGAAACTTACCTGCAGCACATCACCCGCCTTCACGGCGACCGGCGTGGCCAGCGGCAAACACATATAGTGGTTGAGCCAGTCGATGGTGGTCGAATGTTCGGGCACCACGGCCAGGATGTTCTTGGTGACGAAACGCAAGGCATTCAGGGTACCGCTGCGCTCGACTATGAACTTGCCGTCGAAGCCGAACAGGCCATCGACGGGCTGCGTGAAGTCGATGATGCTGTAGACCGACGGCGGCGCCAGTTCCAGCACGCCGGGGTGGATGGCCGTGGTTTCCTGGAATTGCACGATGGGCGCATGGAAACCTTCGAAATCGTATTCCTGCTGCATAGGCTGCACGGCCATGATCACCGCTTCCGGCAAGAACAAGGGCAGCGGGCCGCCAAAGCGGGCCAGGTAGCGGCGCTTGAACGATTCGATCACTTCGACCTGCTTTTCACGCAGCATGCCCACATGGATCATTTCACAAATGACCACATCGACCGGTTCGGGCGGCAGATATTCAAACGCATCCGCGTGCACGACCTCGACTTTTTCACCGTTGGGATTGAGCGCCAGCATCTTGCGCGCTTCTTTCACCATGTCCGGATTGAACTCCACGCACCATACCTTGTCCGCTTTTGCCGCCGCAAACCAGGACAGCACACCCGTACCGCCGCCCAGTTCCAGCACCTTCATACCCGGCTTGACCGCATAGTCGATGGCCGACTTGAAGCCATGCATGCGGTTCTGGTCCATCAGCATATTGTGGTGGTAATGCACGGGGATAAATTGCCCCAGATAACAACTCTCAATTTCTCGTTCATTCAGCATATCTGTCCTCTTGGAGCCTGGCTCCGATGGCCGATCAATTTTGTCGTTCCAGAAAGCAGTGAGATCGCAGGGGCTGCGTGAGGGGCGGCGACAAAACAGCCGGCGCCTGACGTGCGTATTGTGTGCCATGCGGTCTATCTCCTGATTAATGCGACGAGATCATTATCGTTAATCAGGAGCAAGGACAAAGGGCTGAGATGAGAGGCAATTCCATGTCACTTCCAGCGCTGGCATGGAAACCATTAGTAACGAGATAATGATTGATCTTGTTACCGACTATATTGCCAACATGATTACTTGCGGGCTGCGCGCGCCTGTTGCGCCGCCGTGACAAGGGCAGCCACGCGGGGCTTGTCAGCCGCCATGGCAAACTGGTCGGCAGTCCAGCCATGGTCGCTCTTCAGAGTGGGATCGGCGCCCCAGGACAGCAGCAGCTTGACGGCCTCTTCCTGCCCTTCGCGGGCGGCAAACATCAGCGGCGTGATATTGGTGGTGGCGCGTGCATCAACCACCGCCTGGCGGTCAAATAAAATCTTCATGATGGGCAAGTCACCGGCCGAGGCCGCATAGTGCAAAGCCGTCCAGCCCGGTTGATTGACTTTGGCGCCCTTGGCCAGCAAGGCTTCCACCAGCGCTTGCTTGTGCTTGTAGGCAGCCAGCATCAAGGCCGTATTGCCATTCGTAGCCGGCGTTTCCAGGTTGATGCCTGGCGTGTTCAGCAAAACCTGGAAGACCTTGTCGGCATCATCGCGCACGGCCAGCACCAGTGCGGGTTCATCGTAGACCGTGGAGATCAGATTGGGATCGATGCCGTCGCTCAGCATATCGCGCACGCCGTTGGCATTATCGACCGAGACGGCGCGGAAGAAAGACACCGGATCGGGCGCCGCCTGGACAGCAGTTATGGCAGCCGTCATGGCGGCCGCGATGGCCATGCGCAGAACTCGATTTAGCATGAAGAAATCACCGTACCTGGTTGAATAATTTGAAGAAATTATCAGTCGTCTGTTCCGCCACCTGGGCCAGTGGTATGCCTTTCAAGGCCGACAGATACTCGGCCACATGGGCGACATAACCGGGCTCGTTCATGCGGCCACGGAAAGGCACGGGCGCGAGGTAGGGCGAGTCCGTTTCGATCAGGATGCGCTCGAGCGGCACTTCCAGGGCGACCGCCTGCAAGTCCTTGGCGCTCTTGAAGGTGACGATGCCGGAAAACGAAATATAGAAGCCCATGTCGATGGCGGCTTTCGCCACTTCCAGCGATTCGGTAAAGCAATGCATGACGCCAGCTACGCCGCCGTCCGCCACGCCAGCGCCCTCTTCGCGCATGATGCGGATGGTGTCTTCACTGGCTGCTCTTGTGTGAATAATCAAGGGCTTGCGCGTGATTCTTGAAGCTTTGATGTGAGTACGAAAACGCTCGCGCTGCCACTCCAGGTCACCGGTCAAACGAAAATAATCGAGACCCGTCTCGCCGATGGCGATGATCTTCGGATGATCGGCCAGGCGCACCAGGTCTTCGACCGATGGTTCAGGCGTGTCCTCGTAATCGGGATGCACGCCGACGGACGCGAAAATATGGGGATACTGCTCGGCCAGCGCCAGCACCTGCGGAAAATCCGGCAAGTCCACGGACACGCACAAGGCGTGCGTCACCTTGTTCTCGGCCATCTTGGCAAGAATCTCGGGCATGCGAGCAGCCAGCTCGGGGAAATTGATATGGCAATGGGAATCGATATACATAAGGCAGGATTGTACCGGAGGGCGGGCAAACTGGCAGGGGAAAGCGGGAATCCTGCAGGAAGCCGCCTATTGCCCCTTTGGTGGCTGCCACAGTTCCACCTTGTTGCCTTCAGGATCGATCACCCAGCCGAACTGGCCGTATTCCGAGTCAGGCGCCTTGTCCAGCACCTGGCAGCCTTCGTCGCGCAAGGCTTGCAGCAAGGCGTCGAGGTTGTCGACGCGGTAGTTGATCATGAAGGATGCCTTGCCGGGGGCGAATTGCTCGCGGTCACCGCCTACCGACCAGATGGTGCTGCCGCCAGGATCATTCCAGCTAAACGCCGCGCCGCCCCAGGCTTGCACGTCGATGCCAAGGTGGCGCTGATACCAGGCGCGCAGCGCGGCCGGATCCTGTGCGTGGAAGAAGATACCGCCGATACCAGTGACGCGCTTCATATGATCTCCGTTCAAGACTAGTTGCCTGAACTCTAGCACGCCCGGCTTGCTTAGCCTACCCGCTTGCCCAGGATAATCAGGTCGCGTTCGACGCCGTCCAGGTTCGCCACTTTCGGCAGGTTGGCCCAGATCTCGAAACCGAATTTCTTGAACAGAGCGAGGCTGGGGGCGTTGTGGCCGAAAATAAAACCCAGCACCGTGTGCACGCCCACCGATGGCGCGTGGGCGATGGCCTGCGTCAGGCCGTAAGCGCCTATGCCCTTGCCGCGCGCGGCTTCGGCGATGTAGACGGACAACTCGGCCGTGCCCGAATAGGCGGGGCGGCCATAAAAGTTGGAGTAGGACAACCAGCCCAAGGGCAAAGGCTCGGCGGACGTATCGTCGGCCGCTTCGATGATCCACAGCGGGCGGCGCTCGGGCGTGTGCTCGTGGAACCAGGCCAGGCGCGACTCGACCGTGACCGGCTCCGTATCGGCCGTCACTTCGCGCGAAGCGATGGTGGTGTTGTAGATGGCGACGATGGCAGGCAGGTCGGCAAGCGTGGCGATGCGGTGGCGATAGCTCATATTATGGATTAAATAATGAATTCAAGTGATTGATTTTACTGACAATTCGAGGCGTAATCGAGCAGCATGTCTTCCAGGAACAGCTTCGGCGACAAGGGGTGTTCGGCAATCGCGCGGCGCTCGTTGGCAGCCTTGATGGCAGCCATGAGCTTGCTCACATTGATGCGTCCGGCCAGCGCTTCGAGCTCGCGCCGATGGCGCGGGTAGTAGCGTACGGTGCCCGACAGCTTGATCGAGAACAGGTCGTACAGCCAGCGCTGCAGGGAAGCGACCAGCGGCGCCAGCGGCGCTTTCTGCAATTTGTCGGCCGCCTTCAGGGCCGCTTCCACGCCGGGGTTGGCCAGCACCTGCAGCAATTGCTCCGTTTCTTCGCGCCCGCCCGACTCGGACTGGGCCAGGGCCGCCAGCGGTGCGCCGCCCTGCTCGCGCAGCCAGCTGTCGGCGTCGTTCAAGCCTTGGCCCTTGAGCCAGGCCAGCGCCTGTTCGTGGCTGGGCATGGGCAAGGAAAATTTGCGGCAACGCGACAAGATCGTCGGCAGCAAGCGGTCCAGGCTATTCGATGCCAGCAGGAATACCGTGCCCGGCGGCGGTTCTTCCAGGGTTTTCAGCAAGGCGTTCGAGGCCGGCGTATTGAGCGCCTCGGCCGGATACAGCACCACCACGCGCAGCCCCTGGCGGTGGGTAGAGATATTCATGAAATCGGCCAGGTTGCGTATCTGCTCGATCTTGATATCTTTCGATGGCGTCTTGCTCTTGGCGCTTTTCTTCGCGCCCTCGCCCTCGCCTTCGCCCTCGTCGGCGATCTCGTCTTCCAGCGCTTCCGGGCGCACGCGGCGGTAATCGGGATGGTTGCCCTGGCTAAACCAGCCACACGACGCGCAGGCGCCGCAGGCGTGGCCATCGGGCCGCACGTTTTCGCACAGCAGCGCTTGCGCAAAGTGCTCGATAAAGTCAGCCTTGCCTATGCCCTGCGCGCCATGAAACAAAATGGCGTGCGGCATGCGCGGGCGCAGCGCCTGCAATTGCAGCCAGGCATCTTGCTGCCACGGGTAGAGTTGACTAGTCATTATATTCTTTCAAAATCAACGCGTTACCAGACTTTTCTCAAGCAAGTCATCCAGTAATTGCGCAAGCTGCACTTGAATATCTGCAATGCTTTGCGTGGAATCGATGATGCGAAAACGCGCGGGGAACTGTGCCGCGCGGCGCAGATATTCATTGCGCGTGGCGGCAAAGAAGTCGGCCTGTTCCTGCTCGAATTTATCGAGCGCGCGGGTGGCGTCCAGACGCGCACGCGCCACGGCCAGCGGCACGTCGAACAGGAAAGTGAGGTCTGGCTGCAGATGCGGGTGTACCCACGCTTCCAGCGCTTCCATCTTGCTGATATCCAAACCACGCCCGCCACCCTGATAGGCGAAGCTGGCATCGCTGAAGCGGTCGGAAATCACCCATTCACCAAGCTCCAGCGCAGGCGCGATCACTTGCGCGATATGTTCGCGGCGGCTGGCAAACATCAGCAAGGCTTCCGTTTCCAGATGCATCTTTTCATGCAGCAAGAGTTCGCGCAGTTTTTCACCAAGTTGCGTGCCGCCCGGTTCCCGTGAGGAAACGAGGTTGACGCCGCGCTGGCGCAGGTAGTCGCTCACAAAGCCGATATGCGTGGACTTGCCCGCGCCGTCGATGCCTTCGAAGGTGATGAAGCGGGCTTGATGTTGTTGTGTCATGAAACGTCTTTTGAAAATATTAATCGTCAGCAAACTCAGCGCTGGTATTGATTCACGGCGCGGTTATGGTCGGGCAAATTGGCCGAGAACTGGCTGGTGCCGTCGCCGCGCGCCACGAAATACAGCGCTTGCGTGCGGGCCGGCGCCAGCGCCGCCGTCAGCGATTGCGCGCCCGGCAAGGCGATCGGCGTGGGCGGCAAGCCACCGCGCGTATAGGTATTGTACGGGGTGTCCGCTTCGAGGTCGCGTTTGCGGATCTTGCCCTGGTACTTGTCACCCATGCCATAGATCACGGTCGGGTCGGTCTGCAGCAGCATGCCTGTTTTCAGCCGGTTGACGAACACGCCGGCAATCATGGCCCGCTCGGATTTTTGCCCGGTTTCCTTTTCCACGATGGAGGCCATGGTCAAAGCCTGGTAGGGATTCTTGTACGGCAAGGCGGGATCGCGCTTGTCCCACGCTTCCATCAGCCGGGCGATCATAGCCACGTGCGCCTGCTTGAAGATTTGCATCTCGCTGGCGCCCTTGGCAAACAGATAGGTGTCCGGGAAGAACAAACCTTCGGGCTGCGGATATTCGGGACTGATTTTCGACATCAGCTCCGTATCGCTCAGCGATTCCGTATCGTGCTTCAGGCCCGGGTGATTGGCCATCGCCAGGCGCATCTGTTTGAAAGTCCAGCCTTCGATGATGGTCAGCGATTCCTGCGCGAACTCGCCGCGCGCCAGCTGCGTGATCAGGCGCTGCGGCGTGGTGCCCGGTTTCAACTCGTAGGAGCCGGCCTTGATCTTCGAGGTCTTGCCTTCCAGGCGAGCCAGCAGGTTGAACAGGATGGGCATGATGGGCACGCCCGCGTCCGCAATCTGCTGGCCCGCCGCATGCGCGCCGCTACCCGGCGTGATCGCAAAGGGAATCGCATCGCCTTCCGTGGTGATGGGCTGCTGGGCCCAATACACAAAACCGCCACCAGCACCGATGGCGACAATCACTGAACTGACTACCAATTTTTTAAAGAAGGCCATTGTTCCAATTCTGTTATGCGAGTTATTCCAGAGCATCCAAAGATGACTGCTACTGCGCTTCGTTTAAGCAAACACTTGATCATTCATTTGTGAATAAAAGCACCGTAAAAAACAGCAATTCTTGCCATTGTCGACGCGATTTTCGCGACATCACTATAATGAACCCGTAATGATAATGCTTAATCGCTGATCTAATGGAAAATATGGATAACTGGAATCAATTTTTAATCGCGCAAGGCGCCCGCTCCACTCAGCTGGACGGTGCCGTGCCTGACACCAATATCGCCGATTTCGGCCAGACCCTGAGCACGGCCCAGTTGCAGGATGGCTTCGTCTCCGCCGTCACCGACCAGGGCCTGATCGGCATCACTGGCGACGATGCAGCCACTTTCCTGCACAGCCAATTGACCAACGATGTGGAACACCTGAACCAGCAGCAAGTACGCCTGGCCGGTTATTGCACGCCGAAAGGCCGCTTGCTGGCCAGTTTTCTGATGTGGCGCAACGCCACCACCATTTATCTGCAATTGCCGCGCACCATACAGCCAGCCATCCAGAAGCGTTTGCAGATGTTCGTGCTGCGCGCCAAGGCCAAGCTGCATGACGCTGCCAGCGATGAAGCGACACAAGTCGTGCTGGGCCTGGGCGGCCAGCGCGCCAACGCGGCCCTTTCCATCTGGTTCGAAACGTTGCCAAGCACACCATGGAGCAAGGTCGAGCACGCGCTGGGCACTTTGCTGCGCGTGGCCGATGCCTTTGGCCAGCCGCGCTATCAGTGGCTGCTGTCGGCGGCCAGTGTCCATGACGTTTGGCCGCAATTGGCTGGCGCGCTGAACAAAGGCGGCAATGACGCCTGGCGCTTGTCGGAAATCCATGCAGGCTTGCCGCAAATCAGTTTGCCGACGCAGGAACAGTTCGTGCCGCAAATGGTCAACTTCGAGTTGCTCGGTGGCGTGAATTTTAAAAAAGGCTGCTATCCGGGCCAGGAAATCGTTGCGCGCAGCCAGTACCTGGGCAAACTCAAGCGCCGCACCACCCTGGTCAGCATCGCGGATGCCGACGCACAAGCGGGTAGCGAGCTGTTCGCCGTCAGCGACCCGGATCAGCCATGCGGCATGATCGTCAATGCTGCAGCGAATGGCGCCGGTGGCGTCGATGCGCTGGTGGAAATGAAGCTGGCCGCCATCGAGCAAGGTTCCGGCGAAGCAGGCGCAGTACGCCTGGGCTCGGCCCAGGGCGCAGCCGTACAGTTCCTGGCCATGCCTTACGTGCTAGACGCACTGGATCTGTGAGCCGGCCATGAAAGATCTGTATATTTATTACCAGGTAAAAGACGAGCACGCGCAAGCGCTGGAAGCACGGGTGCGCGCCCTGCAAGCCAGGCTGGCGGAACAATCGGGCGTGGCGCCGCAGCTGAAGCGCCGCCCAGACAGCAAGGACGGTTTGCAAACCTGGATGGAAATCTATCCCGTCGTCGGTGAAGGCTTCGCCGACGTACTGGCTGCGGCAACCGAGGAAACGGGCTTGCTGGCCCTGACGCATGGCCAGCGCCATACGGAAGCCTTCATGGATTTGCCCCCATGTGCCTGATCGTCTTTGCCTGGAAAGTCAATCCGCACGTACCGCTGATTGCCGCCGCCAACCGCGACGAATACTACGACCGCGCCAGTGCCCCTGCCGGCGCCTGGCCTGAGCACCCGCAAGTCTATGCAGGCCGCGACCTGCAGGCGGGCGGTAGCTGGATGGGCATCACCCAGCCTTCCCGGGAAGGCGGGCGTTCGCGCTTTGCCGCCATCACCAATATCCGCAGCCCGAAGGATCACCGCGACGATGCGCCCTCGCGCGGCGCGCTGGTGGCCGACTACCTGGCGGGCAGCATGACGGCGCAAGAATATGTTGCGCAGATCGCAGCGGGCGCCGACGCCTACAACGGTTTTAACCTGGTGCTGGGCGATAGCGATACCCTGATCTGGTTTTCCAACCGGGGCCAGGATGACGCCCGCAATGGCCAGCCTTTGGCGCCGGGCATCTATGGCTTGTCGAACGCCCTGCTCGACGCGCCATGGCCCAAGGTCTTGAAAACCAAGGCCCAGTTCGCCAGCCTGCTGTGCCAGGGCGCACCGGACGACGCGTATTTCGACATGCTGGCCGACACCACGCGCGCGCCCGACTTCCGCCTGCCCGACACCGGCGTGCCGCTCGACCTCGAGCGCGTGCTGTCCGCCGTCTGCATCGAAACGCCGGGCTACGGCACCCGTACCTCCACCGTCGTCAAGCTGTACGCCGATGCGCCGGGCGAGTTGCATGAGCTGCTGATTCAGTAACTCCCCCCAATAGCAGAGACCGGGGTCGGACCCTCAGGGACTTGGCGTCCCCGTCCGGCCCCAGCGTTTGCTTTAGGGGTAAAAGTGACGCCAACTTAAGCTCCTTGCCTCTCCGGCAGCCGTTAATCTTCCGCAAATAATGCGTTTTTTCAGCCACGAAAACGTTTGCGCAAAAAAAGAAAGCGCTTGCGCAAGCGCTTTCTTTTGTTTACGATGGATTCAAAGCGGCATAAAACATAGCCGCACAGCACTAACAACAAGAATATTCTGGAGACACCATGGCCACCATGGAAGATGTAGCAAGGGCGGCAGACGTATCGTTGTCGACCGTCTCGCACGTACTGAACGGCACCCGCAAGGTCAGCCCGAAAACCGTCGCTGCCGTCAACGCGGCGATGCAGCAGATCGGCTATGTGCCCAATATGCTGGCGCGCGCGCTGGCCGGTTCATCGTCGGGCACCATCGGCGTGGCCATTTCCGCTTTCACCAACCATTACTTCAGCGAAACCGTGCGCGCCATCGAGGCGGCCTGCACGCGCCATGGCTTGATGATGCTGTTTTCCGATACCCACGACGATCCGGCCCAGGAATTGAAAGTGGTGCAAAACCTGCACCAGCGCCGTGTCGATGGCATCGTGCTGGCGCCCTCGGGCGATCCGGACAAGCTGGCCCTCAATTACCTCAGCAGCAACAAGATCGCTTCCGTGCTGGTCGACCGCATGTCGCCATTGCCGTTTGACCAGGTCGGCGTGGAAAACGTCGAAGCCACGGCGCAGCTGGTCAGCCACTTGATTACCGTGCACGGCCACCGCCGCATCGGCTTTATTGCCGGCGCGGCAGGCTTGTCGACCACCAATGAACGCGTCGAGGGGTATCGGTTGGCATTGGCGCGCGCTGGCATCACTTTCGACCCTGCCCTGGTGCGTTCGGGCGACTCCAACCTGGCGCGCAGCGGCGCGGCCACGCGTGAGTTGCTGCAACTGGAGCAGCGCCCCACCGCCATCGTGGCGGGCAATAACCTGATGACCATCGGCACCATGCATGCGCTGCGCGACGCGCATATCGCCGTGCCGCAAGAAGTGGCGCTGGCCGGCTTCGATGATTTCGACTGGGCCGATTACTTCAGTCCGCGCCTGACCGTCATGGCCCAGCCGCTGGAAGAACTCGGTTCGATGGCGGTCGACCTGCTGATCGAACGCATCGCCAATCCGGGCCGCGCACAACACGCGAGCCGATTGGCGCCAACCTTGCGCATACGCAATTCCTGCGGCTGCGCTTAAACCAACCTCTTTCTACCGTGCCGACCTCTGAACACATGGACAACGCGATCTCGCTGGGCATCGACCTGGGCACTTCCGAACTGAAAACCGTGCTGATGGACAGCAAAGGCGCCATCCGCGCGCAAGCTTCCGTGCGCCTGGGCGTCAACCGCCCACAGGCGGGCTGGTCCGAACAAGACCCGCAGGACTGGTGGGCTGCCTGCGTGCAAGCCTTGAGCCAGCTGCGCGCAGCCCATCCGCAAGACTACGCCGCCATCCGCTGCATCGGCCTGTCGGGCCAGATGCATGGCGCGGTGCTGCTCGACAAGCACGATGACTGCATCCGCCCCGCCATCCTGTGGAACGATGCGCGCGCCCACGTCGAAGCGGCGGCCCTGGCGAGCGACTACCCTGCGTTTGCTCTCGTTACGGGCAGCCTGGCCATGGCTGGCCTGACCGCGCCCAAGCTGCTGTGGCTGCAGGAACATGAACCACAGGCGTTTGCGGCGATTGCCTGCGTGCTGTCGCCGAAAGACTATCTGCGCCTGCAATTGACGGGCCAAAAAATCACCGACATGTCGGATGCGGCCGGCACCTTGTGGCTCAATATCGCCGAGCGCGCCTGGTATGGCCCGATGCTCGAAGCGAGCGGCTTGCGTGTGGATCAGATGCCGCCGCTGGTCGAAGGCGATGCCGCCACCGGCACCGTGCACACTGTCAGCACCTTGCTGCTGGGCTTGCCTAGCGGCGTGATCGTGGCCGGTGGCGGCGGCGACAATCCTGTCTCGGCCGTCGGTATCGGCGCCGTGTCCGCTGGCGACAGCTTTATTTCACTGGGCACCAGCGCGGCGATTGTTTCCGTCACCGAACAGCCGCTGGGCAACCCGGCCGCCGGCGTGCACAGTTTTTGCCACGCCCTGCCCGGCCGCTGGTACGCCATGGGCGCCATTTTGTCGGGCGCCAGCTGTCTGCGCTGGGCCACGGGCGTGCTGGGGATGCCGAATGAAGCGGCCTTGCTGGCGCTGGTCGAGTCGGCCTTGCCGCTGGCCCAGGGCGTGCCATCGTCCGCGCCACTGTTCCTGCCCTATTTATCAGGCGAACGCACGCCCCACAATGACCCGCAAGTGCGCGGCGCTTTTTTACAGTTGGGCCATGATAGCAATACCGCGCAACTGGGTTATGCCGTGCTGGAAGGCGTGGCCTTTGCCCTGCGCGACGCCATGGCGGCCGTCACCTCGACCGGTGCGAGCGTGCCGCACTGCCTGCTGGTAGGCGGCGGCGCGCGCAGCCAGTACTGGGCGCAGTTGCTGGCCAATGTGCTGGGCGTGGAAATGCGCACCCTGCATGACAGCGAATTGTCGGCCAGCATAGGCGCGGCCAAGCTGGGTTTTGCCGCCATCGGCGAGCGTGGCCTGCTGGAAACCGGCCTGGCCATCAAGAATACCTTTGCACCGGATGCCGCACAACATGCGGCCTTGCAAGTGCGTTATCAGAAGTACCGCAGCCTGTTTCCCGCCGTACAGGCTTTACATCAAGCAGCGTAGTTTCCTGCGCTCTGTATTTATAAGGACGAATAGCGATGAACCAACTGCAACAATTGAAGCAACACAGCACTGTGGTCGCCGACACCGGCGACTTTCTGCAACTGGCGCGCTTTGCCCCGCAAGACGCCACCACCAATCCATCCCTGATCCTGAAGGCGGTATTGCAGCCTGAGTATGCTCCGCTGCTGGAAAGCACGGTCGCCGCCCACCAGAGCGCCTCGCTGGAAGATATCGTCGACCAGGTGCTGGTGCGCTTCGGCCTGGAAATCCTGAAAGTGGTGCCGGGACGCGTGTCGACCGAAGTCGACGCCCGCCTGAGCTTTGACACCGCCGCCACCGTAGCCCGTGCACGCCGTTTGATCGCCCTGTACGAAGCGGCCGGCATTGCCCGCGAACGTGTCCTGATCAAGATCGCCGCCACCTGGGAAGGCATACAGGCGGCCCGCGAACTCGAGCGCGACGGCATCTTTTGCAACCTGACCCTGCTGTTTTCGTTTTGCCAGGCGGTCGCCTGCGCCGACGCCAAAGTACGTTTGATCTCGCCATTCGTGGGCCGCATCTACGACTGGTACAAGAAATCGGCCGGCGCCGCATGGGACGAAGCGGCCCGTTCACTGTCTAACGATCCGGGCGTGCAATCGGTAACGCGCATCTACGATTACTACAAGCAACACGGCATCGCCACGCAAGTGATGGGCGCCAGTTTCCGCAACACGGGCCAGATCACGGCGCTGTCAGGCTGCGACCTGCTGACCATCAGCCCCGACTTGCTGGCCAAGCTGGAAGCGTCCGACACGCCGTTCGAGCGCGCACTGGGCGGCAACGCCGAAGCGCAACCTGCCGTGCATTACGACGTAGCGGCATTCCGCTACGCCATGAACGACGACGCGATGGCAACCGAGAAACTGGCTGAAGGCATCCGTGGCTTCGCCGTCGATGCAGGCAAGCTGGACGCCATGATCAATGCCTTGCGCAGCAAATAGAAGATATCCAGCAACAAACTATGAATCATAGTTAAAAGATAATCAATTTTCACCCTGCAGTACGTTACACCTAGTGCCTGAGTTTATTTCAACACAATAAAAACCTTGGAGATTCATATGAAAAAGATTCTTACCGCCTCCCTGCTCATGTCCATCGCCTGTGGCGCGTTTGCCGCCGACAAGCCCTTGAAATCGATCGGCATCACCGTCGGCGACCTGGCCAATCCCTTCTTCGTGGCCATCGGCCGCGGCGCCGAGGAAAGCGCCAGGAAGATCGGCGGCCCTGGCGTGAAAGTCACTACCGTATCGAGCAAGTATGACTTGAACACCCAGGTCGACCAGATTGAAAACTTTATCGCCAACAAGACCGACATCATCATCCTGAACGCTGCCGATTCCAAGGGCATCGGCCCGGCCGTGAAAAAAGCCCGCGATGCAGGCGTGATCGTGATTGCCGTCGACGTGGGCGCGCAAAACGCGTCGGCCACCGTGATGTCGGACAACACCATGGCAGGCGATGTCTCGTGCGCCTACCTGGCCAAGCAGATCGGCGGCAAGGGCAATGTGGTCATCATCAATGGCCCACCGGTCACGGCCGTGATCGACCGCGTTACCGGTTGCAAGAAAACCCTGGCAGGCTTCAAGGACATTAAAATCCTGTCGGACAACCAGAACGCGGGCGGCAGCCGCGATGGCGGCCTGACGGTGATGTCCAACCTGCTGACAGCCCATCCGAAGATCGACGCCGTGTTCGCCATCAATGACCCGACCGGCATCGGCGCCGAACTGGCCATCAAGCAAGCCAAACGCACTGACATCAAGCTGATCACGGCTGTCGATGGCGCACCGGACGGCCAGAACGCGCTGAAAAACAAGGCCGGCCTGTTTGCCGCCACCGCCTCGCAAAACCCTTACCGCATGGCGGCCGACGCCGTGCAAGTGGGCTACGACATCATGAATGGCCGCGCGCCGAAACAGACGACGGTGCTGCTGCCTACGCCTATCGTCAACAAGGAAAACGTTGCCGCTTACGCCGGCTGGGTGAAAAACTAAGCAAGCTTGCACCACGTGGGATTCGCCAGCGTCGCCATGACGGTGGCCAATCCCAGTTTCAACAGCGAGGACACGTCATGAGCGACGATATTATTTTTGAAATGCGCGGCATCGAGAAGCGCTTCGGTGCCACGCGCGCGCTGCGCGGCGTGCACCTGGTGGTGCGCAGCGGCGAAATCCATGCCGTGATGGGCGAAAACGGCGCCGGCAAGAGCACCCTGATGAAAATCCTGTCTGGCGTCTACACGCCGGATGCAGGCGAAATCCTGCTCGATGGCAAAGCCATCAAGATACGCAGCCCGGGCGAAGCACGCGCGCTGGGCATCAACCTGATTTACCAGGAACTGAGCGTCGCCAAGAACATGACGGTGGCGCAAAACGTGTTCATGGGCAGCGAGCCGCAAGGCCGCTTCTGGACCGTCAATGCAGCCGAGATGCGCGAGCGCACCAACGCCATCCTGGCCGACCTCGGTTCACGCTTCCATGCCGACAGCATGGTCAGCAGCCTCTCCATTGCCGAACAGCAGCAAGTGGAAATCGCCCGCGCGCTGGTGCACAAGAGCCGCATCCTGATCATGGATGAACCGACGGCCGCCCTGTCCGACCGCGAGACGGAACAATTGTTCCGCATCATCGAAGCCCAGCGCGACAAGGGCCTGGCTGTGCTGTACATCAGCCACCGCATGGCCGAAGTCGAACGCCTGGCGCGCCGCATCACGGTGCTGCGCGACGGCGCTTATGTAGGCGAACTGGGCAAGGATGAGCTGGATCAAAAGAAAGTCGTGCAAATGATGGTGGGCCGTTCGGCCGACGATTTTTACCAGCACCAGCGCCGCAGCACGCGGGGCGCCGAGCGTTTGCGCGTGGAAAACATGAGCGGCGGCAAGGTCAAGCCTGCCTCCTTGAGCCTGCACGCGGGCGAAGTGGCCGGTCTGGCAGGCCTGGTGGGCGCGGGCCGCACAGAATTGGCGCGGTTGATCTTTGGCGCCGACAAGAAACAAACGGGCCAGGTCTGGCTCGACGGCGAGCGAGTGCAGATTACGCAACCGCTGGTGGCGATACGCCACGGCATCGGCTACCTGCCGGAAGACCGCAAGAGCCTGGGCTTGTTCATGCAATTGTCGGCGATGGAAAACATGTCGATGAACATTTTGTCGCAGCACGCCACGGCTGGCGTGGTCAACCATGGCGCATTGACGGAGCTGGCGCGCGAATCGATCGCCAGCCTGAACGTGAAAGTGTCGGGACCGGAAGGCATCGTGGGCGGCTTGTCGGGCGGTAACCAGCAAAAAGTCTTGCTGGCGCGCTGGCTGGCCATCAAGCCCAAGGTGCTGATACTCGACGAACCCACGCGCGGCGTGGACGTGGGCGCGAAAAGCGAAATCTACAAAATCATCCACCAGCTGGCTGATGCGGGCACGGCCGTGCTATGCATTTCCAGTGAACTGGCCGAGCTGGTCGGCATCTGCGACCGGGTGATGGTGATGTGCGAAGGCCGCTTGACCGGTGAAGTCACGGGCGACGATATCACGCAGGAAAAGATCCTCGCCTACGCCACCCTGGTAGAAGCAGCTTAAAGAAAATCAATAAGGAGATTCATCATGACTACCCCTACTACCACCCGCGGCGCCGCCGCGCGCGCCCGCGAACCGTTCAGCGCATCTGGCCTGATGCGCCGCCTGGGCATGCTGCCCGTGCTGATCGTGCTTTACCTGGCCATGTATGGCTTGACCGTGTATTTTTCGGGCGATGGCCAGTCGACCTTCATGAGCAGCAATAACACCATGAACATTTTCCGCCAGGTATCGATCAACATCGTACTGGCATCGGGCATGACCTTCGTTATTTTGACCAGCGGCATCGATTTGTCGGTCGGCTCCGTGCTGGCTGTCTCGGCCGTGGCAGGCATGCTGATGTCGCTGTCGGCCCAGTTCGCCGGCTTCTCGATTCCCATGTTCCTGGTGGTCGGCCTGCTGCTGGGCGCCTTGAACGGTGCGCTGGTGGCGCTGGTAGGCTTGAACCCCTTCGTCGTCACCCTGGGCACCATGACCGCCCTGCGCGGCGCAGCCTATTTGCTGGCCGATGGCACCAGCGTGCTGAACACGGAAATCCCCAGCTTCGAATGGATGGGTAACGGCAGCTTCCTGGCCATACCCTGGCTGATCTGGCTGGCCGCGCTGGTCGTCATCATCACCTGGTTCATCTTGCGCAAAACCACCCTGGGCCTGCATATCTATGCGGTCGGCGGCAACGTGCAAGCGGCACGCCTGACCGGCATCAAGGTCGGCCTGGTATTGATGTTTGTCTACACCATCAGCGGCCTGTTCGCCGGCCTGGGCGGCGCCATGTCGGCCAGCCGCCTGTACGCCGCCAACGGCAACTGGGGCTCAGGTTATGAACTGGACGCCATTGCTGCAGTGGTGCTGGGTGGCACCAGCCTGATGGGCGGCGTCGGTTCCGTCTGGGGCACCGTCATCGGCGCCCTGATCATCGGCGTGATGAACAACGGCCTGACGATCCTGGGACTGTCATCGTTCTGGCAATATGTGGCCAAGGGCGTGGTCATCGTGCTGGCGGTGATACTCGATAAATGGCGCCAGTCGCACGCGCAGAACTGATCAACAGCTGGTTTGTCGGGTTACGCGCCATGCGCTAACCCGACCTACGTTTAAAACTGCAGGCGCATCTCCACATGCGCAATCCCCGCCTCTTCAAACTGCTCCCCCTGCTGCACAAAACCATGACGCGCATAGAATGGCGCGGCAGCAGCCTGGGCGTTCAGCACCACAAAAGCATCGCCCCGCTCCTGCGCCTTGCTCATCAGTAACTGCAATATCTGGCCACCCACACCCGTACCGCGCCCCACCTTGCGCACCGCCATGCGGCCAATATGGCCATCGGGCAGTAAGCGGCCCGTACCGATGGCACGGCCCTGGTCATCATAAGCAACGGCATGCAGGCAAACGGCATCCATGGCGTCGAGCTCGATTTCGGCCGGCACTTTCTGTTCATCGACAAAGACTTCAAAACGGATGGCGGACGCGTCCTGGCCCAAAGTGGCCCAGTCGCCGAGGCGGATGGTAATAGTGGTCATGATCATGAGAGGTAAAAGACAGGCGGGTATTGTCGCATGGCTGGGCTGGGGACAGGGAGTGGCCAGCATTTAGATGCTGCCTGCGCGCTGGCTGATACTGCCAATGCCGTGAGCTACGTGAGAATCTTGAACTGTGGACCGGATGGGCTGCCAAATGGCTTGCGTACATTCGAAACAACACCCGTAGCAGAGTCATAGTCATATGGCAGATGAACGGGAACCGTGAGGGAGCTGAAATCCTTCGGATTGCGGGTAACGAGCGGAATACTCCAGCGAACTGCAGTGGCACCAATGATGGCGTCGGGCAATTTGATCTTGGGTGGTTTCAACAGACTGTTACCCCTGATGCCGATTGCCAGTTCCGTGATTTCCCAGTCTATCGGGTACACCGTGAAAGTGCTGAGTACCCCATCGAGTTTTACTTTGTCCTGGGGGCGTAAACTCTCCCGAACGAAGCTCCATATAAGTGATCATGCTGATGGCGGGTTCATCGTAGGCCGCCAGTTCGACAGCTGCTTGATGACAGCCCACAAGCATGTCGATGAAAATGTTGGTATCGAAAAGGATCAGCGCCATTCGTTCCTGATCTCTTCCTGGTATTCCACACCATGATTCGGAATGTCGGTGCGACTCTTCCACATACCGGTGGCCGCCCGCAGCGCCTCTGCGCGCCGGCGACGCTGTTCTTCCAGCGTACCCGATGGTTGCATGACAGGCACGATCAAGGATTCTTGAACATTTGGTTTGGCGCTCATATGGCCTCCCTTGTGTCTATGTCTTTAGATAAGCAGTGTAGCGCAATTTCTTTGCGCTGTACTCCGTATGCTCTTTATGCATCCAATTTCTTTCCTTATCTTGGACTCCATATTGCATTACTGTAAAATATTGACAGCTTGAAAACAGTGCGCACACTTACTGAACTGTAACGATGTCCCAGCACTCCGGCGGAAGACATCGAAATTAAACCCAGCTCAACAGCTTATCGGCTACATCTCGAAAATACTTCCCTTGATGCCTGTGGGTTTAGTGCGGCTTGGCCAAAATACATTGAAGTCAGCACAGGGAAAAAATGCCAGTCACCTATAAGACTGACTAAATCCCTCTTCGGTCGCATTCGGTCCCGTGCCACGACTAGCTCTAGGATTCAAACACACTTCAGCATAAAGATTAACTAACCTTTATTCAGGGATGCTTACATGGCTATTATTTCCCCAACGGCGTTGAAGGTGGCAACCATCACGGCAGCCCTTCTTTTATCTCCTGCCTGTAGCTCCGCGAACGCACAAACGCCAGCCAATTGCACCGCCACGCTAGACCGGGCAAGCGGCTTGAAATATGTGCCGCTGCAGCAATCCCTTGCGGATCTGTCGATCAGCATCGCTAAAGGCCAGGAAAAGAATCTGGTTTTTACCGGCGCCAAATTATTGCAAGGCCCTTGCGCAGATGAGGTCCACGCCTTTCTGATGAACATGATCGCCTTCAACGACGGCGCCGTCTTTGCTGCCAATGCCAAGGGCCAATTTCCCGCTATACCCAAGGCCACGGGACTGATGAATTTCTGGGGCAGCCCGATGACTGGCGGCCATCCAGTCATAAAGGACGCCGAATTCATCACGGGCAGCAAGATCGACGGTACTGGCGCACAGCCCTCACTAAACCTTGGCCTTTGGAAAACAAGCGAGGGTTATCTGCTTGCCGCGTTTATGCGGCGAGAAAGTGGCTTTGGTGCGCCGATTGAACTTCTGCGATCCGCGCAGCAGATCAAAAGCGTGACCTTTTTCCCGTCTCCCGACACCAATACGGGCGGCTTGGGACTGGTGGTCAGTACGGAAACCGGCATCGCGCTGCTTAGCCTTGATTGGGATCACTCCGCCCTTTCAAAAGCCATGACTGCTGAATCGACAGCGAATTGACACGGCATATCACCCCAGCTTGACCACCTGCTTGCCAAAGTTCTGCCCCTTCAACAGCCCGATAAACGCTTGCGGTGCACTGGCCAGGCCTTCCGCCACGGATTCACGGAAGATCAGCTTGCCTGCCGCGACCAGATCTGCCAGTTCTGCCAGCCCTTGCGGCCACCATTCCATATGTTCTGAGACGATAAAGCCGCGCACGGTGAGGCGGTTGGTGAGGATCAAACGGAAGTTGTTGATCGGTGTTGCTTCGCCGTTATAGCCGGCGATCCAGCCGCAGATGGCGATGCGGCCGAAGGCGTTGCTGCGGGCCAGCACGGCGTCGAAGATGGCGCCGCCCACGTTTTCAAAGACGGCGTCGATACCGTCGGGCGTGGCTGCCGCCAGGTCGGCTTCAAGATTGCCAGCCTTGTAATCGATGCAGGCGTCAAACCCCAGCGTGTCGACCACATACGCGCATTTCTCGGCGCCGCCGGCAATGCCGACCACCCTGCAACCCTTCAGTTTCGCCAGTTGGCCCACCACGCTGCCGACTGCCCCGCTGGCAGCCGAGACGACTACCGTTTCGCCAGCCTTGGGGGCCATGATCTGGTTCAAGCCATACCAGGCCGTCATGCCCGGCATGCCCACCGCGCCCAGGTAGGCCGAGGCGGGAATGCGCGTGGTGTCGACCTTGCGCAAGATGCTGCCGTCCGACACGGCGATTTCCGTCCAGCCCAGGCGGCCCTCGACCATGTCGCCCACGGCAAACCTGGAATTCTTGGAAGCGATCACCTCGCCCACGGTGCCGCCGACCATGGTGTCATCCAGAGCTTGCGCCGCCGCATAACTCTTGCCCTCATTCATGCGCCCGCGCATATACGGATCGAGCGACAGATAATGATTGCGGATCAGCAGCTGGCCGTCGGCGATAGCCGGGATGTCCAGTGTTTCAAGCCGAAAATGTTCGGGGAGTACTTCGCCGCTGGGGCGGGAAGCGAGGACGATACGTTGGAAGGTGGGCATGCGGGCTCCTGTCAATTAGATTTCATAGTCCATGCATTGGCGGGCTTCACGCAACGCACCAAAGAATGGTTTGATCTTCACGTGTTCGGGATGGTTTTGATAAGCGTCGAGCGCTTCGCGGCTGGCAAATTCGCTGTAGAGCACGATGTCGTAGGTGGCTTCCAGGCCGGGCTGGGCCACGATGGCTTCAAATTTCAATATGCCGGGTACGACGTTGGAACAGCCGTCCAGTAAAGCCTTGAGTTTCAATGCGTTGGCAGCGCGGTCGGCGCCTTCGGCGTAGTCTTTGAGTTTCCAGAAAACGATGTGCTTGATCATGGTGGCCTGCTGGCGGTGAGAAATGAAGCATTACTGTAACCGTTATCGCCCTGCCTTGCAGGCCACCTCCAGAATGGGTTTATCTAAAAATCAGACGACTTCGAACAGTCCCGCCGCACCTTGCCCGCCGCCTATGCACATGGTGACGACCACGTATTTCACGCCGCGGCGCTTGCCTTCGATCAAGGCGTGGCCCGTCAGGCGCGCGCCCGAGACGCCATACGGGTGGCCGACCGCAATTGCGCCGCCGTTCACGTTCAGGCGGTCCATCGGGATGCCCAGGGTGTCGGCGCAATACAATACCTGCACGGCGAACGCTTCATTCAATTCCCACAGGCCGATGTCGGCCACCGTCAGGCCTGCTTTTTTCAGCAGTTTCGGGATCGCGTAGACGGGACCGACACCCATTTCATCGGGTTCGCAGCCGGCCACGGCAAAACCGCGGAAGATGCCCAGCGGCTGCAAGCCTTTCGCTTCGGCCACTTTTGCATTCATCACGATGGCCATCGACGCGCCATCGGAAAACTGGCTGGCGTTGCCGGCGCTGATCACGCCGCCTTCGATGGCCGGGCGGATTTTCGACACGCCTTCGTAGGTCGTGTCCGCGCGGATGCCTTCATCGGCGGCAATCGTCACTTCGCGCGACAGCAGCATGCCGCTGGCCTTGTCGGCCACGCCCATGATGGTGGTCATCGGCACGATTTCGGCGTTGAACAGGCCGGCTGCCTGCGCGCTGGCGGCGCGCTGCTGGCTTTGCGCGCCGTATTGGTCCTGGCGTTCGCGGCTGATGTGATAGCGTTTGGCGACGGTTTCCGCCGTTTGCAGCATGGGACTATACACTTCCGGCTTGTGCTGCTGCAACCAGGTTTCGCGGACCATATGCTTGTTCATTTCATTTTGCACGCAGGAAATCGATTCCACGCCGCCCGCCGCATAGATATCGCCTTCGCCGGCAATGATGCGCTGTGCCGCCAGGGCAATCGCCTGCAAGCCCGAGGAACAGAAACGGTTGACAGTCATGCCGGCCGTGCTCACGGGGCAGCCACCGCGCAGCGCGATCTGGCGTGCAATATTGCCGCCCGTCGCGCCTTCAGGGAAAGCGCAGCCGGCGATCACGTCTTCCACTTCGCCCGCCTCGATCTGCGCACGCGTGATGGCGGCCGCCAGCACGTGGCCGCCCAGAGTGGCGCCATGCGTCATGTTGAACGCGCCCTTCCAGGATTTGGCCAGGCCCGTGCGGGCAGTCGATACGATAACGGCGTCATTCATTGCATGTCTCCTTTGGGGATTATTTTAGTGGTCTGTCAGCGAGAAGAATAGCATGCTTAAGTACGGTCGTTCGTAAAAATGTCAGGCCCGATTTTGTAAGTTTGGCGTAAGTTTCAAGCAAGCCTGACGTAAGGTTCGGGGAACACACTTCCTTGCAGCTGTTGCAAGAATGGTCAGAAGACCTCGGCAACGGTTCACTATAATGATAGATAGGGAGACACATCATGGCATCATCACCCGGCTCGGCCGACGTGCGGAAAGTTTCCACCAAGGGAACACCGATCACGCCAGAGGAACGCAAGGTCATCTTTGCATCTTCGCTCGGTACTGTTTTCGAATGGTACGATTTTTATCTGTACGGTTCGCTCGCTTCCATCATCGCCAAGCAATTCTTTATCGGCGACCCCACCACCACCTTTATTTTCGCGCTGCTGGCCTTTGCCGCCGGCTTCATCGTGCGCCCCTTCGGCGCGCTGGTGTTCGGCCGCCTGGGCGACATGATAGGCCGTAAATACACCTTTTTGATCACCATTTTGATCATGGGCGGTTCCACCTTCATCGTCGGCCTGCTGCCGGGCCACGCCTCGATCGGTATCGCGGCGCCCATCATCCTGGTTTTCCTGCGCATCTTGCAAGGCCTGGCGCTGGGTGGTGAGTATGGCGGTGCGGCAACCTATGTGGCCGAACATGCGCCGGAAGGCAAGCGCGGCGCCTTTACGGCCTGGATACAAACCACGGCCACCCTGGGCTTCTTCCTGTCGCTGCTCGTCATCCTGGGCACCCGCCTGGCCACTGGCGAGGCGGCGTTTGAAGCCTGGGGCTGGCGCATACCTTTCCTGGTGTCCATCGTGCTGCTGGGTATTTCCGTCTGGATCCGCCTGGCCATGAATGAATCGCCGGCGTTTGCCAAGATGAAAGCCGAAGGCAAGACCTCGAAAGCGCCGCTGACGGAAGCCTTCGGCCGCTGGAAGAACCTGAAGATCGTCATCCTGGCCCTGATCGGCCTGACCGCCGGCCAGGCCGTGGTCTGGTACACAGGCCAGTTCTATGCCCTGTTCTTCATGACGCAGACCCTGAAAGTGGACCTGGCCACGGCCACCATTCTGGTCGCCATCGCCCTGTTGCTGGCGACCCCATTCTTCCTGTTCTTCGGCAGCCTGTCGGACCGCATCGGCCGCAAATACATCATCCTGGGCGGCTGCCTGATTGCCGCGGCGACGTACTTCCCCATCTTCAATGGCTTGACACACTTTGCCAACCCGCAGCTGGAAGCGGCGCTGAAGAACTCGCCTGTAGTGGTGGTGGCGGACCCTGCGTCCTGTCACTTCCAGTTCAATATGACGGGTACCACCAAGTTCCCTTCGTCATGCGACATCGCCGCCGGTTTCCTGACGAACAGCTCGGTGAACTACACCAAGGAAGATGCACCGGCCGGTAGCATCGCCAAGGTACGCATCGGCACCAGGGAAATCACCTCGTTCAACGCCGTCATGACAGCCGACGGCCTGAACTTCGACGCCGACAGCAAGGCCCACGAAGCAGCGCTCAAGAAAGAGATCGGCGCCGCCATCAAGGAAGCGGGCTATCCTGCCAAGGCTGACCCTGAACAGATCAACAAGCCGATGGTGGTCTTGCTGCTGTTCATACTGGTGCTGTACGTGACCATGGTCTACGGTCCGATCGCCGCCATGCTGGTGGAAATGTTCCCTACCCGCATACGCTACACCTCGATGTCCCTGCCCTACCATATCGGCAACGGCTGGTTCGGCGGCTTGCTGCCCACCACGGCCTTCGCGCTGGTGGCCTTCAAGGGCGATATTTATTATGGCTTGTGGTATCCGATCATCGTGGCCCTGGCAACGGTGGTGATCGGCACCCTGTTTGTCAGCGAAACCAAGGATAACAATATCTACGCCGACGATTAAGCGCATGCAGATGCTCCGGCCGCAAGGCTGGAGTTGTAAAGCAAAACGCCGCTGATATGCTCAGCGGCGTTTTTTTATTCAAGGGCGAGTTACTTGTCAGCCGCAGCTGTTTTCTGTTGCTGGCCACGCTGCTGCACATATTCCTGGTAACTGGTCTGGTTGCGCTTGCGGCAAGCGTTGCGGTCATCAAAGTTATTGAGACTATTGCAATAGTCACCGATCTTGTCCCGATTCGCGTCATACAACACTTCGCAGCCGGTGGTGGCTAACAGACAGCTTAAGATCAGATATTTCATTGCATCTCTCATAGCGGGTTGTGAACAAAACGGCATGGCAAAAGCTATCAACTTGCCAGCTTGATAAAGCGGCGACTCAATCTTAACGCGATCTTGCGGTTCCCGACAAGCCTGAGATCATTACTTACTAGAAAGGCTGCTGTGAACGCGAGGCCAGGTCCTCATCGCGCAGCAAGGGATTCTCGGCCGCAAATGCCGCCAGATGTTCCAGCAACACCCGCACCCTTGCCGGCAGATAACGCCGTTGGGGCCAGACGGCGTAGACATGGCGCGGCAGCGGCATCCAGTCGGGCAGCACGCGCACCAGGGCGCCGTCGGCCACTGCGTTGCGGCATTGCAGCAGCGGACACAGCAAGATGCCTATGCCCGCCTCGGCCATGTCGACAGCCAGGCGCATTTCATTGACGCGCAGCCGCGCCTGCGGCTGCAGCACCATTTCGGCGCCATCGCCAGGGCGCCGCAAGCGCCAGCTGCGTAAAGGCTCGGCCACGATCAGCTCATGGCGCTCCAGGTCAAGCAAGTTGTGCGGCACGCCGGTGCGCGCCAGATAGGACGGCGCGGCCACCATCACCAGCGAGGCGCTGCCCAGGCGGCGCTGCATCAGCGAGGAATCGTCGAGCGTACCCACGCGGACGGCCATGTCGGCGCCACTGACCACCAGGTCCTGCAGCCGGTTCGACACGTCCAGTTCCAGCTGGATGTCGGGATACTTGTGCATGAAGCTGACCCAGGCCGGTGTCAGCAAGCCGCTGGCGAAGTCGACCGGCGCCAGCACGCGGATGCTGCCCGAGACAGCCGACAGGCTGGCGTCAAGCTGCTGCGTGGCCTGGCGCAGGGCATGCACCAAGGGCCGGCATTGTTCATAGTATTGCCAGCCTTCCGCCGTCGGCTGCAAGCGGCGCGCGCTGCGGTTCAGCAAGCGGTAGCCCAGCTGGCTTTCCAGCTTTTGCAATCGCCGCGTGACGGTGGCCGGCGGCAAGTTCTCTTTTAAGGCCGCCGCGTTCAGGCTGCCGGCCTCCACGATGGTCACGAACAGGGCGAGATCGTCGAGCATGATTTCATTCCTGGAATTTGAAATTAAAAATTTGACTCTAGCATAGATTATCGCAAGTCTTTACGCTGCAGTCTTCTCAACTCAACAAGAAAGAACAACCATGTCCGACGCCATGCGCCTGCGCCTAGTATTTTCCCTGCTGATGTCATTCGTGATGAGCCTGCTGATGAGCGCCTGGGTGACCTGGCTCAATATCGGCCTGCATCCCGACTTCATGCTGCGCTGGCGCCACGCCTTCCTGGCTGCCTGGCCGGTGGCCTTCACGGTCGTCATCCTGTGCGCACCCACGGTGCAAGGACTGAGCCGCAAACTGATCGGCAAGCTGATCGATAAATAAGGCGGCGGTGACCTGCCAGGTTAGGCTATGCTAGGCTTTCTCTTTTACCATGAAAACTGCCCATGCTAGACCACGTTTCCCTCACCGTCAGCGACCTGGTGCGCTCCGAACGTTTTTATGACGCCATCTTTGCTGCGCTGGGCGTGGTCAAGGTGGGCAGCGAACACAGCGAAGCATGGATAGGCTACGGCGAGCGCAGCGATGCCGACCACCCCGAACGCAGCTATTTTTCCGTGCGCCTGGGGCCGACGCCCGACGACGCGCCGCGCCGCCACACCTGCTTCAAGGCCCCCACGCGCGCGGCCGTCGACGCCTTCTGGCATGCGGGCGTTGCCAATGGCGGCATCGACCTGGGCGCACCGGGTTTGCGCCATTACCACGCCAGCTATTACGCGGCTTTTCTCTACGATCCTGACGGTAACCGCATCGAAGCCGTATGCCACCAGCCCGATAAAGACTAAAACAAAGCAATTTCCCCTCTGTTCGGCGTTTCCACATGGGCACGATTTGCCTATAATGGCTGGCACGCATTCATGAACCTTAAAGGAAATCCATGCCGTCTTTGATCGCAGCGCGCCCCGCGCAGGCCATCCTGCTCAGTTCCCTGAGCCTCTTGCTGTCTGCCTGCGCCTCGTCTGGCGCCAAGCTCGATGCGACGGCCAGCGCCACCCTGCCCGATGCGACCATCGCCTATACCCTGGCGGGACATGGCAAACCAACCGTGGTATTCCAGTCGGGCCTGGGCGATGGCAAGGATGTGTGGGCGGGCGTGTTGCCCGACGCGGCCAAGCACTACACGGTGCTGGCCTATGACCGGCCCGGTTATGGCGCCAGCCCGAAAACGGCCGCGCCGCGCGACCCATGCACGGTGGCCGAGCAGCAGCACCAGTTGCTGGCAAAGCTGGGGCTAAAGCCGCCGTATGTGCTGGTCGGCAATTCTCTGGGCGGCTTGTACCAGTATGTGTATGCAAAACTCTATCCGCAGGAGGTAGCCGGCCTGGTCTTGCTCGACCCTACCCATCCCGACCATTGGCGCCGCATGCAAAACGATGCGCCCGCCTCGGCCATGGCCATGAAAACCATGCGCACGGTGATGTTCAATGCCACGGAAACGGCCGAATTCGATGCCCAGACCCAGTGCCTGGAACGCATCGACCTGCGCACGCCACCGCGCACGCCGGCCATGCTGCTGGTGCGCGGCAAGTTCAGCATTGATGAAATGGGTTCCTACGAAACCATGGTGCATGCACAAGAGAATGACTGGCTGCGCCTGTCCGGCGCACCCAGGGTCGAGCGCGTCACGGGCGCCGGTGCGACCATCCAGAAAGACAATCCGGTGATCGTCAATGAGGCGATCAAGACGGTGTTGAAGCAGAAGTAGCAGTAAAAAAAGGGCAGATGATTCTGCCCTTGTCGTTTTTAGCCAGCCGTTCAGCCGTTAAAACCCTTGCCCTCGCCCGCCAGCTTCACCAGCAAGGGCGCCGGGGTCCAGGCTTCGCCGTGGCGGCCGCGCGCGTAGCCGGCGATGCTCTCTAACACATTCGGCAAGCCCACCGTATCGGCGTAGAACATCGGGCCGCCACGGAACAGGGGGAAGCCGTAACCGGTCAGGTACACCATATCGATATCCGAAGCGCGCAGGGCGATGCCCTCTTCCAGGATGCGCGCGCCTTCATTGACCAGCGCATACACCAGGCGTTCGACGATTTCCTGGTCGCTGATCTTGCGCCGCGCCAAACCGATGTCGTCCGAATGCTGGATGATCATGGCGTCTACCTGTTCGGACGGATACGCCTTGCGGTCGCCCGCCTTGTAGTCATACCAGCCGACGCCCGTCTTCTGGCCATAACGCCCCAGTTCGCACAGCAGGTCGGCCGTCTTCGAATAGGTGACGTCCGGTTTTTCCACGTAGCGGCGCTTGCGGATGGCCCAGCCGATATCGTTGCCGGCCAGGTCGCCCATGCGGAACGGGCCCATGGCAAAGCCGAATTTCTCGGCCGCCTTGTCGACTTGTTCCGGCAAGCAACCTTCTTCCAGCAGGAAGCCGGCCTGGCGGCTGTATTGCTCGATCATGCGGTTGCCGATGAAGCCATCGCAGACACCCGAGACCACGCCGGTCTTTTTCAATTTCTTCGATAACGCCAGCGCGGTGGCCAGCACATCCTTGCCGGTGGCCTCGCCACGGACGATTTCCAGCAGTTTCATGACGTTCGCCGGGCTGAAGAAATGTGTGCCGATCACGTCTTGCGGGCGTTTGGTAAAGCTGGCGATCTTGTCCAGGTCCAGGGTCGAGGTGTTCGAGGCCAAAATGGCGCCCGGCTTCATGACATCATCGAGTTTCCTGAAGACGGCTTCTTTCACGCCCAGCTCTTCAAACACGGCTTCGATCACGATGTCGGCCTGTGCAATCGCTTCGTAGGCCAAGGTGCCGCTGACCAAGGCGATGCGCTGCTCAGCCTTCTCTTGCGTCAGCTTGCCCTTCTTGACGGTGTTTTCGTAATTCTTGCGGATGGTGGCCAGGCCCTTGTCCAGCGCTTCCTGCTTCGTTTCCAGCAAGGTCACGGGTATGCCCGCGTTGGCGAAATTCATGGCGATGCCGCCGCCCATGGTGCCCGCGCCCACGATGGCCGCTGTGGCGATGATGCGCACGGGCGTGTCGGCTGGCACGTCCGGCACCTTGCTGGCCACGCGTTCGGCAAAGAAGGCGTGGCGCAAGGCTTTCGACTCGGGCGACTGCACCAGTTGCATGAACAGTTCGCGCTCGAATTTCAAGCCCTCATCGAATTTCATGGTCACGGCGGCCGCCACCGCTTCCACGCATTTCAATGGCGCAGGGAATGGGCCGGACATGGCTTGCACGGTATTGCGTGAAAATTGCAGGAACGCTTCATGATTCGGGTAATCCACCTTGCGCTCGCGCACTTTCGGCAGCGGACGCAGCTCGGCCACTTTGGTGGCGAAAGCCACGGCGGCCGTCAGCAAGTCCACACCCGGCGCGGTGACTTCATCGAACAGGGCCGTGCCGGCCAGCTTTTCGGATAACACGGGCGTACCGGAAACAATCATATTGAGCGCCACTTCCAGGCCCAGCACTCTAGGCAGGCGCTGCGTGCCGCCCGCGCCCGGCAAGATGCCCAGTTTGACTTCCGGCAACGCCATTTGCGCACCCGGCGAGGCCACGCGGTAATTGCAGCCCAGCGCCAGCTCCAGGCCGCCGCCCATGCAGACGCTGTGAATGGCCGCCACCACCGGCTTGGTCGCACTTTCCACCACATTGATCAGGGTATGCAAGGTCGGTTCGGTCAGGGCTTTCGGCGAATTGAATTCCTTGATGTCGGCGCCGCCCGAAAAGGCTTTGCCGGCGCCCGTGATGACGATGGCTTTGACGGCCTCATCGCCCAGCGCCTGGCGTATGCCCGCGACGGCCGCCGTGCGGGTCGCCAGGCCCAGCCCGTTAACAGGTGGGTTGCTCAGCGTGATGACGGCTACGGAGCCATGAACTTGGTATTCGGCGGTCATTGTCTCTTCCTTGTTATATGGGTGCATGAGTATGAAGCTTTACTATACCGTAAAAAGTACGGCCGTATTATTCTATCCGCCCAAAATGCAGGCTGGCCAGGCCCGTCCAGCCAGCAGAAGCTATCAAACACATACCCTTGAAAATAATAAAATATTAATATCAATGGCAAGCTTGCATCGGGCTAAAAACACTTTCATTTACCGGGAAATGCGAAGAAAACCACGCGTAAAACATTATTTATGTGTTCCCCTTGTTTTTCAGTAAACGCTGGGGAATAATAAAAAATATTGATTCAAATCAATACTCTGCAATTGGTTTACCATAAGGCAATCCATAGAAAAATAAATCCTGCCGATTAGCGATCAGATATTCTCACCAATTATCACGGAGTTGCGTGTTGACACAATAACATTCTCTCCATTTGTAACGAATCAGCAGTACCAGCATACATCGTTACTTATTCCTCGACCCCATTGAAGGAAATATTATGGACGCTGCAAGCCATGTCAGTCACTCCCAGGATCTGGACCTACAAGCAATCAATACGGCGCTCAACAGAGTCCAGGCGGTGATCGAGTTCGAACTCGACGGCACCATCCTGCATGCCAACGACAATTTCCTGAAAGTGCTGGGCTATAGCCTGGCCGAGGTACAGGGCAAGCATCACGCCATCTTTTGCGACCCCGACTACGCGCAAACGCCAGAATACCGCGAATTCTGGGCCAGGCTGGGACGCGGCGAATTCGACCAGGGCGATTACAAGCGCCGCGCCAGGGATGGCCACGAAGTCTGGATCAATGCTTCTTATAATCCCGTGTTCGACGCCGACGGCAAACCATATAAAGTCATCAAGTTCGCCACCGACATCACGGCCAGCAAGCGCCGCAATGCGGAATATGAAGGCAAGGTCAGCGCCATCGGCAAGGCGCAGGCCGTGATTGAATTCGACACGCACGGCGTGGTGCTGGACGCCAACCCGAACTTCCTGGCCGTGATGGGTTATGAACTCGATGAAATCAAGGGCGAACATCACCGCATGTTTTGCGACACGGAATTTGCCAACAGCCCCGATTACAAGAAGTTCTGGCAAAAACTGGCGCGTGGCGAATTCGATAGCGGCCGTTACAAACGCATCGGCAATCACGGCAAGGTGGTGTGGATACAAGCAACCTACAATCCCATCCTCGACCTCAATGGCAAGCCGTATAAAGTAGTCAAGTTCGCCATCGACATCACCGACCAGGTCAATCTGGAAAACAGCATCAAGACGCGCGCCGCCAATGACAGCCGCAAGGTCGATGCGCTGCTGGCCTCGGTGGCACGCGCCGCGCAAGGCGACCTGACCTGCAATATCACGCCCGAGGGTGATGAACCTATCGATTTATTGGCTGGCGGCATAGGCAAGATGATTGTCGACCTGCGCGGCGTGATCGGCACCGTGGTAGCCGCCGCCAACGGTTTTGCCGATGCCTCGCACGCGATTGCCGAACGGGCAACGGGCGTGGCCGTGGGCACGCAGGCACTGGGCGCCACCGTGGAAGAAATGAATGCTTCCATTGATGGCTTGACGTTTTCCATCAATTCCATCGCAGAAAACACCTCCAGCGCCGATTTCCTGGCCAAGGCCACGCAGCAGGAAGCCGAAGCGGGCGCGCGCGCCGTCGCCAAGTCGATCGAGGCGATGGACCTGATCAACCGCTCGTCCGAAGACATAGGCGAAATCGTCAAGGTGATCAGCGAAATTGCCAGCCAGACCAATATGCTGGCCTTTAATGCGGCCATCGAGGCGGCCCGCGCAGGCGAACACGGCCTGGGCTTTTCCGTGGTCGCCGACGAAGTGCGCAAGCTGGCCGAACGCTCCTCGCAAGCCACCAAGGAAATCTCCAAGCTGATCAACGAGTCCGTCAAGCGGGTCTCTACCGGCAGCGAGATTTCGAAGCAGGCCAGCGACGCCTTCGACAAGATCGTCTCGGGTGTCGCCAAGACCACCTTGGCCATTTCCGACATTTCCAAGGCTGCCAACGAGCAATTGCTGACGGCGCGCGAAGTATCCACGGCGATCCAGTACATCGCCGAGGAAACCGAGAAATCGGCCGCCAACTGCGACAGCATCGCCCGCTCGACCGATAGCCTGAACGAGCGCGCAGGCGGCTTGAACCAGACTGTCTCCGGCTTCGTGGTGTAAGCCATGACGCATGCTCCCGCCCTGACGCCCGAAGTCCTGACGACTTTGATCGCCCTGGTGCGCGAGCATACGGGCATTGCCATGACGCAAAGAAAGAGCATCTTGCTGGAACGGCGCTTGCAGCCACGGCTGCAGGAGCTGTCCCTGCACAGTTATCAGGACTATCTGGACCGCGTGGTGAGCGACCGTGATGAAGTGGCGCATTTCATCGATCTGGTGACCACCAACGACACCCTGTTTTTCCGTACGCCACAGGTGTGGGATTATTTTCGCGACCGCTACCTGCCCGGCTGGACCCGCGCCCATCCGGGGCAAACCCTGAAAATATGGTCGGCGGCGGCCGCCAGCGGCGAAGAGCTGTATTCGATCGCCATGCTGTGCGAGCAATTCCAGCAGCAAGTACCCAGCTTTCGCTATCAGATCCTGGCCAGCGATATTTCACAGCAAATCCTGGGTCTCGCCAAGGCGGGCCAATACAGCGGGCGCTCGGTCGAACGCATCCGTCTGTCACACCCGGACTTGCTGCGTAAATATTTCACCGCTTCGCCGTATGGCGTGCAAGTCAATCAGCAATTGAAGCAGAACGTCAGTTTCGCGCTGCACAACCTGCTCGAACCGCTGCGTCCCCCGCAACGTTTCGATCTGGTGTTCCTGCGCAATGTGCTGATTTATTTCGATGCCGAGCACCAGGAAACGGTGTTGCGGCAGGCGCGCCATAGCCTCAAGGATGATGGCCGGCTGATCCTGGGTGAATCGGAAACGATTGCCCGCCTGGCTACCGGCTACCAATTTGAGTTTCCCATGATCTACAAAACAGCTGAGGCATGATGCAGACGATGACGAGCAGCGGCGGCCGCACCCGCGCGACGCGACAGGAACACTTGCAGCAGGTGGCCATGGGCCAATTGAGCGTGGGCACGCAGGAAGAGCAGCTGCAAGCCCTGCTCGGTTCCTGCATCGGCATCGGCTTCATCTGGAAAAAAGGCCGCTGCTGCGGCCTGGCCCATTGTTTATTACCGGAAGCTCCAGCGGGTGGCAGCGCAAGCGAGCGCGGCGTGGGCGCCCGCTATGTGAGCCAGGCCGTGCCCTCGCTCTTGCGCATGATGGGCGCGAGGGTGGCCGACTACCCTGACATCGAAGTGATACTGGCCGGCGGCGCCAGCATGTTTGGCCCCAGCACCAGCCAAAGCCGCTTGCAAGTTGGCAAGAAAAACGTGGAAGCGGCGCAAAAATACCTGGAACAGTGCGGCTTGCACGTGAGCTTTTGCGCCCTCGGTGGCCGGCGCGGGCGCCAGTTGCTGATCGATTGCGCCCACCACAGCTATGCCGTGACCGAAGTGGCGGCCGATGCGCCACCTGTACGCATACGCAAGGAAAGTGCTTATGGACATTGAAGCGAAGATAGAGGCGCCGCCCCAGCAAGCACCATCGCGCAATGACGCCAGCACGGAACTGTTCGGCTCGTTTTTCCTGGGCGACGATGAATTTGCCCTGCCCGCCAGTTGCATCCGCGAAGTGGTCAACTTCCCGGATAAAATCACCTCCCTGCCGCTGGCGCCCGCCTATCTGGAAGGCATGTTTACCTTGCGCGGCAGCGTGATTCCGGTAGTCAACCTGGCCCGGCTGTTTCACGCCGACGCCCCACCGGCCGCGCGCAGCCACAAGATCGCCATCCTTGATTTTCAACAAGTGCTGGTCGGCATTTTGTTTGCCGATACGGGCGAAATCCTGCGCGTGCCTGCCGCGCAGCGCAGCGCCCTGCAGTATGCGGCCGGCGATACGCACGCCGTGATTGCCGGCACCATCTTGCTCGATGGCGGCGCGCGCCTGCTGCAGGTGCTCGACCCGCAAGCCTTGATACGCATAGAAAACGTGCCCCATGTGCTGGCGCGCCAGGCTGGCGCCGGCAAAGCAGTCAATCAACTCATTAACGACCGCTACCATGCGCAAAGCGAGCGGCGCCAGTGCGTGAGTTTCCACGCGGCCGGCTCCACCTTTGCCTTTGAAATGGGCGCCATCCAGGAAATCATCCGCGTGCCAGAGCTGCACAGCTCGGTATTGAATAGCGAACTGTGCCTGGGCCGCATCCATTTTCGCGGCAGCCAGGTGGCGGTAGTCGATTTCAGCGCCCTGCTGCACGCCTCCGGCGCGGCGACGCAGGCAACACCAGAGCAGCGCATCATCGTCGTGCGCCTGGACGACGCCACAGTGGGCTTCCTGGTCGACTCGGTCGACAGCATCGTGCATTTCTTTGGCGATGAAGTGCTGCCGATTCCCTTGCTGAGCAAGACCCGCGCCGCCATGTTTGCCGGCTGCATCACGAAACCGGGCTTGGGCGACATCATCTTTCTCGACCATCGCGAAATTTTGTCACAGGCGGAAATCGTCGAGATGCGCCAGGGCCACGCGCGCCTGTATCCCGCCCAGGAAGCGGCGGCGGCTGCCAGCGGGCGCAAAGTCCAGCGCCAGGTGTATATCACTTTCACGGTAGAAAACAGCTTCGCGGTGGAAATCAAGCAGGTGCGCGAAATCATCGATTTCAGCGGCGCCATCACCAGGCCGCCCGGCATGCCGCCCTTCATGCGCGGCATCTTGAACTTGCGCCAGCAAATGATCAGCATCATCGATCTGCGCCAGCTGTACGCGATGGCGCCGCTGGCTGACGAGAGCGCCGCCAAGATCCTGATCATCGAACGGGGCGATGAGCGCTATGGTTTCCTGGTCGATGCGGTGGACAATATCATGACCATTTCAGACAGCCAGCGCTTTGCCGCCCCGCACATCATCCGCACCGGCACGCACGACGACTTGCGCAGCGAAATGGATGAAATGATCGACATCGGCAGCAAGGAAAAGCCGCAGACCCTGAGCGTGTTCCGCTGCGACCATTTGCTGGAGAAACTGGCGCAGGCCTTGCCTCGGGCAGCCTGAGCGCCAGGCTTAGATGCCCGGCAACTGATGCCCCTTGAACTGGTCGCGCAACTTGTTCTTTTGCACCTTGCCCGTGGCGCCCATGGGCAAGGCGTCGACAAACAGCACGTCGTCCGGCGTCCACCATTTGGCGATCTTGCCTTCGAAAAATTGCAGCAAGACATCGCGCTCGACCTTCATGCCGGGCCGCAAGACCACCACCAGCACGGGCCGCTCATCCCATTTCGGGTGGAACAGGCCGATGCAGGCGGCCTGCAGCACGGCCGGATGGGCCATGGCCAGGTTTTCCAGGTCGATTGTGCCTATCCACTCGCCGCCTGACTTGATCACGTCCTTGCTGCGGTCGGTAATCTGCATATAGCCATCCGCATCGATGGTGGCCACGTCGCCGGTGGGGAACCAGCCATCCTGCAGTACATCGCCGCCTTCCTGCTTGAAATACGAGGAAATGATCCACGGCCCTTTCACCAGCAAATGGCCATAGGCCACGCCATCCCACGGCAATTGCTTGCCATCATCGTCAACGATTTTCATGTCCACGCCATAGATCGCGTGGCCCTGCTTGTGCAAAATCTTGCGCTGCTCTTCCTTGCTCATGGCCAGGTGTTTGGTCTGCAAGCCGCCCGTGGTGCCCAGCGGCGACATTTCCGTCATGCCCCAGCCGTGTATCACTTCCACGCCGAACTTGTCGATCAAAATATCCATCATGGCTGGCGGACACGCCGCGCCGCCGATCACCGTGCGGCGGAAGGTGGAAAACTTCAGGTCATTCTGCAAGGCATGGTTCACCAGGCCCAGCCAGACGGTGGGCACGCCAGCCGAAAACGTCACGCCTTCCGACTCGAACAGCTCGTACAGCGACTTGCCGTCCAGCGCCGCGCCGGGAAACACCATGCGCGCGCCCGACAGGGGCACGGAATACGGCAAGCCCCAGGCATTCACGTGGAACATGGGCACCACCGGCAAGACAGTGTCGGTGGCGCGCACATTGAGCGCGCTCGGCATGGCCGAGGCATACGCGTGCAGCACCGTCGAGCGGTGCGAATACAGGGCGCCCTTGGGGTTGCCGGTGGTGCCCGAGGTGTAGCACAGGGTGGCGGCCGAGTTTTCATCGAACAGCGGCCATTCGTACTGATCCGAATGGCTGGCGATCAAGTCTTCATAGCACAGCAGGTCTGGAATGCTGCTGGCCGGCATGCGGTCACGGTCGCACATCAGCACGAAATGGCGCACGGTCGTGCAATCGGCGGCGATTTTTTCCACCACCGGCAAGAAGGTCAGGTCGAACAGCAAGACCTGGTCTTGCGCATGGTTGGCGATATAGGCGATCTGATCGGGAAACAGGCGCGGATTGATGGTATGCAGCACAGCGCCCGAACCGGAGGCCGCGTAATACACTTCCATGTGGCGATAACCGTTCCAGGCCAGGGTCGCCACCCGGTCGCCCATCTCCACGCCCAGGCCGCGCAAGGCATTGGCCAGGCGCCGCGTGCGCTGGTGGCAATCGTGATATGTGTAGCGGTGCAGATCGCCCTCCACCCGGAGCGACACGATTTCACTTCCCGCATAATGACGCGCCGCAAACTCGAGTATGCTGGAAATCAGCAAAGGCTGGTGCATCATCTGGCCCATCACTGGGCTCTGTGGAAATGTCATCGTGTCTCCTCTAGGTTGGTATATTTGCATGCAGTTTCGTACGGTCGTGCGTAAACGGTCAACGCATTTCGATATTGCATCGCAACATGGAATTTTTCATTCCGTTTTTTACGCTGTTTTCAATCAAGGTAAACCGTCGATTCCGCGCCAGGAAAAGCATGCACTGATACGGTGCGGTAAAATCTCTGCTCTGGGCCGGCACGACCGCCGGTGCACTTTTTGAATGGAATCATCATCACCGCTCATAACCTTCCCCTGGACAATCACTTCGCGTCCCTGCCGCCCGCGTTTTACACGCGCTTGATGCCTACGCCGCTGCCCTCGCCCTACTTCGTGGCCGGCAGCGCGCAAGCTGCTGCCCTGGTCGGTCTCGATAGCGCGCGCCTGGCCGATGCCGATTACGTCGAATTATTGAGCGGTAATAGCGTGGCCGAACGCTCGCAGCCGCTGTCGGCCGTGTATTCAGGCCACCAGTTCGGCAACTGGGCCGGCCAGCTGGGCGATGGCCGCGCGATTTTGCTGGGCGATATCGCCACCCACAACGGCGCCATGGAATTGCAGCTGAAAGGCGCTGGCGCCACGCCGTATTCGCGCATGGGCGACGGCCGCGCCGTGCTGCGCTCGTCGATCCGTGAATTCCTCTGCTCGGAAGCCATGGCGGCGCTGGGCATTCCCACCTCGCGCGCACTGGCCATCATGGGCTCGCAGCAAGGCATCCTGCGTGAAACGGTGGAAACAGCGGCCGTGGTGACGCGCATGGCGCCCAGCTTTGTGCGCTTCGGTTCTTTTGAACACTGGTTTTACCGCAAGAAGCCGGACGAGCTGAAAGTGCTGGCCGATTATGTCATCGACAGTTTTTATCCCGGATTGCGCGATGCAGCAAATCCATATCAAGCCTTGCTGACGGAAGTATGTGTGCGCACGGCCGAGATGATCGCCCACTGGCAAGCCGTCGGTTTCATGCACGGCGTGATGAACACCGACAATATGTCCATCCTGGGCCTGACGCTCGATTACGGCCCCTTCGGCTTCATGGAAGCGTTTGATGCCGAGCACATCTGCAATCACACGGACCAGCAAGGCCGCTATTCCTATGGCAACCAGCCGCAGGTGGGCCACTGGAATTGCTATGCGCTGGGCCAGGCCCTGCTGCCGCTGATCGGCGAGGTAGTACAGGCGCAGGCGGCGCTGGACAGCTATCAACCGGCGTTTGCCGCGAAGATGAGCCAATTGCTGCACGCCAAACTCGGTTTGCAGACCACGCAAGAAGACGATACGGCTTTGTTCGACAGCATGTTTGCACTGATGCAAGCCAATCACGTGGATTTCACGACCTTCTTCCGCGCCCTGGGCAATCTGCAAGTAGATGCTCCCGAGGCCGATACGCTGCTGCGCGATATGTTTATCAACCGCCCCGCATTCGATGCCTGGGCGCAGCAGTACCGGACCCGTTTGCAGGCAGAAAATAGTATCGACGCCGCGCGCAAAACCGCGATGGACAAGGTCAATCCCAAATATGTGCTGCGCAACTATCTGGCGCAGGTCGCCATCGAAAAAGCCCAGCAGCAAGACTACACTGAAGTAGCACGTTTATTGGCGATTCTGGAAAAGCCATTTGACGAACAGCCTGAACACCAGCACTATGCGGCCCTGCCGCCCGACTGGGCCAGCCATCTTGAAGTTAGTTGCTCATCCTGAGGTATTACCATGACCACTGAAAAAGTCAAAAAAACCGACGCCGAATGGCGCGCCATGCTCGACTCCATGCAATATCAAGTCACCCGCCACGCCGCCACCGAACGCGCCTTCACGGGCAAGTTCTGGGACCACCATGAACACGGCGTCTACACCTGCGTCTGCTGCAATACGCCACTGTTCGCATCCGACACCAAATTCGATTCCGGCTGCGGCTGGCCCAGCTATTTCAAAGCGCTGGACCCGGCCAATGTGACGGAAATCGTCGACCGCAGCCACGGCATGGTGCGCACCGAAATCGTCTGCGCCGTGTGCGACGCCCATCTGGGCCATGTATTCCCCGACGGTCCGCCGCCAACCGGGCTGCGCTATTGCATCAATTCGGCATCCCTGCGCTTCGATCCACAGCCCTGAGCAAGCGCTGGCAGAGGCAATAGTTGCTCCTAAGCCAGTTCTAAGGCGATTTTTACACGACCATAGTAAAGTATCACCATGAAATTTTTATTCGACCTCTTCCCGCTGATCGCCTTCTTTGCCGCCTTTAAACTGGGTGGCATATATGAAGCCTCGACACATGCCTTCGTGCAGCAATATCTTGGCGGCATCGTTTCGGGCGGCCTCATCAAAGCCGAACAAGCGCCATGGGTACTGGCCACGCTGGTCGGCATCATCGCCACTGCCTGCCAGGTCAGCTATCTCTTGCTGCGCGGCCGCAAGGTGGACGGCATGCTGTGGTTGTCGCTGTTCATCTTCGTGGTGTTTGGCGGCGCCAGCATTTATCTGCACGACGATTTCTTCCTGAAATGGAAGCCGACGCTGATTTACTGGCTGTCGGGCCTGGGCCTGCTGATCGCCCATTTTGGCTTCAAGAAAAACATGATACGCAAGACCATGGAAGCCCAGGTGCAACTGCCTGAAGCCGTATGGAATCAATTGCTGGCAGGCTGGATCATTTTCTTTGGCGCCATGGGCGCACTGAATCTGTTTGTCGCTTTCGTGCTGTACAAGGGCGACATGGCGGCCTGGGTCAGCTTCAAGGCCTTTGGCGCAACCGGTATTTTCTTCGTATTCATCGTGGTCCAGACCTTGTTCCTGGCTAAACATATCAAGGAAGAAGCGTAATGACGAACACACTTGTCAACAACTCGCCGGAAACCCGCATGGAACGCATACGCTCGCGCCTGGAAACTGCGCTTGCACCGCTCGAATGCGTACTGGAAGACGACTCGGCGCGCCACCGCGGCCATGCCGGCGCCGCCTCGGGCGGGGGGCATTTCAATCTGCGGATTATTTCTAGTCAATTTGAGGGCCTCAGACTCGTCATGCGTCATCGTCTGGTGTATGATTCCGTGCACGATATGATGCATAATGAGATACATGCATTGGCTATTGTTGCATTGGCGCCGTCCGAAGTATGATGTAGGATGGCGTTTTTGGCGTAGCAAGAGTAGTTGGCTGACGCAACAACAAACGCTGTATACAAGATTTCTTCCATGCGTTTTTTACGAAACTTTCCCTAACAGGATTTAATAATGACTTTTAAGCCAGCCCGCTTGCTGATCGCACTACTCTCCGTCGTCGCGGTACCTGTTTTTGCGCAAAATATTGCTGTTGTGAATGGCAAGCCTATTCCGTCGTCGCGCGTTGATGCTGTCGTCAAGCAAGTCGTCGCCCAAGGCCAGCAACCGGATTCGCCGCAGTTGCGCGATGCCATCAAGAAAGATCTGATCGGCCGCGAAGTGTTAGTGCAAGAAGCGGAAAGCAAAGGTTTCGGTAAAGATGCAGCAGTCAAACTCCAAATCGAAAACGCGCGTCAAGCCATCGTCATCAATGCTCTGGTGGGCGACTATCTGAAAAAGAACCCGGTCAGCGACGCCGACATCAAGGCTGAGTACGACCAGTTCATCGCCAAAACAGGCGACAAGGAATACCATGTACGCCACATCGTGGTGGACACCGAAGCCGAAGCGAAAGACATCATCGCCAAGCTGAAAGGCGGCGCCAAGTTTGAAGACCTGGCCAAGCAATCGAAAGATACGGGTTCGGCTGAAACTGGCGGCGACCTGGACTGGGCTCCACCATCGGCATTCCCAAAAGTATTTGGTGACGCTCTGGTGAAACTGCAAAAAGGCCAGATCACTGAAACGCCGGTACAAACGGCGAATGGTTTCCACATCATCAAGCTGGACGATACCCGCGCAGCCAAACTGCCGACGCTGGAAGAGCTGAAGCCGCAAATCGCTGAGTCGCTGCAACAGAAGAAATTGCAGGCATATCAAGAAGAATTGATTAAAAAAGCAAAGATTCAGTAAGTCTGACCTCCCCGGCGCCCTTTGTGGCGCCGGTCGTGTATTCTGCGTTGTAATGCAGACTAGCAGCCAAAACGCGATTTTTTGCATTTAACTTGCACTCAACTTTTGTAGCGAACTTTTGTACCGAACTGTTGTACTAATAATAGGAATGAACATGATTTTGAAGCCAGCCCGCCTGATCTTAGCTTTGGTAGCCGTCGTGGCGACCCCTGCTTTCGCACAAAACATTGCTACCGTGAATGGCAAAGCGATTCCTGCATCGCGCGTCGACCAGGTCGTCAAGCAGGTCGTTGCCCAAGGCCAGCAAGCAGATTCGCCGCAATTGCGCGAAGCCATCAAGAAAGACTTGATCGGACGCGAAGTGCTGATACAGGAAGCGGACAAACAAGGCGTAGGCACCCGTCCTGACATCAAGACCCAACTGGACAATGCCCGTCAGAGCATCATCATCAATGCCCTGCTGGCAGATTACATCAAGAAAAACCCGGTCAAGGATGCGGACATCAAGGCTGAGTACGACAAGGCAAAAGCGCAAGCCCTGCAAGCTGGCGACAAGGAATACCATGCCCGTCATATCCTGGTCGCGACCGAAGCGGAAGCCAAGGACATCATCACCAAGCTGAAAGGCGGCGCCAAGTTCGAAGACCTGGCCAAAGTCTCGAAAGATGGCTCCGCAGCCAATGGTGGCGATCTGGGCTGGGCCAATCCTGGCTCTTACGTAAAACCATTCTCCGATGCGCTGGTTGCCCTGAAACCAGGCCAGATCACGCAAACGCCGGTGCAGTCGCAATTCGGCTTCCACGTCATCAAACTGGAAGAAACCCGTCCGATCAAGTTCCCGACGCTGGAAGAAGTCAAGGACCGCGTCAGTGAGTCCGTGCAACAAAAGAAACTGGCCGCTTACCGCGACGAGTTGATGAAGAAAGCCAAAATCCAGTAATTTTGGATCAGCTACAAAAAAGCGCTCTACGGAGCGCTTTTTTTATGCCTGCAGACTGCCGCCGGGCGAACTTCAGGCAAAGCTGAACCAGGCGCGCGCGATGCGGCCATCGACCACCTCATAGGTCGCCACCAGCTCCTGCTTGCTCGTGCCTTCCGGCGTCACGCTGGTGACGATCTCATGGTCGATCACCAGCTTGCCGCAAGCGATGCGGTTCAGCAATTGCGCCTGCGGCTTGCTGGCCGCAAAGCGGGCCGTAAAACGGGGGCCGATCTGGGCACTACCCTGGGCCAGCAAGGTGTCGGGATGCTGGAATTGCTGTGCGTCATCGGCGTAAATAGCCAGCAAGGCAGGCACATCATGAGCGTTGTAGGCATCCAGTTGGGCCTGAACCACCGAGGTGGGAGAAATAAGCGTGTCGTGTGTGGTCGTCATGCAGTGATACCATGTGGTGAGAGTGGAAAGATTCAAAGGGTAACATCAGCTGCCCTGCTGCGCTGCACTTTGTTGCTAACACTACTGGTAAAATCCGCGCCCGTCATCAATGCAACAGGAGCAAACATCATGAAATGGGAAGGCAATCGCGAAAGCGACAACGTGGAAGACCGCCGTGGAGAAAATGACGGTGGTGGCAATAGCAATGGTGGCGGCGGCGGCTTCGGTTTTGGCGGACGCTCGATCGGCATCGGCACCATCGTCGTCGCCCTGCTCGGCTCCTACGTGCTGGACGTCAATCCCCTCACCCTGCTCAATGTGCTCAGCGGCGGTAGTGGCCAGGTCAGTACCCAGCAAACGCCACAAACGCCACGCCCTGCTGCCGACGACCCCATGAGCCATTTCGTGAGAACCGTGCTGGCCGACACCGAAGATACCTGGGGCGCCCTGTTCAAGGCCGAGGGCGGCAGCTATGTACGGCCCAAGCTCAGGCTGTACACGGGCAGCACGGACACTGCCTGCGGCCCCGGCCAGAGCGCCAGCGGCCCCTTCTATTGCCCGGCCGACCAAAAAGTATATCTGGACCTCGAGTTCTTCCAGCTGATGCAGGACCGTTTCAAAGTCTCGAGCGAATTCGCCGAAGCGTATGTGATCGCGCACGAGGTGGGCCACCACGTGCAAAACCTGCTGGGCTTGTCTGAAAAAGTCGACCGGGCGCGCCGCACGCAATCCGAACGCCAGGCCAACGCCATGTCCGTACGGCTGGAATTGCAAGCCGACTGCTTTGCCGGCGTGTGGGCCTATCACGCCAACCTGGACCGCAAGATCCTGGAAAAAGGCGACGTGGAAGCGGCCCTCAAGGCCGCCAGCGCCATCGGCGACGATGCCCTGCAACGCCAGGCGCAAGGCCATGTCGTGCCCGATTCCTTTACCCACGGCACCTCGGAACAGCGCGTGCGCTGGTTCAGCCGAGGCATCAACAGCGGCCAGATCGCGCAATGCAACACTTTCGAGGCGCGCCAGCTTTAGGCGACAACTCAACAGCCTCAAAGAGCAGTACGGGGCATCGCCGAGCAGCCGATGCGGTACAAATGGGCACAGCTTAAATTAGCCGGCAACGTGTCCTGACTGACCGGTACACTTTAGTTCACCCAGGCGTTACGGCACGCTCACGTCAAAGCGCTTGCCCAGCTTTTTCAATTCACCGCTGCCAATCAGCTTGTTGAGTTCCTGGTCGAATTGCATGCGCAGATTGTCGGATTCGGGGCTACGGGGAAAGGCAAAGTAGCCGTTCTGGATATCGATGACCCTGGGCAGCGCCTTGATCTGCTTCTCATACCCAAGGCGGGCGATCACGGGATCGGTATTGCGGCGGTTGCTGATGAAGACATCGACATGGTTATGGGCCAGCATCCTGACGCCATTTTCCACACTGTTGGCCACGCTGACCTGCAGGCCCGGACGGATACGCTCCCAGTCCGCGCCATACGCCCAGCCATTGAGCAGCACCACGCGGCGATTCTTCAGCGCCGCGTAATCGCCCTCCCAGAGAAAACCCGATCCCTGACGCGTGTAGAAAACGATCTGGTCCTGGTAAAAAGGCTGGGTGGAAAACAGCATATTGGCCATGCGTTCCGGCGTTTTATAAGGACCGATCAGGATATCGGCCTGCCCCTGCACCAGCATGGCTTGCGCGCGCGCCCACGGCACCATGCGAAAACGCACCGTATTGCCGGTACGCGACGCCATCAAGCGCAACAGTTCCGCGCCCAGGCCCGTATAGTCACCGTTGCTCTTGTAGTCAAACACGCGCTCGAATTGGGCGCCCACGGCCAGCAACTCGCGCGCCTGGGCCGGCAAGGCCAGCACCGGCAGCATCAGCGCCAGTGCCGAGGCAAATATGCCCCTGCGCAAGAAGCGCTGTGCTGCCCGTTTCATCAGGCAACGATGCGCAAGGAATAATCGGTGGCCCGGATATCCTTGGTCAGGCTGCCGATCGAGATGCGGTCCACGCCGGTCTCGGCAATCGCCCGCACGGTATCGAAGTTGATGCCGCCAGACGCTTCGAGCAAGGCCCGGCCAGCCGTCAAGCTCACGGCGTCGCGCATCATGCCGTTGCTGAAGTTGTCTAACAGCACCGACACGGCGCCCGCGTCCAGCGCTTCCTGCAATTGGGCCAGGTTTTCCACTTCGATCTGCACCGGCACGCCTGCGTCAAGCGTGCGGGCATTGTCCAGCGCCTGGCGTATGCCGCCCGCCGCCGCAATGTGGTTTTCCTTGATCAGGATGCCGTCGTACAGGGCCAGGCGCTGGTTCTTGCCACCGCCCACGCGCACCGCATACTTTTGCGCCAGGCGCAGGCCGGGCAAGGTTTTGCGCGTATCGAGGATGGACGCCCTGGTGCCGGCGATCACGTCCACGTACTGGCGCGTGGCCGTGGCCACGGCCGACAGCAGTTGCAAAAAGTTGAGGGCGCTGCGTTCAGCCGTCAGCAAGGCGCGCGCCGGCGCCGTGATGGTGCATACGGGGCTGTCGGCTGTCATCATGTCGCCTTCGGCATAATGCCAGCTGATATCGATGCTGCGGTCCAGGCTTTTCATGATGCCTTCGAACCACGGTGCGCCGCACAGCACGGCTGCTTCGCGCACGGTCACACGCGCTGTGACAATCTGGTCTGGCGGCACCAGTTCGCCTGTCAGGTCGCACTGGCCCACGTCTTCCAGCAGGGCGGCCAGCAGATTCGCTTCAAAAGCGCGCGCCAGGGCAGGATCGAAAGGGGCGTAAGAATTAAGAAGTGCACTCATGCGGGACCGATTCCTTGGAACAATTTGGTTTCTTTTGCCAAGTCGGAACCTGGCTGCAGACCGGCTTTTTTAGCGGCGGCAAAGTCGAGCATGCGGTTGATCGAGCGCACGGCCAGCTCACCGACGGCAGGATCGACATGGATTTCATTGTGCATGTTTTCCAGGGTCTCGGCCAGGTTCAGCAAGCCATTCATGGCCATCCACGGGCAATGCGCGCAACTCTTGCAGGTGGCGCTGTTGCCGGCGGTGGGCGCTTCGATGAAACGCTTGCCCGGTGCGGCGGCGCGCATCTTGTGCAAGATGCCATTGTCGGTAGCAACGATGAAAGTGTCGGCATCCATATTTTGCGCGGCAGCAATCATTTGCGAAGTGGAACCGACCATGTCGGCTTGCGCCACCACATTGGCCGGCGACTCAGGGTGTACCAGTACCTTGGCGTTGGGATACTCTTCCTTGAGCAAGTCCAGTTCGATACCCTTGAACTCGTCATGCACCAGGCAACTGCCCTGCCACAGCAACATGTCGGCGCCAGTTTCCTTCTGGATATACGAACCCAGGTGTTTATCGGGCGCCCACAAGATTTTTTTACCTTGGGCATGCAGATGGGCCACGATATCGAGGCCGATCGAGGACGTCACCATCCAGTCGGCGCGCGCCTTGACGGCGGCGCTGGTGTTGGCGTAGACCACCACCGTGCGGTCTGGATGGGCGTCGCAGAAGGCCGTGAACTCATCGACCGGGCAACCGAGGTCGAGCGAACAGGTCGCGTCGAGGTCGGGCATCAGCACGGTTTTTTCAGGACTGAGGATTTTTGCCGTTTCGCCCATGAAGCGCACGCCGGCCACGACCAGGGTCTTGGCCGGATGGTCGCGGCCGAAACGGGCCATTTCCAGCGAATCGGAGACGCAGCCGCCCGTGGCTTCGGCCAGGTCTTGCAGGTCAGCATCGACGTAGTAGTGGGCGACGAGCACGGCTTCGCGCTCTTGCAGCAGGCGCTTGATGCGCGTGATCAGTTCGGCTTTTTCGGCCGGGGAAGGCGTGGCTGGCGTGCGCGCCCAGGCATGGGCTGTGCAGCTGGCGCCGTCTTGTGGATGTTCATACTCGACGGGTTTGATCGATAAGGTTTGCATGGATGTGTCAAACAAAAACGGGATAGACCGGCACTATCGCATATCGCAGCAAGTTGCGCCGGAACGTGATAACCGCGGCGCTTCGGTTCGGGCAGGCTAGCTGCCCGGCGCGCACCCTGTCTTGTCAAAGACAAGGCGCGCACGGCTCAAGGCATGAGATTAATCAATGCCCTGGCTGGTCAGATATTCCTCGTAATTGCCACGGAAATCAACCACTTCGTTTTCCTTGATCTCGATGATGCGGTTCGCCAGCGAAGAGACGAATTCGCGGTCATGCGAGACGAAGATCAGCGTGCCGGCGTATTTTTCCAGCGCCACGTTCAAGGATTCGATCGATTCCATGTCCATGTGGTTGGTCGGCTCATCCATCAGCAGCACGTTGTGGCGGCCCAGCATCAGCTTGCCGTACATCATGCGGCCCTTTTCACCACCGGACAACACCTTGACGGCTTTTTTCACATCATCGCCGCCAAACAGCAAGCGGCCCAGGATGGAACGCACGGCCTGGTCGTCATCGCCCTCTTTCGTCCACTGGCCGATCCAGTCGGTCAGGTTCGTATCCTTGGCGAAATCTTCCGTCGGATCTTGCGGCATATAGCCGACGTTGGCGTTTTCCGCCCACTTCACGCGGCCCTGATCAGGTTGCAAACCGGCGATCTCGCCCGCGATGCAGCGCAGCATGGTGGTCTTGCCGGCGCCGTTGGCGCCGATGATGGCGATGCGTTCGCCCGCTTCCACCATGATGGAGAAATTCTTGAACAGCTGGCGGTCAAAGCCTTTCGAGATATTCTCGACTTCCACGGCCAGGCGGTGCAGTTTCTTCTCGCCGTCAAAACGCACGAAGGGGTAGGCGCGCGACGATGGCTTGATGTCATCGACCTTGATTTTCTCGATCTGCTTGGCGCGCGAGGTTGCCTGGCGGGCCTTGGACTTGTTGGCAGCAAAGCGGCGCACGAACTCTTGCAGTTCGGCAACTTTGTCCTTCGCTTTCGCGTTGTTGGCCAGTTGCTGGTTGCGCGCCTGGGTCGAGGCGAACATGTATTCGTCGTAATTGCCCGGATAAATCTTCAAGGTGCCGTAGTCCATGTCGGCCACGTGGGTGCAGACCTGGTTCAGGAAGTGGCGATCATGGGAAATGATGATCATGGTGGAATTGCGCTCGTTGAGCACGTCTTCCAGCCAGCGTATCGTGTTGATATCGAGGTTATTGGTTGGTTCGTCGAGCAGCAGGATGTCCGGATTCGAGAACAGCGCTTGCGCCAGCAGCACGCGCAGCTTCCAGCCTGGCGACACATTGCTCATCGGCCCCTGGTGCAGTTCGATGTCCACGCCCGCGCCCAGCAGCAATTCGCCGGCGCGCGATTCGGCCGTGTAGCCGTCGTATTCGGACACTTTGCCTTCCAGTTCAGCGGCCTGCATGTAGTCGTCGTCGGTGGCATCCGGGTTGGCGTAGATCGCATCGCGCTGCTGGATGGCTTGCCACATTTCCGTGTGGCCCATCATGACCACGTCGAGCACGCGCATGTCTTCAAACGCAAACTGGTCCTGGCGCAGCTTGCCCAGGCGTTCGTTGGTATCGAGCATGACGTTGCCGCCCGACGACTCCAGGTCGCCGCCCAGGATCTTCATGAACGTCGACTTGCCGCAGCCGTTGGCGCCGATCAGGCCATAGCGGTTGCCGTCGCCGAACTTGACGGAGATATTTTCAAACAATGGCTTGGCGCCAAACTGCATCGTGATGTTAGCTGTGGAGAGCATTAGTATTGGGTCTTTATCCAGTGAAAACAGGTAGTTAAGTACTTTTCTCCCATTATACAGCACCCACTATGAACCACTGTATAAGCCCCCCAGGAACAATGACTGGCAAGCGCACACCATCCGGCCTCTCTCTGTATTGCTTGTCTGTCCACGCTATAGTGCACCTTTGTGCACTTTTAAATGAGGCGGACAGCATGAAATTGAAGATCGCGATGATCGCAGCCATCTCCATTACCTGCCTGACTGCTTGTCTATCGCCCCAGCCCAGGCAGACAATCCAGCAGGAAACCAACGCATGCATGAACTATCGCGCCATGATGACCGCGCCGATGGCGCCGGACGCCATGCAGCGACTGAAGATGGAATGCGAGCAATCCAGGGAGCATGAAGCCATAAAAAACACATGCCAAACTGTATCGGGATGTTAACGGTGGAAAGCAGTAATGGCGGCCTTTATCCAGCTAAAGCAGGTAGTATAATTTTTTCCCTACACTACAAGTTCGACAAACCTGGCCTCGGATTGCGCGCACACCCGATAACCTGGCGTTATCAGCTCGCTGTACGGGATTGGTATCTGAAAAGTTCATTCTTTTGAGCCAAAAAATATATCAAACCATACCCGCAATATGCCTGAAAACCCTACCAGGCAGCCTATCCATATAATAATGGCACCGGTTTCCGGCTGAATATGCATGCCGATACCATAGCCGATAGCCGCGATACAAAGCCCGATGAGACTGATCTTGTTTCCCATTGATTTACGCTTACCACTCATCAACTACTCCATAAAGTCACATTGCAATCAATCACATATAGCCAGGGTGTCAGCTATGGCGGCACGTAGCCCGTATCTCATATAAAACCAGTACGAGTACCGTAAAGAATATATTATTGCCGATCTATCACTTGGCAGGTAATCTACTCCCACTTCGCCGGATAGACAATATCCACCATCATGGTGGCCTTGCTGGCCTTACCTTCAGAGACCATCGACCTTGAAAAAAATCGCCCTCGCCACCGCTGTTGCCGCCGTTGCCCTCGCCGCCAGCGTGTACGCCTCGCCCTACTACGCCTTGCACCAGATGAAAAACGCCATCGCCGAACGCAATGTCGATGCATTGGCCTCGCATGTGGACTTCCCTGCCCTGCGTATCAGCATCAAGAGCCAGCTGGAAACCACCCTGGCAGACAGCATCCAGGCTGCCACGGCCAGCGATAACCCGTTTGCGGCGATGGGGCAAGCCATGGTCACGACCATGCTGGGAAAAATGGTCGATGCCATGGTCTCGCCCGAAGGCGTGGCGGCGATGGTCAGCAAGAGCGCGGTCGGCGCAGAGGCCGATAAAAGCACGCCAGACACCGGAGCACAGCAAAAGAAGGATTACTCCGTAGCCTATGCGGGCTGGGACAAATTTATCGTGCGGGCCAAGGCCGATGGCGACGAAAAAGGCGGTCTGGTCTTGCTACGGCACGGACTGTGGAACTGGAAGCTGAGCGCGATTGAATTGACGCCGGCGGTTGCGGGACATGAATAGCGCATCAGGCGGTTAATAGTATCCAGTACAAATTGAAAAGCGCCTTCCTTGTCAAATCACTAAAATACTGTATATAATCACAGTATCAGATATTCGACAGAGGAAAGCGGCCCATGACAGAACTCAACATCTATCTCTCCCATCACTATCTGAACGAAGCGCAACTGAGCAGCATTGCAGCCATCAGTATCGAAGAGCTTGATGTCTTGATCGAAGGCCAACTGGTGCCTGCGCCAGCCTATGTGGTCAGCGACCACGGCACCGTGCGCTCGTTGGTGTTTGGCGAGATGGCGGCGCCCGGTTCCGCGCCGGGCCGCTACTTTCATCCGGCGCAAGTGCGCTGGGTCGCCGTTGCGCGCGAGGCGCTGGCGAACGGCGAAGCTTTGCACAATGTGCCGGTGCGCCTGAAGGCACAATTTACGGCCAGGTACGCAGCGGCGCTAGCCGACTTGCATCTGACGACCTGGCCTTTGCCTGACAGTTTCGATCAACATGGCACGCCAATCGCGGATGGTCTGCTTGCGCGCACAGACAGCGCCTGGGCCCACTTCTTGAATGGCACATTTTGCCTGTGTGTCTCTGACCCCGTGTCAGAAGCAAAGATCGCTTGTAAGGAGGTGTTGCAGGAAAAGCTTGCGCACAAGAGCGAGCATGGCCGAAAAACGACTTTTACGGCCCAGGAAGCAATCGAGCTAGCTACATTGATCGACGCCTATGCGGCGGCCGCGATGCCCTTTTCGCCGGTGGAGTATGGCTTGAGCAGCCGCAAGCGCCTGGTGGAAGACTTGCGTATGAGACTGTCTGCGGCCACCACTGACGCCGAATAAAGCGTCAGTGGCAAGCCAGGCAATTACATGCCCAGCGACTTGAGCAGGTCGGAGTTGTCGTCTTCATCCGGCGCTGCAGCTGCGGGCGCGGCGGCGGCGCTTTCCCGGTTCGCGTGCTCGGTGGCCATCAGCGCATCGGGGTCGGATTCGCGGGAATCGAAATCATGCAGTTTGATGAACTCGGTACGGTCGATGGCCAGTTCCAGATAGAAAATATTGTTCTTTTCCGTGTAGAAGGTCACGCGGCGCATTTCCGGGCGGTCCAGCGGCGTATCGACGCTGAGCATCACCTGCTTGTTGAGCACCAGCATCTTCGGCTGGTTCTGCGTGATATTGGTTTGCAGCTCGCGGCGGATCTTGCCCGTGAAGTCACCGACGATCTGGTTCATCAGCTCGCCCATGATGTTCGACACCTCATCGGAGGTATAGAAACTGGCCAGTTCCGACTTTGGCATACCCATGTGCAACATGTAGCGCTCGTAGATTTCCATCGCCGTATCGGCGGCGAAGTTGAGCACCACCAAGCCCGTAAAACCGCCGTCGAACATGACGAAGCAGCCGATATCGGGCTTCAGGCCAGTCTTGGTGATGCGCTGCACCATGCCGGAGTAATTCACCCTGCTTTGCGTTGCGACGTTCAGCACCCGCACTACCGAGTTGCACAAACTCATCAACAAATCTTCTGTACCGTATACAACATGCTTCTCTGCGCTCATGGCTAACCTCTTTACTTTTTATAGATAACAGCACTGCCCTGACAATAATTATTTCGTTTCTTTCTGTGTAGAAATAACAATCAACAGCGCAGAATACCGAGATGCAAGATTTCCGTCCAGCCATACCTGCATTTACTTGATTATCAGCATGTAAATATGCGCACACTGTGGCGGACGGGGCAAATCGGCCGCCTGTTTTATACTGCCGCGCACAATGGTCATCCAACAAGAAAGGCATGCTGGCATGACGGCACTGGAACAGCAGATCAGGGACGAGACGACGGCGGCGATCCACGCCTGGATTGATGAACGTTTGTTACGCACCGACCTGGATTTCGGAGATGATAACAAGCGGTAACTGCTGCTCGAACGCATCGACGCGTATATCGAACACAAGCTGCAACAGGGCGGCAAACCGACGAAACCGTTGGAGTCGTTCTTCCTGACGCGCCACCTGCTCGATGCACAGCTGTTTCCCGTACTCGATGTCGCCTGGACCATCAACCAGTTCGAGCGCATACAGCAGTTGAACCGTGAAGACCCGCAAGCTTTGGGCAAACACCGCTCGAATATCATCCAGGCCATATTGGTAGCGTGCCTGCGCCGCTCTGGCGACTATTTGAAACTCAAGCTGCAGGCCGAGCTGGAAGATTTGGAAAAGCTGGGCCTGCTGTACCAGCAAGTACAGGGACTGGAAAGCCATGAGGTAGAAAGAGTGCTGTATCCGATCTGGGGCAAGGTAGAAAAGCTGGCTGCCCTGGCCCGCAAGGCGGAGGGCAAACGCCGGGAACTGCTGGAGGCCTTGCTGGCCAGGATCAACGCCTCCTGAAACCAGCCGTGTGTGCAGTGTGCAAACTTATTCATTTCACCATATATAATGCGCTCGCCAAAATTTCCTTAAGGCAATTTTGGCGATGAACATACTCATATGGAGAAACGCATGCATCAAGCCCGGTATTTAACATCCTTCACCTTGCTGGCTACCCTGATCGGCGCCGCGCTGGCCCAGCCTGCCATGGCCGCAGAATCCGCCAGCACCGAACTGGCGCCTGTCGAGGTAGCCAAGCTCTACATCAAGACTGTGGTCAATGAAGACGAGGCCAGCATTGCTGCGCTCAACGCATACTTGCGTGCCACCCGCCTGGCAGGCCATCAGCCTGCGGAATATGCCTCGTTCAGCGAGCTGCGAAAAGCGGCCGCGGAGTTTCCCATCGAAATGGGCAAGACCATCGCAAGGTTATTCCCGGCCGCAATGCAAGCGAGCTTGACCCCGGCAGCCCAGCAACTGGCGGCGAATGTACTGGCGGCAAAGAACGGCGCCGTCTGCAAGACTACCGGCGCCGAGCCTGTCAAAGAAGAAGGTGGCATGCAGACTTCCGCCGTCAGTTTCGAATGTCAGCTGGTCAAGGCGCCGCTGTCGTGGGCACAGGCGGCACAGCAACTGGCAAAGAGCGGCTGCAAGGCCGAGCAATGCGAGGCCGGCCTGAAAAAGATTGCCGACAGCTACGCATCTGGCCCGCAGCAGACCTGGAGCGCCGTGTTTCCTGTCAGCCGCGAAAAGAGCACGGAAGCCTGGCGTAATGATTTCGCACGAGAAACGTTTAACGATATCTGGGAATATCTGTAAGCCTACAGTGCGCAAGCGGACAGGAGCGTCTTTTATAATGAGCTTCTTACCATCTTGAAAGGAGCTTCGATGCTGTTTTCACCTCCTCACCCATGGTTAGGCCCTGCAATACTGGCCCTGTCCGGCTTGACCGCCTTGCCGGCGGTACAAGCCCAGCCACTGAACTCTGTCGATGCGCGCGCCGTCTGGCCTGAACGTTCCTTGTCGGCTTGCCGCACTACGCAAGCAGAGGCTGTCGATACCTGTCTGCTACGCACCATGCAAAAAAGCGGCGCCCGTCCGCAAGCGATCGCGGCGGCAAAAGGGCTGGCCGCCGCTGGCAATCCGGGCTTTATTTCCGCCTGGCGGCCGCTGGGCAAAGCTGGCCTCGCCACCGTGACGTATCCGTTCCGCGCCAATACCAATCAAGGCAGCCTGCTGGTCAGCAGCGATGGCACTGCCGTCGATATCGACGCCGACCCGCTGCGCGATGAAGATCGGGCCACCGACACCTGGCGCACGTTTGCCGCCGCCCATCCAGACTCGCTGCCGTTTGCCCCAGCCTCCTTCGTGGGCACGACGGGCAGCGGAGATGGTGGCCACAGCCTGCTGTTTTCCACGCCGTTGAAAAGCTGCCACGCCTGCGCTACCGACGGCAGCTTGCTGGTCTCTTATGAGATCGACAAGGCGGGTGTCGTGCAAAACAGAAAACTCTTGGCAATTAAATAAAGCGGTCAATACAATGGCTGATGGCATGCTCATGTTCCGCGCATGCCATCCATCTTTGACACTGACAGGACTCCATGCGCCGCTCCCGCCTTTCCCTTTCCATGTTCACCGCCCTGCTGCTGTACCTGGGCATCAATTACACGGTCGCCCAAGCCAGCCAGACTACAGCGACTGCCAGCAGCACACCATTAGTGATAGGCGAGAGTTTCACCATAGCGTCCAAAGTCTTGGGCGAAACGCGTCACATCAATGTGTATGTGGCGCGCGCCTGGAATACCCCACCCGATGCGCCGCTGCCCGTGCTGTACATGCCGAACGGCGGCATCCAGGAAGATTTTTTGCATGTGGCCGGCTTGCTGCAGGTATCGGTTGCCAATGGCACGATGCGGCCTTTCATGCTAGTCGGCATACAAAACACCCAGCGCCGACGCGACTTGACGGGGCCGACCGATAATCCCGAAGACCGCAAGATCGCCCCGGTGGTGGGCGGTTCGGCCGCCTACCGCAGTTTTATCCGCGATGAACTGATGCCGGAAGTCAAACGCCGCTACCGCACCACGCAGGAAACAGCCATCGTCGGCGAATCGCTGGCGGGCCTGTTCGTGGTCGAAACCTTTTTGCTCGAACCGCAGCTGTTCGACCATTACCTGGCCTTCGATCCCAGCCTGTGGTGGAACCGCAGCGCCCTGCCTGGCCAGGCTGCGACCCTGCTGGCCAAACAGGGGCCGGGCAAGCATAGCCTGTATCTTGCCAGCAGTAGCGAAAAAGGCATCGCCATCGAAGTGCAGCGCCTAGAAGATATCCTGCGCAAGCAGGCGCCGGCAAGTCTGCAATGGCATGTGGAAAAAATGCCGGACGAAAGCCATGGCACGATTTACCAACCCGCTGCCCTGAAGGCATTCCGCACGGTTTTTCGTCCCGCAATTACGATAAACTAAGCCATGGGCCACCGAACATGGACAAACTGTAATGTTCCATGGCCGGTGCGCTGCGGGCCTGCCCTGTAAAATGCGCTGCCGGAAAGACCATAAAATACACTGTTTTTTCGGCACGCAAAACCTCCCGCCTGACGCCTACTCCGAGTACAAAAAACATGACCTTCCTGCAACTATTCATCCTCTCCATCGTCCAGGGATTCGCAGAATTGCTGCCCGTCTCCAGTTCCGCCCACGTCATCATGGCTGAAAAGCTGATGGGCCTCGACCCCACATCGCCTGAACTGACCATGTTGCTGGTGATGTTGCATACCGGCACCATGTTTGCCGTGATCGTGTACTTCTGGAAATCCTGGCGCGCCACTTATTTCAGCTCGACGGCAGCCTTCCGCAGCAATGTTCTGCTGCTGGTCGCGGCCACCGCCATGACGGGCATCGTCGGCTTGGGCTTGTTGAAATTGATTACCCATGTGGTGATGGCCGATACGCCGGGTTTTGAAATCGAACATTTGTTTGGCAACGCCAGGCTGATGGCTGCCGCACTGGCCGCTGCTGGCGTGCTGATCATTGTGTCCTCGCGCATGAAGGCACGCGATACCGGCGCGCTGAGCGTGCCCAAAGCCATCGTCATTGGCGCCGTACAAGGCTTGTGCCTGCCATTCCGTGGTTTTTCGCGCTCCGGCGCCACCATTTCCACCGGTATCGCCATGGGCGTGCCGCAACGCCGCGCCGAAGAATTCAGTTTCGCGCTGGCCGTCGTGCTGACCCCAGCCGTGCTGGTCAAGGAAGGCTGGCGTTTCTACAAAGCCATCGCCGATGGCACCATCGCCCATGCCGGCGGCGTGGGACATTTGATTGCGCCCAGCCTGATCGGCATGGTGCTGTCCTTCCTGGCCGGCTTGCTGGCCCTGCGCTGGCTGTCGAGCTGGCTGGAGCAAGGGCGCTGGCATTTCTTTGGGGCTTATTGCCTGGCCGCCTCGCTGGTCGTGCTGTGGGTGGGGTAAAATCGCGGCGCTAGCTGCCCCTGCCATGCTCCACTGAAAGTCTTTCATGAATTTTGCCGCCACCGCCGCCCTCTCCCTGGCCATGTCCACCGATGCCTTTGCCGCCGCTGTCGGCAAGGGGGCGGCGCTGCACAAGCCGCGCTGGCGCGAGGCGCTGCGCACCGGGCTCATCTTTGGCGTGATCGAATCCATCACGCCCGTCATCGGCTGGGCCCTGGGCCGGGTGGCCGCGCCGTATGTCGAGGCATGGGACCATTGGATCGCCTTCGGCTTGCTGGCCATTATCGGCCTGCTGATGATACGCAACGCCCTGGCCATGCCCGATCCCGACGAAGCGGCCGCGCAAACCCACTCCTTCTGGGTACTGGCCGTCACCGGCTTTGCCACCAGCATCGACGCCATGGTGGTGGGCGCCGGCTTGGCCTTGCTGGGCGCTAATATTGTCGTCACCGCCGCCGCCATCGGCTTTTCCACCTTCGTCATGGTCACCCTGGGCGTGATGCTCGGGCGCGTGCTGGGCACCGTGGCGGGCCGGCGCGCCGAACTGGTCGGCGGCGCCATCTTGATCATCATCGGCTGCGTGATCCTGTACGAACATATCGGACATTGACCGGGCATTGACAGCGGCGCTGCAGACCCGCGCCTTATGCTACATTGAGATCTCTTCGTTTTTACGCTACACAGGTGCCCTTCATGGAAACACTGGAGCTGCTGTTTGCCTCGCTGGTGCGCGAAACCGCCGCATCGATCCGCGACCACCACGTGCCCTTCGCCATCCGCCAGGATGAGCAGGCGTATTACGCCTGGATGGATGCGCATCCGATCGATGGGTATGTGCAGGAAGCGTATCGGGAGATCGAGGAGACCGCCCAGCAACTACGGTCCATCCGCGCTGGGTAGTGGTGGCACTCACCTAACCTGCTGCGCGTTGGTATAGGCAGTCTGCGATGCTCACCGTACATAAAGTACGGTTGCGCTTCTCGACTACCTCTACCTGCCGCTCGCGACGGTTTGGTGAGGTGCTGTTATTACTAAACCAGGGTGTGCATTTGATAATTCTGTATTGATAAATATCAAATACTCTGCAGTTTTGAATCGGACGGCGGGCCAGGAACGGGACAATGAGGGCTGGCAACGGCATTCAATGGATCAATAATGGATCAGGAACAAAAACACCATATCAAGGGGTATGAGTTTCATGTCACGGGGGCGCTGGAGAAGGATGGGCGGTACCGGGGGATGATATTGCTTAGCCGGCGCGGCGATACGGCGCAGGTGTATGCCAAGCCTGTCCTGATCGAAACGCATAGCAGTTTCAAGTCCGTGCATGCGGCGCTGATCGAGGCGTCGGCGTATGCGCATGAATTGATTTTCAATGGCGCCATCAAGGCTTTGTTGCCAGCTGCCGATGGTCTTGGTGCTGAAAAGCCGGTGCCACACTCATCAATCGGCAACTAGGCAGGAAGAAGGGCCAGGGGCTGCGCGGGTATAATCATGCGCACCGCTGGGAGTGTTCTGATGCCCTCCCCAGCATTCCCTGACCTGATGAGACCCTGCCTTGATGGATACCATAAACTGGCCGCTGGCCTTCCTGATCATTTGTGCGCTGGTTGCCTTGCTGGCTAAAAAGAATGGCCATTCCTGGTATCTGTTCTTTTTTGCCGCCAGCGTGCCATCCGTGCCGCTCTTGCTATTGCTACCGCATGTACTCGATGAGAGTATCTCGGGCCTGCCCACCGTCAGGCTGGCGACGGTGCTGGTGTGCCCCGTCATCGCCCTGGTGCTGGGATGTCGTCAGAAGTCCCGCAAACCCTGATCGTTGGTTTTTACCGGGCCGGTCCGGCATCGGCCAGACGCCAGCCGATGGACAGCGCCACTTGCTGCGCTTCGCGTTCATTGCTGCAATCTTCGTAATCGCAGGTATCTTCGTATGCGCCGCAAGCAAGGTTCTGGCTGACAAACGAGCCTACCCAGCGGCCATCACGGCGCTGGCGGGCCGTGGCACTGATGGTGAAACCTTTGTGGGTGGTGGGATTGTCCAAAGTCATAATTCCTCCGCATAAGAGCGTCAGCCACCTGACAGAAGTCCAGTGTGCGCCTTGCCGTGTGGATAGTCTGTGCGCTTGACCACACTCATACCGAAGCGGTGCCGGCATGCATGATGGCCCCCGCGATCGGGTATGATTTCACCATGTGTGGACGACTCAATCAAAATACGACGGCGCGTGAGCTGGCGTCGGCGATGGACTGGAGCGACGCGGTGTTCGACAGCGAGGCCGAGCCGCATCTGAATGTGGCGCCCGGCACTTACCGTCCCGTCATGCATGTGGATAATGGCGTGCGCCGCATCGACGATGTGTACTGGGGCTACCGCCCGGCCTGGGCCACCGCCGCCGCCGCCGTGCCGGGCAAAAAGAAACTCCCGATTGCCATCAATGCAAGGCTGGAAAAGCTGGGTGGCGCCTACTGGAAGCCCTTGCTGCGCGCAGGGCGCGGCATCGTCTGCGTCACGGGCTGGTATGAATGGACGGGTGAAAAAGGCAGGAAACAACCCTGGCATATCCACCGCAAGGACCGCGCGCCCCTATTTTTGCTGGCGCTGGCGCATTTCGGCCCCTATGTACACAACCGTGAAGAAGCCGGTTTTGTGCTGCTCACGGCCGACAGCCTGGGCGGCATGGTCGACATCCACGACCGCCGCCCTGTCGCCGTCAGCCGCGAAGATGCCTGGCGCTGGCTAGACCCCAACTTGACGCCCGACGCGGCGCTGCACCTGGCGCGCACCTGCATGCTGGCCACCGCATTGTTTGAATGGCATGTGGTGGACAATCCGCTGGTGCCGGCGGCAGGAGTCAAACCACCTCCACCGCCTTCAGCTCAAGCTTCTTTCGACTGGGATTGATCCAGGCGCGCCAAACGCCGCCACAGCGCTTCGAACGGCCCCTGTTTGAAATACCTGAGCCAGTACTGGCTCAGCACCACCTGCCCCGCCATGATCAGCATAGTCAAGCCCAGCATCCCGGCGGGGCTCAGGCGCGCGGCCCAGCCCAGGCCGGGGCCTTGCAGCAGCCAGGTGCCAATGAATGATTGCAGCAGATAATTTGTCAGCGCCATGCGCCCCACAGGCGCCAGCCAGGAACCCAGCCATTGCCGCATGAGCGGGCCGGCCAGCATCAGCGCCGCCACATAAGCCGCCGCCAGCAAGGGCCCGCCGATAAATAGCAGGATGCCCAATAGCGGTTCGTTAAACAGCGTCTGATAAGGGTACAAGGTTTGCCACAAGGTGGCGCTGGCGGACAGCAGATTGAAGGGCAAGCCCAGCCCCAGCCCGATCACGCAAACCCAGCGCCATACGTGACGGTGGCGCTGGGGCTGCACCAGCCAGCCGAAACGCACAGCCAATATACCCAGCAGGAACAGCGCGATGATATGCGGCAGCATCACGATGGCGTACAGCAGTTGCAGCGAATAATCGCGCACCCGCAGGGAGACCACGGCCCACAGTCCGCCTTGCGTGTAGGTCGCATAACGGTTGGCAAAGGTTTGCAGCTCTTCGGCAATATCTTGCGGCTTGAGGCTGGCGCCTACCGGATACAGCAGGCATATGAACAGGAGAAAACCGCCCGCGACCAGCCAGGCCCGGTTGCGCACGCGACTCAGCCGAGCGGCCGCCAGCGGCAGGATCAGCATGCCGGCCACCGCATACGAGGCCAGCACATCGCCGCTCCAGATCAAAAAACCGTGCAGCAAACCGCATACCAGCAGCCAGCGCAAACGCCGGCGATACGCTGCTTGCGCCGCCTGCCAGGTTCCCAATTGACGTTTCAATGAACGCGTCTGCAGCGCAAAACCGGCGCCGAACAGAAAAGCAAAGATGGGATAAAACTTCAGTTCGGCGAACGCCGCCACGAAAAAGATGGCGGCCTGGTCCAGCCAGGGCGCGTCGGGTGCCAGGGTGCCGTAACGCAGCGACAGCGTGCCCCAGGCAAAACCCCACACATTGACCAGCAGGATGCCAAACACGGCCAGGCCGCGCAGCACATCGAGCTGCAACAGGCGGCCGGTCTTGCTCTTCACCACTTAAGCGCGCAGGGTCGGGTAACCAGCCACAGTCAACTGGAAGCCGGCTTCATCCGATTGCAAACGCGCATGGCCACCAAACGGTAAAGTAACGCGGCGGCGGATATGGCCAAATTCCAGTCCCGTCAGCACCGGCACGGGCAGGCGTTCGCGCACATAGGCCAGCATGGCGTCGAAATCGTAACCGTTATCGAGCGGACTGAGTTTATAAGCAGAAAAATCGCCGAGCAGCACGGCTTGCTGGCGGCCGATCACGCCCGCGTGCAGCAATTGCAGCAGCATGCGTTCGACCCGGTACGGGTGTTCGTTGACGTCTTCCAGGAACAGGATGCCGCCCTCGATCTCGGGCAAATACGGCGTGCCCAGCAGATGCACCAGCATGGCCAGGTTGCCGCCCCACAGCTTGCCTTCCAGGTTCACGCGTGGATTATGCTCTGCAACGCCCGTCACCGTATGCGTGGGGCCGGCCAGGCAGTCCCACAGCTGCTGCTGGGTAAATTCGACCGGCTCGTCGCGGATGAAGTCGTCGCACACCATGGGGCCGGCAAAGCTGGCCCGGCCGGTTTTCGCCATCAAGCCCATGTGGAAAGCCGTGAAATCGCTATAACCGACAAACAGCTTGCCGCTATCGCTCATGGCCTGGAAATCGATCTCGGGCAAGATGCGGCTGATGCCGTAACTGCCGCGCAAGGCGATCACCACCTGCACCTCGGGATCGGCAGCGGCAGCGTTCAGTTGCGCCAGCCGCCCTGCTTCCGTGCCGCCGAAACGCTGGAATGTATGTGCCGGATCATAATAATTGTGGACGGTGGCGCCTTGCGCCTGCAGGCGGGCGATGCCGCGTGCCAATGCTGCTTCATCGGGCGCATAACCGCCGGGCGCCACGATGGCGATACCAATCTTGGGTGTCATCAAAATAAAATCCGGACGTAGGGAAAGAGGCCGCGCGCCTAGGCGAGCTGGGAGCGCAATTGCTCGGCCATCTTACCTTGCAGATGCATATCGATCAAGGCAAGCAGGCGCTCGATCAGCTGCGGCGGCATGTCGTGGCCCATGCCTTCGATCACTTCCAGGCGGGCGCCCGGAATCAGGGCCGCCGTATCGATGCCACAGGCCACGGGGATCAATGGATCGGCTGCGCCGTGGATGACCAGCGATGGGCAGCGTATGCTCTTCAAGAGTTCCGTGCGCTCGCCCGAGGCAGCAATCGCCACCATTTGCCGGGCCGCGCCTTCTGGGCAACTGCCGCGCTCCAGCGCCGCGGCGATACGCCGGTACAAGATTTTTTCAGCAATCGGATACGAGGGACTGCCGATCACTCGCACGGTGGCCAGCATATGGGCCATCACTTCGTCACGGCTGGCCTTGCGTTTCGGACCTTGCAGCAAGGCCAGCCTTGCTGCCCGCGTGGGACCGGGCAAGCCGCGCCGGCCACTGCTCGACATGATCGATGTGAGGCTCAGCACTTGCTCGGGCGCACGCGCCGCCATCACTTGGGCGATCATGCCGCCCATCGAGACGCCGATCACGTGCGCTGCTTCGATGCGCAGGGAGGCCAGCAAGGCTAGCGCGTCTTGCGCCATGTCATCGAGGGTGTAGGCACTTTTCAAAGGCCAGCCCACCAGGTTTTTCAGGTAGGCCAGCGGCAGATGCGGTTTGCCCGCCTGCGTCATCTTGCTCGACAGACCGGCGTCGCGGTTGTCAAAGCACAGCACATGAAAACCTTGCTCGACCAGCCCTTCGACGAAATCTTCCGGCCAGGCGATCAATTGCATGCCCAGCCCCATCACCAGTAGCACGCAGGGATCGCTAGGCTTGCCATGCGTTTCGTAGGCAAGATTGAGGCCATTGGCCATGATGGTTGCCATACTTGCCTTTCATCCATAAATAGCCCATCAGGGCCCTGGAATCAGCATAGCACCATTGTGGTCCAGCCATGGCGCCGCACGCGGCAGCCAGGCTGGGGTGTTGCAACTTGACTACGACTACTTGGCGCGAGGCAAACCCTCGGCCAGGTCCATCCACGCTTGCGGCTGGGTCTTGCCCCGCTCGCGCACGCCAAAGAAAGACAATACTTGCGTGCCTTCATAGTCGAAGAACTCGACCGAGGTCACGCCGCCACGCTTGACGATCCAGCCGCTGCGCAGCGCCGTATCGCGGATATGCAGATTGAAGTCAGGATCGAGCACATTGTAAAAGCCGCCGGCAGCCATGGTTTTTTCCACTTTGCCGCTATAAATCTGCGTCAAGCCTTCATTGCCCAGGAACACCATGATGGCGACCTTGTTCTTCGCTGCGCCCTCGAGCAGGCTGCGCAGCGCTTCCGGCGTCACGCGCTCGACCGCGCCGGCGGGCGCCAGGCGCAAGGCTTGTTCGCGCGACAAGTGGAATTCACGCATGATTTGCGCAAACTGGTGCACGTCCGTCATGTCTTTCCACGCCAGCTGGAATTCTTTCACGTCGATTTCGGCATCCGGCTTTTCAGCGGCTTTCGGCGCGGCGGCGACCACGTTCAGCTCGGCACTTTGTTCCGGCATGCGGAATTTGGCGACGATCTGCTCAAACACGGCCACGCCAGGCTCGTTGCGCAGGAAAATCTTGTGCACGGCCATGCCGTTGGCGTCAAAGAACTGCAGGCTGCGCGTCAGCTTGCCGTCGCGGCCGGGCTGGGCCACGGCAAATGCATATTTCCAGTTTTCAAAGTGGAAACGCAGGTCGATGGCGCCGCCCAGGTAGCCACCGGCGATATTGCGCTGGCGCGCTTCTTTTTCAGGGTCCTGCTTATTGTCGGCCTGGTCTGCCTGTTCGGACTTGTCGCCCGCCTGCTTGAATCTGCTGGCGGTGCCGGTGGTTTCGATCACGCCATTTTCATTGCGCGTGATCGCCTGCACCAGACCCAGGTCCAGCGCGGCGCGCATGATTTCGCGCGGCTGATTGCCATCGGCTTGCAGGCGCGTCACGCCCTTGCCGAGATTGGTCGCCAGCAATTGTGCTTCCGACACCCCCAGCGCGCGCGCCGCATCGCGGATCTGCAGCTTGGGCTGCTCTGCGCGCAGGGTGGACCAGCGTTCTGCCAGGTTGGCTGGGGTCGCGTATGCGTTTGCAATCAGCAGGCTGCCTAGCAGGGAAAGAACGAGATGGGATAACTTCATGAATAGTCCATTCTATAAAACATGGGAGGCAGCAAACGCCTCCCGGTTGGGAATTTAGTAATTGACGCTCAGGCTGGCGGCAATATTGCGGCCCGGTTTGGCATAGCGCTCGATTTCACTACGCGTGGCAAGCGTGGTGCCGGCCGGCAGCGAACGCGAGGCCGAGTAATCCCAGTACTTGCGGTCCGTCAGGTTGTACACGCCGAAGATCAGCTTGGCGTGCTGGTTGATGTTCCAATAGCTGGACAAGTCAAAGGTGGTGTACGACGGCACCTTGAAACGCGGCGTGGCCACGCCCGAGATCACATCGTCCGGCGCCTGCTTTTCACCGGCGTGCAAGGCCACCAGTTCCACGCCGAACAGCTGGTTCGTATGGTCATAGCCAAACGACAAGGCTGTCTTGGCCGGCGCCACCGACGCCAGGCCTGCCGTCTCGCCCGACAGGGTATTGTAGGCGCGGCCCTTGGCGATGCCGGTGGCCAGGTTGGCGTGGTAGCCCTGGAATCCCGGCAGCCAGGCGCCCAGATCGGCACGCAGGTTCAGCTCGCTACCCCAGGTGCGCGCATTGTCGATGTTTTCCGGACGGTACAGGCCATACACGATGGTCGGGAAATTGACCGGGTCCGGGGCTTGTATCACGTACTCGATCATATCCTTGTATTCGGTCTGGTAGACGGATACATTCATGCTCAAGCCCTTGGTGACATCGCCTTTGAGGCCCAGCTCGAAGGCCGTGCTGGTTTCCTTGCGCAAGTCGGCATTGCCCAGGATGGCGTAGCCATTGCCGGTGCCCGTATAGCTGAAGGAATCATAAGTGCCGGTACGCTCGGCAGCGGTGGGCAAGCGCGTGCCGCGCGTGGCGGTGGCGTAGGCGTCCAGTTGCGGCAGCACTTCCACCGACAGGCTCAGGCTGGGCGTAAAGTAACTTTCGCTTTCCTTGCGCACTTCCTTCGATGCGCCAGGCACGGCGATCAGGTAGTTTTGCAGGTTTTTGGGGTCCAGCTTGCGGTAGTCGCCGCGCAAGCCTGGCGTCAGGGTAGCTTTCTTGCCAGCCAGATTAAAGGTGTAATCGTCGCGCAGATACAGCGCCAGCTTGGTGGTATCGATATCGGCCATGCGGTTCTTGCGCGTGATCTGGTGTTCGCCGGTGGCGATCACGGTGCGGTCTTCCACCCAGGGGCGGCGCGACTGGGTCTGTTCCAGCTGCAAGCCATACACCAGGGCATTGTCGGCATTGACTTGTTTGAATGCTTCCGAAGTGATGCCCACGCTATTGTTGGTGAAGCTGGTGTCGATATTGCGGAAATACGGCTTGCCGCCCGTGATATAGCGGCCATGGGTTTTATCTTGCACCTTGGCGTCTTGCAGATACACTTTGGACGTCAGGCGATCGAACAGGGCAAAATCTTTCAAGACGATGTCATGGCCCAGGCTGATACGCGTGCGGCGCGTGACGGAATCCTGCTTCACGCCGTCCGGATACGAGGCGCTGATCTTGTTGTCGACTTCGCGCTGGTTCATGCGCTCGAACATGTCCACGGTCAAGTCCAGCTTTTGTTCGCCCGGCAAGGCCCACACCAGCTTGGACAGCAAGGCGTTCGAGTGCCAGTCGTCCGGATTGACGGTAGTGTCGCCCCGGCTTTCAGTCTGCTTGCCATCGCGGCGCACGTACACGGCCAGGCCTTGCAGGCTGGTCCCGATCTTGGCCGCGCCCGTCACGGTGTGGGCGTTGCTGCGGTTCGAGGTCGTGCGGCCGAATTTATAGCCGGCATAATAATCCTGCCCTGGCCCCAGATAATCTTCAGGCGACTTGGTGATGAAGGCCACGCTGCCGCCCAGGCCAGGATTGTTGGCGCCAACGGACGTCGTGCCCGAATCGATGCGCACTTCGCGGAACGTTTCCGGATCAAAATAATCACGGCCGGTAGCAAACGCGTTCAGGGTCGTGCCATCCGGTTTCGGGGCTGCATCCGGCAGCGAGATGCCATCGACGTCCAGGCTGACGCGGTTGCCTTCCATGCCACGGATGTTGTAGCCGGTATTGCCCGAACCATCCCACACGTTGCCGCTGCCCGAGGCGGCTGCCGGCGCGCTGATCAAGGGCAGATAACGCACCACGCCGCCCATGTCCGTCACGCCCTGGCGTTCCAGGTCGGTGCTGCTGATCACGGTCTTGGTGCCGGCGCGGCGTTCATATTCCTGCTTGCCGCTGACGACGATTTCCGGGAAGGTCGGCAGCTTGGCCGGCTCCTGGGCAGCCGTGCCGGCATTGACGGCAGCGCTGGTTTGGGCGTGGACGGGCAACAAGGGCGTGGCAAACAGCCCCAGCAAGGCGGCGCGCAGCACCAGATTATGGCGGCGCGCAGGCGTTGTTTTAATGGAAATATCGGTGGCAGCGTAACGCTGCAGATGCACTGGTGTCATGATGATCCGGTCTAAGAGTAAAGGCTGGCTCTTGAACCCGGATCGACAAAGTGACGCGAGGAAAGTTTGCTGGCAAAACAATACTGTAACACGAATCATTCTCATTTGAGAATGGGCATATCGTCTATTCAGATGTTATTTAGCAACAGTGGGGGGGGGGAAACCGCCAGCCTGAACGGCTGGCGCAAAGACTTATTTTGCTGCCAAGATTTATTTGGCTACCAGGCGGGCTGCCGCCTGTGCGCGGCGGCGCTCGACAAAAAAACGCTTCAGGAAGGCGCCGCACTCGTCGGCCATCACCCCGCCGCTGATCGCCGTCTGGTGGTTCAGCGCGGCCTGTTCGAACAGGTTCAGCACGGAGCCGCAAGCGCCTGTTTTCGGGTCGCTGGCGCCAAACACCACGCGCGACAGGCGCGCATGCAGCATGGCGCCCGAACACATCACGCACGGTTCCAGCGTCACATACAACTCACAGCCAGGCAAGCGATAGTTGCCCAGCTTCTCGGCGGCGGCGCGCAAGGCCTGGATTTCTGCGTGCGCAGTCGGGTCGTGGCGGCCGATAGGCTGGTTGTAGCCGACCGCGATCACGGCCCCATCCTTGACGACGACGGCGCCCACCGGCACTTCACCCAGGTCCCACGCGTGCTGCGCCTGCTCCAGCGCCAGCTGCATAAAACCGGCGTCGGCGCCGTTATCCTGCATCTCAGTCATTCGTCACTTCTGCCCAGCAATTCGGGGTTTCATGCAAGACCAGCTTATGCAGGTGCAAGCCGGTGCCGAAATGGTCGGTAAAGGCAGCTTTCAGGATCTCGAAAGCGATGCGGGCCAGGTTTTCCACGGTGGGAATGCGGTCGATGACAACCGTCTTGTGATCCGGCAAGCTGGCCAGGAAGTCGCGCACCGTCACATCCTTTTCATACACCAGGAAGGCGTGGTCCCAGACATCGACCAGATGCTGCTTGGCCAGGGTTTTCACGTCGGAAAAATCCATGATCATGCCATTGTCGGAATTGCCTTCGGCTTCGATGACATTGCCAACCAGGGTGATTTCTACCGTGTAGCGATGGCCGTGCAGGTTGCGGCACTGGCTTTTATGGTCGGGAATGCGGTGGCCCGCGTCGAATTCGAGCTTGCGTGTAATAGTCAGCATAGTTTTTATATTAAGGAATTTGCAACAGTTTATGGGTTTGCAGGCTCAGCTTCCACTTCGGGTTGCTTTTGCATGTCTCGATGGCCAGCTTCATATTGTGCGCGGCCAGCGGACCGTCCATGGCTTGCACGAAGAAATTCTCGAAATCGAGTTGTTCGTAGGCAGCCAGGTCTTGCTGGAATTGGGGTATCACCACCTTGATCTCGTTACCCTTGTGCACCACCAGGGTGGAACCCATCTTCGGGCTGACGCAGATCCAGTCCACGCCTGCCGGCACCGGCAAGGTGCCGTTGGTTTCGATGGCGATGGTAAAGCCGACCGCATGCATGGCGGCGATCAGGGCCGTGTCGAGCTGCAACAGCGGCTCGCCGCCCGTAAACACCACGTATTTGCTGGCGGTATATTTTTCCGGCCACAGGCTGTTGATCAGCTCGGCCAGTTCCTGCGGCGTCTTGAACTTGCCGCCGCGTTCACCGTCCGTGCCGACGAAGTCGGTATCGCAAAACTGGCAGACGGCCGTGGCACGGTCGCTTTCGCGGCCGGTCCACAGATTGCAGCCTGAAAAACGGCAGAATACGGCCGGCCGGCCCGCGTGCGCGCCTTCGCCCTGCAGCGTGTAAAAAATCTCTTTGATGCTATAAGTCACTGTATTTCCTAAGAGCTGGCTGGCGCCACCGCGCGGGCGGGCACATGAATACGGGGGCCGCGCAGGGCAAGCCGGGGCCGCAAAAGCCGATTGACAACCCTCTATTATAAGCGTGCACAGGGCTTCCCGTGCAAATACGGGCCGCCCGCCTGGCAAGACCCTTGTAGCTGTCACGCCACAGACAGACGAATAATCCCGAAGTTTTTGCGTTTAGACAATATAAATATCCTTAAGTTAATATATTTTCAAACGATGGTATTTCCTGTTGGAAAAACAATCGGGGAGCAAGAACATGCTGCAATGCAAGGCACAGCTGAGCAACCACCTTTGCCTCTTCGTCTGCGCGGCAGCCACCGGCCTGGCGTTTGCCACCGGACAAGCTGGGGACGCCGATGCCCAGTGGCCGTCCGGCGACGCCGATCTGTTCAACCTCGTCACCTTCTGTGCCGTCCTGCTGGGTCTGCTCGCCTTGCTGCTGCTATGGCGCCAGCGCCAGCTGAACGGTGTCCATCTCAGGCTGCACCGTTTAAAACGTGAGCAGCGGCAATTATGTGAACAGGAACGTGAGCAGGAGCGGCGGCGCATCGGCCGCGATATCCACGACGACCTGGGCCAACATTTGCTGACCCTGAAGATGGATCTGGCGTTGCTGCAAAAAAACGCGCACGGGGCCTACCCGCTGCTGGCGCAGCAACTGGCCATGATGGTGCAGAATGTGGACCTGAGCATCGCTTCGCTGCGCTGTGTCATCGACGACTTGCGCCCTCCCGCGCTGGCACAGGGCTTGACTGTGGCCTGCAGCACCTTGCTGGCTGAATTCTCGCGCGTCAGCGGCATCGGCTACGACTGCGCGCTGGGCCAGGAGGATGCCGGCCAAGCCCAGTCCCTAAGCAGCCGGCATGACGCCCTGCTCTACCGCGTGCTGCAGGAAGCGCTGGCCAATATCGCCCGCCATACCCGCGCCACGCGCGTCAAGGTCAGGCTGGCACGCCTGTGCGACGACGCCTTGCATCTCGACATCACGGACAATGGCATCGGCCTGCCCGCCAGTCCCGGACCAGGAGGCAGCGGCCTGGCCGGCATGCGCGAGCGCCTGGCAGCCGCCGGTGGCACGCTGGAGATCGGCACGCAGCCAGGCGGCGGTACGCATATCCACCTGACATTGCCGCCCGGCACATCGTCCATCATTGAAAATATTGCTCATTATCAATAACAAAAGCGGCCGGCGCTGCATCATGGCCCTCTCGTTCCCGACACCGCCTCAGCCAGACACCTCACATCCTATGCCCAATGCCGATGAAGGACCCGCTCATGCCGGATAGCCACGCAAGCCTGCCTGGTAGCGCTACGCCGCACGCCGCAGCACATGGTTTTGCCGTGCAGATGATGGAAATGCTGGTCGTGCCCACCTTTGTGCTGGATGCGGCCGGCAAGGTAATCATCTGGAACCGCGCCTGCGAGCGGCTGACCGGCGTGCCGGCCAAGGAAGTGCTGGGCACGGACCGGCACTGGCGCTGCTTCTATGTGCGCGAACGCCCGACCCTGGCCGACTTGCTGCTTACCGGGCGCGGTAGCGACTTGCACGCCTTGTATCAACAGCAGCAATACCGCAATAGCACGGGCAACAATCTGTGCGCCGAAAACTGGTGCGACATGCCGCGCACGGGCCGGCGCCGTTATCTGGCAGTCGACGCCAGTCCCATCCTTGACAGCAGCGGTGCACTGGTGGCGGTGGTGGAAACCCTGCGCGACATGACCGATGAAAAGCGCGCCCAGGTGGCGCTGGAACGGCTGGCCACGCGCGACGGCCTGACGGGACTGGCCAATCGCCGCTGCTTCGACGACACCCTGCACGCCGAATGGCAGCGCGCCCTGCGCCAGGACCAGCCGTTATCCTTGCTGATGGTCGATGTCGACAATTTCAAGCAGTACAACGATAGCCACGGCCATGTCAAAGGCGACCAGTGCCTGCGCAAGGTGGCCGGCGCCGTCTCGGGCGAAATGCGCGCCAACGACCTGGTGGCCCGCTATGGCGGTGAAGAATTTGCCGTGATCCTGCCCAACCAGCAGCTCAAGGGCGCGGCCATCGTTGCCGAACGCATACGCCGTCGCGTGGAACGGCTGCAACTGCCACGCGGCACTGGCGGCGATTCCAGCGCCACGGTCACGGTCAGTATAGGCGCCGCCACCGCCCTGCCCGGCCCGGGAACCGAGCTGGGCCAGCTGATCCATACGGCCGACAGCGCCCTGTACCGCGCCAAGCACCTGGGCCGCAACCGCATCAGCCTGCCGGAAACGCCATCCATCCCCGAAAGTGCTTGACGATGGAGAACGATCGTTCTACCATCTGCGCATGGATAACACAGATACACCCTCCTCTGCCCGCCAGAGCCTGCTCGACGCGACCGAAGCGCTGATTTACGCCGGCGGCATCAACGCCACCGGCATGGACGCCATCGTCAAGGCGTCCGGCGTCGCCCGCAAAACCATTTACCGCCATTTCGCCACCAAGGATGCCCTGGTGGCGCAGGCGTTACGCGAGCGCGATGCGCGCTGGATGCGCTGGTTTAGCGAAGAAACTTGCCGCGCTGAACCGGGCCCGGCACGCCTGCTGGCCAGCTTTGACGCCTTGTCATCCTGGTTCGCCACTCCCGGCTTTCGCGGCTGCGCCTTCATCAATGCGGCCGGCGAGACCGGCGACCCGGCGGACCCCATCCGCATCGTGGCGCGCGAACACAAGGCCAGCCTGCGCGCCTTTTTGCTGCAACTGGCCATCGAAGCATACATAGCCGACGCTGACGCCCTGGCCGGCGCCTGGCTGATCCTGATCGATGGCGCCATCAGCGTGGCGCTGGTCACGGGCGACCTGCAGGCGGCCCGCCGCGCGCAAGCCATGGCGCGCTGCCTGCTACCCACATTTTTTGCTCCCACCACCAAGGAATTGCCATGAACGACATCACACTGCGCCCGCCGCTGCCGCCGTTTACACGCGAGAGCGCCATCGAAAAAGTCCGCCTGGCCGAAGATGGCTGGAACAGCCGCGATGCGTCCAGGGTCGCGCTGGCCTACAGCCTGGACACCCGCTGGCGCAACCGTGCCGAATTTGCCGTCAACCGCGACGAAGCACGCGCCTTCCTGGAGCGCAAATGGAACAGGGAACTCGATTACCGCCTGATCAAGGAACTCTGGGCTTATACCGACAACCGCATCGCCGTGCGCTACGCCTATGAATGGCATGACGACGCCGGCAACTGGTACCGCTCGTATGGCAATGAGAACTGGGAATTCGGCCCTGACGGTTTGATGACGAAGCGCCACGCTTCCATCAACGATATGCCGATCAAGGCGGGCGAACGCCTGTTTCACTGGCCGCTGGGACGCCGCCCTGACGACCATCCGGGATTGTCGGCATTGGGCTTGTAAGCTAAACGCCACGGCAAGATGGCGGCCGCGCCATCTTGCACTATGCACAGTCTTGCAGATATCCTATGTGTTGCAACCCGTTCAACAACAGGAGACCCTGTGTCAAAAATCAAGCCCGCGTTTATTCCTCTCTTCGCCCTGGCCCTATCGGCCATGGCGTCTTCCAGCCTGGCCCAGCAAACCCCTGCCGCCACGCCCGCCCCGCAGGCAAGCAGCGCCAAAAGCGCCGCCAAGGCTGATTTACTCCCCCTCAAGGCCACTGAAAAGACCCTCGCCAATGGTTTGAAGATCATCATCGTGCCGACCGGCTTCCCCAACATCGTGTCCTTGCAAATCCCCGTGCAGACGGGTTCGCGCAATGAAGTCGAGCCAGGCAAGTCCGGTTTTGCCCATTTCTTCGAGCACATGATGTTCCGCGGCACCAAGGCCTACCCGCCAGAGAAATACCAGGCCATCATCACCAAGGCCGGTGCGCGCCAGAACGCCTACACCAGCGATGACCTGACCAATTACCACACCACGTTTGCCAAGGAAGACCTGGAAACCGTGCTGAAAGTGGAAGCGGACCGCTTCCAGCATCTGGACTACCCGGAAGACGCGTTCAAGACCGAATCGCGCGCCGTGCTCGGTGAATACAACAAGAACAGCGCCAATCCGGTCTCGAAACTGTTCGAAGTCATGCGCGACAGCGCCTACACCACGCATACCTACAAGCATACGACGATGGGCTTCATCAAGGACATCGAAGACATGCCCAACCAGTACGCGTATTCGAAGGTCTTCTTCGACCGCTGGTACCGGCCGGAACGCACGACCGTGATCATCGCCGGTGACGTCGATCCGCAAAAAGCCATTGCGCTGGTGGAAAAATACTGGAGCCAGTGGCAGCGCGGCAAGCCGCAGCCCGCCGTGCCGGCCGAACCGGCGCCGCACGGCCCCGTGTACACGCATGTGGCCTGGCCGACGCCGACCCTGCCGTGGGTAGCGGTCGGCTTCCATGCGCCCGCGTTTTCCGTGAAGAACAAGGACCAGGCAGCGCTGGCGACCCTGCTGTCCCTGTCGTTCGGCAATACCTCGCCGCTGTACAAGCGCCTGGTGCAAAACGAGCAAAAGGTCGACCAGCTGTTCGAGATGACGCCGGACCGCGTCGATCCTACCCTGGCCGTGATCGGCGCGCGCGTGAAAAACAGTGACGACGCCGTGTATGTGCGCGACGCCATCCTGAAAACCGTGGCCCAGCTGCGCAGCACGCCGGTCAGCGACAAAGACCTGGCGGACGCCAAGTCGGCCGAGAAATACGGCTTGATACGCTCGCTGGACAATACCGAGCAAATCGCCGGCACCCTGGCGTCCTTCGTGCATTTCGACCGTTCCTACGCCACCATCAACCAGTACTACCGTTTGATCGACTCGCTCACGCCAGCCGACCTGCAAGCGGCTGCGCAAAAATACCTGAGCGACGATGGCCTGGTGGTCAGCACCTTGTCAAATCAAGCCTTGCCTGCCGCGATCGCCACCACGCCGACACTGGCCAGCTTGCTGCCAGCCGTGTCAAACAGCAAATTTGACGTGCTGGTGCAGAAATCGGCCTTGCCGCAAATCCGCTACAAGCTGCTGTTCACGGTCGGTTCGGCGCAAGATCCGCAAGGCAAGGAAGGCCTGGCTGCGCTGACGGCCGCGATGGTCACGGCGGGCGGCTCCAGCGAGCGCAAGATCGATGAAGTCAAGCAAGCCCTGTTCCCGCTGGCCGGCAGTTTCAACCAGCAGACGGACAAGGAAATGACCACGTTTACGGGCTCCATCCACAAGGATAACTGGGCCCAGTTCAACCAGATCGCCTTGCCGCTGCTGCTCTCGCCCGGTTTCCGCGAAGACGACTTCCGCCGCCTGAAAGATGCGCAAAAGAACGCGCTGCTGCTGGACCTGAAAGACAATAACGAAGAGGAATTCGCCAAGGAACGCCTGCAAACCAATGTCTATGCGGGCACGCCCTACGGCCACCCCGTTCTGGGCACGGTAGCCGGCATCGATGCCATCACCCTGGACGACGTAAAACAGTTCTGGAAAACCGCCTACACGCAAGAAGCAGTGAAAATCGGCATTTCCGGCGATGTCTCCGAGACCATGACGGCCTCGCTGACCCAGGCGCTGGCAGCACTGCCAGCCGGCCCTGGCTTGCCAGCGATCGCCAAACCGGTGGGCCACAAGGCGCACGGCCTGGAAGTGGAAATCATCGAGAAAAACACGCGCGCCACGGCCATCTCGTTTGGCTTGCCGCTGGACGTGACCCGCACCGACCCGGACTTCCCTGCCCTGTGGCTGGCGAAAACCTGGCTGGGCGAGCACCGCGCCTCGAACTCCTTCCTGTACCAGCGCATCCGTGAAATCCGCGGCATGAACTATGGCGACTACGCGTATATCGAAGCGTTCCCGCGCGGCATGTTCCAGTTCTTCCCGAATCCCAACCTGGGCCGCAAGGCGCAGCTGTTCGAGATCTGGATACGCCCGGTCGCCCCGGAAAACGCCCACTTCGCCCTGCGCGTGGCCCTGACGGAACTGGGCAAGCTGGTCGACCATGGCTTGACGCAGGAAGATTTCTCCAATACCCGCGACTACCTGATGAAAAACGTGTTTGTCATGACCTCGACGCAAGACCAGCAGCTTGGTTACGCGCTGGACTCGCAATGGTATGGCACGCCGGAATTCACCAGGCTGATGCGTGACGGCCTGTCGAAACTGACGGTGCTTGACGTCAACCGCGCCATCAAGCAGCACCTGTCGGCGAAGAACCTGTCGGTCGTGGTGATTGCCAAGGATGCGGCCGGCCTGAAGGAAAAGCTGGTCAGCGACGCCTTCTCGCCCATCAAATACGACGGCAACAAGCCGCAAGCCCTGCTCGATGAAGACAAGGTCATCGGCGCCATGAAACTGAACATCCAACCCGAAGCCGTGACCATCACGCCAGCGGGCGCGGCGTTCGCGCAGTAATCGTTGTACTGGCCCGCATGCATCAGGCGCAGGCTGGTGGATGCATACGGGCCAATGGCGCAGTCCCTTGGCGCTCCAGGCAAGCCATGTTATCTTGCAACTTTGAAAACTATTGAAAGATACGCCACATGTTGCAACGTCTGCTGCCTGCCCTGTATCTATCCCTGGCTGTCTCGTCCGCTTGGGCGCAAGCCGATACGGCTTCCCTTGCAAGCGAGCCTGAAGCCGCAGAGGCCGGCGAAAAAATCCTGGTGGTAGGCCGACGTGTACGCGCGCTGGCAGCCGCTGAAAGCAAAATACCTGGGTGACAACGACAGCATCGAACGCGAGCGGCCCATTTTCGCGGCCGATACCCTGTTCGAGGCGGGACTAAAGCAGGCGGGGCTGTCCAAGGGTTATGACGTGAGCCGCAAGATCGACAAGATCGTCGAGCAGCACAAACTCAAGGTCGTCAAGACAGGCATCGAGCTGACTATGGACGATCCATCAAAGCTGCTGAAGGATTTCAAGAAGTCGCAACTGGCCGATGCGCAGTGTTTCTCGAAGACGCTGGCGCGGCTGGAAGGCGATATCGACGCCATGCGCGTACGCGCCAATGCCTGGGCCAAGGGCGATCTGCAAGGGATACAGAAACTCGATTACGCCGACCAGGAAAGCGAATGCAGCAATGCCATGCGCAATGGCGAGTTCGCCAAAAACCAGCCAGGCTTCCAGCATGTCAAGGAACGCATGCTGGAAGCCTGGCTGGCGGCCGCCGAGAAAGCGCTGGCGAACAATACCAGCAGCTTCGCCTCCCTGCGTTTGGCTGACATCCTCGACCCGCACGGCTATTTGGCGTCGCTGAAGGCCAAGGGTTATCGCGTGGAAGATCCGGATGGCGAACCGTATTAAAGCGCGCCTGCGCGACTTTTCATGGCGCGCAGTGATAGCGCCTTATGCAAACGGATTGGCCACCGTCGTTGTCACCGGCGGCGGCAGCTGATCCGGCAATGCTGCTTTTTCCAGCTGGGCCACCACATCGCCCAGCAGTTTCTGCAGCTGCAGGGCCAGGGCCAGGCCGGCCTTGTCCTGGGTCAAATCGATATCGCCGCTGAGGCTGATGCGGTCCAAACGGTTTTCGATTGACAGGCCGCCGATGGACAGCACGTCGCTTTCATTGGCGTAGGGGATGAATTTCTTTGCACTCATGGTTTTCTTTCTCCAAATTCAAACGAATTATTTCTTGGACTTGCGGTTCACCTTGGGCAAGCTCAACATGGACATTTTTTGCTGCCGCGTCAGCGACGGTAACAGATTGATGCCTATCCTGTCTTCCAGTTGCGCGATGCTCAGCACTTCGTAATCCCTGGTGTCCGTATTGGCGATGAAATAGGCCGCGCCAGCGCGCTGGCGGGGGCTGTAGACGGCCTTGTACAAATGGCTGGGCACCAGCACGCGGCCGACTTTCTGCAGGTTGCCGCCGATAAAGGCCGGCCCGGTGATCACATACAGGTCGCCCTCCTTCTTGGCCATCTTGCGCACGGCGCCTTCGATGCCGGCCCACACGTAGCGGTTGTTGGCGCTGTCTTGCGGCACCATATTGGCCAGGGTAAAACTGTCTTGCTGGCTGATGCGGTCCGGCATGTCGCCATTCGGCGCCATATGGCCACGGTCAAAGCCGCTGCGCGCATAGTCGCTCAGTTCGGCGCGCTGGCCAGCTGGCAAGCGGCGTTCGGCATGGAAAGAGTTTTCGCGCGACAAAGTCTGCGCCGCTTCCACATTGCTGGCGGTTAAATGTTCGGCCGACCACAGCGGGGTGCGCGTCAGGCCCGAATGCATGACGCCAAACACCGTGTAGCACAGCTCGGTGGTGGCGACGTCCATCTTGGGATTGGTGATTTCCGGTTTGCGGCCATCGACATACATGGCCGGACAGGCATCGGCGTGCGCCAGGTTCGCGGCGAAGGCGGAAGCCAGCAGGCCGCACGCCAGGGTCAGCCTGGCGATCGATCGTTGAATCATAATTCCTTAGTTGAATTCTTTGCGGGCCAGCATTCTAGCGGACGATGGCGCCGCACGACAACGCGCTGTGCAAGGTGAGACCGAAGTGGCGCAAATAATACGGCGGCCGAATGGCGCGCACAGATTGATATCTGCTAAGATTGATCCGATCTGTTCGTATCGTATCTACTATTATAATTTGGAGAGCATATGATCAAGAAGACCCTGCTAGTCATCGTTGTCATCGTCGCCGCCATCCTCGGCTACGCCACCACCAAGCCCGATACCTTCAGCGTGCAGCGCGAAGTGTCCATCAAGGCGCCCCCAGAAAAAATCGCCGGCATGATCACCGACTTCCACTACTGGGCGGCCTGGTCGCCTTGGGAAAAACTCGATCCTGCCATGCGCCGCACCTTCAGCGGCCCGAGCAGCGGCCTGGGCGCGCAATATGCGTGGCAGGGTAACGACAAGGTGGGCGCCGGCCGCATGGAAATCACCGAGGCGGCAACGCCAGAACGCACTGTCATCAAGCTCGATTTCCTGAAGCCGTTCGAAAGCCACAACACCACCACTTTTACGCTCTCGCCCGATGGCGACAACACCAGGGTAAACTGGACCATGACCGGCCCCAGCCCTTACGTCAGCAAGGTCATGAACGTGTTCGTCAGCATGGATACCATGATAGGCAAGGACTTTGACAAGGGCCTGGCTAATTTGAAGATGGTATCGGAGCGCTGATCCGATCAATCAACGCCCCGGATTTTTTTAAAACTGCTCTATCCAGGCGGCCAGATGATCGGGTTTTAATGCTGGCTCGGCCTGTACCAGCCGGCCCTGCAAACCGTGCTCGCTGGAACTCAAATGCAGCGACCAGCCGCGCCGCGCCAGCCATAACAGGCTGGCCAGCCAGAACGCGTGCACGGCCGACACCGGCGTGCCGGTCGGCGTTTCCAGAAACTCCGTCAGCAGACGGGATTCGAGAAACAGCGCCGTGCCGCCTCTGTCTTGCAGCGCTTCCCCAAATACGGGCTGCAGCATCTCGAAGGCTTGCTCCACCCCCGGCCCCGGATGGTCGCGCTCCAGCTTGTCCAGTTGCTGGCGTACGGCCGCGGCAAATGCGGTGCTGCGGAACGCTTCGGAACTGACCAGGTCGGCATGGTCCATCGTCAGCCAGTCGGGCTCGGGCGGCGTCACGCCGGCCGTCAGCGCCGCCGACAGATAGGCTTCCACCGGCAATTGCTGCTCCGGCCCGGCCAGGCTGGCGCACAGCAGGTACAAGCTGCCGATGCGGTTGGCGATCGCCTGCCGCTGGCGCACCAGCAATTTTTCACGCAGCAATTGCGCATGCTCGTTGCGCAGCTGGGCCAGGTCCAGCGCCTGCTTCAATTCCATGCGCAGGGCCGCGATATCCCACGGTTTCTGGATGTAGCGGTGTATCTGCCCCTGGTTGACCGCTTCCACCGTATGCTCCAGCTCGGAATACGCGGTGGTCAGGATGCGCACGATGTGCGGGTGGCGGTCCCAGGCATAGGACAGCAACGCATTGCCGTAGGCACCAGGCATGCGCTGGTCCGATACCAGCACGGCGATCCGCCCGCCGTGCTCATCGAGGATGCGCTTGCCCTCTTCCACCGAGGTGGCGGTCAGGACTTCGGCCATCGGTGCGATGGCGCGCTGAAAATATTTCAAGGCGTTGGCTTCGTCATCGACATACAGTATCGTCGGCAGTTCCTGCTCAGGCGCGCGCTGGGGCGGCAAAGGCAGCTTGGCGTCAATCATGCTCATTCCTTATGTGGACTGGAAAACTCAGGGTGACAGTCGTCTCGCTGTCAGCGCCATTGCCAACAATACCGATATCGATATTGCCACCAAAAGAATGCATCATGCGCTGACAGAAAATCATACTCCAGGCAGGCTCTGCTACGCTATCGTTAGTGATGGGATCATGCAACAAACGCTCAGGCAAATCCGGCAGGATGGCGGCGCCGTTATCGTTCAGGCTGATATGGCCATTGCCGACCGTGAACAGCAGCAGCGGATGCGGGTGGCCGGCCAGCCGTCGCAAGGCATGGCCCAGCACCGAGGACAGGATCAGTGCGACACAGTTGGGCGACTCGCTGATGGCGAAATCGTCTTCGATAGCCAGCGTGATGGCGGCACGCTGGCTGGCCGACAAAGGATAGCTGTCGAGCAGCCCCGCCAGCACTTGCCCCGCGCTGGCGGCGTGGCGTCCCCGCCCTGCCTGCATGCCAGGTCCGGCGCTGGCCAGGCGTACGGTGTCGACAAAGCTGGCCAGGATCGCCAGGCAATAACGGGCATTCTCATGCATCAGGGCCGCCGCTTCGACAAGCTCGGCCGCTGGCGTGTCGGCCACGCCCGCGCGCCGCTCGATGCCGCGCGCAAAATTGGCGATCGCCCCCAGCGGGGTATTCAATTCATGCGCCAGGAAAGCCAGCGATTCATCGATGGCCATCAAACCCTGGCGGCGGGCCGCCCGTTCGCGCCCCGTCTGCACGGCCAGCTGCAGCGCGTTCAACATGGACGGCATGTCGAAGGGCTTTTCCAGCAGGCGGAACAAGGTGCCGCCATTGATCAGTTCAAGCAACACTTGCTTGTCGGCATAGGCTGTCACCAGCATGCACACGATATGCGGATACAGGCGCGCCACTTCCTGCAGCAATTCACTGCCCAGTCGGCCCGGCATGCGGTAATCGGTGACCAGTACGTCGACCTCGCCGCCCGTGCCGACCAGCAAGGCCAGGGCAGCATCGACACCGGGCGCCGTCAGCACACGGTAGCGCGCGCCGACTGTGTGGCTGAAATACTTGCACGCCAGCTCTTCATCATCGACGTACAGCACGGTGGCGCGGCTATCATCTTTCATGTTGATGCCCCTCCCAATCCGGCCGGGGCAAGTCGAAATTCATGCTGGCCCAGGCGCCGAACTCGCTTTCGGCGCTCAGGGTGCCGCCGTGGCGCTCGATCACGCCATAGCTGATGCTCAAGCCCAGCCCCAGTCCCTGCCCCACTTCGCGGGTGGTGAAGAATGGTTCAAACACACGCGCCAGGTTTTCCGGCGCAATGCCGGGGCCATTGTCGCGCACGCCGATTCGCAGCCGGTCGCCATCCCAGCGGGCGCTGATGCGGATCTCGAACGGCGGCGCATTGCGCTTGCGCATGGACAGTGCGGCATTGCCCAGCAGATTGATCAGTACGCCAACGATGGCGGCCTCGTCACCGCGCACCAATGTATCGTCGGGCAGCTCACGCACGATGCTGACGCCTTTCGTTTCATGGCCCACCAGGCGGATGGCCGCGTCCAGCGCGCGGGCAAACGGGAAATGGCCGTTTTCCAGCTGCTTGCCATTCTTGCGATAAGCAAAGGTTTTCAGATCCGACACGATGTGCTGCACACGCAGCATGCCCTGCCTGGCGTCGGTCAGGCATTCACTGATCAGCGCGCTTTTCTTGGCGGCCGGGTCTTCGATGGCGACTTCGATCGCCATCATGCAAAAATTGACAGGGTTATTGACTTCGTGCAGCAAGCCCGCCGCCAGCGTACCGATGGCGGCCATCTTTTCCTGCTGCAGCATCTGCCCTTTGATATCGGCCAGGTTGCGGTTGGTTTCCTCAAGCTGCATGTTTTTCTGCGCCACTTCCGCCTTCAGCTGGAACAGCATGAAGCGGGCGCGCTCATTAAAATAGGTAAACACGGTACTGATGCTGGCCGACATGACCAGGAACAGGGTGTTGACGACAAAGGCGGCCCGCAAGTCAAAGCCGCGCGCATACCAGACGCAGGCGCAGACATACAGCAGGCATGACACTGCGCCAAAAACCATGTTTTGCCACAGGCCAAAGGCCAGCACGATGCCGGAGGAATAAATCGCCAGGGTCATGCCTACATAATAGATCGATGCAGCGCCCTCGGTCACGGCAATCATCCAGGCGATCATCAATTGCGGCAGCAGCAGCCACATAAACGTCAGCCACTGTATGCGTTCCTGCGCCCAGCGCGTGCGCATGGCCAGCACCACGCACAGTATCAGGGCCGCCACCAGGATGCGCGCGCCTGTGAAGGCGGCCTGCTTGCCGGGATACAGGGCCGAGTCGAGCCCCATGCCCAGCAGTATCAGCACGATGCCCGTATATGCTCCGCCGCGGCTGAACTCCAGGCGAAAATTGCGCAGGGTCGCCGCATAGGCCTCCAGCAAGCCTGCGTTATCCATCATGAAATGCTCACCTCGGCAAAGACATTGACGCCCGTGGCATCGACATAGATATGGTGCGCTGTCGCGTGCGCGGGCAGCAAGGCGGACAAACTCTCTTCATTGCGATAGATCAAATGCCACTCAAGCAAATGCTCCATGCCGAACTTGCCGGGATTATTGGCGTGCACATTCGTCACCAGCAAACGCCCGCCCGCCCCTACCCGGCCAGCAAAATGCTGCAGCAAACGCGTGCAGACCTTGTCGGACAGATAGTCGAACAGGCCGGCGCAATACACCACGTCGCAGTTGTCGGGCTCGATGGCCGCACCGTTGCCCCGCCGCCGCTTGAGCAGATTATGCACGGAATCGTGCACATAGCGGATCTCCACATCACGTCCCGTGCGCTGCAGGATGGCGGCCAGGCGCGCGCGCGTCCATTCCAGCGTTTCGACGCTGAAGTCCACCAGTTCAAAGCTCAGCCATTGCGCGTCGGGACAGCTTTCCAGAAAGCGCTGCACCTCGATGGCCGGGCCGCAGCCCACGTTGAGCACCTTGAAGACGCGCCCGGCCGCACGCGCCAGGGACGCCTTGTGGGCGAGAAACTCGGTCAGGATATCGATGCGGTTGCGGTGCGCGATGGCCACGGCCGCCTGCAGGAAAGCCGCATTGACGATCTGAAAATAGGTGCTCGGTCCCTGGCGCGGATCGTCCAGCAACTGATTCACCATCTGGTAGTCGCCGGCATAGCCGAGCGGCTTGGTGAAGGTGCGAAAAACAAAGGGTGCGCGCAGGATCAAGGGGTGCAAGGCCGCCTGGGCAAAAGCGCGATGGGCAGGCGCATGTTCAATATCGACCAGCGCTGCCGCCGCCTCCAGCTGGCGCAAATAATGCTGGGTTTGCGCCATCAGCGGCAGCGCCAGTTCATCAAAGATGTCGGCGCGCAGGCGGCCATTTTCCTTGGGCCAGGCGTCGGACAGGTCGACCTGCTCGACCCAGCGCGCCACTTCCGACAGAAAGGCGCGCATCTCGTTGACGACGATCTGATAATCGCTGCGGATGCGGAAGCGCTCGCCCCAGCCCGACACAAAGGCCATGGCCTCGCGCGCCACGGCGCCCTTCACCAGCACCACCTCGCTCAAGGCACGCCACTCGTCGATCAGGGTGACTGAAATAATCGCCGTCAAGCCCGTATTGACGCTGCTGATCACCACGGCCTTGCCGATGTAGGCGTTTTTTGCCCCCATGCGTACCGTCAATTCATTGAGCACTTCACTGACCTGCACGATGGCTTCGGGATTGTAAATCTCCATCACCATCGAATTGCGCTGCAGATTGAAAATAGTGCCGCGGATTACCTCACCTTGGGTAGTGCGAAAACTGACGACTGGATCGATTTGCGATTGTGAATACACGATAGGACATGGTCAAGATGCCTGGTCCCGGACGCACGGGCTGCACGGGCGCGCCTGGGGCCAAACGGGTTGAGGGCAAGGCACGCGGGGCGGCAGCCGCCAGAGCGCCATCCATTGAATCGAGCTAAACCATATAAACCATTTAAGAGCATGACGCCACTGCGCGTCTTCCTGCTTTCTCTTGCCGAGTGTACACTGGATGCAACAACACGGGCAATCGTTGCTGAAAGGAAGACATTTCCAGTGCGCAAACGCCACAGCAGCGCAAGTTCTCCCTCTTGATACCGTGCCGGACAGCGACAGCGCTGGAAGGAAGGGCAACAATTGCTGGCGTCGTGAAAATCTGGATAGGCGGCCACGGCCTCGCTATCGTCACCATGCGCCTGAAATAGCCAGATGGCTTTGTGCGCGCGCACGAGATCGAACTCGGCCTGAAAATAACTGCAGTAGCCGCTGCCAGCCCCTACCACTGAGCAACGGCGCCGTGGCCCACAGCGTCAGGCCGCCGCAGTACCCGGTGCCGGGTAGACCTGATGCCGTGATGGTGGCAGCATTGCTGCCCTCCCCGCCATTCATCACAAGGCATTCAAGTTGCCCAACATCTTCGCCGCCTGCTGTTTGAAATCCGCAATCGCTGCATCATCCATCTTCTCCAGCTGGCGATAAGCCATGCCGATACGGGGATTGCGTTCCAGTACGCGCGCATTGCGATGGAAAAAGTCCCAATACAGGGCATTAAATGGACAAGCCTTGTCACCGATGCGTGCCTTTTTATCGTAATGACAGCCCTTGCAATAATCGCTCATGCGGTCGATGTAAGCAGCGCTGGAGACATACGGCTTGGTGGCCAATAAACCGCCATCGCCAAACTGGCTCATGCCCACCGTATTCGGTAGTTCCACCCATTCAAAGGCATCGATATAAATGCCCAGGTACCAGTGATGCACTTCGGCCGGATCCAGGCCGGCCAGCAAGGCAAAATTACCGATCACCATCAGGCGCTGGATATGATGGGCGTGGGCTTGTTCCAGCGACTGGCTAATCGCTTGTGACAGGCAATGCATTTTTGTTTTGCCATCCCAAAACCAGGACGGCAATGCACGCGTATGGCCAAAGAAGTTTTTGTTTTGGTAGCCCGGCATATGCGCCCAGTACACACCGCGCACATATTCGCGCCAGCCCAAAATCTGCCGGATAAAGCCTTCCACTGCGGCCAATGGCGCATGGCCCGCATGGTAAGCCGCTTCCGCCCTGGCCACGACTTCACGTGGATTGAGCATTTTCACATTCAGCGCAAACGATAATAACGAGTGAAACAAACGCCAGGCCTGGCTGCTCATGGCATCCTGAAAATCGCCGAAATGCGGCAAGGCATTGCCAATAAAGGCGTCAAGCTGCAGCAAAGCCTCTTCGCGGTTCAAAGCCCAGGGCAGACAATCGGCCTTGGGCGCGCCAAAGCTTTTTACGCCCGCTGCCACGATGGTGTTCCACAGCAGCGTGTGGTCGTGCAGGGTGCGGGGATCTTTTGGTTCAAACGGCGTGCCGCGCCAGGGCTTGCGGTTATCGTGGTCAAAATTCCACTGGTCGCCGACCGGCTTTTTCGCATCGGCCATCAAGACCGCGTGTGCAAGGCGCATCTGGCGGTAGAAAAACTCCATCAGCCATTGTTTGCGCCCGGCGAAAATATCGGCCGCTGCATTACGCGTAGTATAAAAATGATCGCTGTCGACCATCAGCCACGGTATGCCGGAGCGGCGCCCATGCTGATACAGCTGTTCATCGAGGCGCCACTCGTCGGGCGCCTGGTATTCAAACGCGCTGGCGCGATAATGGACAATCAGCGCTTCGATATTGTCCGGTATCGAGCGCACGCTCTCCACATCATCGATCGTGATGTAATGCACCCGGTGGCCAGCCGCGTGCAACTGCCGCGCCATCTCGCGCATGGCCGCAAAGATGGCCAGGATTTTTTGCGCATGGTGCAGCACATAATCCGTTTCTTGCCGCACTTCCATCAGGATATAGGTCGTGGCGTCGTCCACGTCGCTGAACCAGCGATGTTGCAGATTGAGCTGGTCACCCAGGATCAGGCGCAGGGTATGTTTGGGTGCAGTCATGAGGATGTGCTGTGGCTCAAGCCACACGGTTATTCCGATGCCGGACTTTACCGTGCAAGCCGGGTATGGTGAAGACTTTTTTATGCTGGTGTTATTGCTAAAGACTAGCCTGCGCATTCAAAAACAACACCAGATCTGCACTCTTAGCATGCTCAATTAATTCGCCGCTGCCCGCACTGAAACTGTACCGATACCACCTTGTGGCCTTTGCGCAGTCCGCAATACCCAGCTGAACACCAGCTTGTCGTCGCGTAAAATGGCATAGGAGGCTGTTTCCACCTCGCCCTGCTTGTCGTCCGCTTCCTTTTTTACGATAAAACCACTACCAGCTGGTGGCAGCCAGCGCTCGAACTCGCGCTTTAATTCTTGCGGATCAGTCTGGTCGATAAAAACCGTACAGGTTTGCGGCGCTGTTGCAGCCACGCTAAATTGGCCACCCGTTTCCTGACTGGACCAGACTTTGCCAACTGCGTCGGCCAGGAAAGGCTTGGCACGTTCCGCCGTCAATTCGACCATCTTGATGTTTTTCAAGCCTGCTTCGATCACATCAGCATCACCGCGCGAAGGAACGCAAACGCCCATAAACAGCTGCATGCCCAGTGCTGCTATTGTTTTATCCGATTCAGCGTGGGCGGCGCACAGGGTGCTCAAGGCGAGCACACCCATCATATAGTTGATTATTTTTTTCATTACTTATGGTCTCCATATTGTCTCCAACATATAACCGCCTGGTTGAATAAACCATCATACCGGATTGACCATCCTGGCTCAAAGGCACTCGCTGACCAGCGCAGTGAGCTCCCTTTCATCTTGCTTTCATCTCGCATTCATCATTTCCTTAACAAAGCGACAGCATCTTGCGCTACTATTGCTTCATGACACCTTCCTCCCGCCTCCGTATTCTTCCCCTCCTCGTGTTCGCGCTCACGGCTGTCGGCCCGTCGATCGCGGCAGAGCAAGCAACTGCCATCACAAACGCACTTGTTCCGGCTGCCTGCGAGACAGGTATTTATCGCAAGGATCAGACCACTTTTCTCAGCATCACGAAAGCAGGCAAAGGCTTTGGCTACACTTTTAGCGATGGTGTCATCGGCAATACGCAAGATGCTGCCCCTCTGGTCGTATGCGAAAGCGGAGCAGTACGGGTGCGGGGCCAGGAAATCTGGCCAAAAATTGCCATTACAGAAATTAATACGCGCTTCGCATCGCATGGCGTGATGCTGGCAGGCCGCTTGATGGAAGCTCCCGCTACAGGAAAACAGACGCCGCTGGTCATTTATGCGCATGGCTCCGAAGAAAGCGGCTGGATAGACCGTGCGCGCGATCCATACCAGATGGTGGGTCGTGGCGTATCCGTGTTTGTCTACGACAAGCGCGGCACCGGACTTTCCGAGGGTGAATACACGCAAAACCTGCCCCGCCTGGCCGACGATCTGGTGGCCGCCTCGTTGACGGCCAAAAAGCTGGCCGAGGGCCGCTATGGCCGTTTCGGCCTGTTTGGCGTCAGCCAGGGTGGCTGGATCGCTCCGCTCGCAGCAACGCGCGCCAAAGCAGAATTTCTGGGCATAGGCTTTGGCCTGGTAGCCGACATTGCGGAACAGGACGCGGAGCAGGTAGCCAGGCAATTGCACGACCAGGGGTATGGCGACGACATCATTGCCCACGGCAAGACCATCACCGACATCACGGCCAGGGTGGTGAAAAGCGGCTACAAGGATGGTTTGGACGAGCTGGCCAAGGTACAAATTCTATATGGCAAAGAACCCTGGTTTGCGGCCATCAAGGGCGGTTATACGGGCGTGCTGTTGAGCATACCGGTTGATGAACTGCGCAGCAAAGGCATACCGCGCTTCGACAAATACGATATCGACTGGTCGCTCAAGCCCTTGCAAGTGTTGAGCACAGTCAAAGTACCGCAACTGTGGGCACTGGCCGCCGAAGACCGCCAAGCCCCGGTGGCGCTGACGGTAGAACGCCTGTCGTCGCTGCGCAAGCAGGGCCAGGATATTACGATGTATCTCTTCCCCGATACCGACCACGGCATGCGCAATTACACCGTGGCAGCCGATGGAACGCGCAAGTACAGCAACATCGCGCCGGGGTTTTATGACTTGATGGCCGATTGGGCCAAGGGCAAGCTGGATGGTGGATATGGCAAGGCTTACCTTCAATAAGCGTTCAATGCAATTGCTGACGATATCAGAGGCGCTGCGCCATGTGCTTCCTTATTCCCTGGCCTAATAGACAACAGGAATAATCTCTCCAGAGAAAAAATGCTCGCCAAGCTGCTGCTGCACTACAGTTTCAGCAGGATAAGTAACATGCAATACCGGTCCCGGCAACCATTTCAATTGCACGTCGTCAAAAGTGCAAAAAGCGAGGAACACGCTTCCCCCGCCGCGCGCCGCACCGACCTCGCGCTGCAGATAGACCTGCATAAGATCAGTACCAGGGATACTCACTGCTACCGCCTTGCCGCGGCCGTCCGGTGCTGCCGCTTCATGCCTGGGCGATGGTTCAGACGTCTTGATCTTTCGGGGACGTCTGGATTTAAGCTGGGGGCCGAGTAACTTTGTGCGCAGCTCTTCCAGTATCCCGCGCCGCCGTTCCAACAACTTTCCAGACCAGCGCGTCAGGTCCGAACCTGCATCAATCACCGCCACAGCCTGCTGTCTCACTTCCGCCTGCAGACATCCGTACTCATATTGTGTCGCGGCTAATGCCAGCCAAAAAATGGGAGCATCGTCGCTATCGTCAATCGACGCAGACCATAGAGACAAAAGCAGTTTCGACGATTCTTCTGCAGAATGGCTTTTTCGAAGAAGATTCAGGAAATCATCTCGCACATCGTTCGCCATATCATCGTGAAGCAGTCTGGCGCCGTAAGTACCCATATCTCCCTTGTCTAGTCTGTTGCAATGTATACTTCTGGGGCCACCACAGTGGATGACTCCCACACTGCAGCGATGGGCCAATAGTCGAAGCGTTCAGGAGACTCGCTCCTATGCCCCAGGATTGATTCACTTTACCCGGCAAATTGATCGATGACAGGAAATTGATGGCTAGCGTGATTGCTACGAGAATTTTCTCTCGCGGCTTACGGATGATCTTCGATGCACTTTAATCCCTCTGCAACATGTTCCGCCCAACCGGTCTTGTGCGTTGCAAACCATGCCTCCATTTGTGGTTTTGTGGTCCCACAATCAAACGCAATTTTTTCAATGTCTTCTGCACTCTTTTCTGGCGAAGATTGAGTGCATCCTGAAATTAAAGATGCTAAAACTCCGACACCCAACCATAAATCATTTCTCATCAATTTCTTTCCTATATCAATTAGCAACAAGAAAACTGCACGCATGGTTGCGTTGATGCAATCTCTGGCTCTAGCCGTTAGCAGACACATCTGAAACTCTAACGCATTTGATAATATAACAACAGAAAAAAGCGACTCCCGGGACAAATCTTCCTTTCTTCCATGCAGTCGGCAGCTATGGCTCTTACGTATTAAAATAGCAGCCCATGACCTCCACCACCACGACTTCCCCCGTTCCCGACAGCTTCCTGCTCCCTTCCCTGGCCGTTCTGGGAGGGCAGATTTCCGTCAACCTGGGGGCGGCGATGGCCAAGCAGCTGTTTCCGGTGATCGGCGTGGAAGGCATTACGGCGTACCGGGTGGGATTTTCGGCGCTGATCTTGCTGGCGATCGTGCGGCCGTGGCGGTTCCGGCTTGAGCGCAAGGATGTAGTCAATCTGCTGATCTACGGTTCCGTGCTGGGGCTGATGAATCTGCTGATTTACCGGGCGTTTGCGCTGATACCGATCGGCATTGCGGTGGCCATCGAGGTGACGGGTCCGCTGGCGGTGGCGATGCTGTCGTCGCGCCGGCCGCGCGACTTGCTGGCGGTGGCTTGCGCCGTGTTTGGACTATATCTGCTGCTGCCGCTGCAGGGTGGCGCGGGCAGTCTGAACCCTGTGGGCGTGGCTTATGCGCTCGGCGCAGCGCTGTGCTGGGCGCTGTATATCATCTTCGGCAAGCGCGCCTCGACCTTGCAAGGTGGCCAGGCGGTGGCCTGGGGCATGACGGTGGCCGCCGTGCTGATGGTGCCGCTCGGCGTGAGTTATTCGGGTACCGCCTTGCTGGTGCCATCGATTGCCTTGATGGGATTGGCAATCGCCATGCTGTCCAGCGCCCTGCCATATTCCCTGGAAATCTTTGCCTTGCGCCGCTTGCCGCAAGGCGTGTTCGGCATGTTCAGCAGCGCCGCACCCGCGATCAGCGCGCTGGCCGCCATGCTGGTATTGGGCGAACACCTGAGCCTGATCCAGTGGCTGGCGATAGCCTGCATCGTGTTTGCTTCGGCCATGGCTGCGCTGGGAGCACAGGGCGCCAAACGATAAGACATCAATGCGTGCACAGGCAGGCGATTGCCCTGCCCTGTAAAATAGCTGCTAGTCACTCAAGCACTACTCTGCTGCAACCATGAAAAGTTTTCTCCATCACGGCCTTCCGACTCGCCCTCCCCGCCTGCCTTCGATACTGGCGGCCGCGCTGCTGACGGCGCACTGTATCACCGCGCACGCTGCCCCGGCGGCCCCTGCGCTGAAGGGCAACGCTGAAGCGGGCAAGGCCGCATTTCACAAGTGCGCGTCCTGCCACCAGGTCGGGCCGTCGGCGCGCGGCGGCTTTGGGCCTACACTGACAGGCGTGATCGGCCGCAAAGCTGGCTCGACCACCGATTACAGGTATTCGCCTGCCATGAAGAATGCCAACTTCGTCTGGACCGAGCAAAACCTGGCCAACTTCCTGAAAGCCCCCAGCGACTTCGTCCCCGGTAACAATATGCGCTTCTGGGGTATCAGCGACCAGCAGCAAGTGGCCGACTTGCTGGCTTACCTGCGCACGCAATAAGCAGCCACGCGTAAGCCCGATAAGCTTAGACTGGCTGAAACTATGATGGTCGAGTTATTTATCATCGCCTTGCAACCCAGCAGCAAACCCTAGGATCGTACCCTGAGGGTACGACCTTGGCACTCTCGCTGTTGGGTTGAATGGCTTTGTGTGCAGGCCGTTTAACTTCTTGGCATCGCAAGGGTATTCAAAAAACGTCAAACCTACTTGTCCAGCGCCTCGAGCACGCCCTTGCGCTTCTTGTGCGCCGCTTCATAATCGCGCACCCGCCGTAACTGGGCAGTGCTCAAGCCCGCGAGCTTCTTGCGCACTTGCGCTACCGTCAGGTGCTGGTAGCCGTCTATGGGCAGATTGGGCAGATTGCGCTCAGGCGCCTTGCCAGCCTTTTCGGTATCGCGCGCCGTTTTGGCCGGTTTGGTTTCGCCCTGTTCAGCCCGCTGCTTGTTGACGATGCGGGCCGCGACTTCTTCTTCGCGGCCACGATAACGTCCCTCCTGCTTGAAGCTCTTTTCCAGTTGCTTGAATTCGCGCTCGCGTTTGGGACTGGCGCCTGTAGGCATGGCTTCCTCCTGTCTCAAGATAGTACGGTCGCTCAAATCACGGCGTGGCCGGCAGCTTTTTCACGCACAGATAAATCGAATAGATTGCCGCCAGGCCCACCAGCACATACACGCCGCGCGAGGCTGTGCTCATGACGCCCAGGATGCGGGCCACGATATCGATATCGAACAAGCCTACCAGCGCCCAGTTCAAGCCGCCTATGATCAACAGCACCATGGCGACCCAGTCCAGCGCATTCATGCGCCGTGCAACCCGCTCTGTGCTGATTATGCCATCCGTTCCCGCTTGAATATTCGCCATCTTGCCCTCCTGAAGATAACCAAGGAAAGCCTGTCGCCAGGCTCGTCGAGATCACAGTGTAGGCGCGGCAGACGCAGGCAGCAGTCGGACGATGCCGGGTGTCTGCGTAGGAGAACTCTGGAATTGATCAGGTGATTTTATCCGGCAACAGCGTGGCAGCGAACCCGGCTACAGCTGCTTGTACATGATGGTGGTGGCGTCCAGCCCGCCATGGTCGACCGCCAGCGCATAGCCGGGAATGACGCCTGCCATCGTGTAACCGAGCGATACATACAGCGGTTCGGCATGGTCGTCCGAGCGCGTATCGAGGGTCAGCAGACTGCGCGGCAGCTGGCACGCCCGCGCTTCCACTTCCTGCATCAGCAAACGCGCGATGCCGCGCCGGCGATAGTCGGGGCTGACCATCAGCTTGCGCACTTCGGCCCGGTGCTGCTGGTTGGCGGGGCTATCCCAGTCCAGTTGTACCGTGCCCACAATCTGTCCCTTCTGCTCGGCGACCAGCAGCAAACGCCGGCCACGCTGCACGGCCGGCAGCACGTTTTGCGTCCAGAAGGCCGTGCTTTCGGGCAGCGTGAAAGGCAGGATGAAACCGATGCTGGCGCCATCGTGCACGCAGGCTTGCAGCAGCCCGGCCAGTTGCGGCAAATGCTGCTCGATATCGGATACGGCGCAGGAGCGGATGAGGATAGAATCGGCGGCGGTCATGGCAGTCTCAGACAATGAATAAAAAATAGCGGGCGCCGGCTGCCGGTCCTGCATCGAAGGCACTGGGGCCGGATAATTGATAGCGCAGGCAGTCGCCAGCGTGCAAAACGTAACTTTTGCCCTCCAGGGTCACCGTCAACTGGCCTTCCTGCAGTAATAAATGGTGCTCCATGCCGGGCCGGGGCGACGCCGGGTAGGCAATGTGCGCACCCGCAGCCAGAATGCATTCGAGCGCCTCGCCGGCCAGCGCATGCGAGGGCGGCGAGACGGAGCGGCGCTGGAAACCCGCTTGCGTATCGCTCCAGACCGGCTGCTCTTCGCGCCGCAGCAAGGGTGGAAAATCGTCTTCCACCATGCGCATCAAACGCGACATGCTGAGGCCATACACGGCGCACAAGCGGCCCAGCACGCTGGTAGTGGGACTGACTTCGGCATTTTCCATGCGCGACAAGGTGGCGCGGCTGATCTGGCTTTGCGTGGCCAACTGGTCCAGCGACCAGCCCTGTTCGACACGCAACTGCTTGAGGCGCTGGGCCAGCCGCTGTTCCGTGCCATCGTCTTGCTGCATTAAATTTTCCATATTTGGGAATATATTCCACATATGGGATTTCAGCAAGCAAAGTTCAGGCTGGCGCGTGCCTTGCCTGCCGGCACAGCTCCAAAAAGCCAGACAGCCTCGGCGACAGCACTTTTTTAGCCTGCCGTATCAGGTAGAAATTGCGCTGCAGGGGCGGCAGCATGGTGTCGAGCACCACCAGTTGTCCGCTGGCCAGCAAGTCGGCCACCACCACGTGCGACAAGCAGGCGATGCCCAGGCCGGCAGCCGCGCCATATTTGATTGCTTCGGAATTGGAGAATTCACCGGCCGGCCGCAGATAATGCAAATACGGGACCAGCGCCTGCTCCACCGCTTCGCGCGTGCCCGAGCCCGCTTCGCGCAACAACCAGCCAGCCTGGTTCAGCTCGGCAAAACTCAGCAAATGCCGCAGTTGCGCCAGCGGATGCGAGGGCGCCGCCACGATCAGCATCTGGTCGGCGAGCCAGGGTTCCACCAGCAAGCCCGCCTCATGGCATGGCCCTTCGATCAAACCGATATCGACACGGAATTCCGCCACGGCGGCAGCGATATCGGCCGTGTTGGCAATCATCACTTGCGGGATGCTGGGCCCGTGTTGGCGTACCGCCTGGGCCAGTATCTGCGGCAGCAGATAGATGCCGATGGTGGTGCTGGCGCCGATTTGCAGGCTGACCGACACAGACGGGTCGGCGCCCGCGAACTGGCGTGCGATGCCTGCGGCCGCGTCGCGCATCTGCCGCGCTTGCGGCAACAGCAAACGGCCATTGTCGTTCAGCACCAGGCGTTTTCCCACCCGGTCGAACAGTTGCGCACTCAGCAAGGTTTCCAGCTCATTCAAGGCGGCGCTGGTGGCCGATTGCGATAAGGCGATCAGCCCGGCGGCGGCACTGGTGCTGCCGGTATCGGCCACAGCCAGGAATATCTGCAATTGTCGTAAGGTCAAAGACATAATCTACCTGTTTTTCAGCTTGAATATACAAAAACAATCCGTTTTACCATTTAATTACCTGTCTGTACAGTAATGGCATACGCATACAACGGAGTACACCATGCCATCCCTATCGACTACCGGCAGCAACAGCTTTTCAGACCGCTGTAGCCGCCTCTTGCCCGGCCTGCTGCTGAGCGCCATCATCGCCTGTGCGGCGATACAGCTGGGCAAGCTGGAATGGATGCAAACGCACGGCATGAGCGCGCTGACCCTGGCCATCATCGTCGGCATTATCCTGGGCAACACTGCTTACCCGAAACTCGCGCCAGCCTGCGATGCCGGCGTCACATTTTCCAAGCAAAGCCTGCTGCGCCTGGGCATCATCCTGTACGGCTTCCGCCTGACTTTCCAGGACATCGGCCAGGTGGGCCTGGCCGGTATCGCCATCGATGCGCTGGTGCTGACGTCCACCTTGGGCCTGGCCCTGTTGCTGGGCACCAAGGTATTCAAGCTGGAGCGCAACAGCGCCATCCTGATCGGCGCGGGCAGCTCGATTTGCGGCGCAGCAGCCGTGATGGCCACCGAACCGGTGCTCAAGGGCCGTGCGGAAGAGGTGACGGTGGCGGTGTCGACGGTGGTGGTGTTCGGCACCCTGGCCATCTTTGTGTATCCGCTGCTGTATCAAGCCAATCTGCACTGGCAGCTGCTGGGCGCCACCCCGGCAAGCTTCGGCGTGTATATCGGTTCCACCGTGCATGAAGTGGCGCAAGTAGTGGCGGCCGGCAAGGCGATCAGCCAGGACACGGCCAACGCCGCCGTGATCGCCAAGATGGTGCGCGTGATGATGCTGGCGCCCTTCCTGGTGATACTGTCAGCCGTGCTGGCCCGCAGCAAAAGCGCGGGCAAAGGAGAAAGCAAGCCCGCAGCCAGGCTGGCCATCCCCTGGTTTGCCTTTATCTTTATCGCCGCGGTGGCCTTCAATTCGCTGGATTGGCTGCCTGGCAAGCTGGTGGCGTCCATTACCGATATCGACACGGCCTTGCTGGCCATGGCCATGGCGGCCCTGGGCTTGAGCACGCATCTGTCGGCCATCCGCCGCGCCGGCTTCAAGCCGCTGCTGCTGGGCGGCCTGCTGTTTGCCTGGCTGATCGTGGGCGGCGCCGTCATCAACCATCTGGTCGCAGCCCTGTTCACACTGTTCAGCTAGGCAGGCTACAATGCAGGGCTGTGCTCTTGCCTCCATTGCCCTTCAGGAAATACCATGCATATCTCGAACTGGCTGCTGTTTTGCAGCGTCTCCCTGCTAGTCACTTTTTCGCCCGGCCCGGCCGTCTTGCTGGCCATTTCGAACTCCATCGCCGTCGGCCCGCGCCGCGCCATGATCAGCAGCATGGGCAATGGCACGGGGCTGTTCATTATTTCCGGCATCGCCATGGCCGGCATGGGCGTGGTGCTGGCCACCTCGGCCACTGCCTTCATGCTGCTGAAACTGGCTGGCGCCCTGTACCTGGTCTACCTGGGCATCAAGCAGTGGCGCAGCAAGACCAGCATCGTCGCCAATGCGCCGCAACAGCCGGGCGCGGCCAATCCCAATTCGAATGGCAAGCTGTATCGCCAGGGCATGATGGTGGCTTTGACCAATCCCAAGGCCATCCTGTTCTTCTCTGCCCTGTTCCCGCAGTTCATGGTGCAAGGCCAGCCGGTGGCGATGCAATTCACCGTCCTGACCACGACGTTTGTGGCCTGCGCGATGGCGGCCCATCTGTTTTACGCCCTGCTGGCGCGCTTGCTGAAAAGCCAGCTGGCCAATCCGGCGCGCGCACGCCTGTTCAACCGCATCTCGGGCGGCGCTTTCGTGCTGTTAGGCTTGAGCTTGCTGCGCCTGCGTGCCAAGGCTGCCTAGGAACGCTTCGATACTGGCCACCAGCGCCAGCGGCGTTTCATTCATCGGGTAATGCCCCGCATTGGCCAGCACTTCCAGCCTGGCTTGCGGGTAGCACGCCAGATAAGTCTGCTGCATCAGGGCGCGGTCAAAACGGGGATCGTGCTCGCCGGCCAGCGCCAGCACCGGCAAAGATGAGCGCTGCGCCCGCACTTGCGCACTGAAATCCGTCCCGCTCCAGGCCAGGAAATACGCCGCAAACGCGGCCGTATCACAACACTCCCAGGAATAAGCCGCCTTCCAGTCCAGCCACGCGCAAGGCAGGCGGCCACCCGTGCTGCGCTCGATGATGCTGCGCCGCGCGGCCAGATTATCGGCGGCACCCAGGAACAGCGCGCGTGCGGCATCCTCCATTGCCACGCCGCAACTGGGCACGGGCGCCACGGCCACCAGTGCGCGCAGGCGCTGCGGCGCCAGCAAGGCGATCTTCTCCGCCACCATGCCGCCCATGGAGTGGCCGATCACGCTGAAACATTTAAAACCCAGGTGGTCGGCCAGCGCCAGCGCATCAACAGCCACCTCGGCTATGCTGTAATCGCCCTCCACACCGCGCATGCCGCCGTAACCGCGCTGATCCATGAACACATAAGTGAAGGCGACGCCATCGAGCCATTGTTCCATCGGCGCAAACGCGTGCGCATCGCCAAACCAGCCATGCAGCACGATGATGGCGTGGGGGCCGTGCCCCACGCGGTGAGAGGTATTGAGCATGACAGCTCCTGCGCACTTTAAAAAATGCATGATAGAACGACGCAAACAGGCCCACTTTCGATGATAGGTCAAATAGTATAGAGTTCAGGCCATGCTTGAACCCGATCATCCTCACTTCTATACCGAACTGCCACGCGAGCTGATTGCGACGGCCCGCAACTATGCAGCGGGCTTGCGCTTTCCCCTGCACAGCCACCCGCGCGGCCAGTTTGCCTATGCCGCCACGGGCGCCATCAGCGTGTTGACGCCGCAAGGCAACTGGCTGGTGCCGCCGCAGCGCGCCTGCTGGCTGCCCGCCGGGCTGGAACACGGCATGCAGATGCATGGCGAAGTGCTCATGCTCAATGTCTTTATCCGTGCGCAAGCCGTGGCCAGCCTGCCCGGCCATTGCAGCGTGCTGGAGACATCGCCGCTGCTGCGCCAGTTGCTGGCCGAAGCCGTCAAGTTAGATGCCTTATATGTAGAAAACGCGCGCGACGGCAGGCTGATGGCCTTGCTGCTCGATGAAATCGCGGCCATGACGCCGCTGGCGCTCAATGCACCATTGCCGCAAGACCCCAGGCTGGCCCGGCTGTGCACGCAATTATTCCAGCAGCCCAGCCTGGACATCGGCCTGGACACCATGGCGGCCAGGGCGAACATGAGCCGGCGCACTTTTACGCGCTTGTTTCGCCAGCAAACGGGGCTGGGCTTTGCGCAATGGCGGCAGCAAGCCTGTCTGCTGAGCGCCATCACGCGGCTAGCCGAAGGGCAGGCTGTCACGCGCGTGGCGTTTGACCTCGGTTATGGCAGTGCCAGCGCCTTTACGGCAGCGTTTCGCAAGGTGCTGGGCAAGGCGCCCAGCGAATACCTGCCTTAAGCAATCATGCTGGCGATCTTGTCCGCCAGATCTTGCGCCAGCTTCTGGATGTGATAACCATCGACAAAACCGTGGTGCGCCTGCACTGAAAACGGTACAGTCATGCGGCCATCGTCTTGCGCGGGACCAAACTTGCCCCAGGTAAAAGTCGGGATATCGGCGTCGCGGTGCTTGTAGACGGGATGCTCGATGGCCTTCATGTCCAGCCACGGCAGGCTGGTGACGTAGACATTGTTGCGCCGCTCGCGTTCGCTGGCATCTTCGCCCGTATTGATCAGCGCGGAACTGGCTTCGGCGAAACGTTTCGCTTCCAGGCTGCGCGCGATGAACAGGTCGAGCTGGTCGGTCATCTCGAAACGCGTGTAATTGAGGTTATCGTCGCAATTGATGACCGTGTAGGACGCCGGAAAATCATCGATCTTGATGACCTCATCCTGGTAGATGCGGTACAGGAAATTGTCGCTTTGCTTGACCGTGTTCAGCACGCAAAACAGGAAGAAATGGAATACAGGGAGTTGGCGCGCCTTGCAATACGGACGGAAATCCGGCACGTCCAGATGGAAGTTGATGTTGACAAGGGGGTTCTCGAAGGCGCGGAACAGCTCGTAGCGGTCGCGCCGCTTTTCAAAATTTTTCATGGGGCGAGTGTAGACGATGGGCAAGGCCGCAGGCAAGTCCATGCGCGTGCCGTAAGTCGTCGAAATAAATTTCCAATATGTAATTCTTTCCACGGAAACCATCTAAAGTTTCATGCTATATTGAAATTAATTAGATCACCCGGCAGCATTCCAGCGACCTGTTACCCCTCCACCAAGGAAGAGCGACTCCATGAAGCGAAGCAAACTCACACAGACCATGACCATGACGGCATTGGCCACCGCCGCCAGCCTGCTGGCCGCGACCCATGCCCACGCCGGCGTGGGCGCGACCACGCCTTTCACCAGCTATGAAGCCGAAGCCGGCACCCTGGTCAACGGCGCAAAAATCGTGTCACTGACGGCGGCGCCCACCACGCGCTTTGCCAGTCCGGAACTCGAATCGTCGGGCCACGCCTACGTCGCATTGACCGGCAATAATCAGGAAGTATGGTGGAGCAACAATACCGGCAAGGCGATCAGTTTCATCAACGTGCGCGCCAGCATCCCCGACGCGCCGGGCGGCGGTGGCATGACGGCCACGCTGAACCTGTACGTCAACGGCGTGTTCCGCCAGCACCTGAACCTGAACTCGCGCCAAAGCTGGATTTACGAGGGCCAGGAATACCAGGCCAGCGACCAGAACCCGGCCTCGGGCAAGCCGCGCGCCTTCTTCGACGAAAGCCACGCCTTCATCGTCGGCGATCCGATTGGTCCGGGCAGCACGTTTTCCCTGCGCAAGGATAGCGACAATACGGCTGCTTTCTACAATATCGATGTGATCGACGTTGAAAACCCGCCTGCGCCGCTGGCCCAGCCCGCCAATTCCATCGCCATCACCAGTTGCGGCGCGGTCGCCGATACGGCGCCGACCAATGGCATGGGCAATCCGAACGCGGTGGACAGCACCAGCGCGATCCAGAATTGCATCAACCAGGCGCAGTCGCAAAACAAGAGCCTTTGGATACCTCAAGGTACTTTTTACCTGAAAGGCACGAATGGCCTGGTCGCCAAGGGCATTACCATCGAAGGCGCGGGCATGTGGTACAGCACGATTTACCGCGACGTGCCGCTGCCGAATGCCAACGGCCTGGGCGCGATCTTCCAGGTGACGTCGTCGACGGTGCGCAACTTCCATGTGGACTCCAACTCGCGCAGCCGCGAACCGGTCGATGGCGCCGGCGGCGCGATGGATACCACCGGCACCAATTGGCTGGCGGAAAACATCTGGACCCAGCACGTCTTGTCCGGTTTCTGGGCCTCGGGCACTGGCGGCACCGTGCGCAATAACCGGCTGACGTCGATCTGGGCCGATGGCTGCAACCTCAATAACGTGGCGCTCGACGCCACAGTCGGCAACTACCTGACCGCGACCAATAACTTTGTGCGCGGCACCGGCGACGATGGCATGGCGATCAACTCGGTCGACTACAACGATACCGACCACGGCCGCGTGTTTTACTCGCCGATGAGCAATATCACCCAGACCAACAACACCATCATCGGCGCCTGGAATGGCAAGGCCCTCGGCGTGTATGGCGGCAGCGGCCACCTGGTGGCAAATAACTACATCGCCGACACGGCCCGCTATACCGGCCTGGGCGTTGGCCGCTTTGGCGTCAATGGCAGCGACCTGCACTCGTCGCGCATCACTGGCAACACCATCGTGCGCTCCGGCGGCAATGGTTTCGACCAGGGCCAGCCGGCGCTGCATATCGGCAATGGCAGCGATGGCCAGAACGTGGGCATCGTCGACGATATCGAAGTCAGCAACAATACCATCGTCGCTTCCCTGTATGACGCCATCGGTTTCTCGACCTCGACCAATATCCGCCTGACACAAAATACCGTGACGGCGCCATGGCGCAACGGCGTGGTGATCGGCGCACCGTTCTACCCCGCGCCCACGGGCAGCGCGACTATCAGCAACAATACGGTCAGTGGCGTCAGTGCGGGTAAAGTTCCATTTGCCAACTACTCCACCGGCTACCAGGCCACGCTGAGCGGCAACAACTGGTAACGTCAGCTGGCTATGCCCTTCTGCACTTTCCACGCCAAGGGCAAGGTCAGCAGCAAAATCGCCGCCAGCACCATCAATGCGATGGGTACGCTGGCGGCATCGCCGAGCGCACCGAACAGCACCGGCGACAGCGCACCGCCGCCAATGGTGCCTGTATAAAACAGCGCAAACGCGTGTTCGCGCTTGCCAGGTTCCGCCAGTTCCGGCACCACGCCGTACAGCACGGAGGACGTGCCATTCAGCGCCAGCCCCAGCAGGGGCAGCATGGCCATCACGCCGAACAATGGCAGCCACAAGGCCAGCACGATCAGCAAGGACGTCATGGTTTCCGTGATCCACACGGTTTTCATCATGCCGATGCGCGCACCCAGATAGCCGCACAGCAATTTACCAAAAGCGCCGCCCACGAACAGCAGCGACAGCGCCATACCGATGCCGGCCGTGCCGGCGCCCTTGCTTTTCAGCAGGAAAGGTAAAAAAGTCAGAAAGCCCATGCGCACGGCGCTGTCCAGGGTGCCGGTCGCCAGCAGCGCACGGAAACCACCCTTGCTGCCATTGCCGACAATGGTCTTGCCTGCTTTTTTCTGGTTAGCCTGCAACTCACCTTTCCTGGGCAATAGCCACCACAGCAAACCGGCCGCCGCCAGGCCCAGCAAGCCGATCAGGCTGACGCTGGTTTGCCAGCTGCACACCAGCAATAGCAAGCCCACCAGCGCGGGGATCAGGGTCTTGCCGATATCGCCGGCGAAATTGTATTGCGACAGCGCTTCCTTCACGCCACCGCCCGCCTCATGCGTATCGGTAACGATGGACGAGGCCAGCGGATGCTGGGTACTGGCGCCCAGGCCACCGAGCAGCAAGGCGAATAGCAAGACGGCCAGGCCGCCCGCCTGTCCCGCCACCAGATAAGCAAGACCGGCCAGCGCCGTGCCGCCTATCAGCATACGCTCACGTCCCCAGCGCTTGGCCATGCGGCTGGCCAGCAACTGGAAACCGGCCATCATGCCCGAATACGATCCGCGCAGCAGTCCCACCATGGCGTAGCTGATGGCAAATTGCGCCTGCCAGATCGGCAGCAGCACATAGATCACATCGGTCAAGCCATCGTGCACGGCATGCGCGCTGCAGACGGCGATCAGGGAGCGGCGGCGGGTGGATTTTTCGGTGGGGTCAAGCGGCGGCGCGGCGGCGGAAGTATCAGGAACAGTCATTGCTCTGCATGCGTAAGAATCAACAAGTGATCAGCTTACTATAACTGGCGATCAATTAAAGTCTTGAGTTTGCATGCATAATCGCTACTGGATTCAATCCGAGCTGGCGCAGCATATCAGTGCGTTACAGTTCGATGACGATGTACAACATAGCTTAAAGCATACGTTCACGGAAGTTTCAAATGACACACTATGGGAAAATGTTGAAATTTCTTTTGCTATATGCGGTCACCCTACCTGCGATGGCGGCTGAATACACCCAATCAGCGGCAAGTTTTGAGGCGGCAGTCAGCAATATAAGCACCTCGCCGTCTTACGTGATGGTGACGATAGCCGATGCCAATACGGGGTTGGAGCGGCAAATCTGCACGACCGCCAATTTCCTGGCAGGCGCGATTCACTTTGAGTACGGCCTGGGGAATGACCATGCAGGACTCAAACGCGCCACGGAACTGGCATTGTCCAATACCAGCCATCGTTTTGTTTTCACAAAGCAGACTGCATTAGACAATGTGCGTATTGAATTCACGCCACAGGATCTGGAGAAAGTGCGGGCATGGCTTGCGCCTTTATCGAATGAGGATTTGATGGCCGGTGCGCATCCATGGACCCAGCGTGAGAGTGCCTATTATGCACACCGCTACAGGGACGCCGTCGCCTGTGTGTTGATTGAACGGGGACTATCGCCCTATCAGGCAGATTTGTCGGGACAGGTGGTTGTTGCGGGCAGTAAAGATATTCCGGTCTATGCACCTGCCATTGCACCGGTACATCCGTAAAAGAATGCCGTTGAGGATGAGGGCGACAATGGCGGCATCAGAATGATCCGGCGCCGGAGATCCATACCCTGCGAGGGCTAAAATGTGAAACGCTCCAGCCTTGCGCCACCCCAGGGCGGCGCAAGGCTGGCTAGCCTTACTTGGCCATTGCATCCTTGGCCATGCCGTCTTTCTTCATTTCATCCTTCTTCATGCCATCCTTGGCCATCGCATCTTTAGCCATGGCATCTTTCTTCATGCCATCCTTGGCCATATGATCCTTCTTCATGCCGTCCTTCTTCATGCCGTCCTTGGCCATGCCATCTTTAGCCATGGCATCCTTGCCCATGGCATCTTTTTGCATCGCGCTAGCAGGCGCAGCCATCGCATCTTTCTTCATTGCGTCCTGAGCAAAAGCAGCGCCCGACATCAGGATAGCGGAAGCGATGATGGCGGTGATCGTGGTTTTCATGGTGGTTTTCCTTAGAAAGAGATGGGCGAAATTGCCCGGTACTGCGATTAAAAAATAAGTTTTCTATCAAATAAATAAGGTCACGGCGGCAGGAAGAACCGAAGCGAGCGGCGATGATTTGTGGCCGAGAAGCGCAGCTGTGCTGGAGCACAGCGAGCATCGCCGGCCGCAAAGCGCGCCGCGCAGCCGGTTATTCCAGCCGCCATCACGACCCGCCGAACCAGTTGTATCCCTGGTCTTCCCAATACCCGCCCGTATAGGTATTGGTCACGTAAATGGCGCGGATATGTTTTGGGTTCTTGTAGCCCAGCTTGGTCGGCATGCGCAGTTTCATCGGGTAGCCGTATTTCGGCGGCAGTTCCTGGCCGTCATAGGTCAAGGCCATGATGGTTTGCGGGTGCAGCGCGGTGGCCATGTCGATGCTGGTGAAATAGTCGTCGTCGCATTTGAAGCCCACGTACTTGGCCGTCTTGTCGGCGCCGATCAGGTTCAGGAAGTGCGCGAACGGCACGCCGCCCCATTTGCCGATGGCGCTCCAGCCTTCCACGCAGATATGGCGCGTCACTTGCGACTCCTGCGGCAAGGCGCGCAATTGCGCCAGGCTCCAGGGCTTGCGGCGCGTCACCAGGCCGCTCAGTTCCAACCGCCAGCTGTCGCCGTCGATTTGCCTGACTTCGTCTTCGCCATAAAAGGCATTGAAGGGAAACGGCCTGGCGATCATCGAATCAGGGTAAGTCGGCGCCAATCTGCTTGCGTCGAACAGCAGGCCCTGCACCTTGTCATTGAAGCGCGATACCTGGTTCAAGCCGGCATCGATGCTGGACTCGTCGCTGACGTCGCAGCCGGTCAGCAAGGCCAGGCCGCCCAGGGTCAGGCTGCGCTGCAAAAACTGGCGGCGCGACGGCTCTTCGATCTTGCGCAAGGCGTCGGCCAGCATGGCTTGTCCCTGCTCCTGCACGATAATGGTCTTTTTCATGGGAATGCTCCTCTTAGCGGCCGCGCAGCATGGCGATCAGGGTCTTGGGTACCAGCGCCACCATCACCAGGTGGATGCCTACGAAGCCCACCAGGCCGGACATGGCGATGAAGTGCACGCGGCGCGCGCTGTCGTAGCCGCCCATCAGCTCACGCAGGATGGGGAATTGCACCGACTTCCACAGCACCAGTCCGGACATCACCAGCACGATGCAATCGAGCATCACGAACAGATAGGCGGCGCGCTGCACCATGTTGTAGTGGCGCGGGTCGGCGTGGGCCAGCTTGCCTTTCAGGGCGGCCAGCAAGTCTTGCACAATGGCGCGCGGCGACAGCGGAAAAAACTGGCGGCGCAGGCGTCCGGTGGCGATATTGATGCCCAAATACAGCACGCCATTGGCCAGCAGCAGCCACATGGCGGCAAAATGCCATTGCAGCGCGCCGCCCAGCCAGCCGCCCAGGGTCAGGCCGCTCGGCAAGCTGAAGGGGAAAAACGGCGAGGCGTTATAGATGCGCCAGCCGCTGGTGGCCAGCACCACCACGGCCACGGCATTGAGCCAGTGGGTCAGGCGCAGCCAGGCCGGATGGATGATGTCTGTTTTCAAGGATGGGGATCGCATTACAGTACTCCTTTTTCACATTGGGCCGTGCTGACGGCTTGTAAAATGGCGCCCCCGCCTGCCTGCTGCACAAAAGCGGCGACCTGCAGATGGTCGCGGCGCCAGCCGGCCGGTATGCTCAGTTCGCGGTGCAGGCTGGCATGGCCCTGTTGCAGGGCAACCGGTCCCAGCCAGACGCGCACTGCCGCGTCATGGTGCAAGGTGGCGCCCTGGTTTTCACCGCGCAGCACGGTCGAAGACAGCGCGTTTTCGCTGAGCGCCAGGTACAGCATGCCGCCCGTGCGGCCATCGGCTGCGCTGGCGTCGGCAGCCAGCTGCAGCTTGCCGTCCGGGCCGCCCGCCGCCGACACGCTGATATTGACCGGCGCCGTGACGGCGTTGATGCGGCGGATGGCGGCAGGCAGTTGTGTGTCCCAGCCGCGCAACTCGCTGCCGCTGACGAAGAACTGTGGCGTGTAGGCGACGTGGCGCGGCTGGTAGGAAAGCAGCTCGGCCTGGCGGGCGTCGAATGGCTTTTGCGCCAGGCGGTCAGCCCAGCCGATCTGGTCCCAGTAAGTCACATGCAAGGCCAGCGGCACGATCAGGGCGTCAGCACCCGCTTCCCGGTGCAGGGCGCTCAGGCGCTGGTCTGCCGGCGGGCAGCTGGAACAGCCTTCGCTGCTATACAGCTCCACCAGGGCAGCTGTCTTCACGCCGCTTTTCGCTTCGCAGCGCGGGGCCGCCAATTGCGCAAACGCTGGCCCGGCCTGGCCCAGCATGAGCACGGAAATGATACTGGCGGTACTGAGGCACTTGATGTTCATGGTGACTACCCGTTATAGTGGATCGGTAAAGTGAAACAGATGAAGTTCGCATAAGCAAACTACGAAATCATGCTAGCGACACTGGTCAATTCGCCCCCTGGTGCGGATTGGTTACAGCCACCATCAAATATTTTTTCCGTGAATTTATTTTTAAACACCTGTCACCAAAGGCTGGCATGCAACGAATACCTGTAAGCGAGCATCTGCACGGCACCGAGTTACGCCTGCACGGGCTGATGTTGCGCGGGCTGGACGGCGATGCAACGGCGTACCGCAGCTTCTTGCAGGCCACGGCGTCGCATTTGCGCGCTTTCCTGCGGCGGCGCCTGCAAAGCTGGCCCGATGACGTGGAAGACCTGGTGCAGGAATGCCTGCTGGCCATCCACAACCAGCGCCTGACGTACGATACGGGCGTGCCACTGACGTCGTGGATACACGCGATCGCCAGGTATAAGCTGATCGACTGGCTGCGGCGCCATGCGCGGCGCGATGCGCTGCATACGCCATATGACGAGGAAGATGAAACGCAAGACTTGTTTTCCAGCGCCGACGCGGAGGCGGCCGAAGCGAGCCGCGACCTGGGCCAGCTACTCGCTACCCTGCCGGCCCAGCAGCGCGACGCCATCGTGCATACCAAGCTCGATGGCTGGTCCGTGCGCGATACAGCCCTTGCAATGAATATTTCGGAAGCCAGCGTCAAAGTGGCCGTGCACCGCGGCCTGAAGACACTGGCAGCCAATTTAAGGACACCATCATGAAAACTGACGATTTGATCGCCATGCTGGCCAGTGGGCCAGACGTGGCGCCTGCCCCGCCACCGGGCGCACGCTGGCGCATGGCCGCCACCCTGGCCGCCGGTATCGGTATCAGCATGCTGCTGATGGCCACCTTGCTGGGCGTGCGCCCCAACCTGGGCCAACTGTTATTCCTGCCCGATTTCTGGATCAAGGTCGGCTTTGTGCTGTCCGTTACGCTGGCGGGCGCTTATGTCGGGCGCCGGGTCGGTTTGCCTGGCACCCATGCGCAGCCGCTGCTGATCGCCGTGCCCCTGCTGCTGATGTGGGCGCTGGGCGCCATCATCATGATGGAAGCGCCGCCGGAACAAAGGATGGAATTGTTCTGGGGCACCACCTGGCGCGCCTGCCCCTTCCTGATCGCCATGCTGTCGCTGCCCATCATGGTGGCCGTGCTGCGGCTGATGCGCGAGATGGCGCCGACGCGCTTGCGCGTGGCGGGCGCAGCGGCCGGTTTTGCTTCCGGCAGCGCGGCAGCCCTCGTGTATTGTTTGCATTGCCCGGAAATGGCCGCCAGCTTCATCGGCTTCTGGTATGTGCTGGGCATGCTGGTGCCGACTGTCATCGGCGCGCTGATCGGACCAAAAGTGCTGGCCTGGTAAGCTGAAAAGCTGGGCGGCAATTTTCCGCCTATTGATTCCATACCCTCAAGCTCACACATACTCACGGCGGCCAGCACCCTGCCTGGCCCGCCTTCCCTGCCCCCACGCCCGGCAAGCGCAGTTCATGCGCCGCTGACAGCCTGTCTTTTTCTGTTCACAAAAGATTTATTTTTGGCAACGCCCACGGCAGGCGTAGATTCGAGTGGCGCGCGTCAACCGTTCCGGTCAGGAACATTCAATCTGCCACCAAAAAAATTGTAAGCAATTGAATCTGATCTTGCTTGCCGTCCGTACAAGTCATGCAGTCCGCAATTCCTTGTAGTCCTAACTCTGCGCATAATAATTCAGGGAGAATCGCCATGTCTTTGTCACGATCGAAAACCGTACTGGGCGCCGCCATACTGGGCAATCTTCTGCTACTCACCGCCACCCCATCCGTCTTTGCCTCCAGCCACCGCGAGGCGCCATTCATCACGCAAAACCCGAAAGTCGACGCCACCGACTTCTATATGTTCCGCAGCTACGAAGCGGGCCGCAGCGCTTACACCACCCTGGTGGCCGACTATGTACCGCTGCAGGATGCGTACGGCGGGCCGAATTACTTCGCGCTGGACCCGGCCGCCCTGTATGAAATCCATATCGATAACAATGGCGACGGCAAGGAAGACATCACCTTCCAGTTCCGTTTCAGCAATACCAACAAGGATGGCCAGTTCACAGTGGGCGGCAAAAAGGTCTCGATTCCGCTGGTAATCAATGGCGGCCCCATCGACAGCGTCAACCCGGCCGGCCTGAATGTGCGCGAAACCTATAGCGTGACCGTGGTGCGGGGCGACCGCCGCAGCGGCACCCGCAGCGCCGTGACCAATGCCAGCGGTGGCGGCACCGTGTTCGACAAGCCGGTCGACAATATCGGCAATAAATCGATACCCAACTACGCCGCCTACGCTGCGCAGCATGTGTATTCCGTCAACATTCCCGGCTGCGCCACGCCGGCGCGCATGTTCGTCGGCCAGCGCAAGGACCCGTTCGTGGTGAATCTGGGTGAAACCTTTGACTTGATCAACATCAAGGCGCCCGCCACCGAATTTGCCGCCAATGCGGAATCGGCAGCCAAGGATGACCTGGCCCTGAAAAACGTCACCGCCATCGAAATGGAAGTGCCCACCGCCTGCCTGACGGCCGGCACCGACCCGGTGATCGGCGGCTGGACCACGGCCAGCCTGCGCCAGGGCCGCCTGCTCAATCCGACGCCGAACACCACCACCAGCGCCTCGAAAGAAGGCGGCGCCTGGGTGCAGGTATCGCGTCTGGGCATGCCGCTGGTGAATGAACTGGTGATCGGCCTGAAAGACAAGGACCGCTTCAACGCCAGCAAACCGGTCAACGACGCCCAGTTCGCCGACTATGTGACCAACCCGACCGCGCCAGCGCTGGTGGAAGTGCTGTACGGCTCGGCCGGCGCCAAGGCGCCCACCAACTTCCCGCGCAATGACCTGGTAGCGGCCTTCTTGACCGGCATCAAGGGCGTGAACCAGCCTGTCACGGTGGCGGCGTCGGAAATGCTGCGCCTGAACACCTCGATCGCCCCGACCGCCGTCGGTTCGCAAAACCGTCTGGGCGTGATCGGCGGCGACAATGCGGGCTTCCCGAATGGCCGCCGTCCTGGCGACGACGTGGTCGACGTGGTGCTGCGCGTGGCCATGGGCAAGCTGTGCACGCTCAATATCGGCTGCGCTCCCAGCGATGCCCCAGCCGGCGGCCTGCACTTCACCGATGGCGCCTACCTCGACGAGACGTTTTTCACGGCAGGTTTCCCCTACCTGAAAACCCCCATCGCCGGCTCGCCACAACAATAGTCGTCCTCAATGAAGGAGTACCTCATGAAAAAGCTCTTGATGACAGGCGCCGTGGTCACGGCGGCGCTGGTGGCAGGCTGCGGCGGCAGTAGCAGCAGTAGCGACAATGGCAATGGCAACGGCGGCGTCAATCCGCCGCCGGTGGTCTTGCTCGATGCCTTTTTCGTCGCCGTCAGCAATTTGATCCTGACCACCAGCGACGACAAGGAAGCGGTCAATATCGACGCCATCGTCGCCACCGCCCCGGAAGATACCGAGCCTGTACCGTTGTAAGTCGTAGCAGGCACCGGGGATGCGTCCCTGGTGCCTGTGCCGCCCACCGTTCGCCCGAAAGCGTCCGCGATGAGATTATCTGTATTCATGCTCTGTATTTGCCTGGCCAGCCTGGCGCAGGCAGCTCCCTACACGCCAAAAGATGGCAATGCCGTCATCGAACACTTGCCACGCCGCGCCGACGCCACCCAGATCGCATTGCGGGCCCTGCGTGCGCAGCTGAGCAGCAATCCGCAAGACATGGCCCTGGCCACCAGCCTGGCGCAGCGCTATATCGGCCTGGCCCGCAGCGAAACCGATCCGCGCTACCTCGGTTATGCGCAGGCGGCGCTGGCGCCGTGGTGGCGGCAAACGGCGCCGCCTGCGCCCGTACGCCTGCTGCGCGCCACGATTTTGCAAAGCACCCACCAGTTTGGCGCCGCCCTGCAAGACCTGGACGCCGTCATCGAACAGGAACCCGCCAATGGCCAGGCCTGGCTGACGCGGGCCACAGTGCTGACCGTGCAAGGCCAGTACAGCAAGGCCACGGCCGATTGCGCCCGTTTATCCGCCTTCACCGCGCAGCTGGTCACCGTCACCTGCATCGCCAATGTGGCCGGCGTGACGGGGCGCGCCGCCAAGAGCGAACAATTGCTGGACCTGACGCTGCGCCGCAGCACGGGCGCGGCGCCCGAGATGGAAAGCTGGGCATTGACCCTGCTGGCCGAAATGGCCACGCGGCGTGGCGAAACGGCGCTGGCCGAGACCCGCTACCGGCAGGCGCTGGCCCAGCATCCGCGCGACAGCTATCTGCTGGGCGCCTACAGCGACTTTTTGCTCGACCAGCAGCGGCCACTGGAAGTCATCAAACTCTTGAAAGACCAGCAGCGCATCGACGCCCTGCTGCTGCGTTATGCACTGGCGCTGCAGGCGGTGTCGGACCAAGCCGCTGCCCTGGCAACGGCGACCGAGGAACTGACGGCCCGCTTCAACGCCGCCATGCAGCGCGGCGATACCGTGCACCAGCGCGAACAGGCGCGCTTTGCGCTATTGCTGCAGCACGATGCGCGCGGCGCCGTGCAACTGGCGCAGAAAAACTGGGCCATCCAGAAGGAAGTACCCGATATGCGCATCTTGCTCGAAGCCGCGCTGGCCGCGCGCGACTACCCGGCCGCGGCTCCCGTGCTGGAATGGATCACCGTCAATAACGTGGAAGACGTGGCCCTGCAGGCGCTGGTAAAAAAACTGGGGACCCAGGATGGGCAAAAACTCGGCGCGGCAGTCCAGCGGAGGGCGCTATGAAGCAGTTCTTGCTCTGCCTGCTACTGTTTGCGTGGCTGAGTCCTGCGCAGGCGCACAAGCCCAGCGACAGCTATTTGAGCATCGCTGTACACGGCCAGCAGATAGCCGGCCAATGGGATATCGCCTTGCGCGACCTCGATTTCGCCATCGGCCTCGATGGCAATGGCGATGGCGAACTGACCTGGGATGAAATCCGCGCCCGCCACGCCGCCATCGCCGCGTATGCGCTGCAGCGGCTGCAGATGGCCAGCGCCCAGGGCGTCTGCCCGCTGCAAGTGACCGAACAACTGATCGATAACCATACGGATGGTGCCTACAATGTGCTGCGCTTTCATGGTATCTGTCCTGGCGCCGCTCCCGGCAGCTTATCCATAGGCTACACCCTGTTCGCCGACCTGGACCCGCAGCACAAGGGCTTGCTGAAACTGAGCAGCGACGGCCACACGCAAACGGCCATCTTCGACCCGGACAGCCCGCGCCAGACCCTGTCACTGACCGCGCCCAGCCGCCTGGCCCAGTTCGGCGCCTACGTCAAGCACGGCATCTGGCATATCTGGATAGGCTACGACCATATCCTGTTTTTGCTGTCCTTGCTGTTGCCAGCCGTACTGCAAACCCAGCAACAAGGCTGGGGTCGGACCCTGAGGGTCCGACCCCGGATTTTGGCCTCGGGTTTACACAGTCCGGATACGACTAGCCTATCGACCAACTTTGATTTCAAAGCCGCCTTTTTTGACGTGCTCAAAGTCGTCACCGCCTTCACCCTGGCCCACTCGATTACCCTGACCCTGGCCAGCCTGTCGGTCATCTCGCTGCCCTCGCGCTGGGTGGAGTCGGCGATTGCCGCCTCGGTGGTGCTGGCGTCGCTGAACAATCTGTTCCCGCTGTTTCGCGGCCGGCGTCCGGTGGCGGCGTTTGTGTTCGGCCTGATCCACGGCTTTGGTTTTGCCAGCGTGCTGCTCGACCTGGGTTTGCCGCAATCGTCGCTGGTGGCCAGCCTGTTCGGCTTCAATCTGGGCGTGGAAATCGGCCAGTTGGCGATTGTCGCCGTCTTCCTGCCGCTCGCCTGGCTGCTGCGCAAGACCTGGTTTTACCGCCAGCTGATGACGGTGGGTTCGCTGCTGATCGCCATCATCGCAGCCATCTGGCTGCTGGAGCGGGTGGCCGACATCAAGCTGATCTCAGGCTGACCTCCCATGACAGCGCTTTCGGGATACAATACGAATCATTCTCAATTGCATCAAAGTCCATCCGTCCTGCCGGACCATGGCACAGGAAGCTTGCATGGTTCACCCCGAATTGGAACTGCATCAGCAAATCAAAGTGCTTTATAGCGACCACCATGGCTGGCTGCAGGGCTGGTTGCGCCGTAAGCTGGGCAATGCCTGCGATGCGGCCGACCTGGCGCACGATACGTATTTGCGCATCATCACGCGCGGCAGTGCGCCCCAGCCCGAAGAATCGCGCCAGCAGCTGGCGCGTATCGCCAACGGCCTGATGGTCGACCTGTTCCGGCGCCGGCATATCGAGGCGGCGTATCTGGAAGCGGTGCGCGCCATGCCGGAGACGGCCGTCCCCTCGCCGGAAATGCACGCGCTGATCATCGAAGCGCTGGTGGAAATCGATACCATCCTGGCGCGCCTGCCGGCCAAGGTGCGCGAGGCTTTTTTACTGTGCAAGGTCGAGGGATTGAACTACCGCGAAATTGCGCTGCGCCTCGACGTGTCCGTATCGTCGGTGGAAAAATACATGGTGCGCGCGCTGCTGGCCTGTTGCGCGGCGCAGGCATGACGGTCCAAGCCGACAACTCGCCACTCTCCCCCGCCATCCTGCAGCGGGCGGCCGAATGGATGGCGCGGCTATGGTCGGACGACGCCAGCGAGGCAGACGCCGCGGCCTGCGCCGAATGGCGCGCTGCCCACCCTGAACATGAACGGGCCTGGACCAGGCTGCAGCGCTTCACGCAGCAATTTGACGCCATCCCGAATGTGGTGGCGCGCGGCGCGCTGTCGACGGCCCCGCGCCGTACCGGCGTGGATCGCCGCCGTGCACTGCAGTTGCTGGGCCTGGTGATGGGGGGCGGCGGCTCTGCCTTGCTGCTGCACGAATCCGGCATATGGCAGCGCGCCAGCGCCGATTACCGCACTGCCCTGGGCGAGGTACGCGCAGTGCTGCTGGCAGACGGCACACAAGTGGTGCTCGATACAGCCAGCGCCATCGATGTGCGCTACAGCGATCGCGAACGGCGCATCGTGCTGCGCACCGGGACCATCCTGGTGACCAGCGCGCCCGATACGGCGGCCATCCACCGGCCCTTGCTGGTGCAAACCGATCAAGGCACGGCAACCGCGCTGGGCACCCGCTTCAGCGTGCGCGCTGGCGATGGTCTGAGCACGGTGGTCGTATTCCAGGGAGTGGTTGAACTATGGCCGGCACAGGCCAATATGGCCGGCGTAAGCTTGCAGGCGGGCCAGCGCGGCACGTATGGTATCCATGCCGTGCACGAAGTGGCGCTTGTGGAAGACAGCGCCGCAGCCTGGACGCAAGGCAGGCTGGTGGCCGAACGCATGCGCCTGGGCGACCTGGTGAAAGAGTTCAGCCGCTACCGCCATGGCCTGCTGCGCTGCGATGAAGACGTCGCCGATCTGCGCGTGACGGGCGTGTACTCGCTGCGCGACATCGACCGCTCGCTGGACAACCTGGCCCTGAGCCTGCCCGTGCAGCTGCGCTACCGCACGCGTTTCTGGGTCACGGTGGGTGCGCGCCCGGCTGCCTGAAAAATAAATTCAAAAAAATGTAAAAAAAGTTGAGGGTTTTCTTGTCTGGTTCGGAATACGGGAAGAACAAACACTTCTTCTTACCGTACAAAGGACACCCCATGACAGCTCGCACACTTGCGCCGACCAATTTGCGTCCATCTGCCCTCGCCCTGGCCATCCAGGCACTGTTCCTGGCTGGAGCCGCCTATGGCGCCCTGGCCTTTACGGCGCCCGGCGCCCGCGCACAAACATTGGACAGCGCCGAAGTCAAACGCCAGTACGCGATACCGGCCGGTTCGCTGGAACGTGCCCTGACCAGCTTTGCCAGCGCGGCCGGCGCGGAATTGTCGGCAGATGCTGCGCTGTTGCAGGGCAAAAGCAGTTCGGGTTTGAGCGGCAGCTACACGGTACGCCAGGGTTTTGACGCCTTGTTGCGTGGCCAAGGCTTGCGCCTGGTGGCTGGCGCGAACGGCGCGTATGCGCTGCGCACCGAAGCTGCGCCGGTGACGAATGCAGCACCTGCAACCACGTCCACCAGCGCCGCCACCCTGCCCGCCATCACGGTCAACGCCGCGCTTGAGCGCGAAACGGCCACCGGCCCCGTGCGCGGTTATGTGGCAAGGCGCAGCAATTCTGCCACCAAGACCGATACGGCGCTGAATGAAAATCCGCAATCCGTCTCGGTCGTCACGGCCGATGAGATCAGCGACCGCAATGCCGAATCGCTCGATGAAACCCTGCGCTACACGGCGGGCGTGACGCCCAACCAGCGCCCGCTGGGCAGCGACGATTCCTCGCTGCTGCGGGGATTTACCATCGAGACTACCGGTATTTTGCAAGACGGCTTGCGTAATTCAGGCCGCACCTTTGGCGCCAGTATCGAGCCGTATGGGCTGGAACGCCTGGAAGTGCTGCGCGGCCCGGCCTCGGTGCTGTATGGCCAGATCCCGCCGGGCGGCGTGGTCAACGCCGTCAGCAAGCGTCCCAGCGCAGACGCCGTGCGCGAAATCGGCCTGGAATACGGCAGCTACCAGCGCCGCCAGCTGAAAGCCGACGTGGGCGGCGCCATCGATGGACAAGGCGCCTGGACTTACCGCGTCGTTATGCTGGGCCGCGAGGCCAATACCCGGCTGGACCACGATAGCGACAACCGCCTGTATTTCGCGCCCTCACTGACCTGGAAGATCGATGCCGATACGCGTCTGACCTTGCTGGCGCGCCATGAACGCGACAACCAGCAATACGCGTTTCCCAACCAGCTGCTGGAACCGGGCCCGCGCGGCCAGGTCGACCCGCACGTCAACCTGATGGGCTACGACAACCGCTTCAAGCGCAGCAACACCATGCTGGGCTATGAGTTCGAACACAAATTCAATGACACCTGGACCTTGCACCAGAACCTGCGCTACACGCGCTTGAAAAACGAGCGCACCGACATGTTCCCGCTGGGCCTCAGCACCGACGGCATCGTGGAACGCTACTTCCGTCCGGTCGACACGGAGTCGACCAGCGTGCTGGCCGACACCCGGCTGCAAGCGCAGTTCGCCAGCGGCGCCCTGCGCCACCATGTGTTGCTGGGCATGGACTATGCGAACTTCCGCAATACCGACGACTATATTTACCAGGTCGGCTTTATCGCGCCGCTCGACCTCTACCATCCCGTATATGAAAAGCAGCTCAAGCGGCCGTCGACCAAACCCACCATCGTCTATGCACCTTCGCGCCAGCTGGGCCTGTATGCGCAAGACCAGCTGAAATGGGACCGCTGGGTAGTGACGGCGGGCCTGCGCCGCGACAAGGCCACGCAATCGCAGACCACCACCAACGTGCTGACCGGCGCGGTACGGCCCGACTACGCACTGTCGCCATCGGCCACCACCGGCCGCCTGGGCGCGGTCTACCTGTTCGACAATGGCTGGTCGCCCTATGTCAGCTATGCCACCTCGTTTTCGCCCGAACTGGGCAAGGCTATCGATGGCGGCGCCCTGCAGCCGTCGCGCGGCAAGCAGCTCGAAGCTGGCGTACGTTTTGAACCGGTGGGCCAGCGCGCCAGCTACACGGCGGCCGTGTTTGACCTGGTGCGCAACAATGTCTCCACCGCCGCCATCGGCAACCCGGGTTTCCTGCTGCAGACGGGGCAAGTCACTTCGCGCGGGCTGGAACTGGAAGCACGCACCGAGTTCGCCAGCCATCTGAGCCTGATCGCGCAATACACCTACCTGGACACGAATATCAATCGCAGCACCAATGGCGACCAGGGCTTGCAGCAGCCAGGTGCACCGCGCCATAGCGCATCGGCCTGGGCCCGGCAAGCGTTTAACGTGGCCGATGGCCTGCCCGCCTATGCGGCGCTGGGCATGCGCTTCCTGGGCGCCATGCGTTCCAATTCCGACGGCGACAACCTCAATATCCGCAATGGCGGCATCACCCAATGGGACGCGGCGCTGGGCGTGACGCGGGGGCCGTGGCAGTTTTCGCTGAACGTCAACAACCTGCTGAACAAGCAATCGCTGTATGACTGCGGCTACCTGCCCGGCCTGTGCTACCGCAATGCCGAACGCACGGCCAACGTCAGCGCCATGTACCGTTTCTGATGCCACGTCAGATGCGTCCAGCCCTGGCGGCGCTGCACCGCTACGCCGGCCTGCTGATGGCCGGCTTTTTGATCGTGGCCGGCCTGACGGGCAGCGCGCTGGCGTGGAAGGATGAACTGGAAGGCGCGCTGCTGCCGGGCGTCTTTCGCGTCACGCCGCCCGCACCGGGCGCGGTGCCGCTGGACGCCCTGCTGCTGCGCGAGCGGGTAGCGGCGCACTTTCCGCAGGCGCAGATCAGCTTCGCACCGCTGTCGGCGCCGGCCGGCCACAGCATGCAGTTTTACCTGCCCCACCGCGACGATGCACCGCTGGCCAGCGATGAAGTGTTTGTCGACCCGTACACGGGCGCGATGCTGGGCCAGCGCCGCTGGGGCGAGATCAGCCAGGGGTTGATCAACCTGCTGCCCTTTATCGAACGCCTGCATTACGCACTGGCGCTGGGCGACACGGGTTTGCTGATGTTTGGCCTGATCGCCATTTTGTGGACGATCGATTGTTTTATCGGCGCCGCCCTGACCTTCCCTGCACGACTGAAAAACTGCAGTCCAGGCGCCAAGCCCTGGTTGCAGCGCTGGCGCCCTTCCTGGCTGCTGCGCCGCCACGGCGGCAGCTACAAGCTGGTATTCGACTTGCACCGCGCAGGCGGCTTGTGGTTATGGGCCATGCTGCTGGTGTTTGCCTGGAGCGGCGTGGCCTTCAATCTGTACGATGTGTATGCGGCCGTGATGAAGCCGATCTTCCCCCATCAACCCACCGAGGAAGTGCTGGCCACGCATACGCCCACGCGCGCGCCGCAGCTGAACTGGCAGGAAGCACGCGCCCAGGGCCGCGTGCTGATGGCCGGGCTGGCAGACCAGCAGCATTTTTCCATCATCGAAGAAAACGCCCTGTCGTATGAAAGTCGCTTGGGCCTGTACAGCTACAAGGTGCGCAGCAGCCGCGACGTGCGCGAACAGAAGGGACTCACCACCGTCATCTTTGACGCGGCCAGCGGCAAGCTGGTGACCACCTGGCTGCCGACCGGCACGGCCAGCGGCGACACCTTCCGCAGCTGGATCAGCGCGCTGCATATGGCGTCGATGTGGGGCTGGCCCTTCAAGCTATTCATCTGCGCCATGGGTGTGGCGGTGACGGGACTGAGCCTGACGGGGGTGCTGGTCTGGCGCCGCAAGCGCCAGGGGCAAGCCAAGGCGGACAAGGCGCTAATTCGTTAGCATAGCTAATTAAAGTAAAGGGACCTAAAATTATTAAAAAAAATACCATTTTTTTGTAGCGACTGGTATTCTCTATCTAGGAGGAAAGAGATGCCCGCACTTGACGATAAAGTTATCCAAGATGTAACAGTCCGATTGCAGACATACCTTGCAACGAAGGTGGGATATTCAGTTCCTGTTTATTTGACTTCAGGGGGGTCGGCAGCAATCTTCCAGGTTCAAAGCCCTGCTGGACCCCGCGCATTTAAAGTATTTGACCCGAAATTTTTTGCAGGGGAGTCGGGTGACGCTGAAAGACGTCGACTCGAAGTTCAGCGCCGCCTAATAGGCCATGAATGCGCTTCTTTAGTTCAAACTTATCAAGTGGAAGAGGCCCTCGGTACCGCCTTCATGGAGATGGAGTTTGTGCCCTGGGTAGACTTAAACAAGGCGCTAGCGCAGGTTCCAGATACCGAAGTCGCTACGCTTATAAAGCAGTTGGTCGAAGCAGCTCGTTTTCTTGAGGACCAAGGTATTGTTCACCGAGACATCAAACCAGAAAACATTAAAATAGCTTCCGACTTCAAAACATTAAAACTTCTAGATTTAGGAGTTGCCCGGGACATTGAAGCACCGGAGGGAGCCGACGCCGCAGTAACCGATCATGGGAAACTTCGACCTTTTTTAGCGACAGCGCAATACAGTTCACCCGAATACCTGTTCAGGTTAGACAAACCATCTGACCGCCTATGGAAGGCATTGAATTTTTACCAAATTGGGGCTGTTTTGCATGACCTAATCATGAAAGTCCCGCTGTTCAATCAAGAAATGGAGGCCGGAAACCGATGGCTGGTAAGTAAGGCAGTTCTGACCAAAACCCCTTCATTTGCGGGTGGCGAAGTCAACCGACTCCGAGACCTAAAAGCACTTTCTGCCCGATGCTTAGTTAAAGACTTAGACCTTCGCCTTCAAATTGTTGGGTGGGATGACTTCTTACTGGAAGGCGCAAATGATGCCCTCAGTGCCTTGCGTGACCGGCTGACGAAGTGCGCAGTTAGTGTTGGCCCCCAAGCCAAAGCTGCAGCGGAAGCACGACTAGAATTTGAGCGGAATTCCTTTGCAAAGAGCTTCATGGACCGTGTCAGAACAGAGTTGATATCAGCCTGCGGGACCAGTCTGCCAATTACTATGCCCGATAGTCCCGACAAATTAACATATACATACCTATTCTCGCCACCAGAAGCAGTCACTATCCAATGTCAAGTAATGGTTGTCTGGGGAACTGAACTCCGTGCAAGAGACGCACAGCTATCGATTTCGGCAGTTGTATGCCATGGTAAAGATAACGTGAATGCGTCAATGCCTGACCCGCTTTTGACTTGTACAGTATCAATAGGTGTCAACGAGGAAATTGCCGTAGGAGCTTTGACCAGAACGATAGCAAAAGCCGTAGGTACCGGACTCGATATTATAGAGTTAGTCGACAACATCGAAAATATTCAAATACGTAGTTTGATATAAGGCATCAGTCAATGAACAATAATTGGTGGCGCTCTTTTGATGAGCTGGATAATGATCAAAAAGATTTTATTAGACTACCAGTTCAGGGCAAACATTTATTAGAAGGCCCTCCTGGCTCCGGAAAAACAAATCTTCTTCTCTTACGAGCTGAGTTTATGGCAGGGCGAGGAGATAAAAACGTACTTGTTTTAACCTATACAAAAGCTCTCAGGAATTTTATTCGGAGCGGCATAGGAACACGAGGTTTGATATCGCCCAGTCAAATTCTTACCTATCATGCTTGGGCTGCGGCGCATATATTAGAACAACTAGGACGCCGCCTGGTCACCAAGGATGGAAATTTTGATGACAGCACCCGTGTGGAGGCCATTGAATTACTAACAAAGGCAAACGAAAAATTACCATCACGAAATCTATTCAGTGCAATTTTTGTAGATGAAGCTCAAGACTTATCCGTCCAAGAGCTTGAACTATTACTTTGTCTTAGCGAACGGGTCTGCATTTGTGGCGACACCAAACAAGGAATCTATCACCGTGACGGCCTCGGTGTAGCAGACGTGCTAGGCTTACAGAAGCATACTCTCACCCGCCATTTCAGGATTGGGCATAGAATTGCGAAAGTGGCGGATAAGTTCCTGCCAGTTGCCCCAGGTCTTCCTTCCCTGCAGGCCACCTGCAACTACGACCCATCTAAGTATGGTGACGCAAGGGCAACTATTTACCCCTATACATCAAGAGATGAACAGTTTATCAAGATGATCGATACAATAAGGGTTCAGCTTGATGCATACAATGAAGAAACTATAGGGGTCTTCTGCTGTAAAAACGAATCATTGATAGAACTACGCGAGAGATTTGATGCAACAGAGTTAGCAGATGCAGTATGTGTCCATAAAACTGATGAAAGGCCTGATTTCTCCGGAAGGCATCGTATTCATGTTTTATCAATTCACTCCGCAAAGGGTACAGAATTTAGGGCCGTACATTTATATGGAATAGAAGAAATGGCAAGGCATCCATTCAATCGTAGTACATTGGCCTATACAGCAATTACTCGCGCAAAAACCGCACTCGATGCCTATTATACGGGTGAGACAAATAAGCGTCTTGAAAATGCGTTCGCAGAAGAAACTCATTTTGAACCTGAAGATTTATTTTAACAAAAAATGAATAAAAAAGAAATAATCTGGTATTCTTTTGAGCGAGATGCGGTACCGCACGCCCTTAACGGCAGCGTTGACGTACGTCTAAATGGACCTGCGCTAACCTTTGGATCTCCACGCCCAAGAGAAGGTGATATAGTTATTGGTTTTGCAGAGCGCCCAAATTATCAAAAACGTATTCCTCCACTACTTATCGTAACCAACGAATCTTCCACTATGGATGTATTCTCATGGCTCAGTACTTATGCGCCTGAAACTTTTCCATTAAGCCAGTTCGCAAGAGTTGTTTCAGACGCAGACTGGAAAATATTCAGTTTAAAAGAAAGTCAGGAATCTCCAACTTATGAATACGAAGATCGATGGGCAGCCGTCATCCTTGGAGAGCTTCTTGCTCAAGGTGAAAGCGATGCAGAGCTAGCCAGTATTCCTCTCTCTCGATCAATCGCGTGTTTTAGTATGGCTATTGCACGGACATCGCTTATTTATGCACGAGAAAACTCAGCATTTTCCACTTGTATTTCACGACTGAAAAAAATTGAACGCGATGTGCGGTTCATTCGACGGCCTGTTGCAATTTTAGAACTAACAAAAGTTTGGGAAGTTCTTCAGCAACACGAGCATCGCCGAGATGAATATAATGACTCGCTAGATGTGAGAATGCACGACGCGATATCATTAGTTCTCTATCACCAAGGAGTGTCAGAAAAGAATGTACAGATACATCTTGAAAATTATCCAGGGTTAACGCGTAATTCAATGGAAGAACGTGTATTAGCATTTCAAAAAATGATCCTGGACATAGGCCCACAGTCCACAAATGAGATTCCTGACTCCAAGAAAAATGCCCTTATTGCAGCTGGTGCCTTTTTAGTAGGACGCGGTACATCACATATTTTTTTACTAAGGCGGATTAGCAAAGTCTTTCCATCAGCGATACTTTGGTTCGGCGCAATTGCTTCAATAGCAGGGCCAAGGTGTTGGGACCAAAATTGGGCAAGGGCTGTCCGAGGTGTCGAAAAGTATTTGCGCCCTCAATTCCACTGGGCAGACCCATCCCTATCCGATTTGTGTTGGCATGAATATGAGTGGCTTTCGGCAGTCTATGGTGGAAGTAAGGTGTTCGACTCTCTTTCAAAAAATGCGCCCAACGTTATTTCCGTCGAGGTCGTACCAGGAGCCTCCTGTCAGATGAGGCTAGCGGCTTCGGTCGGAAAAGCATTGGAACAAGAAAAATTTAGCGAACGACCACTTGAAACCCAAAACGCGAGGGTTCAAGAACTTGAAGCATGGATGGCTCAAGTACTTGCAATAGCTAAGAAGGGACAAGATATTTTGCAGTCAAACAGAAGGAACCAGCAGGAACAACCTTCTATGTTTAAGGACGACCCAGTACTTTCATCAAAAGCGCCTAAAAAACGGGCAAAAGGTGGGGCCGGATTTGACCGATGAAGAATACTGGGGACTTTTCTCAAAAGCTTGGCGCAAGAAGATGAATAGGAATTACTGCCTTTATTAAGTGTCTAGAGTCGTGTGATTATGTACCCTCTCGTCACTGGCCGCTCTTCAAAGCCAGATACGTTTTGCGTACACTGTTAGACAACCTCAATCAGCAGCCTTCACATGACCCAAGCCTTGCATAGCCGCGCCCGGACCACCCACCTGATCCGGGAAGAAATCAAGAAATCCACGCTGTCCCAAGCCGAGTTGGCCAGGTTGTACAACGTCAGCCGCCAGACCATACGCAAGTGGCAGGACCGGGACAGCGTCGATGATGCGTCACATCGGCCCAATACGATGCGCACCACGCTGACACCAGAGCAAGAGCTGGTCGTCGTGGAGTTGCGCCGCACGCTGTTATTGCCCACTGATGACCTGTTGAGCGTCACCCGCGAGTTCATCAATCCGGCCGTCTCGCGTGCTGGCCTGGGCCGCTGCCTGCGCCGCCACGGCGTCTCGAGCCTGCTCGCACTGGCCGCACGGGAAGGCGACAAGCCGGTCACCAAGAAGTCGTTCAAGGACTACGAGCCCGGCTTTTTACATATGGATATCAAGTACTTGCCGCAGATGCCAGACGAAACGGAGCGCCGTTACCTGTTCGTCGCCATCGACCGCGCCACGCGCTGGGTCTTCATGGAGATCTATGCCGACCAGTCCGACAGCAGCAGCACCGACTTCCTGATCAAGCTTAACAAAGCCTGCCCGGTCGCCATCGTCAAGCTGCTCACCGACAATGGTAGCCAGTTCACCGACCGCTTTACCAGTAAGCAGAAAGACCCGGAAACGGGCGACCGGATTCCCAGCGGCAAGCATGCATTTGACGTGCTGTGCAAGCAGCTGGCGATCGAGCACCGCCTGATTCCGCCACGCCATCCGCAGACCAACGGCATGGTCGAACGCTTCAATGGCCGCATCAGCGAGATCGTCAACCAGACCCGTTTCGCTTCCAGGGCCGAACTTGAATCGACGCTGCGCAATTACCTCAAAATCTATAACCACAACATTCCACAACGCGCTTTGAATAACGAAACGCCGGTGCAGGCGATGAAGAAATGGCAGGCGGAAAAGCCGGAATTATTCGTTAAACGCGTTTATAACCAAGCGGGTCTTGACAATTAAGTGGTCTGTTTTCCAATCTTGTAGATGCCGCCTACCCATCTTAAAAAGCATACCCCACGGTCAAACGCACCGACCTCGGTTCGACCGGATGAAAATGCCGGTCGTTCACGCCATCGTCCGCTTCGCCGGGCAGGCGCGAGGCGTAGTAATAATCGATGTCGCTGGCCTGCTTGTCGAACAAATTAAAAACGTCGAGCGAGATGCGCGTCTTGCGGTTGAGCTGGTAGCCCACGCGCGCATACGCCAGGGTGGTCGAGGCCGAGCGCACGGAGTTGTCTTCGATCAGCGGACGCGGACCGAAGTAGCGCAGCTGGAAGGCGCCCGACCATGGCCCCTGGTCGCTCACCGTCACGCCAAACGAAGCCACCTTGTCGATGGAACCAGGGATATAGTTACCGACCGGGTCGTCCTGCGTATAGCGGGAACGCGAGGCGGCCAGGTCCAGGTCGAACAGCAGCCAGGGCGCGGCAATATAATGGTTATTCCACTCGATGCCGTGGCGGCGGCTGGCGCGGCTCGGTTCCGTCTCCCCGGCGTCACCCACGAACAGCAGTTCCGACGCGATATCGAGGCGCCACAGGGCCAGCGAACTTTGCAAGCCCGGCAGCCATTCCGTGCGCGCCCCCAGTTCCATGCCCTTGGTGGGCACCAGCGGCGTGACGGGTGTCGAAACGCCGCCGTCCGGCAAGCGCGTTTGCGTGGTGCCGCGCGCGTCATTGCTGTGAAAGCCCTTGCCATAGTTGGCAAACAACTCGGTCTTGCTCCAGGGACCGAAGATCAGGGACAGCTTGGGCGAGGCCACATGGTCGCTGGCCGCGCCGCTATTGCCGTCTATGCTGCTGTTCACATTGAAACGGTAAGCGTCATACCGCACGCCCGCCACCGAACGCAGCCACGGCAGCCATTGCACGGTGTTTTCACCATACAGGCCCAGGCTGCCCTCGCGCACCGCATCTTCGCGCACCGTGCTTTGCCGCACGCGGTCAAGCGTGTCGTACAGGCCCACCGGCGAGAGCCAGTCATAACGGCCTTGCAGGCCCAGCTTGTTGCGCATGGGCAGGCCCGCCAATTGCGTGTTCCAGCTTTCACTGGCGTTGAAACCGGCCACCGTGCGCCGTTCGCTTTGCTGGAACTGGTCGCCCTGCTCGGGATTATTCAGGAAATACGTGAAGTCGCTGTACAGGTCCAGCCGCGAACGGATTACATAGGCGTCGAATTCAAACAGGCGGTTGTCGCTGCGCTTGCGCATGGCGTAGGACAGGCTGTAGCGCGCCGTATTGCCGCCATCGCTGGGGTCGAGCGCGCCAAAGCGGCCGATCAGGCCGGCGTCTACCGCGCGCTGCGGGATCTGGTCGGTGGAATTCCAGCTGTTTTGATACGCCATGGCGGTCACGCTGTAGCCATCATCCTGCGTGCCCTGGCTGTAGCGCAGCACCCCGCTGTATTTTCTGACGTGTTCCGGACTATCCCAGGGGCCATTGTTGCGGTTTACTTCCAGGCCGTACAGCAAGGTGCCTGGCCCCGCATCGACGGAATCGGCCACCACGCCCCGCAGGTAGCCATGCTGGCCGACGGAGATGCTGGCCTGCCCTTGCGCCAGTTTGTCGGCCAGGCGGATATGGGCGCTGCCGGCCGAGGCGAAATCGCCTTCGCTGGCAAAATACGGTCCCTTCTTGTAATCGATGCGCTGCACCAGTTCAGGGATCAGGAAATTGAGGTCGGAATAGCCTTGCCCATGTGCATGCGTGCGCATGTTGACGGGCATGCCGTCGACATAGGTGGCGAAGTCGGTGCCATGGTCGAGATTAAAGCCGCGCAGGAAATACTGGTTGGCCTTGCCGTCGCCGCTATGCTGGGTGACGATCAGTCCCGGCACGAATTCCAGCAATTCACCGGTGCGCAAGGCAGGCCGGTTGACAATCAGATCAGTAGTAATGACGCCCTGGCTGGCCGCATCCGAGGTGCCGACGGCGTTGTCATAGTGGCCAGTGACCCTGACCGTGCGCCCCTCATCTTCTAGCTCGGCTGCAGCATCAGAGGCCATGGCCAGCAGGGCCAGGCTTAAAGCTGCCGCCAGTTTGCTTTTTATCAATCGCATCGCATCCCCAGTTTTTATGATGAAAGCAGCCACCCCAACTATATACGCAGTCCGGTCTTTTCCGGATTCAATATTGTCAGCAAATTCAGGAGCTTTTGTGAACACCAACAACAAGATCGGCGGGCAAGACAGCACTCCCCGCAAAAAAGACGTGCTGCCGCTGATACTGCTATCGATCTTGCTAGCGGGAATCGTTGCCGTGATCGCCGGCGCCGCGCTGGCGCCGCAATACCGGGCCGTGCCCGCCCTGTTGTGGAGCCTGGGTTTTTGCGTCAGCGGCATGTTGCTGGGATTTTTATTCGGCATACCGCGCACCCTGCCGTCGGGCACGGTCAATGTCGCGCCGCCCGAAACGCGGGCCAGCGACGGCGCTCCTGCCAGCAGCACTGGCCCGGGCAATAGCAGCAATACGATGTTCCTCGGCACGCCGACGCCGATGGAAATCAATTCCAACCTGGTGGAAGTGTCGGACTGGCTGACCAAGATCATCGTCGGCGTGGGCTTGATCGAACTCAAGTCGCTGCCGGCCACGGCCCGCAGTATCGCGGCCTTCATCGCGCCCAGCCTGGGCGTCGATGCGCCTACCGGCATGGCCGTGGTGGGCGGCATCATGCTGTTTTTTTCCGTGCATGGCTTCCTGATCGGCTATCTGCTGACGCGCATCTACCTGTCCATCATCATCAAGCGGGCCGATAGCATCGTCAAGAATGCGTCGGTACGCCTGGAAAGCGGCAAGGAAATCGACGTCGCAGAACTGAGCCGTTTGCAGCAGAAATCGCTAGACGACTTGCAGGAAGCGGTGACGCGGCTGCTGGTGGCGCCGCCGCCAGGTGGCGCGGACGCCGTGTCCGCCATGGCCAGCTTGCCTGCAGCGGTCAAGCCGCTGAACAATCTGCTATGGGTGGACGACCATCCGAGTAAGAACACCTTGCTGGTGGAGCAGCTGGAAAGGGACAATATCAAGGTCGACCAGGCCGTGGCGAGCCGGCAGGCGCTGGCCATGCTGCAAAAGAAAGCCTATGACCTGATGATCACGGACATGGCGCGCCTGGAAAATGGCAGCGCCGTCAAAGATGCCGGCGTGCACACGGTACGCGAGGCACGCCAGCTCAAGCCTGAGCTGCCTGTCATCATCTATTGCAACAAGGACACGGCTGCCCTCTACAGCACGGAGGCGGCGGCGGCCGGCGCGCGCTTCATCACCACCTCGGGCACCAGCTTATTGGCCGCCATCAACAAGCTGCTGCGCACCGAACCCTGATACGGCTACAGCTTCTCCATCTTTTGCCGCACGGCCGGCGCCGTGGCCGACGTGGGCGCCAGTTCCAGATAGGTCTGGTAAGCCGCCCTGGCCTTGGCCGCATCGCCCGCCCTGGCGTGGGCATCGCCCAGGTTCAGATAGGCAATCGCGCGCGACGGGTCCATCTTGACGGTGTTTTCAAACCAGCGGGCCGCTTCGCGGTACTTTTCCTGCTTGTAAAAAACAAAGCCCAGGTTATTGGCCGCCAGTGCAAAGTCAGGCCGCAGTTTCAGCGCTTCCGTAAATTGCGCTTCCGCTTGTGCATACTGCTTTTCCTTGTACAGCTGCAAGCCCCGGTCGTTGGCCCTTTGCGCCAGCTGGCGCGCCGAGGTCGGCACGGCGCTTGGGGTGACGATCTTTTGCTCGCCGCCCTGCAAATCCTTGACCGTCACGCTGGCTGCCGCCGGTTTGGCGTCCAGCTTGCTGTTCAGGGCAATCGCTTCCGTCGACAGCTGCATCGTGTTCGGGCTGAGGAATTCCGTTTCAGCCGGCAATTCAAACACGAAGTCGCCCCCTTCCGAACCGGGCAGACTGCCAAAGGCCGGTGTCTGGTTCGATACGCTGGACACCGCCGGCGCCACATAGGCCGCCAGTTCGGTGGCCGTGATCAAGCCGTCGCCATTCAGGTCCGCCTTGCCAGCCAGGCCTTGCAGCAAGGTCCAGGTAAACACCGAATGGCCATTCGGGCCGCCATCGGCCACCAGCTGGTCGCCGCCGCCCGCCGTCAGCATTTGCCGGCCGATGCGCTTGGCGTTATCGCGCAAAAAGTTGCTGGAACCGGCGCCGCGCGTCAGGCCCAGGCCGCTGTAACAGGCATCCATCACAAAAAAGGCATGCTTGGCCGTCAGGCTTTCGGCGATATTCTGGATTTCCGTCATCGGTATCGCATCCGTGGCGAACTGCGCCGGGTCGGAATCGACCGGCACGATATAGCCAAGGTCGCGCCCCGAACTGAGTTTGCGCGTGGCGCCGTGGCCGGCAAAAAAGACGAAGATGCGGTCATTACGCTGCACGCCGCCATGGGCCAGCTTGTCGTGGAAGGCCGCCAAAATATTATTGCGCGTCGCTTCCGCGTTTTTCAGGGTCACCACGCGCTCGGCTGCGAAGCCGAACTTGTCGATCAGGGTTTCACGCACGCTCTGGGCGTCGCGCACCGCATATTGCAGCTTGGGCCACCTGGCGTAATCATCGATGCCGATCACCACCGCCCAGGAATTGGCGTAACCGGTGCTGACAGGCACTTTTTCAGCTGCAGGCGCCGTGCTTTTCGCCACCTGGAAACTGCTGCCGTCCCAAGCCGCGAATTGATAGCCTTCCGCCACCAGGCGATCGAGCACGGCCGGCAAGGCTTTTACCGTGCGCTCATGGATGTCGTGGAACAGGATGATGCCGCGCCCTGCCTTGTCGACGGACGCCAGCACCCGGTTCGTGATGGAGCTGGGCACGGGATCGGCCCAGTCCAGCGAATCGATATTCCACATCACCGATTTCAGGTGGGCATTGGCCAGCGCGGCCATGCCTTCGCTATTGCGCGCGCCATAGGGGAAGCGGAACAGCGCGGCGCGGTCCGGGCTGATGGCTTTTAATAAAGTATCGGTGCCGAGGATTTCGCCCTTCAGCTTGTCGCCCGTTTCCTTGGATAATTGTGCATGACTGAAACTATGGTTGCCCACGGCATAACCTTCGGCCATCAGCTTGCGGGAGACTTCCGCGTTGGCGCCCAGCTTGGCATGGCCTTCGGCATCCAGCGTTCCCAGGTTGCGGCCCACGTTGAAGAACACGGCCGGCACGCCATATTGCTTCAGGATCGCGCTGATTTCTTCCGTGTAGCGGCGGTGCGGGCCGTCGTCAAAGCTCAGTACGATGGTTTTCTTCGGCAAGCCCAGGCCGAAGATTTCCGCTTCGTCCTTCTTCACCTCTGGCTTAGCATCAGGAACGGCGCCGCCCGGTGGCACGGCATAAGGCACGACGACGCCGTTTTCCTTGAGTATCTGCTCGCGGTTATACAGTTTTTTCAGGTGGACCACATAATCGTCCCAGCGCTCGCGCTTGAGTTCGATGGCGCGCTGGCCCAGGTTGCCGAAGATCTGGCGGATTTCCTTTTCATAATTGCGCTCGATCTCGCCCAGTGCATCGAGGTCTTCCGAAATGCGCTTGTGCACCTTGATCGCCGGCAAGGAGCTATCCCTGGCCACGTCGGCCAGCATGCTTTGCAGCAGCTCGCGGAAGGCCAGCCGGTCGGCATCGTACAGGCCGGGATCGGATTCGATATACGTCAGCAAACCGTCGAGCGCCTCGAAGCGGCCCGGATTGCCGGACGCCGTCAACTGGTCCAGCATGGCGTCCAGCTTGGTCATGCGTTCCTGGTTTTCATGGAACAGGCTTTGCCCCACTTTGCGCGCCTCGTCGCGGGCGCCGTCCGGCAGCGCTTGCTCATCGGCCAGCAAGACGATGATCTTGCGGAAATTGGCCAGCAAATCGCGCAATTGCGCCGAAATGGCAACCGCATCCACGGCGCCTTGCGGCGTTGCGGCAGGAGCGCCGGCATGGGAGGCGGTCGCGGCAGGACGCATGAACGTGTAGATGCCGGCACCGGCGGCCAGCGCCACGATCACGGTGGCGGCTATCTTGATCGGCTTGGAAGTCACAGGCTAGTCATTCCCTTCACATACTATTGAGCAAATTAATGTAGTGCAAACGCACAAGGCCCGTTATTGTAGAACACGCTTGGCAATTTGATCAGCCCGCTCTGATGGAAGTAGCAATATAATAGAAGATGTGTGTAAAGAAACATATGCCGCACTGCAACACCAACACTCTGGGACAGGACAGTCGATGAAAAAGAAACTTTGCGCAGGCGCGCTGATGCTGGGCATGGCGCTGATGCTGCTGCAACTGCGCGCGCATGCCGGTGACGGGGTAGCGTTTGCGTCGGCATCGGCTACCACCTGGGATGAAGAAGACTAAGGAAGAAAATGCTTGCGCAGCCCCTGCCAGCATTCAAAATAATCGGTTTGCAGCAAGCCGCCATCGAGCGCAAACGGCGTAGGCCTGATCATGCTGCGCGTTTCAAACATGAAGGCCATGGTGTCGCCCACTTTCAGCGGCGTGGCCGTATCGCTGTGCGAGGCTTTTTCAAACGTTTGTGCATCGGGGCCGTGGCCCGACATGCAATTGTGCAGGCTGGCGCCGCCCGGCACGAAGCCGGCCGCCTTGGCGTCATACACACCATGGATCAGGCCCATGAATTCGCTGGCCACGTTGCGGTGAAACCAGGGCGGACGGAAAGTGTGCTCGGCGGCCAGCCAGCGTGGCGGAAATATCGCAAAGTCGATCGCACCGAGCTGCGGGTTGTCGCTGGGCGCCTGCAATACCAGGAAAATCGATGGGTCGGGATGGTCATAGCTGATCGAGCCTATGGTATTGAAGCGGCGCAAATCGTATTTATACGGCGCATAATTGCCATGCCAGGCCACCACGTCCAGCGGTGAGTGATCGAGCACCGTGCGCCACAGATGGCCGCCAAACTTGGCGATCAGTTCACACTCGCCGTCGACATCTTCATAGGCCGCATGGGGCGTGAGAAAATCGCGCGCATTGGCCAGGCCGTTCGATCCGATCGGTCCCAGCTCAGGCAGGCGGAAAGCGGCGCCAAAGTTCTCGCAGATATAACCGCGCGCCTGGCCGTCCGGCAGGCTGACGCGAAAGCGCATGCCGCGCGGGATGACGGCGATTTCCTGCGGTTCGACTTCGATCAATCCCAGCTCGGTAAAAATGGACAGCCTGCCCTGCTGCGGCACGATCAGCCACTCGCCATCGGCCGAATAAAAACAGCGCTGCATAGCCCGGTTGGCTGCATACAGGTGTATCGCGCAGCCGCTCATCGCCTCGGCGCTGCCATTGCCCGCCATCGTCACCAGGCCATCGATGAAATCCGTTTCAATCTGCAGCGGCGGCAGCGGCAAAGGATTCCAGCGCAGCTGGTTGGGCGGCGTCGGTGGCATGGCATGAAAATCGCTGACGATGCGGGTATTTTCCAAGGGGGTGAACGGCCGGTGCTGGCTGGCGGGCCGGATGCGGTACAGCCAGGAGCGCCGGTTTTGCGCACGCGGCGCCGTGAAGGCCGTGCCCGACAACTGTTCCGCATACAGCCCGAAAGGCGCGCGCTGCGGCGCATTCTGCCCTTGCGGCAAGGCGCCAGGGATGGCCTCGGTGGCAAACTCGTTGCCAAAACCGCTTTGATAGCGCGCCGCGGTCGTGCTGCTACCCTGTCGCTGATGATGCATGCTGTCTCCTCCATGAACTTTTTCGCTCATGATACGCCGCTTTTCAATCGGGAGAACAGACGTAAAAACGGCGGCGCCCCAGCAGGGACGCCGCCGCTGACAGTCGGAATTAGCCGCGTTTCTTGATCGGCACATCCTTCACGGTCTGATCGCCATAGGTGAAAGTGCCACGGCCTGTCCAGTCATTATCGGTGACGAAGGTGGCAGTGAACTTGGCCAGATAGGTACCAATGGCGGGTGGCGGCACGGATACCGTGTATTCGCCGCTCAGGGTGAACGCGCGGGTGTAATGCTGCAAACCCAGTCCGTGCGCCTGGCCGCTGACGGGACGGATCACCACGCGGCCATTGGGTGGAGCGATGGCCTGTGCAATCAGCGCCTCGCCGCTCAGCGCACCATCGGCCGAGTTGTACAGCACAGCCAGATTCAGGATCGGGGCGCCGGGCAAGCCCAGATTACCGGCCGTCAGATACAGGTGTTCGACCACGTTCTGTTCAGGTGTTGCCATTATCTACTCCTTTTGGGGTGATGATTCCTGAGCCGTAGGGAGATCGCGGATTGCGACAGGCGCTGGCTATCCGCCTTGCCGATGCCTGGACTGCGTGGCATGCATTCGGTACTCAACAACCATCATAGGCGGTAATTTCATGTCAATATACTCACATTATTTCCTTGTATTCCGGAAATTTTATGCACGCCCATGTCGAAGCGATTTGCTGGCATCAACCGGAGTGATGCCCCTGGATCTGGCGCAAACATTGTGTTGATGAAGATCAGAAATGAAAACGCCCGGCTAAGCGGGCGTCCAGCTAAAACGAGCAGACTTTGTTAGCCGCGCTGCGGCAGCACCCAGTCCGGGCGCACGAAATGGCAGGTATAGCCATTTGGCAGACGCTCCAGGTAATCCTGATGCTCGGGTTCCGCTTGCCAGAACGGGCCGGCCGCTTCGACTTGCGTCACGACCTTGGCTGGCCACAGGCCGGAAGCATCGACATCACGGATGGTGTCCTGCGCCACCTGCTTTTGCGCTTCGCTGGTGTAGAAAATGGCCGAGCGGTAGCTGCTGCCCAGGTCATTGCCCTGGCGGTCCACCGTGCTGGGATCATGGATCTGGAAGAAGAATTCGAGGATCTTGCGATAGCTGATGACGGCCGGGTCGAAGACGATTTCAATCGCTTCGGCATGCGTGCCATGGTTGCGGTAGGTGGCGTTGGCCACGTCGCCGCCGCTGTAGCCCACGCGCGTGGCCAGCACACCAGGATAACGGCGCAGCAAGTCTTGCACGCCCCAGAAGCAGCCGCCTGCCAGGATCGCGGTTTCAGTGTTGTTGTCATGTGCCATGGTAGTCAATTCCTTGTTCAACAATGCGTAAAACAGCTATCTTACCGTGTCGTGGATTTTTCGGCTGGACGTGCCAGCAAACGCTCTAGCTGCGCCGCCTGGTAAGCGCCGATGGCGTCGTTGAACAAACAGCGTATCAAAGGGTCGTCAACGATATCGGCTTCGTCGAGCAGCGCCTGGGTGGCCGCGTCGAACGCATGATCGTTGATGCGCATATACATCGACGTCAGCGATTCGCCCAGCACCAGCGCCGCATGGCACTTTACCAGCGGCAGCTCGGTGGTCCAGCCGGGCGCCTCGTCCGTCTGATCCGCCAGCACGATCTGGTCGCCATGCGTGCGGTAATACAGCACCGTGGCGTCACCGTCATGGCCGTACAGCGACAAGCGCCATAAGCGCGGCGCCTGGAAATAGCTGTCCTCGGCCAGCTCCATGTCGCGGTAGCGCTGCAGCAAGCCGTCACGGCAAAAATCCAGCACCAGCGCGGCGTCAGGCTCGCTCAAGGGCGCGAAGCGGCGCGCGATATCGGCAGTAGAAGGTGGGATCAAACCGGGCCGGTAATCGAAATCGATATCCTGCGGCCCCACGGGGATCACCCAGGGCAGCGGCGCAGCTGGCGTCAAGCCTTCGCTATCGAGCAGCACGGAGGTGGAAGGATCGAGCCTGAGAATATGCGCGTCCGGCAGCGCGGCGCCGATTTCCTGCGCAAACTGGCGGTAGGTGACGGGGAACATGGCGTGGTTATACCAGGACCAGTCTTCCTGCACGAACTGGCAGGAGCTGGGCACGATGTAGCGCGGCGCCAGCGCGCGCAGCTGCGGCGCCCAGTCGTCGGGCAGCTCCACCGGTCCTGTATCCATGCCAGCGCGCGATGGCGCGATCACGGCGATTTCACGCATGGTCTGGAAGGGCCACAAGACCATGTCCCATGGCGCGTAGGCCGCCAGTTGCGCGATGGTTTCGGGGCCGATCCAGGAATCGACCACGTTCAGGACATTCAAGCCCGCCGCCCGTACCTGGAACAGGGAGTCGACATCGTCATCGAGCGCGCGGCGCGGAATGATCTCGATGCTGCCCACCTGTACCGGCAGATCGACCTGCAGGCGCTGCACCTGTGCAAAACCCAGCGCTTTGATCATCGCGAACAGCTCGTCGAAGACGCAATACAGATAAATCGGCGTGCTGCGGTCGAACTGATCGAGGCTGTCGAGCGACAGATGATCGTCGTGCAGGTGCGAGATAAAGATCGCATCGAGGCGCAGGCTGCGCACCTGTTCCAGCTCGAAGCGCACGGAGGGAAAGGCGTGGCAGTTGCGGCTGAACGGGTTTTCAACGATGGGATCGAAGGCGATGGACGTGCCATCGTTTTCGAAGACATAACCGGCGTGCAGGATACGGGAGATTTTCAGGGACATGGGCAGCTTATTATCAACATCGCTATCAACAGCGCGCCATCATAGCGGAAATGGCGCGCCCTGCCCCCTATCTCTGCTTGCTTAGTAGGGATTGTTCAGCACATCCATCGCGAAATACGTAAAGATCATGTCGGCGCCCGCGCGCTTGATGGCGCCCAGGGTTTCCTGCACCACGCGGCGCTCGTCGATGGCGCCTGCCTGGGCGGCAAACTTGATCATCGCGTATTCGCCGCTGACCTGGTAGGCGCCGATCGGCAAACGCGTCACTTCGCGCAGGTCGCGGATGATGTCCAGGTAGGCGCCGGCCGGCTTGACCATCAGCGCGTCGGCGCCTTCGGCTTCGTCGATCAAGGACTCTCGGATCGCTTCGCGGCGGTTCATCGGGTCCATCTGGTAGGTTTTACGGTCGCCCTTCAGGGTGCTGCCGGCCGCGTCGCGGAACGGGCCATACAGGCCAGAAGCGAACTTGGTCGAATACGCCATCACGGGGGTGTCGTGGAAACCGGCCGCATCGAGTGCGCTGCGAATCGCGGCTACCTGGCCATCCATGGCTGCCGAGGGCGCGATGATGTCGGCGCCCGCCTGCGCGGCGATCACGGCCTGCTTGCCCAGGTTGAGCACGGTGCTGTCATTGTCCACCGTGTCGCCATGCAGGATGCCGCAATGGCCGTGGTCCGTGTATTCGCAAAAGCAGGTGTCGGACATGACCACCATCTCGGGCACGGCGTCCTTGATGATGCGCGACATGCGCGCCACCAGGCCGTCCGGGTTCAGGGTGTCGCTGCCCTGGCCATCCTTGTGGTGCGAAATACCGAAGGTCATGACCGAACGCAGGCCTGCGCGCGCATAGCGCTCGACTTCCTGCGCCAGCTTCGCTTCAGGGATGCGGCGCACGCCGGGCATGGAAGCGATCTCGATAAAGTCGCTGCTGCCTTCATCGACGAAGATAGGCAGGACCAGATCGCGCGCGTTGATGTCGGTTTCGCGGAACAGTTCGCGCAGTTGGGGCGTTGCGCGCAGGCGGCGCATGCGCGAAGTAGGGAAAGTTGCTGGCATGGGGTGACTGGCTTCAGGTTAAGAATGCCGGCAAGTATACGCCCATCGCGGCGCTTTTGCCTGGCGCCGTGCCGAAAAACGCGCCATGGTCAAGACACAGCTCAGAAAATACTGGCGAGCGGCGGCCAGGACGTGCGCGCCACAGTGCAAGCTCGCGAACTGGCGCCAGCCGGCGTCGTCAGCAAGGCCGACAACTGCCAGCGCATGTCGCTGCCCATTTGCACCAGCATGGCGCCGCGGCGGCGCGCACAAGCGCGCTTCTTCGACGCCACCTGGGACAGGTCTGGCGCCCTGCAAGGACTGCAGGGCATCCGGTAATTACCGTCGCCATCCGGCGTGGCGTGCATTTCCTGCCACGTCAGGTCGTAGTCGGCCGATATCTGCCGGCGCCGGCGTGCGTTCAGGGCGATGCGATTGGCATTGCTGACCAGCGCCAGCTCGCCACAGCCGAAAAAGTCGCCCAGGTCGCGCAAGGCCGCCACCATCAGGTTTTTCGGCCGGCAGCCATGCAGCGCGCGCGTGGCCTCGCGGATCGATTGTGCACCGGCCTGCGAGCGCAGCCCCTGGATGGCGCCCAGCTGGATGACAGCGCTGCCAGCCTGCGGCAGGAATACAAAACTGGCCAGGTAGAGCGACACGCCGTCGCGCGTCAGGCGCAGGCACAGCTCACCTTCACGGTGGCTGTCATGGATGGCAGTCAGCTGCAAGCGGTAGATCAAACCGTCCTTGCCTTCGATATTGGCCAGCACCAGCGCGCGCCGCGCCGCGTATTCCACCAGCGGACGGGCACCCGCCTGCCACAGAAACTGATAATGGCCCTGCAGCAGCGCGACCCTGGCCGAGCAGCCCAGATGGCGGCTCGCGTAAGGACGATAAATCTTGTACAGCAGGCTGGGATGCGATTGCGCCAGCGCCATCAGGCCAGGCAAGTCCTCGACAAAGGCTTGCCAGCGCGCGCGCTGCAAGGGAAATACCAGGGCGCCCAGCGCGGCCTTGATGCGGTGGCCATGCTGGCGCGGTGCTGGCAGCGCGATGCGCTCCCCGGTAACGGTAAAAGTAGGCATGAAACGTCTCTGCGGCGAACAGCGAAATAAGCGCGGCATCGGCCGCGTGCGGCCCGGCGCAGACAGCCACCAATCAAAGCCGCTCTACGCCAGGTAGCGCCGATGATAGGTGGCTGTTGAAAAGACAGGGGTTACAAGTTGGTAATGTGCCAATGCACAACAATGACACTGGCAATACTGATGAATTAACGCAGCAGGCGCAAACGTATGCACAGGCCAGGCGCCGCATCCTCGATCACCAGGCTGCCGCCGTGCAGGGCCGCGATGGCCGCCACGATGGACAGGCCCAGGCCATTGCCGGGCAAGTGACGGCTCTTGTCGAGACGATAAAAGCGCTGCGTCAGTTTCGGCAATTCTTCGGGCGGCACGCCAGGGCCGTTGTCGCGCACGGCCAGCCAGCTGCCATTTTCATCCGTGCCGGCCGACACTTCCACCGTCGCCCCCGGTCCCGCATACTTGATGGCGTTGTCGACCAGGCTGGCCAGCGCACTGCCCAGCAAATTGCGGTCGCCGCGCGCCGGCACGTCCTGACCATACATCTGCACCAGCAGCACGCCGCGCTCGTCGGCCGTGGCCTCATACATTTCCACGATGTCGGCGCCGATCTGGTGCAAATCGATGTCGCTGAAATTTTCGGGCCGCATGCCCGATTCGGCAGCGGCGATCTGCAGCAGCTTGTCGAATACACGGGTCAGTTCATCGATATCGTCGATGGCCGCCTGCGCCGCCAGTGCGTGGCCTTCACGCGTCTGCACCTCGGCAGCGACACGCAGGGCGCCATCGAGCTTGTTGCGGATACGGCCCAGCGGCGTGCGCAAGTCGTGCGCAATCGCGTTCGACACATGCCGCACGCCTTCCATCAAATGTTCGATGCGGTCCAGCATGCGGTTGATGTCGCGGCTCAGCAAGCCGAATTCATCATCGCTGGTCACCGGGATGCGCTGGCTCAGGTCACCGGCCTCGATGTCGGCCGCCGTGCGGCGGATGCGTCCGATACGCGCTTCGAGCTGGCGCCGGAACAGCAGCGCACCGGCCACCGCCAGCAGCACGGCCGCGCCGCCGCCAAAGGCCAGCGAGCGCACCACCAGGCTGCGGATCGATTCGCCCTCTTCCATGTCGCGGCCCACGAACAAACGCGCACCGCCGTCGAGGTCGCGTATCAGCAGCCGCGCCGGCACGCGCCGGCCTTCACGCGTCACCTCGCGGTGCAGCAGCCGGCCCACCGGGCTGGTGGGGTCTGGCCATTCCGACAGATTGCCCGAGATGCGCTTGCCATCGGCGTCCACCAGCAAAAAGATCTCGGTATCGCTGTCGGTGCGGTCGGTCAGCAAATGGGCGATTTCAGCGGACACGGCGCCGCCGCCATCGTTCACATCGTACAGCGAGGCCAGGCGACCGGACAGCACCACCAGCTTGTGGTCCACGCTGCGGTCCAGCACGCCGATGGTGCCGACATAGAACACGCCACAGACGACGGCGATAGACAGCGCCGTCAGCAAGCCATAGCCCAGCGCCAATCGGGCCGCGATGGAGCGGTGGATATTATGTCCCGCCATTAGCCACCATCCAGCACGCCCAGCGTATAGCCCACGCCGCGCACCGTGTGGATCAGCGGCGGGGAAAACTCCTTGTCAATCTTGGTGCGCAGGCGGCTGACCTGCACGTCGATGACGTTGGTTTGCGGGTCAAAATGATAATCCCACACGGCTTCGAGCAGCATGGCGCGCGTGACGGACTGGCCCTGATGGCGCATCAGGTATTCCAGCAAACGAAATTCACGCGGCTGCAGCGCAATCTGGCGGTTGGCGCGCGTCACGCGCATGGTGCGCATGTCGAGCACCAGGTCGGCCACCTGCAATTGGGTGGCGTCCGGCACCGGTGCGGCGCGGCGCAGCAGCGCCTCGATGCGCGCCAGCAGTTCGGCAATCGCAAATGGTTTGGACAGATAATCGTCGCCGCCGCTACGCAGGCCGCGCACGCGCTCGTCGACGCTCGACAGCGCCGACAGCACCAGCACCGGCGTATTGCGGCCCAGGCCGCGCAGGCGCGCAACGATGGCCAGGCCATCGAGCTCGCCGGGCAGCAAGCGGTCCAGTATCAGGGCATCCCATTCTTCGCCGCAGGCCAGGCGCATGCCGTCGATGCCGTTGTCGCAGGCGGTGACGTCGTGGCCCGCCTCGCGCAAGCCGGCGCAGATATAACGGGATGTATCGGCTTCGTCTTCGATGACCAGGCAGCGCACGGGGTATTCCTTGTAGAAATGGAGTAAATCGGTGAATACGCGCAGCATACGCCAGGCAGCGCCGGCTTACCAGTCCTGGCGTGCGGTGGTGGCGAAATGACGCTGCAGGAAATCGATAAACGCCGTCACGCGGGCCGACAGGTTCAGCTTTTCCGGATACACGGCAAAGATGTCGGCCGGCGCCAGACTCCACTCGGGCAGCACGCGCACCAGCCGTCCCGAACGCAGATACGGCGCCACATCCCACTGCGATCGCTGCACGATGCCCTGCCCGTCCAGCGCCCAGTCGAGCGCGATTTCGCCATGGTTGGTACTGAGCTTGCCGCGCACCTTGACGCTTTCCTGGTTCCGGCCCTGGTACAAGGTCCAGTGGCCATAGGCAGCGTCATTTTCGCGCAGCACGATGCACTGGTGGCGTGCCAGGTCGCGCGGCACGGCAAGCGGCGGTTTGCCGCGCAAATACTGGGGCGCCGCGCACAGCCAGCGCTCATTGGCCGCGATACGGCGCGCATACAGGCGCGAATCGGGCAACGCGCCGATGCGGATGCCCACATCGAACGCCGTATCGGCCAGGTTGGCGGGCCGGTCGCTGACCTGCAGTTGCACTTCCACCTCGGGATATTCGCGTGCAAACGCAGTAATCGCCGGGCCGATATGGCGCCGCCCGAAACCGATGCTGGCATTCACGCGCAACAGGCCACGCGGTGCGGCGCGGCTGGCCGCCACCGTGCTTTCCAGCTCCTCGATTTCAGCCAGGATGCGCGAGCCTTGCGCAAAATACAACTCACCCTCCTGCGTCACGCTCATGCGCCGGGTGCTGCGGTTCAGCAGGCGCACGCCCAGCCGCGCTTCCAGGCTGGCCAGGGTCTTGCTGATCACGGGCGGCGTCACGCCCATCTCGCGCGCCACCGCCGCCATGCTGCCATGCTTGACCAGCATGGCAAAGAAAGCCAGGTCCGAAACAGCACTCATTCTTCACTCCAAAGAAATAATGGCTTAATCTTGAGCACATTATATCGCAGCAAAACTATCCTAGAATGCAGGCATACCAATCATCACCCTACTTACGTTTTGCAGGAGACGCCATGTTCGAGCATTTCACTTCCCACACCCTAGATGTCGATGGCTCGCCCGTGCATTATGTGCGTGGCGGTTCCGGCCCGGCCCTGCTGCTGTTGCACGGCCACCCGCAAACCCACGTCATCTGGCACAAGGTGGCGGCCCAGCTGGCACGCCACTTCACGGTGATCGCCGCCGACCTGCGCGGTTATGGCGACAGCGGCAAGCCGGCCGGTCTGCCTGATCACAGCAATTATTCGAAGCGCGAGATGGGCAATGAACAAGTGCGGCTGATGCAGCTGCTGGGCTTTGAGCGTTTCCTGGTGATGGCGCATGACCGTGGCGGCCGGGTCGCCTACCGCATGGCGCTCGACCACCCTGAACGCATAACACGGTTGGTGGTGCTCGACATCGCCCCCACGCTGGCCATGTATGAAAAAACCGACCGCGAGTTCGCCACCAGCTATTTCCACTGGTTTTTCCTGATACGCCCGGCGCCGTTCCCCGAGCTGCTGGTGAGCGGCAACCCGGACGCCTACCTGCAGTACACCATAGGCGGCCGTTCGGCCGGACTGGCGCCATTCACGCCGCAAGCGTATGCCGAATACCTGCGCTGCCTGCGCGACCCGGCCACCATCCATGGCATATGCGAAGACTACCGGGCCAGCGCCAGCATCGACCTGGACCATGAACGGGCCGACCTGGCCGCCGGCAAGCGCATCACCTGCCCCATGCTGGCCCTGTGGGGCGCCGATGGCGTGGTCGGGCGCTGCTTCGACCCGCTGGCCGAATGGCAGCTGCTGGCCGAGCAGGTACAGGGCCAGGCCCTGCCCTGCGGCCATTACATCCCCGAGGAAAATCCAGCCGGACTGCTGGCCGCCACCCTGCCCTTCCTGCTGGGTCCAACCCCTGTTGAAAGCCAGCCATGACCTCCCGGCCAGCCACGCTTTACCAGAAACTGGTCGATAGCCACACCGTCGAACACCTCGACGCGGACCACGTGCTGCTGTACGCCGACCTGCATATCATGAACGAGTACACCAGTCCGCAAGCCTTCAGCAGCCTGCATGACAAGCAGCGCGCCGTGCTGCGCCCTGGCCAGCAACTGGCGGTCGTCTCGCACATCATTCCCACCGCGCCGCTGGCGGTCGGCCAGCGCGTGATCGGCGACCCGGCGTCCAGCCTGCTGGCGCTCAATCTGCGCCGCAATTGCGAACGCCACGGCATCCGCCTGTACGACACCAATGACATGGACCAGGGCATTGAGCACATCATCGCGCCGGAACAGGGCCTGGTGCGCCCCGGCATGGTGATCCTGTGCGGCGACAGCCACACCACCACCTATGGCGCGCTGGGGGCGCTGGGCTTTGGCGTGGGCACTTCCGAAGTCGAGCATATCCTGGCCACGCAGACGCTGGTCTACCGGGTGGCGCAGAGCATGCGCGTGCGCATTGATGGCCAGCTGGCGCGCGGCACCTCGGTCAAGGACCTGACCTTGTACCTGATCAACCGCCTCGGTGCACAGGGCGCGCGCGGTTATGCGGTGGAATTCTGCGGCACGGCCATCACCGCGCTGTCCGTCGAGGCGCGCATGACCTTGTGTAATATGGCGGTGGAAGCAGGCGCCCGCGCCGCGCTGATCGCGCCAGACAGCGCAACGCGCGACTACCTGCGCAGCCACGCCGCCCCCTTCCGCGACGGTGCCCTGCCGGCGCTGTGGGACGAACTGCATAGCGATGCGAACGCCGTGTTCGACCTGGAACACGTATTCGACGCCAGCGAGGTCGCGCCCTATGTCACCTGGGGCACCAGCCCGGACCAGGGCATGGCCGTCAATGCGCGCATTCCCGGCCCCGATGATGCATCAGGCAGCGCGGACCCGCACGCACCGGCAATGGCCCGCAAGGCGCTCGCCTACATGGGCCTGCAAGCCGGCGAACCCATCATGGGTCTGCCGATCGACCGCGTCTTCATCGGTTCGTGCACGAATAGCCGCATCGAAGACTTGCGCGCCGCCGCCGCCATCGTGGGCACGCACAAGGTCGCGCACAAGGTGCGCGCCATGGTGGTGCCGGGATCGGGCGCCGTGCGCCGCCAGGCCGAGGCGGAAGGCCTGGCCGACATTTTCATCGCCGCCGGTTTCGAGTGGCGCCAGCCTGGCTGCTCGATGTGCCTGGCCATGAACGACGACGTCTTGTCGCCGCTGGAGCGCTGCGCCTCGACCACCAACCGCAATTTCGAAGGACGGCAGGGCCGTGCCAGCCGCACGCATCTGATGAGTCCTGCGATGGCGGCCGCCGCCGCGATCACGGGCGTCATCAGCGACGTCCGCACACTGGAGCACGCACAATGAGTAATCACATGCCTGAACAATTGACAAGGATCGCCGGCCTGGCGGCGCCGCTGCTGATCGATAACCTGGACACCGACCAGATCATGCCCAAGCAATTCCTGCGCACCATCAGCAAGCAAGGGCTGGACCGGGGCTTGCTGTATGACCTGCGCTTCGATGGTGATGGCCAGCCGCACACCGATTGCATCCTGAACCAGCCGGGTTACGAGGCAACGCGCATCCTGATCGCCGGCTCGAATTTCGGCTGCGGTTCCAGCCGCGAACACGCCGTATGGGGTTTGCAGCAGTTCGGCATCGCCGCCGTGATCGCCCCCAGCTATGGTGAAATCTTCTATGGCAATGCGCTCAATAACCGTTTGCTGCCCATCATGCTCGAGCAAGCCGCCATCGATGCGCTGGTGGCCGCGCTGGCGCAGGCAGCGCAGCCAACATTGGAGATCGACCTGCTGGCGATGACGATCACCGCGCCGGACGGCACGCTCACGCCCTTCGCGCTGGCGCCACGCTCGCGCCGCATGCTGGTCGATGGCATGGACATGGTCGCCCTGACCCTGCAGTCAATGCCGCAGATCGTAGCGTTCGAGCAGCGCCACGTGGCGGCGCAGCCGTGGATACGGGTCTTGTAGTCATCTTGTAGTCAATTACATTTGCCGCGCAGCTTGGCCACCGCCACGAACGGTAGCGCCAGGATGCCGCCCAGGCCGATCGGCCCGATATTGGTCGGCTGGCGCTTCAAACCGTCTTCATGCAGGCAGTCGGGCACTTTCGCCTCACTGAAGGCGGCGGCAAATTTTTCATATTTATCGGCGCGTATCGTCACCTGCTGCACCACGGGCTGCCCCTCGGCGGCTTTGGCGTCTTCCGCCAGCACGGCGTGCACGGCGTCACGTATCATCGGCTGCGTCAATTGCGGTGCAGCTGGCGGAGTCTCCACCGCCGGCACAGGCGCAGGAGCCTGCGCACCAGCAAAACCAGCGGCCAGCAAGGCAGCGCCACAAACCAGCTTTTTCATCGATCACTATCCAGTATCAAGTCAGGAATCACTATACCAGCATTCCCACGCCAGACAAGATGGCAAGCGATCAGCGGATAGCACACAGGCTCAGGTACAATACGGCCTCGACAATGATAGGCCGCGCCCGCGCACACGGTGTTGATGCCCCGTGCCGGCGGCCCTCAGCGTCATCGCTAACCAATTGACGAACCGCAGGCAGTACGTCACCGCTGACGCACTGGCCAAAGACACGCTTATAGCCATGAAATCGACCACTACTCTCGCACTGGCGCTGGCATTGTCCATCGCCCACGGCGGCGCCTATGCCATCGACGCCAAAGATCCCAAGGACAGCAAACCGATCAAGCAAACGGTACTGTTTGACGAAATCCCCATCGGCAGTTGGGCCACCTCGGCCGAACTGGGCGCCATCACCACCACCGGCAATACCGTCGGCACGTCGGTGACCGGCAAGATCGATGCGCGCCAGGAGCTCGACAACTGGAGTAACCAGTATATTTTCAGCGGCTATTTCAAGGAAGACGAAACCACCAACGAAGAAGGCCAGAAAATCCGCGAGCGCTCGGCCGAACGCTTTTCAGCGTCCGCCAAGGCGGCTTACAAGCTGACGACGGAAAACGAAAAACTGTTTGTGCTGGCCACGCACGTCAACGACCGCTTCGGCGCCTATACCCGATACTCGACCCTGGCAGTCGGTCATGGCTCGCGCTGGTACCAGTCGGACGACAAGAGCCTGGACGTCGAAGTCGGTCCAGGCTACTTCAACGGCACCTCGGAAACCGGCGAATCGGAACATGGGCTCACGATACGTGGCGCGGCCGCCATGAAATGGAAAATCAGCCAGTCGGCCCTGTTCTCGCAAACGCTCAGCGTCGAACGCGGCACCTCGAACACCCACTCGATCGCCGAGACGGCGCTCAGCACCAAGATCAACGGCACCATGCAGATGAAGGCCGCCTTCAGCGCCCGTAGCGATACGCACGTCCCTGAAGACAAGAAAAACACCGATACCCAGACTTCCTTGACCCTGGTGTACTCGTTCTGAGGCAGGCAACGCACATGCTGACGCGCACACGCAGCCTGCGATACAGCCTGCTGCTGTGCGCTACGCTGCTGCTGAGCGGTTGCGCCGCCGTCACCGTCAGTTCCATTTCTCCCGCCGACTATCTGCAGCAGCGGCGCGGCGACATCCTCACCACCGGCAAACTGAGCGCCTCGGCAAACGAAGTGCTGCGCATCATCGGCAGCGACATCGCCGCCTGCGAGGCCAATGCCGGCTCCTGCCGCGCCGACCTGGCCCGCTCCGAATTGCTCAGCGACGAGCAGCGCCTGGCCACCCTGTCCGAACTGTGGCTGGAAAGCGCGCTGACCGAAGAAAAACAAGGCACGAAAAACAATGCCGACGTGCTGGCCGCCTGGCTGGAATCGGCCCGCTACGCCTACGCCTACCTGTTCTATACGGCGCGCTCGCCCGGTGAACGGGCCTTCGAAGAGCGCCAGACGCAGATTCGCGATTACTATAACTATGCCGTGCAAAAAGCCGTCGGCAACCTGTTCCACCACCGCGGCGAATACCGCCCTGACGGCAAGGTGATCCGCGTGGCGGGCTGGGACATCGACAGCGAGTTGTCGGCCCTGCGCCTGCCGCACGACGGCACCCTGCCGGAAGAACTGCTGCCTGCCACCTCATTGAAATTTTCCGGCTTGCGCAATGTCTACCGGCGCGACGGCTTCGGCGCCGACCTGGTGGCTGTCATGCCCAAGCCTGGCCAATCATCTGGCGTGGAAGTGCCCTACCAGGAAACGCGCTTCCCGGTCGTCACGGCGCTGATACGCTTCGAAGGCAAGACCCTCACCGAAGTGCTGGCCACGCAGCAGTTGATGATCGTGCTGGCCGACCCTTACCGCAACGCGAGCATCAGCATGGCCGGCCGCGAACTGCCCGTGGCCGCCAACTTCACGGCCGGTTATGGCTTGTGGCTGGCCCGCTCGGGCTTCGGCGTGCAGGCGCTGCGCACCCTGTTTGGCCGCGCCGAAGGCATCGCCCGCCCGCAGGTGCATCTGATGCAGCCCTACGATCCAAACAAACGCACCATCGTCATGCTGCATGGCCTGGCCAGCAGTCCGGAAGCATGGATCAATGTGGCCAATGAACTGATGGGTGACGAGCAGCTGCGCCGCCGCTACCAGATCTGGCAAGTGTATTACCCCAGCAATGCGCCGCTGGCCGCCAACAACCTGGCCATCCGCCAGGCGCTCGATGCCACGCTGGCCCATTTCGATCCATCGGCCAGGGCGAATGCATCCAACGAGATGGTCTTGATCGGCCACAGCATGGGTGGTGTGCTGTCGCGCCTGATGGTCTCGAATGCCAGCACGACCCTGCTCGACGCCATCACCGAAGAATACAATTTGAAGGGCAAGAAGGCGGAAAAAGTGCGCGCCGGCCTGGCGCCCTACCTGGAATTTGGCGCCATGCCGCAAGTGAACCGCGCCATCTTCATCGCCGCGCCACACCGCGGCACCTCGTTCGCCAACCACAAGGTGGCGCGCTGGATCGCCAACCTGATTACCCTGCCGATCACCATGCTGGACCAATTCTCGGACGCCGTCGGCAGCCTGGCCCAGCTCGACACGGGCAGCAGTGAACCGCTGCGCATCCCCAACAGCATCGATAACCTCAGCGACAAGGACCCGTTCGTGCGCCTGGTGGCCGACCTGCCGATCAGCCCGCAGGTGCGCTACTACTCCATCATGGGCAACGACACGCCGGATGTGCCACTGCAGGCATCGAGCGACGGCGTGGTGCCCTACGCCAGCGCCCACCTGGACGGCGCGCAATCCGAGAAAGTCATCCCCTCCTGGCACAGCGTGCAGGAAAGCCCGCAGGCGATCCTGGAAATACGGCGGATTTTGAGGCTGGCTGACTAAAGAGAAGCAAGCTCATGCAGTGATAAACTTGCGAAACTCGAGAAACTTGCATATAGTGGACTATGACTTCTAGCCTGCCCGAAGCAGTCGATGTATACATTTACCTGAGGAACCAATATGACACCGCATGTAAACCACCACGCTCTGCTACCCGGCCATCAGGAATTATCCGGTAGCGACTTGCGGCTAATTGAACAATTCTCAAGACTGGTCAGCACGCGCCTCGACATACTGGCGCAAGGCCCTGACCGTAGCCGATTGCTCGATCTGGCCACGCGCGCACTCAATGAGGCGCGCATCGCGCTGGGTACGGACTTGCCGTCCACGCAAGCGCGGCTTCCAGTATCAAAGCTCAAGGTGTCAGAGGTAGTCGAACAAGGATGGGTGGAGCTGTCTCAGGCATCGCTGTATCGTGCGGTCGACAACAAGCGGTTTTATTGCGTGACACCCAAGGGCCGCAGTATCGGCAAGGAATTTCCGGCCTGGCAATTTATCCAGCCAGTACCAGAACTGATAGCACCCGTACTGGCCATATTTACCGGCCAGCCGAGTAGTGAAATTCATGCCTTCTGGGTAAGCAGTGCCGAGGAACTTAACGACCTTTCACCTGCGGAAATGCTAGCAGGAAAATCGTTCGAAACACGTGCCGAGATTCACTCCAGCCAGCAAGCGCTGCTGGATCTGCCGGCACGCGAACGACTACGCAAGGTGATAACGGCGGCACAGTGGCAGCAAAGAGGCATGGCCGATATCATAGGCTAGCATGCTATATCAGCTCAAGGAAACGCCCATCCCGCCCGGGGTGGCGGCACAACTTCCATCGTTTGCCTTGCTGCGCGCTGAATTATTGAGCAATGTTATTACCCTTCAAGCAAACCAAGCCTTGGTGCGCGCAGCCTGGAACAAGGCATCGATCTGGCCATTAAAAGTCGAACGTACCTACCGCTTCGGCCCGCCTGCTGAGCTGGCCGGCTTGCATGGTTTCCCTTATCACTGGGTGTATCTTGCGGACGATGCCTACACAGCAATCTGGGAAGCACAGCTTTGCCGTAACGACGTCACGCGTCCCGGCACGTTTTACATCGACTACGGTGCGGAGCAAGCCCTGATGGTGACCCTGTCATTCAGCGAGTCCTTGCACTTGCTCGACCTGACTGGGCTGGCCGCCAGCCGGCTGGGCATCTACGATCAACTGCGCAGTCCCGATCACGCCTGGTGCCAGTGGCTGGGCTGGCAGCTTGACCAGATCATTGCGCAGGAAGAAGAACCAATTCATGGCTTCGTGTATCCGTCACGCCGCCAGCCGGGCAAACTTGCCTATGCCATTTCCTCGCGCCACATGGAATCGCTGGGCAAACAAATGACGCACTCATTCCTGGCGTTCTGCGATAGCCAGGCCTATGCGCAGTTGCTGACCGATCAGTTGCGCATAGCTCCGCCCTGAAATGAGGCCGGCAAGATATCAAGCCGGCTCGCGCCACTGCTCCTTGATCGCCAGTATCGCCGGCAATTGCGCGATAAACAGTTCGATCAGTTCCGGGTCGAAGTGCGTGCCGCTGTCGCGCTGCATGGCGGCGATGGCTTCCTCGACCGTCCAGGCGCGCTTGTAGGGGCGCTCACTGGTGAGGGCGTCAAACACGTCGGCAATCGCCACGATCCGCCCTTCAAGAGGAATTTCTTCGCCCTTCAAGCCATGCGGATAACCGCTGCCGTCCCATTTTTCATGGTGCGTCAGGGCAATGGTGCGGGCCATCTTCAGCAGTCCATCTGCGTGTTCACCGATGATGGCGGCGCCGATCTGGGCATGGCTGCGCATGATTTTCCATTCCTCGGCATCGAGCTTGCCCGGCTTTTGCAGGATGGCGTCGGGGATGCCGATCTTGCCTACGTCGTGCATGGGTGCGGCAGTCAGCAGATCCTCGGCCTGCGCCGCGCTGTAGCCGGCTGCCAGCGCCAGTTCGCGCGCGTAATAGCTCATGCGGATGACGTGCATGCCCGTCTCGTTATCCTTGTACTCGGCCGCCTGGCCCAGGGTTTGGATCACTTGCAGGCGCGAGCGGCGCAATTCCTGGGCGTCGACCAGCGACAGATGCGTGCGCACACGGGCACGCACGATGGGCGGGCTGACCGGCTTGGTGATGTAATCGACGGCGCCCGCCTCGAAACCGTCTGCCTCGTCCTTCACATCGCACAGGGCGGTGACAAAAATGACGGGAATGGCGGCCGTCAGCGGCATGGCTTTCAGGCGGCGGCACACATCATAGCCCGTCATGTCGGGCATCATGATGTCGAGCAGGATCAGCTCAACGGCATTGTTTTGCGCCAGTTCCAGCGCCTTGGCGCCATCCTTGGCATACAGCAGGCGGTAGTCATCCTGCAGGATCTGGCGCAGCACCTGCAGGTTGGTCGCTTCATCATCGACCAGCAGCAAAGTAGGTTTTTGTTCGGGTAATTTCATCGTCATTATCTTGTTGTTACCATATTCAGTCAGCCAGTCCGTTCTGTACCTGCGTCTGTTCCTGCAGCCATGCCTGCATGTCCTGCAGCACGGCCACGGCACGCGCGAATTCAAAATCATCGACGGCTGTGCCCAGCGCCTGCAACTGGCGCTGCTGGCCATGCGGCGCCAGCAAGGCGGCAATCTGCGCCATCAGGGCGTCGTCCAGCTGCCCGCCTTCCAGGCTGGCGATGGCTAACTGCAGCAGGCCATCGGCAGCCGCGTGGTCCAGCACTGGCGCATCCGCTTGCGGCGCTTCGACCATGGCCCCGTCGTTTTCTCCGGCTGCCAGCTCTGCCTCCAGCGCAAGGAAGGCCGCCGTCAACTGCTCCAGCAATCCGGCCACGTCTTCCTCGCGCGAGATGGCTTGTTCCAGCCGCGCCAGGATGCTGCCCAGCTGAGGCAGGCACAGGTTGGCGGCAGCGCCTTTTACGCGGTGCAGCAGATGGCCCGCCACGCTGGTGTCACCGCGCGCCAGTTCAGCGGCCAGCAGGTTTGCGCAGTCGCCATTGGCTTGCACGAAGCGCAAGATGGCGCGCCGCAAGGCTTCGTGGCTGCCCCACAGGGCAACGCCACGCGGCCAGTCGATCTGCTCTGATCCCGTTCCTGCGCCTGCTGCGGCGCTGGCCTGCAACTGCGGCGCCGGCACGGTGATGTCGAGCAGGCGCGCAATCTCCGCCGTCAGCTTGTGCATTTCCAGCGGTTTAGAGGCAAAACCATTCATGCCCGCTGCCTGCGCCGCGCGCCGGTCCTGTTCCAGCACGCTGGCCGTCAGGGCGATGATAGGCGTCGTCTTCAGGCCCTGCTCGCGCTCATGCACGCGTATCAAGCGGGTCGCTTCCAGGCCATCCATGCGCGGCATCTGCACGTCCATCAGGATGATGTCGAAACTGCCCGTGCGGTATTCGCGCACGGCGCTCTCGCCATCGCTGGCGGCGATCACCTGGTGGCCGGCCGCGCCCAGGCTGATCAGCAGCAGTTCGACGTTCTGCGGCACGTCGTCGGCGGCCAGGATGCGCAGCGGCGGCAAGGCCACCACCGGCTGTTCGCTGCGGCGCAGGACAGATTTGCCCGCCACCAGCGGCAGCAGCACGTGGAACACGCTCCCCTCGCCCAAGGTACTTTCGACGGTAATAGTGCCCTTCATCAGCTCGACCAGCTGGCGCGAGATCGTCGTGCCCAGGCCCGTGCCGCCGAACCGGCGGCTCATCGAGGAGTCGGCCTGCGTGAATGGCGCAAAGATTTTCTCCAGGCGGTCGGACGGTATACCGATGCCCGTATCGTGCACGGCGATATGCACCAGGCTACCCTGCATGCCAACCGCCACGCGCACGTGGCCCACCTCGGTGAACTTGACGGCGTTGCCGATCAAATTTGTCAGCACCTGCTGGATGCGCCGCGCGTCACCCAGGAAGAACTGGCCGATGCCGGGATCGTAGTCCACATGCAGCTCCAGCTTGCGCGCCTGCGCCGTGATGCGCAGCGAAGCGGCCACGTGGTCGACCAGGTCCGGCAGCGAAAAGTCCACCAGTTCCAGCTCGGTCGCGCCTTTTTCCAGCTTGGCCGTGTCGAGGATATCGTTCAGCAGTTCCAGCAGCGAACGGGCCGACTGGCGCACCGTGGTCAGATGGCGCCGCTGCAGGGTGTCCAGGGCAGTACCCAGCAACACTTCCGTAAAGCCGATGATGGCATTCATCGGCGTGCGGATTTCATGGCTCATATTGGCCAGGAAGCTGGTCTTCGATTCAGCCGCCAGTTCGGCGCGGTCTTTCGCCGCGCGCAGGTTTTCCTGCATCAGGCGCCGGTCGCTGACGTCGGTGGCAAATTTCACCACCTTGAACGGTTTGCCGTCGGTATTGAAGATCGGGTTATATGAGGCCTGTATCCACAGCTGCTTGCCGCCCTTGCCGATGCGCTTGTATTCGGACGCGTCGAATTCGCCATTGGCCAGGCGCTGCCAGAACGCCGGGTAGGCAGGCGAAGCGACATAGCCGGTTTCGCAGAACAGGCTGTGGTGCTGCCCCAGCACTTCATCAAGACTGTAGCCGACCAGTTCGAGGAAGTTCTCGTTGGCGGCCAGCACGCGCCCGTGCAAGTCGAATTCGATGACGGCCAGCGCGCGCGAAATGGCCGTGACCTTGCCCTCGTATTCGGCATTGCGCAATTCGCTTTCGGTGATGTCGAGGATCACGCCGTCGATCCAGCGCACCACGCCATCCTTGTCGAGCACAGGACCACTGCTTTCGCGCACCCAGCGCTCGCGTCCGTCGCGGTGCATGATGCGGTAGACGTTCTCGAAATCGCGTTTCTCGCTGGCCGCCTGCAGGCAGTTATCGCTGACGCGCTGGCGGTCGTCCGGATGCACCAGGTCGAACATATCGACCCGGCCGGCGATGAAATCTTCCGGCATCCAGCCCGTCAGAGTGCAGACGGCGTCGCTGATAAAGAGCATGCGCCAGTCGGGGGCGAAGTTGCAGTGAAAGGAGACGCCGGGAATATTGCGGATCAGGGTGCGGTACTGGCGTTCACTGTCTTGCAGCGCCTGCGCCATGTCGCGCGAAGAGCGCATGTCCGTGACAAAGGCCACGAACAGGGGCTTGCCCGGCATATCGATCTTGCCGATGGCGACGCGGATGGGCAGCATGGCGCCATCGCGATGACGGCCATCGAGTTCGCGCCCGCTATCGAGAATATGCGATACGCCCGTGGCCAGATACTCGCGCAGAAAACCCTGGTAGCGCACAGCGTCGGTATCTTGCAGCAGCACGCTCGCTTCGCGTCCCACGATATCGGCTTCGGACCAGCCAAACAGCTTTTCCGCCGCCGGATTGAAGGAGCGCACCTTGCCCTGGCCATCAATGGTGATCAAGCCATCGGCGGCCGTGTCGACAATCGCGCGCAAACGCGACTCGCTGGCACTGGCGTGGCGCAGCAACTGGCGGTAGCGCAGCAAGCCGTTGGCGGCCGCAACAAACACGGTCAGGGTGACGGTGATCAGGGCCACGGCCAGCGCCACGAACGAAGCATGGACGGTAAAGCTATTGTCGCCCATCACCGGCGTGCCGGCGAAACGTGCCGCCAACATGCCCGTGTAATGCATGCCTGAAATCGCCAGGCCCATCACCAGACTGCTGAGCAGCAGTGTGGTCATCGGATGCAAACGCTGGCGCCAGGCATTCAGGCCGAAGCGCACCCACAGCGCCAGCATGGCCATCACCACCGCCACCAGGATGGACAAGGCAAACAGCCAGGGCTGGTAATGCAGGGTCAGCGAAGACTGCATGGCGGCCATGCCGCTATAGTGCATGGAACCGATGCCCAGGCCCACCAGCACGCCGCCCACCACCAGTTGCCGCCAATTGATTTCTGGCCGCGCCAGCAAATGCAGCGCTACCCAGGATGCCGCCATACCTGGCAACATCGACAGCAAGGTCAGGGTAGGCTCGAAACTGACGCGGGTGCAGATATCAAAGGCCAGCATGCCGATGAAATGCATGGACCAGATACCGCCGCCCAGCGCAATGGCGCCCGTGACGATGGCCGTCTGGCGCTGGAATCCGCGCTCGCTGCTGCGCGCCATACCGGCGATCTGCAAGGCCATGAACGAGGCAAAGATGGCGATCGCAATGGAAAACAGCACCAGTTTGGTATCGAAGGTACCGTACTGGTAAGGCATCGAAGGCGGGGCTACGCTAAACATGGAACTGAACATAAGGTCGTAACGCGTGAGCGTGATGATGAACGTGCCACCAGGCACAGGTGCACTGCACACTTGATTAGCCAAGTGGCAAAGCAGCGAAAATAACAACGGGAAGAATCGACCGGATGATGACTTGGTCATCACGCCCTCGCATGGCGCGCGGGGTAGGCTTATTCAGACAGAAAAAGCGCAATGCAGACAAACCCTGGCGCGCATTATCGGCGGCCAGCGTGACATGATTTTTCAAGAACTCGTGAGTATAGTTGCTTTACAAAAATATTCATAGGACTTCAGCAAGACCATTATTCGAAAAGCAACTACGTTAAATCAGGATGCAACAAGCTGTCTCTGCGGCGCTTGAAGTAGTACAGGCGCAAGCCGCAGGGCTTATGCGAGCATAAGGCTAACGCTGGGAGGTATATTGATGCATAGCAACGCTTCAACCATATGTAGCGTCGTCAAGCATGCGGCGACACCAGGCCAGCTGCTCGCGCGTCAGCTAATTGGCTGTTTTCAAGACGGGATTGCTGGAAGGCGTGCTTGAGCGGAGTCAAGGGGCAATAACCGGCAAAGTGGCAGCGCTTTCTGCAAGAAAGGCCGCCGTGTAGCAGGGGCGCCATCACGGGCACGCCCCGCTGCACAGTGCCGGCCTGGCGGCCGGCGGTGTCACGCGATCAGTGCTGGCCGATCTTGGTGATTTTCAAGGAATTGGTGCCGCCCACCTTGCCCATAGGCTCGCCCCAGGTCAGCACGATGGTATCGCCCTTCTCGACCACCTTGTGCTCCAGCAACAATTCTTCGGCCTGTTTCAAGACCTTGTCGCGGTCGGTGCCGGAACCCAGTTCCACCGTGCTGACGTTGCGGTACAGCGCCAGCTTGCGGCGCGTGGCGATGCTGGGCGTGAGCGCAACGATAGGAATGTCGATGTTGTAGCGGCTCATCCACAGGGCGGTGGAACCCGATTCCGTCAGGGTGGCGATGGCTTTCACGCGCAGATGGTGGGCGGTAAACAGCGCACCGTAGGCGATCGACTGGTCGATGCGGGTAAAGGTCGAGTTCAGGAAATCGGCGTCCAGCTTGCAGGTGTCCCATTTCTCAGCATCGAGGCAAATCGCCGCCATCGCTTCCACCGTTTCTACCGGATACCTGCCCGATGCCGTTTCGGCCGAGGTCATGACGGCGTCCGTACCGTCCAGCACGGCGTTAGCCACGTCGGACACTTCGGCGCGGGTCGGCACGGCATTGACGATCATCGATTCCATCATTTGCGTGGCGGTAATGGCCAGCTTGTTCGAGGCGCGCGCCATCTTGATCATGCGTTTTTGCAAGGCTGGCACGGCCGCATTGCCCACTTCCACGGCCAGGTCGCCGCGGGCCACCATGATGCCGTCGGAGGCGTCGAGGATTTCCTGCAGCGCAGGAATGGCTTCGGCGCGCTCGATCTTGGCGATCATCATCGGCTTATGGTCCCACGCTTCGCCGGCGATATTGGCCAGCTGGCGCGCCATGATCATGTCGGTGGCGTTTTTCGGGAACGATACCGCCACGTAATCGGCCTGAAAACTCATCGCCGTTTTCACGTCTTCCATGTCCTTGGCCGTCAGCGCAGGCGCCGTCAAGCCGCCGCCCTGGCGGTTGATACCCTTGTTGTTCGACAACTCGCCGCCGATTTTCACGGTGGTGTGGATTTCGCTGCCGATGACTTTATCGACCACCATCACGATCAGGCCGTCGTTGAGCAGCAGCACGTCGGCCGCATGCAAGTCGCGCGGCAATTCCTTGTAATCGAGGCCGCAGCGTTCCTGATTGCCCAGCTCGCCATTTTCACCCCAGCGCGAATCGAGGATGAACTTGTCGCCGTTTTCCAGAAAAATCTTGCCTTCTTCAAACTTGCCGACGCGAATTTTCGGTCCTTGCAAGTCCGCCATGATGGCCACTTCACGGCCGCACAGGGCCGCTGCTTCGCGCACCATGCGCGCGCGGTCGATATGGTCTTGCGCCTTGCCATGCGAAAAGTTCAGGCGCACGACGTCGACGCCGGCCTTGAACATGCGCACCAGGGTGTCGATATCGTTGGAAGCGGGGCCGATGGTGGCAACGATCTTGGTTGCGCGTTGTTGTACTTGCGTGCTCATGGTGTGCTGCTTTCTATTAATAAGTCGTGCTACAAGGGCCGGCCTTGTGGGCCAGCCATCCTGGTGCGCTGGATCAGCGTCTGTTGAGGTAAGTCTGTGTTTATTTGGCCGCCATCAAGGCGACCGTGGTGTCGAGCATGCGGTTCGAAAAACCCCACTCGTTGTCGTACCACGACGATACTTTCACGAGGCGGCCCGAGACCTTGGTCAGGGTGGCGTCGAAATTCGACGAAGCCGGGTTATGGTTGAAATCGATGGAAACCAGCGGTTCTGTCTGGTACGTCAAAATGCCGGCCAAGGCGCCTTCCGATGCTGCTTTCATCAAGGCATTGACTTCCTCGACCGTGGTATCGCGCTTGGCGATGAAGGACAAGTCCACCAGCGACACATTGATGACCGGCACACGGATGGCAAAACCGTCCAGTTTGCCATTCAATTCCGGCAAGACCAGGCCCACGGCGGCGGCGGCGCCCGTCTTGGTGGGTATCATGGAATGCGTGGCCGAGCGGGCGCGGCGCAAGTCTTCATGCATCACGTCCGACAAGACCTGGTCGTTGGTGTAGGCGTGCACGGTGGTCATCAGGCCCGATTCGATGCCGATGGCGTCGTTGAGCGGTTTGACCAGTGGCGCCAGGCAATTGGTGGTGCAGGAGGCGTTGGAAATGACCGTATCCGTGGCTTTCAGCACATGTTGATTCACGCCAAACACGATGGTGGCGTCCACATCCTTGCCGCCCGGTGCGGAAATAATCACTTTTTTCGCCCCGCCCTTCAGATGGGCCGAAGCTTTTTCCTTGGTGGTGAAGAACCCCGTGCATTCGAGCACCACATCCACGCCCAACTCTCCCCAAGGGATCAGGGCCGGATCGCGCTGTGCAAACACGCGGATGGCATCGCCATTGACGATCATATTGTCGCCCTCGACCGTGACGGTGCCAGGAAACTTGCCGTGCACCGTGTCATGGCGCGTCAGATGCGCATTCGACTTGGCGTCGCCCAGGTCATTGATGGCGACGATCTCGATATCCTGCTGCTTGCCGCCTTCATAAAACGCGCGCAAGACATTGCGGCCGATACGGCCATAGCCATTGATGGCAACTTTGATGGTCATGCTGTCTCCTTGTTTGGTTTGCTGGTTTTTAAAGCCAACCCAAGTGCAACTGCCGGGGTCGAACCCTGAGGGTTCGACCCCAGCCTTTGCCGTTGGGCTTAAAAATAATCAACCACTATTCCTCAACCCCGCCGCAATCCCGTTGATCGACAAATGAATCCCCGTGCGCGCCGCCGCATCCTGCTTGCCTTCACGGAAGCGTTGCAGCAATTCCACCTGCACGTGGTTCAGCGGATCGATGTAGGGGAAACGGTTGCGGATGGAACGCTGCATCAGCGGATTCGCCTGCTGCAATTCTTCCTGGCCCGTGATCAGTTTCAAGGCATCCAGCGTGGCCGTGTATTCGGCGCGGATACGCGTAAAGATGGCGACACGCAAGGCTACATCCTTGACCAGTTCTGCATACTTGCCGGCAATCGCGATATCGCTCTTGGCCAGGACCATGTCCATATTCGACAGCAAAGACGTGAAGAATGGCCAATCCTGGTACATGCCGCGCAGCACTTCTGCGCCACCAGCAGGATGGGCCGCCAGGTAGGCTTGCACGGCGGAACCGAAACCGAACCAGCCCGGCAGCATCAAACGGCATTGGGCCCAGCTCAAGACCCAGGGAATGGCGCGCAAATCTTCGATGGACGTGGATTTCTTGCGCGATGCCGGGCGGCTACCGATGTTCAAGGCGGCAATCTCGGCGATCACGGTCGATTCCCAGAAATACTGCTCGAAGCCTTCGGTGCCGTAGACCAGCTCGCGGTAAGCATTCAGCGCCGTGCCCGACAATTCTTCCATGGCGGCCAGGTGGCCCGCGCTGGCCGAGGCGCTCGGCTGCAACTGCGCTTGCGGCAGCAAGGTCGACTGGATGGTCGCGGCCACCAGCACTTCCAGGTTGCGGCGCCCGACTTCCGGGTTCGCATACTTGGCCGTGATGACTTCGCCCTGCTCCGTCAAGCGGATCTGGCCCTGCACGGCGCCCGCTGGCTGGGCCAGGATGGCTTCGTAGCTGGGGCCGCCGCCACGTCCGACCGAACCGCCCCGGCCATGGAACAGACGCAGCTTGATCTGATATTCCCTGAACACCGTCACCAGTTCGATCTCGGCCTTGTACAACTCCCAGCCGGAAGTGAGGAAACCGCCATCCTTGTTGCTGTCCGAATAACCGAGCATGACTTCCTGCTGGTCCGCGCGGGATGCCAGCAAGCCGCGGTAGAACGGCAAGCCGAAGGCGCGCGCCATGATGGCGGGGCCGGCGCGCAAGTCGTCTATGGTTTCAAACAGGGGGATGATGTTGACGTCCACTTCCAGCGCGTCCTGGCGCAGCAGGCCCACTTCTTTCAGCAGCAGCGCCACTTCCAGCAAGTCCGACACGCTGGCCGCCTTGGAAATAATGCAGTTCGGCACCGATTCGCGGCCATACAGGCTGTGCGCTTCACGAATCGCGCGGAAGATATCGAGCTCCGAGGTGGTTTCTTCAGAGTATTGCGCATACGGCGACACCAGCAAACGCGGCGAAGCCAATTCCGTCAGCAGCAGGCTGATACGTTGCTCTTCATCGAGGTCGATGTAGACCAGGCCAGGCTGCACGCCGGCAAACAGCTCGCCCACCACGCGCTCGTGCACGTCGGAATTCTGGCGCAAGTCCAGCGGCGCCAGCGAAAAACCGAACACCTTCACGGCGCGGCGCAACTGGCGCAAACGGCCACGCGCCAGCGAACGCAAGCCGCTGGCCACCAGCGACTGATGCACCACGTCCAGATCCGCCAGCAAGTCGGCGGCCGAAGCGTAGGGTGTCACGCCATCCTGCTCCTTGCCCTTGCTACCCAGAACAACACGCGCTGCTTCCAGGCGCGCGTGGATGCCGTGCAGCGCGCGCCGGTACGGTTCGTCCGCGTGGTGCGGCGAGGTATCGGCCGAGCTTTCGGCCAGCGCGCGCAGCGCATCGCTGCCGCCATTGAGTTTTTGCGCCAGCGACAGCTGCGAGGCCAGCTTGCGCAATTCGCCGAGGTAGAAATCCAGCGCCTTGTCGGCCTGGCGCGCCAGAGTGCTGCGCAGGATATCGGCCGTGACAAAAGGATTGCCGTCGCGGTCGCCGCCTATCCAGCTGCCCACTTTCATGAAATTGGGTAATTCTGTATCTTCCCAACGCGCATCGCGCTGGGCCAGCATGGTTTCCAGCGAGGAATACAGCTGCGGCAATTCGGTCAAAATAGTGTGGTCGTAGAAGGACAAGCCGTTTTCCACTTCATCGAGCACGGACAACTTGGTCGTGCGCAACAAGCGCGTTTGCCATAGGGTCACGATGCCGCGCCCCAGCGCTTCTTCATTTTGCTGCGCTTCGTCAGGCGTCATTTGCACGCGGTCGCGCTCGCTCAACAGGCGCGCGATAGCCATCTGGCAATTCTGTATGCTCTTGCGCTGCACTTCCGTCGGATGGGCCGTGAAAACAGGGCTGACGAAAGCGTCTGCAAAAAACGCTTCCAGCGCATCGGCCTGGCCGGCATCGAAAACATTGCCAACCGCATGGCTGAGACTACCCTGGCGCGGCGGCGAGCCGGCGATCAGATGGGCGCGCGTGCGGCGGATGTGGTGCTGGTCTTCGGCAATATTGGCCAGCAGCGAGAAAAAGCTGAAAGCGCGTATCAGCTGCGTGGTTTCTTCCTGCGACAACGCTTGCAGCGCGTCCGACAGTTGCGCGCGGGCAGCTTCGTCATGGTCGCGGCGGAAGCGGATGGCCAGCTGGCGCACATGCTCGATACGGTCGAAGGCGGGATCGCCCAGGTGGCTGCGGATGGCGTCGCCCAGCAGCCGGCCCAGTTGACGGATATCGCTGCTGAGCAGCTCGTCTTTCACTTCATTCATTTGCATCGGTTTTATTCCACGGGCACAGCGCCCATTTGCAGCCACAGCAGCACCGCACAGATTGCATCACACGCGCTTCCCGTCACGGAAAACGCCATCCTTGAGTCCATCGACATCGTAATGTAGTAAATTTACCTCAATGTTTGGCAATCTCCTTGATTTTCATCAAGACAACCGAGCAAAAAGCAACATTACTGGGCTGGCTATCGGTTCATGACTACAACAATATGAAAATTTACTACGCATCTGCGCGAAAAGCAATCGTCTTTTGATTTTTTGAGTAGGAAAGTGTGCGTAAAACAGATAAGGAAAAGGCGGGGAAAGTGGCCGCGGCGCGCGGCGGCCAGCACTCTATTACTTGCTTTTGCTGTATGCTGGCGACCTAAACAAAGATGTCATCCACATCTTTACAGCCCTGGAAACACCATGCGATTGACCGCCTATACCGACTACACCCTGCGCACCCTGATGTATCTGGGCACGCACCGCGACCGGCTCGTGACGATCCAGGACATCGCCGACCTGCACGCGATCTCGAAAAATCACTTGATGAAAGTGGTCCACCAGCTGGGCTTGTCTGGCATCGTGGAAACCGTGCGCGGCCGCAACGGCGGCCTGCGCCTGGCGCGCGACCCGGCCGAGATCAATATCGGCAGCGTGGTGCGCGAGACGGAAAGCGATTTTTTTATGGCCGAGTGTTTCAATCCAGAAAGTAATACCTGCCCGCTGACGCCGGGTTGCCAATTAAAATCGGCGCTGGGACAGGCGACGGGCGCCTATCTGGCGGTGCTGGACAAAGTGACGCTGGCGTCGATCCTGGAGCCGAAACCTGCCACGCCAGCGCCGGGAGTGATACCGCTGCGGGTAGAGAAATAATCACCCCTAGCGGCGAAATGCTGGGGTCGTACCCTGCAGGGTACGACCCCAGTCCTTGCTTTGGGGTGCAATTAATGCGCAGTAGCGCCCGCCGCACCGATCCCCGTCTCCGAGCGCATCTGCTGGGCTTCATACCCTGCCCGGTCGATGCGGGCGCGCGGGCTGCGGTCCAGTATCGAGAACAGCCAGATACCCACAAAACCGGCCGTCATCGAGAACAGCGCGGGCGAGGCGTAAGGGAATAGCGCCTCGCCATGGCCCAGCACATCGACCCACACGGACTTCGACACCACCGTCAAGCCCACGGCCGTGATCAAGCCCAGGAAACCACCGATGGTGGCGCCGCGCGTGGTGCAGTCTTTCCACAGCACCGACATGAACAGCACGGGGAAGTTGGCCGAGGCGGCAATCGCGAAGGCCAGCGACACCATGAAGGCGATGTTTTGCTTTTCAAACGCGATACCGAGCGCCACGGCAATGATGCCCAGCGCCACGGTGGTCAAACGCGATACTTTCAGCTCGCTGGCGCCGGTCGCCTTGCCCTTCTTGACGACAGTGGCATACAGATCGTGCGACACGGCCGAGGCGCCCGACAAGGTCAAGCCAGCGACCACGGCCAGGATGGTGGCAAACGCCACGGCCGACATGAAACCGAGGAAGACATTGCCGCCCACGGCCTTGGCCAGGTGCACGGCCGCCATATTGTTGCCGCCCAGCAGTTTACCGGCAGCATCCTTGAAGTCAGGATTGGTGCTGACCAGCACGATGGCGCCAAAACCGATGATGAAGGTCAGAATGTAGAAATAGGCGATCCAGGTGGTGGCCCAGAACACGGACTTGCGCGCTTCCTTGGCGCTAGGCACGGTAAAGAAACGCATCAGGATATGCGGCAAGCCGGCCGTGCCGAACATCAGCGCCATGCCGAACGAGATCGCAGAGATCGGGTCCTTGATGAAGCTGCCCGGCCCCATGATGGCTTCCCTGGTGGCGTGCACGTCCACCGATTTGGCGAACAGCGCTTCAGGGCTGAAGTTGAACTGCGCCAGCACGGCCACCGCCATGAAGGTGGCGCCGCCCAGCAGCATCACGGCCTTGATGATCTGCACCCAGGTGGTGGCCGTCATGCCGCCAAACAGCACATAAATCATCATCAAGGTGCCGACCAGCACCACGGCGATCCAGTATTCCAGGCCGAACAGCAGCTTGATCAGCTGGCCCGCCCCCACCATTTGCGCGATCAGGTAAAACGCCACCACCACCAGGGTGCCAGAGGCGGAAAAGATGCGGATGGGCGCCTGCTTGAAGCGGTAGGCGGCCACGTCGGCAAAGGTGTAGCGGCCCAGGTTGCGCAGGCGTTCGGCCATCAAGAAGGTGATGATGGGCCAGCCGACCAGGAAACCGATCGCATAGATCAGTCCATCGTAGCCGTTCAGGAACACGGCGGCGGAAATGCCGAGGAAGGAGGCAGCCGACATATAGTCGCCGGCAATCGCCAGCCCATTCTGGAAACCCGTGATGCCGCCACCGGCCGTGTAAAAGTCGGAGGCCGACTTGGTCTTGGCGGCCGCCCACTTGGTGATGAACAAGGTGAAGATGACGAAGACGGCAAACATGATGATCGCCGTCCAGTTGGTAGGCTGCTGTTGCACCTGGCCCAGGTCGGGGCCAGCCGCCCACGCAGCGCCGCTGGCAGCCAGCAAGGCCGCGATGGGCAGACCGTATTTCAGTTCCGGACGGGCGCTCATGCCTGCACCCGTGCCTGGATGGCGCTGGTCAAGTCATCGAACTGCTTGTTGGCGCGACGCACGTAAATGCCGGTGATTACCACCGTGAAGACGATGACAAACAAGCCGATCGGCATGCCCCAGGTCATCACGCCCTCGCCGGTTTTACTGGCGAGAAATTCCTTGTTGAAAGCAATCAACAATATATAGCCGTAATACACCAGCAACATCAAGCCTGTCAGTGCCCAGCCGAAGCGCGAGCGCAGCTTGACCAGCTGATGGTAATTGGGATCTCCCTTGATTTGTTGAACCAGGTCATCGTGCATCGTGTTGTCTCCTGTTATGAAAAAACCTGCTCTTTCGCGAGCTTGTTTTCACCTTACAGGGCAAGGCTTACCCGCCCCTTACGCCGACTATTTTTCTCCAACGCAAGGAAGATGAGCGATTTGCGCTTAGTTCAGTGCCGACGCAGGACCGAAAAATTCATAATGCGTTTGCGCTTCCGGCACGCCCAGTTCACGCAAGGAAGTTTTCACCGCGCGCATGAAGGGCTGCGGGCCCAGGAAATACGCATCGACGTCGCGCGTGGCCGGCAGCCATGAAGCCAGCAGCTCAGCATCCAGCAAGCCCACGGCATCGGGCGCCACACCGTCGCCAGCATGTTCGGCGTAGCAATAAAAGCGTTTGAGCTGGGGATGCTGGGATGCCAGCACATCGATCTGGGTGCGAAAGGCATGCACGCCGTGGTGGCGCGCTGCGTGGATGAAATGCACGGGACGCTGGCCGCGCAAGGCTGCCGTCAGCATGGCCAGCGCTGGCGTGATGCCGACGCCACCGCTGATGAGCACTAAAGGCTTGTCGCTATCGCGCAGCACGAAGTTGCCCGATGGCGGCGTCAGCTGCACCGTGTCGCCCGCTTGCACGCTGTCGTGGAAATAGTTCGACACCTTGCCGCCCTGCTCGCGCTTGACGCTGATACGGTAAGTCTGTCCATTGCTGGCCGCCGACAGCGAATACTGGCGGCGCATGGGAACACCGTCGACCGTCACCACCACGCCGATATACTGGCCCGGCTTGAAATCGAGCACGGCCTGGCCATCGGCGGGCGCCAGCAAAAAGGAGGTGATTTCCGCGCTTTCCTCCACCTTGCTGAGCACCGTGAAATCGCGTGCGCCGCGCCAGCCGCCCGGCGCTGCGGCCTGGGCTGCATAGATGCGCCCTTCTTCGCCCGCCAGGATGTCGGCCAGCTGGCCATAGGCCACACCCCAGGCGTCGATGACGTCATCGGTGGCGACCTGCGCACCCAGCACTTCGCGGATAGCCTGCAACAGGCTGGCGCCGACCAGTGGGTAGTGTTCGGCGCGTATCTGCAGGGCCACGTGCTTGTTGACGATGGTGGAAACCAGGCCGCCCAACGCTTCGAGCTGGTCGATATGGCGCGCATACATCAGCACGCCATTGGCCAGCGCGCGCTGCTGCTCGCCGCTGTGCTGGTGCGCCTGATTGAAATAAGGCAGCACTTCGGGATGATCGCGGAACAGGTTCTGGTAGAAATGGCGCGTCAAGGTTTCGCCGCCCTGCTCAAGGATGGGAACGGTAGCGGTAATGATGGCGCGATGTTGTTGGCTAAGCATGGGCAACTCCTGTATGTAGATAGCGGCAAGCTGCGGCCCGGTGGCCGCCTGCCTTTGTTGACCTGTTCAGTGTAAAGGAATCAGCCTAAACATGCAAACTATATACATCTTTAAATTCCATCATCCAGCCTGCATATGCCTGCAGTGAATGAGTTCAAACCTGTGCAAATAAGGCTTCGGCTATAATCGGCGCGTACGAAACGATGACGTTTCGAGCCATCTGGGATAATTATTTTGCGGCTTCAAACGTTAATCAAAGGAAAACACGCGCCTGCCCTTTCCTGCGTCAAGACTGTGCTGGCCTGCGCTGCGCTGGCCGCAGGCATGGTGGCGCCGGCGATGGCCAAGATGGCCGCCGTGCCCGCGCCTGCATTGGAAACGCTGCCCGCCAGGCTGGTCTGCCACGACGACGTCTTCGTGCCTTATGTCATGCTGAACCAGGGCCGTATCGAAGGCTTGAACGTGGATATATTGCGCGAAGCGGCGACACGCCTGGGCATCGCCATCGAATTTCGCGTCATGCCTTGGCGGCGCCTGGAAAATGAGCTGGCCAAGCCGCAAGGCAGCGTCGATTGCGCGTTTGCCATGAGCCGCACGCCGCAGCGCGAGCAATATCTCGAATTTGGCAAGACCCCCTTGCAGCCGACCGAATATGCGCTGTTCGTGCGCCAGCCGGAAACTACGGCGGCAGCCGCGCCTGCCGTGACAAAACTGGACGATCTGGCCGGCAAGGTGATCGGCGTGCGTGCGGGCTTTCGCCTGCCCGAGGCCATCGCCGCCGGCGCGGCGCAAGGCCGCTGGACCCTGGCCGAAGTGCCTACCGATACGGCCAATTTCCAGAAACTGGCGCTGCGCCGCATCGACGCCGTGCTGGCCGACAGCTCGGTGGGCCTGTACACGCTCAAACAGTTGAAACTGGCCGATATCCGCAGGCTGGCGCCACCGCTTGTGCGCTTCGATACCTATCTCGTCTTTCGCAAGAACGCCGCTTCACCGGCACTGGCCGCCGCCTTCGACCGGGAACTGAAACGCATGCGCCAGGATGGCACTTTCGCGCGCATCAGCGCCGCCTACCTGGGCGTCCCCACACTGGAATAATCATATGAAAACACGTACGCCTCTACTGCGCATCACCATGATACTGGGCGCCCTGCACGCCCTGCTGGGCTGGCTGCTGCTGCCCGCCCTGCCCGTCGGCCCGGCCGGCTGGATCGTCGGCGCCCTGATCTTGCTGGCCTCGACCATGCTGATGCCGATGACGATCTTTGCGCGCGCCGTCACCAGCGATCATCATCTGGCCGACCGCCTGGCGTGGGCCGGTTCGCTGTGCATGGGCTTTTTTTCTTCGCTGTTCGTGCTGACACTGCTGCGTGAAATCGTGCTGATTTATCCACCGGCACGCCTGCATGCGGAAGCGTCTTCAGTCGCCGTGCTGGTGCTGGCCTTGCTGGCCACGCTGCTAGGTTTCATCAATGCGCGCCGCGTGGCCCGCGTACTCGAGATCGACGTCCCTGTCGCCGGCTTGCCCAAGGCGCTGCAGGGCTACACCATCGTGCAACTGAGCGACATCCACGTCGGTGCCACCATCAAGCGCGCCTATGTGGACGCCATCGTCGCGCGCGTCAATGCGCTCAATGCCGACGCGATTGCCATCACGGGCGATGTGGTCGATGGCACGGTGGAGCTGCTGCGCGCGCACACGGCGCCGCTGGGCGAGCTGCGCGCACGCCATGGCACTTTTTTTGTTACCGGCAACCATGAATACTATTCGGGCGCCGCACCGTGGGTGGCGGAATTTCGCCGCCTGGGCATGCAGGCGCTGATGAATGAACACGTCGTCATCGAACACGATGGCGCGCGCCTGGTCATGGCCGGCGTCACCGATTACACCGCAGGCCACTTCGATGCCGCGCAAGCGAGCGATCCGCAGGCAGCCATCGCCGGCGCCCCTGCCGGCATACCCCGCGTCCTGCTGGCGCACCAGCCGCGCAGCGCCGAAGCGGCCGAACAGGCAGGCTACGACCTGCAATTGTCCGGCCACACCCACGGCGGCCAGTTCTGGCCATGGAATCTGTTCGTGCCGCTGCAGCAACCCTACGTGGCAGGCTTGCACCGGCGCGGCAAACTGTGGATTTACGTCAGCCGCGGCACCGGCTACTGGGGCCCGCCGAAACGCATCGGCGCGCCAGCCGAGATCACGCGCCTGCGCCTGATAGCAGGCTAATCTAATCCGGCACCATCAACCCCGCAAAATCCTGTTCCCGGAACTGCCCGACGATAAAGTCGACGAACACGCGCGTCTTTGCGGGCAGCAGTTTTTTGCTGGGGTAGTACAGCGACAGCGGCCCGGAATCGGCGCGCCAGCCTGGCAGCAAGCGGATCAGGGCGCCGCTGCGCAGATGGGGCAGCGCGTGCGGCATCGGCAGCAGCGCCACACCGATGCCGTCGATGGCGGCTTGCGCCATCGCTTCCGGATCATCAAAAATCGCACGCGGCCGGCATTCGGCCAGGCCTTCGCCACCGTTCCCATCGCGCAATATCCAGTTGCGCAACCGTCCGCTGCCGGCCGAGCGGCGCACCACGCCATCGAATGGGGCCAGATCTTGCGGATGCGCGGGCATGGCCTTGCCCTGCATGAAGGCTGGCGAAGCCGTGGCGACGATGTAGATAGGCCCCAGTTCGCGCGCTACGACGCCTGGCGTCAGCTCGATGCCGCCGCCGATGGCTGCATCAAAACCCTCGCCCACCAGATCCACGGGACGGTTGTCGAGATGGCAGTCGGGCACCACGCCCGGATAACGACGCACGAACTCAGCTAACAGCGGCAATACATAGCGGCGGCCAAACGAGGGCGCCATGCTGATTTTGAGAATGCCGGACGGTGGCCCGCCCTCGCCTGCCGCCTCGTTGATTGCGTCATGCAGGGCGCCCAGCGGGCCGCCGATCTGCTGCAAAAAACGCTCGCCGCCTTCGGTCAGGGTCAAACGCCGCGTGCTGCGCTGGAATAAACGCAGCCCCAGGCTGGTTTCGAGGCGCGCTACGTTCTTGCTGACGGCGGCCGGCGTCAAGCCCAAACGGCGCGCAGCCGCCGAAAAACTGCCGGTTTCAGCAGACAACACGAATGATTGCAAGTGATTGAGTGCGTCCATCGCTGTATTCTAACCCTCCCATTTGATACTGTCAGTTGAAAGTGATTGTAGCGATACCCGGCTAGTAAGCATGCAATGGCAGGCAGATACTGGCTACCTCGCTACTCACTACAGGAAACACCATCATGAACCACGCCAACAACTCCCCACTGCGCCACGCCGAAAAAATCGCCTTTGTCACGGGCGGTTCGCGCGGCATCGGCGCCGCCATCGTGCGCCGCCTGGCCGGCGAAGGCGCCACCGTGGCCTTCACCTACCAGCGCTCGGCCGATGAAGCGCAGGCGCTGGTGCAAGCCGTTGAGGCGGCAGGCGGCAAGGCGCTGGCCCTGCAGGCCGACGCGGCCGACGCCGGCGCCCTGACGGACGCCATCAGCAAGGTAGCAAAGCAATTCGGCCGCCTCGATATCCTGGTCAATAATGCAGGCATTTTCCTGGTCGGCGCCATCGATGATTTTTCGCTGGCCGATTTCGACCAGACGGTGGCCGTCAACGTGCGCGCCGTGTTTGTGGCCATCAAGGCAGCCGTGCCGCATATGCGCGAGGGCGGGCGCATCATCAACATCAGCAGCACCAACGCGCACCGCGCGCCATTCGGCGGCGCGGCGGCCTACGCCATGAGCAAGTCAGCCTTGTCAGGCTTGACGCAAGGCCTGTCACGCGATCTCGGTCCGCGCGGCATCACCATCAATAACGTGGAGCCTGGCCCCACGGCCACCGACATGAACCCGGCCGATGGCGACTTCGCCGCCATGCTGCACGGCTTGATGGCCTTGCCGCGCCATGGCAGCGCCGAGGAAATCGCCGGCATGGTGGCCTACCTGGCCAGCAGCGAAGCGGCCTTCGTGACGGGTGCGGGCTTGAAGATCGATGGCGGTTTTGCGGCGTAAAACCTGATCAGGACAAATCAGCGCAAGACCGCCGGCGCCACCGGCAAGGTGTCGAGTGCGATAAACGCTTCCAGCGCCAGCCGCATGTCCTCGAACACCTGCTTGCCATAAGCCTGTTCCAGGCTGGCATATTGCAAGTCGATCAGCTTGCCGATCTCGATCACCAGGCTGGCGCCCGCGTCCGACAGCTGCACTTGCAGGCGGCGCTGGTCGCCCGCCACCTTGCTGCGGGCGATCAATCCCGTGTCTTCCATGCGCGCCAGAATGCCGCTCATGCTGGGACTGGAAATCTGGCACAGATCGCACAGTTCGCGCGGCTCCAGCGTCGAACTGACATTGAGCGCGCGCAGGATGCGCCATTGCTGTTCGGTTACACCGAAATGGTTGAGGATGGGCCGGAAATGCTGCAACAGGCTGTCGCGCGCCTTGTGCAGGAGCTGCGGCATATTGGGATAGCGTATCAAAGGCTGCAAGCGTTACTCCAGGGCAGAGGTGGTGGGCTTGCTTGTAATTATACAACTGACAAGACTTTATCCCCGTCCGCAAAACATGCTTGCGGACGGGGATGCGGTCAGCCCCTGGTTTTTTGCGCGGGGATGAATTGCTCACGCACCGCCTTGGCCAGCAAGTCCGGCGGCAGCAAGCCCTGGCCCAGCAGGAAGTTGTTGAAGGCGAGGCGGTCAAACTTCGCGCCCAGCGCCAGCTCGGTCTCGGCACGCAATTGCAGGATGCGCGTGTAGCCATAGAAATAGCTGCCCGCCTGGCCCGGCATATTGAAGGTGTAGCGGTCCAGTTCCTGGCGCGCCATCGGTTTCGACAGCATCACTTCATCGGTCAGGATGCGGTCCGCCTCTACACGCGTAACCTGGCCCAGGTTCAGCATCGGGTCCAGCATGGCGCGCGCCGCCCGCAGCATGCGGAACTGCAGCGCGATGAACTGGCCTTCGACCGGCTCATACGGCAGCATCTCCGCTTCCGCATACAAGGCCCAGCCTTCCACGTTGACGCTGTTGAAGGCATACAGGCTGCGCGCCTGCGACACGCCGCGCTCCACCATGGCGCTGAACTGCAACTCATGGCCAGGACGGCCTTCGTGCGCGCTCAGGGTCCAGGCAGCGCCCGAGAAATTGAAGTCGTCATACACTTCACCCTTGCCGCTGGTGGCGGGATTGCTCACGGTGAGCACGAACTGGCCATGTTCACCGGTATTGCCGATCAGCGGAGGCGGACGCATATGCGGCGCCGGTTGGGCCGCCGATTCAGCGGCCGACGCCAGGCGCATGGTCATCGCGCGCTGCGGCAGATCGACCACGCCCTGCTGGCGGATGCGCGCTTCGAGCTGCGTATTGACCTCCTTGTAGTGCGCTTCCAGCTGCTCGTTGGGAATAGAGTCGCTTTTCAGCGCGCGCAGCACCTGGCGATAATCATTGCCATCGATGCCCTTCAAGGCCAGCCTGGCCGCCACCACGGGCGCCAGCGCCTGCATGGCGGCGCGCGTTTCCAGGTAGGCCACTTCGGCCCGCTCGATCAGCGCCTGCGGTGCAATGTCGATGCCCACCTGCTTCAGGCGGAATGCGTACAGTTCGGGCGCCATGCGGAAATCCGTGCGCGACAGCGGCAGCACGGTCTGGCGCTCCCACGCCGCATACTCGTTCAATTGCTGTTCCATGGCCGCCAGCGCCGGCTCGGCGCCCGCTATCTTCATGTCGGCAAACAGCTTGCGGATGCCGGCGATATAGGTCGGCACATTGTCCAGCGCCTGCTCCACCTGCAGGCGCACGGGGCCGGCCAGGCCCTTCTGGCCAATTTTTTCGGTAAACCTTGCCTTGGCCTGTGCCGTGATCGGCGTGCTGCCGGGGAACTGGCCCACATAACGCTGCAGGCGTTCCAGCGCCTTGGCGCGGCGGGCGGCCGGACGCTGTTCCTGCAGCAGGCTTTGCATGCTGCCGAACACCAGCTGCGGCACATCGACCCAGGGTAAAGTATATTTGGCGTCCAGCTGCGCGCCCGTGATCTCGTTGTCGACGGCGTGCGTCAATATCTCCAGATCCTGGCGGATGCGCTCATCCTTTTCGGCCGCCAGCCGCTGCTGCAGCTTGGCACGCGCCTGCTGCATGGCGGCCACATAACGCTCGGTAATCTTCGGCCCCAGGTCGGTGGCCAGGCCATCGTATTGCGGCAAACCCGTGTCCGATGCATTCTCGGGCGAGAACTGCGCCTGCGCTTCGAGCACGATGGCGGCATTGCGGTTGCTGGCATCGACCCAGGCGGCCGATGCCGCCGGCGCAGTAGCGGCATCGGCCGGGGCGGCAAACGCGCTAGCCAAGGCCAGTGCAAGCGTGGCCGCCATGACGGTCTTGTACAATTTCGGAGGTACGGACATCGGGGCTTTCCTTCCAAGGGTGAACGATGAGCGAAACAATGAGTATCGGCCAGCACCCCACCGCTGTCAATCGGACATGCTTAGCCGTGACGCAGCGCCAGCGCCGGCAAATTACAGGGCGTGACAATCTGGATGGCCGACAGGGCTGGCGCCTGCTGCAATGCAGGCAAGGCACCCTGTGCTCGCAAAATATCCTGGCAGGCGCGGCGCATGTCCTGGCCCAGGTCATGATGCAGCACGGCGTGGATGGCGCCTTGTTTCAGCAGCGCCAGATTGTCTGCATCGAGATCGTGACCAATAAACACCTTGCAGCGCCGGCCCGCCTCGCGAAACGCTTGCACGATGGCGGCATTGCCGCCGCCGATGGAATACACGCCGGCCACGCCGGGATGATCAAGCAGGGCCTGGCTTACCAGCGCCCCCGTGGCGCCATCGATGCCATGCCCTTCGCTCACTTCAACGATCGTCAAATGGCGGTGATGCTCGCGCAATGCGCGGCGAAAGCCGATCTCGCGCTCCTCTTCGCCATGAAAACGATTGCTACTGAGTGTGACCAGCACTTGCCGTTGCTTGAGGCGCCCCATCCACTGGCCAATCAGGCAAGCCGCCGTCTCACCTGCCGCGCGGTTATCCATGCCCACATAGCTGTGGCGCGCCGCCCCCGGCACATCCGTCACCAGGGTCACCACGGGAATGCCGGCTGCCGCCAGGCGACCGATGGCCTCAGCCACCGGCGGCACGTCCGGCGCCTTTAACAGCACGCCGTGCGAGCCGTTTTTGCGGATGCGCTCGAGCTGTTCGACAATCTGCCCGACCTCCAGGGTTTCATGCAGCAAAAAACGCGAACGCAGCACGGCCGGGTGCAGCGATGGCAATTGCTCTTCCAGCGCCAGGCGCACGGCATGCGTAAAACGCTGCGGCGCCACCATCAGCACATCGATCATGAATTTTTTACCGGACAGGCTCCCCTGCCCGCTGCGGCGCACCGTATTGGCGTGCACGCCGCCGCGCTCCTTGATCACGCGGTCGACGGTGGCCACGCTGACACCGGCTTGCAGGGCCACCACCTTGACTGGAAATGGATGCGTCATTGCAGCTCTTTTGAGGGTTTTTTGAGGGTTTTTATGAGGAAAAATGCGCTGATTCATCCCTATACTAATGTGGTGCTCAAGCGCGCTGTGGATGACCTCGAATTGCTGGAGCAGGTCAATGCCGTGTTTCAGGCATTGATCGCCGAACAGCATGCCAGCGGCCAGGCCGGTGGCGACCATTTTGCCAGGGCCGGCGCCAATGACCGCATCTGGAACGCCCAGCAAAAGCTGTGTCTGCGCGCGCCTGAAGTCTTCGCCCGCTACTACGGCAATCCCGTGCTGGCATGGATCTGCACTGCTTGGCTGGGCCCAGCCTAGCAGATCACGGCCCAGGTCAATGTCGTCAATCCGGGCGGCGCCGCGCAAGCGCCACACCGTGATTACCACCTGGGATTCCAGGGCCCGGCAACTGGCGCTGCCTATCCTGCGCATGTGCACGCCATGTCCTCGTTCCTAACCTTGCAGGGCGCCGTGGCCCACTGCGATATGCCCGTGGTATCGGGCCTGAACCCACTGGCCACTCGCCCCTTTAATACCCCAGGCCGTAACCGAACTTGTACAGCGGATGTGCCGTGTCATAAGGCAGGTCCGATTTCTGTGCCAGTACCTCGGCCATCGACGATGGCAGTTCGAACGGCAGCTTGCCCTGCGGCCTGGCCTTGCCCGTCAGGACGTCGAACAGCGCGGTATCGCTGACGCCAAAGTTGGCCAGGATGGCGCTGGCCTTGTCCTGGACATTGCCCAGGATGGCAGGACGGTCCAGATACACCGTCACCACCGTCTTCGGCGCATACTTGGCAGCGTTCTTGATCGCTTCATAGTCGGCGTTGCCATCCAGGTAATCAAGCCGGCCTTCATGCTGCATGCTGCCAAAGATATAGTTGGGATGCAGCGTTTCGTAGGGCGCCGCCACGCGCAGCAGCGCCACATCGGCTTCTTGCGGCGTGGCCACCACGGTGTAGCCATACTGCTTCGCCACGGCCGCATCGATACCGTACAGATAGACTTTCCGGACGCTGGCCGCCAGCGGCAAGACCTTGTCCTTATTTTCCAGCAATACCAGCGAACGGCGCTGCGCCTCCAGACCCGCTGCGACAAATTCCGCCTTGCCCACCGTGGCAGCTGCCTTGGCAGCATCGACAAACGGATGCTCGAACAAGCCCTGCCTGAATTTCTGGACCAGGATGCGCCGCGCCGAAGCCGTGATGCGCGCTTCCGTCAACTGCCCCCTTTGCACGGCTTGCGTCAGATACGGCGCTTCCGTCACGCCGCCAAACTGGTCCATGCCGGCCAGCACGGCCTTGACGTAACGCTCGGCCTTGGTGGAGTCTTCCATGCCCCACGGTGTGCCAAAGCCGATAAAGCTGGGCGCCACACCAGCTGGCGTGCCATTGCGGCAGTTGGCATCGCAATCGGAGGTAATGCCCCAGTCGGACAGAATCACGCCATCAAAACCATATTTACCGCGCAGCAAATCGGTCAGCAAGCTCTTGCTGAAACCGGCGCCCACCTGTTCCAGCGTGATGCCATCGATGGTGATATTACCGTCCGGCATGGCATAGGTGGGCATCACGGACGCCGCCCTGGCCGTGAACGCGCCCTCGAACGGCTTCAAATGATAGGCAAAGTTATTGCCCGGGTAAGTCATGTAGCGGCCATAATAATTGTGGCCATCGTAGCCTTCGCGCGTGGCGCCATAACCTGCCCAGTGTTTGACGACGGCCACCACGCTGCCGTCGTGCAAACCGGTATTGCCATCCTGAAAGCCTTCGATATAGTGCTGCACCATGCGTTTGGCCAGGTCGGCATCTTCACCAAACGTGCCGTTGATGCGCGACCAGCGCGGCTCGGTGGCCAGGTCGGCTTGTGGCGACAGCGCCTGCGTGATGCCCACGGCCAGGTATTCCTGGCGCGCGATATCGCCAAAGCGGCGCACCAGCGCATCGTCGCCGATGGCGGCCAGGCCCAGAGTTTCCGGCCATTGTGAAAAACCGCTGGTGGCCGCGCTGGCGCCCACCGTGTATTGAAAATGGTGGCGCGGATCGGTGCTGATGGAAACCGGTATGCCCAGCCGCGAGCTTTCGCTCAGCGCTTGCAGCTGGTTGTACTGCGCCGCCATATTGGCCGTATCGCCGCCCATGCGCGTGATAAAAGTATTGATGTACTGCCTGACGATCAAGTCTTGCAAGGCCGTCAAGTCATACGCCCCTCCCAGGCCGATGCCAGACGGATCGGCCACCGTAGGGGCGGTGCCATGCATCATCAAACCCGCTTTTTCATCGAGTGTCATGCGCGACAGGAGATCGTCGGCGCGCACCTCGGCCGACAAACGCCAGTCTTCATACGGCTCTAGCGTGCCATTGCGGTTCATATCCTTGAAGCTATAGCCGGCCAGCTTGATCTGGCTATAGGTGGTGGCGCCAAACAGGGGCTGGGTGTAGTCCGGGTCATCGCTGTTGCCGCAAGCGGCCAGCGCCAGCGCGGCCAGGCCACTGGCGACCGCCACGGTCATCGGTTTTAATCTGCGGCTAATGTGGGTAATCTGGGTCATGCAAGTCTCCTGATTTATTGTATTTGTCTGTATGGCGGACGGCATCCAGGCCGCCCCGCAAACAATGTAGCGTGAGAATCTGCGTATTTCTTGACCTGGCAGCAGCAGTTTTATACCCGCGAAAACAATTTTTGACGCACGCGCAAGATCAGCGGCGAGCTGCTACAAAATGCTAATATCCGTGAAAAATTACTACAAAAAAGAGTATAAAAACGGGAGACAGCTTTGCATAAACCAGATACGCGGACGGTATCGAACCGCATCGCGCAGCAATGCGCGCGCGCCATGCAGGCCGATGGCCACCACCCCGCCGACTTTTTTCGCCAGACGGGCATCACGCCTGCGCAACTGGACCAGCCTGACGGACGCATCGGTGCGCAAGGCCATCGCGGCATGGTCGCTTATGCCCAGCAACTGCCGCCCCATCGCGGCATCCTGGAGCTTGATGTAACGCAGTGGTTCGCGCATTTTTCTGCCATCGCCCAGGTCTGCTTCAACCGCCCTACCCTGCGCAGTGCGCTGCACGAATTGCTGCATTTACGCGGGCTAATCGGTGAATTTGATTTCATGCTGATCAATGAAAGCGGCGCGCGCATCGAGATTGAATATATCTCCGAGTTTTGCACCCGGGGCGGCGCCATGCAGGCGTTGGCCAATTTCCGCATGCTGTCGCTGCTTACGCGCGCCTACGACACGGGCGCGGCCACGGCTTTCCAGGCGGGATTCGTGGGCAAGGCGCCATGGTTTGCGCCAGCCATTTCAGAGTCTTTCGGCGCCCAGGCGCGCTATGGGCAGGCGCGCAATACGCTGACCTTCGAAGCGCCCCGGCTGGACTTGCCGCTGGCCCAGTTCAACGCCATGCTGGCGCCGCACGCACTGCAGCATGCCCAGACGCAACTGCAGCAATTGCAGGGCGCACAGCTGTTTTCGGCCCGCGTGGAACAGGCCATTATCGGCTTGCTGGACAAGCAAGGCAGCACGGATGCCGATGGCGCCTCGCTGCTGCTGGCACTATGTGACGATATGGCGATGAGCCGCTGGACCTTGCAACGCCAGTTGCAGCAGGAACAGACCTCGTTTCGGGCGCTGGAATTGCGCGCCAAGAGCCGTGAATCGCGCCGTTTATTGCGCGACACCACCTTGAGTTTGTCGGAAATCGGCGACCGCCTGGGCTTTTCTTCACAAAGCGCGTTTACCCGCTTCTTCAAGACCCAGTTTGAACTGCCGCCAGCACGCTACCGGCAAGGCATGTAAAGCCTTCCTACACGACCTCGTTACGTGCATCAAACGCCAGCCGCGCCGCATCGACGGCGTCGCGGTGGACATAGGCCCAGGTGCCCAATGCGCTAATCGGTATCAATAGTGCACGGCCCATATCCGTCAGCGCGTAGTCGACGCGCGGCGGCACCGTGGGAAACACGGTGCGCGTCACCAGGCCATCGCGCTCCAGGCCGCGCAGGGTCAAGGTCAGCATGCGCTGCGAAATGCCGCCGATCAGGCGCCGCATTTCATTGAAGCGCTTGGTGCCATTGCCAAGCAGCATCACCACCATCACGCTCCATTTGTCGCCCACGCGCGTGAGGATATCCGTGATGGGGCGGCATGACTGCTCGACGCCGGCATGGCCGCCCTGCTCGCGCATGCGCCGCTCCAGCTCGGCGCTTCGCGCAGCGACATCGCCAATAGTCACATCCATGTGCCCCAGTGTGGGAAAAGTGCCTTCTTGTGCGCTCATTTTATAGTCACTATATTAGCCTCGGTTACAAAAACATACCACCCGATCATATCATCCAACGAGGCTATCATGAACATCCTGCATATCGATTCGAGCATCCTCGGCGACCATTCCGTCAGCCGCCAATTGTCCGCCGCCATCGTGGCCCGCCTGCAAGCGGCTGCACCCGGCGCTACCGTGCAATACCGTGACCTGGCGGCCCGGCCACTACCGCAATTCACGGCCGCTCCCGGCGCCGCAGAAGCGGCCGAACTGGCCGCTGCGCTGGATCAGCTGCTGGCTGCCGACGTGATCGTCATCGGCGCTCCCATGTACAACTTCGCCATCCCCAGCCAGCTGAAATCCTGGCTCGACGCGCTGGCCGTGCCAGGCAAGACGTTCCAGTATGGCGCGACTGGCCCGCAAGGCTTGCTGGGCGCCAAGCGCGTGATCATCGCCTCGGCACGCGGCGGTTATTACGGCGCCGGCACGCCGGCCGCCGGCGCCGAACACCAGGAAAGCCATTTGCAAAGTTTCCTGGGTTTCCTGGGCGTGCATCAATTCGAGATCGTGCGCGCCGAAGGCCTGAAGGTCAGCGACGAAGCGAGGGCGCAGGCGCTGGCAACGGCCTATGAGCAGATCGCAGCGCTGCAAACGGCATAATCGCCGACGATGATCTGGCCGCGCCGGACACTGTTTCTGCGCGGCCCCTCTGTGACTGACGGGCAAGAAAGTGCCAGATGCGCTAAGCTGTTCCCGCCCCTATCACTTCACAAGGAACACCATGACCCTGATCGTCGTTGCCACCATCGATGCACTCCCCGACCATATCGACGCCGTGCGCGCCGCCCTCGAAACCGTGGTGCCGCCTAGCCGCGCGGAAAAAGACTGCCTGCGTTACGAACTGCATGTCGACAACAAGATTCCCACGCGCTTCATCATGCTGGAAGAATGGACCGACAAGGCCGCCCTGACGGCCCATGACAACACGCCCCACTTCAAGGCGCTGGGCGCCGCCGTCGCTGGCAAAGTCAGCAAGGTAGATGTCGCCGAGCTGAGCAAGCTGAAGTAAGAATCGCCGGAAGACACTAGCGTGCGGCCTGCCGAGAAAGTTGCCCTCTATAATATGGCAACTTTTTTTAATAACGATCATGACGCCATTCTTTTCGCTGAAAACCGCCGCAGCGGCAGCCGTCCTCAGTCTCTGCATGAATGCCTCGGCACAAACCGCCAGCGCCGGCCTGGTGGGCGATTACAACCTCGCTTCATCGACCACCGTGCCGGCCAGCACCTGGGGTTATTCCAAAGGGCGCATCTCGATCAAGCAGCTTGACGACAAGCACTTGCTGATACTGTTCGCCTGTGTATGGAAACGCGAGCCGAAAGCTGTCTGTGGCGACCATTACTTTGCCCAGCAGCGCGATGACGGCCTGTATTTACAGGACATGAACACGGACGCCCTGCGCCTGTATTTTGATCCAGCTACCCGCAAACTCACCCTCATATCGCGCGGCTACGACGCCAAGCAAAGTGTGCGGCACGACATCTTCAGCGCCACCAGCGCGCCGCTCAGCGATACCGCCTTGCTACGGCGCATGAAGCGTGAGCAAGCCAATGCCAGCGACAAGGAAAACCTGCGCGTCTTTGGCCCTTATCAAAAGCGGGACTACCAGAACAACCGCATCGAGTTCCAGCACCAGTCCATGACGACGCCTTGAGTACGCCAGCGCATCGTGCGCACCCTGGCAGCACCCTTGCCGAGTGTGCTCAATGTGCAGCACCTGGCGCCGATACCGCGCTTCGATCTCGGCTGGTCGCCTCCCATACATCAACCAGTGTCGCCAATATATCAAGGCGATCAGCTTCAATCGTCCCCAACTCGGCGCTCATCAATGACTCGATTTCGCGCGGCGCGGCGCAATCGTCATCTTCTGTATCCAATGGTTTGATGTCCATGATAGAAGCTTCACTGTCGGTGCATTGATCAGGTCGTGCCCAGATTACACTGATAAAGCAGGCCTGTCTTCCACACCTGCTGCACCATCACATCAAGCTTAGCCTTGCGGCGCCGGCTGCGGACTCGGCACAGGAACTGGCGCCGGGGCCGGGGCCGGCGCCGGGACCGGGACCGGGACCGCCTCCTGCCCATCCGCGCCTTCCGCTGGCATCGCTTGCGGCGCGGCTGGCGCGGCGGGCACGCCCTCCTGCTGCAGGTCGCCCGGCTCTTCCACGGGCTCGTCCTGCGGCGCCTCGACCGGCTCTACATGGCGCAACGGTGGTGGTGGTTTGCCGCCGGGGAAGATGGCGTCGCGCGACAGTTTGCCCGATTCCAGCGCCGTCCTGAAGAAGTCGCCCACCAGCAGCACGGCGTTATGGCCGCCCTGGCCCCAGTAATTGCTGCGGATGGTGACCCGCGCATCGTTGAAACCCACCCAGGCGCCGCCCACCAGTTCCGGGTGCATCATGATGAACCAGCCGTCCGCATTGTTTTGCGTGGTGCCGCTCTTGCCTGCCACGTCGGAACGAATGCCGAAACGGTTGCGGATGGCCGTGCCGGTGCCGCGGTCGATCACGCCGCGCATCATGTCGGTCAGCATATTGGCCGATTTTTCCGTCATGGCGCGCTTGGGCTTGTCGTCGCCAAAACGGGCGATGGTCTTGCCCGTGCGGTCGGTGATGTGGCTGACGACAAACGGCAGGCGCGCCTCGCCCTGGGCCGCGATGCTGGCATAGGCGTTGACCATTTCCAGCAAGGTGACGGGACTGGTGCCCAGCGCCAAGGATGGCACGGGGGCCAGCTTGCTGTCGCGCACGCCCAGCGCGCGCGCCATTTTGATAATACTGGGCAAGCCCACGTCTTGCATGACTTGCGCCGTAATCGTGTTTTTCGAATACACCAGGCCATCGCGCATGGTCATGTCGCGCCCGGTGGTGCCGCTCATGTCGGTGGGCCGCCATTTGCTGCCGTCAGCCGCCTTGATATCCATCACGGCATCGCGATACACATGGTCGGGACTAAGCCCCTTTTCCAGCGCCGCGCCATACACGATGGGTTTGAAGGTGGAGCCTGGCTGGCGTGCCGCCTGCGCCACATGGTCGAATTGTTCATGCGCAAAGTCGCGGCTGCCCACCCAGGCACGTACGGCGCCGGTGGCGGGGTCCATGGCAACAAAACCCGCTTGCAGCCGCGTCTTGGATGTATGCAGGGCGGCCATGAAACTACGGTCTTTTTTCAGTCGCGCCAACACCTCGCCAGCTGCGCCACCATCGGCGACGGCCTTGCGGTATTCGCTTGACTCGCGCACGACTGCGTCTTCCAGCGCCGGATGCGATTTCCAGAAATACTCGAAAGCGGGGCTGCCTGCCTGCATGGCGGTGTACATGCCGGTCGAAGTGGACGACGGCATGCCGGCACGGCTCCATTCCACGTCGGCTATCGCCTGCAAGGCATTCGCCTGGCGCTCGACCGCGTGTTCGGCGGCCTGCTGCAAGCCGTAATCGAGCGTGGTATGCACCACCAGGCCATCGAGCTCCAGGCTGTAATCGTTTTCATCGGCCCAGTCGATCAGCCACTTGCGCACATAGGCCGTGAAATGGCTGTCCGATTGCGCGCGCTCGCTCTGGCGCTCGAAATGCAAACGCAAGGGCCGCTTGATCAGTTGCCGGTAGCGGGCCTCGTCGATGAGACCGTATTTGCGCATCTGCCCCAGCACCACATTGCGGCGCTGCAGGGAACGCTCGGGATTGCCAACGGGATTGTAGTAATTCGTGCCCTTGAGCATACCCACCAGGGTGGCGCTCTCCAGGATATCGAGACGCGCAGCGGGCTTGTCGAAATAGGTGCGGGCCGCCATTTCGATGCCGTAGGTGTTGTACAGGAAAGGCACGGTATTCAAATACGCTTCCAGGATATCGGTCTTGCTGTAGGTTGCCTCGATCTTCAGCGCCGTGATCAGCTCCTTGAGCTTGCGGTTCAGATTGCGCGAGCGGCCTATTTCCTCGGGAAACATATTGCGCGCCAGCTGCTGGGTGATGGTCGAACCGCCCTGGGCATCGCCTTTCATACTGTGCAGCATGGCGCCCGCCGTGCGCTTGAAATCGATGCCGTGGTGTTCATAAAAGCGCCGGTCTTCGGTGGCGATCAGGGCGCTGATCACATTGGGCGAGATCTGGTTCAGGGTCACTCTTTCCTGCAAGCCCTGATCGAAGCGCGCCAGTTCCTTGCCATCGGCGCTGACCATGGTGCTGGGCGCGGCCGCACGCGCCTGGCGCAAGTCGTGGATGCTGGGCGTGAGGGGGATCAGCAGCAGCATGTAGGCGATCAGCAACGCCAGCAAGGCCAGGCCTGACCACAATCCCAGCAGCAGGACCCGCCGCACGGGCGACAAGCTCAGCAAATGGGCGCGCTTGCGCGCATACAGCGACAGCGCCCATACCCTGCCCCGTCCGCCCCACTCCACGGCGACTATGCGCGCGCGCTGTGCCCAGCGGCGTGCCGCTGCCTGAAACTGTTCCATGCCTGAAGCCATGCTTGCTACCTTGTCTGATACGGGAAGATCCGTTTCGGCAAGTATACAGGGCAGGCAAGCTGGCAGGATGAAAATCGAAGCTTACTGCAGCGGCGCCTTTTCCAGCATGGCAGGCAACTCTTTCAGCATGGCCTCGCGCGTGCGCAGGCCGGCTGATTGCTGGCCCTTTTGCGCATCTTGCACCAGGCGCGCAAACACGATGGTGCGCTCGCCCTTGGTGGCCCAGCCCACGAACCAGCCATAACCGTGCGCTTCATCGAAGCTGCCGTCGGCCTTGCGCGGGAAAGCGGCGCCCGTCTTGCCATGTAATTGCCAGCCGCCAGGCAAGTCGTCCAGGCGCGTGAGCTTGCTGGTCATTTCGACCGCCTGCTTCGACACCGGCAAATGGCCGGTAACCAGTTTACGCAAGAAGCCCAGTTGCTCCAGCGGCGAGATTTTCAAGGACGATGCTATCCAGGAGCGCTCCAGGCCATTGTTCTTGCCAGGGTCGCCCGCCACATCGGCATTGCCATAACTAAAAGCCTTGGCGTATTTCTGGAACTTTTCCTGGCCCAGCCCCTGCGCCACCAGCTGCGAATACCAGACCACGGAATATTGCATCCAGCGCGACGGGTCCGTATCCTGGCGCCAGGGCGCACCGCCCCAGTCCACATAGCCTACACGGTATGGCAGGCTGGGCGTATGCTCATCCTTGAGGAAGCCGGCGTCGTAGCCCATCAGGCTGATGGCGATCTTGAAGGTGGAAGCAGGCGTGACCCGCTCCACGCAATTGCCTTCTTGCAGCAGCACCGAACCGGACTTGGCGTCGACCATGGCCGTGCACAGGGTGGCTGCCTGGGTATTGGTGGCAAACAGCATCGCCGCAGCAAGGCCTGTTGCGGTGCGCACTACGGTGGGAAGCAAGCGTATATATGTCATGGGCAGTATGAGAGCTGGAGCAGCTTCAAATGGCAGGATTAAAAATTGTAATGGCCTGCGGCAGACAACACCAGCAATGTTGCACTTTTATGGTGCAAACAAGCCGCATGCCTTCAGCGCGGCAGCTTGCCCGGCGCCGGCACACGCTCCCGTTTCAAATGCTCTTCTTCCAGTTCGTCCATGCCCAGCTTTTCCTCGTCGATCAGCATGTGTTCACGCCGTTCGCGCTCGAGTTCCTCTTCCAGCGCGTCATCGGTATCCACCCGCCCGGTTTTCTCTGCCATGATCCACCTCCCATCATTCAATACACAAGTGCATAAAGTGTAGTCCCTTTATATGACAAACGGGTGACTGTCAGGCGATCAGTGCACCGGCTTGCGCCACGGCATCGTGTGGATGCAGGCTCTCCATATGCCGCACTTGTACTTGCGCACCCGCATAACGGGGAAGCAGCGCTGCCTGCACGCGCCGCGCCGCATCTTCCACATACATCAGGTTCTCGCCGTTCAAGCGAGCAAAAGCTTGCTCATCGGCCCGCTTGACGGCCGTTTGCAACGGCGTGGCCAGCGCCGCCTCCACCGCATCGATCAGGCTGAACAAGCCCAGCGGTCCATCGCCGTGCAGGGCCACCGTCACAGTGGCCACGCTGCGCTGGCTGTGTGGCGTGGCCAGGCTGCCATGTTCGCGCAGCCAGGCCTGGGCTAGCGCGCCATCGATGCTGCCCGTGCCAAACTTGGCCGCAAAACCGTCGGCCAGCAATTGCCGCGCCAATGCTGCCGAGCATGGGCAGGTCGATGAATAGCCTGTTTCCACGCTGACGTCCAGGCTGAATCCTCGTGGCGACAATTGCGCCTGCAAGCGCACGGGATACGATTTCCAGCCTGCCAGCCCCGCCGTCAGCAAGGCTGGCTGGCGCCGCAGCAGCGGAAAAGCCAGCACCAGCCGCGCTTGCGTGGCGCTGCAATCGGCGTGGCTGCCCACCATGCGCAGCAACAGATCATGCAGCGCAGCCGCGCCCAGGCTTTGCTTCGCAACAAAATCATCGAGCAGCAAATACAGGCGTGACATATGTATGCCCTTCACGCGCGGGTCGGGCAAGTCGACTTGCACATCGGCCCAGGCGTGCACCTGCTGCACCGTGCTTCCGGTCGCGCTTTCTTCAAGCAGCTGCAGCGGCAAGGCGATGCCTTGCATGCCGACCCATTCCAGCGGCAGTTGATTGCCGCCATAGCCGCCGGCAGCGACGTCGGGCAGCGGCGTGTTGAGTTGATCGCGTTTCATACCTAAACTCCTCAATGGCAAGATGGCCCGATATCATGCAGAAGTGTCGCCGTTTTTGCAAGTCAATTGCATTAATGGCGAATTTTGACGTATGTTGAGGACGCCTAAGACTCATATAAGATGTCTTATATATGATTGACATTTCATAATTTAGGCATAGAGTGGTCGGACAGTCTAAAATAGAGATTGGCTGAAGCAGGCGCCAGCGCCCGCACACCAAGTGTCCAATGCAAACAAGATAATAGTTGTATTTGGAATGGCAACACCTGGCACTGCCAGGTGTGCCTGGGAATGAAGCAAAACGGAAGTAAGGGTAGCAAGTTAACCGCCGGGAACTACCGGGCACCACCGCATACGAGGAAATGAACATGGCATCACAAAAATCAAAAATCATCTATACGCTGACTGACGAAGCGCCATTGCTGGCGACCTATTCCCTGCTGCCTATCATCAAGAAGTTCACGGCCCAAGCAGGCGTAGACGTGGTCGCCAGCGATATTTCGGTGGCATCGCGCGTATTGGCCGAGTTTCCTGAATACCTGAGCGACGACCAAAAAGTACCGAACACCCTGGCCGAACTGGGCGCACTGACCCAAAACCCGGACACCAACATCATCAAGCTGCCGAACATCAGCGCCTCCGTCTCGCAACTGATGGCTTGCGTACGCGAACTGCAAAACCTGGGCTACAAACTGCCGGACTATCCGGAAGATGCCAAGACCGACGCTGACAAAGCCCTCAAGGCACGCTACGGCAAATGCATCGGCAGCTCGGTCAACCCGGTCCTGCGTGAAGGCAATTCCGATCGCCGCGCGCCTAAAGCCGTGAAAGAGTTTGCACGCAAGCATCCGCATTCGATGGGCGAATGGAGCCAGGCTTCGCGCACCCACGTTTCGCATATGCACCACGGCGACTTCTACCACGGCGAAAAATCGCTGACCCTGGAAAGCGCGCGCGATGTCAAGATGGAACTGATCACCGCTTCGGGCAAGACCATCGTGCTCAAACCGAAGGTTGCGCTGCAAGCCGGCGAAATCATCGACAGCATGTTCATGAGCAAGAAAGCGCTGCTGGAGTTCTACGAAAAAGAACTCGACGATGCGTACAAGACCGGCGTGATGTTCTCGCTGCACGTCAAGGCGACCATGATGAAGGTATCGCACCCTATCGTGTTCGGCCATTGCGTGCGTATTTTCTACAAGGATGCGTTCGCCAAGCACGCCGCGCTGTTCGAAGAACTGGGCGTGAACGTCAACAACGGCATGGTCAATCTGTACGACAAGATTGAAACCCTGCCGGCGTCGCAAAAAGATGAAATCCTGAAAGACCTGCACGCTTGCCACGCCAACCGTCCAGAACTGGCGATGGTCGATTCGGCCAAGGGTATCACCAACTTCCATTCGCCGAACGACATCATCGTCGACGCATCGATGCCAGCCATGATCCGTATCGGCGGCAAGATGTGGGGCGCCGATGGCCGTCCGAAAGATGCCAAGGCAGTCATGCCTGAGAGCACCTTTGCCCGTATCTACCAGGAAATGATCAACTTCTGCAAATGGCATGGCAACTTCGACCCGCGTACCATGGGTACCGTGCCGAACGTGGGCCTGATGGCGCAGCAAGCGGAAGAATACGGTTCGCACGACAAGACGTTTGAAGTGTCGGAAGCCGGCGTTGCCAACATCACCGACCTGGTAACGGGCGAAGTGCTGCTGTCGCAAAACGTCGAAGAAGGCGATATCTGGCGCATGTGCCAGGTCAAGGATGCCCCTATCCGTGACTGGGTCAAGCTGGCCGTCACCCGTGCCCGCAACTCCGGCATGCCTGCCGTGTTCTGGCTGGACCCATACCGTCCACACGAAAACGAAGTGATCAAGAAGGTACAAACCTACCTGAAAGACCACGACACCAACGGCCTGGACATCCAGATCATGTCGCAAGTACGCGCCATGCGCTACACCCTGGAACGTGCATGGCGCGGCCTGGACACCATCTCGGTGACCGGCAACATTCTGCGCGACTACCTGACCGACCTGTTCCCGATCATGGAACTGGGCACCAGCGCCAAGATGCTGTCGATCGTGCCACTGATGGCCGGTGGCGGCATGTACGAAACAGGGGCTGGCGGTTCGGCGCCTAAACACGTCAAGCAACTGGTGGAAGAAAACCATCTGCGCTGGGATTCCCTGGGCGAGTTCCTGGCCCTGGCCGTGTCGCTGGAAGACATGGGCATCAAGACCGGCAACGCCAAAGCCAAGCTGCTGGCCAAGACGCTGGACGAAGCCACCGGCAAGCTGCTCGACAACAACAAGTCGCCATCGACACGCACCGGTGAACTCGACAACCGCGGCAGCCACTTCTACCTGGCCCTGTACTGGGCACAGGCGCTGGCCGCCCAAACGGACGACGCCGAACTGCAAGCGCACTTCGCGCCGCTGGCAAAAACCCTGTCGGAAAACGAAGCGAAGATCGTTGAAGAGCTGAAGGCAGTACAAGGCCAGGCCATGGATATCGGTGGCTACTACCACCCTGATCCAGTGAAAACGGACGCCGTCATGCGTCCTAGCGCCACCCTGAACGCGGCGCTGTCGACCATCTAAGGATGAACTCGGATGCCGGCGGCAACGCCGGCATCTGCTACAATTCCTGCAACAAAAACGCCATGGCCCGCTGTTCCCAGCGGGCCATGGCGCCCTCCCCTGCCAGCATTACCGCGTAGCAACAGCCCCCCCCCATCAAAACAGCGCTTGTGTTAGCTGACACACAGAGCACGCGTCTTTTTTTGCATTCTTCGCCCGCATCAAAAGTGCTTTCACCGCTAGCAAAAGCAGCAATTTTTCAAATCGCTAATAATCCAGTCATAGATTGACTCAAAGCAATTTGAGTTGCTCAAATGACACTTTAACGTGGAAGGACGCATGGCAGCGCCAGCAATGCTGCGACATCCCATCGCCGCCCTGCACCTGGAAAAGTCGATTCATGATCCCCCATCATCCGGAGGCCATAATGTTACCGTTGCGCATAAAACTCTCCCGCTTGTCCACCATCGCCGCGCTGTCCCTGCTGGGCGCCACCGCCACCATCCCCGTCGGCGCCGCCGTGTACAGCACCGGCACCAATACCGCACCATTCGACGTCACCTTGAAAATCGTCGCCAACTGCATTATTTCAGCCGCCCCGCTGGACTTTGGTGAAGCCCAGGGCTTGCTTTCCACGCCCCTCAACGTCAACACCACGGTCAGCGTCACCTGCACCAACACCACCCCCTATAACGTGGGCTTGAGCGCCGGCACCGGCACCGGCTCCTCGGTCGCCACCCGCTACATGAGCGGCACGACCAGCGGCAATACGGGCGTGGTGCAATTCAACCTGTTCCAGACCTCGGGCGCCACCAACTGGGGCAACACCCAGGGCACCGACACCGTCAGCGGCGTCGGTAGTGGCTCCGCACAAGCGATCACCGTCTACGGCAACGTCCCGCCACAAAATACGCCATCGCCGGACACCTACAAATCGACGATTACCGCAACAGTGTTTTTCTAGGCTAGCCCGGACAGAAAGCCCATCGGCAGCGGGTGTTTCCTAAGCAGCCTGCCAGGCGGTGGGCTGCAGCTCCTTGATTCTTTGCTCTGTATATTCAATCATGCAGTCGAGATAAATCGCCGCTGCCGCAGCACCGACCCTGGCTCCGCTTTAGCTCCGGCCCGGCGTAATGATCAGATCTAGTTTGCAGCGCTGAATCGACGACGGTATTCTGTCGGGGTAAGACCGACAACCCGCCGGAAACGTGACCGGAAGGTCACAGCTGAACCGAACCCCGAAAGAAATGCTGTCTGATCTATCGATAGCTCGCTCTCCTCAAGTAATTCACGCGCTCGATCGATGCGCGCATTGAGCAGCCATTGCAACGGGGTGGTACCGGTCTGTTCTTGAAATCGTCGGGCAAAGGTGCGGGGGCTCATATTGGCGTGTATCGCAAGACTATCGACCGTGTGCACGGCGTTCAAATGGTCTCGCAGCCACTCGATCAATGACGTCAAGCTGGTTGGCGAGCTGGGCAGCTTCTGGCGAATGAATTGCGCCTGACCGCCGTCCCGGCGCATAGGCGCGACCGCCAGGCGGGCAGTGTTCGCAGCAACAGCCTGGCCGTAATCGCGTTGCACGAGATGCAGGCACATGTCCAGACCTGCCGACGCGCCGGCCGAAGTCACGATGCTACCTTCATCGACGAACAGCACATTCGGTTCGACTGTTATCTGGGGGTAAAGCCTGGCAAGGTCCTCTGCAACACGCCAATGCGTAGCAGCGCGCCTTCCATCAAGCAGACCGCTTGCGGCAAGGGTAAAGACTCCCGTGCAAATAGACGCCAATCTTGTCCCGCGATCATAGGCGCTCTGAAGAGCCAAGCTTACAGCCCTTGGAACCTCTCTGAAAGGGTCTTCACTTCCTGGTATGACAATGGTGTCGGCTTGCACAAGGCGATCAAGTCCGTGTCGCACCTGCATATCGAAGCTGGCCGTCCGAATTGTCCGCCTGGGTCCGCACACCTCTACATCGTAGGCTTTGCTTCCGTCAATCTGACGGGCCAAGGCAAAAACCTGATAGGCGATACCAAAGTCCAGCGGTACCACATCATCCAACACCAGAACCGCGATCCTATGCATGGAAATGGACTCCTTTTCATCAATTTGTAAAATGCAAACGCTGGCAGAAACCAATCGCCTTTTGTCATTCCTGCCACTCACGCATATTGTCTGGCAGGGCTATGCTGTAGTCAAGCCCAACAAAAGGAGAAAAACGATGTCGGATAAACCGAGTAAGAAAATTGAAGACCGCCAACTGCAGATAGGGATGGTGATCTTTCCAGGCTTTACGCTGCAAGACTTGGCAGGGCCACAGACTGCATTTGGCCTTCATGCCAAAACACACATCATCTGGAAAACCATGGACCCTGTTCCGACGGATATGGGGGTCACCCTGAACCCGACGATTACAATGCATGACGTTCCGGACAATTTGGACGTGCTGTTTGTCGCTGGTGGCGCGGGAACCCCGGAGATCATGAAAGACCAGGAATTTCTGGACTTTATTGCTCGGGCCGGAAAGACTGCCACCTATATCACCTCCGCATGCACAGGCTCTGTGCTTCTCGCAATGGCGGGGCTGCTGGAGGGCTACCGCGCCGCTACCTACTGGCCGTTCTACGAACCACTCATAGCCTTGGGTATCGAGCCGAGCTATGAACGGGTCTGCGTCGACAGGAACCGCATCACCGGCGGTGGCGTAACGGCTGGAATTGATTTTGCACTGCAGGTCATCGCAGAGATCAAAGGGCGGGATGCGGCAGAGTTTACACAACTCGTTCTGGAGTACGATCCTCAGCCGACAATGAACTCGGGACATCCGCGTAGCGCGCGGCCGGAAATCGTCGAACAAATAAAGGGCCTGTGGGGGCGAACCGACGAAGCGGTACGAGTGGCGAAGGCGCACATGGAGCGTCTAGCACGGTCGCACACACCAGCTTCCGTCTAAGTGCAGTGATCAAGCAATTCCGGGCACAGCGATAGGTGCGCGTGCTGCCAGTTCCTGCTCACAGCAAGAGCCCCGCGAATAATTGCTCGGCGAACGCCCCCTGGCGCTTGATGCTCGTATTTGCGCAATCGGCCATGTATTTTTTCGGTGGAGTCAACGGTACGTGCGGCTCTGCGTTAACCGGTGCAAGCACGTCATTCCGTGCACACTGGAGACCTTAAATGAAAAACTTCATTGCAATCCTCGCAGTAAGTGCAGCCTTCGCATCGCAGGCGTTTGCTCAGAGCCAAGCGTCTGCGCCTTCGGCCGCACCTAAGCCTACACCCTCGGCGATGGGAAATCCGGCGGCACCCGATGCTACTCCGACGCCCAAGTGTAAAGATGGCTCTGCGCCAGCCGACCAAACTACCCATGGTTGCCGGGGACACGGCGGCATGATGAGCACTGGGAAGATGGCAGCTGGAGCAGCTCCTGCGGCAAGCACCGCTAGTAAGGTAGCGTCAGCTCAGGTGGCCCCGGGTGGCGGCGATGGCAAGGTTTGGGTCAACACATCAAGCAAGGTCTATCATTGCGAAGGTGATAAGTACTATGGGAAGACAAAAAAAGGCGAATACATGGCAGAGGCTGATGCTAAAGCCAAAGGCTTCCATGGTGAGCATGGAAAGGCTTGCGGAAAATAATCCTGCATTGATGGATGATTGCCAGCCTGCGACCTGCCTGCTAGGGAAGTACTGATTAATTCAGTTTATGAAAATCCGTCCCTTTAGAAATCAAAGACTTACACACGAAGTTTGGACGAAAAGTCGAATTAATCAGTGACTCCCTAGTCCCTCGTCAGCCCGCTCACGCGGGCTTTTTTGCTCCCAAATAGGCGAATAATTTACAAGTTGGATAAATTACACCCGAAACTACACCTAAAAAAACCGCCTATCGATGTGATCGCGGCCATGCATAGCTGAGGCTGTGTAGGAATGGCAGAACTGACCCTCGCTCCCCAATTAATTTTTAGAATACTCTTTTAACATAGGCGTCAACTTAGCCTTCAGCTCTTCATTATCTTTGTAAAATAGTATTCTCTTCGCCTGTACATCGAATGGGATTGGCGACGAGTGATGTGATATCAATATAACTTTTTTGTCAAATGCGTGAGCCAACCCAAGTTCGTAAAAAACATTTGGATTTCTACCAGTAATATTGGCCACAATAATATTTGAAGATAAAATTAAATTCAAAATTTGCAAAAATATTGAGTCTGCCTCGACACGTTCATCTCCACGATTAACATTAAAGTCTAGCGATTCACCAGCCTCTTTCACTGCGGCAAATTCATCGCTCAGATCTTCATGGAAAGGCGTAATGACAAAGAGTAAATTTTTATCGACTTTTATTTCAGAACGATTGATTCCATGCTGCGAAAGAAATGTCGAGGTGACTCCGTGCATGTTTGGTAAAACTTTCGGAGTCTGACCAGCTAAAACAAGATGATTTAACTCCTTCCACTTGCCTTCCGACACAGAAAATTTCAAGTTCAACTCCATCAACTGACGTTCAAGATGAGCTCTAAAATCATCCAATCTGACGCGTTCCTGGAGGAGAGTGGCTTCCTTGGCAGTAATATACCTTTTAAATAAAAAATATATCGCTGTCGCCAATAGATATGTCGCGATGAAAATAACACCAGCTATAATAAAAGTTTGTTTATCCATCATTTAACCAATAACAGTAAAAGCTATATAAAAAGTTACTATAGAAAGAGCTGCGTTAAGTGGAAAAGCCCATAGAAAGTTCTTTCCCAAGCTTGCACTAACGGCGCTATCGCTTATACGCCACAATACGGTGGTAAAAACACTGACTATCAAATACAAGACTATTCCCGCAATTAACATATTTTGATCATGATTTGGCACGGTAGCCGCTTTAATGAAGAAACTCACAACCAAAAATGATACATCTACGGGAATGGATGCTATAGTCTTTAGGTAATCTACTGAATTTGGCTTGTTTTGCAAATGTAACTTAAAGGCCTGTTTTAATAAAATCAAAAGCCCAGCTATAATCATTGGCCAATTTGGATTTAGCATTTTCTCTCACGCGCCCATATTAATATTTATCTCTCGCTCATAGAATAATAGCGTTTTATTATTCGCTGAAACGTTATATCATCTTTAAAATTCTTAAGCCCATTATTCATACAAGAGAGAAATCTTTCATTCACGTCAGTGTTAGATGGCCTAACTTGCATTATATCAAGCAAAAGCTTACACATCGTTGTAGTTGGATACGGATCGCGAGGACCTCGCCTTATGATTTCCTCATCTAATATCGCGACGCCTTCAGCATAAAGATCTTCATCTAAGCAGTTTGTAGCAACAAATTTTTCCAACAGAGCGGTTCCAAGGGAATGTCTAGTCTGGAATGAGTCATAGAACATTAACCCTGTACGGAAGCAGTCAATCGCATTATCAAATTCGCCGATTTTTCGATAAAACCTTCCGAATTGCAACCAAAAAACTCCGTCGGTGCCAAAAAATCTTTGCGCTTCGTGATAAGTTCGCTCCGTATCTTTCCTGCGACTTGACTTTGGAAAATAGTCATCATATAGAAAATTAAATGAAATTATTTTCCGATATATCTCGTACGCCAAGGGATGATAACGTATATCGGCGATTGTAAATTGTCGAGAGAGGAATTCGAGTATTCCAACTACTAGATTTATATTCCCTTTACCAGCTATGCAATTTTTAAAATAAAAATCTGCAATAACACGATGTCGGCACATGACTTGCATACGTGCTTTACTCATAACTGCAATTCCCATTAAATCATGGCTCATCTTTTCCATGATTTCTCGGGGTTCAATTTCCAAAAAGCCAGACATATAATTAATTGGAATTGAGAACCCTAAAGAGCTCATAATCGCCGTTACCTCCAAGATATCTCTAGGACTACCTTCAGCTACAGAATGATACTCTTTATAAATTCGGTCTTCAAAATTTTCGTGCGTTGTCAACGAGAACAGTGTGGATAAAAGATCGCCGTTATATCCACGCTCCGAATCCAGAATTATTTTCGCTCGTTGATCGATTGTATTATTAGAGAATCCCTCGAAAATAATACTCAAAGAATCTAGCTTCTTTGCAACAGCTTTAGCATCATCTATAGACATGCGACCAAACTCAAATTCGGTAGCAAACGTAGCACAGTCCACCAAATGGTGCCTATTTTTCAAAAACGAATTAGTTCTCTCCTCCAATATAAAGAGAACAAACGGTCTTGGCTTATCCTTGAGTTTTATTGCCAGTGCGTTAACAGTATAATAGTAAGCGGCAGCTGAATAGAATACAATTATTGATTTTTCAGAAAAATTATCCAGTATTGAATATAAATATTCAATATCGATTCCATTTTCGGAGTCGAATTCATAAATATAAGGATATAGATTGACCAAACTGTGCAGCGATGCACGTATCCCGGTTGTTTTTCCAGAGCCACTTGAGCCCGTGACATGCAATACTCCAAGTTTATCTTGACTCGTACTCATAAGATAAGCAACTTTTCGAGTCAGAGATTCTATTTTTGGAGTCACGGCATGAACATTATTTTGTATATAAAACCAATCAGGATATGCTCCCATAATAAATTGGCGCAGAATTCCCGCTTGAAGTTTTGCTTTTTCAATTTCATTTAATATAGTATTGAAAGCACTCCTAAACCAAACCATTGCCTTTATATTAAAGCTTGATTTTTTTTCTGCTGGCACATCTTTAGACATCGCCTCGTATATTCCTACTGGCGCTATATTTAAATAAACAAAATTAAAGAATTCTTCTGGCGTTGAATCAATAACAACAAAGCCGGCCGCCTTGTAATTAGAACATTTTATTTCATCCGGATTATTCAGAATCACCCAGTTTTTTGGTTGATGCTCGACGTCCTTAGAGTCAAATACCAATGCAGTCGAACAGGCATCGATATCATTTTCATCTAGCTCACCGATTACTATGAGCCCGCCTATCAACATTCTCGCAGGCAATTCGTTATGCCAATCAGAAATTTTTCTCGAATCAACCGATCCATATTCCGAATTGTCCAATAGGAAACCATTTTCAATAAATTCTATTGATCCATTTATAGAAATAACTGGAATGCTACCAATTGAGCTTCCAATTATACTATTATCTGAATAATTTAAAAAAACAAAGTCTGCTGAATTTTTTCCATTTTTCTTAACTTTTGAATAAGATAAATTCAGTGAATTATCAATGTTTGTTGTATATATTCTATTCCAAACAAACTCAAATATTTTATCCTGCCAAGGCGATGTCTTTGTAGCTGAAAATATCTTACTAAAATACACCGAAAAATTTGGTATATTGCGCTCAGCATATTTATATGCATCTTTTAATGTAGTGCGCGAACCAGGTGTTTTACCACAATCATTAAGTAGTCTATTTTTTAGCTCATCTGCATTTGGTATCGTCCCGCTTAAAGACGAACTACCGCGACTGAAATGCTCACCAAGAAGCAGTGCTGCTTCGCCCGACAAAATAAGCGGGCAAATCACTTCCTTGATATTTTTTTTTTCGATTTCGTTCAAAACGCTCCCCTACTAGGACGGCCGCGAGGCTTGAGTGCATGCCAATTTGTGTATTTTGCACAGAAAATTTCCGAAAGTATAGCTAATTATTCTTCGGCAATAGATTTCTCCAAAGGAACGAGCGACGAATTGACATGCCGGATGCAACCATATGAAGCTGTTTACGGCCCATAGAAGCTAAGGAAGTTGAATTCGAAAAAAGGGAGCAAGGATCAATTCTGCAATTCAGACACGGCCTTAACTATAGGCAGCCTCTAAAACCAAGTGCAACACCTACTCCTGTAATGTGTTGCCATGCCCAGAATCTATTGTCACCTAACAATCCAAGAGCGTGCTGTCGTGATGACCATGCGCGATGACCAGGCAGTATCCGAACGATTGCTCAACGTCTTGGCCGTTCGCCTAGGGAAGCGCTGATCAATTCGCTTTCCTAGCGAAATTGACGCGCCAAATGGTCGAACAGTAAGTCGATCAAGCGTATTTTCGGTCGATTTGACGCGA
>NZ_JACHCI010000001.1 GCF_014200675.1 Janthinobacterium saanense | reverse complement strand
TTTCGCACATTTCGTCAACCTTCTTTTTTACTGCATCGCCGTTTCCGGTGATCCCTTTAGTGCCGCAAACTAGTGCGTCTCATTGGGGAGGCGAATCATATCAAAGACCATCGAAGTTTGGCAAGCGCTTTTCCAGGAACGCGTGCATGCCTTCTTTCTGGGCTGGCGTACCGAAGGCAGCCTGGAACAAACGGCGCTCGTAGGCGACGCCATCGGTCAATGTCGTCTCGAAGGCGCGGTTGACACAATCCTTGATCATCATCGCCACCGAGACCGGCATCGCGGCGATGGTCCTGGCGGCCGCCAAGGTTTCTTCCAGCAACTTATCGGCAGGCACCACGCGCGACACCAGGCCGATGCGCTCGGCTTCTGCCGCATCGATGGTGCGCGCCGTCAGCAACAAGTCCATGGCCTTGGCTTTGCCAATGGCGCGTGGCAAACGCTGCGTGCCGCCCGCGCCTGGCGTAACGCCGACCTTGATTTCAGGCTGGCCGAATTTGGCGCTATCGGCGGCGATCAGGAAATCGCACATCATGGCCAGTTCGCAGCCGCCACCCAACGCATAACCGGCTACCGCACCGACCACGGGTTTGCGCACGCGCAAAATATGTTCCCAATTGCGGCTGATATAGCCACTGGTAAAAGTATCGGGATAGGTGTAATCGGCCATGGCAGCGATATCTGCGCCGGCGGCAAAGGCTTTTTCGCTGCCGGTCAGCACGATGCAGCCAATCTTCTCGTCGGCGTCGAATTTAAGTAAAGCATCGCCCAGCTCATTCATCATGTTCTCGTTCAGCGCATTGAGCGCCTTGGGACGGTTCAGGCGAATGACGGCGACGCGGTCCTGGATGTCGATGATCAGGTCTTCATATTGCATGGTGTCTCCTCTCGATAAGTGGCAACTAAGCGGTGATGACGATTGTAGCGGCTGCACTGCTTGCGGCACACTGATATTATTGTCTACTCCCCCCATCTTATATAGCGTGCCGTATTTACTCTTCCCTGCTCCAGTCTTGCGCCCGCCGCCTGCGCGGTGACGGCAGCCCCGCCACCATCAACTTTCGCCGTTTGTGGTTCAGCAATGGCCTCAATTGCTTCGGCGCCCAGATCACCTCACTGGCCCTGCCCCTGTGCGCGGTGCTGCTCTTGCATGCGACGCCAGAGCAGATGGGTCTGCTGGTCGCGCTGCAAGCCGTGCCGTTTGCCCTGTTCGGCCTGCCGGTAGGTGTGCTGCTGGACCGGCGCAGCAAGCACCCGATCATGCTATTCAGTGAAAGCATGTCGGGCCTGGCGCTGGCCAGCGTGGCGATTGCCTATTGGTGCGGCGTGCTATCGATGCCCTGGCTGTATATAGTGGGCTTTATTATCGGCACCGGCTTTGTAGTGGGCGGCGGCGCCGAACAGGTCTTCCTGACATTCCTGGTCGGCCGGGATGGCTTGATCGATGCCCAGTCGAAATTTGCCGCCACCGAATCGGCCTCGCGCCTGATCGGCCCCGGCCTGGCTGGCGTGCTGGTGCAAGTGTTGTCGGCCCCAGCCGCCATTTTGTGCACGGCTTGCGGCTACCTTATTTCAGTATCCAATTTGCGCGCCATGAGCGTACGCGATCCGCGCCCTGCTCCATCGAACAAGCATGCGCTGCGCGATATCGCCGACGGCCTGGTGTTTGTCTGGCGCCAGCCGCTGCTGCGCACGCTGGCCTGGGGCGCCGGCATCTGGCATTTCTTGTTTTACGCCAGCATGGCGCTGACCATCCTGTTTGCCACCCATAACCTGGGCATGAGCCCTGGCGTGCTGGGTTTGGCGCAGATGCTGGGCGGCGCCGGCATGTTGTTGAGCGCCATCATCGTCAAGCCGCTAACGCGCCGCTACGGCACCGGCCCGACCATCCTGATCGGCCTGGCCTCGACTTCGCTGTGTTTTGCCCTGACGCCCGCCATCCCCGCCGCCCTGTTCGGCAGCGCGCATGCCAGCGCGGCCGCGTATGCCGTGCTGATGTTCTTCTTCGATTGCGGCGTAATGCTGTTCTTCATTCCTTATATGGGCTTGCGGCAAAAAGTCACGCCCGACCCCATGCTGGGCCGGATGACGTCGACCATGCGCTTCCTGACGGTGGCCACGGCGCCGCTCGGTGCGCTGGCCGCCGGCTGGATCGCCGAACACTTCGGCGTGCGCAATGGCATGGCTTGTATCGCCGCAGGCAGTGTCGCGCTAACGATCGCCATGACCTGGGGCACGCCGCTGCGTGGCGTACGCACCTGATCGGCAGAAGGACATACTATTGAGTACTTACATCAAAGCCTGACAGATTTGATGTACATCAATGTTTTGCTTGGGGGAAATCCATAAGCTAGCGTCATCACTTGAGGAGCATGCCATGTTTAATACCATCTTATTTCCTACCGACGGCTCGCCGCTGTCCGACAAGGCCGCCGCAACGGCGCTAGCCTTCGCGCAACTGAACAAGGCCAAGCTGGTCGCCATCAGCGTAGTCCAGCCCTTCCCGTTTTCGCCGATGGCGGACGGTGGCGTGGTGCTCGATGCAGGTTTGTATGAAGAGCAGATGCGTGAAGCGGCGCAACACGCCGTCGACAAGCTGGGCCAGGCGGCGCAGGCGGCCGGCCTCGCGTTTGAAGGCCTGGTCGCCATCTCGCCCAGCCCGTACGAAGAAATCGTCAATGCGGCAGCAAACTACCATTGCGACATCATCCTGATGGCTTCGCATGGCCGCAAGGGCTTGAACAAGCTATTCGTGGGCAGTGAAACACAAAAGGTGCTGGGCCATACCCAGGTGCCGGTACTGGTCCTGCGCTGACAGGACCAGCTGCGACAGGTGCTGTTAGCGCGTCGGCGCTTGCTTCGGCAATAACACCCACACCTGGCCGCTTTGCTTCATGCGGCCAGCGTTTTCTGCCGCTTCGGCGCCAAAACCAAAGAAATAATCGACACGGATGGGGCCACGGATGGCGCCGCCCGTATCTTGCGCCATCACCAGGCGCTGCATGGGGATGTCGCTATTGGCTTGCGTGGTCGCCAAAAACAGCGGCGCGCCCAGCGGCACGAAACGGGAATCGATGGCCACCGAGCGCTGCGGTGTCAAAGGCACGCCCAGTGCACCTTTCGGTCCCACTTTCGGGTCGGGCAAGCGCTCTTCCTTGAAGAACACATAGCTGGGGTTGGCGTTGAACAACTCGTCCTTGCGTGTAGGATGGCCGGCGATCCACGCCTTGATACCCTGCGCAGACGCCTGGCTCATGGTCAGCTCACCCTTGTCGACCAGGTAGCGGCCTATCGATTTGTAGGGATAGCCATTCTGGTCCGCATACGCCACGCGCACGGTTTCCTGGGTATCGGTCAGTTGCACGCGGCCGCTGCCCTGCACTTGCAGGAAAAACGCTTCGACTTCGTCATCGACCCACATCAGTTCCTTGCCCACCACGGAAGTGGCGCGCTCGATGTCGGCGCGGGTGGCATAGGGCACGACTTTCTTGCCCACCAGCTTGCCCCGCAAGCGCATGTTTTTCAATTCCGGATACACGCTGGACAAATCCACCGTCACCAGGTCATCGGGCACTTTATACAGCGGCGTCTGGTAAGGACCGCCACGCTTGCGCGCGCCATGCAGCAAGGGTTCGTAATAACCGGTGACCAGGCCGGAAGTGGCTCCATCGGGCGCCACGACCTGGTTCGGCACAAAGAAAGCTTCGAAGAACTGGCGGATCGCCTTGTCGCTATCGGCATTGACCTGGCGGGCAATCGTGCACGACTCTTTCCAGTCCGGCCGTTTGGCCAGCACATTGCACGAGGCCATGAAGGCTGGCCAGGCGGCGCGCATATCGTCGCGGCCCCAGCCTGGCAAGGCGGAAAAAATCACCGGCGTCAAAGTGGGCGCCTGCGCATCCTTGCCATCCTTGGTGTCGGGTGTGGCCGGCTTGGCCGGCACGGGCTTGCTCGCCGGGGGTGTCTGGCCGGTGGCAACGTTGGCCGGGCCGGGCGGTGTGGTACAGGCTGACAAGATGAACGCGACGGCGCCGATGGGAGCGAGTAGACTGGAACGTGCAAATAAGTTACGTTTAAATAAGCTGCGTGTCAATAACATAGGAGTGCGTATGTGGGTCTTGATGATAGAGGCGCTGGTGGCGTTTTTCTTGCTGGTATTTATAGTCTGGTGGACCATGTATCAGGGCAAGGGCAAGAGCGCAGGCACAAAACCCGCGCCGCCAGCACAGAAACAGGTCGGCACGGAAGAAGAACAGACCGAAAAGCTGAAGTAGCGCCCGTAGTTTAGTGCAGGGTACGCGGCAGCGACAACACGAACTCGGGGATAGCCGCTTCGAACTGGTGGCCGTCTTCGGCCACGCAGAAATATTCGCCGCGCATGGAACCTTGCGGCGTGGCCAGCACGGTGCCGCTCGTATATTCGAATTGTTCGCCCGGCTGCAGCAGCGGCTGATGGCCGACGGCGCCCAGTCCGCGCACTTCTTCCACCTTGTTATTGGCGTCCGTGATGACCCAGTGGCGCGAGATCAGCTGCGCGCCAACGCTGCCCGTATTCTTCACATTGATGGTGTAGCTGAACACATGGCGGCCCTGCTCCGGCGCCGACTGTTCGGGCAAAAACTGCGTCTTGACCGTTACCGTAAATTCATAAGTCGCCATCATCATCCTTATCTGTTCGTGATTGTTCTGTATTTCAAAAGGGCATGGTGACGGCAGCAAGCGTAAAATAGCGGCAATCGCATTTTCCACACTCCAGCCCACTCGCCATGACACCATTCCGTATCGCTCCCAGCATCCTGTCCGCCGACTTTGCCCGTTTGGGCGAAGAAGTGCGCAACGTCGTCACTGCCGGCGCCGACATCATCCACTTCGACGTGATGGATAATCACTACGTGCCCAACCTGACCATCGGCCCGCTGGTCTGCGAAGCGATACGCCCGCATGTACAAGTGCCCATCGACGTGCATCTGATGGTCAAGCCGGTCGATCGCATTATCCCGGATTTCGCCAAGGCCGGCGCAAACATCATCACCTTTCACCCCGAAGCGTCGGAACACCTGGACCGCTCGCTGCAACTGATACGCGACAATGGCTGCAAATCCGGCCTGGTCTTCAATCCCGGCACACCACTGCACTACCTGGAACACGTGATGGACAAGATCGACATGATTTTGATCATGTCCGTCAATCCAGGCTTCGGTGGCCAGTCCTTCATCCCGCATACGCTGAAAAAAATCGCCGAAGCGCGCCGCATGATCGATGAATCGGGCCGTGACATCATGCTGGAAGTGGACGGCGGCATCAAGATCGACAATATCGCCGCTGCCGCCGCTGCCGGCGCCGACACCTTTGTTGCCGGCTCGGCCATCTTCGGCAAACCTGACTACAAGGCCGTGATCGACGCCATGCGCGCCGAACTTGCCAAAGTGGGCGCCTGATGAGCTCGGGCACAGTGAAGAGCGGCGTCCTGGCCGGCGTGCGCGCCGCCATCATCGACCTCGATGGCACGATGCTCGACACCGTGCCCGATTTCCATGTCGCCATCAACGGCATGCGCAGCGAATTTGACCTCGCGCCCATCAGCGAAGCCACCATCAAGAACATGGTGGGCAAAGGCTCGGAAAACCTGATCCGCAGCGTGCTGGCCCTCGATTTCGATGCCCACGGCGTGGAACAGCGCTTCGAACAGGCGATGGATGCCTATCAGCGCCATTACCTGGCCATCAACGGCGACTTCAGCACCTTGTACCCGGATGTCGTCGCCGGACTGGAAGCGATGACGGCGGCCGGCCTGCGCCTGGCCTGCGTGACCAACAAACCGATCGCCTTCGCCCTGCCCCTGCTGAAACAGAACAAACTTGATGGTTATTTCGATATCGTCTATGGTGGCGATTCGCTGCCGAAGAAGAAACCGGACCCCATGCCGCTGTTGCAAGTGTGCGCGGATTTCGACCTGGCGCCCGCCAAAGTGGTAGCCATCGGCGACTCCTCGAATGACGCGCAAGCGGCCCGGGCTGCGGGCTGCCCCGTGTTGACAGTGCCGTACGGATACAATCACGGACACTCTATACACGATACCGATTCCGATGGTATAGTAAATACGCTGCTCGAAGCAGCCCATTTCATTCGCATGCAAAACTGACTCAAGTTTGACTCAACACTAACGCATACTGACTGACCCTATACCATCGTGTACCCGTTTCTCATCAAAAAATACAATGTCACCCAAACCGGCTCGATTGAGGCCTGGCTTTGGCGACGCTGGCAATCCTGGCAGGCTTAAGGCCGAGCCGTGTAACGATTGCTGTCGGCTGCCCGTGCGCATCCGGCAGGTTTTTTGATCAACCTCCGCCAGATTGGCGCATTGCGTAATTGCATGCCTGTAGCCCCTGGCGGCATGGAGAGAAACATGACCGAACTCGAATTCAAATCGCTGGCCCAGCAAGGCTATAACCGTATCCCGCTGGTTTCGGAAGCCTTCGCCGACCTGGAAACCCCGCTCACGCTGTACCTGAAACTGGCGCAAACCCAGCAGGGCGGCAAAAATACCTTTTTGCTGGAATCGGTGGTCGGCGGCGAACGCTTCGGCCGTTATTCCTTCATCGGTTTGCCCGCCAACACCGTGTTGCGCAGCCATGGCAGCCGCACCGAGATCGTCAAGAATGGCGAGGTGATCGAAGAGCACGAAGGCAATCCGCTCGATTTCATCGAACAGTACCAGTCGCGCTTCAAGGTGGCCCTGCGCCCCGGCATGCCGCGCTTCTGCGGCGGCCTGGCCGGCTACTTCGGCTACGACACGGTGCGCCATATCGAGAAAAAACTGGCCGGTGGCGCGCCGAAAGATGATTTGAACCTGCCCGACATCCAGCTGATGGTGACGGAAGAACTGGCCGTGATCGACAATCTGTCCGGCAAACTGTATCTGATCGTCTACGCCGACACCACCCAGCCCGAGTCGTTTTCGAAAGCGCGGCAGCGTTTGAAAGACTTGCGCATGATGCTGCGCCGTGGCCTCGACGCCCCCGTGACCAGCGCCTCGGTGCGCACGGAAACCATCCGCGATTTTCCAAAAGAAGAGTATCTGAAGGCTGTCGCCCGCGCCCACGAATACGTAATGGCCGGCGATTTGATGCAGGTGCAGATCGGCCAGCGCATCCGCAAGCCCTATGTCGATTCGCCCTTGAGCCTGTACCGCGCCCTGCGTTCGCTGAACCCGTCGCCGTATATGTATTTCTATAATTTCGGCGACATGCAGATCATCGGCGCCTCGCCCGAAATTCTGGTGCGCAACGAGAACATCAAGACGGCCGATGGCGAGACCAGCAAAAAAGTCACCCTGCGCCCCATCGCCGGCACGCGTCCACGCGGCGCCACGCCCGAGCGCGACGCCGAATTGTCCGCCGAACTGCTGGCCGATCCAAAAGAGATCGCCGAACACGTGATGCTGATCGACCTGGCGCGCAACGACATCGGCCGCATTGCCGAAACCGGCAGCGTGCAAGTCACCGACCGCATGGTCATCGAAAAATACTCGCATGTGCAGCACATCGTCTCGAACGTGGAAGGCACGCTGAAAGCCGGCCTGTCGAACCTGGACGTGCTGCGCGCCACCTTCCCCGCCGGCACCCTGACGGGCGCGCCGAAAGTGCGCGCCATGGAAGTGATCGACGAGCTGGAAATTTCCAAGCGCGGCATCTATGGCGGCGCCTGCGGCTACCTGTCGTTTGGCGGCGAAATGGATGTGGCGATTGCCATCCGCACGGGCGTCGTCAAGGACGGCATGCTGTATGTGCAGGCTGCGGCCGGCATCGTGGCCGACTCGATTGCCGAAATGGAATGGCAGGAAACCGAAAACAAGGCGCGTGCCGTACTGCGCGCCGCCGAACAAGTGCAAGATGGACTGGATGGGGAGCTCTGAGATGCTGCTAATGATCGACAACTATGACTCCTTCACCTACAACATCGTGCAGTATTTCGGCGAGTTGGGCGAAGACGTGCGGGTCTACCGCAACGATGAAATCAGCATCGCTGACATCGAAGCGCTGAACCCTGACCGCATCTGCATCTCGCCCGGCCCGAAAGCGCCGGCACAGGCAGGCATTTCGGTGGAAGTGCTCAAGCACTTCGCCGGCAAAAAGCCCATACTGGGCGTCTGCCTGGGCCACCAGGCCATAGGCGAAGCGTTTGGCGGCAAGGTGATCCGCGCTAAGCAAGTCATGCATGGCAAAACTTCAGTCATCGCGCATACCGGCGTGGGCGTATTCAAGAACCTGCCCAGCCCCTTTACAGTGATCCGCTACCACTCTTTGGCGATCGAACGCGCCTCGCTGCCTTCCTGCCTGGAAGTGACAGCCTGGACGGACGACGGCGAAATCATGGGCGTGCGCCACCGGGAATACGATATCGAGGGTGTGCAGTTTCACCCTGAATCGATCCTGTCGGAGCACGGCCACGCCCTGCTGAAGAATTTTCTCGAGCGCTGATTCCTGAGTGCGCACCTGAGTGCGCGCCATCAGTGTCCTCCTGCGCCATCATTGAAGAAGGAAGCATCATGCCGATCACCCCACAAGAAGCCCTGCTGCGCTGTATCGAACACCGTGAAATCTTTCACGACGAAATGCTGTACCTGTTCCGCCAGATCATGTCCGGCGAAATGTCGCCCACCATGATCGCCGCCCTGACCATGGGCTTGCGCGTGAAAAAGGAAACCATCGGTGAAATCGCCGCCGCCGCGCAAGTGATGCGCGAGTTTTCCACCAAGGTGCCGATGGCCGACACGACCCGCTTGCTCGACATCGTCGGCACGGGTGGCGATGGTGCCCACACTTTCAATATCTCCACCGCCTCGATGTTTGTCGCTGCCGCCGCCGGTGCGCGGGTGGCCAAGCATGGCGGGCGCAGCGTGTCGTCCTCGTCCGGCAGCGCCGACGTGCTCGACTCGCTGGGCGTCAACATCAATTTGCAGCCCGAGCAGATCGCCCAGTCGATCGCGCAAACCGGCATCGGCTTCATGTATGCACCGAACCACCACGCGGCCATGAAGCATGCGGCGCCCGTGCGCAAGGAGCTGGGCGTGCGCACCATCTTTAACATTCTGGGGCCGCTGACCAATCCGGCCGGTGCGCCAAACATTTTGATGGGCGTATTCCACGCCGACCTGGTCGGTATCCAGGTGCGCGTGCTGCAGCGCCTGGGCGCACAACACGCCATCGTGGTGTATGGCCGCGACAATATGGACGAAGTCTCGCTGGGCGCCGGGACCATGGTCGGTGAATTGATCAATGGTGAAATCCGCGAATATGAGATACATCCGGAAGACTTCGGCCTGTCGATGATCGCCAGCCGCAACCTGAAGGTGGCCGACGCCGCCGAATCAAAGGCGAAAATGCTCGAAGCGCTGCGCGGCGAGCCAGGCGCGGCCGCCGACATCGTGGCCTTGAACGCGGGCACGGCGCTGTATGCCGCTGGCGTGGCCAGCTCGATCGAAGATGGCCTGGCCCGTGCGCGCCTGGCCGTCAGCTCGGGCGCCGCGCTGGCCAAGCTCGATCAATTCGTGCAGGTGACGCAGCAGCTGGGCCGCCCGGCGCAAGCGTAACCCGTTCAAAACCTACTCTGGAATAGCGACCATCATGTCCGACATACTCGATAAAATCCTGGCCGTCAAAGCCGACGAAGTGGCCAAGGCCAAGGCTTACCGCAGCCTGGCCAGCCTGCGCGGCGAGGTAGAAAACGACAGCGCCCTGCGCGCCGGCCTGCGCGGCTTTGAAGCGAGCTTGCGCCAGCATATCGCCAACGGCAAGCCGGGCATCATCGCCGAAGTGAAAAAAGCCTCGCCGTCGAAAGGCGTGATCCGTGCCGATTTCCTCCCGGCTGATATCGCCGCCAGCTATGCGGCCCACGGTGCGGCCTGTTTGTCCGTGCTGACGGATGAACAATTCTTCCAGGGCTCGGTCGACTACCTGCAACAGGCGCGCGCCGCCTGCGCCATTCCCGTGCTGCGCAAGGATTTCATGGTCGACATGTACCAGATCTATGAAGCGCGGGCCATGGGCGCCGACTGCATCCTGCTGATCGTGGCGGCGCTGGACCATGGCTTGATGGCCGAGATGGAAGCCTGCGCCCACGAACTGGGCATGGGCGTGCTGATCGAAAGCCACGATGGCACAGAACTCGATGCGGCCTTAAAACTCAAGAGCGCGTTGATCGGCATCAACAACCGCAATCTGCGCACCTTTGAAACTTCGCTCGATACCACCATCAATCTGCTGCCGCGCATACCGCAAGACCGGCTGGTGATTACCGAGTCGGGCATCGCCGGCAGCGCCGACGTGCAGCGCATGCGTGCCGCCGACGTGCACAGCTTCCTGGTGGGCGAAGCCTTCATGCGCGCGCCAGACCCTGGCGTGGAACTGGAACGTTTGTTCAGCTGATGCGCATCAGGCTGGCAATACTTGCCGTTGCCCTGGCGCTGGCTGCTTGCCAGAAGGCGCCAGAACCGGCCGTATCGCCGCCGGCAAGTGCGCCCGCAGCGCCTGCCCCTCCAGTCGCAGCGCCCATTCCGGCGCCACCGGCAGACACCATCGCTGCCTATAAATTGCTGGTAGCGCGGCAAATCGTGGCGGCCAATCCGGACAATACGTTTGACGGCCCGCTGCCTGCCATGATGCCGGCCATCGTCGTGCTCGATATCAGCATCGACCGTGATGGCAAATTGAAGAAGGTGCGCGTGCACCGTTCGCGCGACAGCGAAGCATCAACAGCGGCGCTGGCCGCCGTGCGCCGCGTCGAGGAGCCGTTTCCACCCACGGCGCAACTGATGCGCAAGCGCGACAGGACGCTCGATTTTTCCGAAACGTTCCTCTTCAACGAGCGCTATCAGTTCCAGTTGCGGACTTTGTCCGGGCCACAGTAGGGCCGCTGGCATCGAGCTCGATACGGTCGCGGCCATTGGCTTTTGCCAGGTATAGCGCGGCGTCGGCGCGCGACAGCAACTGTTCCAGCCCCTCCTCCGTCGATGCCTGGCACGCCACGCCGATACTCACCGTGCACGGTGGCAGGCCCACATCGGCCGGTTCGCGCAACAGGCTGCGGATACGTTCGGCCACGCCCAGCGCATTATGCGGCGACATGTCCGGCATCAGCACGACGAATTCCTCGCCGCCGAAACGGGCCACGCAATCCGATTCGCGCAGGGCCCCGCCGATGATGCCAGCGACGTGCGCCAGCACCTGGTCGCCCACCATGTGGCCATAGCGGTCATTGATGGTCTTGAAATAATCGAGATCGATGCTCAGCAAGGTGAGCGGCTGGCGGTGGCGCGAAAAATTCGCTTTTTCACGCGCGTAGGCGTCGCCGAAACCGCGCCGGTTCAGCACTTGCGTCAGCGGATCATGGGTAGAGCGGCGCTCCAGTATCGCTTGCAGGCGGCGCGTGGCCACCGTCATGAAACCGACCGTCAGCAGCAAGGCCATGAAATTGGCGACTGCCAGGTAAATGCTGGCCTGGGTGCTGGACACCATCAGGTTGACGCTGGCGCTGTCATTGAGCAGCGCCGATACACCACGCGCCAGCACCACGCAAGCCTGCACCACCATCAGCGTACCAAAGAAAAAACTCGAGAAATGCCGCTCGCCGTGGCGCACCACCAGCTGCGCCTGGCGTGCATAGAATAGAAAGACCAGGAATGAGAAGAGCGCCACGCGCCTGGAGAAATCGGGTTGCACCAGCAGCCACCAGGCGATGCCGCCCACGCCCAGGCAAAACACCAGCCAGTACAGGCGCAGGCTGGGACGCTGTCCATAGAATTTTTCCGTACCCAGCATGGCCAGGCCGATACCGGCTATCAAGGCCGCATTCGCCCCTACCAGCACCAGCGCATCGTGCAGCATGCCGCGCGCGCCAAACAGCATCGAGGCCAGCACCAGCAGCAGCAGGCCAGCCGACCAGTGACCGAGGCCATGTACTTCGTGCCGGAAGCTGCGATACACCGAGAACATGACGATGCTCATCGCCCCGCACATCAGGGTAGTCATGAACACGATGGTGCGGGGATCGAGCGTTTCCACGGTCAGCCTGGAGAATCAAACATGCTTGCAATTCTAGTGCAGTTATCGCCCACTGAGTCCATCATCGTGGGCAAATGGTAAATATTCCACCTGTCCGGGCCAGGTAAAGGGAGTGGGCCGATCGCCCTGAGACATGCCAGCAAGCAGAAAATTTGCTTTCTGAAAATTGTATCGTGAAAGAACAGCCTGGTGAGCCTGGCAGGGTAAATTCTCGCCCCGCCAGGCTGGCCGTTGTGGCTACATCGTCGCGGTATTACTGCGCTGCGCTGGGACGTTTCAGCCCTGCCGCTTTTTTCGGCGCCGGCAATACGCTCATGCTGACACCCGGTACGCGGTCGCCCTGCAAAGTGGCCGTCAACGTCATCAGCTCATCGCGGCGGAAAGCGTGGATGGCCACCTTGGCGCCGACCGCGTAACGGCCCAGCAAGGTATCGAGGTTGGCCGGGCTGCCCGTCACGCGCAAGCCATCGATGGCCACCAGCACGTCGCCCGCCGACAGGCCTGCCAGGTGGGCGGCGCCGCCCTGATGCACCTGCGCCAGCCTGGCGTCATTACCGTCGCGGCCCAGGTTCGCGTCCAGGCTAGCTTTTTCCGATTTGCGCGCATCGCTGTATTTGACGCCGAATGGCGCCAGCAAACGCGCCAGCGGCACGTCGTCGGTGCCGCGGATATAGCGTTCAAAGAAGGGCTTCATGCGCGTGCCGCTGATCTCGTCGAACAGGGCTTCGACTTCGGCCGGCGTCACGCCGCGCGCTTTGCCTTTGTAGAAGTCACGGCCATAACGCTGCCACAGCGCCTGCATTACGTCGTCCAGCGATTTTTCCCCGTCCGTCTTGCTGCGCAAGGTCAGGTCGAAAGCCAGCGCGATCAGCGAACCCTTGGTGTAGTAGCTGACGATGGCGTTCGGTGCGTTTTCATCCTGGCGATAGTATTTACCCCAGGCGTCGAAGCTGGAATCGGCCACGCTTTGCTTGGTACGGCCGCTGCCGCGCAAGACGCTGTTGACGGTTTTACCCAGCAGCTTGAAATAGGCTGCTTCATCGATCAGGCCGGCGCGCACCAGCATCAGATCATCGTAATAGCTGGTGAAGCCCTCGAATAACCACAGCAGCGGGGAATAGCTTTCCGCCTGCAGTTGATAAGGCGCAAAGGCGGCCGGCTTGATGCGTTTCACGTTCCAGGTATGGAAGTACTCGTGGCTGCACAGACCCAGGAATTTCAAATAGCCGTCGCCGATTTCGCTGCTGCTTGACGCCGTGGTCGGCAAGTCGGCGCGCGCGCAGATCAGCGCCGTCGAGGCGCGGTGTTCCAGGCCGCCATAACCATCGCCGACGGCCATGGTCATGAATACATAGCGCTCCATCGGCGCTTTTTTGGTCTTCGGTTCAAAGAAGGCGATCTGCGTTTCGCAGATGGCTTTCAGGTCGCGGCACAGGCGGTCCAGGTCCAGGTTCGGCACCTTGCCCGTGACGACGATATCGTGCGGCACGCCATGCGCTTTGAAGGTGGCCAGCGCGAAGTCGCCCATCTCTACCGGATGGTCGATCAACTCATCGTAGTTGGCCGCCTGGTAGCTGCCGAAGCCATAACGCTTGGCCTTCAGTTCCGGCAAGCTGGTGGCCACGCGCCATGTCTTGCAAGCGGCGTCTTTCGGCTGCACGATGTTGACTTCATGCGGCTCGGCTTCCTGACCCAGTACGCTCAAAAACACACTGGTGCCGTTGAAGAAACCGTGGTTCTGGTCCAGGTGGGCGGCGCGCACCGACAAATCCCAGGCGTAGACATCGTATTCGACCGTCAGCGGGCCCTGGCATGGCGCGGCCTGCCACGAGTGTTTATCCAGCTTGGTCAGGGCGACAGGCTTGCCTTCGGACGTGGCCGCGATGCTGACGATATTGCGCGAAAATTCGCGGATCATATAGCTGCCCGGTATCCAGGCCGGCAGCGAGAATACCTGGCCGATGGCGGCCGGCGACTTGACACTCAAGCTGACCTTGAACATATGGCCGGCCAGGTCGGCGGCGGCGATGGTGTAGACGATGCCAGCGGCGGCGCTCTTGGCAGCACTCTTGGTGGCTGGCTTGGCCGGGACTTTTTTAACTGCTGTTTTTTTCATGGTTTCCTCGTATCTGGCCTATCTTCCCGGGAGCGCCACTGCCCCGCATGACAAATCTGCTGGCGTATCACTATCGCACAGGATATCGATTGTAGCCGCTCCAGCGCCAGCCGAAAAAAAAGCGCGCCAGGCTAGGGGCGCGCTCTTGACTCGTCCTGGCGATAGCCCGGCTTACCCGATTATTAATTACTTAATGGTCGAGAATTTCTGTTCCAGCGCCTTGGTATCGACGGCGCCCGGAATCCGGCTGCCATCGGCAAAGAAGATGGTTGGCGTGCCCGAAACGCGCAGCTGCTGGCCCAGCGCCAGGATTTTCTCGTGCGGGTTGGCGCAAGTGGTGGCCACGGTGGCCGGCAGTTTACCGTTCAGCATCCAGTCATCCCAGGCCTTGTTACGGTCTGGCGAGCACCAGATATTGCGCGACTTGACGATCGAATCAGGCGACAGAATGTTGTACATGAAGGTGTAGACGGTGACGTTGTCGATCTCCTTCAGGGTAGTCTGGCGGAAGCGCTTGCAATAGCCGCAGTTCGGATCTTCGAACACGGCGATCACGCGCTTGCCATTGCCCTTGACGACCTTCATGGCCGAATCGAGCGGCAAGTCCGAGAACTTGATGCGGTTCATCTCGTCCAGGCGTTCCTTGGTCAAGTCTTGCGAGGTCTTGGCGTCGAAGACGTGGCCGACGAACAGATATTGCGCATTCTTGTCGGTGTACAGAATATCGCCGCCAGTGCGTACCTCATACAGGCCGCCATACGGCGTTTCCTTGACCGATTCAACCTTGACACCCTCACCCAGGCGCGGTTCGATGAGCTTCTTGATATTGACCTCGGTCGGCGTTTCCGCGCCGGCGCACGACATCATCAGGCCCGAAGCCACCACTAATGCGATTCTGCTCATTTTTATCACTATCACTTCTCCACTTGGAACGCCTTGCAGCCTGCCCAGACTAGCGGCGCCGTTACGTCTTTAACAAAACAATCGCCGCAGACCAGCTGCGGCGACCTTGAATTTTCACCAATTATCCAGCACTAGCTTAAGATAGGCTGATTAATATTTACTGAGTGCCCAGGGCATGCGAAATCATTTTCCGCTTCAGGCCCGGCAATTTATCGAGCAAGTTTAATCCCAAATTGCGTACCACGCGCAGCGGTTCCAGATCGGCGCCAAACAAACGGGCCAAACCATCGGTGGCCAGCTGCATCAGCAGCACGTCTTCCTTGCGCGCGCGGGCATAACGGGCCAGCACGCGCTCGTCGCCGATGCCACGGTGCGTTTCGCGTTCGGCGATGGTTTTCACCAGTTGCGCCACATCGGCAAAGCCCAGGTTCATGCCGTGACCAGCCATCGGGTGTACCACATGCGCGGCGTCGCCCACCAGGGCCACGCGCGGCGCCACCATGGCGTGCGGACGCATCAAAGTAAGGGGGAAGGCGCGCACCAGTTCCGGCTGCAGCGGCGTGAGCGCGCCCAGCTTGTCGGCACTCCAGGCGGCCAGGCGCGCGGCCAGCTGTTCGGGCGATTCGGATAACAAGGTGTCAGCCAGCGCATCGGGCGCCGACCAGACCAGCGAGACGCGCTCGCCCGGCAATGGCAGCAGCGCGATGATGCCCTCGCTGCCCGTGAACCACTGGTGCGCCGCGCCATGGTGCGGCTTTTCGCAGGCGAAGTTGCTGACCACGCCGCGCTGGCCGTACGAGCGGTAATCGAGGCTGATATCGCACTGGCCACGCACCCACGATTGCGCGCCATCGGCGCCAACGACCAGTGAAGAAGTGATGGTGTCGCCGCCCTCGAGGTGCACGACGGCGGCATCGGCCGTCCATTCCAGACGGCTGGCGCGGCCCTGCACCAGGTTGACGTTTTGCGCGAATTTCAGGGCGGCGTCCAGCGCCTGCCCCAGGTTGCGGTCTTCGACGATCCAGGCCAGCGCGCCCACATGGGCGCCATAGGCGTCAAAACCCAGGCCACCGGCCTGCGCCCCATCACCGTTGACCAGCATGGCGTCCACCGGCGCCACGCGTTCGGCCGCCAGGGCGCCCCAGACCTTCAGGGACGACAGCAACTGGTGGGCCGTGTGATTGAGTGCATACACGCGCACATCCCAGCTTGCCTCGGCTTCAGGCTTGCCGACCGCCGGCGCCGGCGCCGGGCTGAGCAGGGTGACGCTTTGTCCGGCCTGGGCCAGCGCCAGCGCCGTGGTTTTCGCGATGGCGCCATTGCCAACGATGCAAACGTCGCTGTGGCTATGCATGCAGCGCCGCATGGTGGGGGAAGATGGACTGTTCATGCTGCCATTATAGCGTTTGCCGCCGCCGTTTCAGATAGTCCGGAAGTACAGTACTTCCCCTCCCATATCAGGCAGCGCCGTGAAACTGCGGCAGCACGTACTCGGCGATCTCCTGCATCGTCTCGGCAAGGGGACGGCGGTTTTGCCGCAGCTGCAAGCCGATATGCTGCACGCCGGCGGCACGCATCGCCTGCAGTTCCGCGATCAGGCCATCGCGCCCCGTGCGTCCGCCAAAGCGGAAACGCTGCAGCGGCATGGCTGCATCGGCATCGAGATCGAGATGGATGAAACTGACGTAAGGCTTGCCGCCACCAGAGACGGTGCGCCATTGCGCCGAACGCCGCGCATGGTCTTCCGGCGTGCCCGGATACGCCAGCCAGCCATCCATCTGTTCACCGATCCACGCCGGCGACTGCTGCGCCAGCCCCGCCACCAGCAGCGGCAAGGGTGCAACTGGCTGAGGCAGCAAGCGGATGCCGGGCGGCAGATGCGTGTCGCCCCAGTCGCGCAGCATGGCCACCTGCTCGCGAAACGCCGCGCCGCGCTGGTCGAAATCGCGCCCAAACACCGGATATTCGACGGGCCGGTCGCCGCTGGCCACGCCCAGCAGCAAACGTCCACCACTCAACTGGTCGACACTGGCCGCCGATTTCAGGGTCAGTACCGGTTCGCGCAGCGGCAGCACCACGGCGGCCGTGCCCAGCAAGATGTTGTCCGTGATGCCGGCCAGGTAGCCCAGGTAAATAAATACCTCGAAAACCTGGGCCGCATCGCCGAACGACGGGTCATACAAGGGCACGTCGCGCAGCCACAGCGCGCGAAAACCCAGGCGGTCAGCCAGCCTTGCCAGCTCCGCATGGCGCAGCAAGTCCGGCTCGCCCGCAACGCGCGGCGAAGCGGCATTGGCTTGCCGTCCGCTCGATGACCAGTCATTATCGAGCGGCAGTTCCAGGCCGATGCTGAAACCGCCCTGCCCTAATTTTTTCAGGGCCGACATATTAATCCCAGGCTGGCGCGATGCCATCCGGATTGGCCAGGCGTTCGCCGCGCTCGAGGGTGGCGATCTGCGCCATCTCTTCTGGCGACAAGGTGATGCGCGTGAAATGCAGATTCGCTTCCAGGTTGGCCCGTTTGGTCGACGATGGGATCACGGCAAAACCCTGCTGCAGCGACCAGTTCAAGGCCACTTGCGCAGGCGTCACGCCATGTTTGGCGGCGATGGCGGCAATGACGGGGTCCGTGACGACCTTGCCGTAGGCGAGCGGCATATAAGCCGTGATGTGGATGCCCTGGCTGCGCACGAAATCGATGACCTTGCGGTTTTGCAGGAAGGGATGGATCTCGATCTGCTGCGTGGCGATTTCCGCCGCGCCGACGGTAGCGATGGCCTGCTGCAGCTGCGCATTGGTAAAGTTCGACACGCCGATAGAGCGCGTCAAGCCTTGCGCCTTCGCTTCGGCCAGCGCCGCCATGTATTCGGCGACAGGAGTCGCATCGTTCGGCGACGGCCAGTGGATCAGGGTCAGGTCCAGCTGTTCCAGCTGCAGCTTGTGCAGGCTGTCTTTCAGGCTGGGGATCAATTTATCGCGCTGCAGGCTGTCGATCCAGATCTTGGTGGTGACGAACAGCTCGTCGCGCGCCACACCGCTGGCGGCAATCGCCTGGCCCACTTCGGCTTCATTGCCATAGATTTGCGCCGTATCGATATGGCGGTAGCCGACTTCCAGGCCGGTGGTCACGGAATCGATCACGACCTGGCCTTGCAGGCGGAAAGTGCCCAGGCCGATTTCGGGGATGGCGGAGTTGCGGGTATTGGCGTTCATGCGGTATTCCTCTCGATGGATGCTCATTGAGCGAGCAGATGGTGAGTCAGACGGGGCGGACATCAAGCTGATTGCCGCCGACTGACACACTATGCACCCATCCTTTATTGAGAAAAATACCTGCACATGCAAATAATATTTGACTACCACGCAAGTAAGTACACAGGAAAAATAGCGCAATCCTCCGCGAAGCCCGGGCTGGCACAGATAAAAATCGCAAAAAATCGCGGCGGACCCTTGCAATCGCGTTTTGGTCTGCTATAATCCGCCACCTTGGCCTGGTAGCTCAGTCGGTAGAGCAGAGGATTGAAAATCCTTGTGTCGGTGGTTCGATTCCGCCCCGGGCCACCAAGAATTGAGCAGTACATACAAAAAACCAAGCCCCGCAGCTTGGTTTTTTTATTTCCGTCACCTTTCCCTGCCACCACTTCAGCGCCCCAGCGACTTACGGGCCGCCATCGATACCACCCGGCTGCGCTTGCCAGGCATGCCCCGGCTGCCAGTGCGCCATTTCGTCCTGGTTTGCTGGCCAGGCAATGACGTTTTGATCGTGGCGTCTCTGGGGATGGGCAACGGCGCCGGCCTGACCTTGAACAACTCAGCCTGCAGATCCACACCCGCCTCGTGCACGGACGACAGGTAATTATCAGGCAACACTTGTTTTACGCCATCGGCCAGCGCATCGACGCCCGCCTGCCACTGCCCCGCATGCTGGCGCACGGTGCGCTCGGCCAGCTGATGCACATCGGCCACCTCCTGTCCGATGGCGTCCGTGATACCGTCGCCTAGCTTGCGCAGTTCGTCGAGCTGCATTTGCTGCGCGACTTCCTGCTGCACGCTATTGAGGTAGCGCTGGGCGCGCCCCAGCAGCGTGCCCAGGGTGCGCGCCACATGCGGCAGCCGTTCCGGACCCAGCACCACCAGCGCCACCGTGCCGATGACGGCGATTTTGGAAATATCCAGGCCAAACATGCTTCCCTCCCCTCTCATTTTCTCCAGATGATGGCGGCAGCGCTAGCCATCATTGTTTCGGCGCAGCGTGCGTCTCCTGCGCATCGCCCAAGGCAGCAGCGGGCTTGACAGTATCAGCCTTCTCCTCCACCGGTTCCGCTTCCCGTATCCCATCCTTGAATCCCTTGATGGCGCTGCCCAGGTCCGAACCGAAGGTGCCGAGCTTCCTGGTGCCGAAAACCAGCGCAACAATGACCAGGACGATCAGCCAATGCATCGTGCTAAAGCTACCCATGTTATCTCCCTTGCATCCATAAAGTTAACCCGCTTGGCAAACATGCACGCCGGGCCATGCGGCGATCTTAATGCGCTTGGCCGGCGCCATGCATCAGACATTCTTATGATTTCTCCAAAGAAATATTGAATATTTGTTTATGCGATCCCGTCCTACGATGCACGGCATGGAACCGATACCACACACCGGTTTCTGTCCATACCATCGCTGGCCAGGAATCCCCTGCGCAGCGAGGATTTTCGTAGTCCCTGCAAGACCATCAAGGAGAAGCAAGCATGACTGACATGAAACGTCGCCGTGTACTCGCCGGAGCGGCTGCCGGCGCTGCCGCAATTGGCGCAACCGTGATTGCCAAGGCAGCCGAATTCGGCAACCCGGACCGTCCTTTACAAGGCGCGATCAACTCGAGCGCCATCGCCAATGCAGAACCCGGTCCGCAAAACCCGCAACTGCGCGACGTGCTGCCATCGTTCAACAATCCGCCGCCAACCGACGTCGGCGGCATGCCGATTCCATGGGCATCGTTCAACCTGGCGCACAAGCGCATCCAGGATGGCGGCTGGGCACGCGAAGTGACCACCAAAGCATTCCCGATTTCGAAGGACATCGCCGGCGTCAACATGCGCCTCGGACCTGGCGGCGTGCGCGAGCTGCATTGGCACCAGCAGGCAGAATGGGCCATGATGGTCAGCGGCGAAGTGCGTATCACCACCATCGACAGCAAGGGCCGTGCTGAAGTGGCGGACGTGCAGGCCGGCGATCTCTGGTACTTCCCACCGGGCCTGCCGCACTCGCTGCAGGGCCTGGGCGCGAATGGCGGCGAATTCGTGCTGGCCTTCGACAATGGCGCGGCGGGCGAATTCAACACGCTGATGGTGTCGGACTGGCTGGCGCATACGCCACCGGAGATCCTGGCGCAAAACTTTGGCGTCCCGGCCGACAAGTTCAAGAATATTCCGCTTGACCAATTGTGGATTTACCAGGGCGCCAAGGCCGGTCCGCTGGCGGCGCAGCAAGCGTATGTCGCCTCGCAGGATGGCCGGCCGGACCACCCTTTCATTTTCCGCATGGGTTCGATGACGCCGACGCTGGCGCAGCCGGGCGGCGAGGTACGCATCGTCGACAGCAGCAACTTCCCGATTTCAAAAACCGTGGCGGCGGCGATGGTGACCTTGCGGCCGGGCGGCTTGCGCGAGATGCACTGGCATCCGGATGCGGATGAATGGCAGTACTTCATCCAGGGCAGCGGCCGCATGACGGTGTTCAACAGCGGTCCGGCAGCGCAAACGGTGGACTTCAGTCCGGGCGATGTGGGTTATGTGGAAAAGAACCTCGGCCACTACGTCAAGAATACCGGCACCACCGACCTGGTGTTCCTGGAACTGTTCAAGTCGGACCATTTCTCGGAAGTGACGCTGTCGCAATGGCTGGCCAACACGCCGCGCCAGCTGGTGCGCGAGCATTTGCGCGTCGACGACGCCACGCTGGACGTGATCCATAAACTGAAGAACCGCCGCGACGTGATCGCCTAAGCGAGGCAGCACGCATGGCGCGCCGTGTGGCTCCCTGCACCCGGCGCACTATTCTGTTTTAATGGAAACCATCAGCAGTCTGAAGGGACGCTCCCATGTTCGCAGCCATCAAACGCGGCGCCAGCTATGCGCTGTCCGAGAACGCAACCACTGACACCGTCGCGGCGATGCGCGACGCGCTCGACAACCAGCGCGGCAGCCTGCGCTCCTTGCTGTCGTTCGCCGGTCCGGCGGTGGTGGCCTCGGTCGCTTACGTGGACCCTGGAAATTTCGCCACTAATATACAGGCCGGCTCGACCTACGGCTACGAACTGCTGTGGGTGGTGCTGCTATCGAGCCTGGTGGCGATGCTGTTCCAGGCGATGTCGGCAAAACTGGGCATCGTCACCGGCCGCAACCTGGCCGAAATCTGCCGCGACGAGTTTCCCCGCCCGCTGGTGATCATCATGTGGATAGCGTCGGAAATCGCCGCGATTGCCACCGACCTGGCCGAATTCATGGGTGGCGCGATCGGCATTTCGCTGCTGTTCGACCTGGCGATAGGCTGGGGGCTGCTGATCACCGGCATCGTCACCTTCGCCATCCTGTCGCTCGACAAGCAAGGCTTCCGGCCGCTGGAAATCGTGATCGCGGCGCTGGTCGCCGTGATCGGCCTGAGCTATCTGGCCGAGCTGCTGATTGCGCCGCCGGACTGGCAAGCCGCGATTTTTCATACCTTCGTGCCGCAGCTGCATGGCAACGACGCGCTGATGCTGGCCGTCGGCATCGTCGGCGCCACCATCATGCCGCACTCGATTTACCTGCATTCGGGCCTGACCCAGCATCGCGCAATGGCGCGCAACGAGCAGCAGCGCCGCAAGCTGGTGCAGTTTTCAAACCGCGAGGTGGTGGTCGCGCTGGGACTGGCCGGCCTGGTCAATATGGCGATGGTGGCCATGTCCGCCTCGGTATTGAGCAAGACGGCGCCGGGCGTGGCCGATATCGCCACCGCCTACCACACGCTGGCGCCTGCACTGGGCGCCGGAGCGGCCACCGTGTTTCTCATTTCGCTGCTGGCGTCGGGCATTTCCAGTTCGGTAGTTGGCACCATGGCCGGGCAAAACATCATGCAGGGCTTTGTCGGTTTCAAGATACCCGTGCTGGTGCGCCGCCTGATCACGATGGTGCCGGCGGTACTGGTCTGCATGCTGACCAACCCGATGAAGGCCATGGTCGATAGCCAGATCATCCTCAGCATCATCTTGCCCATGCCGCTGATCGCGCTGGTGGTACTGTCGTCGCGGCGCTCGGTGATGGGGAGCTTCACCGCGTGCCGCAAACTGACCGGCGCGGCGGTCATCGCCACGACTGCGATTGTCGGGCTGAACTTAGCGCTTATCTGGCAGGCGCTGGCTGTCTGAGGACGCCAGCGGCAGCAAGGCAAGGTCGGGCGGCACGTGCATGGCGCCCAGGTCATCATCATCAGACATGCGCTTATCCATCTCCATATAAGTATCGTCGATGCCCGCAAAATGCTGCAGCCAGGCGCCCGCCTCGGTCAACAGGAATTGCCGGAAGTCGCGCGCCGCCGGCGGCAAGGGGCGGTCTGCCCGATGCACCACATTCCAGTGGCGTTTCAACGGGAAGCCCTGTACGTCGAGCACTTTCAACAGGCCGGCGCGCACTTCGGACTGCACCTCCTGCACCGCCAGCAGACTAATGCCCATGCCGGCAATCACCGATTGCTTGATCGCTTCGGCGCAGCCCAGTTCCATGAAGCGGGGCGATGACTCCTGGCTGCGGAAGGTCTCGTCGGCAACGCCGCGCGTATCGGTGCCGCCCTCGCGCACGATCAGGCATTCGGAGGCGATGCGCGCATACGGAATATGCTGCTCAAAGGCCAGCGGATGCGAGGCGGAAGAAACCAGTACGAAGGGGTTGGCGCCGAACGGCCTGGCGACGATGTTGGGAGACACCGGCGGGTGCACCATCACGGCGAGATCGATCTGCTCGTCGCGCAGCATGGTGAGCAACTGATCGCGGCTGCGCACCTTCATGTCCAGATCGATCATCGTCTTGCCCTGCATGAAAGAGTGGATCAGGTGTGGGAAAAAATGGCTGCCCGAGGTGATCATTCCCACCCGCAGGCGCTGGATGCCGCCAGTCATCAGGTTTGCCAATGATTGCTCTGCCGCCGTCAGATCCGCAAGTATCACCCGGCAGTGCCGCAGCACCAGGCTGCCGCCCTCGGTCAGCGCGATGCGCTTGCCATGATGCTGGAACAGCGGCAAGCCGGCCTGCCCTTCCATCTGCTTGATCTGCATTGATACCGCCGGCTGCGTCAGGTGCAGGTCCTCGGCTGCGCGGGAAAAACTCAGGTTGCGCGCCACACTTTCAAAAATCTTAATCTGGCGAATTGTTATGTGTCTCATATGAAGCACTATCTCCCTTGACGAATCCAACAACGTCGACGAAAAGTTGCAGCTCTACCGCAGTCCGGCGGAATGATCGATTGCGTCACCCGGCCGTTCCACCCGATAACAATGCCTTGCCGCCTTGAAACACACGCAAGCGCAAGCCTGTTGCCATGGTTTGCCTGGCCTGGCTGCCCGGCATCGCTTGATCATATACGTATTGGACAATTCGTTTCGGCTCCTTATTTTGTCATCAACTATTACATTAATATATAAACATGGTTTTCATGAATTGGTCCGCCACTGGTGTGCGGTCGAGCAGAAAATTCTTGAATATGGTCTTATATGAGACTATATTGAGTGCCATTAACGTGAATACAGTAAAAACCCATGGCGTCTCCCCTCACTGAGCAAGCGCTTGGCCGCTGCAACAATACGGCCGTGCGCAAGGCTGCGCGCCATCTGACGCGCTTTTACGATGCCCACCTGTCACGCGTCGGACTACGTGCCACCCAGTATGCGATTTTGAACTTGCTGGCACAGCATGGCCCCACCACCATGGCGGCACTGGCAGCGCGTTTGACCATGGACCGCGCCACCATGGGCCACAATCTGCGCCCGCTGGAGCGCGATGGTCTGATCACCATCCGCGTGGGCCAGGCAGATCGCCGCGAACGCGAAGTGGGTTTGTCGGAACTGGGCGCGCAGCGCGAACGGGAGGGCCGCACCGAATGGAATGCTGCGCAAATCCTGTTTGAAGAAGAGTTCGGTCTTGAAGATGCGCTGGCCATGCGCCGCATCATGGCTCGCATTACTCGCCTGGAAATACCTACGCTATAAGCTGACAGAACAGACCCGCTGTACGGGAATAAACAAGCCCAAATACGGGCATATGAGTCTATATTAGAAGAAAGGTTGTATGCATACTTATTCCAGGAAATTGCTGATGACGATCGTTTTCGCCAGCGCGCTAAGCGCGGCCACGCCGGCCGTAGCCGCACCTCACGTCGATGCCAACGATCTGCAAGAGATACGCGCCCTGTTCCTGCGACAGGCGGCCGGCGCCACCGCGCATGACCTCGGCGTCATCGATAGCATATTGGCCCGAGCCGCACCGGGCCAGCCTGACCCGGTCAGCTTTATCGCGCGCGCCTACCAGTTCTGGGGCCGCGACGCGGTGCTCGAGCATTTCCGCGCCACCTTTCAGGGCACCTGGGTGTTCGAGCCGCAGCAGGACGCCATCCGGATTACGCCGCTGGGCCCCGATACGGCGCAGATTTACGCGCCCACGCGCATCACCCTGGGTGCGGCTGGCCAGCCGCCAAAAAACGCCACCTTCCTGATGCATGAAATCGCCATCCGTACCAACGAAGGCTGGCGCATCGCCACCATGGTGCCCGTACCGGCCCAGTGATCCCATTTTTCCCGTTAATAAAGGTAGCGTATGAAACGTCGTGACATGATGAAGCTGGCCTCGCTGACCCTGCTTCCTGTGCTGCCCGGCCTGGCCCGGGCAGCGGCTGATAGCCAGGCATCGGCACTGCAGTACAAGGTGCTAACCGTGAAGCGGCCCGGACTGAGCCGTGATGTGCCGCCGGGCAAGGAAGAGCTGAACTGGGTGGCCAATTCCTCGACCCTGATTTATGGCCAGCGCGAAGCGGTACTGGTCGATACCTTTTTGACGGTGGAGCAGACCCAGGGCCTGGCGGACGCGATTGTCGCCAGCGGCAAGACCTTGAGCACCATCTATATTACCCACGCCCATGGCGACCATTTCTTTGGCCTCAGCATCCTGCAGCAACGTTTTCCAAATGTAAAAGCAGTGGCCACGCCCACGGTGGCGGCCAAAATGCTGCAGCAAATCACGCCCGAGAAATTGAACAGCCGCTGGCGCAAGCTGTTCCCGAACCAGATTCCCGACATCATTTCCACGGCGCAAGCCATGCCAGGCAATCAGCTGACACTGGAAGGTAATGTCTTGAACGTCGTCAATCTCGGCCATACCGATACCGACGACTCTACCTGTTTGCACGTGCCATCGATCAGCCTGGTGGTGGCGGGCGACGCCGTGTATAACGGCATCCACCCTTTCCTCAACGAATCAAACCGGCAAACCCGGCAGGAATGGCTGGCCGCGCTGGACAAGATCGATGCCTTGAAGCCTCGGGCCGTGATAGCCGGCCATAAAATCCCGGGCAACGATGACAACCCAAAAATTGTCGATGAGACACGACAATATTTGCGCGACTTCATCCGCCTGAACGACGCCACCAGCAGCGCGCGCGAACTGTACGAGCAGATGCTGGCCCTGTACCCGGACCGCGCCAACCCCGGCTCCCTGTGGAGCGCCGCCAATACCGCCAAGTCGCCAGCCTAGGCTGGCGTAGCGCAGGGGCTAGCCGACCGATTTCCCATCTGCTATAATCGGCCGCCTTGGCCTGGTAGCTCAGTCGGTAGAGCAGAGGATTGAAAATCCTTGTGTCGGTGGTTCGATTCCGCCCCGGGCCACCAAGAATTGAGCAGTACGTAATAAAAACGCCAACCTTCGGGTTGGCGTTTTTGTTGGTGGCATTCACTGCAGGGCCTGTATTACGCCCTACGTGCAAGCTTATCCATCAGTTACCAGAAATTTTTTCGATAATCCTGACGGCGGTTCCGCCACCGGGCAGCAAGGCACTGGCCAGCTCAGAACCCAATTCAAACAGCATTTCCCGCGTGGTAATCGCCTGCAGCGTGTCCCTGAACCACTGACCATTTTCGAGCACCTCACCGGTCAGGCCATCGACTTCAATCACCCCTACTTTGTCCTCAGTCGTCCAGGTAAATTCAAACGCAAACACGGGGCGATAATACAGGTACACTTTTTCAACTGTAACAATATCTTCCTGAAACTCGTGGGCATTGATCACCTCAGCATCCAGCGTCTGCCGTATTTTTCGCAACAGCATAGGCAATCGTAATTGCGGGACGATTGCTTCAGGCAATTCGAGTACCGTCTGTTCCTGCATCTTGTATTTGTTGATGTAATTGGCCAACACGCCTTTTTTCAGGTCACGCGACAGGCCGTCGAGATAATCGTCGTAATGGATCTTCCGGTGCGAGTACTCGACTGCCTGTAGGTTGATCAAGCGTTTATTTCCCTGTTCGGCGATTGAATATTCCTTGCAGTTGATCAGCACCTTTTTCGCATACGCGTTACCGATCTCTACCGGATAGGTAAGTTCGCGTGAATAATCGACTGAACGGGTAGTCACCACATGCCAGAAGGGTTCATAACGCAAAACGTGCTTGGAAAGAAGCACCGTTTCATCCTTGGGACGCTTGAAAGGATTGAATTTCGCCAGCAGCCCGAAAGCATTCAATTTTTTCTGGTTTGCCTGCTCGGTGGCAGCACTCAGTGGATATACCTGATCGAACACAAATACCTTTTCGGCATTGTCCAGGTATTGAAGAAGTTCCGCCATATGAAGCCTTATAGAGATATTTTCAATATATTAAATACTTAAGTACTTTACATATTAAGTCATTACCTCTGATTTGCGTTGATTCAAATTAGTTCCAAGTTTAGAAATTTTTCACATTAATTATGAAATAAATTTTTCGATGCGGAATTTTATGCAAAAAAATTATTATCGAAAAAATACTTTATACTTTGACAGACAGGAGCTTCAATACCGCCGGGACAAACACCAGCGGTGCAGGGCCTGGCGCGCTACCTGAAAGAGTGTTGCCACAGGCATTTGTCTGCCAGGGCTGAAAATAGGACAGCAAAAGCCGTCTTACCACATCAAATCATCCGGAATCTGGAACGCTGCGTATGGATCGTCCTCATCGACTTCCGTGCTGGCTTGCTTGACGCGCACGACGATGGCGGGGTCGCGTTCGGCGATCTTGTCGGCGATGATGCGCGGCACCAATTCAACGGCGCCACCCAGGCAGATGATGACCAGGCGGCCGGCCACCAGATGGGCTTGCACGGCGGCGGTGACGTAGATGCGCTCGATCTTGTTGTTGAAGGTGAAGTTATACGGCACGTCGCCGTTGTTACCCTTGCTCTGGCGGTTTTTTTGCACCATTTGCGCGATTTGCGCGACGATGGCTTTCTGGTTGGCAGCCGCGTCGCGCTGGGCGTTCAGTTCGCGGGCGCGCTCGGCGTTCTTGCGCTGGATTTCCTGCGCAGCGATGCGCACTTCGTCGACGCTTTGCGTGCCGCTCTTGCGCTCATCCTTCTTTTGCTTGCTCTTGTCCTGGTTGGCCAGCTTGACCTTCTTCTTGTCGACCAGGCCGGCCTTTAAAAACTGCTCTTGCAGGGAGACCATCTGTGCTACTCCGTTATGCCCATGAAAGCCGCTAGCATAGCATCGGCGCCAGCGGCAGTCACTCCTTCAGGCCTCAATAGCCGATGGCAGCACCGGCCGGACGGCGCGCGTCGTTGGCGCCATACAGCCAGCCGGGGCGTACCTTGCCCGATACGCCAGAGTCATTACCCGAGCTGGCAGGTCCGGCGCCAACGGCGGCCGGCAGCCCCTTGAGGATCAGCTCCGTGGCGCCCCACGGCGTCTGCTCGGTCATACTGTAGCCCATGTTTTTCAGGATCGCCAGGGTATCGGGCGAGACGCCGCGCGTTTCGTAATACACCTGGTCGGGCAGCCACTGGTGATGGATGCGCGGCGCATCGACCGCTTCCTGCGGCGCCATGCCATAGTCGATCACGTTGATCGCCGACTGCAGCGTGATGCTGATAATGCGCGAACCGCCGGGCGAACCGAGCACCATATAGGTCTGGCCATCCTTGTTGACCAGGGTTGGCGCCATCGACGACAGCGGCCGCTTGCCCGGTGCAATCGCATTGCTGGCGCCCTGCACCAGGCCATACATATTCTTCGCGCCGATCTTGCTGGTGAAGTCATCCATCTCGTCATTCAGGAAGAAACCGGTGCCCGGTGCAATCACCACGGCACCGAATCGGCCGTTGACGGTATAGGTGGTCGAGACGGCGTTGCCGTCCTTGTCCAGCACCGAATAATGCGTGGTTTCCGGTTTTTCGCGCTGCATGGTTTCCGGCGGTACCAGGCTAGACGGCGTGGCGCGGTCCGGCAGGATCTTGCTGCGAATGTCAGCGGCATAGGATTTGCTGAGCAAATGCTCGACAGGGTTATTGATGAAATCCGGGTCGCCCAGATAACTGTTGCGATCCTTGTAGGCGTGGCGCATTGCCTCGGTCATGTAATGTACGCTGGCCGCCGACTGGAAGCCGAACGCCTTCATGTCGTAGCCTTCGAGGATATTGAGCGTCTGGCACAGCGTCACGCCACCCGAACTTGGCGGCGGCGCCGAGACGAACTGGTAGCCGCGATAAGTACAAGTGAGCGGCGCTGTTTCGGTGGTGGTGTAGGCGGCAAAATCGGCCGCCGTGATGATGCCGCCAGCCGCCTTGGCGGCCTTTTCCACGGCCGCCGGAATGGCGCCCTTGTAGAAAGCGTCCGGGCCGTGGCGTGCAATCGATTCGAGCGTGCGCGCCAGGTCTTTCTGCACCAGCCGGTCGCCCGGCTGCAGCGGCGTGCCATCCTTGCGCAGGAAAATGCGCGCCGCTTCCGGGTCTTTCTTGAAGTAGGCCACCGTGGTGTCGATAATGTCGGTGTCGCCGCGGTTGAGAATGTAACCCTCGCGCGCCAGCTTGATGGCGGGCGCCATCACCTGGGCACGCGTCAGCTTGCCGTACTGGCGCTGGGCGCGCTCGAAACCGGCCACCGTGCCTGGGACGCCCACGGCCAGGTAGCCGTGCAGGCTGGCGCCAGGCTTGATTTTGCCATCCGCATCAAGATACATGTCGGCGCTGGCGGCAGCCGGCGCCTTTTCGCGGAAGTTGATGAACGTATCCTTGCCATTGGCCAGGTGGATGGTCATGAAACCGCCGCCACCGATATTGCCGCAGCAGGCATTGACCACCGCCTGCGCGTAGCCGACAGCGACTGCCGCATCGACCGCATTGCCGCCCATTTTCAGGATATCGACGCCGACCTGGCTGGCCAGGTGCTGCGACGACACCACCATGCCGTGCTGCGCTTCGACGGCCGGCAGGGACACCGCCTGCGCGCTGCCGGCCAGGGCCAGCGTGAGTAAAGCCGCTGTCATCAGGGGCTGGCGTTGGTATAGGGGGCGATGGCTGACTGTCATGGTACTTCCTTGTAAAAACGTCTGTTCAAAACAAACAGGGGATGGCGGCGCAATCTGGCCAGCCCTCCCCTGCACGCACACTGCTGCGTGAGCAAGCTTTTTTAATGATAGCCTGAAGCGCGCAAATGGCGCAGCAAGGCGTATGCCACCACCGCGAAACACCACGGCGCGCTTGAAGCCGGGCGCCAGCAGTTTTCTGAATGTGGGGGACATGCTGGTTCCTCGGTGCGGTGATGAAGCCCCAAAGCAAGCCCTGGGCTTGCTTTAGGGTTAAAACTTAAAACTTGTAGCTGGCCCGCGCATACACAAACCGTCCGCCGCGGCCAAACGGGGCGCGGTTGGCGTACGGCACGGCGCCGGTGGTGTTGAGTGTAGCCGGCACGGCATCGGGATAGATGTCGAACAGGTTGTCGGCGCCAAAGGCCAGCTGGGTCGACTTGGTCAACTCGTAACGGCCTTCCAGGTTGACGATGGTCTTGGGCGAGATCACGAAATCGGTGGCGGCCGTACTGCCAGCCGACATCGTCTCGCCATAGCGGGTCGCGCTGGCAGTCACGCCGACATCTTTCAGCTTCCAGTTGACCGACGCGGTGACCTTGTTTTTCGGCTGGCCCCGTTCCAGACCGATCACGTTGGAGCGGCCGAACAGCACCGGTGCAGGATTAAGCGCCGCCAGTTCGGACGTTTCCGGCACACGCGTCACTTCGGTCTTGTTGTAGTTGCCAGCCAGCGTAAAGTCGAAGCGCCCTGCCGCAGCCGCCTTCCATGGCCAATTGACCACCACGTCCAGGCCCTTGGTGCTGGTATCGACACCGTTGATAAAGAAGCGCGCGCCGCCCACGCCGGTAAAGCCTTGGCTGGTCAGGTAATTGCGCACGGCGGCCGAGGTCAGGTTTTCCGACAGCACGATACGGTTGTCGATATTGATGCGGTAAGCATCGGCAGTCACACTCAGGTCGCCAAAGCGCAGCACCGCGCCGAGCGAGAAGTTGACCGATTTTTCAGCGTCGAGCGGCTTGGCGCCCAAGGCCACGGCCGCCGCGTCGTTCGGGCGGAAGGTGGCGATATTGTAGGCCACGCCATCGATAAAGGTCATCGAGGTGGAGGTGTAGAACTGCTGCTGCGGCGATGGCGCGCGCAAGCCGTTCTGCACCGAACCGCGTAACGCAAACGCCGGCGTAAAGTCATAGCGGGCAGCGGCCTTGCCGGTCAGGTTGTTGCCGAAATCCGAATAACGTTCGGCGCGCGCCGCAAACGAGGTCAGCAGTTTTGATGTCAGCTTGGTTTCCAGGTCAACAAACGCGCCCGTCGAATGGCGGCCCTTGTCGATCGCATTGTCCGGCGTATAGCCGGGGAAGACCTGCGCGCCGGCTGCCGCTGGCGTGCCGTTGGCCAGCAGCTGGCCGCCGTAGCGGTAGGAATCGGGTTCGCCGGCAAACAGTTGGTAGTTTTCATAGCGCACTTCAGCGCCCACCGCCAGGTTCAACGGCGCCGGCAGAAACGAGACCGGCACCGGGCGCACGGCGGTGAAGTTGGCCGCTACCTGCTGGTAGGCAAAGCCACCAGCGTCGAACGAGGTCTTGCTGCTTGCGCCTATCGAGCGGTTCAGCGAGTTTTCCACCTCAAACGACATCTTGTTGCGACCATAGGTCAGCGACAAGTCGTAGTCCCAACCATGACCACTCCAGCTGGTGCCGATGGCGCCACTGTAGTCATCGACCGTCGGCGCGATAATTGGCAGATAGCCGTTCGGATACACCGACAGGATGTTTTCATCTTGCAGCGGACGGCGGAAGAAACCGGCCGATTCGGTCTCGCGGCGCTGATAACTGGCCCAGCCATAAATCTTCTGGCCGTCCGCCAGCGTCTGGCCGGCATTGGCAAACAGGGTAGCCTGCTTGAGCTCCGGGTCGCCCGACCAGGTGTCATAGCGGTTGACGGTCAGTTCGCGCGGATCGAAAGCGCCGTTGACCTTCGCATAGAACTGGCGCGTATCGTAGCCGCTGCGCTCGGAGTGCTTCTGCTTTTTCAACTCTGCCGCGACCGTCAGAAAACCGTCTTCGCCCAGGCTGAAGCCTTTCCAGCCGCCCACCGTCAGCGTTACGCCATCGGTGCGGCTGCGGGTGGTGGGCGCCGTCAGCGCCAGTCCGGCCGGCAGGGTGCCGGGGTTGAAACCGTAGGTGGTATTGCGTTCGCCGCCGTTGATAAACAGCGCACCGCCGCTGCTGTTTTCACGCAGGCGCATATTGATCACGCCGGCAATGGCGTCGGAGCCATATTGCGCGGCAGCACCGTCGCGCAGCACTTCCACGCTGTTGATGATGCTCGAAGGAATCGTGTTCAAGTCGGCCGACGCCGAACCGCGACCGACCGAGCCGTTGACATTAACCAGCGCTGATGAATGGCGGCGCTTGGAGTTGACCAGTACCAGCACCTGGTCTGGCGACAGGCCGCGCAAGGTGACCGGACGTACCGAGTCGGTAGCGTCCACCAGGCCCGGCCGTGGAAAATTGAGCGCAGGCAGCGCATTGGCCAGCGACTGGCTCAGTTCGGTCACGCCGACATTGTTGAGTGTTTCGGCCGATACCACATCGACCGCCGACGCGGTGTCGAGTACCGAACGGTTCGAGACGCGCGTCCCCGTGACGATGACCTGGGTCGCGGCCACGTCGGCAGTGTCGGTTTGTTGCTGTGCGTAGACAGGCGTCTGCATGGCCGCGCCAGCGCACAGTACGCCGATGGCATAGCTGAATGGTGTCAGTGGCGTGCGCCGTAAAGAAAACCCTGATTGCTGCTTGCGATTGATGTGCTGCATCCCTGACATGATTGCCTTTCGTTATTGTGTCGCGGCAATATAAAGGCCAGCATATCAAAAAAGAACGAACAATACCGAATAAGCTTGCGTAAAAATTTCAAATACAAACAATAATTTTGCAGTGATGCGTCGATACATATAAATATATGGCACCAGGCATTGCACGACGCACAAAACGATATCAGTGGCGCAATATGCCGAAAATGCATATAGTTAATTGCCTGTCTCACATTGATCTTTCACCCTCGCCTGTCAAAAGGATGCGCCATGAAAACCACGCTTACTGCTAGTATCACCGCCACCCTGTTCGCTCTTTGCTGCAGCACGGCAATGGCGGCCGATGCCCCAAAGGCAGCCAACAGCCAGCAATCAAAGATGGCTGCCTGTAACGCCGATGCCAGCGGCAAGAAGGGCGATGAACGCAAGGCGTTCATGAAGGAATGCCTGAGCGCCAAGCCAGCCCCAGCCATCGCCATGACACAGCAAGACAAGATGAAAGCGTGCAATACCGACGCTGCCGGCAAGAAAGGCGATGAGCGCAAGACATTCATGAAATCCTGTTTGAGCGCACCGAAGAAATAAGCGCTGTCGCAACCCAGACCACGCCAGCCGCCGAGCTGGCGTTTTTTATGCACGCTCCACTCCTAGCCCCGGCTGCTACTTCCGGTTAAAACGCAGCTTCCCCATCCCAGCCGGGCTTAGCTTTCCGGCATTTCCGCAACGAAATTCCTACGCTAGAATAGTCCGCTTCTGGCCCCGCCATCTACGCCACCCTCTCCTTCTTTAAAGCGATTTCCCATGCGTCTGGCTCTTCCTGTTCGTCCACTGCTGCTGACCCTGCTGGCAGCCTTTTTTCCCGCCGTCCATGCAGCACCGTCCGCTACTGCGCCAACGCCGATTACACTCGATCAGGCGATGGCCAATCCCGACTGGATAGGTACCCCCGTCGAAGCGGCATGGTGGGGCTGGAATGGCCAGATTTACTACAAGCAAAAACGCCTGGCTTCGCCTTTGCGCGACACCGTGCAAATCGCCGGCGCCAGCGCCAAACTCAATAGCGGCAAGCAGGTCGAAGACAGCCAGCTGGCCAATCTGGACGGTCCGAATATGGTCTACAACCGGGCCGGCACGCGCGCCATCCTGCTGCGCAATAGCGACCTGTTTGAACGCGACCTGAAAAGCGGCGCACTGACGCAAATCACGCGTGGCGTGTTCGGCATCAGCGACCCGCAATACTCCAACGACGGCAACGCCGTGCAATACCGCAGCGGCAATGACTGGTTCAGCTGGAGCCGCGCCGAGCGCCTGAGCGCCCCAGTCGCCTTGTTGCGCGCGGTCAAGGACCCGGACGCCAAACCCGACGCCGACAGCCAGCGCGACCTGCAACTGCGCTTGATCGTCAACCTGGCGCGCCAGAAGGAAGACCGCGACACCAGCCGCGACCGCCGCCAGGAAGAGCGCCGTGCCGACGCCACCCGCGCGCCCGCACCGATCTACCTGGGCGACAAGGTGACAATTTCCGGCAGCGCGCTGTCGCCGGACGGCCGCTGGCTGCTGTTCGTCACGCAAGACAAGAGCGCCGACAAGGGCAAGGTCGGCAAACTGGCCCGCTACGTCACGGAAACGGGTTACCCGGAAATCGATGATGAACGCACCCGCGTGGGCCGCAACATGCCGATCGCGCAAACCCTGCATCTGGCCGACCTGCGTACCGGCACCGTGCGCGAGATCGCTTTCGACAGCCTGCCCGGCATCGCCACCGATCCGCTGGCCGCTTTGCGCGTAGAACAAAAACTGCCTGCGTTGAAAGGCAACCGGCCGGTCACGGTCGATGCCCAGCGCGACGGCATCGCCTGGACCGACGATGGCAGCAAGGTAGCCGTGCTGGTGCGCGCCATCGATAATAAAGACCGCTGGATCTCTACCGTCGACCTGGCCAATGGCACGCTGGTGCCGGCGCACCGCATCAGCGACGTAGCCTGGGTCAACCGCCGCGCCGACGAATTCGGCTGGCTGCCCGACAACGCCACCCTGTGGTATCTGTCCGAGGAAAGCGGCTACGCCCATCTGTACACGAAAACCGGCGCCGCCCCGGCGCGCGCGCTCACCCATGGCAACTGGGAAGTAAGCAATGTGGAATGGAGCCGCGACGGCAAGCATGCCTATTTCGTCTGCAACCCGCAAGCGCCCGGCACCTATGAAGTGTGCGCCACCACCGCCAAAGACGGCGGCGAACGCGAAGTGACGTCCTTGAAGGGCGTGGAAAACTTTGGCCTGTCGCCCGACAACAGCAAGCTGCTGGTGCGTTATTCCAGCAGCTATGTGCCGCCGCAACTGGCCACCATTTCTGTCGCAGGCGGCAAGGCGAATGTGCTGACCGATACCCGCAGCGATGCCTTCAAGGCACGCAACTGGATCATGCCGCAACTGGTGCAAGTGCCGTCCACGCATGGCGCGGCGCCGATCTGGGCCAAGCTGTATCGCCCGGCCCAGCTGGAAGCTGGTAAACAATACCCGGTCGTGATGTTTGCCCACGGCGCCGGCTACTTGCAGAACGTAACGGAACGCTATCCGGTCTACTTCCGTGAACAGATGTTCCACAACCTGCTGGTGGAACAGGGGTTTATCGTGCTCGACGTCGACTACCGCGCCTCGCTCGGTTATGGCAGCGCCTGGCGCACGGCCATCTACCGCCAGATGGGCCACCCTGAGCTGGAAGACTTTGTGGACGGCGCCAACTGGCTGGCCGCGACGCAGCAGGGCGACATCAAGAACGTGGGCATCTATGGCGGCAGCTATGGCGGCTTCATGAGCCTGATGGCACTGATGCGCGCACCGGAAGTGTTCAAGTCGGGCGCTGCGCTGCGCCCGGTGACCGACTGGACCACCTACAACCACGAATACACGGCCAATATCCTGAACACGCCGGAACTCGATCCGCAAGCCTATAAAACCTCGTCGCCGATCGAATATGCCGACAAGCTGACAGGCAACCTCTTGATCGCGCACGGCATGATCGACGACAACGTGTTTTACCAGGACTCCGTACGCCTGTCGCAGCGCCTGATCGAGCTGAAAAAGGATAAATGGGAAATGGCCAGCTACCCGATGGAGCGCCACGGCTTCGTGCAGCCGGAAGCGTGGTACGACGAATACCGCCGTATCGATGAATTGTTCCAGCGTACCTTGAAGTAATTCTCAAGTAGTTATCAGTAAGAACGATGCCCGCCCCGCGCGGGCATTTTTCATGCGGCACCTCGCTGCGAATCGTGCTTGCCATTTCCATAAGCGTGGCACATGATGAAGGCATGAAAACACCTATCTTCCCTACCTTGCTGCGCTTTCTATGCGTCGGCGCCTTGCTGCTTGCCACCAGCGCCTGCAGCGCCCCCGCGCAAGACGCGAATGCCCCTGCCACCCCTGCCCCCAGCCAGGCCAGCTTGCTGGAACAGATCAAGACGGAAGTGGGCAACGCTGCATGCGATTCCACCGAGCAATGCCAAACCATCGCCATCGGCGCCAAGGCTTGCGGCGGCCCGGAACGCTACCTGGCCTGGTCCAGCAAGAGCAATGACGGCAAGAAAATCAAGGCGCTGGCCTACGCGCAAGCGGAAGCCAGCCGCCGGCAACAGCAAAACGACGGCATGCTGTCGACCTGCTCCATCATCACCGACCCGGGCGCCAGCTGCGTGGCGGGCCGCTGCGAACTGCAAAAACCAAACTTGAACGGCGGTTCGGCCTTATAAGAGTATCAAAAAAGAAAGTTTCGACCATCTGTTGCATTTGAACACAAGATGCTCTGGTCAGGCTTGGAGTCTTTCTGTTATAATTCTCCGCCTTGGCCTGGTAGCTCAGTCGGTAGAGCAGAGGATTGAAAATCCTTGTGTCGGTGGTTCGATTCCGCCCCGGGCCACCAAGAATTCAGCAGTACATATTAAAACGCCAACCTTCGGGTTGGCGTTTTTGTTTTTGCCGGTTTATTTCCCTCCCCTCAGCAACACTTCCCCGACTTTTTGTCACCAAGCAAGACAACCAACTATTGCCTTCCATGCAATGTAGAATGCAGCCGCAGTCCGCAATCTGTACGACGAGCGCCTGGCCATGAGCTGGCCGCTTGCCTTACGTGGCGCAGCGATCGTGCGCCATGACACACACTCTTTGCCTGAGGGAACTAGATGCCTCCTGTTACTACCGCTTTGATCACCAATGATGCTGTTGTCCTCGGTTTGCTGGCCATTACGCTGGGCGCCGTCTTCTGGACGTCGTCGAGAACCACCGGCTTCTGGTCCAGGTTTTATACCTACGTCCCTTCCCTGCTGATGTGCTATCTGATCCCTGCCCTGCTGAACACGGCCGGCATCATCGATGGCAATGCTTCGGCCCTGTATGGCGTGGCGCGCGATTATCTGCTGCCGAGCGCACTGGTTTTGCTGTGCATCGCCATCGATTTCGGCGCCCTGATGCGTCTGGGCCCCAAGGCCATCATCATGTTCCTGACCGGCACCGTCGGCGTGATGCTGGGCGCGGTGGTCGCGTTCGAGGCCGTACGCCTGATCCACCCTGAAACGGTGGCCGGTGAAACCTGGCGCGGCATGACCACCGTGGCCGGTTCCTGGATAGGCGGCGGCGCCAACCAGGCGGCGATGAAGGAAGTGTTTGAAGTCGACGCCACCCTGTTTGGCCAGTTTGTCGCCGTTGACGTGCTGGTCGCCAATGTCTGGATGGCCGTGCTGCTGTTCATGGCCAGCCGCGCCAAGGCCTTCGACCGCTGGACGGGCGCCGACCTGTCGGCCATCAACGCACTGAAAGACCGCATCGAAACCTATAAAGCCCAGCATGCGCGCATTCCCGGCCTGAATGATGTGATGATGATACTGGCCATCGGCCTGGGCGCTACCGGCCTGTCGCACTTTTTGGCGGCCCCGACGGTGGCATGGATCGCCACCTTGCCGGCCGAATGGCGCTTGCAGGATTACAGCCTGACGTCGGGCTTCTTCTGGATCGTCGTGCTGGCCACCACCATCGGCTTGCTGCTGAGCTTTACCAGGGCGCGCAGCCTGGAAGGCGCGGGCGCCTCGACCATCGGTTCGGCCATGCTGTATATATTAGTTGCCACCATCGGCATGCACATGGACCTCAAGGCGCTGTTCGACAAGCCTTTCCTGTTCCTGCTGGGCTTGATCTGGATCGCCGTGCATGGCGGCCTAATGCTGCTGATGGCAAAGCTGATACGCGCACCGCTGTTCTTCATGGCCGTCGGCTCGCAAGCCAATATCGGCGGCGCCGCTTCTGCGCCGGTCGTCGCCAGCGCTTTCCATCCGGCATTGGCGCCGGTCGGCGTGCTGCTGGCCGTGCTCGGTTATGCGCTGGGCACCTATGGCGCTTACATCACCGGCTTGCTGCTGCGCTCGATGGCAACTTAGAAACTAGCCGGGCGGCGTTGCCGAAGACGCCGCCTATGCGCTATACCGCACAGAAAGCTCGACCGCATCGGCCTACCCTGTTCTTATTAAAACAGGGAGACACGCATGCTGACGATATTTCTGATGGCGCTAGTGCTGATTGTGCTTTGCCTGATTGCACTGTTTGCCGTCGCCCCCCTGCGCCGCGCGCTGATTACCCCGCACATCCTCGCGCTGTTCAAGCGCATCCTGCCCAGCATGTCCGATACCGAACGCGACGCGCTCGAAGCGGGCACTACCTGGTGGGATGCCGACCTGTTTTCCGGCCAGCCAGACTGGCCCAAATTGCTGGCCCATACCGGCCCCACGCTGACTGCCGAAGAGCGCCACTTTCTCGACCATGATGTCGATCAACTGTGCGATATGGTCAATGACTGGGACACCCAGCAGGGACTGGACTTGCCGCCGCAAGCCTGGACCTATATCAAGCAGCAAGGTTTTCTCGGCATGATCATTCCGAAGCAATATGGCGGCAAGGAATTTTCCGCCTATATGCATTCGCAAGTGGTCATGAAACTGTCGACGCGCTGCTCGGCGCTGGCCGTCACGGTGATGGTGCCCAATTCACTGGGACCGGCCGAATTGCTGCTGCACTATGGCACCGACGAACAGAAAAACCATTATTTGCCACGATTGGCTGCCGGCCTGGAAATTCCCTGCTTTGCGCTGACCAGCCCGTATGCCGGTTCCGATGCGGCGGCGATTCCCGATCACGGCGTGGTCTGCATGGGCGAGCATGAAGGCCGCGCCACCGTGGGCATACGCCTCACCTGGAACAAGCGCTACATCACGCTGGCGCCGGTGGCCACCTTGCTGGGGCTGGCATTCAATACCAGCGACCCCGACCGTCTATTGTCCGACGATGCAGCGCCCGGCATTACCTGCGCGCTGATTCCGGCCAAGCATGACGGCGTGGTGATCGGCCGCCGCCACCATCCTTTGAACGCTGTGTTCCAGAACGGCCCGACCTCGGGCAAGGATGTGTTCATTCCCATCGACTGGGTGATCGGCGGCAAGGCGCAAGTGGGCAAGGGCTGGCGCATGCTGATGGAATGCCTGGCGGCCGGGCGCGCCATTTCACTGCCTTCGTCCAGCGTGGGCATGGCCAAGATGGCCGTGCGCGGCACCAGCGCCTATGCGGCCGTGCGGCGCCAGTTCAATATGCCGATCGGCAAATTCGAAGGGGTGCAGGAAGCGCTGGCGCGCATGGGCGCCAATTTGTACCTGATGGATGCGGCGCGCAGGCTGTCGGCGCGGGCCGTGGACCTGGGTGAAAAGCCGGCCGTGATTTCCGCCATCGTCAAATACCATGTCACCGAACGGGGACGCGCACTGGTCAATGACGGCATGGATATCCTTGGCGGCAAGGGCATCTGCATCGGGCCCAATAATTTCCTGGCCAATGCCTATCAGCAAATCCCCATCGCCATCACCGTCGAGGGCGCCAATATACTCACCCGCAGCCTGATCATCTTTGGCCAGGGCGCCATCCGCGCCCATCCGTATGTGCTCAAGGAAATGGCCGCCGTCAAGGAGACCGAACACCGCAAAGCCCTGCAAGACTTCGACCAGGCATTCTTCGGCCACGTCGGCTTTGTGTTGGGCAACATTGCACGGGGACTCTGGTATGGCCTGGGCGGTGCACGGCTGGCTGCCGTGCCCGACGCCGGCGCGCCCGAACTGGCGCCTTATTACCGCGCCGTCACGCGATTGTCGACGGCCTTTGCCGTGATGACCGATATGTCGATGTTTGTGCTCGGTGGCGAACTCAAGCGGCGCGAACGGATTTCCGCGCGCCTGGGCGATGTGCTGTCGCAACTGTATTTGGCTTCGTCTGTGCTGAAACGTTATGAAGATGACGGACGGCCTCAGGCCGACCTGCCCTATGTCCACTGGGCGCTGCAAGATACCCTGTGCAAGGCGCAGCAAGGCTTGAGCGGCGTGCTGGACAATTTCCCCGCGCGGGGACTGGCAGTCTTGCTGCGCGTCTGGCTGTTTCCTTTCGGCCTGCCGCATCGCCCGCCTTCCGATGAACTGGGCAGTGCAGTGACGCAGGCCATGCAAACGCCGGGCGCCGACCGCGAGCGCCTGCTTGCCGATTGCTACGTGGCAAACGATGCGGGCGATCCGCTGGCCCGTGGCGAAATGGCGCTGGACTTGCTGTCCGAGGTGGTGGCCATCGAAAAACGCCTGAAAGACACGCCGCAAGGCGCGGCCCTCAAGCACTTGCCGCAAAGCGTATCAGCCATGCAGGAGTGGCTGAGTGCAGCGGCCGCTTCTGGTTCGATCAGCTGCCAGGAGCACAATACCTTGCTGGAATTCACTCGTTTGGTTGACGCAGCAATTCAGGTTGACGACTTTCCACCGCAGCCATCACAGCCTGCAGATACGGTGAACATCCAGAAACCCGTTCTGGACGACCATCGTCTTGCCAGCGAAAAGCAGGGAGTCGAGGTCTGATCAAGCCGCCAATTCGTCGACCAGGAAATCGATGAAGCGCCGCACCCTGGGCTCCAGCAGCCGCCGGGTCGGGTAGATGGTGACGATTTTCACTTCGTCGAGCGGCAAGTCCGGCAACACCTGCAGCAGCCGTCCCGCCTCCAGATCGCCGGCAACCAGGAAATCGGGCAGCAGCGCGATGCCGTCGCCGGCCAGGACGGCATCGCGGATGGCGTCGCCGCTATCGAGGCGCAAACGGCTGCGTCCAGGCAACTTGCCTGTGCTGTCATCCCCAAAGATCCGCCAGGGTTGACGGCGATTACGGCTGCTGAAGATCAAACAATCGTGTGCGGCCAGCGCGTCGCTGTCGAGCGGCAGCCCTCGCTCGGCCAGGTAAGCGGGGGACGCGCACAGCACAGCCTGGTGGCGGGCCAGCACGCGCGATACCAGCCGGGTATCGGGCGGCGCTTCGCCGATGCGGATGGCCAGGTCAAATCCCTCTTCGACAATATCGGCCTGGCGGTCCGTAAAACTGACCTCGGCCTGCAGCTCGGGCCAGGCGGCCAGATAGCGGCGCAGCAGCGGCAAGATCACCAGGCGGCCGTAGGCGTCGGGCAAGGTCAGCCGCAAGACGCCGCGCGGCGTGCCCCCTCCCGCCCCCACAGCCACGCTGGACTCGGCCTCGTCGACGGCCGCCAGTATCTGCAAGCCCCGCTCATAAAAAACGCGGCCTTCATCGGTCAGGCTCAGGGCGCGGGTCGTCCGGTGCAGCAGGCGCACGCCCAGCCGTTCTTCGAGCCGGTTCACGGCCTTGCCGGCTGCCGAACGGCTCAAGCCCATGGCCGTGCCGCCCGCAATGAAACTGCCTTCATCGACCACGGCCATGAAGACCAGAATCTCGTTCAGATTCGCGCGCAACATACGGTTATTTCTCTTTCTCCAGCGCCAGGCCAGCTACTATATCAACACCATTTGGGATGGTTTATCCCCTCTGTGCCGCCCTCCGTTCGCCTATAGGCTGGCGATACCTCGCTATACTTTTCCCACCTCGCCGATCTCCGGCGAAGCAAGACAACACTGAGGAAAAACAGCATGACACAAACAGCCACCACCTACAATCACGGCGTTTCTTGGGAAGAACAATTCGGCGTCACCCAAGGCTATAGCATCAACGGCACCATCTACATTTCCGGCCAATTCTCGCACGACATGCAGGGCGCTTTCGTCGGTGAAAACGACTTCGATCTGCAGGCACGCACCACCCTGGAAAACCTCGACCGCGTACTGGCCGGCTTCCAGGTCGGACGTACGCAGATCGCGGAAATGGTGATCTACCTCGCCAACCCCGCCGAACATTTCCAGCCTTGCGTGGAACTTTTCAAGCAATACGTGGGCGACCATCGCCCGGCCGCCACCCTGATCGGCGTGTCCGGCCTGGCCTTCCCCCACCAGTTGATCGAGATACGCGCCGTGGCGCATGCTGCATAGCAGAAACCTCCCATCACAGCGCCGGCGGTATCACTTTGTACCGCCTGCACGTTCTCGCTTCATATAAAAAATCGTCTTGAACGTACAGGACGTTTCACTAAGAAACAAGGGCGTAAAACCTTGATCGTCAGTAATACCATGCTTGTCCCACCCACACCCGCTTATCTGATAATTCATACCAGCAACACCCGCGCCATCTGTCGGGCGTATCAAATGAGGCGAGCGTCCATAGGCTCCAGTCCCAACCATCCGTACAAATCGCACACGCTCGGGAACAATAGGAAATGGCGCCCGTACATAACCGGATCTCCCATGCGCATCTGTGATGCCTTTCAGGGTAACTAAAGGCAATTTTTCTGCCCCTTTGGTTTCCACAGGTGCATACACATCGAGAGAATAAGGCGTATGGGGGAGAATTTGCTTAGTCTCTGTATCGCGTAGTTGAAAATGACATCCATACGCACCGTCCCCCGCCTTGGGCAAGCCATCCACCGGCGTTGACCTGCATTCATAGGACGAGGTTGACGCTATCACGGGGACCGTGTTCGACACACAGCCTGAAAGCAACTGCGCACCGGCCATGGCCATACAGCCTGACACACCTCTGGCGGCAAAAGACTTGAGCATGATGGTATCTCCCATTCAAAGTAAGCAAACGGAGTGTCATTTTTGCCTGCTCGCCAAGAGAGCTGATTGGCATCAGTCAATCTTTCAGAAGATAAACATAGATATCACATTGGCCCATGAAGTGGCATCCCCTCCGCAAAAAACACCTGCCAACATAGGCGGCCGGTGCTGCTCTTCATCATCTTGCGCTCTCGCAACATAGAAGATTGTAGGCAAGTAAAAATCTGCTTTAGCGATTTACTGCAGCATGGCTTTCCATGCCGCAGGACAGCTCAATCAAGGATTTCTTATGCGCCGCCTGTCTCTCTTCGTGATTCTCACCCTGGTCGTTTTCGGCATGGTCGTCGCGCATGCGGCTCAAGGCTGGACATTCTCCTACCAACCGTTCCAGGGCCGCTACGCGATTTATGGCGATGGCCTGGGCGACCCGCTTCCGCCTACCGGCAAAGACAAGCGCATCGCATTCTGGATCGATGGCAAGGTGGCAAGGCAGATGTTCGAGGCCATGGGGCCGGACTTGCGCAATGTATGCGGCGCGGAAGGCGGACAACGCATCAGGCAACGGGCACAGCTGAGTTGCGCCTACCATCCCCGCGACGGCCACCATTGTGACTTCGGTTTTGACCTGGTGACGGGGCTCAGCATCGGAGGCTCCCTATGCTGAGGCGCATGTTGGCGCTGTTTGCAGTGCCGGTGCTCATGCTGCTGGCGCAACATGCCTCAGCTGTCTGGCAATACGTCCACAAGGATTTCTCTGGACGCTATGCCATTTACGGCGGCTATCTTGAAGAAGCGGTGTCCCCTGCTGCCGGCGATGCCAAGGCCGCATTCAATCTGACAGGCGCGGCGGCGCGGGATATGTTCAACGCCATCGGCCCGGATCTGAAGGACGCTTGTCCCGACCCACAAATCCGGATACGCAACCGCGAGACACTGTCCTGCCGCTATCACCCAGCCGATGGCTACCGCTGCGATTTCGGTTTTGACCTGTCAACCGGGCTCAGCATAGCCGGATCAGCTAGCGCTGCCATTTGCACTTCCTCCCCAGCATCGAAGGATGGCAAAAAGTAACTGCTGGTCCACCGCATTGCGTCTGCCGACAAGATGGATGCAAGAGTCTGCCTCTCGCCGCCACGCCATGCACAACGCCAGCCTCCCGCTGGCGTTGTGTTTTTCAGTCGTTATTTGCACCAGACCAATCCTGTTTTGCTGCGAAAAATATTCCTTCAACCTCCCGCAGAAAAATAGCAGAAAATCCTCCAAACCAAATTTTCGCACCATTTTTGTGCAAAATCTGAGAAGATATATGCTCAAATCAGCAATTAACTCCAGGGAATTTTGATGAAATACGCATCTGCTCACGAGTATGTCCAGCAAGTCGCCGCGCGCAATCCAGGTCAGCCCGAGTTTCTGCAAGCCGTCACCGAAGTCATGGAAAGCTTGTGGCCGTTCCTGGAGCAGCATCCGAAATACGCGGAGCAAGGCTTGCTGGAACGACTGGTCGAGCCGGAGCGCGTGGTGATGTTCCGCGTGTCGTGGGTGGACGATCATGGGCAGGTGCAAGTCAATCGCGGCTACCGCATCCAGCACAGCATGGCGATCGGGCCGTACAAGGGCGGTATCCGTTTTCACCCGTCCGTGACCTTGTCGGTGCTGAAATTTCTGGCCTTTGAACAAACCTTCAAGAATGCGCTGACGACCTTGCCAATGGGCGGTGGCAAGGGCGGTTCGGACTTCGATCCCAAAGGCAAGAGCCAGGGCGAGGTGATGCGCTTCTGCCAGGCCTTTGTCAGCGAACTGTTCCGGCATGTGGGAGCGGACACGGATGTGCCAGCCGGCGATATCGGCGTGGGTGGGCGCGAAGTCGGTTATATGGCCGGTATGATGAAAAAACTCAGCAACCGCGCCGACTGCGTGTTCACCGGCAAGGGCGCCAGCTTCGGCGGTTCCTTGATGCGTCCGGAAGCGACCGGTTACGGCACCGTGTATTTTGCCCAGGAAATGTTGAAGACGCAGGGACGCTCATTCGAAGGCATGCGCGTGTCCGTCTCCGGCTCGGGCAACGTGGCGCAATACGCGGTGGAAAAAGCCATGGACTTGGGCGCGCGCGTAGTGACCCTGTCGGACTCCAGCGGCACCGTCATCGATGAAGAAGGTTTTACGCCGGCCAAGCTGGCCATTTTGATGGAGATCAAGAATCACCTGTATGGCCGCGTCAGCGATTACGCCGAACGCACCGGCGTGCGTTTCGAAGCAGGTGTCTCGCCATGGCACGTGCCGGTCGATATCGCCCTGCCTTGCGCCACGCAAAATGAATTGACCATCGATGACGCACGCAGCCTGATCGCCAACGGCGTGGTGTGCGTGGCCGAAGGCGCCAACATGCCCACCACCATCGCAGCGGCCAAGGCTTTCGAGGCAGCCGGCGTTTTATATGCGCCGGGCAAGGCCAGCAACGCGGGCGGCGTAGCTACCTCGGGCCTGGAAATGAGCCAGAACGCAGCCCGCATCGCCTGGCCCCGCGAAGAAGTCGATGCGCGCCTGCTGCAAATCATGCAGGGCATCCATGCCGCCTGCAAACAATACGGCACCCGCGCCGATGGCACGGTCAGTTATGTCGATGGCGCCAATATTGCGGGCTTCGTCAAAGTCGCCGATGCGATGCTGGCGCAAGGTGTCATTTAAGAAATTTCAGGTTTCATCAGACTCTTACGGCTGATGGTGCGGCCCGACACCATGAACTCGCCATTACCCCGATAGTGCAGGGTTTCTGGCAGCTTGGGCGAGGTGGCCACGTGGGCTTTCACGCATTCGAGGATAAAAAAACCACCGCGCGGGTTGCCCGCCACCTGCGCCAGCTTGCATTCGAAGTTGGCGTAGCATTCGGCGATCAAGGGAGCGCCCACCTGCTCGGCCGGCTGCGCCGTCAAGCCGAAGGCGCTAAATTTATCCGTGTCGACACCGCTGCAATTTCCTATCGCCACCACCTGGTCCACCATGTCGGCCGTGGGCAGGTTGATCACGCATTCCATGCTGCGCTTGATCATTTCATGGCTGTGGTTCGCGTCGGAAATAAAGCAGCCCAGCAAGGATGGCGTGAATTCCATCAGCATATGCCAGCCCATGGTCATGATGTCGCTCTCGCCCTTCCAGCTTGAACTGACCAGCACGACGGGGCCGGGTTCCAGGAAGCGCCGGATATCGGCGACGGGGTAATCTTCTTTGTGGTAATTTTTCATGCCGTCTCCGGAGACTGTACAGGCCATAGCATAGACCAATGGCGGCCAGTTGGTCGCGCGGATGGTGCAGCGCTTGCGCCCCATCCATGTTGCGATTTGTGCAGTTCGTCGCAAATTTCTTCCACGCGAAGAAGTTGCGCCATAGAATACATTTATCAACAACTCAAGGAAATCGCCATGCGCCGTCTAGCCCTGTTTGCCGCCTTGCCCCTTGCATTGCTTAGCCCGGTGCATGCCGGCGAGCAGACGCGTGTAGTCGGCGCCTTCAATGCCATCGATATCCGTGGCCCCATCAGCATCGAGATCGAGTCGGGCAAGGAACAGAGCCTGATTCTGCGCGGCGACCAGCAATTTATCAGCGGCGTGATCACGGAAGTGGTCGATGGCGAGCTGAAAATATCGATGAAGGACAAGAACATCAAGAAGACCGAGGGCGATCCGCGCATCATCGTCACCGTGCCAGCCCTGCGCAAGCTGATCGCCGAAGGTGCGGGCGAAAAGATATTGACCAGGCTCAGTGGCCCCCGGGTCGACATCAGCTACAAGGGCGCCGGACGCTTGAGCGCCGATGGCCAGGTGGACTGGCTGCGCCTGAAGGCGCAAGGCGTGGGCGAAGTCGACACCAAGGCTTTATTGGCGAAAAACGTCGACGTCAATTTTGACGGCATCGGCTCGGTGAAAGTCTATTCCTCGGGCGAATTGAACGCCGTGGTGCGCGGCATGGGCGAACTGGTGTATTACGGCAAACCGAAGATCGTGCATAAATCGATCAGCGGCATCGGCAGCGTCACCGCCGCCAAATAGGCGATGGCCATGCCGCACATCGATGCACTGGTGCTGCGCGAAGACGACGGTGAGCTCGTCACCCTGCGCCTGAACCGTCCCGCGCAGTTCAATGCCCTCTCCAGCGCCATGCTGGCGGCGCTGCAGGCCGAACTCGATACCATCGCGCAGCAGCCCGCCGTGCGCTGCGTGGTGCTGGCCGCGCAAGGCCAGGCTTTTTGCGCGGGCCACGACCTGCGCGAAATGCAAGCCACGCGCCGCCTCGATCATTACCAGGCGCTGTTTGCGCAATGCTCACGCGTGATGCAATCGATACAGTCGCTCCCCGTGCCCGTGATTGCCAGGGTGCATGGCATCGCTACGGCGGCCGGTTGCCAGCTGGTAGCCAGTTGCGACCTGGCGGTAGCGGGCGAGGCGGCCCGCTTTGCCGTGTCCGGCATCAATGTGGGATTATTTTGTGCCACGCCCTCGGTAGCCCTGTCGCGCAATGTATCGCCCAAGCGGGCCTTCGAGATGCTGGTCACGGGCCGCTTCATCGACGCCGCCACGGCCGCCGACTGGGGCCTGATCAACCGCGCCGTGGCCGACGCTGCGCTCGATGAGGCAGTCGCGCAACTGGCCGCCAGCATCGTGGAAAAAAGTCCGACCGCAATACGCTACGGCAAAGCCATGTTTTACCGCCAGCGGCAAATGGCCCTGGACGAGGCCTACGCCTATGCTGGCGATGTCATGGCGCGCAACATGATGGAAGAGGATGCGGACGAAGGGGTGACAGCCTTTCTGGAAAAACGGCCGCCTGCATGGCGGCCGCGCTGAGTAGCTGATTTATTTCACCGGCACTGGCTTGCTGGCGCGCGCGCTACGCAACAGCGGTACGGGATCGGTGGTGTCGACCTCGATCACCGTCAGCCCTTGCAGCGTACCCGCCACCTGATATGCAAGTGCGCCCAGGTAGCGCTGGCCAGGCGCCAGGCCGGACCAGGACAGCGCCACCGATGCCGTGCCGCCTATGTAGGCGGTGCCCGGCATCAGCACCTTGAAGTTGCCATCGCTCAGGCCAGGCGCCAGCACCCACGACGACAGGGTGTAGTCGGCGCTGCCATTTTGCGGCGCGTAGCCGATCACGCAGACGCGGTAAGCGCCCGCTGGCGGCAAGCGCAGCTCCACTTGCTCGTTCGAGCCTTCATTGCCGCTGCTGCCCACCTGTTCACCGGCGGCGTTGTAGACCTCCATGTCGATGTCGGTGTTTGCGCCGCCCGTGGTGTCGTCATCGTAGGTGGCAAACCGCGCCGCCAGGGTGCCGGCCGGGATGACCACGCTATGCACATTCACGCCCACCGCGCCGCCCGTGGTGCAACTGCTTGAGGCCGTATTGTTGTCGGCCTGGCCGATGGAGCGCGTCTCGCGTGCTGCTGGCAGCAAGCCCGATTTGACGGCGACCAGCGGCCCGGAAAAGCCCGTGCCCAGGCTCAGCACCTTGCTGCCCGTGAGTGCTGCGCTGCCGACCAGCGGCGACACGGCCAGCACGCTGCCACGCGCCGTGAGCGCACTGCGCACGGTGTGCGCGCCATCGCTCCAGCTCAGGGCGCCATACACCCAGGTATCGACCGGCGCCGTGGTGCGCGTCAGCCTGACCTGGAATTGCGCGCTCTCGCCGGGCGCCAGCGACAGACTTTGCGGCGTGACTTGCACGCTAAAACCTGGCAGGCTGGCCGAGGCGTTGTAGACGGCGCTGCTGGCACCCACATTGGTCACCGTACGCTGCAAGGTCAGCGCGCCCAGCACATGGGCGGCAGTCAGCGACGCCAGGTTCAGATTGTAGGGCGCGATGGCGCCGATGGCGCTGCAATCGGTGGAATACGGCGTACGGATATTCAAGCCGCACAGGAAGCGCACGTAATCGACCAGACCCGCGTCATACACCAGACCGGGATCGCTGGCGCCATTGGGTGCGATATGGCCCGCGCCCTGCCCCCATGGCAACTGGCCTGCATTTTTCGCCGTCGCATCCCAGGGCAGGCTGCCATTCAAGCCGTCAGCATAAGTGCTGTACGCGGTCGTCATCAGCGCCGATTTGATGGCTGCCGGCGACCAGTATGGGTGCTGCTGGCTCAGCAGCGCCGCCACGCCAGCCACGTGCGGGCTGGCCATCGAGGTGCCCGTATAAAAATCCCATTCCACCACGGGTGCCACGCCACCGGCCGCCACCGCATCGCGCTGGGCCTGGGTCAGGTCGGCCGACACGGCTGCCAGGATATTCGTGCCAGGCGCCGACATGTCGGGCTTCAAAATATTCGGGTCGGCCACATTGGGCCCGCGCGAAGAACTGCCGCTGACGATGGGCGCCAGCACGCTGGTGTCGGCAATCGCATGCACTTCACCCAAGGCCACCGTCGCCGAGGGTGTGGCATCCATGTACGCTTTCAGGGTCTCGGCCGGGGCCAGTGCCAGCTGCACGGTAGACAGCACATAGCTCTGGTTGACGAGATTGGTGGCGCCGCCCGCCACATTGGCGATGACCACGCCAACAGCGCCCGCCGTTTTGGCATTCGCGCTCTTGTTGATGAGAATATTCGCGCCCCGGTCGCAGACCAGCACCTTGCCCGCCACCTTGGCCGGATCGAGATAAGCCGGGCTGCCATCGGCATCGCCAAAACAGCGCAGCAAGTTGATGTCGGTAGCCGCCACGCCAGGCAGGCCCGCATCGCGCGAGCGTATCAGCGGCGAGAGCGGCGTATTGGCATTGCTCGATGCGCCTTCCAGACGCCGGCCATCGCCAAGGATGACGTTGCCCGCGTACAGGCGGTTGTGGGTGGAATTGGCCATCGTCGCCAGCCACGGGCTGATGTGCGACACGGGCGCTTGCATATTGGGCGGCAGCGTGGAAGGGCCGGAATTGCCGCCCGAAGTCGCCACGAACACGCCCGCGCCGGCTGCGCCCAGGAAGGCCTGTTCGGTCGGATCATCGAAGGCGCCGCCGCCTGCGTTCGGGCCGATGGAAAAATTGATGACGTTGACGCCATCCTTCACGGCCTGGTCGATGGCGGCCACGCTGTCGGACGTGGCGCAGCCATTGCGGCCCGTCGACGCCGCGGTCCAGCAGACTTTATACACAGCCAGGCGCGCACGGGGCGCCATGCCCGAGACGGCGCCCAGCGAGACGCCGTCTACGCTGGCGGCCACGCCATGATTGCCGCCCGCCGTGGAAGCCGTATGCGAACCATGGCCGCCATGCCCTGTCGCACCGCCCAGGGAATCGCGCGGCGAGAGAAATTCCGTCCAGTGCAGCGCGGCGCTGGAAGTCCGGTAGTAGCGCGCGCCTATCAGCTTGTTGTTGCAATTGGCCGTACTAAAACCTTCGCCCTCCTGGCAGATGCCTTGCCAGTTGGCGGGCGGCGGGCCATACGCGACATGGCTGCCGCCGTGGCTGGGCACACCCTGGTCATCAAGGCGGTCGGCAAAGGATGGGTTCTCGGGCCAGATGCCCGTATCGACGATGCCGATAATGATGTCGTCGCCCGCATGCGCCGTGCCGCCCAGTTGCTCCCACAAGCCGCCCGGCTGATTCAAGCCCAGGAAAGTCGGCGTGTAGCTGGTGTCGACCTGCAGGATATGGTCGGCGCTGATGCTGGCCACGCTGCCGTTGCGCTTCAGGGCCCGCACTTCATCATCCGTCAGCAGCGCGGAAAAGCCATTGAAGACGACGTTGTAGCGGTGCGTGATATGGGCGGCCGGCACGCTGGCGCTCACCGCGGACTGGCGGCTATCGAGATAAGCGAGGTAGGCCTGCACATCGGCCGCGCCCACATTGATGCGCGCGCCCGGCGCCGGTTTGGTGGCGGCCAGGCTGGCCAGTTGGCCCGCATAGCTGGCGGCGGGCTTGTCGATCAATTGCACGATGTAAGAGCGGCGTTCCTGTGCCTGCGCAGATGGTGCAAAACCAGCGGCAAGGGTGGCAGCCAGACAAAAGATGGCCAACGAAACAGGATGAAGTTTCATCTCATGCTCCTTGCAGACGATGCGCCTGGCGGCGGCGCGACAACATGCCGATGGCGCAGAGGCCGGCCAGCATCAGCATCGACGTCGGGGGTTCTGCCACGGCGTTGATGCTGATGTTATCGAGGCCGAATTGCGCCTGGTTGAAGGCGGGGAAAGCGAGTGTATTGCTGCACAAGCCGAGCGCATTGAAAATGCAGGCATTGAAAGTGAGGTTCACAAAAACCTGGCTGCCGAAGGCGGCCGGCAGCAAGGCAGGCTGGAAGTGATAATTGCCATCGCTGCCCTGCCCTGGAAAATCCAGCGTGGCAGTCATCATCGAGCCATCGCGCAGCAAGCCGCTCAGTTGCAGCTGGCCCCAGTTCTGGTCGATGCCTCCCGCGACAGGGGCGATGAAGGAATAATCGAAACCGGCCAGCATGAATCCCTGCGCGTGCGACAGCTGGAGCCCGCCATCGTTGAGAATCGCCAGGTAATTGCCGCTGGCGCCACTGGGGCAGGCGAGGATATCGCAGGAAGAATCGGCGCCGCCGTCGAGCAGCGCGCCCACGCCGCTGGACCAGCCATTCGCGGCCGAGGTGGGGTCGGCCAAAAATAAAAAGGTGTAGCCCGAGGTCTGCAGCACGTCGCCGCTGCTGTAGATGTCGGGCGCGATATCGTCGAAATGGATCAGCGCCGCCATGGCGGGCGCGGCGCCAAACAAGATGAGGGCGGCGGCCAGCCACCGGGCCAGATGCGATAAACGATTCATTCTGCTTCCCCTGAAGATGATATTGAATCGATGGCGCGGCTGAGGCGGCGCCATCACGGGATACGGAAAATGAATAACATATACACAACACCCTGTTTTTATTTTTCCTCATCCTCCTGGCATTCAAGCTGCTTTTCTCTACTTAGCCTGCGCACGCTCAACGCTGCAGCGGCAGATAACTTTGCTTTAGTTGCCGCAAGACAAAGCTCGATTTGCTGTGGCGGATGCCGGGGATCTTGTACAGGCGCTCGCGCAGCAAACGTTCGTAGTCGCGCGTGTCGCTGACGGCGATGCGCAGGTAATAGTCGTAGTCGCCGGACACCAAAAAGGCTTCCAGCACTTCGGGGATCATGGCCAGCGCGTGGCCAAATTCAAACAGGGCCTGGTCGGAATGGTCGTCCAGGGTCACTTGCACGATGACGGTGTCGGCCAGCCCCACCTTGGCCGCATTCACGTTCACCGTGTAACCCTCGATCACGCCATCGTCCTCCATGCGCTTGATGCGCGCCCAGCACGGCGACGACGTCAGACCGACCTTGGCGCTCAGGTCATGCAGGCTGATGCGGGCGTCCTGCTGCAGCGCCGTCAGGATGGCGAGGTCGAATTTATCCAGCTTCATGCTGATTTTCCTTCACTTTGCAGCAAATTTTGCTGAAATAGTGATTTTACATCACAAATCCAGCAGCCTTTTCTGACAGGACAGATAGACAATAAGCGCATGAAACCTGACCACGCCACCCTGCTCGCTCCCGCCGTCGACCTTCCCTCCCGCAATGGCGCCAGTGTGCTGATTGACACCCTGCTGTCGCTGGGCGTGGATACCGTGTTCGGCTATCCGGGCGGCGCCGTGCTGCCCCTGTACGATGCGCTGCACGCGCAGCCGCGCCTGCGCCACGTGCTGGTGCGCCACGAACAGGCGGCCGTGCACGCGGCAGAAGGCTATGCGCGCAGCACCGGCCGGCCCGGCGTGGTGTTCGTCACCTCCGGCCCTGGCATGAGCAACACCACCACCGGCCTGCTCGACGCCCTGTGCGATTCGATTCCCGTGATCTGCATCAGCGGCCAGGTGGCGACAAAGGCGATCGGCACCAGCGCCTTCCAGGAATGCGACGCGCTGGGCATCTCGCGCCCCGTCACCAAATGGAACCGGCAAATCCGCGACGCCGAAGAAGTAGCAGCCGTGGTGCAGGCCGCGTTCGCACAAGCCACGCAAGGCCGGCCCGGCCCCGTGCTGATCGATTTTCCCAAAGATCTGCAACTGGCGCCCGTGCATGGCGCGCCGCCTATCCCGGCAGCACCGGCGCCGGCACGCCTGCCCGAACAAGCCGAGATCGAGCGCGCCGCCAGCCTGATGGCCGGCGCGCGCCAGCCCGTGTTTTATGGCGGCGGCGGCTTGATCAACTCCGGTGGGTCCGCCTGCGCCCTGTTCCAGGCGCTGGCCGCCATGGCCGGCGCGCCGTGTACCTTGACCCTGCTGGGCCTGGGCGCCTTCCCCGCCTCGCACCCGGCTTTCCTGGGCATGCTGGGCATGCACGGCACCCTGGAAGCGAATCTGGCCATGCACCATGCGGACCTGATCGTCTGCGTGGGCGCCCGCTTCGACGACCGGGTCACGGGCCAGCTGGACGCCTTCAGCCCCCACGCCAAAGTGATACACATCGATATCGACCCCGCTTCGATCCATAAAGTAGTACGTGCGGATGTCGCCTTGCGCGGCGATTGCGCACCCGTGCTGGCGGCGCTGGTGGGCGCCTTGCAAAGCCAGTCCAGGCAGGATTTATCCAGCTGGTGGCGCCGCATCGATGGCTGGCGTGCACAGAACAGCCTGGCGTTTGAGGACACGCCAGGCGTGATCGCCCCGCAAGCCTTGATGCAGCGCCTGCAGGCGGCGCTGGACGGCCAGGACGCCATCGTCGCCACCGACGTGGGCCAGCACCAGATGTGGGCCGCCCAGCATTTGCGCTTCGAGCGGCCGGGCCGCTGGCTCACATCAGGCGGCGCGGGCACCATGGGCTATGGCCTGCCGGCCGCCATCGGCGCGCAGATCGCCCATCCCGATAAAACCGTGGTGTGCGTCAGCGGCGACGCATCGATACTGATGAATATCCAGGAACTGGCCACCGCCGTACAGCACCGTTTGCCCGTCAAAGTGGTGTTGTCGAACAATGGCTATATGGGCATGGTGCGCCAGTGGCAGGAACTGATACATGGCGGGCGCTACAGCCACAGCTACACCGAAGCGCTGCCCGATTTCGTCGCCCTGGCGCGCGCCTTCGGCTGGCAAGCCCGTACGGTGGAACACCGCGCGGAACTGGATGCGGCGCTGGCCGAGTGTCTGGCCGCCGATGGTCCCTACTTTCTCGACGTGCGCGTGCATGGCGAGGAAAACTGCTTCCCCATGATGGCGCCCGGCGCGGGCCACCATCAGATCACGCTGCGCAAGGGCCTGGTCTACGCAGAATAAATTAGTTCCAGATACGGTATATCCAGTAGCTTTCGTCTTCCTTCATGGCGCGCGTCAGCTCGGTCGGCGTCAGGCCGGTGATTTCACGCGTCTCGCGGCAGAAATGGGCCTGGTCGGCATAACCGCCGCTGGCGGCCACCTCGGTCCATGACACCCTGCCCTGCAAGATGGCTTCGCGCTCGTCGAGGAATACCTGTTCTGCGCGGCGCATGCGGCGCAAAGTGCGCATGGGCTGGCCGGCCCAGGCCTTGATGCGGCGCTCGATATTGCGCGCACCGCTGGCCAACCCTGTCGATGCCGCCTGCACGCCCAGGCGGCGTACCCAGTCCTGCATGGCGCCTGCCGAATGATCGCCGGCCTTGCGGACCGCTTGCCAGCGTGGCGCCAGAAAAGCTTCCAGCAGACGGATGCGCGCTTCATCGTCGGGCGCAGCCAGCATGGCGTCGGACAGCACCTGCCAGTCGGCGTCGAATATGGTTTCAAGCGGGCGAAACTGGTCCAGCAAGGCATCCATCGACACGCCCGTCAACGCATATAAGGCGGCCGGGTAAAACATCACAATAAACGAGTGCACGGGACCAGGGTTGTAGCTGACCAGCGGATACGAGCGGGGGCCACCGACCAGTGCGGGCAGCATGCGCACATCGGCCAGCGACAGGCCCGGTCCGGCGGCCTCCAACTCACCCTTGATGGTCCAGACGATGCAGCACATGGGCACGGCAGGAAAGCGGTTCAGGCGCTGCGCGGGTGGCAAGGGCGCGCAAGACGTGGTGTCGCGCACGACGATGGCGCGCACGCAGGACGCCAGCGCCATGCGTGGCGCAATCAGGCGCGTGATGGCTGCGGCAGGGTTTTTCGGCGTGGTCGACATGCGGCTCATTCTACAGCGAGTGGCATAATTTGCAACGCGGTGAAAATACCTGTGATGATGTCGTAAACGTTCAATACGCGGCACCGTGCGGCGCGTACAGTCAAGCCATCCTCAACACGCATCTTCAACATGTATCTTCAACATTCAGCAGGAGCACGCCATGCCGCCACTCGATCACACCGCCACACCATCGAATAGTCGTCCGCTGCGCCAGATCCGCCAATTGCCGGGACCCTGGGCACTGCCCTTTATCGGAAATAGCCTGCAAGTCAAACTGCCACGCATCCACCTCGACATGGAAGGCTGGGCACAGCGCTACGGTCCCTTCGTGCGCGCCTGGTTTGGTCCGCAATTGATGCTGGTGGTCTCCGATAGCGAGGCGATTACCGCCATACTGCGCGACCGTCCGGATGGCTTTCGCCGGCCCCTCAGCAGCGTCATCGTCGCCGAAGAGATGGGCAGCCAGCCTGGCGTGTTCCTGGCCGAAGGCGCCACCTGGCGCAACCAGCGCCGCATGGTCATGGCCGGCATGGCGCCCGGCGCCATCAAGGCGTATTTTCCCTCGCTGGTGACGGTAGCGCAGCGTTTGCAGCGGCGCTGGGCTCACGCCGCCGCGCACGGCCAGACCATCAACCTCGATGACGATTTAAAGCGCTACACGGTCGACATCATCGCCGGCCTGGCCTTCGGCACCGAGGTCAATACCCTGGAAGCGGGCGACGACGTGATCCAGCGCCATCTGGATGCGATTCTGCCGGCCGTGGCGCGGCGCAGCCTGTCCCTTGTGCCCTACTGGCGCTATGTCAAGCTGCCGCGCGACCACCGCCTCGACCGCGACATGGCGGCCCTGAAGCTGGCGATAGCCGATCTGATAGCACAGGCACGGTTGCGCATGGCGCAAGACCCGGTGCGCCGCGAGCGTCCGCCCAATCTGCTCGAAGCGATGATAGGCGCAGCCGATGAAAAAGACAGCGGCGTCAACGACGGCAATGTGGCGGGCAATGTGCTGACCATCTTGCTGGCGGGTGAAGACACAACGGCCAACACGCTTTCATGGATGCTGTATCTGCTGCAGCGCAATCCGCAAGCCTTGGCCAAGGCGCGCGACGAAGTACGCCGCCTGGCGCCCGATGTTTCCGCCTTCACGATCGAGCAAATGGATAGCCTGGACTACCTGGGCGCCTGCGCCAGCGAAGCGATGCGCTTGAAACCGGTGGCGCCGTATATCCCGCTCGAAGCGCTGCGCGACACCGTCATCGCCGACATCGCCATCCCGGCCGGCACCATGATTTGCTGCCTGATGCGCCACGATACGGTATCCGATACGCATTTTGCCGATGCGCAAGCATTCAAGCCCGAGCGCTGGCTGGCCGAGGGCGAACACGAGACCAACAACAAGCGGGCGGCCATGCCTTTCGGCTCCGGCTTGCGCACCTGCCCCGGCCGCTATCTGGCCTTGCTGGAAATCAAGATCGCCATGGCCATGCTGCTGGGCAGTTTCGATATTGCCGGGATCGATACGCCCGATGGTGGCGAGGCGCAGGAATTGATGGGTTTTGTGATGTCGCCCGTGGGCCTGTCGATGCGCCTAAAGAAGCAGGAGTGATACCATGGGGAAATCACATTTTATGTACTTTCCCCATGCAAATCCATCTTGAATCGCCGCAACAAGCCGATGTGCTGGCCCTGATCGCCGAGCTCGACGCCTACCAGCAAAGCCTGTATCCGGCTGACAGCGTGTACTCGCTGGATCTGGCGTCGCTGCCGCCGGCCTCCTTGCTGTTTGCCGTCGCGCGCGATGCAAACGGCCTGGCAGTCGCCTGCGGCGCCATCGTCGTCACACCCGAATTTGGCGAAGTCAAGCGCATGTATGTGCATCCGGACAGCCGTGGCCTGGGCCTGGCCCAGCGCCTGCTGGCCGTGCTGGAAGCGCAGGCGCTCGAGCGTGGCTGCCGCCTGCTGCCACTGGAAACAGGCATCCACCAGCCAGCCGCCATCGCCCTGTATGCACGCCAAGGCTACCAGCGGCGCGGCCCCTACGGCGGTTATCCGGACGACCCGTTCAGCGTCTTCATGGAAAAACCGTTGGCGCTGGCGGCATGAGCGCGCCTGCTGACAGCCTGCTCGACATCCGCGCACGCCTGCGCTCCTTTGCGCAAGAGCGCGACTGGGACCAGTTCCATACGCCAAAAAACCTGGCCATGGCGCTGTCGGTGGAAGTGGCGGAACTGGTGGAACACTACCAGTGGCTGGCCACCGGCGCGGACGCGGAACTGGACGAGGCGAAACGCACGGGCATCCGCCACGAACTGGCCGATGTGCTGATGTATCTGGTGCGCCTGGCCGACAAGAGCGGCGTGGACCTGCACGCGGCCGTGCTGGAAAAGATGGCACTCAATCGTTTGAAATACCCGGCGGAACTGGTGCGTGGGGACGCGCGCAAATCGACCGAATACTGAGCTGCTGAAGTCATGCGTGCGTGGCGGTTGGGCGAAACAGCGTAGCATGGCTGCATGCGTGCCTTACTTCCACTGCTAGTTGGCTTACTGCTCCACAGCACGATTGCGCTGGCGCAAACTGCGCCCACGCAACAAGTACCGCAAGTCAAGGTTGACGCCACGCGCGACCCGGTCGATAAATCCTACCGCAAGATGATGCAGGGTGTGGACCGCTTCGAGCGCGACCATGCGCTGGCACCACAGGCCAGCCTGCGCTTCCGGCTGCTGCCGCGCCAGCCCGGCGTGGACATGAGCGGCGTACAGCTGCGCATCGCCGGCGACACCGTCAGCGTGCCGCTGCCCCTGGCAGCCGACAACAGTTTTGCGCCCGTGCGCAATGAGCAAGCCTTGCGCGAAGACGCCGTGCTGCTCGCCAACCGCAAGGCCAGCAGCATGAGCTGGCGCGCCCAGGTGATCACGCCCGGCTTGCCGCCCGATACGCGGCGCCTGGGCGACTTGCGCCTGGAATGCCGCGCCGGCATGGATTCCGGCCTGATTTCAAATGACCCGCAAATCATCGCCTGGCTCTCGAGCATGTTGTACAGCACCGACAAGGTGTGCAATCAGCCCGACGGCAATTATTTGTTCTTCGCGGACCGCCCCCTGTTTGGCGTGACGTTGGTGCATGGCGAACGCCGCCTGGCGCTGCCGTTCAGGATGCTGTACGCAGGCGGCGAGCAGACACCCGCCTCGCTGCCCTATTGCGATTGCCAGGTCTTGCTGGACCGCAGTTATTACGCGCCCCTGTGGGATGCCAGCTGGCCCGACGACAGCTTGCTGGAATTGCGTTATATGGACGAGGTGACGCCATGAAGTGGCTGAGTCTATTGCTGCTCGCCACGCTGACCGCCTGCTCGGGCACGCGCGCCTTGCAAGCGAGCAAGAATGTGCCTTACGCCACCCTGGAACACACCGTGCAGATCGGCGCCAGCAAGCAGCAAGTACGTACGGCTCTGGGCGACAGCACGGCCATCCGTTTCGACAGCGGTAATGAAGTGTGGATGTACACCTACCCGACGCAATCCGGTGCGCAGGGGGAATTTGTGATTTTGTTTGGGGAAGATGGGGTGGTGAAGCAGGTGCGGCAGGGAGAGGTGTATCAGCTTAAACGCTGATACAGTTTGAGTACCCCAAGGGCAAAGACCGGGGTCGTACCCTGAGGGTACGACCCCAGCATTTGCAGTCTGGGTTTGACTTTTTTTACCTCGCCTTCAACAGCGCCCGCGCCCCCACGCCAGCGCTCTTGCGCTTGGGCGAAGATTTCAGTTTAAAAATGCTGATCGACTTGGCCACGCTGTCCGTGCGCTGCGCCAGGTTCATGGCGGCCGCCGCTGCCTGTTCCACCAGCGCGGCGTTTTGCTGCGTGATGCCATCCATATGAATCACCGCCTGGTTGACCTGGCCTATGCCCTGGTTCTGTTCGCGCGTGGTCGAGGAGATTTCATCCATCACTTCCGTCACGCGGGCTACAGAGGCGATCACTTCCGTCATGGTCGCGCCCGCATTGCTGGTCAGCTCGGTGCCCGCATTGACGGTGGCGATCGAATGGTCGATCAGGTGCTTGACTTCCTTGGCAGCCGTGGCCGAGCGCTGGGCCAGGCTGCGCACTTCGCCCGCCACCACCGCAAAGCCGCGGCCATGCTCGCCGGCGCGCGCCGCTTCCACGGCGGCGTTCAAGGCCAGGATATTGGTCTGGAAAGCGATGCCGTCGATCAAGCCGATGATGTCGAGAATCTTGCGCGAGGAACTGCTGATCTCATCCATGGTGGTAACCACTTCCGTCACGATGGCGCCGCCCTTGGCCGCGATACCAGACGCCTGCAGCGCCAGGTCATTGGCCATGGCCACGTGTTCGGCGCTGTTTTGCACGGTCGAGGTAAGCTCTTCCATACTGGCCGCCGTTTGTTCCAGGCTGGACGCCTGAGACTCGGTGCGGCTGGACAAGTCCATATTGCCGGTGGCGATTTCGGCCGTGGTGATGCGGATATCTTCAAAATTGGCGCGCACGTCGCCGATGATGCTGTGCAAATTGATATTGGTCTGGCGCAAGGCCGCCATCAATTGACCCATGTCATCATCACGCACATGTTCGATGGTGCCCGTCAAATCGCCACCGGCCATCTTGCGCGCCACCGTGATGGCGTCGTTCAGGGGGGCGGCCAGCGAATTGTGCAAGTGCGACCAGAAATACAGGGCCAAGGCCACGCCCACGGCGGCGGCGCCACTGAGCCAGCTGCGCGTGGCCGTGCTGGTTTCGCCATCGATATTCCACACGGCGCAGCCGAGGATGATCAGGATCAGGCCAAAGATCACACAATGCAGGGCAATATCCTGCGGCAGGCTCAGCTTGCGCCATTCCGCCAGCCTGGCGGCCCAGCCCTGGCGCACGATACGGCCATTGCGTATCGCCAGCTTGGACGTATTGCCCTCTTTAAAACCTTGGTACAGGGCAGCCGCCTCGTTGATCTGCTCGCGCGTGGGTTTGGTGCGCACGGACATATAGCCGATGGGGCGGCCGTTTTCAATCACGGGCGTGATATTGGCCAGCACCCAATAGAAATCGCCATTCTTGCAGCGGTTCTTGACCATGCCCGTCCACGGCATGCCGCTCTTGATGGTTTCCCACAGGTCGGCAAATGCTTCGACCGGCATATCGGGGTGGCGCAGGATATTTTGTGGCGCCCCCAGTAATTCCATTTCTGAAAATCCGCTGACTTCAATGAAATACTGATTCGCATAATTGATGTTTCCCTGTAAATCCGTAGTGGAAACAATCGTCATGCCCTCATTTAATACGTATTCATTTTGCGTAATAGGCGTGTTGACCCGCATTGTCGCTCCTCTATTTTTCTCAACTAGCATAACAAAAACATAAAAACAATATACCACATCAAGCACCTGCCAGATATGCGCTCATAGGACATGACGCCTATCAAACAATATGATAAAAATTAACTATGCTACCTTTTAGTATTTACTTTAATTCAATTAAATTGACTTTATTAAAATAAAAATAAATGACTGAGTTTTAGTAAAAAAATTATTCAAATATTATTTATTGCTCAAGTCATTGTTAACTCAGGAGAAAGCGCCGGGTAATAGATGGCGCGTGCGGATACAAACAGTATCGGCGTGCCGTGGCCTTCAGCAATGGTAGCGTAAGAGGGGAAAGTGTTTCTTGCGGGAAAATAAATACCTGGCACGCAGGTGCCAGGTACAGAGTTGTCTCGAATCCGAGACACAGGCGCCGGGGAGGCGCCTGCGAGGCTGCCATTACTTGAACTTGCGCGGCGCCTTGTGACGCGGTGCTTCAGGCTTGCGCTCCGTGGTGCCGTCATCGAGGCTGATACGCAGCTTCTGGCCCGAGACGACGACCGTTTTCAGGTGGTCGAGGATCTCCGGTGGCATGCCTTCCGGCATATCCAGGATGCTGAAGTTGTCATAGATATCGATACGGCCGATCAGCTTGGCTTCCAGGTTCGCTTCGTTGGCGATGGCGCCCACGATGTTGCTTGGCGTTACAGCGTGTTGACGGCCCACTTCGATGCGGTACGCCGTCACGCCTGGACGTGCACGTTCTTTCTTCGGTGCCCGTGGCGCTGCGTCAAACGCTGCTTCAGGCGCGGCTGCCGGCGCGGCCTTGGCGGCAAACGGCTTGCGCGGGCTCGCTGGCGCCAGGTCTGGCGCATCGCCGTCACGGCTGATGCGCAATTGCTGACCTGCAACCCACACGCCTTTCAACTGGTCCAGCAATTCTTTCGGCATGGTGTCCGGCAAATCGAGGACGCTGTAATCGTCGTAGATTTCGATACGGCCAATGTTTTTCGAATCGATGCCCGCTTCGTTGGCGATGGCGCCCACGATGTTGCCAGGTTTCACGCCATGCTGATGGCCTACTTCGATACGGAAAGTTTGCATGCCGGCGTCGGCTGGACGCGAGATGCGTTCTTTTTTAGGGAAGGCTGGACGCTCGCTGCGCTCAGGACGGTCGAAGCGGTCGTTACGCTCAAAGCGGTCATTGCGGTCATTGCGTTCAGGACGGTCAAAACGGTCTTGGCGCACTGGACGGTCGTCTTGCCAGGTGCTTTGCTCGCGCTGCTTGTTCTTGTCCAGCAACAACGGCACATTGCCACGGGCCATCTTCGCCAGGGCGGCGGCGATCTCGATGGCGGGAATGTTTTGCTCACGCTCGAAATCTTCGATCAGCGACTGGAATTGTTCCAGTTCACCCAGCGCCAGGGTTTCGGTAATCTGTTCCTTGAACTTGGCGATACGCACGTCATTGACGGCCTGGATGGTCGGCAATTCCAGCATGCCGATAGGCTGGCGCGTGGCGCGTTCTATCGATTTCAGCAAGTTCTTTTCACGCGGGGTGATGAACAGAATCGCTTCACCGCTGCGGCCGGCGCGGCCGGTACGGCCGATACGGTGGGTATAGCTTTCCGGATCGTGCGGCACGTCGTAGTTGATGACGTGGCTGATGCGTTCGACGTCCAGGCCGCGGGCGGCCACGTCGGTTGCCACCAGGATGTCGATCTTGCCGTCTTTCAACTGCTGAATCGTGCGCTCGCGCTGTGCTTGCTGGATATCGCCATTGATGGCGGCAGCCGAAAAACCACGTGCCTGCAGCTTGCCGGCCAGCTCTTCCGTACCCAGCTTGGTGCGGGCAAAGATGATCATGCCGTCGAACGCTTCGGCTTCCAGGATGCGGGTCAATGCGTCAAGCTTGTGCATGCCCGACACCAGCCAGTAGCGCTGGCGGATGTTGTCCGCCGTACCCGTCTTGGCGGCCACGGTGACTTCAGCCGGGTTGTTCAGGTAGGTGGTGGCGATGCGCTTGATGACCGATGGCATGGTGGCCGAGAACAGGGCCGTTTGATGGCCTTCCGGCGTTTCTTTCAAGATGCGTTCGACATCGTCGATAAAGCCCATGCGCAGCATTTCATCGGCTTCGTCCAGCACCAGGGTTTTCAGCTTGGACAGGTCCAGCGAACCTTTGTCCAGGTGATCGATGACGCGGCCTGGCGTGCCGACAACGACGTGCACGCCACGACGCAGCGCCGACAGTTGCGGACCATAGCTTTGGCCGCCGTAGATCGGCAGCACGTGGAAACCAGGGATGTGGGCGGCGTAGACCTGGAACGCTTCGGCGACCTGGATCGCCAGTTCGCGCGTCGGGGCCAGCACCAGGGCTTGGGGTGAGCTTTGTTTCAGATCGATGCGCGACAGGATAGGCAGGGCGAAGGCAGCGGTTTTACCGGTACCCGTTTGTGCCTGGCCCAGCACGTCGCGATTGGCGAGCAATAATGGAATCGTTGCCGCCTGGATAGGCGACGGTGTTTCGTAACCGACATCCTTGAGCGCGCGTATCAGCGGCTCGCTCAGGTTAAGGTCGGAAAATAAGGAAATTGGTGTATCAGACATGAAATCACTCACAAGTTCGCTCGAATCGCCCAATGCGAAAGAGTGTATCCTCTAGTTTACTCTTTACTGGACGATACCGGGTGGATGCCGACCGGATAACGCCGTTTTTTGCGTCCTAAAACGCAGAAAAATCGGCGATCCGCACGTAATTGGTGCAAAACAGTGTCAACATTGAATCTTTAATAAGAAATACGGCAGCACCGCTGGCCCGGACATTACACGGCTCCCGGGTTAGACAAAAAAGCCAGCAAGTCCTGATTCAACCTGTCCTTGTGGGTGCTCGCCAGACCGTGCGGCGCGCCCGCATACACCAGCAGCTTGCTACCGATAATCAATTCCGCCGTGCGCCTGGCCGAGGCGGCGATCGGCACGATCTGGTCATCGTCGCCATGGATCACCAGGGTGGGCACGTCAAATTTGGCCAGATCCGGCGTGAAATCCGTTTCCGAAAATTGCTTGATGCACAAATAGGCGGCCGGCATGCCCGCTTGCATGCCCTGCCGCCAGAAACTGTCGCGCACGCCTTGCGACACCTGCGCGCCGGGCCGGTTATAACCATAAAAGGGCTCGCTCAAGTCGCGGAAGAACTGGCTGCGGTCCTTGTGTACGCCGGCGCGGATGTCGTCAAAAGCCGATAGCGGCAACCCCAGCGGATTGTTGTCTGTTTTCAGCATCAGCGGCGGCACGGCGCCCACCAGCACGGCGCCGGCCAGGCGGTCCGTGCCATGACGACCGATGTAGCGCGCCACTTCGCCACCGCCCGTGGAATGCCCGACCAGGGTGGCGCCCTGCAAGTCCAGCGCTTCGATCAGGGTGGCCAGGTCGTCGGCATAGGTATCCATGTCGTTGCCCTGGAAAGGCTGGCTGGAACGGCCATGGCCGCGCCGGTCATGCGCGATGACCCTGTAACCATGCTCAGCGAGAAAAAACATCTGGTCTTCCCAGGCGTCGGACGACAAGGGCCAGCCGTGACTGAAGACGACCGGCGCGCCGCTGCCCCAGTCCTTGTAGTAAATCAAACTGCCATCGGCGGTCTGCACGGTGTTGCCAGAATGACTGTGCTGCAAGCTGCTCTCTGCTGCGCTCATGGTGACGCTCCCTGTTGTGGGGCCAGCCGGCTGGCGGCCAAGCTGCATTGTGGCCCGGATCGTTGCAGCCGCGCCGCACGCCTCGCGCCGCCGCTTGCGGTAGAGTAAGATTGCCTCTGATGCCAGACCCTGATCCCGGCATCGCCTACCCGTTTTCACTTTTGGAGTCTTCATGCGTTCACCCCTCGCCCTCGCTGTCGGCATCGCCTTGCTCAGCAGCTACGCCCATGCCCAGCCCCTGCCCGTCGTCGCCGAAGCGCCGCTGCGCGCCCATTTATCATTCCTGGCCGACGACTTGCTGGAAGGACGCGGCACGGGCCAGCGCGGCGGCGACCTGGCGGTGCGCTACCTGGAAACCCAGGCAGCCATCATCGGTTTGCAACCATTGAAAGACGGCACGTATCGCCAGGGCGTGAAGATTGTCGGCAGCAAAGCCTTGCCTGACAGTACGGTCAGCTTCACGGCCGGCGGCAAGACCTTCTCGCCCGAGGTGGGCAAGGGCATCGTGTATGGCGCCTCGAACGGCCAGCAAAAAGTGGCCTTCGACGCACCGGTCGTCTTCGTCGGCTACGGCATCCGCGCGCCCGAAGAGCAATGGGACGATTTCAAGGGCATCGACGTCAAGGGCAAGCTGCTGGTGATGATGGTCAACGACCCGCAACCGACGGCTGCCGAACCGAATCGTTTCGCCGGCAAGTCGCTCACCTATTACGGCCGCTGGGTCTACAAATACGAGGAAGCGCTGCGCCAGGGCGCCGCCGGCGTGTTGCTGATCCACACGACGGAATCGGCATCCTACCCTTGGAGCGTGCCTGCCAACGGCTTCAGCCATGAACGCTTCAACCTGGCAGGCGCCGGCAATGCCTTCGAAGGCTGGCTGCAGGAAGACACGGCGCGCGAACTGTTCCAGGCGGCCGGCCAGGACCTGGACGCCCTGCGCGCCAAGGCTGAAACGCGCGACTTCCAGCCCGTCGCCCTGAACGCCACCGTGCAAGTGAAGGTCGACAGCAAGATCCGCAGCATCGAGCAATTCAATGTGGCCGGCATCGTGCCGGGCACCGATCCCAAGCTGAAAGACGAAGCCGTGATTTATTCGGCCCACTGGGATCATCTGGGCATCGATGAAGGCGGCCAGGCGCGCGGCGACAAGACCGACCACATTTATAACGGTGCGGTCGACAATGCCTCGGGCGCGGCAGCCTTGCTGGCCATGGCGCAAGTGGCCGTGAAGCAACCAGCGCGCCGCACGCAAATCTTCCTGTGGCCGGCCGGCGAAGAAACCGGCATGCTGGGCAGCACTGCCTGGGTCCGCACACCGTTGTGGCCGCTGGACAAAACCGCTGCCGACCTGAACCTGGACAGCATGAACTTCGTTGGCAAGACGCGCGACATCGGCGTGGCCGGCGCCGAGCGCAGCAGCCTGTACGCCAGCGCCGGCAAGGTCGCCAAGCGCATGGGATTACGCCTGGCGCCAGCGATTCCCGACCTGTCGGGCGCCTTTTTCCGCGCCGACCATTTCAGCTTTGCCAAGGCCGGCGTGCCCGCCTTCAACGTGGGCTCGGCCGTATTTTCCGGCGACGGCTACTTTGATTTCGTGAAAGATCCGAAAGAGTCAAACGAGCGCATGGTGGCCTTCAAGAAGGTCTATCACCAGGTGACCGATGAATACAACCCGGCCTGGGATTTGTCGGGCATGGTGCAGCAGGCGCAATTTACCCTGAACCTCGGTTATGAAGTGGCCAACGACAAGACCATGCCAACCTGGAACAAGGGTGAAGCGTTTGGCAAAGTGAAGCGCTAAAACAAAGAGGGGCAGTTCATCAGAACTGCCCCTCTTGTTTAGATTGCCATGATGCGTTTCAGGTCGGCGAAGGCCGTTTCATACAGATGTTGAAACGCGGCGATCATGACGTCTTCCACGCCTTCGGCCGCATCGAACTCGCTCGACCATTCGGCCACGCAGGAGGTGGCGCCCGGTTCACCGCTGACGCGCAGGGTGGAGCGGTAATTCTTGACGGGTATCGGTCCCGAGACGATGGTGTAGCTATAACTCTTGTCCGCTTCGCTGAAACTTTGCAGACGTTCGGCGATGATGGCGCCATCCGTGGTCTTCAGGCGGCGCACCCGGCCGCCCTGCTCTGCCAAACTGGTCTTGATCGAGCTAGACCATTCAGCCAGCGACTGGAAGCCGCCGATAAAATCCCACACGCGTTCGGCGCTTGCCGCCAATGTCACAGAAACAATTACTTGGGCCATCTTTAATTCAACATCCTAGTCTGGGTTTGCGGGGCGCTGTTACGTAGCGCCGTGCCCGCCTGCCGGGGAGACCCGGCACAGGCGCTATTGTAGCGCCCGTGCGGTTTTGCTGCTCAAGGGGCAGCGCTTGCTGTCCGCTTTTTCAACAATCTATTACAGATTTTCCGACAGGAAAATCAGCGAATTGCCATGCGCCTGGGTGGCTGCGCGCTGGTGATAGCTGGAGCGGTGGGTGCAGTTGAAACCATGCTCGGCGCCCGGATAGATGTGGATTTCCACTTCTTCACGGTCTTCAAAGCGCTGGGCGATCTGTTGCACGGCTTCCGGCGGGATATGGCTGTCCTGACCGCCGAAATGCATCAGCAGCGGCACCTTGATCTGGTCGGCCAGGCCCAGCTGGTTCTGGATGCCGCCGCCATAGTAGGCAATCGCTGCATCGACCAGGCCGGCAGCAGCCGTGCGGTAAGACAGACGGCCGCCGAAGCAATAGCCGATGGAGGCGATCTTGCCTTCCACTTCAGGGCGCGCGCGCAGGGCGGCGACGGTGGCGGTGATGTCTTCCAGCGCGTGCTCGTTGTCGGTAGCCTGCATCAGTTCGACGGCGCGTTTCCAGCCCGCTTCGTCATAGCCCAGCTCGATGTGTGCGCCTTCGCGCCAGAACAGGTCAGGCACCAGCACCACGTAGCCATCGGCGGCGTACTGGTCAGCCACGGCACGGATGTGCTCGTTGACACCAAAAATTTCCTGCAACAGGATGATGCCGGGGCCTTTGCCGATATGCGGCACGGCCAGGTAAGCCTGGAAGCTGCCATTCGGGCTGGCGACGTCGATCCACTGCGAAGTTGTGCTCATAGGGTGTCCAATCAGTTCAGGTTAGAAGAAGTACGTGTAGCGCGGAAAGCATCTTACTGCGTTTTTTCCGAGTCTGCGTCGACCCCTCCTTTACCTTGATGGCTTGTCAATACATCTCCCTCAGATAAATCACCGGACCCGATTTGTAGACGCCAAAAACGGCGCGCCCGATGGTGCTGGGCAGATAAGGAAAGGCGCCCACCGACACATCGACGCTGCCCGCCAGGCCAGGCGCCAGCAACACCAGTTGCCCGTTTGGCTGCGGCAAGACGCCCGTGCTGACGGTGTACGTGCCCTGCGCTGCTTTTGCCGCACCATTGCAGCTATTGCCGCCGGAAGCCAAACCTTTGCTGCAATTGACCAGGATCACGCCCGTCTGCGTAAAACTGCTGACGCTGTCGGAGGTAGTGGTTTTCCAGCCGCCATCCCAGTATTGCACCTGCACCGGCAGGCGCATCGGCAAGCGCTCCGAACCATAGCTATTGGGCACCATGATGCGGCCCGTCAGCACCGTCAGCTTGGCTTCCGTGCCGCCCCCGCCCGAGGGAAAGGCAGGGGCCGAGACTGATGAGGAACTGACTCCCATGCCATTCGCATAGGTGGTGGTGGCACGGAACAGCACGCCCGTGGGCGGCGCCAGCGCTGTGGCGCCTGCCGGCACGGCATAAGCACCCGGGAAACGGTAGGCGATTGGGGTGTTGGCAACGCCCGCAGTAAAGCTGGCCGGCGCGATGCCGGTCACCGTATTTTGTGCGGCGCTGCCATCGGTCAAGCGGCTGCCACTGGGGTTACTTGGTGGAAAAGCCGTCGTGCCGCTGGCCGCATCGTAGCCCTGCAGATTGACCTTGGCGCTCAAGCTGCTGTCGCGCCCGTCGAAATTGATGGTGGTGGCATTGCCGACATTTTGCGCCGTCACGCGCAAATTGAAGGGCTGGCCGGAATACACAAAAGCCGCTGGCGAGCCGGCGCAGTTCAAGGACGATAAGCATGCCATGGGCGGCGTACCGACCGTTTCCGTGATGAAATGATGCGGAACAAACTGCACGCTGGCGCTATTGCCCGTGGCTGGCAAGGCTGCGCTCTGGTAAGTAGCTAAAGTGGCCGTGAACTGGATGGTGCCCGTTTCCGGCCAGCTCATGCCGGTGGCCGTGCCCACGCCGTTGCCTGCAAAAAGCACACTACCCACGACGGCAGGATTATTGTTGCCCGAAAAAACTGGCGCCACAAACAGACGATCCAGGCCCACCGTTTGCGTGACCGATTCGCGGCCGAAATTCGGCGTCACCTTGCCCAGGGCATTCAGGGCCGACACATTGATGGCCGTTGCTGGCGACACAGGCGTGACGGCCACGCCAGCGCGCTGCGGCGTGGTAATCGCGCTGAAGGAAAAACTTTTCGGCGCGACGATGACATTGCCGCTGCCCGTCATCGTCAAGCCGCTGTCGCTGCCGCTGGTGGAAGCATAGGTGGCGCTCAGGCCCAGCGTGCCCACGTCGGCATAGGTCATCAATGGCGTCGCGAGTCCATTTGAATCGAAGCTCAGGCTGACAGGCGCACCGGCCGCGCTGCAGGCGCTGCCGGCATTAACACCGAGCGCGACAGGATTGCCATTCGCATCCTTGATGCGCGCAGGCAAGGTGCCAGACGATGGGTCGGCATAACTGCATTTCAGCGTGATGGTCTTGTTTTGTCCGGCAAACAGGGGCACGCAGGCACGGGGATTCGACGACGATGCCTGCAAGGCGCTGATGCTGATCGCTGCATCCTGTTCCGCATAACGGGGCGCGCCACTGAGCTGCAGCGCGCTGCTGACAAAAGCCATCCTGCAATTCGTCGTGCTGTTGTCGACGCTGCTCTTGCACACCAGCGCGCCGGTGGTGGTCGGCGTACTGCTCAAGCCAATTAAAACATTGCTGGCGGGCGTGGTCTGTGACACGCTGGAGGTGGCGATGCCGGTGGCTGGCGTGCTGGCATTGATTTGCGCCGTGGCGCCGCCGGGCGTCAGGGTCACTTGCGCCGCGCCCGTGTAGACGGTGCTGCAAGCGGCATCGGCGCACGCCGTCACCGTGACGGGCGCCGGCGAGCAGCTCAGCGCGGTAGGTGGATGGGTGATCTGGAAGTGATCGGGGCCAGCGGGAGTGGGCGCGCTACATTTCGGCCCCAATGGATCGGTATAGGCATAGCCGCTGTTATTGGTCACGCAACTGCAGGGATTGGCTGGCGTATAGGCTTTGCAAGTGATGGTTTGCTGCACCCGGCCCTGCCAGCCCAGGGTGATATGGTCGACCAGGGCATTGCCGGTGATGTAGGCGTTCGAATCGTTGAGGGTCACGTTGCCGCCCTCCACATTGCCCTTGATGTTGTTGCCCGATTCTATCGTCAAGGACTTCAAGGCCTTCACATTGCCCGTGACGGACAGGCTGGACGCCTGCAGGCTGACGGTGGGCGCGGTCAGATTGCCCTTGACCTGGCTGCCGGAACCGACGGTGATGGCAGTCGCGGCCGTGATATCGCCCGTGATCTGGCTATTGGCCGCCAGGATATTGACGGTGTCGCCGCTGATCGGTCCATTGATGGTGGAACCGGAAGCAATACTCACCTGGCCCGTAGCGCTAATGCTGCCCGTCACATTGACATTGTTCGAGCCCATGCTGATGCTGGCTGCAGAAATATTCGCGCTGATGGTCTGCGCCTGTGCGCCCATGCTGAAGGTGTTGCCCGGCGCCGCCAGACTGCCGCCCGTGATCCTCAGGTTATTGGGATTGACATTCGTCATGTCGAAGTTGCCCTTCACCGTCAGGGCGGCGCTGCCACTCATCGTCAAGCCCTGGTTATAGGTGATCGTCAATGCACTGTTGACGGTGACAGCCGCGCCGCTGGCAATCACGATGGCGTCGGTATCGGCCAGCGACAAGGACGCGCAAGTGTATTGCGTGCCGCTGCGGCTGCAGCCGTTCACATCGGCGCCATTGAAGTTGAGTGTGGCAGCCTGGGCCAGGCCGGCCCACAGCATGAGGCACAAGCTGGCAAGAAAAGTGTATATGCGCACGGTATCGGGAAATCTGATGAGTGGGGGGACAGCCAGCCTGTGGATTATTCCATGCTAATCTACGGCAGCACTGTTGTTGCATTATGGCAGTATTTTTCACCCTCGCGCATATCGCATGATCAAGCAAACCTCCACTGACACCCCACTGCGCAGCGTCGACATCATCGTTTATCCCGGCTTCAAGGCGCTCGAAGCGATAGGCGCCATGAAGGTGTTTGACTACGCCAACACCCATTTGCGCCTGCGCCAGTTGCCTGGTGGCTATGACGTGCAAATCGCCTCGACCAGCGTTGGGCCTGTCGAGTCCGATACCTTGATGTCCTTGCACGCCAGCAAAGCGCTCGACAGCACACGCCTGCCCGACCTGGCCGTGATCGTCGGCTGCCACAACGTGGAAGAAGTATTACAAGAGCTGCCGGCCATCGCCACCTGGGTGGCCGAAGCGGCGCCCCGCATATCGACCCTGGCGGCCTTGTGCACGGGCTGCTTCTTCCTGGCCGAGGCTGGCATTCTGGACGGCAAGAGCGCCGCCACGCACTGGAGCGCGGTGGACAGCCTGCGCCAGCGCTACCCAAGAATCAACGTGAATGCCGATGCGATTTTCGTGCGCGAAGGAAACTTGTGGACCTCGGCTGGCGTGACGGCCGGCATCGACCTGGCCCTGGCGCTGGTGGAAGAACATTTCAGCCGCGACATCGCGCTGGAAGTGGCGCGCGACCTGGTGGTGTATCTGAAACGGCCGGGCGGCCAGTCGCAATTTTCCGTGCACCTGGCCAGCCAGATGACGACGCATCCAGGCATGCGCCAGTTGCAGGGCTGGATCATGGAACATCTGGCCCAGCCGTTGACGATACCGCTGCTGGCGGCCAGGCTGGCCATGAGCGAGCGCAATTTTACGCGCGTATTCCAGCGCGAAACCAGCACCAGCCCCACGGAATTCATCGAAACGGCGCGCTTTGAAGTAGCGCGCCGCCTGCTCGAAGATAACGTCACGTCGCTGAAACAGGTCGCGGCCCAGACAGGCTTGCATAGCGAAGAGCGCTTGCGCCGGCTATTCCACAAGAAACTGGGCATCACCCCACGCGATTACCGCGAACGCTTTTCCAGTACCAGGCGTGAATAAGGGGCTTAGCGTAACTTTTTACCACGGACCTGGCGCGTCGCCAGTTGCCGCCGATGCAAGGCCAGCGGCGTAAACATCAGCGCCGACAGCAGGAAAGTGGCCAGCAGCGCCAGCCAGATGGCAGGCGTGGCCAGGATGGCGGCGCCGCTGAACCAGAAGGCGATCAGGGAACCGGCAGCAGCGGCCGCGAAGATGGGCAGCATGCGGCGCAAGGTGGCAAGATAGGCAGTGGCAAACATCGTAGACTCCTGCGGCAACGTTCACAATATGAAAACCATATAGTGACACTAGCAGGGGCGGCGGCCGAAGTACAGCACACCGCCCCGCATCAGCGCACAAGTGTTGCGCAGTGAGTACAGAAAGAACTAGTACAGCACCACCGAGCGTATCGATTCGCCGCTCTTCATCAAGTCAAAACCTTCATTGATGCGTTCCAGCGGCAAGCGGTGCGTGATCAAATCGTCGATATTGAGCTTGCCTTCCATATACCAGTCGACGATCTTCGGCACATCGGTGCGTCCGCGCGCGCCGCCAAAAGCCGAGCCCCGCCATTCGCGGCCCGTGACCAGCTGGAATGGCCGCGTGGAAATTTCCTGGCCCGCTGCCGCCACGCCGATGATGAACGATTTGCCCCAGCCCTTGTGCGTGCACTCGAGCGCCTGGCGCATCAGGGTGGTATTGCCCACGCATTCGAACGAGTAATCGGCGCCGCCATCGGTCAGTTGCACGATGGCATCGACGACATTTTCCACTTCGTTCGGATTGATGAAATGCGTCATGCCGAACTTGCGGGCGATGGCCTGGCGCGCCGGGTTGATGTCGATGCCGATGATTTTATCGGCGCCGACCATCCTGGCCGCCTGGATCACGTTCAGGCCGATGCCGCCCAGGCCGAACACGGCCACATTGGCGCCCGCCTCGACCTTGGCCGAAAACAGCACGGCGCCCACGCCCGTGGTCACGCCGCAACCGATGTAGCAGACTTTATCGAAAGGCGCGTCGGAGCGGATTTTCGCCAAAGCAATTTCCGGCACCACGATGTAGTTGGAAAAGGTCGAGGTGCCCATGTAGTGGAACAGCGGCTTGCCGTCCAGCGAAAAGCGGCTGCTGGCGTCCGGCATCAGGCCACGTCCCTGCGTGGAGCGGATCGCCTGGCAGAGATTGGTTTTCTGCGACAGGCAGAATTTGCACTGGCGGCATTCCGGCGTGTACAGCGGAATAACGTGGTCATCCTTTTTCAGGGTCGTCACGCCCGGCCCGACATCGACCACCACGCCCGCGCCTTCATGGCCCAGGATGGCAGGGAACAGCCCTTCCGGGTCGGCGCCCGACAAGGTGTAGTAATCGGTATGGCAAATGCCGGTGGCTTTCAGCTCGACCAGCACTTCGCCTGCACGCGGGCCGGCCAGGTCCACTTCTTCGATGGTCAGGGGCGCGCCCGCCTTCCATGCCACGGCTGCTTTGGTTTTCATGCACAACTCCTGCTTGGTTTCGAAAGCCGCCATTATCGGCCCCCAGCCCGTCCTGCGCAGGCGCTGGCGCCGCGATTGTCTGAAAACGCGGCGCAGTTGTCCGATGCTGCGCGGGTTCGCTTGCGATAGCTCAATCCCGTCAAGAAAAGGAAGCGCATTCTGGATGCTACTGCGTCCTTCCTGCAGGAGACTGATATGTGCAAGCGATTTCCCCTGATGCCGCAAACATGGCGTTGCCTGCTACTGGCATGCTGCATCGGCTTGCTGGCCGCCTGCGGTGGCGGCCATCACGACCACCCTCCAGGCACGCCACCCACGCCCACACCGCTGGCCCTCGCCCTGCAAGCGGTCGCCAGCGGCTTGAGTACGCCCGTCTTCCTCACGGCGCCACCCGGTGACAGCCGCCAGTTCATCGTCGAACGACCGGGCCGCATCCGCATCATCGACAGCGGCAATCTGCTGCCTGCGCCCTTCCTCGACATCAGTGCGTTGACCACCAATGATGGCGAACGGGGATTGCTGTCGATGGCGTTTCACCCGCAGTACGCCAGCAATGGCTATTTCTTCATCTATTACACGAATCTGGCCGGCGATATCGTCATCGAGCGGCGGCAGGTGTCGGCCGGCAACGCCAGCCTGGCCGATCCCCTGTCCGTACTGACCATACTGACCATTGCCCACCCCAGTTTCAACAACCACTACGGCGGCCTGCTCAGCTTTGGGCCCGACGGCTATCTGTATGCGGGCACGGGCGATGGCGGCAGCGGCGGCGATCCGCCCGGCAATGCGCAAAATACCAATGTGCTGTTAGGAAAACTGCTGCGCCTCGATGTCAACAATAGCAGCGTAGCCCAGCCTTACACCATTCCAACTGGCAACCCTTTCGCCGGATCGACTGGACAGCGCGGCGAAATCTGGGCCTACGGCTTGCGCAATCCATGGCGCTACGCCTTCGACGTGCTGGCCCAGCGACTGTATATCGCCGATGTGGGGCAAGCCAGGGTGGAAGAGGTCGATGTCAGCCCGGCCAGCCAGGCCGGCAACAACTATGGCTGGAATATCATGGAAGGCAATGTGTGCTACAACAGCAGTACGTGTAACCAGGCAGGACTGGTCTTGCCCGCGATTACCTACGGCCATGACAGCGCAGGCGGCTGCTCGATCACGGGCGGCTATGTGTACCGCGGCACGGCCTTGCCGGAACTGGCGGGGCAATACCTGTATTCCGATTACTGCAGCGGCTGGCTGAAAAGCTTTAGCTACAGCAATGGCACCGCCTCGGCCGTGACGGACTGGGGCATCACGAATGTGGGCAATATCGTGTCTTTTGGCCAGGATGCGCAAAACGAGCTGTATATGCTGAGCGGCACGGGCAGTGTGTACCGTATTGTGCGCAAGTAAATGGCACACGCTGGGGGTATTTTTCGATGGAATGCGTGGAACCGGCTAGAATTAACTTTTTAGCCGCGCTCTGCGCCCCAGCTCAAGAGAATACTATGGCCCGTTTGAAACTTGAATTTCCCGAAGACCAATACTGCTATTCCTCGCAATTGACTGTACGCACGACGGATATCAACGCCGGCAACCATCTCGGCAATGATTCCATGATTTCCATGATTTCCGAGGCCCGCGCGCGTTTCCTGTTTGAATTCGGCGTGCGCGACATCGAAGCGGACGGCACCGGCATCATCGTCACCGACCTGGCCACCACCTATCGCGCCGAAGCCCATGCGCGCGACCAGTTGCTGTTCGAAGTGGGCGTCATGGACTTCAATAAATATGGCGGCGACATTACTTTCCGCATCACGCGCCCACGCGACAATTCCTTGATCGCCATGGCCAAGTCCGGCTTCGTGTTTTTCAACTACAAGCTCAGTCAGGTCGTCCCCATGCCGGAAGATTTCGGCGGCAAGTTTCCACAAGTGAACTGGGTCGATTAACACAGCGTGGCAAGCACGACCTGGCTGCTGAAGCAGCGTGAGGCTTACCTCGTTAGCTCCACCTTGACACCGAAGGTGCTGGCGAACCAGTCATCGAGCATCAGCTTTTCATAGCGCAAAGGATCATCGTTGGCATAACGGTTGATGCGGCTCAGGTATGACATGTCGGACAGGGCCGCATCGCTGCTGCTGATCACCTTGCCATCTTGCTGCGACAGCACATAATGCAAACGCATGCGTGGCCAGTCGACGCGGCCATTCATGATGCGCAAATCGCTGATGCCGCGCAAGCGAGGCTCTTCACGGCCAGCCAGATCGATATCGGTGACATTGATCTGCAGGTTTTGCCCGGACGGCAGGCTCTGTCCCAGTTTTTCAAAATGGGCAGTCAAGTCTTTCAGTACGCTGTCACGCTTGGTTTGATCAAAAGGCAGGTCTGTGAATTCATCAGGCTTGTCATACTTCACCTGTGTCTCGGCCCAGGCAGCGCTACTGGCCAGCAAGACCATGCCCGCGAACAGGGCGCGCGTCAACTTCTTGTTCATGATGATCCCTTTCAAGCAATTCGATGGCTTGCAGGCCACGTCTGTTCTTTCAGCTACGCTTCACTATAAACGCATCACCCACGGTTTTTTGCAAAATTCATACCTTGTTACGATCTTTTTGCGGAGGCTACATCATCCCTCCACGCGCCTTTTTTTACAGTTTCGTTGGCAATATTGATTAAAACAAAGTATTGTCTTGAAAATATAGTTGCCTAAGCGATAAACTAAATATGCTAGCGATTTAGCATTTTTGATACGGTCGCCACATGAAATACGACAATCATTATTGCTTGTTGTTAATACTTAGCTGTCAGTCTACAATCGACAAAATGCGCCCGAAAAACGCGCAACGCCGGTAGTGGCGCACAGGAATTCCTGGCGCGTGGCGTCTTGCATTGCGTCAGTTATGCCTTTTAGCGGAACTCGCCCTCATGTCATTTTTGTCTTCAGCATCGCCCAAGTTACCTCCCTGGAAAGTCTTGCTCGTCGATGACGAACCCGACATCCATGACATCACCGAGCTGACACTGAGCCGCTTCCGCCTGGAAGGCCGCGCCCTCAGCTTCCTGCACGCCTACAGCGGCGCCGAAGCCAAGCAGGTGCTGGCGCGCGAAAGCGATATTGCGCTGGTGTTCCTGGACGTGGTGATGGAGCGCGAAGACAGCGGCCTGGAAGTGGCGCGCTGGATGCGCGAAGAACTGGGTAACCGCTTTACGCGCATCGTGCTGCGCACGGGCCAGCCCGGCCAGGCGCCAGAGGAACGCGTGATCGTCAATTACGACATTAACGATTACAAGGAAAAAACCGAGCTCGACCGCACCAAGCTGTTTACCACCACCTTTGCCGCCCTGCGCGCCTACCGCGACATCATGAAGGTCGAGGAAGCGCGCCTGGCCCAGCTCAATTACCGCGAAGGCCTGGAGCGCGTCATCGCCGCTTCCGCCCATATCTTCAAGCAACGCAACCTGCGCGACTTCGCCAGCGGCCTGCTGCAGCAAGTGGTGGCCCTGCTGCGCCTGGAAACAAGCATGCTGCTGCGCCTGCGCGGCGCCAGTGCGATATCCGGCGAACAGGACTATGAAATCCTCGCTCAGATCGGCGACCATGAAGCGGACGGCGGCATCCTCAGCCCTGCCCTGCTGTCGCAACTGGACGATGCGAAAAGCAATAAAATCTCGCGCCTGCATGGCGACACCTATGTCGGCTACTTTCCTAACAGCAGCGGCAAGGCATCTTTGCTGGTGCTCAAGGGCGTGGAAGAAATCTCGGAACTCGATGCACAGTTGCTGGAAGTATTTTGCTCTGGCGTGGCGATTGCCTTCGACAACATTTTGCTGACCCAGGAAATCACCGATACCCAGGCCGAACTGATCTTGCGCCTGGGCGACGTGGTCGAATCGCGTTCCCACGAAGGCGGCAACCACGTGCGCCGCATGGCCGAAGTGTGCCAGCTGCTGGCCCAGGCGTCCGGCATGTCCGAGGAAGAAACCATGGTGCTGCGCCACGCGGCGCCCATGCATGACATCGGCAAGATTTCCACGCCCGATGCGGTGCTGCTGAAACCGGGCAAGCTCGACGCGGCCGAATGGGAAATCATGAAGCAGCACCCAACGGTAGGCATGTCCATCCTCGACGGCTCGCAGCGCCCGCTGTTGAAGGCAGCGGCCGTGATCGCCCACCAGCACCATGAAAAATTCGACGGCAGCGGCTACCCGCAAGGGCTGTCTGGCGAGCACATCCACAAATACGCGCGCATCGCCGCCGTCGCCGACGTGTTCGACGCGCTGATGCACAAACGTTGCTACAAGGAAGCCTGGCCCTTGGAAAGAGTCGTCAGCTACCTGCGCGAAGTCAGCGGCAGCCACCTGGACCCGCAATATGTGGAATTGCTGATTGCAAATCTGGATGAGGCGCTGGCGCTCAATCAGCGTTTCCCGGACTAGCCGGGACTGCCCGGATACGTAAGCCAGACGCAGCACGGGCAATGCAGCCACGGACGTTTTTGTCACGCGCATTAAGTACTGGTCAGAAAATGGCTGCGACTGATCTGGTCACGCACAGCTTGCAAAAGTGGTGGGAATCGGTAAAGGTCGGTAATCGGCCAGGAGCAGCCGTACAAATAATAAAATTTAGGTATTCATGGCTACGGTCATGCCGTCGTTCAGGTCGCTCTTCTCTTCATTCGAACGCCATGCCTGATTTATTACAAACTGAGCATTTTCGCGCCACCAAAACGGGGAATGTCTGAGCTTTAGGTAATCCGAAGAGCGCATTCAATGATTTCGCGTTTTCACTCTTTTTTGGTGTTGCTTGCTCGCTACGCTATGCCTGAGTGGCATCATCTGGTGTCCAATTAAAAATAAAGGGGAACAACATGGTTACCGTGGCCGAGTGGGAGAAGCACTGCGCAAGAGTCACAGAGGAAATGAGCGAATACGTTCAACAATTTGCGACACCGCTCAGTATGAGCGAGCAACCTGGTTCAGGGACGGCATGGGGGTCGGGTACATACCTAGCAGGCCCAGAACTAACCTGGATTCTTACGGCAGAGCATGTGATTAGCAATGTCCCTTCTGGAGGGCGCCTTGCTCACCTTCCGGAAGACGGTGCAGAATACAACGCGGCCTTCGGTACTCCGGCAATGGCAGCGTGGCCGATTGATGCAGCGGCTCTACCAATTTATCCGGATAAAAAATTTCTTCCTCCAGCGAAGAAAATCTTACCTATTTCATTTGTCGACAACTGTTACTCTCCAGTAGACGAAGAACTACTGTTTTGGTACGGTTTTCCCGGATACCGTGCGGAGCGCAATGATCCGAGACAACGCCACCAGTTGATCGAATCTCATTTCAATCATATGACCATTCGAGGAAAACCGATGCTGTCACAGGCTCTCAAGGACAATGTGCAAATATCGGCATCAAACTTTGATCCTTCTGTGCACGTTGCCGTCCATTACCCTATAGCCGCAACTAGAGCTACTGATGGGCAGCTTATCGCCCTCCCAAACGCAGCTGGCATGAGCGGAAGTGCGTTATGGGACACGAAATTCCTTGCATGCGCTCTCGAAGGGAGGCCATGGAGTCCAAAACTGGCTCGGGTTTGCGGGGTGGTCTGGGCGGTATTCGACAATCCGGATGTCGTATTCGTTACGAAAATTGAGCATGTCCGTAAAGGACTGGCCGGTGTCTTCTGATTTCGCCATCGTCGCCACCTGGATCAGATGAGGCAGGCCAATCAGTCTGTAATCTACGCCATACGCACAAGGACGGCCACGCTACCGCAACAGGATAGAAGAAGATAAAGTTAAGAACAAACGGGCCAGAATACATCGTTCATACACTGTTTGCGTATGAAGCAGTTGTTGGATGTACTTCGGCCTCGTTTCGGGCGTTTGTATTGGAGTACCTTTTCTATCCGGCGACACTTGAGCGCCCAGTGACGCGAGGATGCAGTTGCTACCGACGACAGGCATACCCGGAGCTCTGTTATTGTCTAGGGGCTGAGATTACAGCTAAGCTGCGCGCTCCGGTGGAATGACTGCTTCGGGGCGACAGCAGCCACTCATCAAATAGCCAAGTGCCCCTGACCGATACGCATACCGGCAAAACATGCTTCGGCCCAAGTCCCCAGCCCGGGCTTTCCGGGCCAAGCGGGCCTGAAAAATGCCGAGGGCAAGGCGCGGCGACGCAGACAGTACGCATGTACGGCAAGGAAGCCGCAACGCAGCCATCGGCATTTTCTCAGGCCCGCGCCTCCGGCCCGCTGTTCAAATTCCAAACTTTCAAGCACTCTTGGGCTCTAACGGAAATCTGATCTTGTAGTGCAAGCCCATGCCGGGTGCACTGACCACATTCACGGTACCACCCAGCGGCCCCGTCACCAGGTTATACAAGATATGCGCACCCAGGCCACTGCCGCCGGAACCCCTTTTTGTCGTAAAGAAGGGATCAAACAACTGGCCCAGGGTGGCGCTGTCCATGCCCATGCCGTCGTCGCTGTAATCGAGCGCCAGCATGTCGCCCTCGCTCCTGGCGCTGAGCGTGATCTTGCCCGGTTCGCCTTCCGCAAAACCATGCACCAGCGAATTGACCACCATATTCGTCACAATCTGCGAGACGGCGCCCGGATAGCTGCGCAAATGCAGTTCGGCAGCGCAATCGATCTCCACCTTGACGGGCTTGCCTTTCAGCTTGGGCTGCAGCGACAGCAGCACTTCATCGAGATATTTGCGTAAATTAAAACTGCGCAATTCATCCGAGGACTGATCTACCGCAACCTGCTTGAAACTGCGCACCAGCGCAGCCGCGCGCTGGGTATTGGTGGTCATGATGCGCAAGGTCTGGTCGATGATGCCAAAAAATTGCTGCAAGCCATCTTCATCGAGCTGGCCGGCGGCCAGGTCTTCGCGCGTCAGCTTCAGTTCCTGCACCAGATGGCTGGTGGCCGTCACGCAAATGCCCAGCGGCGTATTGATTTCATGGGCGACACCGGCGACCAGGCGGCCCAAGGACGCGAGTTTTTCCTGGCGTACCAGTTCCGACTGCGCTTCCTTGAGCGCGCTCAAAGCGCTGTTCAAGGCAGCATTCTGTTCTTCCAGCGCTTCCTTGGCCCGGCGCATGGCGGCATCGGCTTGCATGCGCGCAATTGCCACCGCAACATGGCTGGCCATGAAGGCCAGCACATCCAGTTCTGCCTGGCCATACACGACGGAGGCGTCGTAGCTTTGCACGATGATCACGCCATACGCACGCTCGCCCAACAGCATGGGCGCGCCCATCCAGCTGGCGATGCCCACATTGCCCAGCGGCTCGTTCATCTCGCCGCTGGCCACCAGCGCCGCATAACTGCCGGCATCGAGCAAACAGGCTTGGCGGCGCGCCAGGATATAGGAACTCATGCCGATGCCGTAATGAAAGCGCTTGACGGGCGCCTGGGCATCTTTTTCATCGACAAAATACGGGATCGTGATGTCCTTGCTGTCCGGGTGATACAGGGCGATCAGGAAATTTTTCGCCGTCACCAGTTCGCTGATGATGGCGTGCAAGCGTGCGTACAGGGTGCCCGCGTCGGAGGCTTGCGCCGACAGATTCGCGATTTCATACAACGCATGCTGCAGGTTTTCCGCGCGGCGCCGCTCGGCCACCTCGTGCGCCAGCAAGGCCGTGCGCTCCTGCACCGCTTTTTCCAGCCGGTCCATGCTTTGCATGCCTTGCAGCGCGCTCGAGACATGGGTGGCGATCAGCGCAAACAGGGCCTGGTCTTCATCGCTGAAGCGGTGCTCGGCGGTATAACTCTGGATCACGATGGCGCCCAGCGCCTGGTGCTGCTGGTCCAGCAGCGGGCAGCCTATCCAGTGCTCGGCTGCCGTGCCGCCGCCCCAGGAGCCGCCATCGATGGCGCGCATGGCCTCGTCGCCGGCCGACATCACCAATTGCTTGCGGTTCACGATCACCCAGGCCGTGGGCGACTGCGCGGCGCTGGCCAGGCGCACGCCCGCGTCCGGCGACGGCGATGCATCGAATTCATCGACAAAATACGGAAAGCGCACCAGGCCGTCGTCATGGTCGCTCAAGGCCACATAAAAATTGGCCGCGTACATGATGCGCCCCAGCGCCGCATGCACGGCTTGCAGGAATTCCGAGATATCGCTGCACGTGCTGGAGCGCTGCCCGATTTCCAGCAAGACAGTTTGAACGGCTTCGAGACGGCTGAGACGACTTTCCATGCTGATCCTTGTGCTGACTTGTTTGCCTGCTTATATTGCTTTATGTACACATATTGAGCGCATAGTAGCAGTTCAACTCCCGCTTGGCACCACTAAAAGGCAAGTCCTGACAATTACTATGCGCACACATTTGCCAGCCGGGCCAGACAGTGGCAGACTAGGCACCCTCTGACGACCAGCCCCATCCCTGCCCCCATGACCGCACCGCGCCGCTCTTCGCTCCGCCCTTACACTCTCGCCGGCTTGCTGCTGTTTGCCGCCCTGGGCATGCCGCCGCTGTGCGCGGCGCCGCCGGCCCGCCCGCCTGCGGCAGAGACGGCCGATGGCGGCCGCTATTTCGGCCCGCTGGCCGACGGCAAGATGCAAGGCCAGGGCCGGCTGGAGTACGCCAGCGGCGCCTACTATGAAGGCGGCTTTGAACGGGGCGTGTTTTCCGGCCAGGGCCATTTACGGCAAAGCTCGGGCGTGGACTACGTGGGCGCCTTCCGCCAGGGCGCCTTCGATGGCGAGGGGCGCTACACCTCGCCCAAGGGCGAAGTCTATACGGGCAGCTTCAGCAAGGGTAGCTTCGAAGGCAGCGGCAGTTTCGAGGGTGCCGATGGCGGCAGCTTCGTGGGCGCCTTCAAGAACTGGAAACCGCATGGCGCAGGCAAACTGAGCGATACCGACGGCACTGTCTTTGAAGGCCAGTTCGTGCAGGGCCAGCCGCTGGGCAAGGTCATCGTCACCACCAAGGATGGCATCCATTACGAAGGCCCGCTGAAGGACTGGAAATTCGACGGCGAGGGTCTGCTGCGCACGGTCGATGGCGACGAATACCGGGGTGGCTTCAAGAATGGCGTATTCGATGGCAAGGGCGTGCTGCGCTACGCCACGGCGCAAGCCGATGGCCGCCGCGAAGACAGCGGCAACTGGACCGAAGGCCAGCTCGACGATCCGGCCGGCGACAAGCTCACGCGCGACAATGTGGAACTGGCCCTGTATAGCCAGCGCAGCCTGCTCGACCAGGCGCTGGGCAAGCTGGCAGCACGCGACCCGGCCAAAAAAATCAATCTGTATCTGCTGGGCGTGGCCGGCGACGGTTCGCAGGAAGTCTTCCACCGCGAGACCAATTATGTGCAGCGCCAGTTCGACCGCGATTACGGCACGGCAGGCCGCTCCTTGATGCTGGTCAATAGCCGCAACACGGTGGCCAAGCAGCCGATGGCCACCATCACCAGCATCCGCACCAGCCTGGAGACCATCGCCGGCAAGATGGACAAGAACAACGATATCCTGTTCCTCTTCCTCACCAGCCACGGCTCGCCCGAGCATGAACTGTCGCTGGCGCAAAACGGCATGGATTTGCGCAGCCTGCCCGCACAAGAGCTGGCCGGCATGCTGAAAAAGACCGGCATCCGCTGGAAAGTGGTGCTGGTCTCGGCCTGCTATGCGGGCGGCTTCATCGATACCCTGAAAGATGACCACACGCTGGTGATCACAGCGGCGCGGCGCGACCGCACCTCGTTCGGCTGCGACGACCAGAACGAATTCACCTACTTCAGCGAAGCGTATTTCAAGGATGCCCTGCCGCACAGCGCCAGCTTTGGCGAGGCCTTCGACAAGGCCAGGGTGCTGGTCAATGCGCGCGAGGAAACGGAGTTCCAGGAAGATGGCGTGGTCGCGCCGGAAGACCATTCCGAACCGCAGATCTACCGGGGCAAGGCCATCGAAGCGCATTTGAAGGAGTGGCGCGCGCAACTCCATTAAACGGATACAGGCTACAATACCTGGATCAATGAAAAAATTCTTCGTGCTCCTGCTGCTATTCGTGCTTCCGCTCCAGATGTCCTGGGCAGCGGCGAGCGCCTATTGCCAACACGAAGAAGGCAAGGCGGCCCAGCATCTGGGCCACCACAGCCACCAGCACAAGGCAGGCAGCGACACGCAGGCTGACAAGCAGGCTTCCATCGACAAGCAAGCCAAGGGCCAGCCGCATAGCGACTGCAATGTCTGCCATGGCATAGGCCACGCCTGGCTGCCCGTCAGTGCCAGCATGCCCGTGTTCGATACGGCCTCGAACGCCATCGACACCGCTTCACCGTTCTACATCTCGCACATCCCTGACGGACCCAAGCGGCCCGACTGGTCCCCGGTCGCCTAGACCGACGGGACGTTTTTCTCTCTGACAACGGCACGCATCACGCTTGATCTGGTGGGTGCGGCTTTGTCCGTCCCGTCGAATTCCTTCCCTGATTTTGGAGAATTCGATGTACCGAACTATTTTTTTACTGGCCGCCGGCTTGCTGGCCGGCGCGCATGCGCACGCGCAAGAACCTGCCGGCGCACTGAGCTTGGCGGCTGCCCAAACCCTGGCGGTCAGCAACAACCCTACTTTGTCCGCCGCGCGCCATGAACTGGAAGCCCAGGGAGGCGCCCTGCAACAGGCGCAAACCTTGCCCAATCCCGAACTGCAAACCCTGGTCGAAGACACCCGCCGCGCCACGCGCAGCACCACCGTGCAGCTGAACCAGCTGATCGAACTCGGCGGCAAGCGCGGCGCCCGCACCCAGGTGGCGCAGCGGGGGCAAGACGTGGCCGAAGCGGCGCTGGCCATGCAGCAGGCCGATACGCGTGCGGCGGTGACGACCGCCTTTATCGACGTGCTGGCTGCGCAGCAAGGGTTGCGTCTGGCCGATAGCGCGCAAGCACTGGCTGCGCGCGCAAGCGACATCACGGCGCGCCGGGTCACGGCGGGTAAAGCTTCGCCCGTCGAAGAAACGCGCGCCCGCGTGGCCGAAGCGAGCGTCCGGCTGGAACTGAACCTGGCGCGCGGCGCACTGGCCAGCGCTCGCAAGCGCCTGGCCGCCCTGTGGGGCAATGCCACGCCCCGCTTCAGCGTGGCCGAAGGCAATCTCGACGACTTGCCGCCCTTGCCCGACAGCAGTGAACTGGCGACACGTTTGCAGCACGCGCCTGCCCTGCGCCAGGCACGCAGTACGCTGGAGCAACGCAAAGCCATGTTGGACCTGGAACAGCGCCGGACCACGCCCGATATCACCGTCAGCCTGGGCATGAAACGCTCGGAAGAGCTGGGACGCAGCCAGGCGATTATCGGCTTGTCCCTGCCTTTGCCCCTGTTCGACCGCAATGCCGGCAACCAGCTCGACGCCCTGCGCCGCAGCGACAAGGCCAGCGACGAACTGGCGGCCGCCAGCTTGGACCTGCAAACGGCGCTGGCTGACGCCCGCGAACGCCTGGCCACGGCCAGGCTCGACGTGGAAAGCTTGCGCCGCGACATCTTGCCCGGCGCGCAAAGCGCTTATGACGCGGCGACCAAGGGTTTTGAGTTTGGCAAATTCGCCTTCCTCGATGTGCTCGACGCCCAACGCACCTTGCTGCAAGCCAAAAACCAGACCCTGCGCGCGCTGACCGAAGCGCAACAGGCCGCTGCCGAAATCGAACGCCTGCTCGGCGCGCCCGCCCTCTAAGGAAGACATTCATGAAGACGAATCTCAATAAGAAACAAACCATCGCCATCGCCGCCATCGCCGCAGCCGGCATCGTGCTGGGTGCGCTCATCCTCGGCACAGGCGGTCACAAAGAAACGCCGCCTGTGGCCAAAGCGCAGGAGCAAGCCGCAAAGAAAGATGACCACAGCCACGAAGAGGTGGAGGGACGACTGGAACTGAGCGCCGCACAGATACAGGAGGCCGGCGTGACCATCGCCGAAGCGGGCCCGGCGCGCATCAAGACCACGGTGTCATTGCCTGGCGAAATCCGTTTCAATGAAGACCGCACGGCCCACGTCGTGCCGCGCCTGGCTGGCGTGGTCGAAGCCGTGCAGGCAGACCTGGGGCAACTGGTAAAGAAGGGGCAGGTACTGGCTGTGATCGCCAGCACGGAATTGTCCGAGCAGCGCAGCAGCTTGCTGTCGGCGCAGCGGCGCTTGTCGCTGGCCCGCTCCACCTATGAGCGCGAAGAAAAGCTGTGGCATGAAAAAATCTCGGCCGAGCAGGATTATCTGCAGGCGCAGCAAGCGTGGCGCGAAGCGGAAATCGCCGTGCAAAATGCCAGCCAGAAACTCAGTGCCCTGGGCGCCACGGGTGGCGGCAAGGGGCCATTGAACCGCTATGAAATCCGCGCGCCCTTCGACGGCATGGTACTGGAGAAACATATTGCGCTCGGTGAAGCGGTCAAGGAAGACGCGAATATCTTTGTCATTTCCGACCTGTCCACCGTGTGGGCGGAAATCGCCGTGCCGGCCAAAGACCTGGCCACCGTGCGCGTGGGCGGCAAGGCGGAAGTGAAGGCGTCGGCCTTCGACGCCAGCGCCAAGGGAACGATCACTTATGTCGGTGCGCTGATCGGCGAGCAGACGCGCACGGCCAAGGCCCGCATCACCCTGTCCAACCCCGACATGGCCTGGCGCCCCGGCCTGTTCGTGACGGTGGCGGTGGTGTCTGGCGAGGCGGACGCGGCCGTGACAGTACACAGCGAGGCGATACAGAGCGTGGAAGACAAGCCCACGGTATTCGTCAAAATCAAGCAAGGTTTCCAGGCCACCCCCGTCAAGCTGGGGCGCAGCGACGGCAAGCTGACAGAAATCACCGAGGGCGTAACGAGCGGCACGCCGTACGCGGCGCAGGGCAGCTTTGTCTTGAAGTCCGAGCTGGGCAAGGATGCCGCCGGCCATGAACACTAAATCCAACGTTGAAACGAGGAAACCATCATGTTTGAACGCTTGATACGCTTCGCCATCGCCCAGCGCTGGCTGGTGATGCTGGCCGTGGCCGCCATGGCTGGCCTGGGCATCTACAGCTATCAAAAGCTGCCCATCGACGCCGTGCCCGACATCACCAATGTGCAGGTGCAAATCAACACCCAGGCCAGCGGCTATTCACCGCTGGAAACCGAGCAGCGCATCACCTTCCCCATCGAGACGGCCATGGCCGGCTTGCCCAAGCTGGAGCAGACCCGTTCGCTGTCGCGCTACGGCCTGTCGCAAGTGACGGTGATCTTCAAGGATGGCACGAATATTTATTTCGCCCGCCAGATGATCAACGAGCGCCTGCAGGAAGCCAGGGAAAGTTTGCCCGCCGGTATCACGCCGAAGCTGGGCCCCGTCTCCACCGGCCTCGGTGAAATCTATCTGTGGACGGTGGAAACCGAAGCTGGCGCGAAAAAACCGGACGGCACGCCGTACACGCCGACGGATTTGCGCGAAATCCAGGACTGGATCATCAAGCCGCAATTGCGCAACGTGACAGGCGTGACGGAAATCAATGCCATCGGCGGTTACGCCAAGCAATACCAGGTGGCGCCCAGCCCGGAAAAACTGGCCGCCTACGGCATCAACCTGCAAGAAATCGTGACCGCGCTCGAACGCAACAACAGCAATGTGGGCGCCGGCTATATCGAGCGCAAGGGCGAGCAATTGCTGATACGGGCGCCTGGGCAAGTGGCGTCCAAAAGCGATATCGGCAATATCGTGGTGGCCAATGTGCAAGGCGTGGTCATCCGCATCCGCGACGTGGCTGAAGTGCTGATCGGGCGCGAACTGCGCACGGGCGCGGCCACGGAAAACGGCCGCGAAGTGGTGCTGGGCACGGTCTTTATGCTAATCGGTGAAAACAGCCGCGCCGTTTCGCAGGCGGTGGATAAAAAGATGCTGGAAATCAACCGCAGCTTGCCCGCCGGCGTGCACGCCGTCACCGTCTATGACCGCACGGTACTGGTCGACAAGGCCATCAATACGGTCAAGAAAAACCTGCTGGAAGGCGCGGTGCTGGTGATCGCCGTGCTGTTCCTGTTCCTGGGCAATATTCGCGCAGCCGTCATCACGGCCATGGTGATCCCGCTGGCCATGCTGTTCACGTTTACGGGCATGGTGCAATACCACGTCAGCGCCAACCTGATGAGTCTGGGTGCGCTGGACTTTGGCATCATCATCGATGGCGCCGTGGTGATCGTGGAAAATTGCGTGCGCCGCCTTGCGCATGCGCAAGAGAAGCATGGCCGGCCCCTCACCTTGCAAGAGCGCTTTCATGAAGTGTTTGCCGCATCGCAAGAGGCGCGCCGCCCGCTGCTGTACGGCCAGTTGATCATCATGGTGGTCTACCTGCCCATTTTCGCGCTAACGGGCGTGGAAGGACGCATGTTTACGCCGATGGCCTTGACGGTAGTCATCGCACTGCTGGGCGCCATGCTGCTGTCGATCACCTTCATTCCTGCCGCCGTGGCCCTGTTCATCGGCGACAAGGTGGCGGAAAAAGAAAACGCCCTCATGCGCGCCGCCAAACGCTGGTATGCACCTGCACTGGACAAGGTGATGGCCAACACGCCCGTGGTGCTGGTCTTCGCGACCGTCGCCGTGCTGCTGTCGGGCTTGCTGGCTACGCGCATGGGCAGCGAATTCGTGCCCAACCTGAACGAGGGCGATATTGCCATCCAGGCCCTGCGCATTCCCGGCACCAGCCTCACGCAATCGCTGGCCATGCAGCAGCAGCTGGAAACGAAGCTGATGGCCAGCCACAAGGAAATCGCCCGCGTGTTTGCCCGCACGGGCACGGCCGAAATCGCCTCGGACCCGATGCCGCCGAATATTTCCGATGGCTACATCATGCTCAAGCCGCGCGAACAGTGGCCGCAGCCTAACAAGTCGCGTAAACAATTGCTGGCGGAAATCGAGGCCACGGCCAATAGCCTGCCCGGCAACAACTACGAGTTTTCGCAGCCGATACAGCTGCGTTTCAATGAACTCATTTCCGGCGTGCGCAGCGACGTGGCCGTGAAACTGTTTGGCGACGATATGGCGGTGCTCGATGGCACGGCGGCCAAGATCGCCAGCGTGCTCGGCAGCATCAGCGGTGCGGCGGAAGTCAAAGTGGAACAAACCACGGGGCTGCCCATGCTGACAGTGCAGATAGACCGCGAGCAGACGGCGCGCTACGGACTTAACATTGCTGACGTGCAATCGGCAATCGCCACCGCCATCGGCGGCCAGCAAGCGGGGACTGTGTTTCAGGGCGACCGCCGCTTCGATATCGTGGTGCGCCTGCCGGAAAACCTGCGCAGCGACCTGGAACAATTGCAGCGCTTGCCGATTGCCCTGCCCCAGGACGCCAGCACGGCAGGACGCGCGCGCTTCATCCCGCTGGGCGAAGTGGCCAGCCTGCAGATGGCGCCGGGGCCGAACCAGATCAGCCGCGAAGATGGCAAGCGCCGCATCGTCATCAGCGCCAATGTACGCGGGCGCGATATCGGCTCGTTCGTTGCCGAGGCAGAACAGCAACTGCAGGCGCAGGTCAAAATTCCAGCCGGCTACTGGACCAGCTGGGGCGGCCAGTTCGAGCAATTACAGTCGGCAAGCAAGCGGCTGCAACTGGTGGTGCCGGTGGCGCTGGGCCTGGTGTTTGTGTTGCTGTTTGCCATGTTCGGCAATGTCAAGGATGGCTTGCTGGTTTTTAGCGGCATCCCGTTCGCCTTGACCGGCGGCATCATTGCGCTGTGGCTGCGCGACATCCCCATGTCGATCTCGGCCGCCGTGGGCTTCATTGCGCTATCGGGCGTGGCCGTGCTCAATGGTCTGGTGATGCTCGCCTTTATCCGCCAGCTGCGTGAACAGGGCGTGGGACTCGATGCAGCCGTGCGCGAAGGCGCGCTGACCCGCTTGCGTCCCGTGCTGATGACGGCGCTGGTGGCCTCGCTGGGCTTCGTGCCGATGGCGATCGCTACCGGCACGGGCGCCGAAGTGCAGCGCCCGCTGGCCACCGTGGTGATCGGCGGCATCTTGTCATCGACCGTGCTGACCTTGCTGGTGCTGCCGCTGCTGTACCGGCTGGCTTATCGCAAGCAAGGCAAGGAAACTTAGTTGGGCTTGCGGTAGCCGCCTTCGATCCAGTTGGCCGCTGCCGTGGCATTGAACTTGAAGGCCGCCGAGGTGCGTACCTTGGCAATCTGCTCGCCATCGGCATCGTAGGCGCTCAGTTCGGCATAGGGGTGGTCTTCGTCGGGCACGATGTCGAACATGACCTTGATCTGGCCCTCGTCGGTGGCCACATACAGGCTCTTGTGCAATTGCGCGTGCAGCTGCTGCTCATGGCGGCGCAGCACTTCCGAGGCTGTCTTGACCAGCGTATTGAAGGCGTTGACGTCGAGCGGTTTCGGATTTTTCTTGTCGCGCCCCATGGTCCACGGCCCTACCAGGGCTGGTTCCGGTTCGCCATCCTTGATCATGGCCACGGCCCAGCCTTCATCTTCCTCATTCTTGATCACGCGGGCCGTCCAGCCATTGCCCACCCACAGGCGCGGTTCCTGGATGGGGGCGTCATTATCTGGTTCGGAGGAGGGGTCGGGGAAGGTGGAAAACTCGGTGCTCATGGCGGTGCTCGTTCGATGGCTGGGGCTAGCATGATAGTCGAAAACGCCGTTACATGACGGCCTTCTTTGCGCCTGTTCCGCGCGGCAAAGTCGATGGCGACGGCATCGTCCCATAGACGATCTCGGCAGGAATGCAAGCTATCAATTTAGTAGGCAAGTTCTAATAATCGAGCTTTGATATTTCTCAATACAACCTATTATTACATCGCAATATAGTTGTGTTTTTTGAATTCAAATATTGCATTTAATAATGCTTGGTTGCAAGCAACTATCATCACCGCGACGCCCCTCAACCCCGTACGCCGCACGGTCTGCATGTCCCCCCGCAACAGGCATCTCTCTGAAAAATAGCAGCGTACATATTAACTTGAGGGAATAAAAATGAAACTACTCGCTACCATGGCTTTTGCCACGCTGGCTGTTGCAGGCACGGCCAGTGCCGTTCCTGTGTTTACGGCAGGCGGTGTTGCTGTCGCTGGTCAGGGGCTGGAGTCTGCCGTTGCAGGCGCCACCACCATCGACTTCAACAGCGGCATCCTGCCCGCCAACTACACGGACGGCTCGCTGTTTACCGGGACGGACGTCAACCATGCCGCGCCTCCTAGTGACACGAGCATGTACCTGTCGGCCGGCGTTTCTTCCGACCAGCACACACCCGTGACCGCGACCTTTAGCGGCGGCCTCAGCTATTTCGGTTTTTATATGGGTTCGCCCGACACCTACAATAGCGTCACCTACACCTTTGCCGATCACAGCACCACGACGCTGACGGGCACGCAACTGGCCACCCTGGCCGGCGATTTGCCCAATGGCAACCAGACGATCGGCCTGTACGTGAATGCCTTTGCCGGCGCGGGATCGAAGATTACCTCGGTCGCCTTTGCATCCGGACAAAACGCTTTCGAGACGGACAACCACGCCTTCATCAGCGCCGTACCGGAACCGGAAACCTATGGCATGCTGCTGGCCGGCCTGGGCTTGATGGGCTTCATGCTGCGCCGCAAGAGCTGACCTCATCTGCTGTCACGCACGAAAGCCCGCGATGCGGGCTTTTTTTAAGGCCATGGAACTGAACAGGCAACAGCGTTAGCACATGCGCATGGCAGGATGGGCAGGCCAGGTCAGCGGCGGGCCGGGTGGTATCCAGCGCGGGTCAATGGCTGGCAGCGGCACGTGGTAATTGTAGGGATTGATGATGATCGGCGGAATGGCCGATGGCGCACCGACAGGTTCGGCGAAAGACTGCTGGGCGCTACGTTGGCGCGTGGTTTCATGGTCATGAAGGGATAACGATTGATCCCCGGTATCTGCAAACAAAAGCATGTTGCCCTCCTTGCTAGACTGAGGTATTCAGTATAGGACGGCTGACGTATATTTCAAGAAAAGAAATCTTGTTCGATAACAGGATAAACAGGCCAGTCCGCTTTCCATACCGCGAAAATGACCGTCTGTCTCACGCCACTGGCAACGATAGTGATGGGCAATTACAGTGTGAACATCCTGAGTTCACCAGTACACCACCCCACAGAGGCACATCATGAAAAAAATCCTTGGCTTCGTCTTCATCCTGGTCCTCGCCTGCCTGTTCTTTAACAAGATCAGCGGCAGCAATATGACGATGGACTTCAATGGCAATGACGTCGATGGTCCGCTGGAGTTTCTGTTCGGCATGATTTTCGCTGGCGGCGGCTTGCTGATCGCCCTGATCGCCATCATCTGCGCGGCCGTATTGGTGGGTCTGGTAATGGCAGGGGTAGGTGTGCTGATGGTCGCCATCGTGGCCGGCTGCATTGCGCTGGGACTGCTCTTCAGCGCGCCGTTCATGCTGCCGCTGCTGATCCCTATCGCCATCATCTGGGTCTTGGTCAGCCGCAACCGCAAGCAGCGCAATAGCCGTTAAGACCTCAGTTGTTCATGAACTGGCTCAGTACGCCGCCAGCGCCACCATCATTCTGCTCTATCCGGTTGCGCCCGCCCCGCTTGGCGCGGTACAGGGCTTCATCGGCCCGCGCCAGCACCGTGTCGCAATCGGCATCCGTGCCCGCCATGGCCGCCATGCCGATACTGACGGTGCTGTTGATGAGCACGCCGCCATCGGTGGTCAAAGCGCTCTCTGCCACCCGGCGACGCAAGCGCTCGGCAAACACGGCGGCCGCCGCCAGGTCCGTGCCGGGCAGCAGAATGGCAAACTCTTCGCCCCCCACCCGCCCCGGCACGTCGACCTTGCGCAGCTCTTGCCACATCAACGTGCCCAGGTGGCGCAGGACGGCGTCGCCCACCGCGTGACCATGCTCGTCGTTGACCCGTTTGAAATGATCAAGGTCCAGCATCAGCACGGTGGCGCTACTGGCCAGTTCGCGTTGCAGCCTGGCATGTTCATTTTCCAGCGCGGCCATGAAATGCCGGCGGTTCGGCAAGCCGGTCAGGAAATCGGTGGTCGCCAGTTGCAGCAGTTCTGCATTCATCCGCTTGCGCTCGGTAATGTCCAGCGACGACACCATCACGAAGTCCAGGCTGTCCGCATGGCCCGGCATCACCAGCAGGCTCAATTCGTTTTGCCGCGCTGCGCCGTCGAGGCGCACAAAGCTGCCTTCGCACTCAAACAGATGGGCGCCGCCCGCCAGCGCCAGCAAGGCATCGCCAAAACAGCGCATCGCATCGTCATCGAAATTCTGCGCCAGGCTCAGGGCGCCGCGCCGCAGGTCTTCGCCATTGGCGCGCACCTGCGCCAGCGCAGCGCCATTCGCATCGATGATGCGTACCAGGCCAGCCAAACGTTTCAATTCACCCGGATGGGCTTGCCAATACGCGGCCAGGTCGCCCACTCCCGATTGCACCAGGGTATCGAGTGCATCGCGCACGGCCGACCAGTCCTGTTCCCACAGGGCCACCGGCGCATGGTCATACAGGCTGCGGAAACGCGCTTCGCCCGCGCGCAGGGCCAGCGCTACCTGGGCTTGCTCGATCGCCATGCCAGCCAGATGCGCCGCCTCTCCCAAACGCGCCAGATGGGTAGCGCCAGGCAACATGGGCTGGCGATGGTAAGCCATCAGCACGCCCAGCACCTTGCCCGAGCCACCACGCACGGGCTCGGCCCAGCACGATTGCAAGCGGGCGCGCCAGGCCAGCTCCATGGCGCCGGGCGGGCCGCCATCGGCCTGCAGGTCGCCCACGGCAATACGCTGGCCGCTGCGCACGGCTTGCGCCGCGATGCCATGCACACCCTGCAGGGTATCGAGGTCATGGCCGTGGCTGGACAGATTGAAAAAAGCGGGCAGGCTGGGCGCGGCGCCCAGCACCAGGCGGTGACGGCTCTCGTCGAGCAGCAAAATACTGCACAGCATGGCTGGATGGTCGGCCTGCACGCCCAGCACCACGCTTTCCAGCACCCTTTCCAGCGGCGCGCCCGTGGCCAGCATTTCCAGTACCTGGCGGCGCGTCGTCTCGCGCCGCTCCAGCTGGTTGCGTTCGCTGATATCGCGAAAAGTCCACAGCCGCGCATGCTCATTGCCCAGCTGCATGCTGCGCACATATTGTTCGATCACCCTGCCGTCGCGCAGAGTCAGCACGTCGCGCCGTTCGCGGTGGCCCTGCGGCGTTTCGCTACGCGCCCCCAGGAAGGGCGCGGCCTGCTCCAGTTGCCCTGCCACATGGTGCACCAGCGCCTCGCCGTCCGCCTGCCAGTCGAGCGCATCGGGCACTTGCCATAAATCACGAAAGCGCCGGTTCGACGTGAAAATATGGCCCGCCAGATTGTCGACCAGGATGCCGTCGATGGTGGCATCGAGGATGTTGCGCAGCATCGCCTGGCTGCGTTGCGCCGCTTCCGCCATCGCCAGCACACTGGCCTGGCCCTGCGCCAGCTGCACCGCCATCTCGCTGGCGCGCGCCAGCGCCGCCCTGGCCCGCGCCCGGCTGGCCGCCAGCATCCAGCTGGACAGGGCCAGCAGCAAGCTGATCAACACACCGGCGGCGGCCACCGCGCGCGGCCTGGCCAGCGCATCGCCGCCGAAGCCAGGCATGGCGCGCACGCGCAAGGTCCACGCATGGCCGGCGATAGTGATGCGGCGCGTCGACAACAGCGTGCCGGACGCCTGCGCCGACAGCGTTCCCGGCAGGCTGTCGTACATCAGCGCTGCCTCGGCCAGCTGCGGACCATCATAGATTTCCAGGTCCAGCAGGCGCGACGCTTCGCCGCCCACGCCCGCCATCAAATCGTTCATGCGAAATGGCGCAAACACCCAGGCGCGCAAGGCGCTGCGGCGCTGCCGCATGTCGGCAAGCGCCAGACCATGGCCATACACGGGCAAGACGATCAGGAAACCGGAGACTTCCTTGTGATCGCCATCCTGCACCAGGTGAATCTTGCCCGTCATCGCCGCCAGCCCCGTATCGCGCGCCTGTTCCAGCGCCGCACGCCGCACCGGCTCGGACAGGATGTCATAACCGAAGGCCAGCAGATTGCTATCGCTCACCGGTTCCAGATAGGTAACGGGGGCGTGCGAAGGGCGTTCACCGGGCGGATGGATCACATAAGCGGGATAACCTTCGGCGCGCATCTGCGCTTCATGCCGGGCGCGCGCCGCGCCAGGCACCAGCGGCAGATAACCGATGCCGTGGATGCCAGGGAAGTGCAAGTCCACCTGCTGCTGCGCCAGATAGGCATGGAATTCGTCGCGCGTGACTTCCTGCGAGCTGGCGTACAAGCCCTGCACCCCGTGCAGCACCTGGATATAGGTTTGCATGCGGCTGATGATATTGCCCGCCAGCTCACGCACGCGGAAATCGAAATCGGCCTGCACCTGCTGCCGGCTCACCTCGCTGGCATTGCGCCAGGCGCCATAGCTCAGTCCCAGGCACAGCATCAGCACCAGCGTCGCCAGCAGACGCGGTCCCACCCAGTCCGACACCGGCTTGGAGAAGCACGACAAAAACGCGCGTGTATGCATGAGGGCCAGAAAAACAATCGATAGCGTAGCGGGCTGCGGACGAGGCTTGCAGCCTCATCAACAACTACCATCAGTCGCCAAAGAAAATGATAGTACGTTACAGCGGGCGGGCTTGCAACGCTGTATTTTGTATTAAAAAGACCACATGCTGGTGAGCGATGCTGACGGGCAGGATGGCGCTGTGGAGAACAGCGCGCAGAGTAGTTGGCCAGGCTATGCCCGGCCTTTACAGGCAGACAGACACTATTTATTTGACAGTCTTGCGCGCCGCATATTGCTGATAACCGTTGGCGCGCAGCGCGCAAGCCGGGCAAGTGCCGCAGCCATAACCCCAGTCATGCAGTTCACCGCGCTCACCCAGGTAGCAGGTGTGCGTGCCGCTGCGTATCAGGTCGACCAGCGGCTGGCCGCCCAGGTCTTCGGCCAGATCCCAGCTTTGCGCCTTGTCCAGCCACATCAGCGGCGTTTCCAGCTTCAAACGCGTATCCATGCCCAGGTTCAGGGCTACTTGCAGCGCCTTCATGGTGTCGTCGCGGCAATCCGGGTAACCGGAGAAATCCGTCTCGCACATGCCGCCCACCAGCACCGTCAAGCCACGGCGGTAAGCCACGGTAGCGGCCACCGTCATGAACAGCAGGTTACGGCCAGGCACGAAAGTATTCGGCAAGCCATTTGCCTGCATCACGATTTCCACATTCTGCGTCATGGCCGTATCGGAAATGGCGGAAATCAGGGACAGGTCTATCATGTGGTCTTCACCCAGGCGGCTGTTCCACTCGGGCGACTGTGCGCGTATCTGCTGCAGCAAGCCGGGACGCACGGTCAACTCGATGGCATGGCGCTGGCCATAGTCAAAGCCGATAGTTTCCACTCGGCTATAGTGTTTCAAGGCCCAGGCCAGGCAGGTGGTGGAATCTTGCCCACCACTAAAGAGCACCAGTGCGGAGTCGCTTGCTAGCATAATTTTTATTCCTTCTGTTTATCTGTTGCAATAGTGCGCAGGGAAACATGTTCCCTACGCAAAAGATACTTATTCGTCCGCCATCAATTTACCTAATCCGGTAACATGCAGTCAGCATTTACTCATCTGGAGCACCATGTTTTCTGCACGATCACCAGGACATATAGCGGCCGACAAGGCGATACGACCACGAATTTTGGCACAAGTGGTGACAAAAGTAATGGGGCAACTGACGCTGGCCGTCGCGGGCGGCGCTATCCTGGTGTTTCCAATGGGCTATGCCCAGGCGCAGACGGCACAGGAAACCCCGGCAGACGATGCGCCAGCCGATCCCGTCGCTACCGAAGCAAGCCCGCCTGCCCTGCAATACGACGTCAAGGTGAATGCACCGGGCGACCTCGATGAGTTGCTGGAAAAAAACCTGGAACTGGAACGTTTCCGTGGCAACCCGCGCATGGACCGCGAACAATTGCAACGTCTGGTACGTGATGCGCCTGAGCAAGTCAAGAACCTGGTGGCCACGGCCGGCTTTTATACGCCCACCGTCAAGGTAAGGGTCGATACCACGGGCAGCAAGCCGGTCGTCATCGTCGATGTGGAACCGGGCCAGGCGGTCACTATCGACAAGGTCGAGCTGGAATTGCGCGGTTTCGATTCCACCCCGCCATTGGCCGCCAGCGAACCGTACGACAAGGATGCGCTCAAGCGCAGCTGGGCCTTGAAGACGGGCCAGGTATTCCGCCAGTCGGACTGGGAATCGGCCAAGCGCGCCCTGCTGCGCGAAGTGGTGCAGACGCGCTACCCGCGCGCGCAGCTACTCGATACGCAAGCCGTGGTCGATCCGGACACGCACAAGGTATCCTTGCTGGTGGTGCTGGACAGTGGCCCCGAACTGCGCTTTGGCGAGCTGCGCATCGAAGGCTTGAAACGCTATCCCGAAAACATCATCACCAACCTGAACAAGATCCACGCCGGCGACTATTACAGCGAAACGGCCTTGCAAGCCTACCAGGCCGCCTTGCAGGATACCGGCTACTTCGCCAGCGTGGAAGTGAGCGCCGACATGAGCAGCATCCTCAGCGAACAGATCGAGGCAGGCCAGGCCAGCCAGGATGGCGCCGAGGCAGCCACCGGCGCGCCCGCCGCCAAGCCCGTGTATCGCGGACCGGCGCCGCAATTGCCGCTGGTGGTGCGCGTGACGGAAAACAAGCAGCAAAACGTCAGCGCCGGTATCGGTTTCAGTACCAATACGGGTAACCGCGTCCAGCTCAACTATGACAACCTGAACGTCTGGGGCACGCGTTTCAAGAGCGCGATCACCATGGAAACCAAGAAGCAGGCGGCGCATACCAACTTCTATTTGCCCACCACTGCGCGCGGCTACAGCGACAGCGTGGGCGCTTCGTTCGAGCGCAGCGATATTTCCAACGAGATTACAGCCGTGTCGGCCATCTCGGCCAAACGCAATTGGGGCGGCACCAATCTGGAACGCAGCCTGACCTTCGAATTCCTCAGGGAAGACAAGACGGTGGTGGGCCTGGAACAAACGCGCAGCAAGAGCTTGCCGCTGACCTATTCCATCACCAAGCGCGAGCTCGACAGCCTGCTCTTCCCCACCCGTGGCTACGTCATCAACGCCCAGGTGGGCGGCGCGCTGTTGCCGGTGCTCACAGACGAGCGCTTCGTACGCGTGGCAGCCAAGACGGTCTGGTATCGTCCGCTCGGCGAAAAAGGCGAAGTCATCCTGCGCGGCGAAATGGGCGCGCTGGGTTCGAAAGATAAAAAAGGCGTACCGGCCGTCTATCTGTTCCGGGCCGGCGGCGACCAGTCCGTGCGCGGCTACGCCTATCAGGAACTGGGCGTCAAGGAAGGCGACGCCACCGTCGGTGGCCGTTACATGGCCACCGCCAGCGCCGAATACCAATACTGGTTCCTGCCGAAATGGGCGATTGCCACCTTTTATGACGCCGGCAACTCGGCCGATACGGTGAAAGGCGCGCTGACGCCGAAATCGGGTTACGGCCTGGGCGGACGCTACAAGAGCCCTGTCGGCCCCATCAACGTTGACGTGGCCTATGGCCACGCCGTCCACGCCTACCGTTTGCACTTTTCCCTGGGATTCACTTTCTGATGTCTGAAATCACTACCGAGTCTCCCGATACTCCCGGCACCACGCCGCCAGCGAAAAAGCCGCGCCGCTGGCCCCGTTATCTGGCCATCGGCATGGCCAGCCTGGCCGTGCTGCTGGGCGCTGCCTTCTGGTTCCTGGGCCGCGAATCGACCTTGCAGCTGCTGGTGCAAAAAGTGGCCAGCGCCAGCGGTGGCGAAATCGCAGTAAGCGGCGTGTCCGGCTCGCTGTACAACCGCATGCACCTGGGCCATGTCAGCTACCGCAGCAAGACGCAGCACATCACGGCCGAGAATATCGACATCAACTGGTCGCCGTTCCAGTATTTCTCGGAAGGCATTGCGATCAGCGAACTGCACGTGGCCAGCCTGTCCGTGGAAAGCACGGGCCCGTCCGATGAACCGGCGACCATGCCCAGCAGCCTGGCCTCGCCGTTCAAGGTCGGCATCAGCGATGCGCGCCTGGACAAGCTGACCCTGGTCAGCGCGGGCGGCAACACGGTGCTGGAAAAGATCCATCTCACCTTGTCGGGCGACAAGAACGAATGGCGCTTGAGCGATGCCTCCGTCAGCACGCCCTTTGGCCTGGCCAAGGCCGACGCCACCATCGCCGCCACCCAGCCATTCAAACTGAAGGGCACGGCCAGCTTGACGCAGATCAAGCCGGCTGCTGGCGAAAAACCGGCCGCCGTGGCCCTGCAACTGGGCGGCGACCTGAATCTGCTCAATATCACGGCCAAGGGTAGCGCCGGGCCCGCCACGCTTGACGCCCGCCTGGCGCTGGCGCCGTTCGACCCGGTGATCATCCTGCGCTCGGCCAGCATTCAAGGGCGCCAGATCAACCCTGGCCAGTTTGACGCCACCTTGCCGCAGGCGGACTTGAGCCTGGACCTGGACGCCGCCATCGGCGACAAGCAAAGCGTGTCCGGTAAATTGTCGGTACTCAATCACGCCACGCCTGGCCCCATCGACCAGCACAAGTTGCCGCTGCGCCAGCTCGACGCGCGCCTGGGCGGCACGCTGACAGCCACCACCCTGGAATCGGCCCTGATCGACCTGGCTGCTGCCGGCAAATTCACCGGTAGCGGCAAGCTGGAGCGCGAAGCGGCCGATGGCCCCATCGGCAGCGCGCATTTGTCCTTGCACACCGACAGCATCAATCTGCAGCATGTGGTCAGCAGCATCAACAGCACCAAAATCGCCGGCGACATCGTATTGGACAGCGACGGCAAGACCCAAACCCTGCGCGCCAAACTGGGCGAAGCCAAGCTGCGCCTGGACCTGGAAGCGAGCATGGCAGACTCCCTGGTGCAGCTGAGCAAGGCAACCTTGCAAGCGGGCAAAAGCCAAATCAACGCCACGGGCCAGATCAGCCTCAAGGATGAACAAGCCTTCAAGGCGGTGGCCAGCGCCAGCCGCTTGAACCCGGCCGATTTCGGCGCCTTCCCTGTGGCTGACCTGAACCTGGACGTGCGGGCCAATGGCCACGTCACACCGCAATGGCTGGCCAATGCGGACTTTACCGTGCGCCCCAGCAAGTTGCTGGACCAGCCTTTGTCCGGCAAGGGCAAGCTGACGGCCGATGCACAGCACTTCAGTGGCATCGATGTGGCACTGGCGCTGGGCAAGAACACCATCGCGGCCAAGGGTAATTTCGGCGGCGCCGGTGAAAAACTGAACTGGAATGTCGATGCGCGGCAATTGTCCGCCATACAAAACGACTTGCTGGGCGCCATCGTTGCCAGCGGCGTCGTGCAAGGCAGCATGCAACAGCCGCGCAGCACTTTCGTGGCCGACGCCAAAGGACTGGGCTTGAGCAGCGGCAAGCGCCCCGTGGCCGACAGCGTGATACACGCCAGCGGCGAAGTGGGCTTGACGGGACCGAAGAAGGAAGCCGAGCTGAAAGTGGCCGGCAGCGTGGAAAAAATCAACCCGGCTGCCTTTGGCTCCCTGCCCGTCGGCAATATCAACGCCAGTTTTGACGGCAGCGGCCGCCTTACCAGCGACTGGAAAGTCGCCCTGAACCTGGCCCTGCGCGACTCGACCCTGCAAAACGCCCCGCTGGCCGGCTACGCCAAACTGTCGGCCAATGCAAAAAGAGTCGACAGCGCTGACGTGGAATTGCGTTTGGGACCGAACAGCCTGCTGGCCCAGGGCGCGCTGGGCGGCGCCACCGACAAGCTGGACTGGAAACTCGATGCGCCGCAGCTGTCCACCCTGGGACCGCGCTTTGCCGGCGTGCTGCGCGCCTCCGGCTCCGTGTCCGGCAAGATGGACGCGCCTGCCGCGCAACTCTCGCTCGACGGCAAGGACTTGACCTTCTTTGGCGACCAGCAATTAAAAACCGTCAAAGGCAGCGCCAGCGTGGGCGCCGGCCAGGGCGCACAAGACGCCATGGTCAGCGACCTGGAAATCACCGGCTACAGCACGCCCACCTTCAAGCTGGCCGGTGCACGTTTGAAATCGACCGGTACGCGCGGCAGCCACAGCATCAACCTGGTGGCGCGCAACGACGATTTCGACGCCAGCGTGCAAATCCACGGCAGCCAGAGCGGCGCCAACTGGACAGGCAGCATAGACAGCCTGCAAAACAAGGGCCGTTATGCGCTGGCCTTGCAAGCGCCCGTGCCCGTGCGCGTAGCCGGCCCGGCCGGCAGTGGCGTGGCGGGACTGGGCCAGCCAGAACAAATTTCCATCGGCAACACCGTCATCAAATTGCCTGCTGGCAGCATCACCATGCAAAACCTGAACAAGGACGGCGCCCGCTGGACCAGTTCGGGCCAGGCAGCCGGCGTGGCGCTGACCTATCTGTCGCAAGTGATTCCTGCGCTGCAAGCGAACACCCGCAGCGACCTGACCCTGGGCGCGCAATGGTCGCTCGATATGCAGGCGGCCACTGCCAGGCAAAAGGAACCGGCATTGGCCGGCATGCTGCACGTGTACCGCGAAAAAGGCGACGTGACGGTGGGCGTGGACTCGCCACTGGCGCTGGGTCTGCGCACCCTCGATGCGCGGGTCGACATCGCCAACCAGCAACTGCGGCTGCAAGTCAAACTCGATGGCGCGCGCGCGGGCCAGAGCGATATCAATGCCACGGTGCGCATGCTCGATGGCCGCATCAGCAACGATAGCGCATTGAGCCTGACGGGCACCACCAGCATCGCCTCGCTGTCCTGGCTGGCGCCGCTGACGGGCCAGGAGGGCCTGGAACTCGGTGGTGGCGTGACGGTGGCCCTGTCGGGCAGTGGCACCATCGGTGCGCCGCAATTGAATGGCGACATCAATGGCAGCAAGCTGCTGGTGAGCTGGGCCGACCAGGGTTTGAAGCTGCGCAATGGCGTGCTGCAAGCTAAGCTTGCTGGCGATCAACTGCAATTGCAGCGCCTGAGCTTTGATGGCGGCGACGGCAAGGTGCAGGCAGACGGCTGGGTACGCTTTGCCAATGGCGAAGCCAGCATGGAACTGAAATTGATGGCCGACCGCCTGCAAGCGCTGTCGCGCCCCGACCGCACCCTGGTCTTGTCGGGCAATAGCACCCTGGTGCGCAATGACAAGCGGTTCAGTTTCGAGGGCAAGTTCAAGGCCAACCGTGCCCTGATCGAGCTGGCGCCGCAAGACACGCCCACGCAAAGCAATGACGTCGTCGTGCTGGGCAAGAAAACGGCGGCCAGCAAGGAAGCGCCATCCCTGCCCCTGAATATCGACCTGGAGTTTGATCTGGGCAACGCCTTCCATCTGCGCGGCATGGGACTGGACGCCGACCTGGAAGGCAATGTGCGCGCCCGCGTGCTGAACCGCGCCGCGCCGCGCGTGACGGGCAGCATCCGCGTGGCCAACGGCGTATATGCCGCTTACGGCCAGAAACTGTCGATCGACCGGGGCGTGATCAACTTCACGGGCGCCTACGACAACCCGGCCTTGAATATCCTGGCCGTGCGCAAGCGTCCCGAAGGCGATACCTTGTCGGAAACCAACGTCGAAGCAGGCGTGGAAGTGCGCGGCACGGCCCAGGCGCCAACCGCCAAGCTGGTGTCCACGCCGAACGTGTCCGATAGCGACAAGCTGGCCTGGCTGATCCTCGGTCACGGTGCAGAAGCGGCGGCCGGCGATGAAATGGCCTTGCTGACGACAGCTGCCGGCGCCCTGTTCGGCGGCTCCGGTGGCGGCTTGCAAGGCAAGCTGGCCAGCTCGCTGGGCCTCGATGAAGTGGGCCTGTCGCAAGCCCAGGGACTGGAAAGCACCGTCGTCACGGTCGGCAAACGCTTGTCGTCGCGCGCCTACCTGACGTTCGAGCAAGGCACCAGCACAGCCAGCAGCCTGGTCAAGCTACGCTACAAACTGGACCGCCGCTTCACCCTGCAATTCCAGACCGGCACCAATAATGCGCTGGACGTGTTGTATACGTGGGCGTTTGATTGATGCCATGTGATCAACATCTGCAAGATATGGAAGACCAGCTTGTCTTCGTTTCGTTTTTCGATTATTCTTTATAAATCGAAAAAGGAAGTCTGATGACGGCGACACTCAAAAGACCACGGCTGGTATCGAACACCTTGGTGACAATGGCATCCCGGCTGGCCGAGAAATTGGAGGCTTTGGGTCAACCGGCCAAATCAGGCCTGATTGCGCACGCTTTGCACGAACTGCTCGACGGCCAAGATGAGTCCACCAAGGAATTGCGGGCGGCCGTACAGATACACTTGGCCATCGTGTCGAACGGAAGCGCTATCGCCCACACGGCAGCCGATGTGGAAAGTGTAGCGATGCTCAGCACGCAAGAGGCGGCACAGCTCATGGAGTGCAGCCGGCCTTATGTAGCAATGTTGATAGACGCGGGCAAACTGGCTGGCGCCGTGACCTCCAAAGGCGGCCATCGCAAAGTGCCAAAATCGTCAGTATTGCAATGGATGGAGGCCACGAACGCGGCCAAAGCAGCCTCCGCTGGCGACAAGGACTACCGCAAGGCTGCCATGGATGCCGGGATGTATGCCACTCCAGAAGAGGACTATGTGAAGGCTGCCAAGAGAAGCGGCCACCATGCCACCGATTAAGCACCCCTTATCTCCGGGAGGGAGCACGCTGGCCGTCCTGGATGCCAATGTGCTGCTTCCACCACGCCTGTCCGATCTTCTTTTTGACCTGGCTTTGACCGGCCTGTATCACCCACGCTGGACACAGACCATCGAGGATGAATTCATCAGGCACTTCGGGGCTGTTGTCTTGGCGCAAGTCAAGGCGGAAAGAACGGCGATCAAAGCTGCTCTGCCAGATCCTGTGCACATCGCCAAAGCCAAGCACCGGCTCCATTGCTTCCGCTCGGCAGTGGGCCAGGAATATGAAGTGCTCCTTTATGACCAGCCCGGCTATAAAAACAGGGTGCCTTCAAAAGTCCATGCGGGCGACATGCATGTGGCTTCGGCCGCGCTGGTCTTGCACACCCTCGCTCAGGAAGAGTGTGCTGTCGACAAGGTATTCATTGTGTCGAGCAACTTGCCGCATCTGGCCGTCAAGGAAATGGCGGCCATTGGCATAGACGTCGTCTCTCCTGGGGATTTCATCAACAGGTTAAATGCGGCTGCGCCTGCCCAAGTAGAGCATGCGCTGTTGAAAACCATCCATGATTTGACTTCGCCACCATGCCATAAAGAGGATTTGCTGAAGCTGCTCATCACGCATGGCGCCGAAGAGACCGCAAAATACCATGCTGCGAAATGGAATGCTTGAATGCTTCACTCGCGCCCAGGCGTTAGCAGCGACCATTTGCTACAGCTCAAAAAAGATCAGGCCTCCGAGGAAGCCTGCGTAGCAATCACATCCTACTACTGTAAATAACTTTATTCAGCCACGTCCAGACCGCGCTCTATCATGCCTTCGACATAAGCGCGCAGATATTGTTCCAGCGCCGGGCCGGACAGTACGTTGGCGGTCAGTGCGCCGTGTGGCGAGCCTTTCAGCACGCCGTCGTGGTACACGCGTGCGATCCAGCCCACATCTGCGCCGGGCGTGTAATCGAGTTCGTAGTCGAACGATTCTCCGCTGACTTTGCGCGTATAAACTTCCTTGATAATTGCCATCTAAAACAGCCTTTCTTGACGAGATTAACTGGGGTGCGGATCGGGCACGGGGTCATCCTGCGGCACCGGATGCGCTGGGCCGGGGTGGTGGCCTGGCGCCGTGTCTGGCGCCCATGCGGGTTCCCGGGCAGGTTGGGGATCATCGACAGGCGCCGGATCGGGCGCGCGGTGGGCATCGCTAGCGATGGCTGTCATGGCTGGCCTCCTTGACGACAAAGGAAGACCATACCACGCAATGCCCACCTGTTGCCTTTATTTCACTGCCTGCTTGACTTCCGCTTCCACCGGCTTAGCGTTCTTCACATATTTCTCCAGCCAGTTGTTGCTTTCATACAGCATCTGCATGATCGATTCGCGCGCGCGGTAGGCGTGGCTTTCGTTGGGCAACATCACCAGGCGCGCCGTGCCGCCCAGGCCTTTGACGGCCTGGAACATGCGTTCGCTCTGGATCGGGAAGGTGCCAGGATTGTTGTCCTGCTCGCCATGGATCATCAACAGCGCATCCTTGATCTTGTCTGCATAGTTAAATGGCGACATGGCCTGGTAGACATCCTGCGCCTTCCAGAATGAACGCTCTTCCGCCTGGAAGCCGAATGGCGTCAGGGTACGGTTGTAGGCGCCGCTGCGGGCGATACCGGCACGGAACAAACGCGTGTGCGCCAGCAGATTGCCCGTCATGAAAGCACCATACGAATGGCCACCGATGGCAACGCGGTTGCGGTCGGTCACGCCACGCTTGACCACTTCGTTCACCGCCGCCTCGGCGTCGGCTACCAGTTGCGCCAGATACGTGTCGTTCGGTTCCTGCTCGCCATTGCCGACGATGGGGAACGATGGATTGTCCAGCACGGCATAACCCATGGACAAAAAGGCGGCCGGGCCCCAGTAGCTGACGGCATTGAATTTATACGGCGAACCCTTGGTCTGGCTGGCGGCGCTGGCCGACTTGAATTCCTGCGGATACGCCCACATCAGGGTCGGCAGCGGACCGTCGCGTTTGACGTCATAGTTCGGCGGCAGCATCAGCGTCGCCGTCAAGTCCACGCCATCGGCGCGCTTGTAGCGTATCAGCTCTTTCTGCACGTCTTTCAGCTGCGGCAGCGGATGCGGGAAATGCGTGAGCGCCGTCAACTGGGCTGCGCCCTGCTGCTTCAGGTTGCGTACATAATAGTTCGGCTGTTCCGTCGGCGTTTCACGCGTGGACAGCAAACGGCTGCCGTCTTCATCGAGCACCGCCACCACGTTTTCATAATACGGCGCGGCGCTCTGGAACAGACGCTCGGTTTTCCTGGTGTCCAGGTTGAAGCGGTCGATGAAGGGACGGTCGCCCTCCGCCGTAGCGCCCTGGCCGTCGAGCAGGATGGTGTTGTCGGCGGAGACCAGCAGGCGCGGCAAGCCGGCTGCATCTGGACGCATTACAGGCTGGCCCGGATCGTTGTAGCGGTCTTCCAGCGAACGCGTGGACAGCAGCTCGGCCGGCGTGGCTGGCTGGTCCGGCGTGACTTTCCATTGTTTCACGACCCGCGTCTTGTACCAGGCTTCCGTCAGCAGCGCCAGGTCGCCCCGGCCCCATGCCACGCCCTGGTAACGCGAACCCAGCTTGGCCAGCACAGCAGGTTTCGCGGTGAACGGCGCCGCCTGCGTGTAGACGATATCGCGGATTTCAGCCGCCTTGGCCGGGTCGCCGCCATCCTGCGCTTCAGCCCATACCAGGGTGGCTGGCGCATCGACACGCCACGTTACGTCGCGCACACCGGCCGACACGGCGTCATTGCCTGGTGGCAGGCCTTCTTCCAGCGGCAGGGTCGCCACCGTATGGCTCACCTTGCCGGAGAGGTCGCGCACTTCGATCTTGTGGCCGAAATCATAGGCCGGCACGATGTAGGAATACGGGCGCAGGATGCTGGTCGTCAGCAGGTTCTTGCCATCCGGCGAGCTCGATACGCGCGAGTATGGGCCAGGCTGGCCGATCAGGCGCTGCTTGCCCGTCACGTCGAGCAAGGCCAGCTGCACGGTGATGTAATGTTCAAACAGCTTCGCGTCTTCCTCGTTCTTCAGCAGATCGGGATAGGTGCGCAATTGTTTCACGCCGCCGCCAGGGTTGCTATCCTGCGTAGCAGGACCAGCCGGAATACCCACCGATTGCGGCACGGCGCCCAGCTTGGCCGGTTTCAGCATGAGCAGCAGGGTTTTGCTGTCTGGCATCCAGGAAAAACCACGGCCGTTCACGGCCGACAAAGGCTGGCTGCCCAGCTTGCGCGCCACTTTGGTTTGCACATCCAGCAGCCACAGTTCCACGCCCGACTCTTTCACGCCCTTGGCCGGATCGGCATAGGCGATATGCGTAAACGCCAGGTAGTGCTGGTCCGGCGACCAGGCCAGATCGGCGATGCGCGGCGTAGCCGGCAAGCCGCTGACCTTGATCTCTTTCTGCGTATCGATGTCGAGCAGGCCCAGGCCCGTGTAGAAACTGAAACGGCTGGCCGAATAGGTGCGTGGATTGATGCGCAGGCCGGCCAGCTTCAGTTCAGGCTGCGCCACTTCGCTGATGCTGGGCAGCGACGGCGTCGGCAGCACGGCTGCCAGGTTGCGTTTCGGGCTCAGGTTCAGGACCGGTGCGCGCGGCGCGTCAACGATGGCTTGCAGGGGCGCGGGCGGCAGTTGGTAGCCGCTATCTTGCGCCATGGCCAGCGAGGACGAGGCAGCCATCAGGCCCACGGTAATCGGCAACAAGGGCAAAGGCAAACGTGTAGACATGGAACTCCAGGAATGGTGAGTAGTCAATAAGGGGCAATCAAGATGCTGCACCGCGCCGCTCCTGGCGGCAGGTGTGACGGAACATATTGATGACATGTCATGAAAATGTCAATAAGCAACTTTTGCCGCCTGCGCAGCAATGCCGCAGCGACAGCGATCTGGCTTACAATCGCTGTTTTATCCGCCCCCCGAACGCATCCATGGAAACCACCACCCTCGCCCTGCTCTGCCTGGCCCCGCTGCTCGTCTGGCGCATTTATTCACGCCTGAAAAAACTGGTGGCGCGCCAGCAATCGCATCTGTGGCGGCACTGGCTGGTGGCGATCGGTTTTCCTGCGCTGATTTTATTCCTGGCAACGACGACGAAATTCGAGGTCCTGCCCCTGTCTACCTTGGGTGCAGGCGTGCTGGCTGGCGGCTGGCTGGGCGTGCTGGGCCTGAAGCTGACCCGCTTCGAACAGGTCGGTAAACATTTCTTTTTCACCCAGCACCGCTACCTGGCCCTGGCCATTACCATGCTGTTCGTCGCCCGCCTGCTGTACCGCGGCATGGAAATCTACCTGAACACGCGCCTGGCCGTGCCCGTACCGCCGCCACCGTTCGGCCAAAGTCCGCTGACCATGGCCGCCTACGGCCTGTTTACCGGCTACTACGCTACGTATGCATGGGGTCTGGTGCGCTGGAGGAAGCGCAATCAACCGCTGGTTGAAAACATCTGAGCAAAGCTGCGGTGGACCGCGCTGTGCGGCCCTTAATCACGGCCGTATCGCCGGCGCCACGCCCTCGTGCATGCCGGAACCCTCGACATTGCCGAAGTAGACGTCCAGGTCTTGCTGGGGCCGGAAATTGCGCAGCCTGACTTGCAAGGTGGTGGGATTGACCTTGGTAAATGTGCCGGGAAAGCACAGGCTGATCAGCTCGTCCGGCTTGCCCTTGATCAAGTTCAAGCTAAAGTCTTCGATGCCATTCTTCCAGGTGTTACCGGTCGTCAAAATATACGAAACGGCCACGGCATTGACCACGCCGTTCTCACCGGCCCTGGCGGCCAGGCGCTGCCAGGTTTTCTGGAAGCCCTGATCGGTGCAGTATTTCCTTTCAAACTCTTTGTCATCGCCCAGGTAGGTCGCGGCGCTACCGGCGGCGACAAAAGGCGCATATTGATGGCGCACGCGCACGACTTTACCAGCCGGGAATGTCTGCTGCCACAGATAGCTGACTTTCACCGTCCAGGCCGGTACCCATTCCTCGTCGTAGAGCTGGGCCAGCAAGCCTTCCTTGAGCAGGATGGCGCGCTGGGCCTCGCTCAAGGATGCCACTTGCTGGTCGAACGGCGTGTGCGATGGGAAATACGCGATTTGCTGGTCCGTCAAACCCAGCTGGCGCAGGCGGGCCGTCACGTCCTTGCCGGCCAGCATGGCTACAAAATTGGTGTCATAAGGCTTGCGCTTGCCGTCCACCTCGATAGTGAACTGCTGCGGCTGGCCATAATACGTGGGCGAGCCGTGGTAGCCGGCCGCGTATTCGGGCAAGGGGAAGAAGATGGTTTCTTCCACATCGCTTTGCGATTCATTCAGGAACTCGTATTCGACCTTGATCAAGCCGGCGCTCACGCTGAGCACTTCCTTTTTCATGGCCACGGCGTCGGTCTTGCCAAACACGATGCCGCCCGCACTTTGCGCCGCGATACCGTCGTTGGCCATGGCGGGAACCGCACTGGCGATTGCCAGTGCGGCGGCCAGGGTGCGCACACCTATCAAGCCGCCTTGCCGGGCGCCGGCTCCTGGCGGCGCTGCAATACAAAAATCGGTTGCGCCCATTGCGTATCCTTTTTCTTCTTGCTGGTGATCAAGGTCAGCTCCGACGGGTCATACACGTCCGTGTTATGCGTCAGCGGCGTCGTCATCAGATACTGCGCTTCCGTATTTTTCAGGAATTCGCCGACCAGTTGAATATTGCGGATGTCGAGGTGGGCAAACGGTTCGTCGATAAACACGAAGCCGCCGGAACCGTCTTCCGACTTCAGCAAACCGATCAGCAGCACCAGGGACTTCATGACTTGCTGGCCGCCCGACGCTTCACCGTCGTTCATGCCGATCACGCCCTTGCCATCGAACTTGAAGCGCACATGCAAGCCTGCCTGCGACAGCTGCACATCGTCGTTTTCCAGGCGCACGGGGTCGGCATGCACTTCGATGCCGGCCAGTTCGCCCAGCTCCTTGATGTTCTTGCTATAGGTCTTGATGGTGTAGCGCAAGCGCTCCATATAGGCGCCACGGGCATTGCCGGTCGCTTCGATGGCGCGGTTGTTCTGGTAGCGGCGCTCGTCGGTTTCCGACTGGCGGCCATGCAATTGATCGGACAGGCGATGATGCTGGTCGATCACGGTGGCGTCGAGTTCCCAGTCGTCGCGCGCCAGGCTGCTTTGCAGGCTGGCCACGCGCAGGTCGACCTGGTGCGAGTTCTGATGTTCGGCCACCAGCGCGGTGCGGCGCGACGGCCGGCGCCAGCTTTTCGGCAGATGGCGCCAGGCGCGGCGCAGGGCCAGCAAGGCGCGTGCGTGTTCGGCGCGCTGTTCGATCTGTTTCTTGTAACCCAGGCGCGATCCGGCTTCCGCTTCCGACAGGGCCAGGCGCGCGTTTTGCCAGACGGTATCGGCGCGCGTGCGCACCACGGTGGCGTTCTTGGTGAGATTTTGCAGCTCGCCCAGGCGGCTGCCCACTTCCAGGCGCTCTTCCTTCAATGGTTTCGAGTTGCGCAGCGCTTCGCCAAACTCTTCCTGGCGCGCGCTGAGTTCCTTGGCCGCGTCGACACCGGCGATGCGTGCCTTCAAGGCGCCCACTTCGGCCGCCAGTTTTGAGATCGCCAGGGTCAAAGTGTCTTCCTGCGCTTCCAGGCCAGGCAGTGAACGCAGCAGCGCTTCCAGGCGGCCCGTGCGGCCAGCCTGGCCAAACCGGTAACGCGAGGCTTCCACGAACAGCGAGCGGCCACCGCGGCGTTCGCGGTGATAGGCCTCGGGCGTGATCCATTCCTCATGATTGCCCAGCTTGAAACCGGCTTCCACCGAATCGACGCGGGCGATGCGCGACAACTGCTCGATCAGCCAGCCAGGCACGGGCGCAGAAAATTTGACCACCGCCAGCAGGCTGTCGTCTTTTGCCGACGGCGCCGTGACCAGTTCGGGCACGATGAAGTGGCGATAGCGTTCCTTCTCGGCCAGGCGATAGGCCGCCGCCGCATCCTTGGATTTATCGAGCAAGACCACCGAGGCGTAACCGCCCAATATGCCTTCGACGGCGCCCTGCCAGCGGCTGTCCGTCACTTCGACGATATCGGACAGCATGGCGTGGGCGATGCCCGCGTCGCGCAGCGCACGGCGCATGCCGCGCACATTGTCCGGTTCCGGCATGGCGGTCTTGCCCTGCAGCCCGGCGATGGTCGCCTGCTCGCCGGCGATACGCGCCGACAAGGCATCGCGCTGCTGGCGTTGGCGCAGCAAATCCGCTTCCTTCTGTTCCAGCTGGGCCGCCACTGCGGCAATGTCGCTGCCGGAGTCCGCCGCCAGCTTTTGCAAGCGTTCTTTTTGTTCCAGCAGGCTGTCGAGCGGTTTCAGTTTCGCATTGATCAGGGACAAGCGGCTCTGCAAGCCTATCGATTCCTGCTCCAGCAGGGTCTCGTTCATCTGCGCATCCGACAGCGCCTTCGCCTGCGCCGCCAGCGCATTGCGCTTGTCCGTCAGTTGCTGGTCGGCCTGGGCCATCGGTTTGCGTGCTTCGCGCAGCTGGCGGCTGGCGGTGGCCGCTTTTTCGCGTGCCTCGTGGTACTGCAAACTGGGCAGCACTTCTTCGAGCAGGTTGCGGCGTTCCTTGTGCAAGCCTTCCCATTGATGGTAATTGGCCACGCGCAGGCGCAGGCCTTCCAGATTGGTTTTCGACGCTTCCAGCTCGGACTCGAAGCGTTTCAGCTCTTCTTCCGTATCGCGCTGGTGGCGCTTGGCTTCATCGTAGGCGTCCAGCACTTCCTTGTCGCCGAAGACCTGGAACACCAGGTCGAGCAGCTGGCGCGGCGCGTATTCGCACAGTTTGTCCGTCTCGCCCTGCTCCAGCGCCAGCACTTTCGACATGGCGGGCGACAGGCCGGCATTGGCCAGGCGCTTGCGGTAGTTTTCCACGCCCAGCCAGTCGTTGGCGTCGGTGATGTCTTCGATCTGCACATTGCCCGGACGCATCAGATACTGGCGCTTCCAGTCGCCGCCGTTCTTCTGGATCTGGCAAAACAGGGTCACTTCATCGTCGCTGAAGAAACCGGAACTGCGGAACGGGCGGTTCGACAGCTGCTTGCCCACGTTCTTGTTGTCGACCACGGCGCGCAGCCAGGCCGTCTGCTGGCCCGAGTGGCGCGCATAGTGCTTATACGTGCGGCCCATCGAGCAATCGAGGCCGAACAGGGTGCGCAGCGCGTCGAGCAAGGTGGTCTTGCCCGAGCCGTTCTGGCCCGCGATGGTGATGATCTTGGCGTCGAGCGGAATATTCTTGATGCGCTGCCAGTAATCCCAGTGCACCAGTTCAAGTGATTTGATATGAAACATGGGCGCTTTCAGTGAGGAAGTTCGGGCGACGCTGCATCATCGGCATCGCCGGCGTCTGGCAAGTCGCCGATGTCGGCCGACAGATCAGCATCAAGGTCGACGGCTACCAGGCGCGCCGGGGCACGCTTGAACACATCGGCCAGGGCGCCATTGATGATGCGCTCTTTCAGGACGTCGGTATCCATCATCAGGTCGAGCAAGGGGCCTTCGAGTATGAAATCGCCGCGCCGTTCGATGAAACCCAGCTTGGCCAGCGTGCCCAGATTCATGTCCATGCGCGTCTTCTTGCCCAGCTTGTCGCCGAAGTCCGACAGCAGCGCCTTGTAGGAAATGCCGATCGAGGTATCTTCTGCGCGCGGCAGCGGCTTTTCGGTGCCGAACATATCGTTCTGGTCATCGTCCGCATGCTGGTGCGTTTCCTGGCGTTCGCGCTTGGGCAGGATGATCTGCGCCCACAGCACCACCAGCAAGGCCACGCCATCGCGGGCCAGGCCAAAATTATTGTTTTGCCACACATCGCGCGCGCCGAAAATCTTCGGTTCGATGGTGCGCGTCAGGGCCAGAGTCACATGGTCGGCATACACGTTGTCGAGCAGTTTCAGGCCGCAGGCGAGCAGGCGAGCATCGACTTCGGCGCGGAACAACTCGTCGGACAGCACGCGCTTGACCAGCTTTTCGTCGCGGCGCAGGGTTTGATGCGTGAGCAGACGCGCAATCAGGATTTGGGAATCGTCATTCATCGGCTGGGCCGCTATCTAAATCAAGTGAAACATTCAGTGAAAGCGAGGCGATCGACATGGCTGCCACATGCGGGTCGGCCAGGTAGACCATCTCGTCGGTCGGTGTAAAGGTGATCGGCAAACGGGCCAGTTCGGCCGTCGCGCCCTGCAAGCTCGCTTCGGACACATCGCCCAGCAGCGGCAGCATCGAGGCGCGGTAAGACGCCACGGCGAAACTGGCGGGCAGCAGGGAATCTTGCACCGGCACCGACTTCGGCCCTTCTTCACCGATGCTGGGAAAATTACCCAGGCTGGCGAAGTTCGACAGGCGTTCGAGCAAATCGTCGAGTTCAAGCTGCATGGCCGGGCCATCGCTGATGGTGGTCGGGGCATCTTCGCCGCTGGGCAAGCCGGTATTGGCCACGCCGGCCGAGCGCTCGGACAGCAGTTCCGTTTCAGCCACGTCGATCATTTCGGCCGGCGTCGAGAACAGCGGCACCACCGGTTGATCGATGGCGCCCTCGGCCAGGCTGGCCAGGTCTTCGTGCAGCAGCAGCCAGCGCTTGATGTCGGTAGTCGACAGGCCCGACTGGCCCAGGTGCACGCGCTGGCGTTCGATCTGGTTCAGGGCGCGCGAGAACATGCCCTGCATGTTCAGGAGCTTGCTTTGTGCGCGGCCGATCGCTTGCGCCGCCTTGTGGGTGGCGCCATCCGCGTTTTCATCCGAGGTAATCGCCAGCAAGATCTCGGACCCTTTCTCGACCCAGTCGCAAGCCATATTCCACTTTGCCTGCGCCGTGCGCAAGCGGAATTCGGAACCGGAAGCGATGGCGTCGGAAAACTCTTCCGTCAAGTCCACCAGGCGTCCCAGCAAGTGCTGCAATTGCTCTACCGACACGCCACCCACGGCTTGCGCACCGGCCACCTGCGACAGCAAAAAGCCCATTTCGGCTTCATCTTCGGTCTGGCCCAGGCCCAGCAGGCTATCGATGGCGGACAACACATTGCGCGCCATCGGCGTCACGCGGTACACGCCCTGCTGCGCATCCCAGGCCAGCAAGTGGTTGCTGCGCAAGCGCAGCAAGACTGTTTCCAGGCTTTCCGGCAACAGATACGCCAGTTTCGTATTGATATCGGCACGCGTGTAAGCGGAAGTCGCCACGTCGGCCGCCAGCTCGCGCAACACCAGCAAGCGCACCAGCACGCCGTCGAAACCGCCATGAAACAGGGCCGTAAACACTTGCAGCAACGGCTGCGCCCGTTTCAGATGGAATACTTGCTCGATTTCATCGGCTGAAATATTCGGCTGGAAATGCGCCTGCAAAGAATCGTGATGCTCTTGCTCTGTCTGGTTTGCATCCGCAGCCACGGCTGCACTTGACATTATATCAATCATTCTATTCCGGATGAGTGTTCAGCGGGCGGCGCAGCGGGCGAATGCGGCGCTGCGGGGCGGGGGCGTCAGTATATCAGTTCTGACATGCAAATCGACGCATGGGAGGGGGTAGCTACCGCTGGCAACAGACAGAATGTTGCATCAACAAAAACCCCAACGGCAAAAGGCTGGGGTCAGACCCTGAGGGTCTGACCCCGGTTTCTGCTATTGGGTTTAGAAAATCCTTACAAATCAACCGCTAAAATAATAGCAAGCACTTACTTTTTAACGATCTTCTGCAAGGTCTGCTCGACGTAATCGCCATCGACGTCGGCAAACGTCACTTTCACGGGATACCATTCCAGCGACGGCGCCAGCCACAGGTCGACCTGCTGGCCCTGCTTGTTCGGCGGTGGCGCTTTGACCAGGTGCACGGCGGACACTTCGCCCTGGCCGGTCGTCACTTTTTCTTCCTTGACCACCTTGAAGGTCCATGGCTCGGCATCGCGGCGGCCGGCCACGAAGAACGTCCATTCCGAACCGGGCACGAATTTTTCGGGCGCCGCGCGGGCTACGCTGACCAACTGCCAGACTGTGCTGTTGCGGTCTTGCTCGCCACCCTGGAGCGGATAGCTGTCGTCGCCTTCGCTAAAGACGATGGTCTTGCTGTCGCGCTTGAAGGTGGTGGTCGCTGCATCCTGGCGGAAACGCTTTTCCACGAATTGCGACGGCGCCAGACCATAATCGTCCACCGCGCCATCGCTGCGCTGTTCCAGGATCTTGCCGAACAGGGGCACCTTGGTTTCCGCCAGCAGCGAATACTTGCCATCGCCGGCACGCCAGTTGCTGATCGATTCACCGGCCAGGGCTATGCCGCGCTGCTTGGCCTTGATGGTATAGCTCAGGTCGGCCGATGGCGCCAGCTTGAAGGCGCGCTTGATCACGGGATGGTCGACCGGTGCGTCCGCCATGGCGGGCGCCATGGTCGCGGCCAGCAAGCCTGCTGCCAGCATCTGTTTAAAAGGAGAAAAAGGATTAAAGAGTTTCATTTATTTTCCTGTTACGTCATCACTGACGGTAATTTTGGAGACGGTTTGCGTCGTGAGCGCCCCGCTCGCTTCAGTATTGCGTATTTGTACCGGATACCATTGCAAGGACGGCGCCAGCCAGATATCGAGCTGCGACGAATACGAGCCCGGTTTCGGTGGCCGGCTCAAATGCCAGGTCACCAGGCGGCCCATCCTGGTATCGATTTCTTCCTGTCCCACCAGCTTGAAGCGGAACACGGTCGCCTCCGTCTCTTCGCCGACCTGGATATCGATATTGCCCGCCAGCTGGTTCACGTCGCCGCGGCCGATGGCAGCCAGCTGGAACGGTATGCTGGCCTTGTCCTGCGCCCCTGGCAACCAGGGCACGGAAGCCGTGCTGGCAGAAAAGGTGATGGTTTTCTGCTCCGCATTGAAATGCGTGGCCGTCTGCGAGCGGCCCTTGCGTTTTTCCGTCGCCGTGACGGGCACGATGCCCTTGTCATCTATGATACCTGTACTGGTCAATACCAGCAGATTGATGCGTGTGATCAACATACTCAAGCCGACTTCCAGCTTCAACTGGTAGTTGTCGCCCTTATTTTGCCACGACATGGCCGCCACGCCTTTCCATTTGGTGCCATCGGCGTCGCGGCGGTCCACCTGCATGTCAAATTCAGCCGAGGCGGGCACATTGATCTTGTAATGCGGTGGCGCGGCGACGGGCGGCGCAGGCTCAGGTGCCGGTGCCGCCGCCGGTTCAGGCGCAGCTGCCGCTGGTGGCGGCGGCGCCGCAATGACCGGTGCAGCCGGCGGCGCCACAGGGCCTTCCGGAACATCGCTGGGGGGCGCCGTCAATTGAGCCGCCACGCTCGATGGCAATGGCGTTTCCAGCGGCGGCGGTGGCGGCGGCCGCGGCTTGGGCTGCGGCCTGAGCTTCGGTGGCGGCGGTGGTGGCGTCACCGGCAAGGGCTTGGGAGGCTCGGCGATCAATTCCATGTCCACCACGCGCATGGACTCTTGCGCCGGATGCGCCGTCCCGGTGTGCGAACTGAGCCAATCGAGCGCCAGCACATGCAGCAGCACGATCACCACGATAAAGACGACGGTGCGGCGGCGCGGCGGCGAAAAGAAGGAAGCGGGCGTCATGGCTGCTAGTGTAACGCCTCTTGCACTATTTCTGCCGTGGAAGAGCACGCTAGGGATCAGCTTTTATGTAAGAAAATGTAGATGAAAAATGTCAGCCAGATTACGTCAGTTGCAAGCTGATATCTGCTACGCTAAGGGCATCGACCTACCAGGAGACTACCGCATGGACTATCCGAAAATGCCCCAGATGCCCGGCGCAGCAGCTGTGACCGATACGCTCGACTTCGTCAAGAACCTGTGGGGCAGCATGAGCGTGCCTGGCATGGGCGTGCCCGGCATCACGGCGCCCACCTTGTCGGTGGAAGAACTGGACAAGAAAATCAATGACTTGAAGGCGGTCGAAGCCTGGCTGAACTTGAATACCAGCATGCTGCGCGGCAGTATCCAGGCGCTGGAAGTGCAGCGCGGCACCATCGCCACCCTGAAATCCATGGGCGCCTCGCTGGCGGCAGCCATGAACCAGCCTGAAGCGAGCGAAAAATCGCTGTTTGAATCGGCGCCCTACGCTTCCGCCTTCTTCCAGCAGCCGGCGCCATCGGCGAGCGCCCCGGCAGCGGCGCCTGAACCAGCACCGGCGCCACCGCCGGCGGCGCCTGCTGAAGCCAGCAACCATGCGGCAGCGCAACTGGCCAATCCGAATGCTTGGTGGAATTTATTACAGGATCAATTCAAACAGGCGGTGTCGACGGCCATGTCGCCGGAAGCGCCAGGCGGCGCGGCGGGTTCCGCAGATGCCGCTAAAACAAAACCACCGGCAAGCAAACGGGCCCAGCCTGCAGCATCAGGTACGGGCGCGAACGTCGGTAGAAGCACAGGAAAAAGCACCGTCAAGGCCAAGGTGCCAGCCCGCAAGGCGCCCGCAAAACGCGCGGCGCCCAAGGCGGCAGGTAAAGCGTAAGCTGCCCTGGAGCAGCGGCATGATCAGGCGATGCGGTGAATGCGGATCGCTTCGATCAGGTTGTCTGGCTGGCGTTTGACGTCACCGATGGTGATCAGGCCCTCGTCCGCCAATGCCTTGGCATGCTCGTACGAGTTCTGGAATGTTTCCAGCGTATCGCCCTTGGCGGCTACCGGGCGTACCCAGGCAATGCTGCCGACTTTCATTTTTTTGTAGACTTCATTGACCACATCACGCATATTTTCATCCTTATTGTTATAAAGCAACTCCAGCGCGGGCAAGCCGACGCTGGCCGCTAGTTTATCATCCGACACGGCCACGCACGGGTTTTACGGGTTTTTCCGCCACAGCCACGGCTTTTTCAAGCACCACGGCCTGCCCTTCGGGCACGGGCGGCGGTGTCAGTTGCAATAATTGCTCCATCAATTGCGCGAAACGCTGCTGTCCCGGTGCAATTTTGTCTACATATAGCAACACTTCCATCGCTTCCTCAGAAAGCGCCTGCTGGTAGCCGCGCTGCTGCAAAAAGGACACGATGATTTGCGCGGAGTTGAACAGGATGCGCAAATTGTTCGGCAGTTTTTCGCGCGCCGCGCGCATCCATTCGACCGCCTCGTTGAGTTTGTCGGTCTTCCACAGCAGCACGCCCTTGTTCATCAGGTCCGACGCTTCCTTGCGCGCGGCGTTGATCAGGCTCGCGCCTTCATCGCCCATCTTCGCCTTGTCGAATATCTTTTGCACTTCGTCCTGCACCACCTGGTTGTCGTGGTTATTCTTGACCACGTAGCACAGCAGGCCGGCCGGCGCATCCTTCACGCCGACGGCGAACAGCAAGGTAGCCATCTCCATGCAGATGCTTTTATCCGGCCGCACGGGATCCTCGGCCAGCATCGCTTCGAGTTCATCGCCGCAGGCGCGCGCACGCCGGTAATCACCGGTTTCGTGATACACCATGCCTTCCGTGATCTTGGAGCGCAAGCCGATCTGCTCGGGCGGGAATTCGCGCTGCGCCAGCAACAGCCATTGCAGCGCTTCCTTGGCGACGTTTTTCAGGCCGCAGACGCGCGCCAGGCCCAGATAGGCGTCGGGCGTCTTCATGACGGAAAATTCACCGATGGAGACGCATTTGCGGAAAGCCTTTTCCGCCATCGGGACATTGCCTATCTTGAGCGCCGCCTGGCCCAGGCTACGCTGGCGCGGCACGGAATTGGGCGACAGCCGGGCCGCTTTTTCCAGCACGCCGCAGGCTTCCTCGTGCTGGCCCATCAACTGGTAGGCCACCGCCATCTGGTCGTAGGCGTCGATGTAATACTTGTTTTCAACGATCACGCCCTGGAAGATCTGCCGCGCCGCCTCGTGTTCGCCGTTATTCATGCGGATCTTGCCCAGGCCCGCCTTGGCCCAGCTGTAATCGCGTTCGGCCAGCACTTTTTCATACACGGCGCGGGCCTTTTCCGGTTCGCCGCTTTTCAGCAGCAAGCTGGCTTTCATGCGCAGCAATTCCAGTTCGTGCAGCTTGTTCATCCCGATCTGCGCGTCGCACAGCTTGGCGGCCCGCAGATAATCCTTTTCCAGGCAAGCCTGGTCGATTTCGCGGAACACCTGCTTCTTGTGCCACACGCGGTTCAAACGCGTCAGCAGCACGCCTTCCGTGATCGGCTTGATCAGGTAGGCGTCGGGCTGGTGCTCGGCCGCGCCCATCACCGACTCCACGCTTTTTTCAGCCGACACCATCAGCCACACGCTGGATGGCGCCGTCAGGTTGCGCACGCGCGTCTCTTCCAGCACTTGCTGGCCGTTCTTGCCTTCGCCCAGGTTGTAATCGCACAGCACCACGTCGTAGCGCGTCTTGGCCAGCAGCTTCATGGCTTCGCCGCCGCTGGCCGCCTGGTCGATATGGCGCGCGCCCAGGTTGCGCAGCGATTCGCGCAGCAGGATGCGGATGCCGATAAAATCATCGACCAGCAGATAATGCTTGTCGGCCCAGTCGGTGGAAGCAGCCTCGATGGCGCTGCCCTTGTTTTCCGTCGTCATGGTGATATCTCGCTCAGGGCAAACGCAGGATGAAACAGCCGCCGCCCAGGGCGCCGCCATTGGCCAGCGCAATGCTGCCGCTGTGGCCGCGGAATTTATGCATCTTGGCTACCTCGCTGGAAAAATACAGTCCCAGGCCGGTGCTGTTGGTGGAAAAATCCACGCCCGCCTGCATGCCATTCATGGCGGCGCTGCCCGCCTCGATCAGCGCCTGAGTATAACCTTCGCCATTGTCTTCCACGCGCAATTCGAGCACCGCCCCGACTTCGCGCGCGGACAAACGTATCGTGTCTTTGGTATAGCGGATGGCGTTGTTGATGGCATGCGCCAGCACGCCGATCACCAGGTCTTCATCGAGCGTCCAGATCAGCTCAAGAGGGAAATCGGTTTCCAGGCGTATGCCCTTGGAGGCAAGCAGGATTTTTTCCTGGTCCACCACCTGCGCGAGCACCTGCGCCACCAGTTGCGGCTGCACGTCAAAGGGGTAGCCGGGCTTGCCGACTTCCTTGTACAGCGCCAGCAGCTGTATCAGATTATCGTTGAGGCGCTTGGTCTGGTACAGCATTTGCGCCATCTGCAGGTAGGCGGGCGCATTCTGCGCCGCGTCTGCATCTGCGTCCACCTTGGCCTGTTCGGCCGCCAGCAGGGATTCCAGCGTGCCACTCAAGACGCTGATCGAATTTTTCATGTCGTGCACGGTCGACGCCAGGAACAGGAAAAGCTCGGGCGAGCTGTGTTGATCTTCCACCGGATATCTCCTTGGGCGCCAGCGGCACCGCGCCGCGGCTCAAATGTTGCCACAAGCAAATTATACCGCCCGTGAGAGCGCATCAGCCAGCATAGCGCAGAAGCAGCCGAGATAGCACAAACACCATAAAAAAATGCCGCCCCGCGTACAACACGGGGCGGCATCGCGCTATTGACACGCTGGCGGTATCAGCGCCGTGCGCCAGCCAGGCGCCGCACCACCGTAATCAAGCGGTCGATTTCCTCGTAGGTGTTATAGAAGGCGAACGAGGGCCGCACGGTCGCTTCCACGCCGAAGCGGCGCAAAATCGGCTGGGCACAATGGTGGCCCGAACGCACGGCGATGCCTTCTTCATTGAGCGCATGGCCCACTTCCGATGGCTCGTAACCGGCCAGCACGAAGGACGCCACGCTGGCCTTGTCCAGCGCCGTGCCGATCAGGCGCACGCCCGGTATCGACTGCAGATGATGCGTGGCGTATTCGAGCAAGGCGTGCTCGTAGGCGGCGATGTTTTCCAGGCCGATGCGCTGCACATAATCGATGGCCGCACCCAGGCCCACGGCGTCGGCGATATTGCCGGTGCCCGCCTCGAAACGGTTCGGTACGCCCTGGTACACCGTGCGCTCGAACGTGACGTCGGCAATCATATTGCCGCCGCCCTGCCATGGCGGCAATTGCTCGAGCAGGTCGGCCTTGCCATACACCGCGCCTATGCCGGTCGGGCCAAATACCTTGTGGCCCGAGAACACATAAAAGTCGGCATCGAGCGCCTGCACGTTGACCCGCAGATGCGACACCGCCTGCGCGCCATCGACCACCACGCGCACGCCCGCGGCATGCGCCAGCGCGATGATTTGCGCTATCGGCGCGACCGTGCCGAGTGCATTCGACACCTGCGTCACCGATACCAGTTTGGTGCGGCCATTGAGCAGCTTGCGGAATTCATCGAGGATGATCTGGCCGCTGTCATCGACGGGGATCACGCGCAAGGTAGCGCCCTTTTCCGCCGCCAGCTGCTGCCACGGCACGATATTGGCGTGATGCTCCAGCTGCGAGACGATGATCTCGTCGCCAGAACCGATGAACTTGCGCCCAAAGGTATTGGCGATCAGGTTGATGCCTTCGGTGGCGCCGCGCACGAAGATGATTTCATTGGGCGAGCCGGCACCCAGGAAATTGGCCACCTTGGCGCGCGCCGCTTCATACGCATCGCTGGCGCGGGCCGCCAGTTCATGCGCGGCGCGGTGGATATTCGAATTCTCGTGCGCGTAAAAATACGCGATGCGGTCAATCACCGACTGCGGCTTGTGGGTGGTGGCGGCATTGTCGAACCAGGCCAGCTGCTTGCCCTTGACCCGTTCGGACAGCACGGGAAAATCGCGGCGCACGGCATGCACATCGAAGGCCGCCGGTGTCTGGTGGTGGGCCTTGCCTTCCTGCCTTGCGGGCAGCACGGTCTGGAAATAAAACTCGGGCTGGCTACCGGCTGGCGTCACCGGCAACTGGTGCACGGGAGCGCGCTCAGGCACGGCAAAGCGGCCGCGCAAATCATGGTCGCCTGCGTTCCCCTGCCCCTGCCTTGCCAGGCCATCGAGATTCGTGTTCGCTGCAGGATAACCATGCGCACCGCCCACAAAATAATACGGCGACGGCGCACTGATCGCAGAGGCACGCGGTGTCGGCACGGAAGCCGGCGCCGGCGCCACCGGCACTTCCAGCGGCGGCGTCACGGGCGGCACTTGCGCCGTCGCCACGCCGGGCGCGATGGCGGCAAACGACGGGCCAGGCTGCGGTGGCGGACGGTTGGCATAACGGGGCGCCGCATCGAGCACGCTGCCCGAACCGCCCAGGCTGGGCGACTTGTCCAAACCGGGCAGGCGCGCGAAAAACTCGCCCGCCAGGCGGTTCAGGGTCGCTTCGTCGGGCAGCAGGGATGACGGCGCCAGCGCCGCCACGCCATCACTTGTAGGTGTCTGGGTAGTCATGGTATTTACCGATCTCCACGTCTTCCAGTACGGCCACCGCATCGTCGGTCAGCACGGCCAGCGAGCAATACAGCGAAATCAGGTAGGACGAAATCGCATGGCGGTTGATGCCCATGAAACGCACCGACAAGCCGGGGCTTTGCTCGCCCGCCAGGCCAGGCTGGAACAGGCCGATCACGCCCTGGCGCTGTTCGCCCACGCGCAGCAGGAGGATCTTGGTCTTGCCGTCTTCGATAGGCAGTTTATCGGACGGCACCAGCGGCACGCCGCGCCAGGTCAGAAACTGCGAACCGAACAGGCTGACGGTCGGCGGCGGCACGCCACGGCGCGTGCATTCGCGGCCAAAGGCGGCAATCGCCAGCGGATGGGCCAGGAAGAAGCCCGGCTCTTTCCACACCTTGGTCAGCAATTCGTCGAGGTCGTCCGGCGTCGGCGCGCCCGTCAGGGTGAAGATGCGCTGGTCGTCATGCACGCTGGCCAGCAGGCCGTAATCGGGATTGTTAATCAGTTCGCTTTCCTGGCGTTCCTTGATCGTCTCGATGGTCAGGCGCAATTGCTCCTTGATCTGGTCGTGCGGGCTGCTGTACAGGTCCGACACGCGCGTGTGCACGTCGAGCACGGTGCTGACGGCGTTGAGAAAATATTCGCGTGGCTGTTCTTCGTAGTCGACGAAGGTTTGCGGCAGTTCCGACTCATCGCGCTGCGAGCAGGCGACGCGCACGTCTTTCGGATTCTTGACACGGTTCAGGCGGTAGATACCCGCTTCCACGGGCAGCCACTGCAGCAGATGCACAAGCCAGCGCGGCGTGATGGTGGATAACTGGGGAACGCTCTTGCTTGCATTGGCCAACTGGCGCGCTGCGTTATCGCCAAGCGCAAATTGACTCTCTGGTGCTTCTGCCATGAATACTCCTAATGAGGAAAATGAATATGCTTATCTGAAAAACAAATAAAGTATCGACTGACTTCTCAATCTCCTCAACATGCTATCGCCATCAAGCGCCTGTTTTAATCCACCAGCGCCGGTTCACAGCGCGCCATCAGGCCGGCCAGGCCGATGCCCAGGGCGCCAGCCAGTTTTTCCACCGTCAGCAGCGATGGCGTGGCGGCGCCCCGTTCGATTTCGCCGATAAAGGAGCGGTTCAAGTCGGCCGCTTCCGCCAGCCGCTCCTGCGACCAGCCATGTCCTTCGCGTAACTGGCGCACGGCCAGTCCAAACTGTTTGATCAGCATCGTGTCCTCAGGTTTGATGGGAATAGGAAGCAAGCACGGCATCGCTTTCGCGCGGTACTTCCTGGTGGTTCTGCGCCTGCGTCACATGACTGTGCGGCGCCACGTTACGCGTCAGCCAGACATTGCCGCCGATGACGGACCCCTGGCCGATGGTCACCCGGCCCAGGATGGTGGCGCCCGCATAGATCACGACATCGTCCTGCACGATAGGATGGCGCGCCAGGCCCTTTTTCAGCACGCCGTCGCTGCCCGCAGGGAAGCGCTTGGCGCCCAATGTGACGGCCTGGTAGATGCGTACACGCTCACCGATGATGGCCGTCTCGCCGATCACCACGCCGGTGCCATGGTCGATGAAAAAACTGGAACCGATGACGGCGCCCGGATGGATATCGATGCCCGTCTGCGAATGCGCCACTTCGGCGATGATGCGCGCCACCAGCGGCGCACCGAGCACGTGCAGGCTGTGCGCCAGGCGGTAATGGATGATGGCCAGGATGCCCGGATAGCACAGCAGCACTTCGTCGACGCTGTGCGCGGCCGGGTCGCCATGGAAGGCGGCCTGCACGTCGGTGTCGAGCTGGGCGCGGATGCGCGGCAAGGCGCGCGCGAAGCGCTGCACGATGGCCAGCGCCTGCTGTTCGATGGGCACTGTCTGCTGCAAGCCGTGCTGGCGCGCGTGGTAACTGAGTTCACGCCGCACCTGTTCATGCAGATTGGTCAGCGTCGTGTCGAGCGTGTGGCCGACAAAAAAATCTTCGCTTTCCTGCTGCAGGTCGAGCGGTCCCAAGCGCATCGGGAACAGCGCCGCACACAGGGCCGCGACGATATCGCGCAAATGCTGGCGCGAAGGGAATTCGCGCGCGCCACATTCCTGGCTGCTAGCCAAACCTTCGCGCCAGCGCTCGCGCACCGTGCGTAATTCATCGACAATCTGGCGCAATTCCCACTGCGGCTGCGCAGGGAGAGGGGCGGTGGCGCCCGTAGGCAAGGCACGCTGGTTCATGATGGTCCTGGGTGGGTGAAAAATGGGAAGCGCGCTCAGTCCTGTTGCCAGGGGAGGGAATGCCAGCGCCAGCCGCCGCTGTGGCCGCGCTGCTGCTGGTCGTCGAGGTCGCCCTCGAAGCCTTGTGCGATATTGAAGACGTTTGTAAAACCTGCCTTGGCCGCCGCTTCGGCGGCGAGCGCCGAACGCTTGCCGCTGCGGCATAACAACAGCACCACGGCTGCCTTGTCGCGCACCCTGGCTTCCAGTTCACGCGTAAAACGGGGATTGCGGTTCATCGACGTGCCAGTGGCCCACGCCACGTGCAGTGATTCGGGCACATGGCCGACAAAGATGCGCTCTTCATTGGTGCGCACATCGACCAGCAGCGCCTTGTGGGCCTGCACCAGCTGCCACGCGTCTTGCGCGCTGACGATGCCGGCATAGGGCAGGTTTTGCGCTTGCGCCTGCGCGCGCGCGGCATTGAGCACCGCCTCAAACGCCCCGTCGCCATGGCTGGCGCGGGGATCAAAATCCAATTCTGTTGCTGCCACTGTTACGGCCATGATTCCACCTCTTTACGTCATCAAAAAACCAGCACGAGTCCACTGTAGCGAACTTGTCTTGTTCAGAAAACAAATAAAAAAGAGAATGGAAAGATGAAAAACGTATATGACCGTTTTGAAACTTGGAGCGCCTGAAAATGTCCAGGGCTAGGCGGAATGTCGAAGGCAGTACGCATGTACGACGAGGCAAGACAACAACGCCATGGGCTTTTTCAGGCGCTCCGGCGGCGTTCGCGCAGCAGGAATCTGCCTGGGTCGAGTGCTTCAGCGAGTTGTGCCTCGAGCGGCAGCGGTTCACCTTCCAGCTGGCAGGCCAGCAATTCGGCTGCCAGCGGCGCCCAGATCAGGCCGCGCGAAGCATAGCCCAGCAAACCAAACAGGCCAGGCCAGCGCGGCACGTCGCGCAGGCGTTCGCAGCGGCCCGGCACGGAAGGGTCAGGCAAGGCGCCCGCCAGCGGCAAGCGGTCTGGCGCCACGCAGCGAAAACCGGTGCGCCCGGCCAGCGGAGCCTCGAAGGGAGCCACCTGCAGGATATCGGCGATCTTGCCGATGTTTTCCTGCTGGCTGGCCACACGCAAGGCAGCGTCACCGTCCGCATCGTAGGTAGCGCCCACGCAGACGATGCCCTGCTGCACCGGCGTCATATAGGCTTCGCGGCACAGCACAAACGGCAGCTCGGGCAAGCTGCCTTGCGCCAGATGCGTGACCTGACCGCGCACGGCGTCCAAAGGCAGGCTGGCCGCCTGTGCCAGCTTTACGGCGCCATTGCCGCCCGCGATAATCACGATGGGCGCCTGGGCGATCAGCGCGCCGTCGCCATCGCGCACCAGCCATTCATCGTGTTCGCGCTGCAGGCTGACGGCGCTGCGTGAAAAACGCCGCGTGAGCAAACTGCCGCAGGCGTCCAGCATGGCTGCGCACACGCTGGACGGACGCGCCCAGCCGCCTTGGGCAAACCACCAGGCGCCGTGCGGCGCCGGGGCGCCCAGCATGAGCGATGCTTCCTCTGCCTCCAGCCAGCGGGCAAATTCAGGCGGCGGCAAGGCGGTCGCGGCGATCTGCCGCTGCACCTGCGCGTGTACCGCGTCGCGCGCCAGTTGCAGCACGCCGCACTGTGCACCTTCAAATCCTGCTCCCACGCCGCCCAGGGTTTGCCAGTGGCGCAGCGCATACAGATAGGCGGCACGCACCAGGCGCGTGGCGACGTTATCGTCTTTCGACAATTGCGGCATGAAGATACCGGCCAGGTTGCCCGAGGCTTCGCTGGCCGGCTGCGCGTGGCGCTCAAGCAGCGTCACCTGCCAGCCGCGCGCCGCCAGCCGTTCGCAGGCGGCGGCGCCAGCCAGCCCCGCGCCGATCACAATGGCGCGCCGCTCCGGTTTGATAACTGGCGCCTGCCCTGCTGCGCGCCGTTGAAACACGGCGCGCAGGCGGCTGTCGTCAAACACAAAACCGGCCTTCTGCAATGCTGCGCGTTGTCCATCGTCAAACTGCGCAGCCTGCAGACTGGCGCCATCGTTCATCAGCCGCGCCAGCACCGTCAGCGACGACGGCACGGTCGCCAGCCAGACTTCATCGACGCGCGCAGACAGCTGCGCCAGGCAGGCATCCACGTCGCCGATCAGCAGATCCAGCGTGACCAGGCCATCGCGCGACAGCATGCGGTGCAGGCCTGGCACAAACGGCGGCCACTGCTTGCGCCACGGTTCCGGCAACTGGCCGGCATCGATGCGGCGCGGCGCGAGCGCAATAAAATGCAGCCGCTGCCCGCCATGGCGCAGGCAGGCAGCGTTAAAGCGCGTCCCATCGAAATCCGTGTCGAGCGCGACGATGGTGTTGATCGACATCAGGCAGCCGTGCGGCAGAAGCAGGCAGGCGCGTGGTCATTGATCATGCCGATGCCCTGCATATAGGCGTAGATGATGGTGGAACCGACGAACTTGAAACCGCGTTTGGCCAAGTCTTTCGACAAGCGGTCAGACAGGGGCGTCTTGGCAGGGAACTCACCGGGCTGCCAGGTATTGACGATGGGCTGGCCATCGACATAGCTCCACAAGAAGCTGTCGAGCGTCAGGCCTTCCGCGCGCAGGCGCAGATAGGCTTGCGCATTCGTGATGGCAGCGGCTACCTTGAGGCGGTTGCGCACGATGCCCGGGTCGGCCAGCAATTGCGCCACCTTGTCCGGGCCGTAGGCGGCGATTTTTTCTGCATCCCAGCCATCGAAAGCCGCGCGGTAGGTGTCGCGCTTATTGAGGATGGTTTCCCAGCTCAGGCCCGCCTGCGCGCCTTCCAGGTTCAGCATCTCGAACAGCCGCCGCTCATCGTGGCAGGGCACGCCCCATTCCGTGTCGTGGTATGCCACATAGCGTGGATTGGCCGTATTGGCCCAGGAGCAGCGGATGATGGTCATGTTTTTTCCATAGATGTGCAGAGCGCCAGTATAGATTATCGCCCGCGCAAAATGCGCCCCAGCTCGCGCAAGCCATGCTCGATGTCGGCAGGCGGAATGGCTGCAAATCCCAGCAGCAGCCCGGCCGGCGTGGCGCAGGCGGCACCAGCAGCGGGATCGGCATAATGGCCGAGCGGGCGCAGTTCGATGCCGCGCGCCAGACCCGCGCGCGCAACGACTTCTTCGGCGTGCTGCGCATGGCGAAAATACGTGCACAGTTCCAGCCCGCTGTCGGTCGGGCCGCACGCCAGCTGGTCATCGAGTTCGCGCGCGATGCCGCGCAACAGCAGGTCGCGGCGCTCGGCATTGCTGTCGCGCGTGCGCCGGATATGGCGGCCGAAATGGCCTTCGGCGATGAAGTCCGCCAACGCCATCTGCGGCACGATGGCCGTGTGGCGGTCGGCCACGGACTTGGCTTGCACCAGCGCTTCGGCCAGCGCCGGCGGCGCCACCATGTAACCGAGACGCAGGCCCGGAAACAGCACTTTCGACAAGGTGCCCACATAGACCACGCAGCCAGCCCGGTCCAGGCTTTGCAAGGACGCCAGCGGCGCACCCGTGTAGCGGTATTCGCTGTCGTAATCGTCTTCCACCACCCACGCTTTTTGCTGCGCGGCCCAGGCCAGCAAGGCCAGGCGGCGGGGCAAACTCATGCTCACTCCCAGCGGCAGCTGGTGCGATGGCGTCACATACACCAGCCTGGCCTGCGGACAATGCGCCGCGCCATAGGCCACATCCAGCCCCTGCGCATCGACGGGCACCGGAAACACTTGCGCGCCCGCTGCCCGCAACGGACCGCTGGCGCCGCGATAGCCGGGCGACTCCATCCAGGCGCTGTCGCCAGGCGCCAGTAAGATCGTCGACAATAAAAACAGCGCCTGCTGCGAACCCGAAGTGATGACGATCTGCTGCGGCGTGCACTGGACGCCGCGCGAAGCTTGCAGGTACACGCACAGCAGTTCGCGCAGCGGCAGATAACCGGCCGGATCGCTGTAGCCGAAATGGTGATCGGGATGGCGCCAGCGGCGCGCTTCGAGCCGGTTCCATACGTCGAAGGGAAAATGGTCGATGCGCGGCATGCCGACGCGGAAGGCCCGCAAGGGTCCCCGGTGAAACGCCACCTGGTCCATGGCCGCCACTACGCCCTGCCCCCGTGCGGACAGGGGCCGCAGCAGGCCGGGCGCAGGGGCTACGGATGGCGCGGACGGCCGCACATCGCGGCTGACAAAGGTGCCCCGGCCTACCGCGCCATCGAGATAACCTTCGGCCGTCAGCAGCGCATAGGCATTGAGCACGGTCTGGCGCGATACCGCCAGCAGCTGGCAAAAGTCGCGCGTGGGCGGCAGCTGCATGCCCGGACCGATGCGGCCATCGAGGATGGCTGCCTTGAGGCCAGCATACAGCTGGCGGAACAGCGGTTCGGGTAGCGTCCGGTTCAAGGGCAGCGCGGCGATCATAGTGTGTAAATGGGAAGCTTGTATAGGCATATCGCAGCGCGATCTCAAATTGGTAGCTTCAAGATAGCATTTATTGGTTATTTTAAATAGCCAAGATTGGCGCTAAGATAGCCGTTCCCTTCTTCACCATGGAATAGCCATGCAAGAGTTTTTCGCCACCGTCAGCTGGCAGCGCGCCGGCCAGGAGTTCGCCAATCAGCGCTACAGCCGTGGCCATGAATGGCAGTTCGATGGCGGCCTGCGCGTGCCCGCCTCATCGTCGCCGCTGTCCGTGCCGCTGCCGATGTCGGTGGCCGCGAATGTCGACCCGGAAGAGGCGCTGGTGGCGGCAGCATCGAGCTGCCACATGCTGTTCTTCTTGTCGCTGGCTGCCCAGCGCGGCTACACCATCGACGACTACCGCGACGACGCCGTGGGCGAAATGGGCAGGCAGGCCGATGGCCGCACCGGTTTTACGCGCATCGTGCTGCGCCCACGCATCGCCTTTGCCGGTACGCCGCCCACGGCTGACGCATTGGCGGCGCTGCACCACGATGCGCATACGCGCTGCTACATCGCCAATTCCCTGAAGGCCGATATCATCGTCGAGGAAGCCAGCTGAATGTACATGCCCGCCAGCTTTCGCGAAGAGCGCCTCGACGTGCTGCATGGGCTGATCACGGCGCATCCGCTGGGCGCGCTGGTGCATCAGGATAAGGATGGCTGGACGGCAGACCACCTGCCGTTCGAGATCGCCGCGCCCACGCCCAAGGCGCCGTTCGGCACCTTGCGCGCCCATGTGGCGCGCGCCAATCCCTTGTGGAGGACAACGGGCGTGCAGCAGGATACGCTGGTGATTTTCCAGGGCCCACACAGCTACATCACGCCGGCCTGGTATGCGGAAAAACAGGCGAGCGGCAAGGTCGTCCCCACTTACAATTATGCGGTGGTACATGGACACGGTCCGCTGCGGGCCATCACCGACCGCGCTTGGCTGCTGGCCCTGGTGGTACGCCTGACGGCGCGGCATGAAGCGCAGCAGGCCGCGCCATGGTCGGTGGCCGATGCGCCGGCCGGCTATATCGACAAGCTGTTGGCAGCCATCGTCGGCATCGAAATTCCCCTCACGCGGCTGACGGGAAAATGGAAGCTGGGGCAGAACCGCACGGCAGAAGACCAGTCGCGCATGGCGGCCGGCCTGGCGGCCAGCGGCATGCCCGGTGATGCGCAGGCATTGGCAGCGCTGATGACGGGCAAGGCCTACAAACAGCTCTAAAAAAAAGGCCGCTTGCGCGGCCCCAAGGAGGTTCACAGCAGACACCATGACGCCGCGAGGCGGCATTCTTGCCTAGGCCAGATGCCCTTCTGCCACCCAGCCGCGGTTGGCGGCAGGCGCTTTCGGCTTGGGCACGAAACCGCTGCCCTTTTCCGCTTCCTGGATGATGTTGCGCATGCTGTCGCTGGCAGCCGGCCCTGGCGCAAATGCGTAATACTCGTCATTGATGGGCAAGCCGGTGGTGGCGTCGACCAGCACCGGATCGGCGGCCAGGCCTGTGTCGCGGCTGGCGATCACCAGGCTGGGGCCTTCAGGGGCGAAGTTTTCATTGCCCCAGGCGATAAAAGCCAGCAGCACCGGCTTGAATGCGCGTCCCGACTTGGTCAATACATAATCGTAGCGTGGCGGCTTGGCGCAATACAGGCGGCGCGTCATCAAGCCGCCCTCCACCAGATCGGCCAGACGCCGCGTCAAGATGGTGGGCGCGATCTTCAGGCTTTTTTCGAATTCGTCGAAGCGCGTCTTGCCATAAAATGCTTCGCGCAGAATGAGGATGCTCCACCACTCGCCCACCTTGCCCAGGCTGCGTGCGATGGGGCATGGCAAGTTGTTAAAGTTGGTATGTTTCATGATCATCTCCTCGCGTAAATTTCAACACAACAATCGAAAAAGTTTTTTCCCAGCAACATCCAACTTCAGTTACTATCAAATAAAGAGTCATCGCTGCGCCATGACGACTGCTTGAAAATACACACAAAATCACACTTTTCTGGTTCCCGTACAATGACGGCTGTTGCAGATACTTCCCTCTTACAGACCCCTATCCCGGTGCGAAAGACGGTGTCAGCGAAGCTATTGCCCGCTGCCCACGCCCGTTTTTCACGCGACATATTCACGATGACTCCCCTGAAGTTTGCCGTCCTGCCAGCCCTGCTCGCTCTCTCCGTCTGCCAGGCCACCAACGCCGGTACCGCCACCGCCTCATTCCAGACCAGCCTGGTGATCCAGGAGTCCTGCACCATCGTCTCGCAGCGCAATAGTCACCAGGTACAATGCCGCCACAACACGCCTTATCTGATCCATCAGCAAGCCATGCCCTCGGGCAGCGGCCTGACTGTGATTACCTTCTAAAAATAAATTGTCGCCATCACGGTATCCTTGTAATCGCCGGGGGTCGGTGAAGTTTGCGCAGGCACCAGGCCATACACGGTCAGTGGCACAGTGGCGCCCGTGCCCGTACCGGTAACCATGCCGGTGCCGGCCGTGCCATCGCCCCATACAGTGGCGCCATCAAGCGTTGCCGCCAGGCGATAGCCGATGGTTTCGCCCGTGGCCGTATTGCGCATCTGCCGGTTGGCTACATTGCCCGTCACAGTGCCACCGTTGAAAGCAATCTGGTAAGCGCTGGCATTGGCGCAACGCACCGATAAACTGCTCGTGCTGCGCACATTGCCGCTTAACACGGAGGTACTCACGAACGCCATCGGGCTGGCAGTGATGGTGCAATTGTTGATCACTGTCGCGGTGACGTTAAAACTGACGCTGCCAGTGCTCACGGGACAACCGAGAATACTCAGCAACCCACAGGCGGCGGAGCTATAGCTGGCGATCAGGGTGGACGTATAGACGGTGTTGTTATTGTTCCCCACCACGGGCACGGATGGCAGGGTGGTTCCGGCCGGAATCTTCGCGTACACGGTGAACGGCGTGCTGAAGGTACCGATACCCAGCAAGCTGGCAAAGGTCGGGTTGATCGTCGACGGTGCGCCGGGCACGCTGGCGCCACCCCAGATCTTGGGCGTCGCATAACTACCATCCACATACAGGTTGTATTCGATCCGGTTGCTGCCATTGCCCAGATTGCGCGGCAGGGCCGAAGTCGAATTCGTGCCCAGGCCCAGGGAAACGACTGTGGTCACTGTTGGAATGAGCAGTGGTCCCAGATCGAGCAAAAAAAACTGGCAGGTCAGGGTACCCGTCCCTGTGGTCGTATAGTCTGTGGTGGAAATCGGACTGATATTGCCGAAATCAATATTGGTGATGCTGACCGAACAGCTCCATGCGGACGCCGTCGCGCTCCAGCTGCAGCCGATTATCGTCAGCAACACCATCAGCAGGCGGCGCATCACTGGCCTCCCCCGGTCACAGGCGTGCAGCGCACGGGGCCGATCACCGGCAAGCCGGTCGCCGGACGCTGGTAGGCAAAGTGCACCGTGCACAGGTTGTCGCCTTCGCCGATGCGTAAATCGTTCTCGGCTTGCAAGTCGTCGACAAAAGTCACGCCGTCAAAACCCACCAGGGTTTTCTTGCCGCTTTGTACATGCAGCACAGGCAGGCCGGTCGCCAGGAATTTTCCGGCGCTATCTTGCACGATGATGGTGGCGGCGCTGTAGCGTTCAACCGGGAAGGACGCGAGCACACCGGACAAAGACCTGGGCACCACATTGATATTGGTGACCGGCACGCGCGCATCGACATTGAGGTTATCCGTGTTGATGCTGATCTGGTTACTGCCATAGGCATTCAGATTTGGCACCAGCAAATAGCCACTGCCGCCCGTCACGCCGATCTGCCGGTTTTCACTGAGCACAGGCACGTCCGCCACGCCGCCGGTGGACACCAGCGCAAAGCCGTTACCCACCTGGCGCGTCATCGCTACATGGCCATCCATCAGCACCAGCGCGCCAGAAGCGCCCACCGAGCTTGCATTGCCCGCATCACCGCCTTGCACGCGCGCTGTCAGGCGGCCATCATTGCCCAGATAATCAAGCTGCGCCTGCCGATAATTAACGCTGCCCGTGGCGCCTGACTGCACGGCCCATCCCACACCGCCGCCAAAGTCTGCCGCGCGCTGTGCGCCGATGCTGCGGCTGTTCACGCCGTTCTGGCGGCTGGTATTGGCGTTGACCGAAATATTGCTATCAAACGCCAGGCTCAGGCCAAAGTAAAAGCCCCGCTTTTCACGCTCGCGCAAGTCCTGGAACAGGCTGGCATTGAGGAACAGTCCATGAAACAGCGTGGCCGAATAACCGAGCGTGGCGATTTTCGATGCAGGCTGGCCTTCTATCGTATAGCCGATATAGCTGAGGCTGACACTTTGTCCCGTCAGCACCGGTACGTTCAGCGAGACGCGGTCGGCCGTGCGCACGATGGGGCTGCCGTCGCGCGACGCCAGGTCGCCGAAGCCGGCGCTGGCGCGCGTGGTTTGCGTATCGATGCTGAAGCGGGGGCTCAGGTACTGGTAACCGGCGCTGAGCTGCAGACCGCTGCTGCTGCCCGTGCTGGCCGACAGTGAACCATTGATGACCCCCTTCTGGCCCATGCGCAACAAGGCGCCCGCGCCCGCCTGATACAGGCCGGCCGACAATTCCGTATGCCCTTCGACGGTCAGATCGTCGCTGATACCATAACGGCCGGTAGCACTGGCCACGGGTTTTCGCTCATAGCCAAACATGCGCTGGCCATAGTCGCGCCGCAAGACGCCTGCCTCGACCGAATAATCGCTCAAGCCCTTGGCCAGCATGCGCGTGTCCACATACAGGGGCAAGGTGGTCGACACGCTACGCCCCAGCGCATCATGCGTGATGATCGTGGCTTGCCCAGCGCCATTGATGCCGGTGACTTGATTGAGCACGAAGGGACCGCTGGGCACATTGGCCGTATATTGCTGTATCCCATTGACATACAGGCTCAGGGATGACGGCACGAGTGCCGTGCCATCGACCGAGGCGACCGGGAAGGTCAGCAAATCAGGGCGCAGCTGGAAATCCTTGCGCCATTGAAAACCACCCACGCGCACCGAGCGGCTCCAGGCCAGCGACGATGAAATCAGGTCGCCCAGTTGCCACGTTTCCAGGGTATCGGGATTGGCATGGTTCCAGAAAGTGTCAAAGCGCATGTATTTTGACGCGCTGCTGCCGAGATTGATCGTCCCGGTATTGCTGAGCACGCCGCTGTCATTGAAATAGCGCAAGTCGTTGAAAATGGCCGTGCGGCGCGTCTGGCCCAGTTCGGAATACAGTTCGTAATTGAGCACGGCGCCAGGCGTGACCTGGGATGGCGGTATCCGCCCCGTGTTGCGTGCATTGACCAGGTTAGGCGCACGCACCGCATCGCTGACGGTCAGTGACAGGCTCTGGCGCGCGGCATCATATGCATAGCTGAGACCGGGAATCGCGTCGAGCTCGACCTCGGTCTGGCCCGGTGCGCCAAGGCGCGCGGCGTCCAGTCCAAGCTGACGCAAATCATCCACATTGCCGCGCAAGCGCTTACCCACTTGGGTAAAACGCAAGATCAGCCCGGTTGACTCAGCATTCACATTGACCTCCAGATACAATTCATTCGGTACAGCTGGATCACCCGGCAAGCTGGCCGGACCGGGATCGGCCCCCGATACGGCCCCCGATACGGCTCCCGATACGGCTCCTGATACCGCGTCATCGGCCCTGGCCACTGATGCCCCCATGAGCAGCAGCACAGTCCAGCAGGCCCGCCATGTCAGTGACCGTTTCATGGTTTAACCCGGTAAAGCCCATGGTGATGGCGCGCAGGAAGAGCGCAGGCCATGACGGCAATGTTATGGAGTCGAATTCTTGGCAATGATCGCCTTTGCATTCACGTTGACCGAAATGGCCAGCACGCCATCGAGCGCGGCGTCATTGGCCACGGGCAAGCGCCACTCCCGCATACGCCCCGCCAGCACATAACCGAACAAGCCCTTGCTGATGAGATAGTCCGTGCCGGCCGCATTCTTGAACGTCATGGCGCCTATCTGCGCATGGAAATTGCCGCTATTTTTAATCCGCAGCATCCATTCGCCATCCTTGCGAAATACTTGCCAGTCCAACACTTCCTTGCCCGCGCCGGTCGCCGGCAGCAGGAACACGGGCACCGAATAACGCAAACGGATATCAACACCACTACGCTCAGGGTCCACCTCACGCGCCACCTCGTCGATCAGCACGCGGAAGGTACGTTCCAGCGCCAGCGGACCGGATGCCTGGCGCACCAGGCGGATGATCTGCCGGCCATTGGGGGCAACCTCGACAATAGGTGGACTGGCGATCAGCTCCTGCGTCACCGACAGCACTTCCTCACCACTGGCCTGGTCCCAGGAAAAGACGCGCACCTGGCCATACAGGGGCTTGTCGCCCAAATTCTGCAAGGTAATACCGGCCGAATTCTGTTCGGCCCGCATATTGATGGTGACGGGAGAAATTTGCAGATTGGCTGCCGTCGCCGGCATGGCGCCGAGCATGCTCAGCATCGGCGCCAGTGCCAGGAGTAGCCAGAAGTTGTTGAATGAGCGGCGTACCGTCATATGCACCCTGCCTAGAAATACACGGTTGCGGTAATCGTCGATTTATAGGCGTCGGGAGCGGGGGTCGCCTGCGCAGGCACCTGGCCATACACGGTCAGCGGCTGGGCCGAACCGTTACCGATACCGCCCAGGGTATTGGTGCCTTGCGTATTGCCCCACAAGGTGGTGCCTGCGGCCTGGAACAGGCTGAACGCCACTGTGCCCGTATTCGAACCGGTGCCGCTCATGAAGCGCGTGGTGCCGGAAGAACCGGTGCCGTTGCCCGCGTTCAAACCCACGTTATACGGTGTGGTATTGGTGCAGGTCACGTTGACGGTGGTATTGACGTTCACGGCAGTACTCAGTACGCCCTGCACTGAACCGAAGTTCAAAGGAGTCGCCGCGATGATGCAGTTGGCCACGATAGTCAGCGTGACATCGAAGTTGGCGGTGGCGCTGCCATTCAGATAGGTGGCGGCGTTGACAGGGATAGCCAGGGAAGCGGCACCGAGACTCAGACCGGCGGCGATGGCAAGGCGGGAAAATTTAGCACGTAACATAAAACCTCCTGATGATGAAACATCATGAAATGGCCCTTGTTATCAAGGGCGCTGAGGATAGTCACGGTATTGCCGGCGTTTTCTAGGGCACGCAAACCAGGACAGCATGAATACTTTTCAGTTGGCAGACGGGTTGGGTAGCCAGCATGTTTACATCGAAGACAAGGCAGATTTTTTTGCAATCGACATTGCTCTAAATCAATGTATGGCCCGATTATTAGCTATCTAAAAAAAAGTCGCTTCTGCTGGCGGTGAAACGACTTTTGAAATACGCGAAAATCAGAAAAAAAAATAAAAGCAGGGCATAATAAACCACAGCTTGCCTTTTGATTAAGCCGACCATTCCATGCCATTGACCAGCGAAACCGTCAAAAAAAACATCTTGATCGTGGATGATTCCGCGTTCGAGCAGCGCATGCTGACCGAGCTTTTAAGCGAGCAGCCCTATCGTTTCAGCGTTGCATTCAATGGCTATCAGGGCTACCAGCTAGCGCTGGCCACGCATCCCGACCTGATACTGCTCGATGTGCGCATGCCTGAAATGGATGGTTTTACGGCGTGCCGTTTGCTCAAGGCCAACCCCGAGACGGAACCGATACCGGTGATTTTTCTCAGTGGCGCCGATGCCGCCAAAGAGCGTGTGACGGGCTTGCAGGTGGGCGCCGTCGACTATATCGCCAAGCCGTTTACGCCCGAGGAACTGGCCGCGCGCATCCATATCCACCTGGGATTGATGCGCAGAAACAACACTGCCTTGCCTGCGGGGCTGGAGCCGTCCGACAGGCAGCAGCATCCTGACCTGGTCTTCGTCAACGCCGTCAAACAGCTGATCCTCGACAACCTGGGCGACTTGCCCAATCTGTCGGAAATTGCCCGCAGCGTGGGCACTTACCGCGAAAAGCTGACCTTGATGTTCCGCGAACAGACGGGCATGACGGTGTTTGCCTTCATCCGCGAGGCGCGTATCGCCCGCGGCGTGGAGCTGTTGCAGCAGACCGGTATCGATGTACAGGATATCGCCCTGCTGATCGGCTTCCACAATGCGGGCAATTTCGCCACCGCCTTCCGCGAACGCATGGGCATGACGCCCAGCGCCTACCGTCAGCGCCTGCAGGAGCGGCAGGCGTCAGCTTCACACTAACGCCCTCACGGCATGCTTAGAACTTGTAGTTCAGCTTGAGCGAGGCAAAACGGCCGCGCGGGTCAGCTTGCGTATAGTCGAAGCCGGTCGCCGAGTAGTCCCACGGTGCGCGCTTGTCGGCCAGGTTTTGCACGATGAAGCTGACGCTGGCCGCCGGCGTCACCTGCCAGCTGGTGCTGACATCAAACGTGCTGAAGGCAGCCACCGATTCATCCAGATGCGTGCTTTGCGCATAGCTGCCCACATAGGTCCAGGTCAGCGTCGACGACCACTTGCCCTGCTCCCAGGTGGCCGACGACACGCCGCGCCATTTCGGTATCGAACCAAAGTAATTGGTGCCGGCGCCATCAGTCAGCGGCGCACCGTCAGACAGCGGCTCGGCAAAGCGCAGCACGCGGCTCAACTGGCCCGCCAGGGTCAGCTTGCCCCAGTCGGCACTGGTGAAACGCTGGCGCAGATCGAGGTCGATGCCCGATACTTCACGCTGTCCCTGGTTGCGGTACTGGCGGTACAAGGTGGTGATGCGGCCAGCGGAGTCGCGCGTGATCTTTTGCGGCGCGATCGCTTCATTGGCGAGAGTGGTGACCGAGCTTTCCGTGCCGATCACGCCATCTTGCTTGATGCGGTAGTAATCGATGCCGATGCTGGAACTGGCGGTCGGTGAAATGACCAGACCCAGATTCAGGTTTTTCGAGCGCTCAGGACGCAATGCCGGATTGGCGGCCGTAATCACCGTCACCCCACGCAACTGGGTCGGCGTAACGGGATCTTTGGCATCGATCACGCTGCCATAGCTGACCGCCGTACTATTGGTGATTTCCGGCAGCGATGGGGCACGGAAGGCACGCGACAGGGTGCCGCGCAACAGCAGCCATGGCGCAGCTTGATAGCGGGCGCTGGCTTTCGGTGAAAACGCATTGCCAAAATCGCTGTAATGGTCGGCGCGGCTGGCCAGGTTCAGCGACAGATCCTTCACTACAGGCACATTGAATTCGGCGAACAGGGCCGACACATCGCGCGAACCGTCGATGATGTTAATCGCCGGGCGCAGCTCGGTGCCCGACAGGACGGCGGTCGAGGTTTGCGAATCCATTTTTTCACGGCGCCACTGCGCACCGGCGGCAAAACCCAGCGGGCCGGCCGGCAATTGCCACAGCTCGCGCGAGGCCGAGAAGTCCAGCGTATCGAGCGTCGAGACGGCCGGACGCAGGGTCGACAGGCGCAAGCTGTTGCGCACAGCCTCGCTGTTTTGCGCCGTGTCGAAGAAGTTGTAACTGCCATTGGCCAGCACCGTCTGGAAAGCATAGCGGTTGACGAAGTTCTGCACGGTTTCTTCCAGCTTGCTGCTGGAGTGGCCCACCGACGCATCCCAGTCCCAGCCTGCCTTCGTCCCCTTCAAGCCGGCCAGAGTGCGGTAAAAGGTGACTTTATCCTGCTTCATGCGCGGGCCCAGGTCAAACAGGGTGGCCGTGAATGGCAGCGGCGTGCTGCCCGGGTTATAAGGATTCCCCACAGGCAGGGCGACGTTAATGGTGTCGAGCGACTGGGTGCCGTTGTTCCAGGCGCGCGTGGCGTTGTTGACTGTCAGTGGCGCGCTGAAAGTCTGGTCGGCGCGCGAATAGCTGTACAGCAGATCCACATAGGCTTCGGTGTCTTCATTCACCTTGATGGTGGTGCGCAGCGACGAGTGGATGCGCTGGATACCCGGTATCAGGGTTTTGTAGGGGGCGGGATTGTAGGCCAGCACCTGGCCCGTCTTGCCTGGCGTGATATCGCCGTAATTCACCCATTGCAGCGGGCCGCTGGGGCCGCCCAATACCTTGGTCGGGTCGCTGCCCGCATAGTTGGTCGGCACCCAGGCCAGGGCGCCGCGCTGCTGGTTGCGGTAATCCGAATCGCGCATCCATGCCACATCGCTTTGCTGCAGCTTGTCGCGCTGCTGCGCATCGACCGAGAAGACCACGCTATAGCCATCTTCCTGCAGCTTGCCAAAACCCGTTTGCAGGGCTGCGCTCTTTTCATGCTGGCCCGTGCCTTCGGTCGAACTGCCGCCTTGTACGGTCAGCTCGGTACCCGTGAATTCCTGGTACAGGATGATGTTGACCACGCCAGCCACGGCGTCGGAACCGTAGATGGACGAAGCGCCATCCTTGAGCACTTCGATGCGCTGCACCGCCGCCATCGGCAGGCTGTTCAGGTCGACAAAGGTTTCTTGCAGGTTTTGCGCGGTGGCATAGCTGGCCACGCGCTTGCCGTTGACCAGGATCAGGGTATTTTTCTGGCCGATGCCGCGCAGCGACAGGCCGGCCGTGCCAGCCGAAAAACTGCCTGTAAATTGTTCGTTGTAGCTGTTGCCGCTATTGGCGGAAATGGAGCGTAGCACATCGGCGATGCTGGTCTTGCCGCTGGCTTTCATCTCTTTCGCGGTAATGACCTGGACGGCGCTGGCGCCCTCCTTTTCGCTGACGCGGATATTCGATCCGGTGACGTTGACGCGGGCCATTTCCTCCTGGGCATGAGCGAGGACGGGAAAGGCGGCGGCGATGGCAAGACTGATGGCGAGTGGTTTAAACATGGTTTCCTCTTATTGGGATTTCAGCCTTTTGCATGAGAAAGGCCGAGCAGGAGCACGCGGACCGGATGGGTCAACGGGCACAGGCAGCGTGGGAGTAAATAACTGAATTACAAAACTACGAATAACTTGGACGCGCCCGCATCGGCATGCACATGCAGGGCATGTACAACCGGGCGGCGGGAAAAATGGCAGAATTCGTAAAACACAACATAAAAAACACCGGTGAGCGGAGAAATTCCACTATATCGCGGTGTTATTATGATGTGAACGAATTAAAAATTGATTGTATATATGATTTGAATCTAAGGCAGGCTAGCCCCGGCTCCTGATGGCGCGTCAGCAAGCTCCACTGCACGGCGGGCCTGGAGACGCCACCAGTACCACGACACCAGCGCATTGATCCAGTACGCCGCATACAGCACGGCCGTCAGGGTCAGGCCACGGCTGTAGTACAGCGGCACGGCCACCGTGTTGACCATCAGCCAGAAGGCCCAGGTTTCCAGGCGCCGGCTCATCAGCAAAAATTGCGCGATCACGCTGAACACCAGCACGGCCGAATCGATGAAAGGCGCATACGCATTCGTGAAGCGGTGCAGCAACAAGCCATAGATAACGACGGCGGCCACGCCGGCCGGCACGATCCAGGCCAGGCTGGACCATCCCACGCGTGTGATCGGCAAGGGCTGGCCGCCCGCGCCACGCCGCCATTGCAGCCAGCCGATGGCACAGGTGACGATGAAAAACAATTGCAGCAACACATCGGCGTACAGATTGACCTGATAAAACAGCACGGCAAACAGCACGCAGCCGACGATGCCTATCCACCAGGAATGAATATTATTGCGGCCGGCCAGGATGATGGAGGCAGTCATCAGCACGTTGGCGGCGATCTCGAGCGGGGGAGTCAAGCGGTCTTCCTTTGCGGTGGGGGTGCCGCAACTATAGCCGATTTGGCGTGGCCAGGAAAACCTGCCGCATCCCGTTTGTTACGGAATGCGGCAGAAGCTCAGGACGCGATGGCGGCGAAGCGGCCTTGCCGGAAATCGTCGAACGCCTGCACGATTTGCGCCTCGGTGTTCATCACGAACGGGCCGTGGCCGACGATCGGTTCGTCAATCGGCTCGCCGCTGAGCAGCAACAGCACCGCATCGTTATTGGCTTCGATGCGGATGCCATCGCCGTCACGCCCCAGCAGCGCCATCTGCGCTTCGCGCACCACACTGTCGCCATTCACCAGCACCGTGCCGTGCAGGACGATCAGCGCGCCACCCCAGCCTGGCGTGACCGGCAAATGCGTCACCGAGCCTTGCGCCACACGCATGTCCCATACCTGCATCGGCGAAAAGGTGCTGGCCGGTCCCTGCTGGCCGGCGAATTCACCGGCGATCACGCGCAGGGAACCGGCGCCGTCCGGCAATGTCACCGTCGGTATGGTGGCGCTGGTAATGCCCTGGTAGCCGGGCGCCGTCAGCTTGTCCTTGGCCGGCAGGTTCACCCACAGCTGCACCATTTCCAGGGTGCCGCCCGCTTGCGTGAAGGCGGGCGAATGGAACTCTTCATGCAGGATGCCAGCGCCAGCCGTCATCCATTGCACGTCGCCGGGGCCGATCACGCCGCCCTGTCCGGTCGAATCGCGGTGCGCCACCTCGCCCTGATAGACGATGGTCACCGTTTCAAAACCACGGTGCGGATGCGAACCCACGCCGGGCGGACGCGTAGCCGCTGCAAATTGCGCAGGGCCCGCATAATCGAGCAGCAAAAAAGGGTTCAGCTGCTTGCCATGGTCCTGATACGAAAACAGCGAGCGCACGGGAAAACCATCGCCTACCCAGTGCTGGCGCGGTGCGCTGTAAATACCTGTGACGGTGTTCATGACTCTCTCCTCGTGAGTTGTAACTGCGATGACTACAGCATAGTGTTGCAACGATAAACGCGATAGACGGTAAAACGGCCATCAGCGTTCTTAAAATAGAACAATCAGGAGGCTCACATGCAGGACTTGAACGACTTGTATTACTTTGTGCAGGTGGTCGAACATGGCGGTTTCGCACCGGCCGGACGGGCGCTGGGCATGCCGAAATCCAAGCTGAGCCGGCGCATCGCCCTGCTGGAAGAGCGCCTGGGCGTGCGCCTGCTGCAGCGCACGACGCGGCATTTCTCCATCACCGAGGTGGGCCAGTCTTACTACGAGCATTGCAAGGCCATGCTGGTGGAAGCGGAGGCGGCGCAGGAGGCGATCGAGCTGACACGGGCCACGCCGCGCGGCACCGTACGGGTATCCTGCCCGATCGCCATGCTGCACACCCTGGTCGGCCCCATGCTGGCTGGCTTCATGCGCGAGCATCCGCAAGTGAGGCTGGAGCTGGACGCCACCAACCGGCGCGTGGACCTGGTGGCCGAAGGCATCGACGTGGCGATCAGGGTGCGCCCGCCGCCGCTAGCCGACAGCGACCTGGTGCTGCGCGTGCTGGCCGAACGCAGCCAGTGCATGGTGGCCAGCCCACGACTATTCAATGGTGCCCCCGCGCCCACCTCACCGGCGGACCTGGCCGACTGGCCCAGCCTGGCGCTGGGCACGCCGCAGCAAAACCACCAATGGGATTTGCATGGCCCCGACGGCGCGCGCGCCCAGCTGCGCCATACACCGCGCTTCATCACGGGCGACCTGCTGACCCTGCGTGACGCCGCCGTGGCCGGCGTCGGTGTCGTGCAACTGCCAACCATGATGATCGTCGACCAGCTGGCCGATGGCAGCCTGCTGCCTTTGACTCCGCAATGGCGGCCGCAGCCTGAAATCATCCACGCCGTCTTCCCCTCGCGGCGCGGCCTGCTGCCGGCCGTGCGCGCGCTGATCGACCACCTGGCGCACGGTTTTGCCGCGCTCGATGAGGAATAAACCTTCAGCTTTCCTCTTTGAGCCGGCCCGCCAGCAGCTGGTGCAAGCGCTGTTTTCCAGCGCGGCGCGCGACGCGCGGCGACAGTTCCGATTGGTGCGCGCCGGCGCCGCCGCGTAATTTGCTCGCTGCCACCAGCACATTGCGTGGTTTGACAGCCTTGATCTTGAGTTTCATCCTGCTTCCTTTCAGCCTGTCTTTCAACTTGTGATACCGGGGGCTAAAAAGCAAAAACCCCGGCGAGTTTCCTCACCGGGGTTTTCTTGGAACACCGGCTCGGGATCGGCAACAGTGCCGATGGCCCCGAGCGTCATGCACGGGGCTAGAAAAATTGCGCTGTACGACTAGCCTGCTGGTACATCTGGTGTCCTTTCGTAAAATAGGTTGATCTATGGTGCGAACGGCAATTCTTCGCCGTCTGCTCCGCTGCGTCAACCGCCAGCGTTGTTATTTGGCCGCTGCCTTTTCCTTGGCGATGCGCTTTTCCAGCCGCGCCTCGAAGGTGATGGCAGCCTTGCGGCACCCTTGTGCATCGATAAAGGGATTCGGTTTGACGCCCGCCAGCAATTGCGCCAGCTTCTGGTCGGCGCCCGAATGATCCGGGTGGGAGGTGATCAGGATATCGCAAGGCAGGCTGGCAAACTTGTTGATGGCACGGCGAAAATCCGGCGTCAAATCACCATGGTTTACGTCGGCCAGGAAGTGAAAATCGTCGGCCGCCACGGCATTGAGGCTGGCGCCAAACACCACATTCAAACAGGTATTCGGATTGCCGGTGCTGCTGCCCACCGCTTCGCACGAGACCCAGGTCCAACTGGTGCTGCCCGGCGTATGGCCGGGCATATGGTGGGCCGTGATGGTGGTCGCGCCCAATGTCAACATGCCGCCATCGATGATCTCGCTGACCTTCGCCACCGCCGGCATGGGCTCGATATCACCCGCCTGCGGGTCTTGCTCCAGCACCCGCCCCGCGCGCAGCGCCTGTGCGCCCAGCGGGCTGGCCACGACTACAGCGCCGCTATCGCGGGCCAGTGCGGCGATGCCGCCCGAATGGTCGAAATGCGCTTCCGTATTCAAAATGAACTTGATGTCTTGCACGCGAAAGCCCAGCTGGCGGATACTCGCTTCTATCATTGCCACTGACTGCGGCAGCGCGCCGTCGATCAGGACCAGGCCCGCGCCGGTATGTATCAGCACCACGCTCAGGCCGCCCACGCCCACGTAATACGTGTTGCCATAGATCCGCGCCGGCTGCTGCGGGCGGTTCCATTGCGCCTCGTACGGCGAGGCGATGGGCCTGGTCAGCGGATCGGGCGGCGTCAACAGCGTAACCGGGACGGCAGTGGTGGCGGCATGCGCCGGCGCCAGCGACAGGCCGAACAGGATGGAAAAAAAAATGGTGCGAGCTTGCATGGGCTTCCCGTGTGGATGAAAGGAGATTCAAACACACAGGGTAGCGTTGTCAGGTCGCCAAGGTCAAGCTTGCTGGCGGGTGGCCGCCAGCACGATTTCGCGTATGCACACGCCCTGCGGCTGCTGGTAGGCGTAGCAGATGGCGGCCGCCACATCGTCGGCCGACAGCACCACGCCGCCCATGCTTTCTTTCCACGCGTGATAACCGGTCTTGATGCCTTCATCGGTGGTGTGGCCCAGGAGCTCAGTTTCCACCGCGCCCGGCGCAATCGTCACCACGCGCACATTGTGCGCCGACATTTCCTCGCGCAGGTTTTCCGTCAGGCCGTGCACGGCGAATTTGCTGCCCACGTAAGCGACGTGATTGGGGAAGGCCTTGTGGCCGGCCACGGAACCGACGTTGATGATGGTGCCCGTACGGCGCGCCACCATGCCGGCGCTGACGGCGTGCACGCCATTGAGCAAGCCTTTCACGTTGACGTCGAACATGCGGTCCCATTGTTCCGGGTCTTGCGTACTGACTTCGCCGAGCAGCATCACGCCGGCGTTATTGATAATGGCGTCGACCGGGCCAAACTGCGCCTCGGCGCTGGCCACGGCGGCAACGAAGGCGGCGCGGTCGCAGATATCGAGCGGCACGCACAGCGCATTGGGCAGCTTCAGCGCCTGCATGCGGTCCAGGCGGCGGGCCAGCAACAGCAGCGGATGGCCCAGTGCAGACAGTTTCTGTGCCGTCGCCAGGCCGATGCCGGAACTGGCGCCGGTGATGACGATCAGGCGCGGCGAGGAAGTGGTGGTGCTGGACATGAGGCTTTCCTTATTAAAAAATATGATGAATCCTGTTAAAAATCCAGTATATTCATGGGGAGTCACGGTGAAAAATCGTGTTTTCTTTTCACAGCCATCAAAAAAAATTATGGATTCCCGCCAGCTCAACGCCTTTTTATGCGTCTTTGAAGAACGCAACATCACCGCCGCCGCCCGCCGCCTGCACCTGACGCAGCCCGCCCTGTCGGCCACCATCAAGGCCCTGGAAGATGCGCTGGGCACGCAGCTGTTCTTGCGCCTGCCGCGCGGCGTGGAAGTGACCAGCGATGCGCGCACCCTGTATCCACAGGCGCAGCGCATGCTGGCCGAAGCACAGGCGCTAACGCAGCAATTTCGCCACAACCGTGACAGGCTGGCCCTGTCGATCGGCATCGCGCACGATATCGCCGACGAGGATATCGCGGCCCTGGCCGCGCGTTTGCAGGCGCTGGAACCGCGTTTGCTGCTGACATTGGAGCCTGGCTGCAGCGGCCATGCGCGCCTGGCGCCTGAAGAGGACCGCTGCGAAGATGAGTTATTTTTGCCGCTGCGCGAAGAAGCGTATGCGCTGGCCGTGCCGCTGACGCACGCGCTGGATGGCGATGCGCTGCCGCGCCCCGAAGAGCTGGCCAGCGCCAGCTGGATCACCTGCCCTGCAGATTATTCGCATCAGCGTTTGCTGCCGCTGTACGGCGCCATGGCCGCTTTCCCTGCCGCGCAGGCGGGCACCTTGCAACTGGCCCTGAGCATGGCGGCGGCCGGCATGGGACTGGCCATCGCACCACGCTCGCTGATACTGCAGCATCCCGCGTTGCGGGCCTGCGCCCTGCCCGGCGGACAGCTGACGCGCCGCCTGGGGCTGTGCTATTCCGTGCCGGCGCTTGCCCACCCGGTGCTGGCCCGGCTGGCGCAAGAAGCTGCCGAGGCGCCCTCTCTTGCGCTAGGATAGAGGTCCATCCACTCTTGCGCGCCTTGCCGGCGCCACGCCCTACGATGCGCTTGCTGATACTGTCCGACCTGCACCTGGAAGTCTGGCGCGACGATGCGCCCGCTATCGACATTGCCGCCAGTTGCCCGGACGCCGTGATCCTGGCTGGCGACATCGACACCGGCAGCAAGGCCATCGCCTGGGCCGCGCGCACCTTCGGCGCCCTGCCCGTGCTGTACGTACATGGCAATCACGAAGGCTATGGCCACCAGCTGGAGCAGATGCAGAGAGCCATCCATGACGCCTGCAGCAGCGCCAATGCGCATGGCGCCAATATCCGTTTGCTCGATGAAGATACGGTGGTGTTGAATGGCGTGCGCTTCTTGGGCGCCACGCTGTGGACCGACTTTTTGCTGTTCGGCGCCGAGCGTCTTGAAGAAGCGATGACTGCGGCGCAAAGCTATATGCCCGACTACAAACATATCAGCACGGGCGGCGCAACACCACGCCTGCTCTGCGCCAGCGATACAAAGCAGCTGCATGCAGAGCACAAGGCCTGGTTAGTGCAAGAACTGGCGCAGCCATTCGATGGCCAGACGGTGGTGATCACGCACATGGCGCCGTCGATGCGGTCGGTGGCCGAAGAGTATGCAGACAACCTCGGTTCGCCCGCCTTTGCCTCGCAACTGGATCAGCTGGTGGCGCAGGCGGACCTGTGGGTGCACGGCCATATGCACGCTACACTCGATTACCGCATCGGCGGTTGCCGGGTCGTCTGCAATCCCTGCGGCTACAAACGGCCGGACGGCACAGCGGAAAATGAACGCTATGACCCCGGCTTTATCGTCGAACTCGATGTATTAGCATCAAGCCAGCAGTTTTAGCAGGGCCTGGGCGGCCGCTTCCGACGAGGCAGGATTCTGCCCGGTGACCAGCAAGCCATCGGTGATGGCGTAAGGCTGCCAGTCACCCAGCTTGGAGTAAATACCACCGTTATCCTTGAGCATATCCTCGACCAGGAAAGGCACGATGGCCGTCAGGCCTACCGCCTCTTCTTCCGTGTTGGTAAAACCCGTCACTTTTTTGCCGCGCACCAGCGGCGTGCCATCGGCCGCTTTCACGTGGCGCAGTACGCCCGGTGCGTGGCAGACAGCGGCGACCGGTTTGCCGGCGGCGATCATCTGTTCGATCAAGGCGATCGAGTGGCGGTCTTCCGCCAGATCCCACAGGGGGCCGTGGCCACCCGGGTAAAACACGGCATCAAACTCTTTCGCATTGACCTCGGACAGCTTGCCCGTGTTGGCCAGCACCGCTTGCGCTGCAGGGTCTTGCTTGAAGCGGCGGGTGGCGTCCGTTTGCGAGTCCGCTTCATCGCTTTTCGGGTCCAGCGGCGGCTGGCCACCCAGCGGCGAGACTACCGTCAGCCTGGCGCCCGCTTCCTGCAAGGCATAGTAGGGGGCGGCGAATTCTTCCAGCCAGAAGCCGGTCTTGCGGCCGGTATTGCCGAGTTGGTCGTGCGAGGTCAGTACCATCAGGATGTTCATTATGTGTCCTTTGCGGTGAGGTTCAGAGTGCTGCTTCGAGAATGCGACGGCTACGTGCGAGATCGATATCGCGGTGTTCTCCCAGGGCGGTCATGCCATGTGCTTCCAGTTGCTTCAATACGGCTTCTACCGCTTCCTGGCCCAGCTGGTAGGCCGACAAGCGCGTCGGGATGCCCAGGCCTTCAAAAAAGGCGCGGGTGTGGGCAATGGCGGCGTCGATGCGCTCTTCCTCGCTACCACTGTCGATATTCCAGACGCGCTCTCCATACTGTAGCAACTTGCCGCGTTTCTGCTCGCGCTGTACGTCCAGCAGCGCCGGCAGCACCAGCGCCAAGGTGCGGGCGTGGTCGATGTCGTACAGGGCCGTCAGTTCATGGCCGATCATGTGGGTGGCCCAGTCCTGCGGCACGCCGGCGCCGATCAAGCCATTCAAGGCCAGGGTGGCGGTCCACATCAGGTTGGCGCGGGTTTCGTAATCGTCAGGCGAGGCGACCGCCTGCGGCGCGATCTCGACCAGGGTTTGCAACAGGCCTTCGGCAAAGCGGTCCTGCACCCGTGCCTGCACCGGATAGGTCAGATATTGTTCGGTGGTGTGGACGAAGGCATCGACCAGGCCATTGGCCACCTGCCTGGCCGGCAAGGTAAAGGTTTTGCTGGGGTCGAGGATGGAGAACTGCGGATACAGCAGCGGGCTGCGGAAGCTCAATTTGGCTTGCGTGGCTTTTTTGGTGACCACGCCGCCGCTATTCATTTCGGAACCGGTAGCGGGCAAAGTCAGCACCGAGCCAAATGGCAGGGCCTGGGCGATATTGGCGCCGCCGCGTTCAGCGATCTCCCACGCCACGCCATCGTACAGCGCGGCGGCCGCGACAAACTTGGTGCCGTCGATCACCGAGCCGCCACCGACCGCCAGCAGGAAGTCCAGCTTTTCGCTGCGCACCTGCTCGACTGCGCGCATCAGCGTTTCATAGCTGGGATTAGGCTCGATGCCGCCAAATTCCTGCACGCTGCGCTGGCCCAGGGCGGCCCGCACTTCAGCCAGGGTGCCCGTCTTTTCCGCACTGGCGCCGCCGTACAGTATCAGCACGCGTGCGCTTTCCGGCACCAGGGTAGACAGTTTGGCGACGGTGTCGCTGCCGAAAACGATTTTGGTCGGATTATGAAATTCGAAATTCTTCATGGTCTTGCCCCATATTATTAGACTGGTCGTCTAGTTCATGATTCAAAAAAAGCGGATGGTTCATCATCCGCATGTGTCTGTGCGCCTGCTCAGCGTGCCGCCACCGTACCCGCGGGCATTTGCAATATGCTCAGGGTCGCTTGCCAGGCCGCTTGCAAGGCGCTCGCGTCGCGCCGCAGCTTGGTCAGCATGGCCGCACCCAGCCACATCTGATACAGGGTCAAGGCCGTGTGGGCAGGGTCGGCAATCGCCGACAGGGAGCCGTCGGCCACCGCCTGCTCGATACTCACAGCTAACCTGGCGACGATACGGTTGGTACCGCCCAGCAAAGTGACACGCATGGCTTCCGACATGTCGGCCACTTCACTGCTGAGCTTTACGACCAGGCAACGGCAGTCACATGTGCCGCCGCTGGCGTCGTAGCTGGTCCAGCTGGCCCAATAATCCATCAGCGACTGGGCCGCGCTCTGGCCAGGCTGGCGGAGCACGCTATCCATCTCGGCCAGATAACGCGTCATGTAATCGGACAGCATCGCCTCGCCAAACAATTCCTTGGACTTGAAGTAATGATAAAACGATCCCTTGGGCACATCGGCGGCCGTCAAAATCTCGTTCAGGCCCACACCGGCAAAACCTTTGCGCGTGATGATGGCCTTCCCCTGATCGAGAATATGCTGGCGGATGTCGGTGTACTGAGCTGTCTGTTGAGCTTTCATGGCAGTTATTTTAACATAATTAGACCAGTCGTCTACAACTCATTGCACAGGTAACGCAATTGCACCACGCCGCTGGGCAGATGATGTGTTGACGCCAGCCGCCAGTCGCTGCGCGGCAGCTCACCATCAAACAGGCGCACGCCCTTGCCCAGCACCACCGGCAGTATCGACAAGGTCAAACTATCGACCACGCCTTCACGCAGCCCCGCACAGATCACGGCGCCGCCATCGAGATACACATGGCGGCAGCCCTCTTCGGCCAGCTGCGCCAGCACCGCCTTCACACTGCCCTCGCGCCGCTGTTCGCCATGGCGCGGCGCAAAGTCGCGGTGGCTGAGCACCACCACCCGCTTGTCCGCATACGGCCACGGCTCAAACCCCAGCACCGCGTCATAGGTGCTGCGGCCGATCAGCAAGGTATCGACCTGCTCCATCAGCGCCGTATAGCCGGTGGCTTCCGGCGAATCGGGCGCCAGCTCGGCCAGCCACGACAAATCGCCCTCCTCGCCGGCGATGCAGCCATCGATACTGATGCCCAGGAAAACGCTGACGAATGGTGCTTGCATGAGACCTCCTGTGATTAATTCTACAGTGTAGAATTATGCCCATGAAAATACAAAAACTTCAAGCCGCAGAAAATTTCGTGCGCCGCGCCGGACGGCCGCGCCGCATCGCACCTGCGCTGGACAGCGGCGCCATCCTGCAAGCCGCCCTGCCCCTGCTGGAAGAAAAAGGCGAAGCATTTTCCATGCGCGCGCTGGCGTACAGCCTGGGCGTCGACGCCATGGCCCTGTATCACTACTACGCTGGGAAAGAGGAATTATTACAAGCGCTGATGGTCGAGCGCTTCGCTGCGCTCGACCCGCAGCAGCCGCCATTTACAGCGCGCCAGAAGCCGCCCCGGCGCTTGCTGGGCCTGTGCACGCTGTACCTGGAGCTGATCAGCGCCACGCCGTATTTTGTGCGCCTGATGGCGCGCGGGTTGGTGGAACAATCGGATATCGCCGAACGTTTTACGAGCTTGTTCGAGATGGCGTTGGCAGGACTGGATCTGCCGAAAAAAATCCGCCTGCGCGGCCGGGATGCACTCGTCGATTTCCTGCACGGTTATGCGCTGGCGGGACGGCCCGCCAGCGAGACGGCCTGGCATGCATCGGTGGGGTTGATACTGGCGGGCATGCTCAGCAACGCTTAAGCAAATTTCGAAAAATCCGGTTTGCGCTTTTCAAAGAACGCCGTAAATGCTTCTTTCGCTTCCGGTGCGCCCAGCATGGCGCTGAACTGCTGATTTTCTGCAGCGATGGCGGCCTTCATTGGGTCAAGACGGCTTTGCTTCATCAAACGCTTGGTGGCGCGGATGGAGGCCGCTGGCAGGGCCACCAGTTTGGCGGCCTGGCCGCGCGCAAACGGGATCAGTTCTTCCAGCGGCACGACCTTCGAGATCAAGCCCATTTGCAGCGCTTCCTGGGCCGGGAAGGATTCACCCAGCATCAGTTTTTCAGCGGCGCGCGGGTAGCCGGCGATTTGCGCCAGCAGCAGGCTGGAAGCGAATTCCGGGCACAGGCCCAGCTGCGCGAACGGCATCGAGAACTTGGCGTTGTCGGCTGCGTAGATCAAATCGCAGTGCATCAGCAAGGTGGTGCCGATACCGATCGCCAGACCAGCTACCGCAGCCACTACAGGCTTGCTGCTGCCGTACAGGGCGCGCATGAACTGGAATACGGGGCGCTGTTCGTCGAGCGAGCCGTCTTTCGGGCGCGCCGTTTTCATGAAGTCGTCGAGGTCATTGCCGGCCGTGAAAATCTCGGGCTTACCCGTGATCAGGATGGCGCGCACGGCGTCGTCGGTTTCAGCTGCCACCAGCGCATCGGCCAGGGTTTGGTACATCGCGCCCGTGATGGCGTTCTTGCGTTCCAGGCGGTTGAATTCGAGCGTGAGGATGCCCTCGCTCTTGCTGCACAAAATATCCATGTCGTCTCCAAAGAATAAAGGGCGCCGAGGAAGATCCTGAAGCGCCCTTGGTTTTCATTTTTATCGTTGAACGTTAGACGCGTTCGAAAATTCCCGCGGCACCCATGCCGGCGCCCACGCACATCGTGACCATGCCGTACTTCTGCTTGGTACGCTGCAGCGCGTGGATCACGGTGGCGGCGCGGATCGCACCGGTTGCGCCCAGCGGATGGCCTAGCGCAATCGCGCCGCCCATCGGGTTCACTTTCGCCGGGTCCAGGCCCAGGTCGCCGATCACGGCCAGCGCTTGCGCGGCGAACGCTTCGTTCAGCTCGATCCAGTCCAATTGATCTTGCGTGATGCCGGCGGCGGCGCAAGCGGCAGGAATCGCGAACTTGGGACCGATGCCCATGATTTCAGGCGGCACGCCGCGCACCGCGAACGAAGAGAATTTCGCCAGCGGGGTCAGGTTGTGCTCGCGCAGGATTTTTTCGCTGACGATCAAGAGCGCACCGGCGCCGTCCGACATTTGCGAGCTGTTGGCAGCGGTGACAGTGCCCTTGGCAGCAAACACAGGTTTCAGCTTGCCCAGGGATTCCAGCGTCGAATCGGCGCGCGCGCCTTCGTCGGTGTCGACCGTGCGGCGTTTGATGTCAACCTGGCCGGTGGCCAGGTTAGGCGTGCGGGTGATGATCTCGACGGGCGTGGTTTCCGCCTTGAAGAAATCGGCTTGCTGCGCGGCGATGGCGCGGCGGTGCGATTCGACCGAGAACGCGTCTTGCTGTTCGCGCGACACTTTCCATTGCTGCGCCACTTTTTCAGCGGTCAGGCCCATGCCATAGGCCATGCCGATGTTTTCGTCGCTGAACATGTCCAGGTTCATCGATGGGTGATGGCCCATCATCGGCACCATGGACATCGATTCGATACCGCCGGCGATCATCACGTCGGCTTCGCCCACGCGGATACGGTCGGCGGCCATGGCGATGGCGGTGATGCCCGAAGCGCAGTAACGGTTGACGGTCACGCCGCCCACGGTTTTTGGCAAGCCGGCCAGCAGCACCGAGTTACGGGCGATATTGAAACCTTGTTCCGCTTCCGGGAACGAGCAGCCGATGATGGCGTCGGTGATCAGCGCCGGGTCCAGGCCAGGCGCTTGCGCCAGGGCCGATTGCAGTACGCGCACCAGCAGATCGTCCGGACGGGTGTTCTTGAACATGCCGCGCGGCGCCTTGCCGATCGGCGTGCGGGTTGCGGAGACGATGTATGCGTCTTGAAGTTGTTTGCTCATAGTCTTCTTTCGTGTTCGCTATTCGATTAGTTGCGCACTGGCTTGCCGGTCTGCATCATGCCCATGATGCGTTCCTGGGTTTTAGGATGGTTCAGCAATTCGAGGAATGCCTTGCGTTCCATATCCAGCAACCACTGCTCGCTCACAAAACTGCCCTGGTCCACATCGCCGCCCGATACGATCTCGGCGATCATTTCGCCCAGTTTGAAATCGTGCGCGGAAATGAAGCCGCCGTCGCGCATATTGACCAGTTGCGCCTTGATGGTGCCCCAGCCGTAACGGCCCGTGACCTGGATCAGCGATGGCAGTTGCGGACGGAAGCCGGCGTCGAACATGGCGCGCGCTTCGACCTTGGCCACATGCAGCAGCTCGTAGGCGTTGAACACGATCACGTCGTCTTCTTTCAGGTAGCCCATCTTTTTCGCTTCGAGCGCCGATTTCGACACATTGGCGGTAGCTGCATTGGTGAAGCCGACTTTCAAAAATTGCAGGATGTCGTTGCCCTTGGCTTCCTTGTAGGCGCGCTGCGCTGCTTCTTTCAAACCGCCGCCTGCAGGAATCAGGCCCACGCCCACTTCCACCAGGCCGATGTAGGACTCGATCGAGGCGACGCGTTTCGACGAATGCAGCGCCAGCTCGCAGCCGCCGCCCAGCGCCAGGCCCGCCACTGCGGCGATCACTGGCACGTTCGCGTATTTCAGCGACATGAAGGTTTTTTGCAGTTCGGCGATGATAGGATCCACCGCTTTCACCCCGCCTTGCATGAAGGCCGGCAGGGCCGATTGCAAGTCTGCGCCAGCCGAGAAGGCGCCGCCTTCGGCTGCATCGGCGTGCCAGATCACCAGGCCCTTGAAGTTTTTCTCGGCTTCGGCCAGTGCCAGTTTGAGTCCATTGATCACGCCTTCGCCGATCACATGCATCTTGGTCTTGAACGAGATGATCAGGACGTCGTCGCCCGTATGCCAGACGCGCACGGAGTCGTCTTCGAATACGGTGGTGCCAGCCGTCTTGCCGTCGATGGCGCCGCTACCCAATACCGGGGCGCGGAATGGCTGGCGGTCGTAGACGGACAGGGTCGAGCGTGGCACGAAGCTGTTCGAGATGGCCGAGTAGGAACCTTCCGGCGTATGCACGCCGCCTTTTTCAGCGACTGCGCCTTCGAAGACCCAGGCTGGCAGCGGTGCATTGCACAGCGCATTACCGGCGTCGATATCTTGCTTGACCCAGTTCGCCACTTGCAGCCAGTTCGATGCCTGCCACGTTTCAAACGGACCCACGGACCAGCCGAAGCCCCAGCGCATGGCGAAGTCGATATCGCGCGCATTGTCGGCCACGGTGTCGAGGTGAATCGCGATGTAGTGGAAAGCGTCGCGGAAGATCGCCCACAGGAACTGGCCTTGCGGATTGGTCGATTCGCGCAGCGCCTTCATCTTCTTGACCGGATCCTTTTCTTTCAGGATGCGGGCGATGATGTCGGCAGCCTTGCCGCCGCCGGTCACGTATTCACCGGTGGCAAAATCGAGGCGCTGGATCTCTTTACCGACTTTTTTGTAGAAGCCTGCGCCGCTCTTCTGGCCCAGCGTGCCTTTTTCTACCAGCTGCGCCAGCACGGCCGGGGTCTTGTAGACGCCGAAGAAGGGATCGTCCGCCAGGTTGTCCTGCATGGTCTTGATCACATGGCCCATGGTGTCCAGGCCGACCACGTCTGCGGTGCGGAAGGTGCCCGACTTGGCGCGCCCCAGCTTGGCGCCGGTCAGGTCATCGACCACGTCCACGGACAGGCCAAATTTTTCCGCTTCATGCATCGTTGCCAGCATGCCGAAGATACCGACGCGGTTGGCGATGAAGTTAGGCGTATCCTTGGCGCGCACGACGCCCTTGCCCAGGGTGGTGGTCAAAAAGGCTTCGAGCTGGTCGAGGATTTCCGGCTTGGTCGAGGTAGTCGGGATCAGTTCCACCAGATGCATATAGCGTGGTGGATTGAAGAAGTGCACGCCGCAGAAATGCGCTTTCAGCGTTTCGTCAAAGCCGTCGGCCAGCTTGTTGATCGACAGGCCCGAGGTGTTCGACGCGAAGATCGCGTTTGGCGCAATGTGCGGCGCGACCTTTTTATACAGGTCGTGTTTCCAGTCCATGCGCTCGGCGATGGCTTCGATGATCAGGTCGCAACCGGCCAGCAGGTCCAGGTTGTCTTCGTAGTTGGCAACCTGGATCAGCGATGCATCATCCTTGTTGCCCAGCGGCGCAGGCGACAGCTTTTTCAGATTCTCGATGGCGCGCAGCACGATGCCATTCTTAGGCGTGCCCTCTTTTCCTGGCAGGTCGAACAGCACCACCGGCACTTTCGCGTTGATGCAATGGGCGGCGATCTGCGCACCCATCACGCCGGCGCCGAGGACGGCTACTTTTTTAACGATGAAATTGGTCATATTTTCCTCAAGTCTTAGAACAGGTCTGCGTCGAGTGCCATCAGGTTGGCCGAACCGGAACGCGCCTGACGGATCAGGGTTGCCGTCTCAGGCTGCAGGCGGGCGAAATAGAAACGTGCGGTAGCCAGTTTGGCTACATAAAACTTATCACCTTGGGCCTCGGCGGCCCCACTCTTTTCGAGGGCGATCTTGGCCATCTGCGCGAACAGATAGCTGTAGATCATGTGACCGACGACGCGCAGGTAAGGCACGCAGGCCGCGCCCACTTCGTCCGGATTCTGGAACGCCTTCATGCCGATTTCCATGGTCAGCTTGGTGACTTTGTCGCCCAGGTCGCCCAGTGGGGTGACGAATTCGCTCATCGCTTCATCGGTGCCGTTGTCTTCGACGAAGGCCTTGATCTTTTCACCGAACTTGCGCAGCTTGGCGCCATTGTCGCCAAGGATTTTGCGGCCCAAGAGGTCCAGCGACTGGATGGTGTTGGTGCCTTCGTAGATCATGTTGATGCGCGCATCACGCACATACTGTTCCATGCCCCACTCGGCGATGTAGCCGTGGCCGCCGAATACTTGCATCGCATCCGAGGTGGCGATCCAGGCGTTGTCGGTAATAAAAGCCTTGATGACTGGGGTCAGCAGCGCCACTTCATCGGCAGCTTCCTTGCGCACGTCGGCGTCCGGGTGGTGCAGTTCGCGGTCGATCTGCAGCGCCACGTAGGACGTGAAAGCGCGCGCGCCTTCGGCGTAGGCTTTGCCGGTCAACAGCATGCGGCGCACGTCAGGGTGCACGATGATGCGGTCCGCTGGCAGTTCAGGATTCTTGATGCCGGACAGCGAACGCATTTGCGTGCGGTCCTTGGCGTAGATCAGCGCGTTCTGGTAGGCGATTTCCGTCAGGCCCAGCGACTGCATGCCCACGCCCAGACGGGCTGCGTTCATGAACACGAACATGGCGTTCAAGCCCTTGTTCGGCTGGCCGATGATCCAGCCTTTGGCGCCGTCCAGGTTCATCTGGCAGGTCGAGTTACCGTGGATGCCCATCTTTTCTTCGATCGCGCCGCAGGTGATCGGGTTGCGCTCGCCGACGGAACCGTCTGCTTTCGGCAGGAATTTCGGCACCAGGAACAGCGAAATGCCTTTCGAGCCTTCCGGTGCGTCCGGCACGCGGGCCAGCACCAGGTGCAGGATGTTTTCCGACATGTCGTGCTCGCCGGCCGAAATGAAGATCTTGTTGCCGGTGATGGTCCAGGAACCGTCTGCCTCAGGCAGCGCTTTCGAGCGCAGCAGGCCCAGGTCGGTGCCGCAGTGCGGTTCGGTCAGGCACATGGTGCCCGTCCATTCGCCCGATACCAGCTTCGGCAGATACACTTCCTTCTGGTGGTCGGTGCCGTGTTCTTTCAGGCACTCGTAGGCGCCGTGCGACAGGCCTGGGTACATGGACCAGGCCTGGTTCGACGAGTTCAGCATTTCATAGAAGGAGTTGTTCAGCACAACAGGCAAGCCCTGGCCGCCATATTCCGGATCGCAGGCCAGTGCCGCCCAGCCGCCTTCGACGTACTGCTTGTAGGCTTCCTTGAAGCCTTTCGGCGTGGTCACGGTTTTCGTGACGGGATCGTGGTGGCAGCCTTCGCGGTCGCCGGAGTGGTTCAGCGGGAACAATACTTCGGAAGTGAATTTGCCGCCCTCTTCCAGCACCTGGTTGATGATGTCGGCGTCGACTTCGGCGTAATGCGGCATCTGCTTCAATTCTTCTTCCACTTGCAGGAATTCATGCAGAACGAATTGCATATCCCGGATTGGCGCGACGTATTGACCCATAATTTTCTCCTGAAGACGTTTAGCTAAAGTGTTGTACTTGTGAACTGCTTGTTCTGTTGCGGCTGCTGCTTTATTCCTGGCTTATTCCTGGCTGACTGCGGCCGGATTCTGGTACGAGGCCAGCAAACGGACAAAGCCCGCTTGCGCCCGTTCTATGCTGCCTGGCACGCGCAGGAAGCGCGCGTCGTGATGCAGCGCCAGGATCAGGCCATACATTTCATACACCAGCTGTGGCGCATCGGTGCCGGGCTTCAAGTCGCCCGTCGTGATCGATTGCTGCACACAGCGCAGCAGCGCGCCCTGCCAGGCTTGCACCATGGCCACCAGCGCTTCGCGGATCGGGCCCGGGCGGTCGTCATACTCGACCGCGCCGCTGATATAGATGCAGCCGGAAGCGATTTCCACGCTGACCCGCTTGACCCAGCGCGCAAACATCGATTGCAAACGCTGGATGCCGCGTGGTTCTTTCATGCTGGGGAAAAAGACTTCTTGCTCGAAACGGTGGTGGTAAAGCTTCAACACCTCCATCTGCAAGTCTTCGCGCGAGCCGAAGTGGGCAAATACGCCCGACTTGCTCATGTTCATTTTGTCTGCGAGCAGCCCGATGGTCAGGCCTTCCAGGCCGTCGCGGCTGGACAGGTCCAGCGCCACGTCGAGGATGGCTGCACGGGTCAGTTCGCCTTTGCGCATGAATTTGACTGAGGTATTCAAAAGTACCGTTCCATGTTGATGTTGCCGATCTGGCGGAACTTGCATGGAGAGCAAAAAAAAGCACGCCATGAAAAAATCCGAACGCTCGTACTATTATCCAGTACAACATAAAAGTCAAACGGGAACTTTAGAGGCGCTCTTCTATTGGTGCGGCGCAGCATTGCGGGCCGGACTATTCCTGCCCCACAAGGCCACGGCAGGACGATCTCAGGACAGGTCGCCCGCCTTGCTCAATTGACGGCGGTCGCGCTTGGTCGGCCGCCCTTTGATGGTTGCTCCCGGTTCACGGAAGAGTTTTCTTTCTTCGGCCGTATGTTCGCGGCGCGCGATGCTGGCCGGCGTTTCCGCATACAGCAATCGCGCCACGGGCGCCGCGCCGCGCTTGTCGGACAAGCCCAGCACGGCCACTTCCCAGGTTTCCGCCCCATTGTCGATGGACAATTCATCGCCCACCTTCAAGCCGCGCGCCGGCTTGACGCGTTCGCCAGCCACTTTTACTTTACCGTTATCGACGGCGTCGCTGGCCAGGGTGCGCGTCTTGAAAAAGCGCGCCGCCCACAACCATTTATCGATACGAAGATTGTTCAAATCACTCATGCATACTTTCCTACTGAAAAAATGCGCATCACCAGCCGGTACGCAAAAAAGGCCGCTTCATAACCGAGGCGGCGAAAACGGCCGATGTGCTTGAAATCATCCTGGTGGATCACCGTACCGTCGGCGATACCCTGTTCTATATGTTTGCGCAGGCTTTGCGCAAAGGCCACGTCCTTGATCACCACATTGGCTTCCTGGTTCAGGAACAGGCTCAGCGCATCAATATTGCTGGAACCCACTGTCGCCCAGTCATCATCCACCACGGCCACCTTGGCGTGCAACTGCGTCTTGCGGTATTCGACGATTTTTACGCCGGCGGCCAGCAATTTCGGATAAAACGAGTGCGCCACGGCATCTTGCATGCGGAACTCGCCCACGCCGATCAAGAGCACCACGTCCACGCCCCGCTGGGCTGCCTGGGCCAGCGCCCGGCGCAATTTTTGTCCCGGCGCAAAATACGGGTTGGCCAGCAGCACGCTCTTGCGCGCCTGCCCCAGCGCCTGCAGGTAGGCGCGCTGTATCGTGCGCCGGTTGCGCAAGTTGTCGCGCACCACGAAGCCGGCCACCACCGGGTGTTTCGCCAGCTCCTTGCTGACTCTGCGCATCTTGCTGTACAGCTTGATACGCCGCACCAGGTTCATCTTGCCCAGGCGCGCCCACTGCGCATGCGCTTCTTCGTGGATGGCGGCCACCAGCGGGCCCTTCACCTGCACGGCAAAATCCCAGCGCGGAGCGGCCAGGCTGATGCTGTGGTCGTAGTCGCAAAACATGTCGTCATTGATATTGATACCGCCCACCAGAGCGATTTCGCCATCGGCCACGCAGATTTTGCGGTGCGTACGCGTGATGCCACGCCGGAACCAGGCGTTGAAGATGCGGTGGTGCACGCCGGCCGCTTCCAGCTCGGCATGCATGGCGTTGACCCTGCGGTTGCCGGTGCCGAACCAGTCCGTAATCATGCACACCAGCACGCCGCGCGCAGCCGCCCGCTTGAGGGCGTCGAGCACCAGGGCGCCGGTTTCATCGTCGGCAAAGATATAGGTTTCGAAAAAGACTTCGGTATGGGCACCATCGATGGCGGCGATCAATGCGGGAAAATAATCGGCGCCGCAATGCAGGAGGGTAATGTCGTTATGGGCAGTGAAATTGACTGAGCGCATGCGGGCAGTCTACGCCAGTTTCAGTACGGAGACGATGGGCGCGTGATCCGACAGCTTGGCCCACAAAGTGCCGTGCATCACTTGCGCGCCTTCCACCTGGAAACCGCGCACATAGATGCGGTCCAGGCGGAACCAGGGCAAGGCCGCGGGAAAAGTACGCGCCGGCACGGGCGCTTTCGCCTGGCGCCGCGCCAGGGTGCGCACCAGATCGCCCAGGGCCGAGTTCGATGCGCGCTGGTCGAACACTTCCACCACCCCCAGCGCATTGCGCAGCTTGTCGCTGAGCGTGTTGCGCCAATCGTTGAAGTCGCCAGCAATGATGACCGGCTCGCCATTCGGCGCCGAGGCCAGCACGGCGTCGATCAGCGCCTGCGTCTGGCGTCCCCGTCCTGCTTCAAACAAGCCCAGATGCACGACATAACAATGCACATCGGCTTTCGGCGTATTCAGCACGCAATGCAAGATGCCGCGTTGCTCGTAGGCATGATCAGAAACATCGTGATTGGTTTGCGAAGCGATGGGGTATTTGCTGAGCAAGGCATTGCCGTGGTGGCCATGGTCATACACGGCATTCATGCCGTAGGCCGTATGGTGTTCCGGGCCGGCAAAAAATTCATGCTGCGACGCTTCCGGCCAATGCTTGTGGCCATGTTCCTCGGCGCCAAAGCGGGCCGCATTGCGGTCATGCTTGCCCTGCACTTCTTGCAGAAAGACTACATCGGCATCGAACAGGGTAATGGCCTGCTTGAGGGCATGCACCCTGGGCAAGCCCCGTACGGAGGAGACACCCTTGTGGATGTTATAAGTTGCTACGCGGATTTTCATGCATTGATTCTACTCCCTGGCGGGGGCCGCACGGCGCCATGCTAGGTGCGCGTGCGCACCTAGGCCGGCAAAAAAACTGGCGCTTCACGCCATCATGCGCGCCACGCCAGCCGACACGCTGATGCACAGGGCCGCGATGCCGCCCGCCCAGACGATCTTGACCAGCAAGGGCGCGCCGCGCCAGGCCACCGTGCGCTTGCCCGGGACAAACGCGCCCGGATGCAGCAGCCAGCCTATCGCCATCAGCGGCAAGCCGATCGACGGCGTGCGGCCGGGCGTGGCAAAGGTAAACAGGGCCAGTATCAGGCACAGGCAGAAAATAATGCCTGCGATACCGATCAGTTTTTGTTGCGGGGTCAAATGAATCCAGTTAAACATGACTACTTTCTTGAACATTCAGTGAGGGCGCGCCAGGCCTGTCATGGCTGGCAATTGCAAAATCGCTTCCGCATTGGAAGAGGAAAAACACTGGTCAGCCGCCGCCAGGCAAGGCAGCCAGACGTATTGCAAGTGTTCGCGGGGACTCAAGGTAATCAGCGTATCGCGCGGCACTTGCACGCTGAACACGTGTTCCGTGTTGCGCGTGACGCCAGGCGCATAACGGTGGCGCCAGATGGGGTAGATCTCGTACACATTCGACAGTTGCCAGTCGCGCAACACGATGTTGTGGCCATCGGCAACGATGCCGGTTTCTTCGAACAGCTCGCGCGCAGCCGCCTGCAGCAGCGGCTCGTCGATGGCGTCGACGGAACCGGTCACCGACTGCCAGAAGCCGGGCTGGCCCGCGCGCTCGATCAGCAACACTTCAAGGTCGGCCGTATGGATGACGACCAGCACGGAAACGGGAATTTTATGGCTCATATCAAGAATGAAAAAGGCGCCTCTTCAGCGCCTTTTTTTGCATCGCTTCAGCTCAGGCTAATGCTTAGCCTGCTACTTTTGGCTCGGCGCCGCGCAAACGGATGTGCAATTCGCGCAGTTGCTTCTCGTCCACTTCCGACGGCGCTTGTGTCAGCAGACACTGGGCGCGCTGGGTTTTCGGGAAGGCGATCACGTCGCGGATCGATTCGGAACCGGTCATCATGGTCACGATACGGTCCAGGCCGAATGCCAGGCCGCCATGCGGTGGCGCGCCGTATTGCAGTGCGTCCAGCAGGAAGCCGAATTTCAGCTGCGCTTCTTCGGCATCGATCTTCAGTGCACGGAAGACCTTGCTTTGCACTTCTTCGCGGTGGATACGGATAGAACCGCCGCCCAGTTCCCAGCCGTTCAAGACCATGTCGTAGGCCTTGGCGATACAGGCGCCTGGGTTGGTTTCCAGCATGTCTTCATGGCCGTCTTTAGGCGCCGTGAATGGATGGTGGGTCGCGGTCCAGCGGTCTGCTTCTTCGTCGTAGTCGAACATCGGGAAGTCGACCACCCACAATGGTTTCCACACGTCGTCGAACAGGCCCGATTTCTTGCCAAATTCGCTGTGGCCGATTTTCACGCGCAGCGCGCCGATGGCGTCGTTGACGACTTTTTCCTTGTCCGCGCCGAAGAAGATCAGGTCGCCGTCTTCTGCACCGGTTTGCTCAACGATCGTGGCCAGCACGTCGGCAGGCAGGAACTTGACGATAGGCGATTGCAAGCCTTCAGGACCCTTGGCTTTTTCATTGACCTTGATGTAGGCCAGGCCCTTGGCGCCATAGATGGCGACGAACTGGGTATAGGCATCGATTTCCGAACGCGGCATGCTGCCGCCTTGCGGTACGCGCAGGGCAACCACGCGGCCGCCCTTCATGTTGGCGGCGCTGTTGAATACCTTGAATTCGACCGACTTCATGGCTTCGGTCAAGTCGGTGAAGGCCAGCTTGACGCGCATGTCCGGCTTGTCGGAACCGTACAGGCCCATCGCCGTGGCGTAGTCCATCACCGGGAACGGATTCGGCAGGTCGATATCGAGGGTGTTCTTGAAGACGATACGTATCATGTCTTCGAACAGGTCGCGGATTTCCTGTTCCGTCAGGAACGACGTTTCGCAGTCGATCTGGGTGAATTCTGGCTGACGGTCAGCGCGCAAGTCTTCGTCGCGGAAGCACTTGGTGATTTGGTAGTAACGGTCGAAGTTAGCAACCATCAACAGTTGTTTGAACAACTGTGGTGATTGTGGCAAGGCGAAGAAGTTGCCTGCGTTCACACGCGATGGCACCAGGTAATCGCGCGCGCCTTCTGGCGTCGACTTGGTCAGCATCGGCGTTTCGATGTCGATGAAGCCCAGGTTGTCCAGGTACTTGCGCACTTCCATCGTCACTTTATAGCGCAGGCGCAGGTTGTTTTGCATTTGCGGGCGGCGCAGGTCCAGCACGCGGTGCGTCAGACGCGTGGTTTCCGACAGATTGTCGTCGTCCAGCTGGAATGGCACAGGCACGGAGGCGTTCAACACTTCCATCTCGGCGCAAACGACTTCGATCTTGCCCGATTTCAAGTTGTTGTTGATGGTGCCGTCGATACGCGCGGTCACCACACCGGTCACGCGCAGGCAGAATTCATTGCGCACGGCTTCAGCGACCTTGAACATTTCCGCTTGTTCAGGATTGCAGACGATCTGCACCAGGCCTTCACGGTCGCGCAAGTCGATGAAAATCAGGCTGCCGTGGTCACGGCGGCGATGTACCCAGCCGCACAGGCTGACGGTTTGACCAAGCATGGCTTCGGTGACGAGGCCGCAGTATTGAGTACGCATAGACATAAGATTCTCAGTTCAGGTTAATGAGTGTTCGATCCGGCCACGTCCCCCATGGGACGCCTGCCTTTATTCTTTGGCTGCCGGCGCCGTTACAACGCCAGTGACAGCGATAACTTCCGCAGGCGCCACCACGCCCATCGAGACGATGTACTTGAGCGCAGCATCCACGCTCATGTCGAGTTCGACGACATCGCTGCGCTTCATCATCAGGAAGAAGCCCGAAGTCGGGTTCGGCGTCGTCGGCACATACACGCTGACATAGTCGCCCACCAGATGGTTCGCCGCATCGCCGCCCGGCACGCCGGTCAGGAAAGCGATGGTCCAGGAATTCTGATGCGGATACGGCACCAGCACTGCCTTGCGGAAAGCATTACCCGACGAGGAAAACAAGGTATCGGACACTTGCTTGACGCTCGAATACAGGGAGTTGACGATGGGAATGCGCTGCAGCAGCTTTTCCCACAGTTTCACCACGTAATTGCCGACCAGGTTATTGGTCAGCAAACCCGTCAAGAACACGATGACTATCGTCAGTATCGTACCCAGGCCGGGAATGTCAAAGCCGAGCAGCTTTTTCGGGCGATACTGCTCCGGCACCAGCAGCAACGACTGGTCCAGGGTGCCCACCACCAGATTCAATACCCACAGGGTAATTGCCAGCGGCACCAGGATCAGCAAGCCGGTAATAAAATATTTACGCATCGGTCTCTCGGTAATGGAAGTGCGCCACGGCGGCTACGCCTTGTTTCAGTCTGCCTTGGGGGCTGCCGCCGGAGCCGCTACAGGCGCGGCCGCAGGAGCGCTCTCTGCCGCTGGCTTGGCCGCATCGGCCGGGCCCGTCGGGATGGCCGTCGTGGGCGCCGTGCCGCCACGGAAATCGGTTGCGTACCAGCCGGTGCCCTTCAATTGGAAACCGGCGGCGGTCAATTGTTTCTTGAAGCTGGGTTTGCCGCAAGACAGGCAGACCGTCAACACAGGATCAGACATCTTTTGCAAGACATCCTTGGCAAAACCACACTCTTCACAGCGGTAAGCGTAAATCGGCATCACAACTCCGCAAAAATCATCAAAAACCCTGAATTATAAAGCTTTTCCGCAGCGCTCAACGGAAATTGCCCCGCCCGCCATCAGCCAGCCCGGCGGGACCAGACCATCCAGCGCTCCTTGCCAGCAAACACGGCGATGGAATCGGTGACGGCTTCATCAATCAGGCACTCGAAATACGGCGACAGCAGCTCTTGAAGTTGCTCACGAGAAATGCCAAATGGCGGGCCCTTGGCATGCTCGTCAAAGAAAAAGTAGCCCGCCAGCATGGCGCCCGGCGCCAGCAGCTGCGCCCAGCGGGCGGCCACTTGCGCCCGCATGGCCCGTGGCATGGCGCACAGAAAGGCCCGCTCATAGATCAGGTCCAGCGGCGCCGTAGGCTGCCAGGAAAAGAAATCGGCTTCCACCACCTGCCCTGCCCGTGGCTCACCGACGACAATCCGGGCGGCAGCCACGGCAGCCGGTGAAAAATCGATGGCCGTAGCATCCCAGCCGGCATCAAACATGAAAGCCAGCTCATGGGCCGAACCGCAGCCGGGGATCAGGCAGCGCAGTGGCGCCGGGCTGTCTTGCACAAACTGGCGCAGCCGTGCCGGCACGCCGCCATGGTCCCACGGCGTAAATTGCTTGTCGAAACGCTCGTCCCAGAAGGCGGGCGAGCGTGGGTCGCGCGTTTGAAAGTCAGCCATCAGTCGCTCCCCCGGTGCTTAAAACGGCAGCTGGTGCCAGCGCATGAATACCTGGAAACCCAGCGCACCCAAGGCGAAAGCGCCCACGAAGTAGATAATAAAGCTCAGCAAGCGATTGGTTTGCTGCTGTTCCGCCAGCAAGGTTTTCATCAGTTCCACCTCGTTTTCGCGCGGTTCACCGTGCACCGTCAAGGCTTGATGCAGCAAGCGCGGCAGTTGCGGGAAGATATGCGCGTAGCGTGGCGCCTCGGCGCGCAGCTTATCCATGAAGCCTTGCGGGCCCACCTGCTTGCTCATCCATTTTTCCAGGTAGGGCTTGGCCGTTTGCCACAGGTCCAGGTCCGGGTCCAGCTGGCGGCCCAGGCCTTCGATATTGAGCAGGGTCTTTTGCAACAGCACCAGCTGCGGCTGCACTTCGACGTTGAAGCGGCGCGAAGTCTGGAACAGCCGCAGCAGCACCTGGCCAAACGAGATATCTTTCAGCGGACGGTCAAAGATTGGTTCGCAGCAAGCACGCACGGCCGCTTCCAGCTCATCGACACGGGTATCCTTGGGCGCCCAGCCCGATTCGATATGCGCTTCGGCCACGCGCTTGTAGTCGCGGCGGAAGAAGGCCAGGAAGTTTTGCGACAGATAATCCTTGTCGTAATCGTTCAGGGTGCCGACGATGCCGAAGTCCAGCGCGATATAGCGGCCGAACGACTCCGGTGCGATGGAGACGAGAATATTGCCTGGATGCATGTCCGCGTGGAAAAAGCCGTCACGGAACACCTGCGTGAAGAAAATTTCCACGCCATCGCTGGAAAGTTTACGCAAATCCACGCCGGCCGCTGCCAGGCGGTCGATCTGCGACACGGGAATGCCGACCATGCGTTCCATCACGATCACGCTGCTGGAGCAATAATCCCAGTGCATTTCAGGCACCAGCAGCAAGTTCGAATTGGCAAAGTTGCGGCGCAGCTGGCTGGCATTGGCCGCCTCGCGCATCAGGTCCAGCTCGTCATGCAGATACTTGTCGAACTCGCCCACCACCTCTTTCGGCTTCAAGCGCTTGCTGTCGGCCCACAGACGGCTGGTCCAGTCGGCCGCGATATGCATCAGCGCCACGTCTTCGTCGATCAGCTTTTTCATGCCTGGACGCAAGACTTTGACGGCCACTTCCTTGCCATTTTTCAGGGTAGCGAAGTGCACCTGGGCAATCGAAGCGGACGCCACCGGTTCGCGCTCGAAGCGTGCAAACAATTCGTCCGGGTGGGCGCCCAGCGATTTGACGATTTGCGCGATGGCGAGATCTGAATCGAACGGCGGCACCCGGTCTTGCAGGCGCGCCAGCTCGTCGGCGATATCGGGTGGCATCAGGTCGCGCCGGGTCGACAATACCTGGCCAAACTTGACGAAGATGGGGCCCAGCTCTTCCAGCGCCAGCCGCAGCCGCAGGCCGCGTGGCGAGGACAGGTCGCGCCAGAAAATCAGCGTATCGATCAGCTTGGCCGTGCGGGGAACTTTCAGGCCAGAAATAGCGATTTCATCGAGACCGTACTTGATGGAAACCCGAATAATTTTGAACAGGCGCAGGAATTTCAAGATCATGTAGACAAATCCGGTGTAGGTTGCGGCGGCAGCGCCTTTTCCAGCCTGGCGATGCGCTTGGCCAGGCGTTCGACATCATCGCGCACGCGCGTCACGCCGGCCGAGTAGTCGTGCAAAGTGGTGGGACGTATCAGCATCGGCTGTTCATCCAGGAAATATTCGGCCACGTTCTCGGCCAGTTTCTGATGCCCGGCGCGGGCGGCGGCCACGGCTGATTTCGCACCAGCCACCAATCGTGTTGCAAAGATGGGGCCCAGCACTTTTTCCAGGTCGTGTTCGGCTTCCCAGCGCAAGCCCTTGCTCAATTGCGAAATCGCATTGGCAAACTCGGCATCGCCTTCGATCTTCACATAGGAAAACGCCCGTTCGCGGTTTTGCGCAATCAACGGCAAATCCGACAGTTTGACGCGGATGGTGACATTGGCTGGCACGTCGCCCGCGGCCGACTTCAGCATGCCGGCGCTATCGACCTGCAGGCGCAAGGCCACGGCGCCCGTATCGATGCAGGCAATCTTGCCGGCGTGCACGGCCAACTGCTGGCGCGCCCATGGCTCTTGCGCCAGCAAATGATTAATGGTGGCAATAACGGTGGCGATGGCAGGCGCCATCAGCAGGGATCGGTCTGGAATCGGAGAAGTCATTACCTTGCGCGTAGTGGCGCCCTTAAAAAGAAAAAACCGCCCGTCAATAACACGGGCGGTTTCGATCTTACCAGTTCAGCAGGAAATATCCCTCAAGCAGCAAGAATTCATTCTGCGCTTAAGCTGCCGCTCAGGAACTAATTGACATTAGTTCAATTGTTGTATGCCCGCCAAGACCCAACCACCATTGCCGTTGAGGGGTTTCGACATATTCCACACTTCCGCGAACGGCTCGGCTGCCGCGTTCGGCGCCGAACGGATCAGGCCGGTGAATTTCACGCTGGCCAGATAATCATTGGCGGCCGTTTCTATGCCCAGCAATTCACCATCGATGGTGACCACGTCGGTAAAGTCTGCCTGGCCGCCACGTTCCTGGATTTGCATGCGCAGTTCTGCATACACTTCCGGCGAGGTGAATTCACGGATGTCATTGACGTCCGATTTGTCCCAGGCTGCTTGCAAACGAATGAAATTGCTTTTCGCATGGCGCAAAAAGTTATCCTTGTCGAAATCGGCTGGCACGCCCCAGGGCGCGGCAGCGGCAGGTTCCGGCTTGTCCAGGCCTACACCGGACGAGACCGGCTGCAGCGGCGGCAGCGGTGGAATGCGCGAACCGATGTCCGGCACATTGCCAGCCGGTGCAGGCGTATTATTGAAATTGCCACCAAAATTGGCAAACGGATTGTTGCCGCCGTTGTTGGCATTCGCCGTGCCGCCATCGCGCTTGTTGCGTACCATGCGGTAGATAAAGAAAATCACGCCAGCGATCAAGGCCACCATCAGCAGCGAGCTGATCATGCTGGCCAAAGCACCTCCCAGGCCAAAATGCGACAGCAGCGCGCCCAGGCCCAGGCCCAGCAAGGCGCCGCCCAGAATGCCTTTCCAGCGGCTAGGCGGTTTTGCCGCAGCAGCGGCCGCCGGAGCTGGCGTCGGTTGAGCTTGACGTGGTGCCTGGCTAGGCGCAGGTGCCGGTGCCGGAGCGGGCGCCTGACGACCTACGTTTTGCGACTGGCGGCCGATGGAACGGCCACCTCCCATGGGACGCGCCAGGGCTTCGCCCAGCATCGATACCGTGGTCGCGGCCAACATCATGCCAACCAAAAATTTCTTCATCTTCATTCCATCTCCTAAAGTGCCGGCAACACTACATCTTGATGCCGGTATGCAAAGCGGCAATACCTGCCGTCAAATTGTAATATTGCACACGTTCCAGGCCCGCCGTTTCCATCATGGTCTTCAGCGTTTCCTGGTCCGGGTGCATGCGGATCGATTCCGCCAAATAGCGATAGCTTTCCGCATCACCCGCAATTTTCTGTCCGAACCACGGCAATACCGAGAACGAATACAGATCGTATGGTTTTTGCAGCGGCGCTGCTACCTTGGAAAATTCAAGGACCAGCAGCTTGCCGCCCGGTTTCAGCACGCGGCGCATTTCTGCCAGCGCCACATCCTTGTGTGTCATATTACGCAAGCCGAAAGCCACGCTGACACGGTCAAAATAGTTATCAGGAAAAGGTAGCTTTTCAGCATCGCACAGCAGAGTTGGGGTCAATAAGCCACGATTCAAGAGGCGATCGCGGCCCACGCGCAACATCGACTCATTAATGTCGGTCAGCCAGACTTCACCGGTGGGGCCAGCCTGCTTGGCAAAGGCCTTCGACAGGTCGCCCGTGCCGCCAGCGATATCGAGTACCTTGAAGCCAGGGCGCACGCCCGCGTTGGCGATCGTAAAGGTCTTCCACAGACGGTGCAGCCCGCCCGACATCAAGTCATTCATCACATCATATTTGGCAGCGACGGAATGGAACACCTTGGCGACTTCGCGCACTTTGTCGTCTTCTGCAACTGTTTTATATCCGAAATGGGTGGTATTGGTCATGGTAGGCAGCCTGTTTGAACTAAGTGCATTATACAAGCGCAAGCCCATTTCACCCTGCTTGCCATAGGGACAAAAAAACGGACAAAAAAAATGGGCTGCGCCGGAGCGGTGTCAACCGTCCGGGGCAGCCCATTTTTGCGATGAAAAACTTAGTGTTTGTGACCGCAGCTGGGGCCGTGGACGTGACCAGAAGATTGTTTGATCGTCATGTCGGCCAGCGCATCGCGGCCGCTGTCGCCCGGATAACCGGCGGCCGTCAGGCGGTCCAGATAGTCTTGCCACAGCTTGCTTTGCTCGGCGCCCAGCTTGTACAGATAGCTCCAGGTGTACAGGCCCGTATTGTGACCATCGCTGAAAGTCGGTTGCACGGCGTAGTTGCCAACTGGCTCCAGATTTGTCAAGCCCACCAGGCGCTTGCCCAGTTGCAAGACTTCCTGGCCCTTGCCATGGCCTTGCACTTCGGCCGATGGCGAATACACGCGCAGGTATTCAAACGGCAGCGCGAACTGGCTGCCATCGTCAAAAGCGATGTCGAGCACGCGCGACTGGTTATGGACGGTAATGTCCGTCGGTTGCGGGGTAGAATTTGTACTCATAATTATGCCGATAAGCGTTGAATAATGGCGGTGCGTAGTGCCGGCAGCAGGGCGCGGCGCTCGGCCAGCACGGCGGCCGGCGTTTCGCGCTGCACCACGGCCCAGCTCGGATGGGGGAAATGCGCGTCGTCGCGGTAGCGGGGAATCACATGCCAGTGCACATGCGGCGTCATATTGCCGAAACTGGCGACATTCACCTTTTCCGGCTGCATCACTTCACGCACGGCCAGCTCGACTTGCCACACCACTTCCATCACGTAATTGCGCTCGCCCGGTGTCAAATCCGTCATTTCCTTGACGTGCTTGTTCCAGATTACTCGGCAAAAGCCGGGATAGGCGGCGTCATCGACCGCCACCACGGCCAGCCGGTCGCTGCGCCATAACAAGGTTTCCAGCCCCTGCTTGCTGGCGTAGCCATCGAGCAAGGTGCACAGATCGCAGTGCACGGAACTCACACCAGCACCCGTTCGATGCCGCCATCGTTGGCGCGTTTCACATAGTCTGGCATCCAGTTTTCTCCCAGCAAATGTTTGGCGATCTCGACGACGATGTAGTCGGCGGTGGTGCCCGAATCGTCATTGTAGCGCGACAAGCCTTGCAGGCACGATGGGCAGCTGGTGAGGATTTTTACGTCGCCCGTGAAACCATCGCCGCGCAGCTTGTCGGCGCCCTTGACCATTTCTTCTTCCTTGCGGAAACGTACTTGCGTGGAAATGTCCGGACGCGTCACGGCCAGGGAACCCGATTCTCCGCAGCAACGGTCATTCTTTTCAATCTTCACGTTGTCTACCGTGCTGATCAGCGAATTGATGGTCTTGCCCGACTCTTGCAGCTTCATCGGATTGTGGCATGGCTCGTGGTACATATAACGGGTGCCATTCACGTTTTCCAGCTTGACGTTTTTCTCCAGCAAATATTCATGGATATCCATGATGCGGCAGCCAGGGAAAATCTTTTCAAACTGGTAAGTCGCCAACTGGTCATAACACGTGCCGCAGGACACCAGCACCGTCTTGATATCGAGGTAATTGAGCGTGTTGGCCATGCGATGGAACAGGACGCGGTTGTCCGTCATCATCTTTTCAGCCTTGTCGAACTCGCCTGCGCCCCGCTGCGGATAACCGCAGCACAGATAACCCGGTGGCAAGACCGTCTGCACGCCCACTTCCCACAGCATCGCTTGCGTCGCCAGGCCCACTTGCGAGAACAGACGCTCGGAACCGCAACCGGGGAAGTAGAACACGGCTTCCGTATCGGCCGTGGTGGTCTTCGGATTACGGATGATCGGGATCACCTTGTCATCTTCAATGTCGAGCAAGGCGCGCGCCGATTTCTTCGGCAGGTTGCCCGGCATCTTTTTGTTGATGAAGTGAATCACCTGCGCTTTCACAGGCGGCTTGCCGGTCGATGGCGGCGGCGCCTTGGTCTGCTTTTTGGCAAATTTCTTGAGCAGATCGTGGCCCAGACGCTGCGCCTTGTAACCCCAGCCTATCATGACCTTGCGCGTGGCATTGATGGTCACGGGATCAGTGGCGTTGAGGAACATCATGGTCGCCTTGGTGCCCGGATTAAAGCTTTTCTTGTCCATCTTGCGCAGCAGATTGCGCATATTCATGGATACATCGCCAAAGTCGATGTTCACGGGGCAAGGCGTGACGCATTTATGGCAGACCGTGCAGTGGTCGGCCACGTCTTCGAATTCTTCCCAATGCTTGATGGAAATGCCGCGCCGCGTCTGTTCTTCGTACAGGAAAGCTTCGATCAGTGACGAAGTCGCCAAAATCTTGTCGCGCGGCGAATACAGCAAGTTGGCGCGCGGCACGTGGGTCGAGCACACGGGTTTGCACTTGCCGCAGCGCAAGCAATCCTTGACGCTGTCGGCAATCGCGCCAATATCGCTTTGCTGCATGATCAGGGACTCGTGTCCCATCAGGCCGAACGATGGCGTGTAGGCATTGCGCAAGTCGGCCCCCATGCCCGGCAAGTTCAGCAGTTTCCCCTTGTTGAAGCGGCCTTCGGGATCGATGCGCAGCTTGTAGCTGCGGAAGTCGCCGATCTCTTCTTCCGTCAAAAATTCCAGCTTGGTAATGCCGATACCGTGCTCGCCAGAAATCACGCCATTGAGCGAGCGGGCCAAGATCATGATGCGGCCCACGGCTTGGTGGGCGTCTTGCAGCATTTCGTAATTGTCCGAGTTGACGGGCAAGTTGGTGTGCACATTGCCATCGCCTGCATGCATGTGCAGCGCCACGAAGACGCGCGAACGCAAGATGCGCGCGTGGATCGCCGTCGCCTCGTCAAGAATGAGCTTGAAGGCGGCGCCATTGAAAATCTGGCGCAGCTGGGCGCGGATTTCTTGTTTCCAGGTAATGCGCACGGTGCGGTCTTGCACCACGTCAAACAAGCTGGCGGCAGGCTGTGTTTCCAGGCGCGCATCGAACACGGGCAGCAAGCGCTCCAGGCCCAGTTCGGCCAGCTCGCCTTTGACGTCGGCCAGCGGCCGGTCCAGTTGGCCCAGCAGATAAGTCCAGCGGGCGGTCACATCAGCCAGCAACTGCTGCGCCTGCTCAGCGCGGTCGCCCAGCATTTCAGCGTCATCCACGCGGTCGTCCGAGGCGTCGTCGCTCTTGCCGATCGGCAAATTGCCCTTGCCAAAGAATGCGCTCAGGGCCTCGGCCAGTTGCAGCTTGTTCTTGATCGACAGCTCGATATTGATGCGCTCGATGCCATCCGTGTATTCGCCCATGCGATTGAGCGGGATCACCACGTCTTCATTGATCTTGAACGCGTTGGTGTGCTTGGCAATCGCTGCCGTGCGGGCACGGTCGAGCCAGAATTTCTTGCGCGCTTCGGGGCTGACGGCAACAAAACCTTCCCCCACGCGCGTGTTGGCGATACGCACCACTTCCGAGGCCGCTTGCGCGACGGCATTTTCATCGTCGCCGACGATATCGCCAAACAGCGCCATCTTCGGCAACACGCCCCGTTTCGACTTGGTGGCGTAACCGACGGCGCGCAGATAGCGTTCGTCCAGATGCTCCAGGCCAGCCAGGCGCAGGGTGGTGTATTGCTCGCCCTTGGCCGGCAAACCGTCCAGGTAATCCTTGATTTCCACGATCGACGGAATCGCATCGCGCGCCTGGCCAAAGAATTCCAGGCAGACCGTGCGGGTAAATTTCGGCATCTTGTGCAAAATCCAGCGCGCCGAGGTAATCAGGCCGTCGCAGCCTTCTTTCTGGATGCCTGGCAAGCCGGCCAGGAATTTATCGGTCACGTCCTTGCCCAGGCCTTCCTTGCGGAATTTGCGGCCAGGAATTTCCAGGATTTCCGTCTTGAACGGCGCGTTCGGCTTATTGGCGTCGCGGGTGCTCGGGTGACGCCATTCCAGCTGGAAACGCGCCAGTGCGATATCGTGGATCTTGCCCAGGTTATGGTCCAGGCGCGTGACATCGAGCCAATCGCCATTCGGGTCGACCATGCGCCACGAGGCCAGATTGTCCAGCGCCGTGCCCCACAACACGGCTTTCTTGCCGCCCGCATTCATGGCGACGTTGCCGCCGATACACGATGCATGGGCCGAAGTCGGGTCGACGGCAAACACGAAACCGGCTTTTTCCGCCGCTTCCGATACTTTATTGGTAATCACGCCGGCGCCCGAATTGATCGTCGCGTATTCATGCGTCAAGCCCGGCAAGACTTGCATTTCCACCGCGCCCAGGGTGATCAGCTTTTCCGTGTTGATGACAGCCGACATGGGCGTCAGGGGAATCGCGCCACCCGTGTAGCCGGTGCCGCCGCCGCGCGGGATGATGGTCAGCCCCAGCTCGATACAGCCTTTGACCAGGCCGGCCATTTCCTCTTCCGTGTCGGGCGTCAACACAACGAAAGGGTATTCGACCCGCCAGTCGGTGGCGTCCGTCACGTGGGACACGCGCGTCATGCCGTCGAAGCGGACATTGTGTTTTTCGGTGTAACGGCCCAGCACCTTGACCGTGCGCTTGCGCAAGTCGTAGGTCTTGCGGAACTCGTCGCCAAAATCGGCCACGGCCTTGCTCGCTGCTTTCAGCAGGGACTCGACATTGGCGCTGCGCTGCTGGGTATTTGCAGCCGTATCGGCAGCAGCATCGGCGGCGCTATCGACCGTCAGGCGGCGCTTGTCGACTTCGGCCAGGCGGTGGTGCAAGGCGTCGATCAAGCCCTGGCGGCGCTTGGGATTGTCCAGCAAATCGTCTTGCAGATAGGGATTGCGGCGCACTACCCAGATATCGCCCAGCACTTCGTACAGCATGCGCGCCGAACGGCCCGTCTGACGCACGCCGCGCAGCTCATCGAGCAGACGCCAGGAGTCCTCGCCCAACAGCCGGATGACGATCTCGCGATCGGAAAACGACGTGTAGTTATAGGGGATTTCGCGCAGTCGGCTGGCTGCTGGACCATTGGGTGTTTCTGCCAATAAAGCTTGAATTTGTGCGGGAGCGTTCATGGAATGTGGTGACGTGTGGACTTACCCTAAAGACCCATTCTAGCTTATTGCGCCGCACCATGCCCTAACAGCCTTAGCCCGCCCAAGGTTTATGTCGGGTCTGGCGATCCATAGCAAATATGGTCAAGCCAATTTTTATATGAATAAAAAATGACCATATCGGCTTTTTTTGAGTAAAAATGCCAAGAATCGACCAAGCCCACAAATTATCAAACTGTTAAAAACGGACCGGAATGGGCTTGCATTTGATCTCACTCAAGACAGCAATGTGCCTATCCAGTGCCAGGTACCATCAGGTACATACAGCAGTAATATCGTCATGGTCAGGTAACGCGCGCACTTGCCGATGGCCATATAAGCCACGCTGGGCCAGAACGGCAGCTTGAGCCAGCCGGCCAGGGTGCACAGCGGGTCGCCGATGCCGGGCAGCCAGGCCAGCAACATGGTTTTTGCGCCATAGCGGGCCAGCCAGCCGAACCAGCGCGTCTCGCGCTCCTTGGCAAACGCCTGCTTGGCCCGGTAGCCCATCCAGTAGTCGACCACGCCGCCCAGGGTATTGCCCACGGTGGCCACCGCGATGACCGCCCAGAACAGCGAGGGATTGGCCTTGATCACGGCAAACACGGCCGGCTCTGAGCCGAGCGGCAACAAGGTGGCGGAGATAAAGCTGATCAGAAAGACCGATGTCAGCCCGACCTCTGGCGCTGCAATCAGGTGCAGCAACCAGACGATTGCAGATTCGATCATTGAACACTACCCGATGCTGTAAAGCTCTACATTATAATGAAGCGCAGACTGTACCGGGCATCAACCGTGCGCAGCCACAAGGGCTCACCGGCCTGTAGTTCTACCGCGTAATATCTATCACGTAAATCAGTTGCCTGGCTTATCCGCTATGGCAAGACCGCTATCGACGTACACGTTCCAGTAAGTTCCTGGCCCAGAATCACTCGCTTGCAGACTATGAACATCGACTACCTCAAGAAAATCCTGACCGCCCGCGTCTATGACGTCGCCACCGAAACGCCGCTGGAACTGGCCCCTGCCCTGTCGCAACGCCTGGGCAACCAGATTTATTTCAAGCGCGAAGACATGCAAAGCGTGTTCAGCTTCAAGATACGCGGCGCCTACAACAAGATGGCCAAGCTCAGCGATGCGGAACGCAAACGGGGCGTCATTTGCGCTTCGGCCGGCAACCATGCCCAGGGCGTGGCCCTGTCGGCAGCGCGCATGGGCTGCCGTGCCGTCATCGTCATGCCGACCACCACGCCGCAAGTGAAGGTCGAGGCGGTCAAGCAACGCGGTGGCACGCAAGTCGAAGTGGTCTTGCACGGCGAGTCCTACACGGATGCCTTCAACCATGCCAAAACGCTGGAACTGGAACAGAAGCTGACCTTTGTGCACCCGTTTGACGATCCTGATGTGATCGCCGGCCAGGGCACCATCGGCATGGAAATTTTGCGCCAGCACGCCGGCCCCATCCATGCGATTTTTGCGCCGATAGGCGGCGGCGGCCTGATCGCGGGCATCGCGGCCTACGTGAAACAGATTCGCCCGGACATCAAGATCATCGGCGTGCAAAGCGTCGATTCGAACGCCATGGCCCGTTCGCTGAAAGCCGGCGAGCGCGTCACTCTGAACGACGTGGGCCTATTTGCCGATGGCACGGCCGTGCGCCTGGCCGGCGAAGAAACCTTCCGCCTGGTGCAAGCGTATGTCGATGAAATCATCACCGTCGACACGGACGCCATCTGCGCCGCCATCAAGGATGTGTTTACGGATACGCGCAGCATTCTGGAGCCATCGGGCGCGCTGGCCATCGCCGGCGCCAAGGCTTATGTGGAACGGGCCAGCCTGTCGCGCCACCCGGTCAACAATGAAACCCTGGTAACGATCGCCAGCGGCGCCAATATGAATTTCGACCGCCTGCGTTTTGTTGCCGAACGGGCCGAACTCGGTGAATTCCGCGAAGCCGTGTTTGCCGTCACCATGCGCGAACAGCGCGGCAGCTTTAAACGCTTCTGCTCGCTGGTGGGCGCGCGCAACGTGACGGAATTTAACTACCGCATCAGCGATGCAAAACAGGCCCACGTATTTGTCGGCATCCAGATCGCCAACCGCGACGAATCGGCCCAGGTGGCGAGCCTCTTTGAAGAACACGAATTCAAGACCCTGGACCTGACGCACGACGAACTGGCCAAGACCCATTTGCGCCACCTGGTCGGCGGCAAGAGCCAGCTGGCGCAGGACGAGCTGCTGTACCGCTTCGAGTTTCCCGAGCGCCCGGGCGCGCTGATGCGTTTCCTCGACAGTATGGCGCCAAACTGGAATATTTCCCTGTGCCATTACCGCAGCCAGGGCGGCGACGTGGGCCGTATCCTGATCGGCTTGCAAGTGCCCCCCGAGGAAATGCCGGAATTCGCCCGTTTCCTCGAGACTCTCGGCTATCGTTACTGGGATGAGACCAGTAATCCGGTCTACAAGTTGTTCCTGGGCTAAAAGTGCCGGGCCAGGCCGATAGTCCTGGCCCCGCTTCTTGCCATCGCGGTAAATAGGCTACCATGCGTGCTTGACTGAACTACGCGACACCACCATGACCACCACCAACGACCTTGCCGGCCTGTCTCCACTGGGCAAAAACTCCGCTTACCGTACCGATTACGCGCCGGAATTGCTGTTTCCGATTCCGCGCCAGGGCAAGCGCGATGAATTGGCGCTGCACGGCACCCTGCCCTTCTTCGGCCTCGATATCTGGAATGCCTATGAATTGTCGTGGCTCAACTTGCGTGGCAAGCCACAAGTGGCCATTGCCAAGGTCAGCGCGCCAGCCGATTCGCCCAATATCATCGAATCGAAATCGTTCAAGCTCTACCTGAACTCGTTCAACCAGACCAGGCTGGCCAGCGCCGACGCGCTGCGCGCCTTGCTGGTGCAGGATTTGTCGCACGGTTTTGGCGCGCCGGTGCAGCTGGAACTGACTCTGCAGGAAGACTTCGGCAAGCTGAAAATGGGTGAATTCGACGGCGTGCTGCTGGACCGCCTCGATATCGAGGTCACGCAATACACACCTTCGCCCCTGTTGCTGAAAGCGGCCAAGGACGAAGCGCCGGTGGAAGAAGTGCTGGTGTCACATTTGCTCAAGTCGAACTGCCTGGTAACGGGCCAGCCAGACTGGGGCAGCGTGCAAATCGAGTACGCAGGACCGCAAATCGACCAGGAAAGCTTGTTGCGCTATCTGATCGGTTTCCGTGAACATAATGAATTCCACGAGCAATGTGTGGAACGCATCTTTGTCGACATCCTGCGCCAGTGCGCACCGCAAAAACTGTCTGTCTATGCGCGCTACACGCGCCGCGGCGGACTCGATATCAACCCATGGCGCAGCAATTTCAGCACGGGCAAGATGCCGGGCAATTTACGTAATGCACGTCAATAAGCACGCCAATAAGCACGCCAATGAGGCACATCAATAAAACCGCCATAAAGTCCGTGTAAGGGCTAAAAACATGCCGACAGGAATGTCGGCTGTGTTTTAATACAACGTGGCCGCAATGCCGTGCAGTACGAAAAAAGCACGGAAAAATCGGAAAATTGTCTTTCTGCGACCGAAAAACCGGAAAGACATTCGTTTTCAATCAAGAAATAGCTAATTCGCCTTGGTGTTATTTTTTAAATAATGCAAGGATGCCGCGTACACGAGCGCCCACTGCGCCTCAAGCGGGCGTATACTGTCGAGAATTGGCGTTACAGGCCACGAAAACAGGCCTATAATTCGGCTCGCAAGCCCTCTGCGCATTGCACCATTTCACTGAGTGTCATGACTAATCTTAGCAAAATACTATCCATCGAAAACGTCCTTCTGGACCTGGAAGTCTCCAGCAAAAAGCGCGCTTTCGAGCAAGCCGGCCTGATCTTCGAAAACAATTACGGCATCGCCCGCTCCACCGTCTCGGACAACCTGTTTGCCCGCGAACGGCTGGGCTCGACCGGTCTGGGTCATGGCGTGGCCGTGCCGCATGGCAGGGTCAAGGGCAGCAAGACCCTGAAAGCGCCGCTGGGCGCCTTCGTGCGCCTGGCCGAGCCGATACCATTCGAGTCGCCGGACGGAAAACCGGTCAACCTGTTGTTTTTCCTGCTGATTCCAGATCACGTGACGCAGCAACATCTGGAAATCCTGTCGGAAATCGCTGAAATGTTTTCCGACGACGCCTTCCGTACGGCCCTGGCCACCGATCCCGATCCGAAATCGGTGCATAACCGCATCATCAATTGGCAACCCAGCTTGCAGGCGGCAGGTTAAACTTCAGGTATTCCTCCACTCCTGAAGAAGACCGCCATGTTGCAAACGCCGCTGACGATACAACGCCTGTACGACGATAATCGTGAAAGCCTGCAACTGGGCTGGTTCGCCGGCTTCCCTGGCGGCGAACGCCTGATCTCTGGCGATGTCTCTTCTGCGGCCGACCAGGTCGGCCACTTGAACCTGATACACCCGGGCCGCATCCAGGTGTTTGGCCATCAGGAAATCAATTATTACCAGCGCCTCAAGGTCAACACGCGTACTCACGTGATCGGTGAGCTGATCGCTGGCGGCCCGCCGGCGCTGATCATCGCGCAAGGCCTGGAAACGCCGCCCGACATCCTCGCCATTTGCGACGAGCAAAATATCCCCTTGTTTTCAACCCCGCTGCCGGCCGCGCAAGTGATCGACTTCCTGCGCGTCTACCTGTCGAAAAAGCTGGCGCAACGCATTATCATGCACGGCGTGTTCATGGACGTGCTGGGCGTGGGCGTGCTGATCACGGGCGACTCGGGCCTGGGCAAGAGCGAGCTGGGCCTGGAGCTGATCTCGCGCAGCCACGGCCTGGTGGCCGACGACGCCGTCGAATTCTCGCGCATCGCACCGAACATGATCGAAGGACGCTGCCCGCCGCTGCTGCAAAACCTGCTCGAAGTGCGCGGCCTGGGTTTGCTCGACATCAAGGCCATCTTTGGTGAAACGGCCGTGCGCCGCAAGATGCGATTGAAACTGATCGTCCACCTGGTACGCCGCAATGCGCTGGAAGAAGAAGTAGAACGCCTGCCCTTTTTGTTCCCCACCGAAGACGTGCTGGGCCTGCCCATCCGCAAGGTCGTGATCCCCGTCGCCGCCGGCCGCAACATCGCCGTGCTGCTGGAAGCAGCCGTGCGCAACACCATCTTGCAACTGCGGGGGATCGATACCTTGCAGGAGTTCATGGAGCGCCAACGCCTCGCCATGAGTGGCGATTAAAACTGGGGTCTATTGAGCCGCTGGCCACCTTCCGTCAACCACAGGATCTGGTGCAAACAACGCTGTGTTCAAGTTGCAATAATTTGTAAAGATAGTGGCTATGGGGGCAGAGGATCGATCTTTATTGTATGATCGCCCCTATGCATATCGTCCTTATCACCGGAATATCCGGCTCCGGTAAATCTGTCGCACTCAATGTGCTGGAAGATGCTGGCTACTATTGCGTCGACAACCTGCCGCCTGCCTTGCTGCCCAGCCTGGTACAAACCCTGCTCGATGAAAGCACGCCGCAACTGGCGGTGGCGGTCGATGCGCGCAGCGCCGAGTCCTTGGTCAGCCTGCCGCACAATGTGGCCTTGCTGCGCGACCAGGGACATGATGTCAAGGTCATGTTCCTGACAGCCACCACGCATGCGCTGGTAGCGCGTTTTTCTGAAACGCGGCGCAGCCATCCCCTGTCGCACGAATTGCGGCCCAACCAGAATCCGGCCAGCCGCCGCACCTTGATCGAATGCATTTCGGAAGAACGTGAACGCCTGTCGACCATCGAACAGCTCGGTCATCTGATCGACACGTCGGAACTGAGCGCGAACAAGCTGCGTGCCTGGATCAAGGATATCGTCGCTTCCGAGCGCGCCCCGCTGACCCTGTTTTTCGAATCGTTCGCCTTCAAGCTGGGCGTGCCGCTCGACGCTGATTTCGTCTTCGATGTGCGGGCCTTGCCCAACCCCTATTACGACTTGACGCTACGCCCTCTCGATGGCCGCGATGGACCTGTGATCGCCTTCCTCGACGCCCAGCCCAGCGCAATTGAATTGCTGGGCGATATACGTGCCTTCATCGAAAAATGGTTGCCGTCCTTTAAGTCCGACAACCGCAGCTATCTGACCGTGGCCTTGGGCTGCACAGGTGGACAACACCGTTCCGTCTACATGGCAGAACGGCTGGCACACTATTTCAGCGAACAGGAACGGGTGGTGCTGCGCCATCGCGAACGTACGTGATGTAAAAATAGACACGCCATAAAAGCAAAAAAGGGCGCATATGCGCCCTTAGTTTTGATCACAACGGTGGGAAGCGGCTGGCCTTAGACGGCGATGGCGGCTTCTTCTGTGTTGTCTGGCAGATGCTTGATCGCCTCTTTACCGTGCCCTTGCACTTTGGTTTTGTACTTCATCACCTGCCGGTCCAGCTTGTCGATCAGGGTATCGATGGCAGCATACAGGTCTTGCGCCAGGCTTTCCACATACACGGTCTTGCCACTCAGACGCAAATTGACTTCGGCCTTTTGACGTTTAGCCTTCTCTTTGAGGTTGTCGACGGTCAGAATCACGGCAATATCGATAACTTGATCGAAATGACGTTTTACACGCTCCAGTTTCGTTTGTACGTATTCACGAATGGCTGGTGTCACTTCAAGATGATGTCCGCTGATGGTGAGATTCATACACACTCCTAAAGATGATCGGGTTCATGCGGAGTCCATCGTGTCCGACCCGTAGAGGAACCGAAAAAACTACAAAGACTTACGCAGGCTCACTGGCGGAATTTTCAACGCTTCCCGGTATTTGGCAACAGTACGTCGCGCAATCACCATGCCTTGTTCCCCCAGCATGTCCGCAATCTTACTGTCGGATAAAGGATTTTTTGTGTCTTCTGCTCCTGTCAGTTGCACGATCAGTGCCCGTATCGCCGTTGACGATGCCTCGCCCCCCGCTTCGGTGGCAACATGGCTACCAAAAAAATATTTCAACTCAAACATGCCATGCGGGGTCAGCATGTACTTTTGGGTTGTTACCCGCGAGATAGTACTCTCGTGTAAACCCAGTGTATCAGCTATTTCGCGGAGCACAAGGGGGCGCATGGCGACGGCGCCGTGCGAGAAAAAATTCTTTTGCCGTTCTACTATCGCTTGCGCCACGCGCAATATCGTGTCGAAACGCTGGCGCATATTCTTGATCAGCCACTTGGCTTCCTGCAACTGCACGCCCATGGCGCCCTCACCCTTGCCCTGCTTGAGCAGGTTGGCATACATGGCGTTCACGCGCAGGCGCGGCATGACATCGTTGTTCAGCGTGACTTGCCAGCCATGGCGGCCGCGCTTGACCACCACATCCGGCACCACATAATCGGACACGTCGGAAGCAAACACGGCGCCCGGATGCGGGTTGCACTGGCGAATCACTACTTGTGCTTCACGCAAGTCTTCCTCATCGCAGTTGAGGGCTTTTTTCAGCTTGTTGAAGTCGCGCTGGGCAAACCAGGCCAGGTGTTTTTCCACGATGGCCAGGGCCATGCGCCTGGTGACCAGGGCAATCTGTGGCAGGCGGCGAATTTGCAGCGCCAGGCATTCGGAAGCATTGCGCGCGCCCACGCCCGGCGGATCGAAACTTTGCAGCAGCACCAGGGCCGTGCGCAATTCGTCGGCGTCGATGTCTAGCTCTTCGGGCAAACGCGCCAGGATATCGTCAAGCGGCTCTTCCAGATAGCCATTGTCGTCGAGCGCGTCGATGATCAGTTCGACCAGCGCGCGATCGCGCAATTCCAGCACCGTCACGCGCATTTGTTCCATCAAATGTTCGCGCAGAGTGCAGTGATGGGCTTCGAGTTGTGGGCGCGCATCGTCGTCCTCGGGCGCCTTGCCCCGGCTCGCTTCGCTCCAGTCACTGTCGCCCGTGTCCGAAGCAGCCGTGGCTTCGCCCGTGTCGCCCTCGTAGCCATCGGCTTCGGCAGGCGCTGCCGGCGCGTCCTGGCTGGGTGGCTGGGGCGGCGCTTCCGCTGGCGCGGCGGTGGAACTCAAGGCGCCGTCGGACAGCAGGCGCAGCGAACGGTCGAGCGGATCGTCGAGGCGCTCGAGCAGCGGGTTGTCCGTCAGCAGTTGTTCCAGCTCTTGGTGCAATTCCAGTGTGGACAGTTGCAACAGGCGTATCGATTGTTGCAACTGCGGCGTCAATGCCAAGTGCTGCGAAGTGCGCAGCTGCAATGATTGTTTCATTGGCTCACATACGGAAGTGTTCGCCCAGATAGACCCGGCGTACCGACTCGTTGGCGATGATGTCATCGGGACGTCCCGACGCCAGCACTGAGCCCTGGTTGATGATGTAGGCGCGGTCGCAAATACCCAGCGTTTCGCGCACATTATGATCGGTGATCAGCACGCCGATATTGCGCTCCTTCAAGAAACGCACAATGCGCTGGATCTCGATCACGGCGATCGGGTCGACGCCGGCAAACGGTTCATCGAGCAGCACGAAACGGGGATCGGTCGCCAGCGCGCGGGCGATTTCCACCCGGCGGCGCTCGCCGCCCGACAGGGACAGTGCCGGGTTTTCGCGCAGCTTTTCAATCTGCAAGTCGGCCAGCAGCTTATTCAGGCGTTCTTCGATTTCCGCCTTTTTCAAGGGACGGCCTTCGACGGTCTGGATTTCCAGCACGGCGCGGATATTGTCTTCCACCGTCAGCTTGCGGAAGACCGACGCTTCCTGCGGCAGATACGACAAGCCCATCTGCGCGCGGCGGTGTATCGGCAGGCTGGAGATGTCCACCCCGCTGATATCGATAGTGCCGCCGTCCGACGGCACCAGGCCGACGATCATATAGAAGGAGGTGGTCTTGCCGGCGCCATTAGGACCCAGCAAGCCGACGACTTCGCCGCATTCGACTTGCAGCGAGACATCATGCACGACCTGGCGCTTGCCATAGGTTTTTTGCAGCCCTTTCACGATCAGGGTGCTGCCGCAACGTATATTTTCCATTATTTCTTTCCTGGCGCAGGCGTAGCTGGTACCGATGCCGCCGGCGTGGACGAGGACGCGGCGGGAGCAGCCGGCGCCTTGTTCTTCGGCTGGATCACCATGCGCACGCTGCCGCCGCCCGGGATGGTGCTGCCGCTATCCGTATTTTCCATATTGAACAGTTCATTGCGGCTGTCATAGGAAATGAAAGCGCCATTGGCCACATCGGTCGGTTTCTTGCCTTCCAGGCGCGTCAGCTTGGCTTTCGAGAACAGCTTCACCACTTCCGTCTTGTTATTGTATTCCACGCGTTCGGCTTCGCCTTCTACCCACAGGTCGCCTTCGCCGTCGCGCTTCTGGCGGAAGGTGGCCAGCTTGCCGGTTTCCGCCCAGAAGGTGATGAACTGGTAGCCCTGCGGGTCTTCCGTGATCACGGCGCGGCCGGCTTTCATGGTCAGGGTGCCCTTCACCAGCACCACATTGCCCGTCAGGGTGCGCACCTGCTTGACGTCATCAACCTGGCCACGCTCGGCGGTGATCACGGCTTCTTTCTCCGAGTCCGCCTTTTCGGCACGCGCCGCACCGACCATGCCCAGCGAACATACAGTCGACAACAAGGTCAACAGCAAGATTTTTTTCATTTTATGATTTCCTTATTAGCATACTGTCATTTTGCTGCTGCAGGCTTGCGCGGCGCTGGCGGGTAGACGATGCGCACATTCTGCTGCACATCCACCACGCTGGTCGCATTATTGGCCTTCATGCCCACGCCCGTGACATGCGAGGTGCCCAGCAGCATATCGACCGGCACGGCCGTTTCCATCCGTTCTTCATCGGGAAAAACCGTCAAGGCCTCGGTCTTGAGCGTCATGTTCTGACTCCTGGGACTGGCCACGCGATCGATCACCACATTGCGGTACAACTGCAGCCGCGTATTGCCCTGGTCGATATGGGCCAGTTCGGCATTCATATTCAAGGGCGGCAAATCCGGACTGATCTTGCGCACGAAGGGATGGTCGATATCGGACGAATCATCGGCCGGGTAATGCGTCAGCTTGGTGCCCGATACGATATAGCTGGGTTTCCCCTGCAAATCCATGCGTACCACGCTGAAATTGGTGACGAAATAGTCAGGCTCGTTCAAATGCTTGCTGGCATTGATTTCCTGGCTATTGCGGTTCATCAGCTCCAGCAGCCAAAAACTGCCGAGCGCAAACACGACCGCTCCCAGCACGGTCCACGCCATGCGCCAGCGATGGGCGCCTACAGACTTGCTCATAGTAAGGCACTTTCCATGATGATGCTGCTTGCTAAGGCCATGGCCTTACTCCAGGAACGGCGCCATGACGCGCTCGTAACTACCCTGTGCACGCAGCAGGAATTCGCAAATCTCGCGCACCGCACCGTTGCCGCCACCGGCCTGTGTCACCAGATGCGCCAGGGCGTGCGCTTCCGGACGGCCGCCCGGCACGCTGACGGCAAAGCCGACGCGCTTGAGCAGGGGCACATCGACGACATCGTCGCCGATATAGCCGCACTGCTCTTCGGTCAAGCCCGTCAGCGCCAGCAATTCGAGAAATGGCGTCAGCTTGTCATGCCCGCCCTGGTGTACATGGGTAAAACCCAGGTCTTGCGCACGGCGCGCCGTGATCGCCGAGCGGCGCGCACTGATGATGGCCGTCTGCACGCCGGACTCCTGCAGCAGCTTGATACCCAGGCCATCGTGCACATTAAACGTTTTCATCATTTCGCCGTCCGGGCCGAAATGCAGGCTGCCGTCGGTGAGCACGCCATCGACGTCAAAAATCATCAGTTTGATCCTGGCGGCCCGCGCCAGGTTGTCTGCCACGCTATCCATCAAATCACCTTCGCTTGCGTCAAATCATGAATATGCAGGGCGCCGACCAGCTTGCCACCGGCATCGACCACCAGCATCTGGTTGATGCGGTACTGTTCCATCACGGCCACGGCATCCACCGCCAGGCGTTCCGGCGCGATGCTACGCGGCTGCGCATGCATGACGTCGCGGATGGCCACTTGCGTGAAATCCTGCACGCGTTCGAACATGCGGCGCAGATCGCCATCGGTAAACACGCCGACCGGACGGTTGTCGCCATCGACGATGGCCGTCATGCCCATGCCCTTCTTCGTCATTTCTTCCAGCGCCTGCAGCAGCGACGCTTCCACCGGCACTTTCGGCACCTGCTCGCCGCTGCGCATCACGTCATGCACATGGGTCAGCAAACGGCGGCCCAGGGCGCCTCCCGGATGCGAACGGGCAAAATCCTCTTCCTTGAAACCGCGCAAATCGAGCAAGGCGACGGCAATCGCATCGCCCAAGGCCAGGGTCACGGTGGTGCTGGCCGTTGGCGCCAGGTTCAGCGGGCAGGCTTCTTTTTCAACCGAAATATCGAGGTGCACATCAGCCAATTGGGCCAGGCTGGAATGGGGTTTGCCCGTCATGGCGATCAATACGCCGCCCATGCGCTTGACGACCGGCATGATGGCCATCAGTTCTGCCGATTCGCCCGAATACGAAATCGCGATAAACGCGTCTTCCGAGGTGACCATGCCCAGGTCGCCATGGGCCGCTTCGGCCGGATGCACGAACATGGCCGGCGTGCCCGTCGAGGACAGGGTGGCGGCAATCTTGCGCGCAATATGGCCCGATTTGCCGATGCCGGACACGACCACGCGGCCTTTACATTCCAGCAACAGCGCCACGGCGCGGCCCACGCTATCGTCCGTTGCCAGCCGTGCATCGAGCGCAACGATGGCGTCAGACTCGATCTGCAAGGTGGTGCGCGCCAGGGCCACGGCACGCTCGGTTGTGGCTTTCATGTCAATTCGATCAAAAGCTTTCAGCATTGTTTTTTCATGGGTTACACTCATGCGCAAAGTATAAACGAATTAGGAAAGCAAAAAACTTGCCAGTCGTAACAAACAACGATTTCCACTGACCTTCCAGGGCAACCTCATGTTTTCCTCGCTAGAATTGACCCTGATGCTACTCGGCAGCGCCGTGCTGGGCGTGGTTGCTTTCAGAATGTTGCATTTACCGCCAATGCTGGGCTATCTGGCCGTTGGCATCGTCATCGGCCCCCATGCACTGGGCCTGGCGGCCGAAAACGAAGCCAGCCATACCCTGGCAGAATTCGGCGTCGTCTTTCTGATGTTTTCCATCGGACTCGAGTTTTCGCTACCCAAGTTTCTCGCCATGCGGCGCATCGTGTTTGGCCTGGGGATGGCGCAGGTGGTCACCACGATCGTCGCCACCGTCGTCTTCGGCTGGATCGTGGAACGCACCCTGTCGGCCTATATACAGATGAGCTGGCAAGCGGCGTTTGCCCTGGGCGGTGCGCTGGCCATGTCGTCGACGGCCATCGTCTCGAAAATGCTGACGGAGCGGCTGGAACTGGAAAGCGAGCACGGGCGCAAGATCATCGGCATCCTGCTATTCCAGGACCTGGCCGTGGTGCCGCTGCTGATCCTGATTCCCGCCCTGACCCGCGACTCCGAAACCCTGGCAGAAACCCTGCTGTGGGCAGGTGGCAAGGCGCTCATCGTGCTGATCATGCTGCTGTTCATCGGCCAAAAGCTGGTGCGTGGCTGGCTGACCATCGTTGCCAAGCGCCGCTCACAAGAGTTGTTCATGCTCAACCTGCTCTTGATCACCCTGGGCGCGGCCTGGATCACCGAGCGCGCCGGCCTGTCGCTGGCTCTGGGCGCCTTTGTGGCCGGCATGTTGATTTCCGAGACGGAATTCAAGCACCAGGTGGAAGAAGACATCAAACCGTTCCGCGATGTGCTGCTGGGGCTGTTCTTCATTACCGTCGGCATGCTGCTCAATATCCGCGTGGTAATCGACAACTGGACGCTGGTCTTGCTGCTGCTATGCGTCCCCGTGCTGCTGAAATTCGCCCTGATCACAGGATTGGCCAAGCTGTTCGGCTCGTCGACGGGCGTGTCGATGCGCACAGGCCTGGCACTGGCCCAGGCCGGCGAATTCGGCTTCGTGCTGCTGAACCTGGCCGGCGGCATCAAGCTGATGGACCCGTTCGTGGTGCAAGTGGTGCTGGCGGCGATGGTGCTGTCGATGCTGGTGGCGCCTTTGATCATCGCCAAATCGGACGCTATCGTCATGAAACTGGCCGCCAATGACTGGATGATGCAATCGCTGGCCCTGACCAAGATCGCCACGCGCACGATGGCCGCGCAGCAGCATGTGCTGATCGCCGGCTTCGGGCGCAGCGGGCAAAGCCTGGCGACCTTGCTGACGGAAGAACACATCGAATACCACGCGCTGGACCTGGACCCGGAGCGGGTGCAGGAAGCGCAACTGGCCGGCGCCCACGTATCGTATGGCGATGCGGGCCGGCGCGAAAGCCTGGTGGCCGCCGGTATTTACCGGGCCAGCGCGGTGGTGATTACCTATGCCAATACACCGGCTGCCTTGAAACTATTGCATTTGCTCAACGATATGGCGCCCACCGTGCCTGTCATCGTACGCAGCTATGACGATAGCGACCTCGACCAGCTGCGCGATGCAGGCGCGGCCGAAGTGGTGCCGGAGTTGATGGAAGGCAGTTTGATGCTCGCCTCGCATGCGCTGATCATGATGGGCGTGCCGCTGCGCCGTGTGGTGCACCGCGTGCAAGCGGCGCGCGAAGAGCGTTATGCCTCGCTGCGCGGCTACTTCCACGGCGCCAGCGACGCCGGTGACGATGCCGATCTGGAACGTTTGCATACAGTGACGCTCAGCGATGGTGCACAGTGTGTGGGATTGCCGCTCAGCACGGTCGACGTGGCTGGCTGCGGTGCTTTTGTGACGGCCATCCGCCGGGGACGGGGCCGCCTGGAAATAACGCCCGAGACAGAACTGGCCATCGGCGACGTGGTGGTGCTGCGTGGCAGCGCCGATGCGGTGGCGAAGGCGGAAGGCCTGTTGTTACGCTGACACTATCATGAAATCGGCGCCTGCCAGCTGACCACCTGGTTGCGCCCGTTGGCCTTGGCCTGGTACAGGGCCAGGTCCGCATTGGCCACCAGTTGCTGGGAGACCGTTTCCATCGGCTGCAAGATCGATTCACCGTCCAGGCTAGCCACGCCGATGGACACGCTGACCCAGGTTTGCGTGTTGCCAGGCAAGTCGAACATGGTATCGGCGATGCTGGCGCGTATGCGTTCAGCCACGAAACTGGCGCTATCGAGGTCGGCATCGATCAGCAGCACGACGAATTCCTCGCCGCCAAAACGCCCCAGCGCATCGGAACGGCGCAATTCGTGGCGAATACGCGTGGCTACCTCGCGCAACACTTCATCGCCCCCCTGGTGGCCATGCGTGTCATTGACCAATTTAAAATGGTCAATATCGATATACATGCAGGAAATAAAATAGTTCTGGCGGCGCGCGCGCGCGATCTCTTCCAGCAGGCGGCGGTCGATATAGCGGCGGTTATAGACGCCCGTCAGCGAATCGGTCAAGCCTATGTATTTCAGCATTTCATTGCTGATCACGTTTTCCAGGCAGATGGCGATAATCGAGGCCATGTGCTTGATGAAATCCGTCCCCAGCGCGGGCGTAAAACGCGCCGCATCGCTGCTGGCCAGGTTCAGGCTGCCGATCAATCGCTTGTTGCGCAGCAAGGGCACCAGGGCCACGCTGCGCAGGGGCACATCTGCGCCGGGAAAACGTTTGCCATGCAGCGCGGTATCGAAAACGCCCAGCAAGGGCAGCGGCGGCAAGGCCGGCTCGCCTTCCAGCACGGGCGCAGGCGGCGCGAAACCCAGTTCAGCCGGCTCATGCACAAACTGCAGTTGCGGAAAGATGCTGAAATCGACGCCCAGCTTTTCCATCACCAGCAAAATATCGTCTTCCTCATCGAGCAAGCTCAAAGTGACGCCATCGAGGTCGGAAATCACTGGCAAGGTGCGAAAAATCGTGCCTATCAGCTCGGGAAAGGTGGACGCGCTGACAATTTCCAGATCAAACGCCTGGTGCCGGCACATGATGTCATGGTTGCGCTCGACCTGTTCCAGCAAAAAGGCCAGGCGCGCCTGCAGAGTCTGGTTTTCGGCGTCCAGATTGGCAAGTCGTTGCTGCGTAGCCTCATCCTCAGGCTGGCCTGGCACCGGCGATATCGGTTGATTCATCTCAAAAACCTCCAACCCTTCTGTGCAGGCGCGGCACTCAAAATGCCAGTTCGAAACCGACTTCCTGGCCCACGACGATGCGCTCATCGCCACCCTCGGTGACGATGGCGTTCATGCCGAAGCAGATCGCGCCATCGAGTTCAGGCTTGGCACGATAGCCTTGCATCACGTCCAGCGGATCTGGCCCCGGCACACCCGTGGCCTGGTCGACCGAGGGAATCGGGCAACGCGAGCACGGTTTGACGGGTTTGAGCACGGTGGCGCCAAATTGCAGGAAGTCTGCATAATCTTCCTCGAAGGCAGCAATATCGCTGATCACCAGATTAGGCCGGAAACGGTCCATGGCAAGTGCTGGGCGGCCGGCGGCGTGCAATTTTTCATTGACGTCGTCGAGCGAAGCGGCGCCCGCGATCAGCACCGGATAGCCATCGGCAAACATGGTCGAAGCGGCAACACCAGCGGTCCACTTGGTGCTGGTGGGGCGTACCACATCCGGGTGAAAGCGCACCAGCCGGCACGGCACACCGATGGCGTTTGAAAACCAGGTGGCCGTGACTTCGTCGCAATCATAGGCGCGCAGCGTATCGTCCCACACTTGCACTTCCAGCGTGGGCGCCAGTTGCGGGTGGGGCAAGCCCAGTTCCACTTCCAGGCGCAGCATGCCGGGCGCGCGCAGCTCCAGGGTGGTGGCCTTGATGCGCGGCACGATCAGCGCCATGCGCGGATATTCGCGCTGGGTCAAAAAACGCCCGTGCACATCGACCACCATCCATTCCCGGTCATACACGTGCTCGCTCATCAGGCCGGAACGCGTCAGGACCGCCTCGCGCAAGCGGATGCCGGCGCAGGATTTGATGGGATACAGGGTGATGTCGGACAGGAAGGCCATGTGACACGGGGCAGTGCCGCAGCGTCTGCCAATGAATTGTTCAAAGGCGAAGTATGGCAGCAAAGCAGGCCAGCGTAAATCTGCCAGATGGGGCTGACAGGGCGCTGGCCTGGCAAATACGTCAATATGTGTAGAAAATACGCTGGATCTCTTGCGTACTGTTGGTTTTGGTCAAAGCCAGCATCAGCAGGATGCGCGCTTTTTGCGGGTTCAAGGTATCGGACACCACACTATCGAGTTCATCGTCATTGGCTTCGCCATTGCGCGCCACGATGCCCTGGCCAACGCGGCTGGCGCGCACGATCAGCACGCCTTTTTGACGCGCTTCCACCAGCGCCGGCTTGATTTGCGCAGCCACGCTGCCATCGCCCACGCCCGCGTGGATGATGCCCTTGGCGCCTGCGGCGATAAAGGCGTCGATGGCCACGCGGTTCATATTGGCATAGCCATACACGATGTCCACTTGCGGCAGGGAATCGAGTTTGCTGATATCGAATTCGCTGTCCGCCGTGTGCTTGCGGGTGGACTGGCGATAAAAGAACGGTTTGCTGCCCTGGATATAGCCCAGCATGCCCAGTTCGGTCGACTTGAAGGTGTCGGTGGTCGAGGTATTCGTCTTGGTCACTTCGCGCGCTGCATTGATCTGGTCATTCAAGGCCACCAGCACGCCCTTGCCCACGGCTTCTTTGCTGCCTGCCAACAACACGGCGTTGTACAGATTGATGGGGCCGTCAGCGGAAATGGCCGTCGATGGACGCATGGCGCCCACGACCACCACCGGTTTGTTGCTTTTCACCGTCAGGTTCAGGAAATAGGCGGTTTCTTCGATGGTGTCCGTGCCGTGCGTCACGACCACGCCATCGACATCCGGCGAGGCCAGCAGCACATTGATGCGCTTGGCCAGCACCAGCCAGTGTTCATTGCCCATGCTTTCGCTGGCGATCTGGAACACTTGCTCGCCTTTTACATTGGCGACTTTTTTCAATTCCGGCACGGCCGCGATCAAGCGGTCGACGCCCACCGTGGCCGAGGTATAGCCCACGGTCGTGGTGCTGTCGGCGCCGCTACCGGCAATCGTGCCGCCCGTGGCCAGGATCACCACATTGGGCAATTTGGCGGCGACCGCTTCGGCGCGCGCGGGCGTAGTGGCGACAAAACTGATCAGCACAGTGGCCAGCATCAGCTGCGCGCACGATTGGAATTTGCGTAAAAACATGGTGCTCCTGTTGATTAATATGGCAAAGATAAGGAAGTCGTGCGCAAATTATATGTCATCAAGCAATACCGGCATGGCGATTTCACAAGCGTGGCGCGCCCATGAAAAAACCCGCCGCAGCGGGTTTTTGGGTGCAGGAAAGAAGACCTGTAATTAAACGTTGAACAAGAAGTTCAGCACGTCGCCATCCTTGACGATGTATTCCTTGCCTTCGGCGCGCATCTTGCCCACTTCCTTGGCGCCGGCTTCGCCCTTGAAGGCGATGTAGTCGTCATAGGCGATGGTTTGCGCACGGATGAAGCCGCGTTCGAAGTCGGTGTGGATCACGCCGGCTGCTTGTGGCGCGGTGGCGCCGACCGGCACGGTCCAGGCGCGGACTTCTTTCACGCCAGCGGTGAAGTAGGTTTGCAGGCCCAGCAGCTTGTAGGCGGCACGGATCAAGCGGTCCAGGCCTGGCTCTTGCATGCCCATGTCGCTCAGGAAAGCTTCCTTGTCGGCATCGTCCAGATCGGCAATTTCCGCTTCCAGCGACGCGCAGATGGCGACGATAGGGGCGTTTTGCGATTTTGCGTATTCGGTCAGTTGATCCAGCAGCGGATTGTTGGTGAAGCCCGTGTCGGACACGTTGGCCACGAACATGGCCGGCTTGGCCGTGATCAGGCACAAAGGCTTGATCAGTTCCATTTCGTCGGCGTCCAGGCCCATCGCGCGCACTGGCTTGGCGTCGTTCAGGTAAGGCATCATGCGTTCCATGATGGCCAGCAGCTTGGCGGCGTCCTTGTCGCCCGAACGGGCTTTCTTGTTTTCGCGGTGGATGGCTTTTTCCACGGTGCCCATGTCGGCCAGCGCCAGTTCGGTCTGGATGACTTCGATATCGTCGAGCGGACTGATCTTGCCAGCCACGTGGATGACGTTGTCATCTTCGAAGCAGCGCACGACGTTGACGATGGCGTCCGTTTCGCGGATGTGCGACAGGAACTGGTTGCCCAGGCCCTCGCCCTTCGATGCGCCAGCCACCAGGCCGGCGATGTCGACGAATTCAACGATGGCGTTGACCATGCGTTCCGGCTTGACGATGGCCGCCAGCGCATCCATGCGTGGATCCGGCACTTCAACGACGCCGACGTTAGGCTCGATGGTGCAGAACGGATAGTTTTCAGCCGGGATGCCGGCTTTCGTCAGTGCATTGAACAGGGTGGACTTGCCGACGTTCGGCAAGCCGACGATACCGCATTGGAGACTCATGAAAAACCTTTAATAATCAAAGCACATGGCGCCGCTGATCGGCGTGCTTGCCGTGCTGTTAGGGAAAACGGAGCGTGCGCTCATCGTTTTCCGGGGATGGTGCATATGCCACATAGTCAGGGAGCCATTGTACCCTTGCTGTGCGCGCGACAAAAGCCTGATGATGGGCAAGTAGCGCCAACGCAGGCGCATCTTGCTGGTATCAGACCGGTATCAGGCCGTATGCAGCTTCATCGTCGCCGCTTCAAACTTGCCTTCGATAATCTGCGGCATGACTTGCAGGGATTTTTCGATGGCCTGGTCGATCAGGTCCTGGTCTTCGCGGCGCGGACGGTGCAGCACGAAATCGGCCACTTGCTGCTGCAGGCTCAGGCTGCGCGGATGGCCGATGCCCAGGCGCAAGCGCCAGTAATCCTGCGTGCCCAGCGCGGCCGTGATGTCTTTCAGACCATTGTGGCCACCGGCGGAACCGCCCTTTTTCAGGCGCGCGATACCGGGCATCAAGTCCAGTTCATCATGCACCACCAGCACTTCATCGGCGGCAATCTTGAAAAAGCGCGCCAGGGCGCCCACGGACTGGCCCGAACGGTTCATGAAGGTCAGCGGTTCGAGCAGCCAGACGTCGTTGCCGGCGATGGATGTCTTGGCCAGCATGGCGTTGTAGCGTGTATCGCGCTGCAAGCGGGTGCCGGGCAAGCTGTTGGCCAGGTTGTCCACCAGCCAGAAGCCGGCGTTATGGCGGGTTTGTTCGTATTCGGGACCGGGATTACCGAGGCCGACGATCAGGCGTATGGGCATGATGTTGTCTGCAATGAAAAATTATCGATGAAAACATTATCGGTGAAAACAGGCAGAAAAAAACCCGTCCGGCGTGAACCTGACGGGTTTTTCCTTACCACAACCGCATTGCTGCGGCGGCGATTACTTCTTGTCGGCTTCAGCAGCGGCTTCGGCTTCAGCAGCAACGTGGCCAGCTGGTACCGATGCGGTAGCGATGGTCAGGTTGTTGCCGTGGGTGACAGCGGTCACGCCAGCTGGCAGGACCAGGTCGGCTACGTGCAGCGAGTGACCAACGTCGATGTTCGACAGGTCAACGGTGATGAATTCTGGCAGCTGGCCTGGCAGGCAAGCTACTTCGATTTCGTTGGCAACGTGGCTGATGGTTGCGCCGTGCAGTTTGACTGCTGGGGAAACGTCAGCGTTTGCGAAGTGCAGAGCAACTTTCACGTGGATAGGTTGCGATGCGTCAACGCGTTGGAAGTCAGCGTGCAGAACCAGTTGTTTGTATGCGTGGACTTGGAAGTCGCGCAGCAGAACTTGTTGCGAAACGCCGTCGATTTCCAGATCCAGGATCGACGAGTGGAAAACTTCTTTTTTCAACGCGTGGTACAGGGCGTTGTGATCCAGCGAGATCAGTACTGGGGCTTCAACGCCGCCGTAAACGATACCAGGGGTTTGGCCGGAAGTGCGCAGGCGGCGGCTCGCTCCGGAACCTTGCAATTCGCGTTTGAATGCGATAACTTTCATGTGAAACTCCAAAAAGAACAAGACTCGCGTCTTGTGTTATGAAGACTCCCGCGACCAGGAATCTTCGAAAATGGGCGCGGATGCGCCCCGAAAACTAAAACACTGCGGCGCAACAGGCAAAAAGCCGGTCGCGCCGCAGGTGACGTTTGTTGCCGTCTATCGTATTAGTCGATAAACAGGGAGATCACTGAATCGCCCTTGATGATGCGTTTGAACGTTTCGGCCAGCAGCGGCGCGCACGTCAATTGACGGATCTTGCCGCAGGCCAGGGCCGCTTCGGACAGGGGTATCGTATCGGTGACAACCAGCTCGTCGAGTGGCGATGCCGAGATACGCTCGATCGCCGGGCCCGACAACACTGGGTGCGTGCAATAGGCAACCACTTTCTTGGCGCCGCGCTCCTTGAGCACTTCGGCAGCCTTGGTCAGGGTACCTGCCGTATCGACCATGTCATCCATGATCACGCAGTTACGGCCTTCGACTTCACCGATGATGTTCATGACTTCCGACACGTTCGCTTTTGGACGACGCTTGTCGATGATGGCCAGGTCGCAGCCCAGGCGTTTTGCTAGGGCGCGCGCACGTACCACACCGCCGACGTCGGGCGACACCACCAGCAGATCCTGGTAGTTTTTCTTTTGCAAGTCGCCCAGCAAGATAGGCGATGCGTAGATATTGTCGACTGGAATATCGAAGAAACCTTGAATCTGGTCGGCGTGCAAGTCCATGATCAGGACGCGCTCGACACCGGCTTCTTCCAGCATGTTCGCCACTACCTTGGCCGAGATCGCAACACGCGCGGAGCGTGGACGGCGATCTTGGCGGGCATAGCCGAAGTAAGGAATGGCGGCGGTAATACGGCCAGCCGAAGCACGTTTCAAAGCATCAACCATCAGAATGATTTCCATCAAGCTGTCGTTGGTTGGAGCACAGGTGGATTGCAAAACAAAAACATCCTTGCCGCGAACGTTTTCGTTAATCTCGACCATTACTTCGCCGTCGGAGAATTTCGAAACGTTTGCCTTACCGAGAGGGATGCCGAGATTTTTTGCGACCCCCTCTGCCAACGCTGGATTCGCGTTGCCGGTAAAAACCATCAGGTTTTCGTAAGCCATGGGAGTCCCAAGAGGTGATATAGTAGTCTTGAAAGCACTAACCGGGCAGTAGCCCGGTCAGTCTGTGTTTAGCACGTTCCGCGTAGCGAAACATGTTTTTGCTTCCCGTACTGGACGCTGACTTCGCATCGACAGACTACGGTGAAACGGGTGGCAGGGGAAGAAGGATTCGAACCTTCGCATGCTGGAATCAAAATCCAGTGCCTTAACCAGCTTGGCGATTCCCCTACGCAACTGACTGCTTGCCGTCATGTTGGCCAGTATTATACCGACTATTTGAAGCTAAGCAAAATCTTTTTTTACTACTTACAACACGGTGAGCATCGGGTGGCGGCTCAGTGCTTTTGCTTTCCAGGCTATCCAGACATCAGGCACATTGCTGAGCACTGCATCGGCTTCCTCGCTACTTGCAAACGCGCTAAACACACAAGCACCGGAACCAGTCATCCTGGCCTCTCCGTAAGCACTCAGCCATTCTACCGCATCTGCTACCGGCTTGAAAAGGCTGCTTGCCACTTGCTGTAAATCGTTTTTACCAAACCCGCTCACGCTGTTACTTTTTGCGAGGTGCCTGGAAAAGTCCGCTATTGTGACGGGTTCGCTATCCCTCGTCAAGCCTTCTGCAGAAAAAATTGCAGCAGTAGGAACTTGCACGCCCGGCTCGATCACCACATACCAGCAATCGGGCGTGGCCACGGGCTGCAAGGCTTCCCCCACGCCTTCGGCAAAGGCGTTCTCGCCAAAGATGAAAAACGGGATATCGGCGCCCAGCGGCAAGCCCAGCGCCATCAGCTCTTCGCGCGTCAAGCCGGCTTGCCACAAACGGTTCAAGGCCATCAGGGCCGTGGCCGCGTCGGAAGAACCGCCACCGAGGCCGCCGCCCATGGGCAAGACCTTGTCGATGGCGATATCGACGCCGCACGGCAAGGCGCCCGTGCGGCGCAGCACTTCGGCTTGCAGCAGTCTGGCGGCGCGGATGATCAGGTCCTGCTCTTCGGGCACGCCAGGCAAAACCGTCGTGCGGCGTATCTGGCTATCGTCGCGCAGCACAAAGTGCAAGGTGTCGCCATGGTCGACCAGCTGGAACACCGTTTGCAGCAGATGGTAGCCATCATCGCGGCGGCCATTGATGTGCAAAAAGAGGTTCAGCTTGGCCGGCGCCGGGCAGTTATTCAAAGAAGTGAGCAGGGAAGTCAGTGTCATTGTGCTTGGGGCGATGGGGCGGGATCGAGAACGATGCGCAGCGACACGGCATCGGCCTGGGCGCTGGTAGTGCGTTCGGCATCGATACGCCGCGGTTGGGGCAATGCGCCTGGGGTATTTTCTCCGGCATCTTGCCACGACACATAACGCAAACGCCAGCCGTCCTTCGTCGTCACGCTGTTATTTTGCGGCGAAGCGACGAAACGCCGGCCATCGGCGCCATCCGCATAGCCTTGCAGCCAGTCGCGCAAGCCCGATACGGGCAAGGACCAGCCCAGCAGCTGTGCGCTGAGGGTGTCGATATCGGGTGCACGGCGCGGCGCCTTGTCGCTTTGCGTCAGCACCGCTTCCTGCGGCGTGACGGCGATCGTGGCCAGGGTGCTGCCCACCGGCGAATACAGGGTCACGTCGGTGCGCTGCGCCGTTTGCTGCCAGTTGAAATTGACCGTGGCCGATTCGGGCTTGTCATTCTTTTGATACGTCACGTTCAGCCGCCCCGTCAGCTCCACCTGCGCGCGGTACGGCGCCACCGTTTGCGCGGAGGGCGGCGCGCTGGACGAAAACGGAGATGGCAAGGTGGAGCAGGCCGAGAGGGCCAGGCAGAGGATAGAAAGGGGAAGGAGGTGTTTGGACATGGACAATTTTATCAAATCACCCCAAGTACAAACGCCGGGGTCGAACCCTCAGGGTTCGACCCCAGTCCTTGCCCTGGGGGTGAAGAGTGTGGGCAAGAACTACAAACTGACATTCAAGCGCGCCAGCGTGCTTTTCAGCGCTTCGTTTTTCGGGTCCTTGCCTTGCGCATCGCGCCACAGCTTTTGGGCTTCCGCTTTCTCGCCTTTTTGCCACAGCACTTCACCGAGGTGGACGGCAATTTCAGGATCGGCGCGCAAGGCGTAGGCGCGGCGCAGCGCTTCTTCGGCGGCGGGCACATTCCCCATGCGGAACTGCACCCAGCCCATGCTATCCATGATGAAGGGATCATCGGGCGCCATTTGCAGGGCTTTTTCAATCAAGGCATAGGCTTCGGGCAGGCGCACGCCACGCTCGGCAAACGAGTAGCCAAGCGCGTTATAAGCATGCTGGTTGTCGGGCGCCAGCGCCATCACGCGGCGCAGACTCGCTTCCATCACATCGGTATGATCGAGACGCTCGGCCAGCAAGGCATAGTCGTACAGCAGTTCCGGATTGTCAGGGAAGCGCGTCACTGCACTGCCCAGCACCGTGAAGGCACTTTGCGTGTAGCCGGCGTCGCGCAGCAGTTGCGCATCGACCAGCAGCACCTGGCCCTGGCTGGCGGGATCATCGACTTCGATTTCCGTCAGCGCCTTGCGGGCAGCATCGAGGTCGCCATTGCGGGCGATCAGCTGCGCGCGGCGCAAACGGGCGTCGAAGTAGCCGGGAGACTCGCGGTTGTCAACCTTGTCGAGCCAGGCGATGGCGCCGGCGGTGTCGTTGCGCGTCTCGGCGATCTGCGACAGTATCATCAGGGCCTTCGATGGATCGCGCGTATCGTCAGCCGATTTATCGAGCACGGCCAGGAAGCGCTTGAAATACTGCTCGGCGCCCTTGGTGTCGTCCAGTTGCAAGGTGATGATGCCCAGTGCATACAGGGCGGCCGCGTTGTCAGGCTGGGTTTTCAAGAGCAGCAGGAATTGATCTCGGCCCGCTGTCAGCTGTTTTTGCTCGACCAGCAGGCGCGCATAGGCGGAGCGTACTTCGATGCTGTTCGGATTCTTGTCCAGGAAAGCTGCCAGCACCTTGCTGGCAGCTTCAGGCTCGCCACTCACCTGCGCCAGGGTCAGCGCCGCCAGGTCGGAAGCAGGCTTCATCTGCAGGGCCTTGTTCGCTTCATCGATGGCACGCTGGCGTTCACCGATAGACAGGGCGCCCTGCGCCAGCACCAGATGCGCTTCGAACATGTCCAGATACGGCTGGCTCAAACGCACCAGCATGGAATACGCATACAGCTTGTCATTCGCGCGTGCCAGGATTTGCTGCATCTGGAACAGCGCCACGCCACGCGAACCCGGTGGCGCGCTTGCCAGGCGCTGGGCAAAGATAGGCTCCGCTTCTTCGATGCGGTCCGTCAGCACGACAAAGCCGAGGAAAAATTGCGTCGCCTCGTCGGAATCGGGTGCCAGTTCGCGCCACAAACGGATAGCCGCCAGTGCTTCGCCGCCCTGCTTTGCCGCCAGCGCCATTTCAGAAGCACGGCGCGCCAGGCGCGGATCGCGCGTCTGCTGCGCCGCCATCATCATGGTCACATACGGCCCCTGCCACTGGCCGCTCTTGAATTCCAGCTCCGCCTTGGTCAGCTTGTAGAGCAAATCGCTACTCAGATTGACATTGGGCAGCCCTGCATCCGCGGCCGCTTTTGGTGTAGTTTCTGGCTTGGCGTCTGCTGCAGTGGCTGGCGTGGCCGCAGGAGCGCCTGCCGGCGTATCGGTTGGCGCGGTTGGTGTCTGTGCCATGGCATGCGTGGCCATCAGGGCGGACAAGGTTACAATGGCGAAAGCGTTTTTCAAAGGCTGATCCTGGCTAAACGGCAAAGTTTGATTCTACGCCCAACGCGTAGATCGCGTACTTCACGTATGTAACGAAATATATACGAGAATAAGCGGGTTAACGATACGCGATATCGCCATCAGAGGCCGTAGCCGGCCATACGCCCGCAACCCAGCTGTTTTCACTGTCGAGTCCTATGCCAGAATTGCCAGAAGTCGAAGTCACACGGCGCGGTGTCGCGCCCCATATCGAAGGGCGCACCGTGCGCTCCGTCGTGCTGCGCCGCGATGGCTTGCGCTGGCCCTTCCCCCCTGCCCTGGGCGTACAGTTATCGGGCCAGACTATCGGCCTGACGGGGCGGCGCGGCAAATACCTGCTGATCCACTTTCAGCACGGTAGCCTGATCATCCACCTGGGCATGTCCGGCCACTTGCGCGTGCTGCCACCCGGTACCGAAGCGCAAAAACACGACCATATCGACCTGGTGGTGGAAGACGCCGACGGTGTGCAGCAGGTGCTGCGCATGACCGACCCGCGCCGCTTTGGCGCCGTGCTGTGGCACGACCAGGCCGACGGCCCGCTGGACGGACACGCGCTGCTGCGCGGCCTGGGCGTGGAACCGCTGGAAGGCGGCTTTACCGGCCAACTGCTGTTCGAGAAAACCCGCAACCGCAATACCAACATCAAGCAGGTGCTGCTGGCGGGCGATATCGTGGTCGGCGTGGGCAATATCTATTGTTCCGAAAGCCTGTTCCGCGCGGGGATCAATCCGAAGACGCCAGCCAAACGCATCGGCCTGGCGCGCTATGAAAAACTGGCGCAGGCGATCCGCGACGTGCTGGCCGAAGCCATCGTCCAGGGCGGCAGCACCTTGCGCGACTTCATCGGCGTCAATGGCCAGTCCGGCTATTTCCAGCAAACGTATTTCACCTACAACCGTACCGGCAAGCCATGCCGCGTGTGCGGTGCGCCGATACGCCAGATCGTGCAGGGCCAGCGCTCGACGTTTTACTGTGTGAACTGTCAAAAGTAGCGTACTCACAAAGGATCCAGATGGTCAGGGACTTGGAACAATACAGCGCATGGCGCCAGGATGTACTGGCCGCCTTGCAGGCTTACCAGCAAGCCGCCCAAGGCGCCGGCCTGGTCGACGGCGCGTCCGCGCTGCGCCTGGCGCGCTGCCTGTCACGCCTGCTGGACGACCGCTTGTCCGTGGCCTTCGTGGCGGAATTCTCGCGCGGCAAATCCGAACTGATCAACGCCATTTTCTTTGCCGATTATGGCCAGCGCATTCTGCCTTCGGGCGCGGGGCGCACCACCATGTGCCCTACCGAACTGCTGTACCACGCGGCATGGCCGCCCTGCATCCGCTTGCTGCCGATCGAGACGCGCGCGCACAATCTGTCGACCAGCGACTACCGCGACATGGAGTCGGCGTGGACGGTGCTGCCCTTGAATATCGACGCCGGTGGCGACATGCAGGAAGCCATACGCCAGGTCAGCCTGACGCGCCGCGTGAGCGTGGAAGACGCGGTCCGCTATGGCCTGTTCGACGCCGACGATGCCGACGCGCCAGCCATCGTCGGCGAAGACGGTCTGGTGGAAGTATCCATGTGGCGCCACGCCATCATCAACTTCCCCCATCCGCTGCTGAAACAGGGCCTGGTCATCCTCGACACGCCCGGCCTGAACGCCATCGGCACGGAACCGGAACTGACCCTGAATCTGATCCCGAATGCGCACGCGGTGCTGTTCATCCTGGCGGCCGACACGGGCGTGACGCGCAGCGATATCGAGGTATGGCGCAACCATATCGGCGCCGGGCCGGGACGGCTGGTGGTGCTTAACAAGATCGACAGCATGTGGGACGAATTGCGCGGCGATGCGCAAGTGGCCGAGGCAATCGAGCGCCAGCAAGCCAGCGTGGCGCAGCTGCTGACCCTGGACCCCGGCCAGGTGTTTCCCGTCTCGGCGCAAAAAGCCCTGGTAGGCAAGATCAACCATGATGCGGCGCTGCTGGAAAAAAGCCGTTTGCAGGCGCTGGAAACGGCGCTGTTCGACGAACTGATACCGGCCCGCAAACAGATCATCGGGCGCCAGCTGGTATTCGACCTGGACGCCATCGTCGCGGCGCAGCAGACGCAGACCACGGCGCGCGCCCGCGGCATCGCCGAGCAGCTGCATGAGCTGCACAGCCTGCGCGGCAAGAACCAGGGCGTGATCGCCCACATGATGCGCCGCATCGATATCGAGAAGAAGGAATTCGACAGCAGCCTGTTCAAGCTGCAGGCGACGCGTTCGGTGTTTACGCGGCTGTCGACGGAGCTGTACACCAGCCTGGGCATGGAAATCGTGCGCGACGATATCGACGCCGTGCGTGCAGCCATGCAGCGCAGCCGCTTTTTTACGGGCTTGCGCGACGCCATGCGCCAGTATTTCGAGCGCATCGGCCAGAACCTGGACCGCTCGGAACGCAAGACCGCCGAGATCACCGAAATGATGGGCGTGATGTACCGCAAATTCGCCGCCGAGCACGGCCTGGCGCTGGCCATGCCGATGCCGTTTTCGCTCGCACATTATCGCCAGGAGATCGACGCGATTGAAGCCATCTACCACAAGCAGTTCGGCACGGCGACCTTGCTCACCACCAGCCGTGTGGTGCTGATGGAAAAATTCTTCGACACCATCGCCTCGCGCGTGCGCCGCAGTTTTACGCAAGCCAATGACGACGCCAGCGCGTGGCTCAAAGTCATCATGGCGCCGCTCGAAGCACAAATCACCGAGTACAAGGAACAGCTGAAACTGCGCTTCGCCTCGATCCAGCGCATCCACGATGCGACCGGCAGCCTGGAACAAAAAATCGCCGCCTTCGATGCAAGCCTGGCCGCGCTTGAACACGACAAGGCGCAACTGATCCAGCTGGCCGACACGCTGCGCGCCGCCATCGCTGCATAAACAAAGACATTAGAAAGAACACCTCTGCATGAAACGCTTGCTGCATCCGCTATCGCCCGCACCGGGCATGGCATCGCCTGAAAACTATAGCGATCCCAGCTTTTCCGCCACCGTGATCGCCTGGCAAAAACAGCATGGCCGCCATGCGCTGCCATGGCAAAACACGCGCGACGCCTATCTGATCTGGCTATCCGAAATCATGCTGCAGCAAACGCAGGTGACGGCGGTGCTCGGCTATTACGCGCGCTTCCTGGAGCGCTTCCCTACCCTGCGCGACCTGGCTGCTGCCCCCGTCGAAGACGTGATGGCGCAATGGAGCGGCCTCGGTTACTACACGCGGGCGCGCAACCTGCACAAATGCGCGCAGCGCGTGGTGGCCGAATACGATGGCGTGTTCCCCAGCGACCCGCTGCTGCTGGCCGAGCTGCCCGGCATCGGCCGCTCGACGGCCGCCGCCATTTCCGCTTTTTCCAGCGGTACGCGGGCCGCCATCATGGATGGCAATGTCAAGCGCGTGTTTGCGCGCACGTTTGGCATCGATGCGTATCCCGGCGAAAAAAAGGTGGAAGAAGCGATGTGGCGGCGCGCCGAAGCCTTGCTACCTGAAACCGGCATCGAAGCCTACACGCAGGGCTTGATGGATTTTGGCGCCACCCTGTGCACGCGCAGCAGTCCCGATTGCGGCCGCTGCCCCTTGCAAGCACGCTGCGTGGCCTACGCCAGCAACCGGGTCAAGGACCTGCCTGTGCGCAAACCCAAAAAGAGCAGCCCGGAAAAACACGCCATCATGCTGGTGGTGATCGATAAGGGACAAGTACTGCTGGAGCAGCGCCCCACGACCGGCATCTGGGGCGGGCTGCTGTCGCTGCCTGAACTCGACGGCCACGTGCTGCGCAACGGCGCCTTGCCGGCGGTCGACGATGAAGATTTGGCGCGCGCGGTGCTGCCGTTTGGCGAGATCGAATCGCGTGTAGCGCTGCTGCCCATCGTGCACGTCTTCACCCACTACAAGCTGCATATCATCCCCTGTCGCGTCACCCTGGCGCGGCGTTTGTCGCTGGCCGGGGAAGCGACCCACGTCTGGTATGACGGTAGCAAAATCGCCGACGCGCCGCTGCCCGCCCCCATCAAAAAACTGCTGCTCGACCTGTTCGGCAATGCGCAGGCAGCGCAGCGCAGCATGTTTTAGTGCACTGGCTTTTTGCCCTTGCCGTTACGCTGGCGGCGTCATTCGCCAGTGCGGCAGATTTGCCCGAGATCCGTATCGGCGTGCTGGCCTACAAGGGCGCAGACGCCGTGCGGCAGGACTGGTCCTATGTCACGCGCCATTTGCAGGCCAGCATACCCGGCGTGCGCTTCGTGCTGGCCGATTACGATCAGGCGGGATTGACGCGCGCCGTGCATGGACTAGCCATCGATTTTGCCATCACCAGCAGTGGCCATTACGTGGCGCTCGAACACAGCGATGGCGCCGGCCGCATCGCCACCCTGGAGTCGCCCTGGACAGACTCGCCACGCCTCGGCATCGGTTCGGCCATCATCGTGCGCCAGTCATCACCGCTGCACGACCTGGCCGACCTGAAAGGTAAAAACGTGATGGCGGTGGCGCCCGACGCGTTTGGCGGCTACCAGATCGCCGCGCGCGAACTGAAGGAAGCGGGCATAGCCCCTGCCCACGATTTCGCCAGCCTGCGCTACAGCGGCTTTCCCTCGCAGCAAATCATCGCAGCGGTCCGTTCAGGCAAGGCAGACGCGGGCATCGTGCGCACCTGCTTGCTCGAACAGATGGTGGCGCAAGGCTTGGTGGCGCGAGGAGAACTGCGCGTGATTACCACCCGCCCCATCGCAGGCTTTCGCTGCGCCACCTCGTCGCGCTTGTACCCGGACTGGCCTTTCGTCACCTTGCGCCAGACGTCACCGGCGCTGGCAAAACAGGTGGCGCTAGCCTTGCTGGCCATGCCGCGCACTGAACAAGGCTACAGCTGGACGGTGCCCAGCGATTACCAGAGTGTCGATGAACTGCTTCATGAATTGCGCATCGGCCCCTACGCCCATCTGAACAAGCTGACTTTTGATGCGGCGCTGGAGCGCTACTGGGGCTGGATGCTGCTGGCACTGGCCCTGCTGGTGGCCTGGGCCGTGCACACGGTACGCGTGGAATACCTGGTCAGCCGCCGCACGCAGCAATTGCACGCCCTGCAGGAACAGGCGCGCCAGCGCCAGGCTACGCAAGACCACACGGCCCGCCTGGCCATCCTGGGCGAGATGGCCAGCGCCATCGCGCATGAATTGAACCAGCCGCTGGCCGCCATCGGCAATTTCGCGCGCGGCATGGTGCGCCGTATCGAAGCGGGACGGCTAGAGCCAGCACCGCTGCTCGATGGCGCGCAGGAAATCGCCACCCAAAGCGAACGCGCGGGCGCCATCATCCGGCATATACGGGCGATGGCGAAAAAGCGCCCCGCGCAGAGCACCGCGTTCGCGCTATCGGAGGCGCTAGAGCAAGCCATCGCCCTGTTCCGTGCCGCCCATCCGCATGCACAGATCACTACCGAAATGAACGCCGGCCAGACGCAGGTGCTGGCCGACCCGCAGCAAGTACAGCAAGTGCTGCTCAACCTGCTCAAGAACGCGCTCGATGCGCAGGCAGAAAACGGCAATCCCGATCACCCTGTCAGCGTAGTTCTGCAGCATGGCGATGGCGCTTGCAGCGTGACCGTGCGCGACGCTGGCGGCGGCCTGGACGAGGCACACTTTGCCCGCCTGTACGAACCCTTTTTTACCACCAAGGCCGAAGGCCTGGGCCTGGGCATGTCGCTCAGCAAAAGCATCATCGAATCGTTCGGCGGCACCCTGTCGGCGCACGCGAACGATGACGCTCCCGGCTTGACGGTCTGCTTCCGCCTGCCGGAAGCCACCCACGTGGAGACACCCCATGATCAATGAAAACGAGGCCGTGATTTTCATCGTCGACGACGACGATGCCATGCGCCGCTCGCTGGCTTATCTGTTCGATTCGGCCGGCTGGAAAGTACAGGTTTTTGCCTCGGCGCGCGATTTTTTGAATAGCTATGACGGCCATGTCCCCGGCTGTCTGCTGCTCGACGTGCGCATGCCGCTGATGAGTGGACTGGAACTGCAACAAGAATTAGGACGCCACGCCATCACCCTGCCTGTGATTTTTCTCAGTGGCCACGGCGACCTGGCCATGGCCGTGCAAACCATGAAGGCAGGTGCTTGCGACTTCCTGGAAAAGCCGTGCAAGGATCAAGTCTTGCTGGACGCCGTCACGCGGGCAGTGGCCCGCAGCGTAGAGGACAGCCGGCGCGCCAGGCAGTCAAACGCCGCCTTGTCGGCGCTGTCCACCCTGACGGCGCGCGAACACGAAGTGGCGCTGCTGATGGCGGAAGGAAAAGCCTCAAAAATCATCGCGCGCGAGCTGGGCATCAGCGAAAAAACCGTGCAGGTGCACCGCCACAATACGATGGCAAAACTGGGCTTGCATTCAGCGGCGGAAGTGACGCGCTTGCTGATGGCCAGCGGCGCCTTGTAAAGGCTACAGCTCGTCGAGCGAATACAGGCGGCGATGTTCACGGATCGCATAGCGGTCCGTCATGCCGGCGATATAGTCGGCGATCTTGCGCGCCTGTTTGCTGGCATCTCCTTCCTTCAGTTGATAGTCGGGCGGCAGCAGGGCCGGATCACCCATGAACACCTCATACAGTTCGCGCACGATGCGGCTGGCCTTTACGCGCATGCGGTTGACCTGGTAGTGGCGGTACAGATTGGTCCGCAAAAAGCGCTTGAGTTCCGTGGCGTCGCGCCGCATCGCGTCTGAAAAACGGATCAGCGGAGCGCTGGTGCGCACTTCATTGACGTCGCGCGGGGCCGCATCAAGAATCAGGGCATTCGAGGTAACGATCAAATCGTCAGCCAGCGCCGTAATCAAACGGCGCAGGGTTTCATAGATGGCGCGCCGGCCCGACAGGCCAGGAAAGGCGGTCTGCACATCACGCCAAAGGCGACCGAAAAACTCGACCTCTTCCAGCTGCGCGATGGTGATCAGGCCAGAACGCAAGCCATCGTCGATATCGTGGCTGTTATAGGCGATTTCATCGGCCAGGTTAGTCAGCTGCGCTTCCAGGGTCGGCTGGGTGCGGGCGATGAAACGCTGGGCGACGGGCCCCAGCTCGCGCGCATGGACCAGCGAGCAGTGCTTCAGGATGCCTTCGCGCGTCTCGAACATCAGGTTCAAGCCGTCGAAAGCGCCATAGTGTTCTTCCAGGGTGTCGACCACGCGCAGGCTTTGCAGATTGTGCTCGAAGCCGCCATGGTCCTGCATGCAGTCATTAAGCACGTCCTGGCCCACGTGGCCGAAAGGCGTGTGGCCCAGGTCGTGCGCCAGCGCGATGGCTTCCACCAGGTCTTCGTTCAGACGCAGGTTGCGCGCGATCGAACGGCCGATCTGCGCCACTTCCAGGCTGTGCGTCAGCCGCGTGCGGAACAGATCACCTTCGTGATTCAGAAAAACCTGGGTCTTGTATTCGAGGCGGCGAAAAGCCGAGGAATGGATGATGCGGTCGCGGTCGCGCTGGAACTGGCTGCGCGAGGCGTGCGGCGCCTCGGCAAAAAGACGTCCCTGCCCCTGTGCCGAATGGGCCGCATAGGGAGCGAGGAAGTCTTCGGGCAGCATTTAGGCGACTCCGGCGGCCAGCGTGGCCAGCACCAGTTCATGCGGCGCCGACGTGATCTGTGGGCTGCCCAGCGGTTTGAGCAAGATGAACTTGATGGCGCCGCCTTCATTCTTTTTATCGACTTCCATCAGCTCCAGCCAGCGCGCCACGCCCAGGTCCGGCGCCTTGATGGGCAAGCCGGCCGCAGCGACCAGTTTGCGCACGCGGTCCACGGCCGCCTGGTCGATATAACCCATGCGACAGGACAAATCAGCCGCCATCACCATGCCGCAGCCGACGGCTTCGCCGTGCAGCCAGTGGCCGTAGCCCAGGCCCGCCTCGATGGCGTGGCCGAAGGTGTGGCCGAAATTGAGGATGGCGCGCAAGCCGCCTTCACGTTCATCCTGGCGCACCACGTCGGCCTTGATTTCGCACGAACGGGCAATTGCGTACGCCAGCGCGCCCTTGTCGCGCGCCATCAGCTTGGCGATATTGGCTTCGATCCAGTCAAAGAAAGCGCTGTCGATGATGGCGCCATGCTTGATCACTTCGGCCAGGCCAGCCGACAGCTCGCGCGCCGGCAGGGTTTCCAGGGTCGAGGTGTCGGCGATCACGGCGCGCGGCTGATAGAAGGCGCCTATCATGTTCTTGCCCAGCGGGTGGTTGATGCCCGTCTTGCCGCCGACCGAGGAATCGACCTGCGCCAGCAAGGTAGTCGGCACTTGCACGAAGCCGATCCCGCGCATATAGCTGGCCGCCGCGTAACCGGTCAGGTCGCCGATCACGCCGCCGCCCAGCGCCACCAGGGTGGTCTTGCGGTCGCATTTATTGGCCAGCAGCGCGTCGAAGATCTGCATCAGGCTAGCCCAGTTTTTATATTCCTCACCGTCCGGCAGGACGATGCTGATCACTTCGCGGCCATCGCCGGCCAGCGCTTTTTCCAGCCGCTCCAGGTACAGCGGCGCGACTGTGGTATTGGTGACTATGGCCACCTTGTGGCCGTTGATATGGCGCACGAGCGCATCGGCGTCGGCCAGCAGGCCGGGACCGATAGCGATCGGATAACTGCGTTCGTCGAGATCTACGCTCAACAACATTTTGGATTGCTCGTTCATCGAAGGCTCTGCATGAATGACACAGTTGGGCGAGGCCTCGCACTCGAGGCTGGCCAGCTGCATCAGGATAGTCTGAACCATCGATTGTACGTTAGGACGGCCCGTATCGATCACGATGTCGGCCACTTCCATGTAAAACGGCTCGCGTTCGGCCGTCAACTCTTCCAGCTTTTTGCGCGGGTCGGCCGTCTGCAGCAGGGGCCGGTTCTTGTCATGGCTGGTGCGCGCCAGGATGTTGTTGACGCTGGCGCGCAGGTAGACCACGGTGCCCCGCTCCCTCAAAAAGGCGCGGCTTTCGGCATTGAGGATGGCGCCACCGCCGGTAGCCATGACGATGCCTTCCTGCCCGCTCAGGTCGCGGATCACCTCCGCTTCGCGGCGGCGAAAGCACGGCTCCCCCTCGATCTCGAAGATCCACGGTATCGACGCCCCGGTACGGGCTTCGATCTCATGGTCGGAATCGACAAAGCGCAAGCCCAGCTTGCGGGCCAGGATGCGCCCGATCGTGGTCTTGCCTGCGCCCATGAGGCCGACAAGGAAAATGTTGCTGTTAGAAATTTCGGACACTATTTGTATTCACTCAGACGATAACCCTGTCTTTCCGCTATCGCCCTGTGGCTCCATTATTGGCATGTGAACGTCAGTTTAAACGGATAGCTGGTAGTTAGTAAATGCGGGGTTGTTACATTCACATTGAATGTAGCCACTCCCGGGGTACATGGCTGGCCTGCCGGACTGGTAATGGTCACGAGGTGACTCGTACCCTGATAAGTAGCCGGTGGCACAGACCTGTCCGGGAACGTTTTCTGCACGGTTGCAGGCGAAACGCCGCCACTGGCTGCGCGCACGATATTGGCGACCTCAACAATAGTTCCACTCGGCATGGGATTATTGTTGACATCATTGATCTGCAAGCTAAATACCAGCGGCACGTTCCAGTTCACGGGGCCCAGGTCATTCACGACGCTCCCCGACGTCAATACCGTGCCGCCATTGAGGAAAATCGTTCCCGGGGAGCTACCGCTGATAAAGAAATTCGTTTTGGCAAAGATGGGCGTGGCCGTGCCGTCGCTGGTACTGGCGCAAATCGTAGCAACCCCAGTACGCGGATTGTCGCTGCTACCCAGAGAACCGTTGCAGACCGTGGCCGGTGTATTCGCCGCTGGATTACGCGGCGCCTGCGCGCGAAAATCCACCGTGCAGGAACCATTGATCGAATTACAGCCGCCTCTGCTTGCGCTCCCCACAACACCGATATTGCTTTGGAATACCACAGGCGTGCCATCGGCAACGGGATTGCCGAACTTGTCGCCCATCGCAACGGTCACTAAAGCGGACGGAGTGGCGCCATTCGCATCGATAGTCCAACCCTCCACATTGCTGTCGCTGATGGCTATCGAAAACGCCTTCTGCACGGGCGTACCCGTCGAGACGACAATAGAGTCCGACAAGGTGGAGACGTTCGTATTATCGATCTTGGCCTGGATACGGAAAGATAAAGGCGTAGAACCCGACATGACGCTGGTAGTCACTTCGCCGTTCACATCGGTGGTGCCATAGAGGGGACTCAAGCCGATATCTGCATTCTCATCTGTCTTGGCAAAGCGCACGATCAAACCGGGTAAAGGATTGTTGAAGGTATCGAAAACACGGAACTTCAAGGTCGCGCTTTCACTGCGCAACAAGCCGCCCTGGCCCTTGATGACGATGGATTTGTCTGCCGGGATAGCAGAATAAAACTGGATGGAGGCTACCTGCGGTGCGGCAATCTGCAGGGTCGCGCTGCGGCTACTTGTCACGCCGCTGGCGGTGGCCAAAATCACATCACTCACGCCGCAACCTTGGTCCCGGTAAACGGCGCGCGCACTGCCATTGGCCGTTTGCACCACATTGGCAAACGTGGCCTTGCCGGCAGCGACGCAAGATGAGCTGAAATTAACGGCCAGGCTTTGATCGGTATATTTTACGCCGTTGGACAAGACATCGAGGGAAACCTGGGTCGAGCCATAAGCATCGAGCGATGGCGTATCAAAGACGATATTACCAAAGTTCAATGTGGTCGCGCCCACGACAAAATTGATGGCGCTGGTCGAAGTTACCCCATTCAGTATCACGGCCGCCGTCAACGTACCGGCGCCGCCCACAGCCAGGCTGACAGGACGCAGGATTACGCGCGCTTCGCCGTTAGCGTCACTCAATGCCGAACCAGCGGAGGGAGACAAGGTAGCCAGGGTATTATCTGCAGCAAACACGACCAGGGCGTTTGGCAATAGTTTGCCATCCTGATCCTTGACGGCAGCCACCGCCGTCAACGGTGAGGAACTCGATAGCGCGTTACTGGCGCTACCCGTAGCGCTCAACAGGGCAACGCTGATGCTGGCTTTTGAAGCCACCGTGGCCGCAATCTGATAATTGGCGTCGCCACTGACCGTGACGCCAGCGGTCGTCACGCTGGCCGTCACTTTACCGGCGCCGCTAACCGCATTGCTCGCAGGACGCATGGTCACCGTGGCAACCCCCTTGGCGTCGGTCAAAGCCGTACCATTGCCTGGCGTTAGGGCGACCAGGTTGGCATCGACGGTAAAAGTCACCAGCGCATTGGACACGCCCGCGCCATTTTTATCCAGCACCAGCGCCCTGACGGTCAATGGCGCACTGCCGCTGATGGTGTTGCTGACTTGACCTGTGACGTTGAGCAAGCCAATAGCCAATGTGGAGGGAACAGCGCCCGCCGTACCGCCACCACCGCTACCGCCGTCAAGGGTCGGATCACCACCGCCGCCACCGCAGGCGGCCAGCAAAGTACTCAAGGCCAGCAGGGCCAGCCAATTCATTGCCTGATTCCAGTATCTATTCCGCATGATCACCATCAGTCTGCTTTCGTCTGTAATATTACTTAAACGCAAAGACGAAACATTAACGCTTTGGTGGCCGATCTGCTACTATTTTCGGCGTAATAAACACCATCAGCTCGGTTTTTTCCTGACTACGGCCCGTGCTGCGAAAAAAAACACCGAGCAAAGGGATATCGCCCAGCAGCGGTACCTTGGTTTCCGTACCCCGTTCGGACTGCTGGTAAATACCGCCCAGCACCACCGTGCCGCCATCTTCGACCATCACCTGCGTCTTCACGTGCTTGGTGTCGATGGCAAAACCGGAGCGCGTTTCCTGGCCCACGCTGTCCTTGTTGACGTCCACTTCCAGCACCACATTGCCGTCCGGCGTGATGTGCGGCGTGACTTCCAGGCGCAGATTGGCCTTGCGGAAAGTGATCGAGGTGGCGCCGCTGCTGGTGGCTACCTGATACGGCAGCTCGATGCCTTGCTCGATCAGGGCCTGCACCTTGTCGGCCGTCACCACGCGGGGACTGGAAATGATCTTGCCCTTGCCATCGGCTTCCAGCGCCGACAATTCCAGGTTCAGGAAACGGTTGGCGCCGGCCGAAAACAGGCTCAGGGCAAAACTGGCGGCCGGCAAGCCATTGAGGCTGGCGGCCGGCAGATTGACGAATTGCGTGTTGGGTACGAAAGCGCCATTGCCCGCCACCGTTTGCCCCGTCGCCTCGCCCACGCCCACGTAATTGCCGCCCACCGCCACGCGGCGGCCATTGGAACCGAGCGGAAAGCCGGCTGACCCGCCCTGCGCCAGGCCCTGGTCGAGAAAACCCAGGCGCGCACCGAGGTTGCGGCTGAAGCTGTCGCTGGCCTCGACGATGCGCGCCTCGATCAGCACTTGCCGCGTCGGAATATCCGTCTTGCTGATCAAAAGGCGTATCTGTTCCAGCCGCGCCGGCACGTCGGTGACGAATAACTGGTTGGTGCGCGGTTCGATCAGCACACTGCCACGGCGCGACAAGATCCGGCTGCGGCCCTCGCCCGCATCGAGGCCGAACACGGCGCGGAACGCTTCGGCTTTCTGGTAGTTCAGCTGGAAGATCGCCGAGGCCAAAGGTTCCAGTTCGGCGATCTGTGCGCGCTGTTCCAGCTCCAGTTTTTCACGCGCCAAAATCTCTTCGCGTGGTGCAATCCACAGCACATTGCCGTTGCGACGCAGGTCCAGCCCCTTGGCTTGCAAGACTACCTCGAGCGCCTGGTCCCAGGGCAGATTGCGCAAACGCAAGGTGATATTGCCGCCCACGCTATCGCTGGCGACGATATTTTGCCCGGACACATCGGCCAGCACATGCAGGGCCGACCTGACGGCAATGTTCTGGAAATCGACGGAGATGTTCTCGCCCGCATACAATCGCGGCGCCGTGACATGCACCACGGCCTCTTGCGCGGCGGGAACAGCGCCATGCAGCGCCAGCAACAGCAGCAGCGCGCAGCGCGGCGTCATGGCTGCGCCTCCGCCATGAGCGGCTTGGCCGCCTTGCCAGCTTGCACATCGATGCCGCCGCGACGCTCGCGCCAGGCGCCGTTCGCTTCCTGCAACACTTCGCGATAGCGCAGGCCCTGCTCGCTGATCTCCATCACCAGGCCATGGTCCTGGCCCAGATGCTGGCCGGTGGCGACCACATGCACGCGCCCGCCAGCCTGTATCAGCGCACTCAGCCGGCCTTCATATTGCACGCTGCCCACCATCAGCATTTCCGACAGCGCCAGGCTTTCCAGCACTTCGCGCGGACGCTGCAAGTCGGGCGCGGCAACGGCGCTCTGCGTAGCGGCCACCGCCTGCACGGCAGCGCCGAAGGGATCGGGCAAGTCGGCAGCGTCATAAGCCTGTGCAATCAAAGGCGCCACCAGGCGCGGCAGCGGCGACATCGTCACCGGCGGCAATTTGGCCTGCGCCGCCAGTTCAGTTGCATCGGGCAGGCGGTAGGCGTGCAGCATGGCGTCCAGAGTCAGGACACCGTCATTGCCGGCGACCAGGGCCAGCTCGTGCACGGTGACGATGCGGGGCAAGCGCGCCAGGTCCGCCGCGAAAGCGCCGATGGCGTGGTAGCCGCCACGTACTTGCACGGCGATCGGCAAGGCCACGTAATGGGCTTGCAGCGTTGCCGGCTTCGCCGGACCCGGCTTGAACAGGGCAAAATGCAAGCCCCTGTCCAGGCCGGCCTGATTAATACTGGACAACAAGGCCGCCATCTCTTGCTGGCGCGGCAGTTGCCGTTCCAGGCTGGCCAGCGTGATAGCAGCCTGCCGCTGCTGTTCACGCAAAACGGGCAAGCGGTCCGCCTTCATCTGTGACATGCGATATGCCACGCGCAAACGCGCTTCTTCATCCTGCGCCGCCTGCAAGGTCGCCGACAAGCCGGCCAGCCAGCCCAGGTAGACGGCGGCGGCCAGCAAAGCGCCCAACAGACCGGCACAGACCAGACGGCTAGTCAGCGGCCAGCTAGCCGCTACTTTCAGGCTCAACATATCGCCTCTCCTGTATTTTTTGCCCGCTACGGATTACTCAACCTCAGTTGCACCGTCAACTCCACAGCGCCCTCGCCCATGCCTGTCATCGCATGGGCCGGCACGCGCGCTTCCAGCAACTCGGGGGCCGACAGTGGCGCCGCCTGCCCCAGCGCCAGCAGCAGGGCCGAGACTTTTTCCTGCGAGATAGCTTGCCCTTGCAGGCGCAAACGGCTGCCGTCCTGATGCAGGCTGTGCAGGATCACGCCCTCGGGCAGCACGCGGGCCAGCATGGCGAGCATCGCTACCCAGGCATGGCGTTCTGCCTGCAGCTGGGTTATCGCCGCCTGGCGCGCCGCCAGCGCTGCCGTCTCGCGCTGCACGACTTGCCCGGCGACAATGACCTTGTCCGACTGCTGCATGGCTAGCCGCCACCCTTCCTGGCGCTGCGTCAGGCGCTCCAGGCTGAGCTGCATCACAGCGCCCGCGCCCAGCGCCAGCAACAGGCCCAGCAACGCACCGCTGGCCAGCAGGCGCAAGCAAGCCTGTTCGCGCCGCTTGCGTGCCGCAGCCCTGTGCGGCAATAGATTGATATGCAGACTCGCCGCCGTCTTGCTCATTTGCATCACCCTGCATACCTGTGCATGGCCAGGCCCCAGGCCAGCTGATAGGCGGCGCCATCGGGCAAGCCTCGCCATCCCCCTTGCGCCGCGGCCGCCTGCAGCGCCAGCGCTTCGCTATCCATGACGACGGCATGCAAGCCTGCCGCTGCCACGGCGTCGAGGCGGCGCTGCACGCCGGCCCGCCGCGCAATCACCAGCAGCACATCGATTTCATCGCTACCGGCCGGACCCAGTATGCAAAAATCCAGACTGGCGTCTTCCAGGGCAAATGGCATGTATTGCGCTGCTTCCAGCTCCACCAGGATTTCCAGCTGCTCGTCCGGCAAACCGGCCGGCAAGCGTATCGTCTGCGTGATCAGCGTGGCATCCGGCATCGCCAGCGCTACCCGCGCGCAGGCGCTGCCGCTGCTGGACCAGGCCTGGTGCACGGCGGTAGCCAGGCCGTCGACGTCTTCCACGCTGCCCTCATAGATCACGCCCGGCGCTACTGGCGCGATGCCGCAATGCGGGCAAGTCCAGAGACCGCGCCGCCGCTTCAGCTCGACCACGCGCACGGCTTGCTCATCCATGTCGATGCCCAGCAAGCTTCTTCCCATGACGGCACGCATGGTTCGCCACAGCCGTTTGTAATTGCTGCTTTCTGGAATCATTTTCATAGGAGAAATCACCATGCAATCATCGTCAACGTCAGAAATCCTAGTCTCTGTGCTCCGTGGCTGTAAATGGAATTTGCGCCTGGGGCTGCGGCGCGGCAGGCCTATCTGGCTCAGCCCTGATCTGGCGCAGATGAATTGTTACCAAATCCTTGTTGCCAGCCGGCGCAGACCAGCTTATATAGAGTAACGACAACATTGCACGCACCCTGCCAGGCGCCCAAGGTGCGCCGTGGCCCTGGCTAGCTCGCTTATAATTGCCCCGCACAAATTGGCGCGCAAAAATCAAACGAAAGACATGACACGCATGACATCTTCAACCTCCGCTGGCAACGCTGGCTCCAAGCCGCCTCCCAAAGGCAGCAAAACCAAACGCTTTTTCCTGATGGCCCTGTTCTCCATGCTGGGCCTCGGGGTAGTCGGCGTTTTGCTGGTGGTGTTTGGCCTGGCGATGGCGTACCCGAACCTGCCTGCGCTCGATACCCTGACCGACTACCGGCCAAAGATGCCACTGCGCATCTTCACGTCCGATGGCGTGCTGATCGGTGAGTTTGGCGAGGAGCGCCGCAATATGGTGCACATCAAGAATGTTCCTGATGTGATGAAGAAAGCCGTGCTGGCCATCGAGGATGACCGCTTCTATGAACATGGCGGCGTCGATTACCTGGGCATCACCCGCGCGGCCCTGCACAACCTGACGGGCGGCGCCAAGCAAGGCGCCTCGACCATCACGCAGCAGGTGGCGCGCAATTTCTTCCTGTCCAGCGAACAGACCTTGAAGCGCAAGGCGTATGAAGTGTTGCTGGCATGGAAGATCGAGCAAAACCTCAGCAAGGACCAGATCCTGGAAGTTTATATGAACCAGATTTATCTGGGTCAGCGCGCCTATGGCTTCGCCTCGGCTGCGCAAATCTATTTCGGCAAGGATATCAAGGACATCACCGTGGCGGAAGCGGCCATGCTGGCCGGCCTGCCAAAAGCGCCGTCGGCCTACAATCCGGTGGTCAATCCGAAACGCGCACGGATGCGCCAGCAATACATTCTGCAGCGCATGGCCCAGCTGGGCTACATCACGCCAGCCCAGTACGAAGAAGCCAAACACGAGGAATTAAAAGTCAAGACCGACAGCAGCTCGTTTGGCGTGCACGCCGAATATGTGTCGGAAATGGCGCGCCAGCTTGTCTACGAGCAATTCAAGGAAGACACCTACACGCGCGGCCTGAACGTCTATACCACCATCACCAAGGCCGACCAGGATGCCGCTTATTTGTCCCTGCGCAAAGGTGTGATGGATTACGAAAAGCGCCACGGCTATCGCGGCCCGGAATCGTATATCGAAATTCCAAAAACCAAGACCGAAGCGGACGATGCGATTGAAACGGAACTGGCCGATCACCCTGACAGCGACGACATCATCGCCGCCATGGTGTTGCAGGCATCGCCCAAGTCCATCCAGGCCGTGACCTCGGCTGGTGAAGAGATCAGCATCACCGGACCCGGCCTGACGTTCGGCTCGGCCTGGCTGTCGGACAAAGCCGCGCCGAACCGCCGCATCAAGCGCGGCGCCGTGATCCGCGTATCGCAGGAAGGCAACAACTGGGTCTTGACGCAAATGCCCGAAGTGCAATCGGCCTTCATCTCGGCCAGCACCGCCGACGGCGCCATCCGCGCCATGGTGGGCGGCTTCGATTACAACCGCAACAAGTTCAACCACGTGACGCAGGCATGGCGCCAGCCGGGCTCGTCCTTCAAGCCCTTCATCTATTCCGCTTCGCTGGAACGGGGCCTGTCGCCATCGACCATCATCAACGATGCGCCTATCTCGTTCGACGCGGGCCAGACCGGTGGCCAGGCCTGGGAACCGAAAAACTACGACAGCAAATACGAAGGTCCGATGACCATGCGCAAGGGCTTGATGAAATCGAAGAACATGATTTCCATCCGCATCCTGCACAAGATCGGCGCCAAATATGGCCAGGAATACGCTACGCGCTTCGGCTTTGATGCAGACAAGAATCCGCCCTACCTGACCCTGGCGCTGGGCGCCGGCAACGTGACGCCACTGCAGATGGCGGGCGCCTATGCCGTGTTCGCCAACGGCGGCTACAAGATCAACCCGTATCTGATCGCCAAGGTGACGGACAGCGATGGCAAGATCTTGTCGCAAGCTAACCCGGACAAGGCTGGCGATGAAGCCCACCGCGTGATCGACGAACGCAATGCCTTCCTGATGAACAGCATGCTCAACGACGTGGTGCGCCACGGCACCGCCATCAAGGCGATGTCCTTGAAACGCACTGACCTGGCCGGCAAGACGGGCACCACCAACGATTCCATCGATGCCTGGTTTGCCGGTTATCAAGCCAAGCTGGTGGGCATCGCCTGGATAGGCTACGACCAGCCGCGCAACCTGGGCAACCGTGAAACGGGCGGTGGCCTGGCCTTGCCGATCTGGGTCAACTACATGGCCACGGCGCTGAAGAATATTCCTATCGAGGAACGTGCCGTACCGGATGGGCTGATCCTCGTGGGCGACGAGTACTACTATGCGGAAAACCCGCCGGGCACGGGCGTGGGCAGCCTGGAGGGCGCGGCGCGGGGCACGCCGGAGGAAGAAAAAGCCAAGGAAGCCGTGAAAAACGAGCTCTTCTAAGCAAAAAAGGCGGACTGAAAAGTCTGCCTTTTTTTATGGGTCGCCGCTAAAACTTATTTCAATACTACCGTCGTGCCCGCCTGCTCGCTGGCCATGGCCGACAAGGCAGCGAACAACTCGCTGTCGTCGCGCGTGTTGCGCCATTCGTCGCCGACGCGTTTGTAGTGGAAACCGCCGGAACGGGCGGCGATCCACATTTCGCGCATGGGCGCCTGGCTGTTGACGATGATTTTCGTGCCGTTATCGATGAACTCGATTTCCAGCACATTACCGCTGCGGCTGCATTCGACGTCGAGCACGTCCTCATCGTTCAGCCGGTCCAGCGCCGCCTCGATGTCCGTCAGGGTGGCTTCGGCCAGGGCCAGGAATTCCGATTCGCTCATGCTACACTCCAAAGATCTTAATCAAACCGTGATTCTAATCGTGAAGTCATCCTCAGCGTTTTATATCGGCACCGCCATTGTGGTTACTAGCTTCCTGGCAGGCTGCGGCCAGCCTGGTCCCCTGTATCTGCCCAAGCCACCGGCCGCCAAGCCGGCAGCGTCCAAAAACCCGGTCCAGCCGGCAGCAGTACCGCCGCCACCGGAAATCGTGCCGCAATCTTAAAGTGAACGCGCCGGGCCGGCATTGCTTGTCGCCCTGGCGCTTTTCGCACGCTTGATCCAGGCGTAATAGACGCGAATTGACAACAGTAGCAAGACGATGACACCGAACAGCGTCGGCTGGGCGAAATTGTGTTTACCCGCCTTCATCCACCAGAAGTGCAAAATACCCAGCGGTGCGATCACATAGATCAGCCTGTGCAACCACTGCCAGCGCTTGCCTCCCAGGCGTTTGACCATGCCATGCGTACTGGTCACAGCCAGCGGTATCAGCAAGACAAAGGCAATAAATCCCACCGTGATGAAGGGCCGCTTGAGCACATCGGCCCACATTTCCTGGACGTCAAAGAAATGATCGAACCACAAAAAGGTCATGAAGTGCAGGAAGGCATAGAAAAACGCGAACAGGCCCAGCATGCGGCGCAGCTTGATCAGCCAATTCCACTGCGTGATGCGCCGCAAGGGCGTCACGGCCAGGCTGATGCACAGCAAATACAAGGTCCAGTCGCCAGTGCCGCGCGTGATGAATTCCAGCGGTTCGACCAGTTGCCCCGAATACGTCAGCCAGACCATGCGTACAAACGGCAGCAGTGCCAGCACGAAGATCAGGCTTTTCAGCAAGCTCAGCTGCCTGGGCGTAGGATTAAGGTTGAAACTGAGGGCCATGAACTTCCTCAAAAGAATTTCTTCAAGTCCATGCCGGCATACAGCGGCGCGACCTCGTTATAACCGTTGAACATCAAGGTCTTGCGCTTGCGCACGAAGAAACCATCTTCGCCGATACGCCGCTCGCTCGCTTGCGACCAGCGCGGATGATCCACCTCCGGGTTCACATTCGAATAAAAGCCGTATTCGGAGGGTGCCGTCAAATTCCAGGCCGTGCGCGGCTGCTCCTTGACGAAGCGGATCTTGACGATGGACTTGGCGGATTTAAAACCATATTTCCACGGCAATACCATGCGCACGGGTGCGCCATTCTGGTTCGGCAAGGTTTCGCCATACATGCCCAGAGTCAACATCGCCAGCGGATGGTTGGCCTCGTCGATGCGCAAGCCTTCCACATACGGCCATTGCAGCACGCGGCTGCCCACGCCCGGCATCTGTTTCTTGTCGGCCAGGCTGATGAATTCCACATATTTGGCGTTACCGGTCGGCTCGACCTTCTTGATGATTTCCGAGAAGGAATAACCGATCCACGGTATCACCATCGACCAGCCTTCCACGCAGCGCAAGCGATACACGCGCTCTTCCAGCGGCGCCAGTTTCAGCAGCGCGTCGAGGTCCAGGGTCATCGGCTTTTTCACTTCGCCTTCGATACTGACCGTCCACGGACGCGTGCGCAAACTGCCCGCATTTTGCGCCGGCTCGCTTTTATCGGTGCCGAATTCGTAGAAATTATTGTAAGTGGTGGCGTCTTTGTAGGCAGTCTGCTTTTCCTGCACCGAATAGGCGGAATTGAGCTTGGCGGCCAGTTTGGGATTGCTGCCTTGCGCGTGGGCTTCACGGCTGAGCATTTCCAGCAGCGCGGCGCTGGAGATAGAGCCAAGCGCGGCTTGCTTGATGAAACTGCGGCGCGCTTCAAACACGGCGCGCGGCGTAATTTCTGAGGAAAACGGCACATCAATGCCGTTGGGACTGCGTTTGATCAACATGGCAACTCCGGAAAAAGTGCAGGTCTCTTGGTCTAAAACCGATGAGACTACCTTACACCAATTCCGAAATACCGTTTATAAAGCTTCCGTGATACTTCTTTACAGCTTGCCGTAAGAATGCAGGCCCGACAGGAACATATTCACGCCCAGGAAAGCAAACGTTGTCACCAGCAAGCCCACCAGCGCCCACCAGGCAGCCACGCGGCCGCGCAAACCTGTTACCAGACGCATGTGCAGCCAGGCTGCGTAGTTGAGCCAGACAATCAGCGCCCAGGTTTCTTTCGGGTCCCACGACCAGTAGCCGCCCCAGGCTTCCGCCGCCCACAAGGCGCCCAGGATGGTGGCGACAGTAAAGAAGGCAAAACCGATGGAAATGGCCTTGTACATCACGTCGTCCAGCACTTCCAGCGACGGCAAACGGTCGACCAGGTAGCCGCTCGATTTCAGCAGGTAGGCCGATGCCACCATGGCTGACAGCGAGAAGGTGCCGTAACCGATGAAATTAGCCGGCACATGGATCTTCATCCACCAGCTTTGCAGGGCCGGCACCAGTGGCTGGATGTCGGCGGCGTCGCGCGTGACCGTGTACCACAGCAGGAACACCACGGCGGCCGTGATCACCAGCATGACGAAGGCGCCCAGCTGGCGCGTCGCGTAATGCTGCTCGTAATACAGGTAGAACATGGCCGTGATCAAGGAAAACAGGATGAACACTTCATACAGGTTCGACACGGGGATATGGCCCACGTCTGCGCCGATCAGGTAAGACTCGTACCAGCGCACCAGCATGCCCGTCAGGCCCAGCACCACACCGGCCCAGCACAGCACGGAACCGATGGAGGAACCGAAGTTCGTGCGTGTAATCAGGCTGATCCAGTAAAACAGGGTCGACAGCACGAACAAGGTGCCCATCCACAGGATGGCCGACTGGCTGGACAACAGGTATTTCAGGAAAAATTTCTGGTTCGCCATGTCCAGCTGGCCACCGTACAGCGAAATGGCGAACAGCGACAGCAAGGCCGCGGCAGGAATCAGCCAGCGCACGGGTTTCCAGTACCAGCCCAGCCAGGCGAAGGTGGGCGCGGCCGCCAGCAAGATGGCTTTTTCATAGATATCCATGAATTCGCCATAGCGGGACAGGCCGAACAGGGCGGCGGCCAGCAAGCCGGCGCCGTACACCCAGTCGACCAGGCTCAGGCTTTTAAAGAAACCCGGCTCCTGGGTATATATTTGCTTATCTGCCAATTCCATCATTTCTCTCCATGTCAGGAAAAGTTGCCCTTCGGCAATTATATCTGTGCGCAGCTTACGCCGATTGTGGCAGCTTGCGCTTTAATATCTCAAATTCTTTTTCAAAATCCAGGGTCTTGCGTTGCGTGCTCATGGCCATCAGCGCTGCACTGCCGCCTTTGCCCTCGTCATCACCGGCCACATCGCGTATCCAGACCCACAGGCGGCGCTCGCGGATATAGAACATGGAGAACACGCCGATCACCAGGAACAGACAGCCGAGGTAGACCACGCTCTTGCCCGGCGAACGCGTCACCTGCAGCACGGACGCCTTGATTTCCGTGAAGTCTTCCAGTTGCAGATACACGGGCGCACCATAGAAGAAGCTGTCCGACAAGGCATTCGTGGCCAGTTGCAAGAAACGGCCATGGGCTTCGTCGGCCTCGACGCTCTTCAAGCCATCCTTGACCCGCGCCACCTGCCACAAGTCCCACAGGCTGCCATTCAGTATCTTCATGAAGATATCGGCAGCTTTTTCCTGCTCGCCAGGCGGGATTTTTTCCAGGAAATGCGAGATGGCCAGGAAACCGCCCTCTTTGCCATTGCCGGCAAAGATGGCCAGGCTCTTGGCGGCCGATTCCTGCAGCTGCACGCGCAAGGCGGCCGCGTCCGCCTGCGGCATGGCCCGCTGCGCATATTGTCCCGCTGCCTGCTCGCGCAGGGCCGGATTTTGCAGCGCGGCGCGCAAGCGCATCCATTCCGTCACGCCGTGATTGTCATCGGCAGGAATACGCAGATAGCTGAACGGATCGCCAGGATTGACGCGCATGCCGGCCAAAAAGACGGTGGCGCCATCGACTGTCACGGGCTGCATATAGTTCTGGTATTCGCGCGCCTGGCCCGTCTTGTCGCGCAAGATGTATTGCACGCTGGGGCCCACATTCTTCAAGTCCTTGTTATGCGCATTCTTGGCAGCCGAGCCCAGGCGCTTGTCCAGGCCCACGGCGAATTTCTCGTTGAAGCTGTCCGACTTGTTGACCGCGCGCACATCTTGGCCGGCGCTAAGGTTTTCCACGTTGAAAGGACGGAAACCGGTCCACTCCACCGTATAGGCATTGTCGTCGCCGCCCGCCAGCGGCGTCTTGCCACCCACCGCGCCAGTGATGTCGAAGCGCTGGTCGGCCTGGCCCGTCATGGGAAAGCCTGTCAGCTTGAGCTTGCTGCCGCCATCTTCAAAGCTGGACTGGTACAGCGCCAGACCCTTGTAGATCAGCGGCTCATTGACCTTGATGGTGGCCGGGAAAGACTTGCCCGTTTCATGATCGGTGATCACCACATCGCTGGCAAACAGCTTGGGCATGCCGGTGCTGTAAAAGTCGATATGGAATTTCTTCAGAAAAATGGTGATGGGCAAATCCTGGATCAGCACGCCATCGGCCTGGGGAATGATGGCCGTGGTGCTCGACGACCCCTCCGGTATCATGGTGTTGCCACGGAAGGTAGGATTCGACAGACTCAAACGATGCTCGGCAGGAATCTCGGCGATCACGCCATCGCCAGCAAACGGTGTCTTGCCGAAGACCCATTGCTGCACCCGGATCGGCATTTCCGAATCGAGCAAGCCGCCCACGCAAATGACGACAATGGCGCCGTGGGCAAAGATATAACCCCATTTATTGGCGCCGCCCCGCTTGGCCGCCACCAGGATGGCGTCGCCTTTTTGCACCAGCTTGGTCTGGTAACCGGCATCCTTCAGGCGCTGCGCCGTCTGCTGCGCCAGACCGGCACGTGCCAGCGGCGTTTGCCATTCCATCTTGTGGTGGAAGTTGCGCAGCGATTGTTCGCGCACGTTTTCGCGCCAGCTGCGCATGTCCTTGAGCATCTTGGGGCCGTTGCGCACGATGCACAGCGAGGTGGAGGCGACCAGAAAACCCATGATCATCAGGAACCACCAGGCCGAATACACGGAATACAGGCTCAACTTGTCGAAGACAGCAAACCAGAACGGGCCGAACTGGTTGACATAGTTGGGCATGGGCTCGTTCTGCTTGAGCACGGTGCCGATAATGGATGCCACCGCGATCAGGGTCAGCAGGCTGATGGCAAAGCGCATCGACGAGACCAGCTCGACGAATTCGGCAAGACTGCGGCGCTGGGTTTTTAATTCGATACCGGTGGTGCTGGTGCTCATACGTTGATACTCATACTGAATCTGCAATCTTCATGAAAGGGGAGCGCAAGCGGGCAGCATACTCCTGTTTGAGGCCGGATTATAAAAAAGGGCAGCCCGCGTACAGGCTACCCTTTCGTATTATCCACACATAAGCGCATGGCAATCAATACTATGAAATTATTTCAAGCCGGCAATATAATCGGCCACGGCGGCGATCTCGTCGTCAGACATGCGGCTGGCGATGGTGTGCATCGGTGCGCTGTTCTTGCGGGCGTCCGCCTTGGTGCTGCGGAACTGGGTCAGCTGGGCTATCGTGTAGTCCTGGTGTTGACCGGCAATGCGCGGATACTGGACGGGTATGCCATTACCCGTCGCGCCATGACAGCTGGCACAGGCGGCGATTTGCTTGCCGGCGATGCCGCCACGGTAAATCTTCTTGCCCAGATCTATCGTATCCTTGTTCTTGGCGGTGCCCGGCTTGGCCACTTGCGCGGCCAGATAGGCGGCGATATTTTTCTTGTCGGCATCGCTGAGCATCTTGGCATAGGTCGACATCACGGCCTGGTTACGCTCTGGCGTCGTGAAATCGACCAGTTGCTTGTACAGATAGCCTTCATGCTGGCCAGCCAGCTTGGGATTGGCCACGATGGTGGAATTGCCGGCAGCGCCGTGGCAAGACACGCAGGCAGGCAAACCGCGCGCCGCATCGCCATCGCTGTACAGGGTGGAACCTTTAGCGGCGTCTACCTTGACGGCGGCGGCAGGAGTGTGGGCAGGTTTCGTTTCTTCGACCGCAGTAGCAGTTGCCGATACAGCCAGCAAAGCAAGCAGCATGGATTTGACAAACGGTGAAAACGCACGATTCATTCAAGCACCCTGGGACAGTGAGAAATTAGTGGTGGACCTTGCCGCGCTCCTGGGATTTTTGCTTTATTTTCAGGGCCGCAAGCCGCATCGCTGCTACGCCGGCAACAATAAGCAACCCCTTATTGTACAATAGCTTCTTGGCGTTATCGTTCCCTTATCGCTCCATTTTGTTGCTTTACTAATCCCATGTCAAAACTCTGGCAAGCCCGCTTCTTTACGACCGTCAACCAACTGCGTGACCTGCCCGATACCACGGTGCCGGAAATCGCTTTTGCCGGCCGCTCCAATGCCGGTAAATCGACCGCCATCAACATTTTATGTAATCAGAAAGGCTTGGCGTTCGCCTCCAAGACCCCTGGCCGTACCCAGCACATCAATTACTTCTCCATCGGCGGCGCCCACGTGGGCCAGCACCGCAAGGATGCCACCATCGTCGAAGAGATCGAATGCCTGCTGGTCGACTTGCCTGGTTACGGCTATGCGGAAGTATCGGGCTCGGCCAAGCTGCACTGGCAACGCTTGCTGGGCGACTACGTCCAGCGCCGCGAGCAATTGGCGGGCCTGATCCTGATCATGGATTCGCGCCGTCCCTTCACCGATCTGGACATCCAGATGCTGGAATGGTTCGCCCCTACCGGCAAGCCTATCCACTGCATCCTGACCAAGGTCGATAAGCTCAACCGCAACGAGTCAGTCAATGCATTGCGCCAGGCCAAGGCTAAGCTGGACAGCTACGTGGATGAAGACGGCATCGGCTTCCCATTTACCGTGCAATTGTTTTCGGCATTGAAACGCGTCGGCATCGACGAAGCCAATGACAAGATCATGGAACTGGCCGGCATCAGCGAAGACGGCGCGGCCCAGATGGTCGAACTGATCGAGATGGAAGATGACGTGGAGCCAGAAGCAGGCGCCGAGTCGGACAAGCCGGCCTGATCAACAAATCAGCAGCGCAATCAAAAAAGCGGCCAATGGCCGCTTTTTTCATGGATGACTGCAGATTAACGCCGTCTTGGCGCCGAGTTCTTCTCGGAGAAGAACTCCTGGCGCAGGAACGCCGTCAGTTCGGCCGTGTCTTCCACCCTGGCGCTGAGGTTGACATTGCGGCCCAAACGCCGTGATTCCCACACGAAATCGCCCGGTTTTTCGGCACGGATCAGCTGTATCATCTTCTTGATGATGGCCGATTCGATATCTGGCTCGTTGCCGATGTCCACTCTTTCCTGCTTCAGCCAGTTGCGCTTGAAGTTGCCATTCCAGCCACGGAACTTGACTTCGGCACTGAAGGAGGTCTGGTTGACGATGGAAAACACGCCACCCGAATCTTCGTTGTCGCTGCCCGAATTGCGGCCTTGCGCACCTGCAATATTGGCCTTGGCAACGCGCATGGCACGGTCGTTATCGCTTTCCTCGGCTGGCGGCGCCGGCTGCTGCGCCTGGCGCTGCTGACGGCGCTGCTCGATCATGGTGGCCATGTCTTCCGCTGGCGGCGGCGGCAAAGGCACTTTCGACACCAGCGGTGGCGTAAAGGTTTCCAGCTTGGGCTTGGTGCTCGGCGTATTTTTTGTGACCACCGGCTTGCTCGGCGACGGTGGCGGCTTCACCTTGGCCACCTTGGTGTCCTTCGGTTTTGGCGTCGGCTTGGGTTTGGGCTCGGGCTGCGATGGCGGCGTGTTTTTCATCGGCGTGATATACACCATCGCGCTTTCTTTCTTCGGCGTCGGCAGCTTATCAATCTTGTCACTATGAAACACGGCATACAAGGCCACCAGCACGTGCAGCAGCACCGTCACGCCCAGGATAATCTTGCGATTCTTGCTAGTCTCAGATCCGTAGGCGGCTGGCGGCTGTATCAATTGACCGCAAGTGGGGCAATAGTCTGAATTGGCAGCCATCGGGTGGGTCGTGTCATGCAAAATAAATCGTGCTTTCTTTGTAGCAGTAAATTTAGCGCTTAGCCAGTGTGCCAGAGTCGCTGGTATTTGAAAACAGTGACGAAGCTTTGCAACCCGAAGCGTACAGGATCACGGCACTCCTTGCAGCAATAGCAGATTACAGTAGCTGCCCCTTGACGGTTGTTACCGTATGTATCATTGCTACTGACAAAAATGGCGCCCCGTTCATGAAAAAAGGGGCGCCAGCAAGCGGCGTGTCCAGGCTTATGCCTTGCTGTCGAGTGCCAGCAATTGCTCATCCGTTAATGGTCCCGTGCCGCTATATTTATCGAGGAACAAGTAAATCACGGGGGTAATGAACAGGGTAATGACTTGCGAGAACAGCAAGCCACCCACCACTGCCAGGCCCAGCGGCTGGCGCAGTTCCGCGCCCGCACCCAGGCCCAGGGCGATCGGCAAGGCGCCCATCAAGGCGGCAGCCGAAGTCATCATGATCGGGCGGAAACGCAAAATACAGGCCTGGCGGATGGCTTCTGCCGGACGCATGCCCTCGTTGCGCTGCGCATGCAGGGCAAAGTCGATCATCATGATGGCATTCTTCTTGACGATACCGATCAGCATCAGGATACCGATGATGGCGATCATGGTCAGGTCCATGCCGAACAGGCGCAAGGTCAGGAGCGCCCCTACGGCAGCCGATGGCAAGCCAGCCAGAATGGTCAGCGGGTGGATATAGCTTTCGTACAATACCCCCAGCAGCACATAAATCACCGCCAGCGCCGCAATGATCAGGATAATCTGGCTAGATTGCGAATCCTGGAACACGGCAGCATCGCCGCCGTAGCGCGTGATAATGGTGGGAGGTAAGTTCATTTCCTTGCCCAGCACATCGATCTTGCCAGTGGCGATACCCAGTGGCACGTCCGGCGCCAGGTTGAAGGCGATCGTCACGGCTTGCAGCTGCCCCTGATGATTGACGGCCGTCGGGCCAATGGTGCGCTCCACATGGGCAATCGACGACAGTTTCACCAGTTCGCCCGACTTGCTGCGCACCGACACGCGCGTGAGCGCATCGTCATACTGGCGGTCCGGCGTGGCCGCTTCCAGGATCACGTAATAGCTGGCAGCCGAGGAATAGATGGTCGACACTTGCCGCTCGCCAAAGGCGCTGTACAGGGCCGTGCGGATGTCGGACATTTGCACGCCCAGCATATTGGCCTTGTCGCGGTCGATCTTCAAGGAGGCCTGCAAACCCTTGATCTGTGAATCGCTGGTGACATCGCGGAAAGCAGGGTCCAGGCGCATGCCGGCGATAAATTTCTCCGCCCAGTCATTGAGCGCATCGGGGCTGACGCTTTGCAAGGTGTACTGATAGCGGCTCTTGCTCTGGCGTCCGCCCAGCTGCAAGTTTTGCACGGGACGGAAATACACGGCCATACCGGGCACGGTACTGGTCGCGCGGCGCAGGTTTTCCAGCACCACCGGCATTTTCGGCCGTTCGCTGCGCGGCTTCAAGACCATGAACATGCGGCCGGTATTGCCGCCGCCGACAAACGAGGTCACGTCCTGCACGCTGGGGTCGGCTTTGAGCACAGCGGCAACCCGGCCTTGCAGGGCTTGCAGCGCTTCCGATGAAATGTCTTCCGAGGCTTCCGTATTGACCTGGATCTGGCCCAGGTCTTCTTCCGGGAAGAAACCTTTCGGGATGGTGGCGTACAACACTACCGTCAGGGCAAAGGTGCACACGGCGATGAACAGCACCACATTGCGGTGCGCCAGCGCCAGGTCGAGCACCCGCACATAGCCATTGCGCAAGCGTGTAAAGCCTGCCTCGAAGTGGCGTCCGATAAACGTTTTTTCGCCATCAGCACCATCGCCATGGTGTTCGCGCGAATCGGCCGGCAAAAAGCGGCTGGCCAGCATCGGTACCAGGGTCAGCGAGACGATGGCCGACACCAGGATGGACAGCGAAACGACGACGGCAAATTCATGGAACAGCAAGCCGATCACGCCCGGCATGAAGAAGATCGGGATGAACACGGCCACCAGCGAGACGGAAATCGAGATGATGGTAAAACCCATTTCCTTGGCGCCCACCAGGGCCGCCTGGATCGGCTTCTTGCCCATCTCGATATGGCGCACGATGTTTTCCAGCACCACGATGGCGTCATCGACCACCAGGCCCACGGCCAGGGTAATACCCAGCAAGGACACGTTATCGAGGCTATAGCCCAACCAATACAGCAAGGCCAGCGCACCGAGCAGCGAAATCGGCATGGTGACGGCAGGAATAAAGGTGGCGGCGACGCGGTGCAGGAACAAAAAGATCACCAGCACCACCAGGATTACCGTCAGCGCCAGGGTCAGGTTGACGTCGTGGATCGCTTCGCGGATCGACAGGGAACGGTCATTGACCAGACTGATCTGTATCGATTGCGGCAATTGCGCCTTGAAGCCGGGCAAGAGTTTGCGTACGCCATCGACCACTTGCACCGTATTGGCGTCCGGTTGCCGCTGTACCATCAGGCTGATCGAACGCTCGCCGTTGAAACTGCCGGCCGCCTTGATCGACTGGAAGCTGTCTTCCACCTCGGCCACTTCTTTCAAGCGCACGGGCTGGCCATTGCGCGTGGCAACGATCAATTCGGCAAAATCGGCCGCCTTCATCATCTGCGGATTGCCCTGGATGGTCAGGGTCTGGCTGGGACCATCGAGTATGCCCAGCGGGGAATTCGTATTGGCTGTGCGCAAGGCAGCCGCCAGCTCGTCCATCGTCAGATTGCGCGCGTTCATCATGTCGGAACGGGCGCGCACGCGCACGGCAAAACGCTTCTGGCCATTCACGCTGACCTGGGCCACGCCCGGCAGGGTCGACAGGCTGGGTGCGATCAGGTTTTCTGCGTAATCGTTGAGGTCAGACAAATTCAGCGATGGCGACGTCATCTGGATGAACAGTACCGGCGCATCGGCCGGATTGACTTTGCGGTAAGACGGCAAGTCCGTCATTTCCGTCGGCAACTGACGCTGGGCGCGCAGCAAGGCGGCCTGCACGTCGACCGCCGCCTCGTTGACATTGATGCTCGGGTCAAACTCCAGGGTCAGCGAGGTGTTGCCCAGGGTACTGGTGGAGGTGATCAGGCTCAGGCCGGCGATGGTGGAAAACTGCTTTTCCAGCGGCAAGGCCACCGACGAGGCCATCGTGTCGGGACTGGCGCCGGCCAGGTCGGCGCTGACGTTGATGACGGGCGTGTTATAGCTCGGCAATGCTGCCACTGGAATCTTGCCATAGGCCAGCACACCAGCCAGGATGACCGTCAGCGACAGCAGCACCACCATGACGGGGCGGCGGATGCTCAGTTCGGATAAATTCATGCTGCTTTGTCCGACAATGCGTCGTTCACCGCCACCGCAGCAGAAGCCGATGGGGCGAGCGGGGCTTTTTCAGCCAGGCGCAGCTTGCTGCCCGGACGCAGGTTTTGCTTGCCATCGACGACGACTTTTTCATCGCCGTTCAAGCCGGTGACGACGGCGTTCAAGCCAAATGCATACACACGGGTGATATTGCGCATCTTGGCGGTCTGGTCCGCTTCCATCGAATACACGAAAGTACCTGCGGTGGTGGTGATGATGGCGTTTTGCGGTATCACCAGTGCGTCTTTGAGGGTATGCACGGTCAGTTGCGTGTTGACATACTGGCCGGGCCACAAATCAGTGCTGCCATTATTGAAGCGGGCCTTGACCTTGATCACGCCGGTGGCGGAATCGACGGCATTATCGATAAAGCTGAGCTTGCCCTGGAGCTGCTTGCCGCCCGCGTCCGACAACAGCGCGGCAACGGCCACATCGCCCGCCTTTTGCGCCGCCAGCAAGCCCGACAGACTGCTTTCCGGCAAGGTGAAGGAGACGTCGATCGGATCGAGCTGGGTAATGCTGGTCAGCGACATGGTCGGCTGCACCAGGCTGCCCGCATACACGCCGATGGCGCCCACGCGGCCCGCTTGGGGCGCGCGCAGCACGGTGTAGCTGGAATCGACCTGGGCCGAGCGCAGGGCAGCCTGGTCCGCTGCCAGCAGGGCGCGCGCTGCATCGAGCTGGCTTTGCAGGGTATCGACAGCGCCCTGGGCAATAAAATTCTTGCTTAACAAGTCGACGCTGCGCTTGAGCTGGCGTTCGAAGTCCAGCACTGAAGCGCGGTCGCGCAACACTTGTGCCTGGGCTTTCTCGACGTTCGCGTGTTCGCTACGCGCATCGAGGGTGAACATCAGCTCGCCCTGCTTGACGAACTGGCCTTCGCGGATATGCACTTTGGCGATGGTGCTGGTGGTTTGCGGATGCAGTTCGACGCTGCTGATCGGCATCACGCTGCCATTGGCTTGCAAGACCATCGGCACATCCTGGCGTAATGGACTCACCACGCTGACCGTAGTCGGCGCTTGCCCATTCTTGCCACCCTGGCCGCTTGCCGCTACGCCAGGCTGATGATTGAAATACCAGATACCGCCACCGATACACAGGGCCGCACCCACCAGGATTACCAGGCTAGATTTTTTCATTGTTCCGTCACGCTGTCGCGACGCGGGGCCGCAGATTGAATTTAATTGCCACGTGGCATTAAGCGCAATATTGTCGCATGAAAAGCATCACTTTCCTGCGTAATATTGCGGCACAATCAGCGTTACTTCCAATCCGCCATCGACATGGTTGGCCAACAAAACGGTCGCGCCATGCTGCTCGGCGATGTTGCGGGCTATCGTCAAGCCCAGTCCGGTGCCGCCCGATTCACGCGAGCGCGAGGTTTCGATGCGGTAGAACGGTTCAAATACCTTGGCCAGCTGGTCTGGTGCAATACCGGGGCCACCGTCGCGGATACGGATGCGGGCCGCGCCCGTGATGCGCTCGACCGTGACCTGCGCATACTGGCCATACTTGACGGCATTGTCGATCAAATTCACCAGGCAACGGCGCATGGCAATCGGCCGGCCCATCAGGGCCATGCTGGCTTGACCGGCCAGGGTTACTTTCTGGCCTGCATCGGTGGCGTCCGAACACACGCTATCGAGCAGGGAATCGAGATCGAGCGCCTGCATCGCTTCCGTGCTATCCATCGAGCGGGCCAGGTCCAGGCCTTCCTTGACCATGCTTTGCATGGCCGACAAGTCGCCCACCAGACGGTCATACAGTTCCGAATCCGCCACTTTTTCCAGGCGCAAGCGCAAGCGCGTGAGCGGCGTCTGCAAGTCGTGCGTGATGGCGGCCAGCATTTGCGTGCGCTGGAAAATGTGCTGGCGTATGCGCGCCTGCATGGCGTTGAAGGCAGCGCTGGCCTGGCGGATTTCGCTGGCGCCCGACAGGGCCAGCGGCGGATGGTTGATATCGTTGCCCAGGTCTTTCGCCGCCTGCGCCAGTTGCTTGAGCGGACGCATGGTCATGCGCGTGACCAGGTAGGCCAGGATGGCGATGCTGATCAGGAATGGCAGCAAGGTGACCCAGTCGCTGTGCTCGCCAAACGGCGGCTGCTGGCGTGGCGGCAAGACCAGCAGGCGCAGCACGTGGCCATCCTGCATGCGCACATCGAGGTTTTCGCAAGTACCGCCCCATTGCTTGGGGGCAAACAACCCGCTCGGCTTGCGCGGCTTGGCGCAGGCGCCCGGACGGTCGGCCAGCGGGGTGACCTTGAATGCTTCGCCCAGCTTGGCTTGCAGGGCGGTGGAAAATTCCGTGGCCTGGCCCGCCTGCTGTTCCGCCTCGGGACGCAGTTCCAGGCGTACGCTGCCCTTGTTGGCGACCTTCAGATAGGCGGCGCGCGAGGCCAGCGGCACCACGTCGGCCGCCATCACCAGCTGTTCAGCCCGTTCGACGGCATGGAAGTCGCGGTATTGTTCCAGTGCACGCTGGCGTTCGCCCACGGCCAGCCACTGCGTCAGCGCGGCCGAAGCGACCACACCGAACAGCAGCACCATGAATACCCGTCCTGTCATCGAGCCAAAAAAGGCCCTCATGCGTGGGGCTCCACATTCACCTGGCCCGCCAGGACATAACCACCATTGCGGACGGTTTTGATAATTTGCGGCAAGCGCGCATCTTCGCCCAGTTTTTGACGCAGGCGGCTGATCTGGATATCGATGGAGCGGTCAAACGGGTCGGCATCGCGCCCTTGCGTCAGGTTCAGCAGCTGGTCGCGGTTCAATACGCGGTTGGGATGCTCAAGGAACACCCGCAGCAGACGAAATTCAGCGCCCGACAACATGATCACCAGGCCGCTGGGATTGAGCAGATGGCGCGCCGTCAAGTCCAGCGTCCAGCCCGAGAAGCGGATTTGCTGCGCCTTGTCCGATGGCGCATTCGATGGCATGGCGTGGCTGCGGCGCAATACGCTGCGTATGCGCGCCAGCAACTCACGCGGCTCGAACGGCTTCGGCAAATAATCGTCGGCACCCATTTCCAGGCCCAGGATACGGTCCAGCGGCTCGTTGCGCGCCGTCAACATAATCACAGGCACGGCCGATTGCGCGCGCAGCTTGCGGCACAGGGTCAGGCCATCGTCGCCGGGCAGGTTCAAATCGAGCACGATCAGGTCGGGACGCGTTTCATCGAGCACTTTCCACATGGCGGTGCCATCGGCTGCGCCGAGGGTGCGATAGGCGTTCGTTTCCAGGTAATCGGCCAGCAAGGTCCGAATGTCGCGGTCGTCGTCGACGATAAGAATTGTAGAAGTGGGTTCCATGTAACGAATTATCCCCACTTCAGCCCCCTCTGCGCAGTGCATTTGTATCGTCTTGTATATAGAAGACCCGACGAAACATATAGATACAAACTGTCGGGGACTGGACACTTCATTGAAACATGCACCATTCAACATGGATTCATGTGCACTGACATGTACATCTTCTCAATTATAAAGGAATCAAGATGAACACCTCATTTAATAGCCTAAGCAAAAAATTGATCATCGCCATGAGCGTGCTCGGCATGGGTGCCGCATCGCTGACCGTCCACGCCCAGGAAACAGCCGCCAGCGCACCTGCCGCCAGCGCCAATGTTGCAGGCCAGCATGGCGGGCACCGTGGCGGCAATCCAGCCGAACGCATGGCCAAATACCAGGCGCGCCTGCATGACAAACTGAAACTGACCGCTGCGCAAGAACCGGCCTGGGCCACTTTCACGGCCGCCAATGCGCCGAAAGCGCCAACTGGTGACTGGAAAGCCAAGCGTGTAGCGTTTGCCAAGCTGTCGGCGCCGGAACGCATGGAACAATGGATCGCCATGTCGAAAGAACGTATCGCCCATCAGGAAAGCCGTCTGGCTACGCTGAAAACCTTTTATGCCGTACTGACGCCGGAACAGCAAAAGGTGTTTGACGACAGCGTTCCAGGCGGCAAACATGGTGGCTGGCGCGGCCAGCATCATGGCGGCATGGAGCACAAAGCCGGCTAATTGTTCAGCCGTGCATTAAAAGAAAGGCCTGCAATGCAGGCCTTTTCTTATTCATGGCGAGAGTGGATGCTTACACTCAGTTCAGCTTGGCCAGGGAAGCGAGGAAAGTTTCTGCGTTCTGGAAGCCGATCACGCGCGAGTGGGCAATTTCTTGTCCTTGCGGATTGAACATGATGATGCCCGGCGGACCGAACAGCTGGAAGCGTTTCAGCATGGCTTTGTCGTCCGCATCATTGGCCGTCACATCGACTTGCAGCAAGACCGATTGCGCCATCTTGTCGCGCACGGCAGGCGTCGTAAAGGTCAGCTTTTCCATTTCCTTGCAGGATACGCACCAGTCCGCGTAAAAATCCAGCAAGGCCGTCTTGCCATTCAGCTGGGCCAGCGCGGCGTCGAGCTGGGCCACGGTTTTGACGCGCACGAAAGCTTGCTCATGCGCCGCCTGGCCTCCACCCAAATGGGCCAATGGCGCCAGCGGATCGCGCCCGCCAGTGGCTACACCGACCAGTTGCAAGGCGCCCAGCACGGTGATGGCCAAGGCGATCGCCTTGCCGATCCAGGCATTTTTACTGGTGTTATTGCCCGTCAGCACATACATGCCATAACCCATGAAGAGCACCGTCCAGCCCAGCATTTGCAGCGCACCCGGCAGTACCGGCGACACCAGCCACCAGGCCACGCCCAGCAGCAGCACGCCAAAGAAACGTTTGACGGCATCCATCCAGGCGCCTGCACGCGGCAGCAAGGTACCGGCCGACACGCCAACCAGTATCAATGGCACGCTCATGCCGACCGCCATCGCAAACAAGGCGCTGCCACCGATGACGACATCGCGCGTCTGGCTGATGTACAGCAAGGCGCCGGCCAGCGGTGCAGCCACGCAAGGACCCACGATCAGCGCGGAAATGGCGCCCATCACAAACACGCCCGCCAGGCGGCCCGAGGATTGATTATTCGACACCGAGGTCAGCTTGCCTTGCAGGAAAGCTGGCACTTGCAATTCATAGAAACCGAACATCGACAGCGACAGGCCTGCCATCAGCAAGGCAAAGCAGCCCAGCACCCACGGGTTTTGCAGCTTGGCCGCCAGGCCTTCGCCGGCCAAGCCCGCCGCCACGCCCAGCGCCGTGTAGACGATCGCCATGCCCAGCGCATAGGTCAGCGACAGCAGCAAGCCACGTGTACGGCTGACCTTGGCGCCATCGCCAACGATGATCGACGACAAGATAGGCACCATCGGCAGCACGCAAGGCGTAAATGCCAGGCCCAGGCCCAGCAACATGAACAGGGGCACGATCACCAGCAGCTTGCCGCCTTTCAGGGCCGATTCGATCTTGCCCATCTCGCCAGCCGGCGCTGCAGCAGCATTGGCCACCGGCGCAGCTGGCACGGCGTCCGGCGTGCTGGTGATATCGGCTTGCGGGACGCTCATCACGGACACGCCAGGCGAGGCTTGCGCCTGCGGGCCGTTCACGGCAGCCGTATCGACCGCCGGTGCGGCCGGCAGCGCAAATTTCGAGGCCACGGCGCCCGGCGCCACGCTCTGGCCACCGCCACCGCCCACCAGCTGGGCTTGCGCATCCTGCGGCGCATAGCACAAGCCTTTATCGGAACAGCCTTGGCCCGTTGCTTTCAGGGTGAAGCTGCCTGCCGCCTCGACGGGGATGGTGATGGTCACACTGTGGCGATAGGTTTCCACCGTCTTCTGGAACGTTTCGTCGAATTTGACCTTACCGGCCGGATACACCGGCGCACCGAGCTTGCCGCCGACGGCCTGGAATTTGAAATGCTCGCGGTACATATAGTAGCCATCGGCGATCTGATACGTCACGGCGACGGTAGATGAGTCCTGCATGCGCGCAGAGAACTTGAAGGCCAGTTCGGGATCGAGAAACTCGTCATCGGCGGCATGCGCGGCGCCGGCGCCAAAGATCAGCATGGCCAATACCAGGCTGGCGCTCAGCCACGCCATGATCAGTTGCAAAGGTGAGGCAGCGCGGGCGGCGGCGGAGCGGGGGAAACGGGACATGGACTACCTTTTATCTACCATTCGACAGGAGACGCGCGGAACAAGAGTACAAGGCGGAGGCCGTACGAGGGGTCGGCGCGAAAGGAGAATAGTACACTGCAGCAAGGATGAGTGCAGCAGAAAACAAAAAAGCCAGGCTAGGCCTGGCTTTCAATACTGCAGTTGTTGCTTAGCGATTACTCGCCAGCGACTTCAACAGCTTCGGTCGTGTCTGGACGATCCATCAGCTCAACAAAAGCCATAGGAGCGTTGTCGCCGACGCGGAAACCCATTTTCAGGATACGTACATAACCACCGTTACGGTTGGCAAAACGTGGGCCCAGTTCAGCGAACAGTTTCAGAACCATTTCGCGGTCGCGCAGGCGGCTGAATGCCAGGCGTTTGTTTGCCAGGGTGTCGGTTTTGCCCAGGGTCAGAATTGGCTCAACAACGCGGCGCAGTTCTTTTGCTTTTGGCAGGGTGGTTTTGATCGCTTCGTGACGCAGCAGCGATACTGTCATGTTGCGCAGCATTGCCAGACGGTGGGACGAGGTACGATTCAGTTTACGGAGGCCGTGACCATGACGCATGATAAATCCTTTCGGTGAGAGTTTTAACCCAGTTCTTCGATCGGTTGAATCAGACTTTCGTCTTCATCAGCCGCGGACCGGTTTGGTATTTCAAAAATAAAAGCCTGGGACACCTGTCCCAGGCAGTTTGCTACAACTACAGACTACGATTACTTTTCCAGACCAGCAGGCGGCCAGTTTTCCAGCTTCATGCCCAAGGTCAAGCCGCGCGATGCCAGCACTTCCTTGATTTCGTTCAGGGACTTGCGGCCCAGGTTTGGCGTTTTCAGCAGTTCGTTTTCCGAACGTTGGATCAGGTCGCCGATGTAGTAGATGTTTTCCGCTTTCAGGCAGTTTGCCGAACGCACGGTCAACTCCAGGTCGTCGACTGGACGCAACAGGATAGGATCGACCAGCGGAGCGCGCGATGGCGCTTCGGCGGCAGCTTCCGTACCTTCCAGGGCAGCGAACACATTCAACTGGTCAACCAGGACGCGGGCCGACTGGCGGATCGCTTCTTCCGGCGAGATCACACCGTTGGTTTCGATGTTGATGATCAGCTTGTCCAGGTCGGTACGCTGTTCGACGCGAGCCGATTCAACGAAGTAGGACACACGGCGCACTGGCGAGAACGACGCGTCCAGAATGATGCGGCCGATGGTCTTGTTGGTGTCTTCCGACAGGCGACGCACGTTACCAGGAACGTAGCCGCGGCCTTTTTCAACCTTGATCTGCATGTCCAGCTTGCCACCAGCGGTCAGGTGGGCGATCACGTGGTCAGGGTTGATCAGTTCGACGTCATGCGGCAGGTCGATGTCGGAGGCCAGGATCGCGCCTTCGCCTTCTTTTTTCAGTGTCAAGGTGACCGAATCGCGGTTGTGGACTTTGAAAACCACACCCTTCAAGTTCAGCAACAGATCGACGACGTCTTCCTGCACGCCATCGAGGGAAGAATATTCGTGTACGACGCCAGCGATCGTCACTTCGGTCGGCGCGTAGCCCACCATCGACGACAGCAAGACGCGGCGCAACGCGTTACCCAATGTATGGCCATAGCCGCGTTCGAACGGCTCCATCACTACTTTAGCGTGGCCGGCGCCCAGCGCCTCTACATCGATAATACGTGGCTTCAACAAACTGTTTTGCATGAAATGTCCTTTTCAATACCCTCGGCTCATTACACCGATAAGGCTGATGGCATTAATAAAACCGCCCACTTGAAAGTGGGCGGTGGATACTAGTGACTACTATTAACGCGAGTACAGCTCGACGATCAGCGATTCGTTGACGTCGTTAGCGATTTCGTTACGCTCTGGCAGGGACTTGAAAGTACCTTCCATTTTCTTGGCATCAACCGAAACCCAGCTAGGCATACCAACTTGTTCAGCCAGCGACAGCGCTTCAACGATACGTACTTGCTTTTTCGATTTTTCACGAACAGCAACAACGTCGCCTACTTTGACCGAGTACGAAGCGATGTTCACAACGATACCGTTCACGGTGAACGCTTTGTGGCTGACCAATTGACGCGCTTCAGCGCGGGTCGAGCCAAAGCCCATGCGGTAGCAAACGTTGTCCAGACGCGCTTCCAGCAACTTCAACAGCGTTTCGCCGGTGTTGCCTTTACGACGGTCTGCTTCAGCGAAGTAGCGGCGGAATTGACGTTCCAGCACGCCGTACATGCGTTTTACTTTTTGCTTTTCGCGCAGTTGGTTACCGTAGTCCGAGGTGCGGGCGCCGGATTTAACACCGTGCTGGCCTGGTTTGACGTCCAGTTTGCACTTGCTGTCCAGCGAGCGACGTGCGCTCTTCAGGAACAGGTCTGTACCTTCACGGCGGGAAAGTTTTGCTTTAGGTCCGATATAACGTGCCACGATACTTCCTTTGTTTTAAATGATAACGCCCCAGCCACATGCATGATCAAACACACTGATGCGGTTAGGCGCTAGTCTGATTTGGTTTCAATCAGACGGTGGCTGAAAACGAAAAACCCGTCAAACAGAATTTGACAGGCAAGAACAGCCGGGCAGTATAACCGTTTCCGGCTCCCTGCTCCAGCGTTTTCACACAACTGTACTGTTTACTGCAAACAGCAAAGCAGCTGGCGCCGAGGCGCCCTCTGCAACACTGTCTTAGATACGACGACGTTTCGGTGGACGGCAACCGTTGTGCGGTACCGGCGTCACGTCCTGGATCTCGGTGATCTTGATGCCCAGGTTGTTCAGCGCGCGAACAGCGGATTCACGACCAGGACCTGGGCCCTTGATACGTACTTCCAGGTTCTTTACGCCACACTCAACAGCAACTTTACCAGCGGCTTCTGCGGCGACCTGCGCTGCAAATGGGGTCGATTTACGCGAACCCTTGAAGCCTGCACCGCCCGAAGTGGCCCACGACAAGGCATTGCCTTGACGATCGGTGATGGTAATGATGGTGTTGTTGAACGATGCGTGGACATGTGCGATGCCTTCAGCGACGTTCTTTTTGACTTTTTTACGCACGCGTGCTGATGCGGCGTTATTTTGCGACTTGGCCATAATTATTCCCTAGCGGATTATTTTTTCAGCGATTGAGCGGCTTTACGCGGTCCCTTGCGGGTACGTGCGTTCGTACGCGTACGCTGGCCACGGCAAGGCAGACCCTTGCGATGACGCATGCCACGGTAGCAACCCAGATCCATCAAACGCTTGATGTTCATCGAGAGTTCACGACGCAGATCGCCTTCGACGATGAATTTACCTACTTCATCGCGCAGCTTTTCCAGTTCGCTGTCGTCCAGATCTTTGATCTTTTTGTTGGTTGCTACACCGGTCGATGCACAGATTTTCTCTGCACGTGGACGGCCCACACCGTAGATGGCTGTCAAGCCGATAACGGTATGCTGATGATTTGGGATATTAACCCCTGCAATACGTGCCATTTGTTATTCCTCGATTAACCTTGACGCTGCTTGTGACGTGGCTCTACGCAGATAACGCGAACTACGCCTTTGCGCTTGATGACTTTGCAGTTGCGGCAGATCCGCTTGACTGATGCGAGAACTTTCATTTTAGGGCTCTTTCTTTCGCTTCTTTGGTTTGATTCAGTGTGTTACTTGGTACGGAACACAATGCGGGCTCGGCTCAGGTCGTACGGTGTTAACTCTACCGTCACCTTGTCTCCAGGGAGAATGCGAATATAATTCATCCGCATTTTACCTGAAATATGCCCGAGCACCACGTGTCCGTTCTCCAGCTTCACTCGAAATGTTGCATTTGGGAGATTCTCAAGAATCTCGCCTTGCATCTGTATGACGTCGTCTTTTGCCATTCGGTCTGTTTACCGCGCTTAACGCGTCGGAATTCCGCCCTTGAAATTTGCTTTGCGCAGCAGCGAATCATATTGCTGCGACATCACGTAGTTCTGTACTTGCGCCATGAAATCCATGGTGACAACTACAATAATCAATAAAGAAGTACCGCCGAAATAGAATGGTACTTTCCACTGGGCTTGCATAAATTCCGGCAATAAACATACCAGGGTGATGTAGACTGCGCCGGCAAGTGTCAAGCGTGTCAGGATCTTGTCGATGTAACGGGCTGTTTGTTCGCCTGGACGGATCCCGGGAATGAACGCACCGCTCTTCTTCAAGTTATCCGCTGTTTCTTTGCTGTTGAAAACCAGCGCGGTATAGAAGAAACAGAAAAACACGATCGCCACTGCGTACAACAGCGCATGGATAGGCTCACCAGGCCCCATCGATGCTGCCAAATCTTTCAAGAACCGCACCGCAGGGTTAGCGTTGTCGGCGCCCTTTGAAAACCAGTCCACGATAGTGGCTGGGAACAAGATGATCGAAGAAGCAAAGATCGGCGGGATCACGCCGGCCATGTTCAGCTTCAACGGCAAATGGCTGGTTTGACCGCCATAAATCTTGTTGCCTACCTGGCGCTTCGCGTAATTGACCAATATTTTGCGCTGACCGCGTTCGACAAATACCACGAAGAACGTTACCAGTGCTACCAGGATCACGATGAAGATCGCGCCCAAGCTACCGATCGAACCATTCGACACCAGGCTGAACAAACCACCCAGTGCGGTCGGCAGACCCGCGGCAATCCCGGCAAAGATGATGATCGAGATGCCATTACCCAAGCCACGCTCGGTAATTTGCTCACCCAACCACATCAAAAACATTGTTCCGGTCAACAAAGTGACGACCGTTACGAAGCGGAATGCAAGACCAGGCTCCAATACCAGACCAGCTTGCGACTCCAGTGCGACTGCAATACCCAACGCTTGAAACAGTGCCAGGGCAACCGTGAAATACCGGGTGTACTGGGTGATCTTGCGACGGCCTGCTTCGCCTTCTTTTTTCAACGCTTCCATCTGCGGTGACACGATCGACAGCAACTGCATGATGATCGAGGCCGAGATATAAGGCATGATACCTAACGCAAACACTGTAAAACGAGACAAGGCACCGCCCGAGAACATGTTGAACATGCCCAGGACGCCGCCTTCGTGCTCCTTGAACAGCGCGGCTAATTGTGTCGGATCAATCCCGGGAACCGGGACATGAGCTCCGATACGATAAACCACCAATGCGCCAAGCAAAAACCAGAGCCGCCCCCAAGGGAAACCGGCCGCTGCACTTTTAGCAAGTTGTGGATTAGTCGCCAATTTTCGCTCCGATCAAGCTGTTAGCGGTCAACTCAGGCTACTGAGCCGCCGGCTGCTTCGATGGCTGCTTTCGCGCCAGCGGACACTTTCAAGCCCTTCAAATTCACCGCTTTGGTGATTTCGCCGGACAAGATCACGCGCACGTCACGGGCCAACACGCCCAGAACGCCAGCTTGCTTCAAGACCAGAATGTCGACTTCGCCAACAGCCAGGTTGTTCAGATCGGACAAACGCACTTCAGCTTTGAAGGTGGCGTTGAGCGATTTGAAACCACGCTTAGGCAGACGGCGTTGCAGAGGCATTTGACCGCCTTCGAAACCGACTTTATGAAAGCCGCCCGAACGCGATTTCTGACCTTTGTGACCGCGACCCGAGGTTTTACCCAGGCCGGAGCCGATACCGCGACCGACGCGACGCTTGTAGTGCTTAGCGCCTTCGGCTGGTGCAATAGTATTCAATTCCATGATTTGCTCCGTTCGTGTAAGCCCGAAGGCTTACCCGACAACTTTAACGAGATACGATACTTTATTGATCATGCCGCGTACGGATGGGGTGTCTTGCAATTCGGAAACCGAATTTACACGACGCAGACCCAGACCGCGCACGGTAGCGCGATGCGATTCGCGCGTACCGATCAAGCCCTTGACCAATTGCACTTTGACTGTGTTTGTCATTTTGTCCACCTTAAGCCAGAATGTCTTCAACCGATTTGCCGCGTTTAGCAGCGATATCGGAAGCAGTACTCATTTTCGACAGGCCGTCCAGCGTAGCGCGCACCAGGTTGTATGGGTTGTTCGAACCGGTGGATTTCGCCACCACGTCCGTTACGCCCATCACTTCGAAGATAGCGCGCATTGCGCCACCAGCGATAACGCCGGTACCAGGCTTGGCTGGGTTCATCAGAACCTTCGACGCGCCATGACGACCGACTACCGTGTGATGCAGAGTACCGTTTTTGAGCGGCACTTTGATCAGGTTGCGACGTGCTTCTTCCATTGCTTTCTGCACGCCAACTGGCACTTCTTTCGACTTGCCCTTGCCCATGCCGACGCGGCCATCGCCATCACCAACTACGGTCAGCGCGGCGAAACCCATGATACGACCACCCTTGACCACTTTGGTCACGCGGTTGATCGCGATCATTTTTTCGCGCATGCCATCATCCGGCTTGTCGCTTTGCATTTTTGCTTGCATTTTTGCCATGATTGATCCTTAGAACTTCAGACCGGCTTCGCGTGCGGCTTCTGCCAACGCTTTCACACGGCCGTGGTAACGGAAACCGGAGCGGTCAAACGCAACTTCGGTAATTCCTGCTTTCAATGCTTTTTCAGCAACGCGCTTGCCGATCAAGGCTGCAGCAGCGGCATTGCCGCCTTTGCCGGATTGGCCTGCCAGTTCAGCGCGTACTTCAGCTTCAGCAGTCGATGCCGAAACCAGGACTTTAGCGTCCGGGCTGATCAGGTTGGCGTAAATGTGCAGGTTGGTGCGATGCACCGACAAGCGATTTACTTTCAATTCCGCAATCTTGATGCGGGTTTGGCGTCCGCGGCGAAGCCGTGATTCTTTCTTATCCATCGTCAGCCCCTAATTACTTCTTCTTGGTTTCTTTAAGCTTAACCACTTCGTCCGCATAGCGAACGCCCTTGCCTTTATAAGGCTCAGGAGCGCGGTAAGCACGAACTTCGGCAGCTACCTGGCCAACCTGTTGACGATCGATACCTTTGATCAGGATCTCCGTCGGGGTTGGTGTTGCGCAGGTAACGCCGGCTGGCATGTCGTGCACTACAGGGTGCGAGAAACCCAGGGACAGATTCAGCTTGTCGCCTTGAGCTTGCGCCTTGTAACCCACACCTACCAGGTTCAGCTTTTTCTCGAAACCCTTGGTGACGCCAACAACCATGTTGTTGACCAGCGCGCGCAGCGTGCCGGACATGGCATTGGCTTCACGGCTATCATCAGCCACGTCGAAACTCAGGGTTCCTGCATTGTTTTCTACTTTAACCTGGCCGGTGAGGACCTGGGAAAGCACGCCCAACGGGCCTTTTACGGTGATCGCTTGTGCGGAGATGGCGACTTCGGCGCCAGCTGGCACTACGATAGGCATTTTAGCTACTCGAGACATGTGTAACTCCTTAAGCCACGTAGCAAATAACTTCGCCGCCGACACCGGTAGCGCGTGCTTTGCGGTCAGTCATGACGCCTTGCGGAGTCGACACGATCGCCACACCCAAGCCATTCATCACAGTAGGGATCTCGTCTTTACCCTTGTAGACGCGCAGACCCGGACGGGACACGCGCTCCAAGCGCTCAATAACGGGACGGCCAACATAATACTTCAAACCGATCTTCAGTTCCGCCTTGCCACCAGCTTCGGCAACAGCGAAATCTTCAATGTAACCCTCGTCCTTCAGGACGTTGGCAATCGCAATTTTGACTTTCGACGATGGCATGGCCACGGTCGTTTTTTGCACGCCTTGTGCGTTGCGAATGCGGGTCAGCATATCGGCGATAGGATCGCTCATACTCATTGCATATTCTCCTATTACCAGCTTGCTTTAGTCATACCCGGAATTTCACCACGCATGGCGAATTCACGGAGCTTGATACGACCCAGACCGAATTTACGGAATGTGCCGCGCGGACGACCGGTGATGGCGCAACGGTTACGTTGACGCGTCGGGTTCGAGTTACGTGGCAGCGCCTGCAATTTCAGGCGCGCTTCGTAGCGCTCTTCTTCCGATTTCGATTGGTCATCCACTATGGCCTTGAGAGCGGCGCGCTTAGGGGCGAATTTCGCCACCAGGTCGGCACGCTTGATCTCACGATTAATCAGTGACAGTTTGGCCATGATCAGTTCCTGAAAGGGAATTTAAAGGCGGCGAGCAAAGCTTTGGCTTCGTCATCGGTCTTAGCAGTTGTCGTGATGCTGATATTCATACCGCGCAACGCGTCAATCTTGTCGTATTCGATTTCAGGGAAAATGATCTGTTCCTTGACACCGATGTTGTAGTTACCACGACCATCGAATGCACGGCCATTGACACCACGGAAATCGCGCACGCGCGGCAGAGCCACGGTAATGAAGCGATCCAGGAACTCGTACATACGAGCGCCGCGCAGGGTAACCATGGTACCGATTGGGTAGCCTTCACGGATTTTGAAGCCCGCGATCGCTTTGCGCGACTTGGTGGTCACTGGCTTTTGGCCGGCGATCTTGGTCAAGTCAGCAACTGCGTGCTCGAGTACTTTTTTATCCGCGATTGCCTCACCAACACCCATGTTCAGGGTGATTTTGGTCAGGCGTGGAACTTCCATCGACGACTTGTAGCCAAATTTGGCTGTCAGGTCGGCGACGACTTTTTCTTTATAGAATTCTTGGAGACGTGCCATGATTTCTTAAGCCTTCACTACTTCGCCGGAGGATTTAAAGACGCGGACTTTTTTACCGTCCACTTCTTTGAAACCCACGCGATCTGCCTTGCCAGTCGCTGCATTAAACAATGCAACGTTGGACACGTGAATTGGCATGGTCTTATCGACGATACCACCAGTTACGCCAGTCATCGGGTTTGGCTTAGTCGCTTTTTTAGCGATGTTAATGCCGTCAACCACGATATGTTCAGCATCAATACGCTGCTGCACCACACCACGTTTGCCCTTGTCTTTCCCGGTCAGAACGATGACTTCGTCGTTTTTACGAATCTTATCCATTACGACTCCTTACAGGACTTCCGGTGCCAGGGACACGATTTTCATGAACTTCTCAGTGCGCAGTTCGCGCGTGACAGGTCCAAAAATACGGGTACCGATCGGTTCCAGCTTGGCGTTCAACAGAACGGCGGCATTGCCGTCGAACTTCACCAGGGAACCGTCTTGGCGGCGAACACCTTTAGCGGTGCGCACAACCACGGCGTTATAAATTTCACCTTTTTTGACACGGCCACGTGGCGCAGCAACCTTAACGGTTACCTTGATCACATCGCCAATGCCAGCATAACGGCGCTTGGAGCCGCCCAATACCTTGATGCACATTACTTCTTTGGCACCGGTATTGTCAGCCACTTCGAGCCGGCTTTCAGTTTGAATCATAGTATTCTCTTTCCCAACTTAAGCCGAAGAATCCACACAATGTAGACCCGCGGTCAGTCTTGGTCCCGCCAGAGCCGCCCTGCTGGGCTTCACTGTTTGGGTGCATGACCTTCATACATCAACTGACCGCGAATGCTACTGTCTGTGGCCAGACACTTTGCGGCGTTACATGAACGAAGCCCGCAAGTATTACATACAATTTGCGGGCCTGCAAGTACTAATTAAAACCCACCGCCGAAGCGGTGGTTTTTATTTAAACGATGGGTGCGGCTTGAACCACACGAGTCACCGTCCATGCCTTCGTTTTGGAGATCGGACGACCTTCCTGGATCTCTACCGTATCACCGGCTTTGACCTGGTTGGTTTCGTCATGCGCGTGATACTTGTTCGAACGCATGATGATCTTGCCATACAAAGGATGTTTCACGTGGCGCTCGATCAGAACGGTAACGGTCTTGTCCATCTTGTCGGATACCACTTTACCGATCAGCGTGCGCTTGAGCGACTGTTTCACTGGTTCGTTCATTTGGCTTCCTTCAGATTCATTACCGTCTTCACACGCGCGATATCGCGGCGTACCTTCTTGAGCTGCGAAGTGTTGCTCAGCTGTTGCGTAGCGATTTGCATACGCAGGCCGAACTGTGCCTTCAACAGATCATTCAGCTCTTTTTGCAGAGCCGGCTGGTCCTTGCCGCGGAGTTCAGATGCTTTCATATACAACTCCAATTATTGGCCGACTTGACGTACGACAAAAGTCGTAGCCAGTGGCAGTTTAGCGGCGGCAAGACGGAAAGCTTCCCGTGCCAGCGCTTCATCAACGCCATCCATTTCGTACAGTACTTTACCTGGCTGAATTTCAGCCACGTAGTACTCAGGATTACCTTTACCGTTACCCATACGGACTTCAGCCGGTTTGTTCGAAATCGGTTTGTCCGGGAAAATACGGATCCAGATACGGCCACCGCGCTTGATGTGACGCGTCATTGCACGACGCGCCGCTTCAATTTGACGCGCAGTGATACGACCGCGCGCAACTGCCTTCAGACCGAATTCGCCAAACGACACGGCGGTGCCGCGGCTGTGCGAAATACCGGTATTACGGCCTTTCTGCTCTTTACGATACTTTCTGCGTGCTGGTTGCAGCATGATTATTCTCCTGCTTTCTCAGCTGGTGCAGCGGCGGCCGGTTTAGCGGCGCGCACACGAGCAGCACCTGGTGCTGTGGATGGTTTCGCACCCGCTGGACGTGGGCGGCCGGCTGGCTTGCCATCGTCACGGCGTGGACCGCGGCTTTTCTTCTCGTCAGCTGGAGTATCGATTACTGGAGCGTCGCCGTTAGGAGCGCGGTCGCCTTTGTAAACCCATACCTTGACGCCGATGATGCCGTAGGTGGTCGATGCTTCGCTGGTACCGTAGTCGATATCGGCGCGCAGGGTATGCAGAGGCACGCGGCCTTCGCGGTACCACTCTTTACGAGCGATTTCGATACCGTTCAGACGGCCGGAGGACATGATCTTGATACCGAGAGCACCCAGGCGCATTGCGTTTTGCATTGCGCGCTTCATGGCGCGGCGGAACATGATACGTTTTTCCAGCTGCTGCGAAATCGAATCAGCGATCAGTTGCGAATCGATTTCCGGCTTGCGGATTTCTTCGATATTCACGTGTACTGGCACGCCCATGATCTTGGTCAAAGCGGACTTCAGTACTTCGATGTCTTCGCCTTTTTTACCAATGACCACGCCTGGACGCGAGCTGTAGATCGTGAAGCGCGCGTTCTTTGCCGGGCGCTCGATAACGATGCGACCAACCGAAGCGTTCTTCAGTTTCTTTTTCAGGTAAGCACGTGCTTTCAAGTCTTCGTTCAGCATGGCAGCGAAATTACCGTTGCCTGCATACCAGCGCGAAGCCCAGTTACGGGTGACCGCCAGACGGAAACCGGTTGGATGAATTTTCTGACCCATCGTGGCTCCTTAGTTACCGACAGTCACGTAAACGTGACAGGATTGTTTCGAAATACGGTCGCCACGGCCTTTTGCACGCGCGGTGAAGCGCTTCAGGACCGGACCTTTTTCGACGTAGATCGTTTTCACGAACAGTTCGTCGATGTCGGCGCCATCATTGTGTTCCGCATTGGCGATTGCCGATTCCAGAACACGCTTGATGATCGCAGCACCTTTTTTCGGGCTGAATTGCAAGATGTTGAGTGCAGCGTCAACTTTCTTGCCACGGATCAGGTCCGCAACCAGGCGGCCCTTTTGGTCCGACAGGCGCACACCTTTGAGGATAGCTTTAGTTTCCATTATTTCTTAGCCTTTTTGTCAGCTGCATGGCCCTTGAACGTACGGGTCAGTGCGAATTCGCCGAGCTTGTGACCAACCATGTTTTCGGAAACATAAACTGGCACGTGCAGCTTGCCATTATGTACCGCGATCGTCAGGCCGATAAAGTCAGGCATGATTGTCGAACGACGCGACCAGGTTTTGATTGGCTTTTTGTCTTTGGCAGCTTGCGCGGCTTCAACTTTTTTCACCAGGTGGGCGTCACAGAACGGCCCTTTTTTCAATGAACGTGTCATGTGCTACCCCTTATTTCTTGCCGCGGCGCGAGACGATCATGGAAGTAGTACGCTTGTTACGGCGTGTCTTCTTACCCTTGGTCTGTTGGCCCCATGGCGAAACTGGATGACGACCAGCTGCTGTTTTACCTTCACCACCACCGTGCGGGTGATCGACCGGATTCATGACCACACCGCGAACGGTAGGACGAACACCGCGCCAGCGCATCGCGCCAGCTTTACCGATTTTACGCAGGCTGTGTTCGGCATTGCCGACTTCACCCACGGTTGCACGGCACTCGATATGCACGCGGCGAACTTCGCCCGAGCGCAGACGCACTTGAGCGTAAACACCTTCACGCGCCATCAGCACAACGCCAGCGCCGGCGGTACGGGCGATTTGCGCGCCTTTACCTGGCAGCATTTCGACGCAATGCATCACGGTGCCGACTGGGATGTTACGGATTGGCAAGCAGTTACCCGATTTGATCGGCGCTTCCGAACCGTTCATCACGCTATCGCCAACGGACATGCCTTTGGTTGCGATGATGTAGTGGCGTTCGCCGTCGGCGTAGCACAGCAGAGCGATATTCGCGGTGCGGTTTGGATCGTATTCGATACGTTCCACTTTCGCTGGAATACCATCTTTGGTGCGCTTGAAGTCGATCAGGCGATAGTGTTGCTTGTGACCACCACCGATATGACGGGTGGTGATGTGACCGTTGTTGTTACGACCAGCGGTCTTGGATTTCTTTTCAACCAGGGCAGCGAATGGACGACCTTTGTACAGGTCAGCATTCACCACCTTTACCATGCCACGACGGCCTGGCGAGGTTGGTTTCATCTTAACGAGTGCCATTATGCAGCCTCCTCGGAGAAGTTGATTTCCTGGCCAGGTTTCAGGCACACGAAAGCACGCTTGGTATGGTTACGACGACCGTTGAACTTGCCGGTGCGTTTCTGCTTACCTTCACGGTTTGCAGTTTGCACGGACAGAACTTCAACTTTGAACAGCAGTTCGACTGCTGCCTTGATCTCAGGCTTGGTTGCATCCGGCAATACGCGGAATACAATTTGCTCGTTCTTTTCCGCGACCATGGTGGCCTTTTCGGAAATGACCGGCGCCAACAGCACCTTCATCAAGCGTTCTTCGCTATGTTTCAAAATCGCGCTCATGCCAGCATCTCCTCAATCTTAGCCAATGCAGCTTTGGTGACCAAGATCTTCTTGTAGAACACCAGGGACATCGGGTCTGCGTGACGTGGCTCAACGACGAGTACGTTAGGCAGGTTGCGCGATGCCAGTTCCAGGTTTTCGTTCAGAACGTCGGTGATGATCAGAACCGAATCAAAGCCCAGGCCGTTCAATTTTTGCGACAACAGCTTGGTTTTTGGCGCGTCGATCGTCAGATCGTCGATCACGATCAGGCGCTCTTCGCGAGCCAGCTGCGACAGGATCGAGCAGATACCTGCGCGATACATTTTTTTGTTCACTTTGTGGGTGAAGTTTTCGTCAGGCGAGTTCGGGAAAATCCGACCACCGCCGCGCCACAGTGGCGACGACGACATACCAGCACGAGCGCGGCCGGTACCTTTTTGGCGCCATGGCTTTTTGGTCGTGTGGTGAACTTCTTCACGGTCTTTTTGCTTGCGGTTACCACTACGTGCATTCGCTTGATAAGCGATGACGACTTGGTGGATCAGCGCTTCATTGTAGTCACGGCCGAAAATCGTATCGGCTGCAGCAACGTTCGAGGCGGCTTGACCTTGCGCATTCAGAAGCTTGAGTTCCATCGTTTAAGCTCCCTTCTTGGCTTTGGTTTTGATGGCTGGCGAGACAACTACCTGGCCATTTTTCGCACCTGGAATCGCGCCTTTGACCAGCAACAGCTGACGGTCGGCATCGATACGGGCGATCACGAGGTTCTGGATCGTACGGTTAACGTCACCCAGATGACCGGTCATGCGCTTACCAGGGAAAACGCGACCTGGATCTTGTGCCATACCGATGGAACCTGGAACGTTATGCGAACGCGAGTTACCGTGGGTAGCACGGCCAGAAGCGAAGTGGTAACGTTTGATAACGCCTGCATAGCCTTTACCGATGGTAACGCCTTGCACGTCGATCTTTTGACCGACTTCGAACAGGGAAGCGGCAACAACATCGCCAGCTTTCAGTTCAGCGGCTTTAGCAGCGTCAACGCGGAACTCTTTCAACAGAGTACCGGCTTCAACACCAGCTTTAGCGTGATGACCAGCAACAGCTTTGGTCACGCGGGAAGCGCGACGTTGACCGAATGCGACCTGAACAGCGGAGTAGCCATCTGTTTCAGGGGTTTTGATTTGCGCAACACGGTTGTTCGATACGTCCAGCACGGTGACAGGAATCGAATCCCCTTCATCCGTGAAAATGCGCATCATACCAACCTTGCGACCGAGAAGGCCTAGGCTCATTTTTTCTCCATTCCCACCTGCGATTGGGCGGGGCTTGTTTAACTACAAAGTAACGTAGGACTCAAAAAAGACGAATCCATACCGAAGCCGGCTAGTATATAGCACAAAAACCCTTGACGCAACAAGTTAACACGGGGTATGTCAAAGTGTTGTTCGACGCTCTTGCGGGAGTTGTCTAAGGCGGCTGAAAATCATGCCAATTAGCAAGGAAATGGTCGCAGAAGCCGATTTTATGCGGGCTGGCGGCTTACCGGAAATGCATTGCAGCAGTAAAACAAACGGGGCACGCGCCTACGCACCTGCCCCGCTTTTTATGCCAGGAGCGGCTTATTTTTGGCAGGTGGCCAGGCAATGGTCGTACATGTCCGAGCAGATAGGACTACCACCCAGGCTGGCCTGGCAGCGCGCCACTTTCTGGCCGCACTCCATATAGCACTGCGACACATCGCCGGCCGCAAACGCATAGGAAGCGCTCAGGCCGAGGGCAAACAGGAAGGCACCGGTTTTCTTGATCATGACTCATCTCCTTTTTATATGGATGGAGAACAGACAAGGCTGCGGCGCCACCCTCGCCACAACCCCAGGCAAGCCCTCAACAGCTCGCCATTAAAAGTTTATGCGCTCAGTGAATTTTTACTGTCCCCGCTGCCAGGCGCCTGTCGCTGGATGCTGTCCATGGCAGGACATTGTTTTCCCAACTCGGCAAGCCATGCAGGGCGCCGCACAGCAACGGCTATCGTCATGCCAGTCATGCGCAGGGTAATTGTGGCGTCGGCGCGACGCAGGATCGTGCAGATGCGGGCCGCCAGTTGGCGCGCCGAAAACAGCCTGATGACGTAATCGCCGGCACCGATTTCAACTCCATGATGCGGTCGCGCTCCCCCATCGCTGCGGACCGCCACGCAGATCAGCGGCACAAATGGCGGAAACCCATGCAGCGGATGGACACCATCAATCAGAGGCGCGCCGCACGCGCCGCGAAACATGCCGCAGGCATACAAATGCTGATACGATATTCGCAATAGCATTGCTTCAACGAGTCACGTTTGCCCCCCAATTGCAAATACGAGGAGATCATGAAGATACATACTATCAGTCTGCTATGCGCCGCCGCCCTGCTCAGTGCGTGTAGCACGCCCGCATCGCTTCTCACCGCCTCCAACGAACATCACGATGCCTGCAATAACGCCGAACTGAAGGGGCAACTGGCCGAGGCCGATCTGGCCTGCACACAGGCCTTGCGCACAGCCGAGCAGGCGAATGCATCGCCTGAGCTGCTGTCGCAGCGCCAGTACAACCTGGGCCGCATCAAACGCCTGGAAGGCAAGAATGCGGAAGCCGAACAGCTCTACCGGCAGGCACTGGCCACAGAAGAAGCGGCGCAGCCGCGCAGCGATGCACGCGTCGGCCGGCGTACAGTGGAGCTGGCGTCGGCGCTGGCAGCGCAAGGGAAATGGCAAGAGGGCAGCGATTATCTGCAGCGCGTGCTGCCCCTCCTGCCGAACCTGTCGCCACCTTCGCGCACTTATTCCGCCGGCGTGCTGCGGCAATATGCACAGCAATTGCAAGGGGGCTCGCAAGCAGCGCTGGGCAAACGCTTTGAGGTCGTGGCGGCCAACCTGAAATAAATCTCTTACACCTTCGCCATAACGAAAAAAACCAGGCACAAGGCCTGGTTTTTTGACACGCCCGGCAAGCGCCTGGCGTGCACTGATCAACTGAAGACGATCAGAAGAAGGTGTAAGCAGCCGATACGCCGATACGACGGAACTGCGGGTTCACCTGGTAGCCATCACGCCAGCTTTCTGGCGCTGCTTTCGCGAACACGTTGTCGATGTACAGGCTCAGACGGGTGTTCTTGATCGCGGTGTACGCCAGGTTATAGTCAACCGTCGTGTTGCTGCCAACACGCGAGCAAGCTGCCATGTTCTCAGGCGCAACCTTGTTGGTCACGCAGTAAGTTGGCGACGTTGGGCTGTTGTTGCTATAGCCGCTCTGGTAGTTCACCGTCACTCCGTTATCAAAAGCGCCGGCCTTCAGGCTGGCACGCGCCTTGATGTTCATACGCGAACCCAGGTCATAGGTACCGGAGATATTGCTGTCGTAGGAGTTGGTGGCAACGCTGTACTCCTGATATTTCCACAGGTAAGTACCTTCCAGATTCAGGCGAACTTGACCGACCGGGGTGTTGAAACGGCCCGAACCATCAAAGTCGAAGCCCGAAGCACGGGTACGGCCGCTGTTGACGTATGGGTTGTACAGCAGGCCCAGCTTGCCAACGGTACCGAAGTTAGTGGTATTGCCTGGAGCATACTTGTTGACCAATGCCAGGAATTGCGCATCAGAAGCCGAGTTATCAACACGAATCAGCTGGCCAGCTGGCAGCGCGTCTTCACCCTTCAATACATCCGCAACCGCGCGGATACCGATTTCATCCTTGCGCTCAATGTGGAAGTAGTCCAGCGCCACGGTCCAGTTCTTGACCGGTTCAAACACGAAACCGGCAGTGAACGTACGCGAAGTTTCCGGCTTCAGGTCCTTGTTGGCCGACACGAAGCTGGCCAGGCCAGCCAGGCAATCAGCGCTCTGGAGGGTATTGCCTTGGGCTTTGTCGGTGCTGGTGGCAGCCGGATTGCTCTGGATCAGCTTGTTCAAGGAGCTGGCGATCGAGCAACGTTTTGGATCGGTGACGTTGGTGGCGAACGAGCTACGGCCCAGACCGTTACCGGTTTCAACGATGTTTGGTGCACGGAAGCCGCCCGATGCGGTAGCGCGCAGCAACAGGGTATCGGTCGCATTGATGCGCAGGCCAACCTTCGGCGAGAAATGTACATCGCTGTTGGTCGATTTATCGGCACGCACGGCAGCGCTCAACTCAACACGCTTGATGACCGGGATGGTGGCTTCGGTAAACAGTGCGTAGTGATCCATCTTGTCGTCGACTTGCAAGCCAGCAATGCCGACCAGATCGCCGCGCAGCACGTTGTCCGAGCTGGCCATCTTGTATTTTTCACGACGGATGTCGGTACCGAATGCAACACTCAGCGGACCGGCAGGCAATTGCATCACTTCACCGGACACGGTCGCATTGGCAAACGAGATCTTCGACTCGCCTTCAGTGACACGAACCGGGAACATCGAGTCCAGCAGCGCCGGATCGTTTTGCTGGCCAAATTTGTAGGTACCATTCACGATGGCATTGGTGTAGCCAACAGCGCTTGGGGCACGGGTAGACTTGGTCGCTTTCGAGTTCATGTAGCCGAACGAAGATTTCCAGTCGAAGCCCTTGACGTCGCCAGCCAGGGTCAGCATGAAGCGCGATTGATCCGATTCGGTGCGGTTGAAGTTGAAGCCATCACCGGTGTCCATCATGCGGGCGCGGTATTCCACCGGCACATTGTATGGATTATTCGGATGGCCGACCGGCAGTTTTGGATAGAAAAACGGACCGACTACCTTGCCATCGACGGCGTTGTACCAGGTGTTCGACGAGGAGGTCGCGCTACCGTTGCTGACGTTGAAAGGAGCAACGATGTATTGGTTTTTGGCGCCGGCGGTGGTGATTTCAAAGTTGGCATCGATATCCTTGCCGATTTTGAAATGGGTATTGCTGGCGATGGCGTAACGCTTGGCATCGGTGGTCAAGCCGCTATACGGCAGGGCATCCATCTTGCACAGCTTGTCAACCGGATCGATATTGCCGGCAGGGCAGCCTGGCGCGGCGACGATGTTCGTGCTGCTCAGGTAATAGTTACCGGTAGGCGAGAACGAGCTCTTGGCGTCCCAGGTCGAACGGTTCGGGGTTAAGCGATTCCAGGCAGGATAGTTGCTGCGCAGGTCGCCGACCGAGTAGCCATCGCTTTGATAAACTTCGTACGAAACGTAGGTGTTGAAACCGTCGCGGTCGATATCGCCGACACCGAAGATGCCGGACGCACTGCGGTTACGCTGGTCGCTGAATTTTTCAGATTCTTTGTAGTTGGCGGTGATTTTCGCGCCTTCAAAGTTCTTCATCAAAATGATGTTGATCACGCCGGCGATGGCGTCGGAACCATAGATCGCCGAAGCGCCGTCTTTCAGGATCTCGATGCGCTCGATAGCAGCAGCAGGGATCGCATCCAGATTGGTGAAGTTTTGCTGTGCGCCATCGGCCAGGCCGTATTGCGCAATGCGTTGGCCGTTAACCAGCACCAGGGTGGCAACCTTGCCCAGGCCACGCAAGCCCACGCCCGACGAACCGGTAGCGAAGCTGCCAGAGCTGCTGCTATCCGAGTTGATCGAAGTGCTGACGGCGGACGACGAATTCAGGATGCCCAGCGCCGTGGTCTGGCCGGTGCGCTCGATATCTGCACGGGTCATCACTTGCACCACGCCAGCGGCTTCTGCCTGGGTGCGTTTGATGCTACTACCGGTGACTTCGACGCGCTGTAATTTTTCTTCAGGCTCGGCAGCTTGCTGCGCCATTACATTGTGCGAGAACGCCAGGGTCAGTGCGATGGCGATGGTGCTTTTTCTCAAACCCGGTGCATGGCTGTTGATTGCTTTTTTATTCAAAACGACTACTCCCAAGATTTTTCTATTATATAAAACGTCACGTCTAGTGATCACCTTTGTAAGACACTCACACTTTGTAACGTGTTTTACAAATTTCTCACATCAGTGATGATTAGAAAAGTAGAAAAACGGTCATTGCCATTTTTAATTCGTTTTAAACGCAAATGTGTTGTTTAATGGAATCAATTTAAACAATTTACGCCTTAGAAAGCGTCGTCTGATCGCGTCCTGAACAGAGAAAAGTGGGTAGGCGAAAATAGCGCCATGGCAGCGCGGCTGAAAACGCACATGGGCGTCGTGCCGTGAGAGTGGGACAGCACAAAAAAATAGGGCCAGATATGTACGCGATTGCGGACAGGTCCGGCCCTATTATCCGCTGGCGAGAGGAGCAATCCTCGCGCGCCAGCGTGTAACAATTATTGCAGCTTGATTTCTACATCAACACCAGCTGGCAGGTCCAGCTTCATCAGAGCGTCAACGGTTTTGTCCGTTGGGTCAACGATGTCCATCAGACGTTGGTGCGTACGGATCTCGAACTGATCGCGCGAAGTTTTGTTGACGTGCGGGGAACGCAGCACGTCAAAACGTTGAATACGGGTAGGCAGTGGTACTGGGCCTTTGACGACAGCGCCGGTGCGCTTCGCGGTTTCAACGATTTCCAGAGCGGACTGATCGATCAGTTTGTAATCGAAAGCCTTCAGGCGGATACGGATTTTTTGGTTTGGTGCCGACATGATATTTCCTTAAAAGAACGAACCGCGCGGTCTGCACGGCAATGAGGTCATACTGGAATTTCTGACGCAACAACCGTCAGGGTCGACATGATAGCACCAAAATGCTGGCCAACCCCGGCAGTCGAAAAAAAAGAGGGGCGCCGGGCGACGACGCTTCCTCTTTTATGCAGGCTTAAGAATTAAGCCAGGATTTTTGCAACAACACCAGCGCCAACGGTACGGCCACCTTCGCGGATAGCGAAGCGCAGGCCTTCTTCCATCGCGATCGGGTTGATCAGCTTGACGGTGATCGACACGTTATCGCCTGGCATGACCATTTCTTTGTCTGCTGGCAACTCGATCGAACCGGTTACGTCCGTCGTGCGGAAGTAGAACTGTGGACGATAGTTGTTGAAGAATGGCGTATGACGGCCGCCTTCGTCTTTCGACAGAACATAGATCTCGCCGGTGAAGTGTGCGTGTGGCTTGATCGAGCCTGGTTTTGCCAGCACTTGACCACGTTGCACGTCTTCACGCTTGGTGCCGCGCAGCAGCAGACCAACGTTGTCGCCTGCTTGACCTTGGTCCAGCAGTTTGCGGAACATTTCCACGCCGGTGCAAGTCGTTTTGACGGTATCGGTGATACCAACGATTTCGATCTCTTCGCCGACTTTGACGATACCGCGTTCGATACGACCGGTAACAACCGTACCGCGACCCGAGATCGAGAACACGTCTTCTACTGGCATCAGGAAGGCACCGTCAACAGCGCGCTCCGGGGTTGGGATGTAGCTGTCCAGCGCATCGGCCAGACGCAATACTGCGTCAACGCCCATTTCGCCTTCTTTGCCTTCCAGCGCCATACGGGCCGAACCTTTGATGATAGGCACGTCGTCGCCTGGGAATTCATACTTCGACAACAGCTCGCGCACTTCCATTTCAACCAGTTCCAGCAGCTCTGCGTCGTCGACCAGGTCGCACTTGTTCAGGAACACGATGATGTATGGAACGCCAACTTGGCGGGCCAGCAGGATGTGCTCGCGGGTCTGTGGCATTGGGCCGTCAGCTGCCGAGCAAACCAGGATCGCGCCGTCCATCTGTGCTGCGCCGGTGATCATGTTTTTGATGTAATCGGCGTGGCCTGGGCAGTCAACGTGAGCGTAGTGACGGGTAGCCGTTTCGTACTCAACGTGTGCGGTGTTGATGGTAATGCCGCGTGCTTTTTCTTCTGGAGCTGCATCGATCTGGTCGTATGCTTTAGCTTCGCCGCCGAATTTCTTCGACAGTACCGTTGCGATTGCAGCGGTCAGGGTGGTTTTACCGTGGTCGACGTGGCCGATGGTGCCGACGTTGACGTGCGGCTTGGTCCGTTCGAATTTACCTTTTGCCATTTTATTCTTCCTTAGAACAATGATTTAAATGTAGGGACCGGAATTCTCGTGAAATCCGGCCCGGAACTTCTATTACTTAGCTTTCGAGCTTACGATTGCTTCAGTCACGTGTTTCGGAGCTTCCGAGTAGTGCTTGAATTCCATCGAGTAAGTCGCACGGCCTTGCGTTGCGGAACGCAGCGAGGTCGAGTAGCCGAACATTTCCGACAGAGGTACTTCGGCCTTGATGATCTTGCCGCCACCGCCAGCAATCTCATCCATACCTTGCACCATGCCGCGACGCGACGACAGATCGCCCATCACGGTACCGGCGTAATCTTCTGGCGTTTCCACTTCCACCGACATCATCGGCTCCAGGATGACTGGAGCAGCTTTGCGGCAACCATCTTTGAATGCCATCGAAGCGGCCATGCGGAATGCATTTTCGTTCGAGTCGACATCATGGTAGGAACCGAAGAACAGCGTGACTTTAACGTCAACAACTGGGTAGCCAGCCATCACGCCCGAAGTCAGCGTGTCGCGCACACCTTTTTCAACTGCAGGGATGTATTCGCGAGGAACGGTACCGCCCTTGATCGCGTCAACGAATTCGAAACCCTTGCCTGGTTCTTGCGGTTCGATCTTCAGAACCACGTGACCGTATTGACCACGACCACCCGATTGCTTGACGAATTTGCCTTCCGACTCTTCGCAAACTTTACGGATCGTTTCGCGGTAAGCCACTTGTGGCTTGCCGACGGTCGCTTCAACGTTGAATTCACGTTTCATGCGGTCAACGATAATTTCCAGATGCAGCTCGCCCATACCACCGATGATGGTCTGGCCCGATTCTTCATCGGTCTTCACGCGGAACGAAGGATCTTCCTGTGCCAGGCGGTTCAGCGCCAGGCCCATTTTTTCCTGGTCAGCCTTGGTCTTAGGCTCAACAGCCTGCGAGATCACTGGCTCAGGGAAAACCATTTTTTCCAGGGTGATGATAGCCGAAGGATCGCACAGGGTTTCGCCCGTGGTCGCATCTTTCAGGCCAACTGCAGCAGCGATATCGCCAGCGTGCACTTCCTTGATTTCTTCGCGCTGGTTTGCATGCATCTGCAAAATACGGCCCAGGCGTTCTTTTTTGTTCTTGATCGGGTTGAAAACCGTATCGCCCGACTTGATCGTGCCCGAATAAACGCGGAAGAAGATCAGCTGGCCGACGAATGGGTCGGTCATGATCTTGAACGCCAGCGCGGCGAACTTTTCGTTGTCGTCAGCTTTACGGAAGATCGGCTGGTCATCTTCATCCATGCCTTGTACTGGCTTGATGTCGATAGGCGATGGCAGGTACTCGATCACGCCGTCCAACATGGCTTGTACGCCCTTGTTTTTGAACGCGGTGCCGCACATCATCGGCACGATTTCCGATGCCAGGGTACGCGCGCGCAGAGCAGCCTTGATTTCAGCTTCCGACAGGTCACCTTCTTCCAGGTACTTGTTCATCAGCTCTTCCGACGCTTCGGCAGCTGCTTCAACCATCTTCTCGCGCCACTCGGCGGCTTGATCAGCCAGCTCAGCAGGGATATCACGGTAGTCGAACTTCATGCCCTGGGAAGCATCATCCCAATACACGGCCTTCATCTTGACCAGATCGACCACGCCCAGGAAGTTCTCTTCGGCGCCGATAGGAATCTGCAGAGGAATCGGGTTAGCCTTCAGGCGGGCACGCATTTGCTCGTAGACCTTGAAGAAGTTGGCGCCGGTACGGTCCATCTTGTTCACGAAGGCCAGACGTGGCACTTTGTACTTGTTAGCCTGACGCCATACCGTTTCCGATTGTGGCTGCACGCCGCCGACTGCACAGTAAACCATGCAGGCGCCATCCAACACGCGCATCGAGCGTTCAACTTCAATGGTGAAGTCTACGTGGCCCGGGGTGTCGATGATGTTGATGTGATGCTCAGGGAAGTTACCTGCCATGCCCTTCCAGAAGCATGTCGTCGCTGCGGAGGTAATCGTGATACCGCGCTCTTGCTCTTGCTCCATCCAGTCCATGGTGGCGGCGCCATCATGCACTTCACCAATCTTGTGATTGATACCGGTGTAGAACAGTACGCGTTCGGTGGTGGTCGTCTTACCTGCATCGATGTGAGCGGAGATACCGATATTGCGGTAGCGCTCAATGGGGGTCTTGCGGGCCATAATTAATCCTAAATGAATGGACAAAACCGAGCAGCATTTTTTTACAAAAATGAGCCCGGCCTCGAACAACAGATACTTGACAGCCGCCTTGCGGTAGCTGGCTTTTTATTAGAAGCGGAAATGCGAGAACGCTTTGTTCGCTTCAGCCATACGATGGACTTCGTCGCGTTTTTTCATCGCGCCGCCACGGCTTTCAGCCGCTTCCATCAGCTCACCGCCGAGGCGTTGTGGCATCGATTTTTCGCTGCGCTTGTTAGCAGCTTCACGCAACCAACGCATGGACAAAGCCATACGACGGACTGGGCGAACTTCAACCGGCACCTGGTAGTTTGCACCACCAACGCGACGGGATTTCACCTCAACCAACGGCTTGGCGTTGTTGATTGCAGTAACGAAAACTTCGAGTGGATCTTTGCCGCTTTTAGCAGCGATGTGCTCGAAAGCACCGTAGATGATGTTTTCTGCAACCGATTTTTTACCGGACAGCATCAATACGTTTACAAATTTAGCGACATCAGTGTTGCCGAATTTTGGATCTGGCAAAATTTCGCGTTTGGGTACTTCACGACGACGTGGCATATCAATTCCTTTCAATCTTCAGTTGAGCGCGCGTTCTTCGCACACTCGCGGACGACCATCATAGTCCTCCACTTACTCGACCAGATGCGGTCGACTACATTCACTTAGTTAGCTGCCACTGAGCGAAACTTGGGTTTGCTACTAACAACTATTACTTCTTGCCGGCCTTAGCACGTTTCGTACCGTACTTCGAACGCGCTTGCTTACGGTCTTTAACGCCTTGGGTATCCAGAGCACCGCGAACCATGTGGTAACGCACACCTGGCAAATCTTTTACACGACCGCCGCGCAGCAGAACAACACTATGCTCTTGCAGGTTATGGCCTTCACCGCCGATGTACGAAATAACTTCGAAACCGTTGGTCAGACGCACTTTAGCGACTTTACGCAAAGCCGAGTTAGGCTTCTTTGGAGTCGTGGTGTACACACGTGTGCAAACGCCACGTTTTTGCGGGCTGTTTTCCAGCGCCGGCGATTTGCTCTTCACGGTCAAAGCGACGCGTGGATTGCGAATCAATTGATTGATGGTTGGCATCGTTATAAATCCAACAAAAAACTACGATTAATAACCCGGACAAGATGTCCGGCGACTAAAACCTCGTCCCGCTTTCGTACTGCCCTCACCCGGCACCCGCAGCCACTCGGTAAGGAGCGGCCATGAAATCACCAGACGACACGTAAACGATGAGCAGAATAAAATCGAGAACTGGCTAGTTTAGACCTTGTGCCACAGGGGGTCAATCAGTTTACGGCTTTTTGCTATAAAAAAAGGCAAAAAAGCGCGCCGTTTGTGGCATTTTCACCAATCATTCATGGCTGCTGCTGCACAGTCACCGGCGCCAGAGATGCACTTTTCCGCATTCTTTCTCATAAGCAATGCCACTCCGGCAATACGCTTGCCAGCCTGATCCGCCCTGCTTCTTATATGACCGCAAGATGACAAAAGGGCTGATAATAGCGGACATTTTTCGCCGCACTCAGCCCCCATCGCACCCAGCCCTGACCCTATGCGCACATTGTTTCGCCCCGCCAACCGCCTTGCCACTCTTTTTCTGCTGCTGAGCTATATCTTGCTGACGGCCGTGCCCTTTATCCCGGTACTGCTGGGGCACCCGCTAGACCATCCATGGCAAATGCTCAGTTTTGAATTGCTGGCCTGGCTGGCCGTATGGGGCATCTTCAAGCGTCCCGCGTATTTCCACTGGCTGCTGGTGCCCGCCTTTTTGGCCGTGCCGACGGAAATCTACCTGTTCATCTTCTATGGCCAGGGCATTTCCACGCACCACCTGGGCATCATCATGGAAACGAGCCCGATGGAGGCAATGGAATTCCTGGGCCAGAAAGTATGGCTGATGGGCGCCATCATGCTCGCTGTAATCGTGTGGTGCGCGCTGGGCTGGTGGGCCGCCACCCGCACGCGCGAGCTCGACTGGACCGGCAAGACGCGCCCCTCTGCGCTGGGGCTATTGCTGCTACTGGGCGCCTTCTGGCTGTACGGCCACGAATTCGGCTTTGCCGCCAAGCTGCGCCACCATGCGCCGCACGCCACCGCGTCTGCCAGTGCAGGCAGTGAGGAAGCAGAGGATGAAGATAATGCCGAAGACGCCAGCATCGCCGGCGCCGATGAAACGGGTCTGGCATGGCCCAGCCTGCCCCACTGGGCGCAGCTGCCGTATGAGCTCAACATGGTCAACAACTCCTGGCCCTTCGGCCTGATCGGGCGCGGCTACGATTTCTACAAGGAACGCCGCTACCTGGCCGAGCTGGGCAAAAAAAGCAGCAACTTCCGCTTCGGCGCCCGGCAGCAAAGCCCGGACACGCAACCGGAAGTGGTGGTGATGGTGATCGGTGAATCGTCGCGCTATGACCGCTGGAGTTTGAACGGCTACACGCGCGACACCAATCCGCTGCTGAAACAGGAAAGCAATCTGGTGCCGCTGGCCGACGTCATCACGTCCGTCTCGGCCACCCGTTTGTCGGTGCCCGTCATCGTGTCGCGCAAGCCGGCCACGCAAAGCCTGAAGGACGGTTTCTCGGAAAAATCCTTTATTACCGCCTACAAGGAAGCGGGCTTTAAAACCTACTGGCTGTCGAACCAGATCTCGTTCGGCAAGTTCGACACGCCGGTCTCCGTGTTTGCCAAGGAAGCCGACGTGGTGCAATTTCTGAACCTGGGCGGTTTTACGAATACCTCGAACTTCGACCAGATCCTGTTCGATCCGCTGAAGAACGCGCTGGCCGACCCGGCGCCAAAAAAACTCATCGTGCTGCATACCCTGGGCAGCCACTGGAACTATAGCGAGCGCTACCCGAAATCATTCGACAAATGGCAGCCCTCGCTGTTCGGCGTGGACAAGCCCGTCTACACGGATACGGCCATCAAGCCGCAGCTGAACAACAGCTATGACAGCTCGATCCTGTACACGGACTGGTTTTTGTCCAACGTGATCGGCATCCTCAAGGACGGTGGCGAGCGCACGGCCCTGCGCAGTTCCCTGGTCTACGTGGCCGACCATGGCCAGACCCTGTACGACGGCACTTGCCGCCTGGCCTTCCACGGCCATAACACGCAATATGAATTCCACGTGCCGTCCTTCGTCTGGTACTCGCCGCAATTCCAGCTGCGCTATCCGGACAAGGTAACGCAGCTGCACCTGCATCAGAAATCACGGCTGTCGACGGAAAACATGTTCCACACCGTGCTCGACATGGGCGATATCCACTTCCCCGGCGAACAGCCCGAGTGGAGCTTCGTCAACCCGCGCTTCAAGCAGCACAAGCGCTATGTCGACAGCTACGGCTGGACCAACTACGACAATTCCACCCTGCGCGGCGACTGCCATGAAGTGATCGACCGGGGCACGCCGGAGAAGCAGGAAAAATAATCAGCCCTCTTCCAGTACGCCCGCGCAATCGGCGGGCTGCGCCATATGGGTGCTGAGCCAATCGAACACCCTGCCTGCCTTGCCTTCGATACTGGCGCCAAAGCCGCGCTGCGCCAGCAGCGAGATGCCATTGGTGAGCAGCAGCACGCCAGGCGCCAGCTGCAGTACACCTTGCTCGTCGCGGCTCACGCACCACGGCGCCAGGCAGTCTTCCAGCAACGGCGCCAGCACCAGGTTATGCGAGGAGACGATCACCAGATGGCGCTCGGCCAGGCCATGCAGCACGGCCGCTGCAGCCGACACCGATTCCAGGTGATTGGTGCCACGGAAAATCTCGTCGATCAAAAATAGTGCCGGCGCACCGCTATCGGCCAGCGTCAATAATTCCTGGGCCCGCCGCAATTCTGACAGATACAGACTCTCTCCCCCTTCCAGGGAATCTTCATTCTGCATGCTCGAATACAACGGTATCAAAGGTACCGTGGCCGACTCGGCATAACAAAAGCCAAAGGCGCGTGCGCAGATCAGATTGAGTCCCACGCCACGCAGCAAGGTACTCTTGCCGATGGCGTTCTGGCCCGAGATGAATGCCCCGCGGCCATCGAGCTGCAAGGACAGCGGCATGGCGCCGTCCAATAGCGGATGCACCATGGCGTCAAAGGACAATTGGCGCATGGGCGCCGCTTGCGCCCAGCAGAATTGATGGCGTCCGCGCAGATGGCGGGCCAGCGCCAGATCCGCTTCCAGGTCGGCCAGCAACAGAAAACTCTGGCGCAGGAAGTCATACTCACGCCGCACCACTTTGATGCTGTGGAAATAGCGCCGCACATTACCCAGCATCAGCCAGTCCTCGTATTCGCTCAGCAGCGGCATGAGTTTGAGCCAGCGCGGCGGCGTCAAATGGCGGCTGATCACGCCTGACTGCCGCTGTCCTTCCCGAAAAGCTTGCGTGAAGGGCGTATCGAGTCCGCCCAGGCGGCCATGCACCAGCAGCAGCATCTGCAAGCTATGCACGCTACGCTGCCACAGCTTGCAGCGTTCATAAAAATGTACTTGCAACGCGATCAGCGCCGCCCACACCAGCAGCACCGCCATCCATGCCAGCGGCGCAAACAGGCAGGCAGCCAGCAAGGTCACAAATAGCAGCAGCACCGGCAGCGCCAGCCAGCGCGACCACCAGGCTGGCGCCGGCAAGGGCGTGCCAAACAGCGGCGTGCTCACTTCCATGTCCGCTGCGCGCAGTGGACGCATGGCGTGCTCCAGCTGTTGCTGCTGCGCCGGCGCCGCCAGCAAGGCAGTGACCCGCTCGCGCGACGCCATATCCGCGACGCCACTGGCCAGGCGCTGGTGCAAGCGCTGCTGGCCAAAGATGCTGGTCTCCTGCGTCAGCTGCGCCGTGTAGGATGGCAGCAGCATCTCGTCCCAGGTCTGTTCATCGATCACGGCCGGTTCACCGTTGAACTGCTGCAGCCTGGCGACATCGCTGTGGGCAAACGGATAATCGAGCTCATCCGGTTCAGGCAAGCTGGCGAACTGGCGCAGCCAGGTCGCCATGCGGGCAGTGAAAGGACGCTGTTGAACCGGGCCGTTTTGAATCAGAGTCAACATCATGCTCCACAAAGTAAGGGCAGCATGGCGCGGCGCGACATCACTGCAGCACGCACATCAGGGCGCTTGCCAGATTATCAAGTCCAGCATCGTCCGCCTATGCACGCGCGGACACAGGCGGACACCCACGGACAAGCGGACAGCGAATATTTTTCCTTTAAAATCAATGATATAAATCTGGCACGGATCGTGCATAAGCCATGACATCTTTCACGAAATGTCCACCATGATCCGCGATACCTCTGCCCAAGACGCCGTTGTTGCCGCTCCCGCCGGCCAACGCCACAAGAAACGCGCCCTGCTCGTCGCTGGCGCAGCCCTCCTGATCGCCGCCGCCGTCGCCACCATCGGCAGCTGGCGCAACAGCGAACATTCCGTCAGCGCCAGCCGTCTGCGCATCGCCGATGTCACGCGCGGCACCTTGATACGCGACGCCGCCGTCAATGGCCGCGTGGTCGCCTCGATCAGCCCCACCTTGTATTCGACCACGGTGGCCACCGTCACCCTGAAAGCGAAGGCCGGCGACACGGTGAAAAAAGGCGATATCCTGGCCGTGCTGGAGTCGCCCGACCTGTCGGACGCGCTCAAACGCGAGCAGTCGAGCGTGCAGCAGCTGGAAGCGGAAGTGGCGCGCCAGGAAATCCTGGCCCGCAAACAAAAACTGGTGGCGCGGCGCGACGCCGACACGGCCGAAATCGACCGCCTGTCCGCCCAGCGCACCCTGGAACGCTATGAAAGCGTGGCCCAGGTAGGCATCATCGCCAAGATCGATTACCAGAAAGCCAAGGATGCACTGAACTCGGCCGAGATCCGCAGCAAGCAGGCGTCGGCGGCGGCCGGCCTGGAAAGCGAGGACGTGGCCCTGGCCCTGAAAACCAAGGCCAATGAACTGGACCGCCAGCGCCTGAGCCGCGACAACGCCCAGCGCAGGGTCGACGAGCTGACCGTGCGCGCGCCCGTGAACGGCTTTATCGGCACTTTGTCGGTGGCCAACCGCAGCGTGGTGCAAGCCAACACGGCCCTGATGACCCTGGTCGACCTGTCGCAGCTGGAAGTGGAGCTGGAAGTGCCGGAAACCTATGTCGCCGACATCGGCCTGGGCATGAGCGCCGAAATCGAAGTGGGCGCCGTCAAGGCCACCGGCAAGCTGTCGGCGCTGTCGCCCGAAGTGGTGAAAAACCAGGTGCTGGCGCGCGTGCGTTTCAACGGCGAACAGCCCCCTGGCCTGCGCCAGAACCAGCGCGCCACGGCGCGCCTGCTGATCGATGAAAAACCGAATGTGCTGATGCTGGCGCGCGGTCCGTTCGTCGAATCCGAAGGCGGCCGTTTCGCCTATGTGGTGCGCGACGGCGTGGCCATCCGCACGCCGATCAAGATGGGCGCCACCAGCGTCTCGGCGGTTGAAATCCTGGGCGGCCTGAAACAGGGCGACAAGGTCGTCATCGCCGGCACGGAAACGTTCGAGAACGCGGCACGCGTCTCCATCAATTAATCAAGCCACTCCATTCATTCCTACGCATACCAAGAGGCCCACCATGCTGCGCATGCAAAATCTGAGCAAAGTCTACCGCACCCACATGATCGAAACGCACGCGCTGCGCGGTTTCGAAATCCACGTCAAGCAAGGCGAATTCGTCACCGTTACGGGGCCATCCGGTTCCGGCAAGACCAGTTTCCTGAATATCGCCGGCCTGCTGGAAGAATTCACCGATGGCGAATTCATCCTCGACGGCGTCAACGTGAAAGGCATGAACGACAATGCCCGTTCGCGCCTGCGCAATGAAAAACTGGGCTTCATCTTCCAGGGTTTCAACCTGATTCCCGACCTGTCGTTGTTCGACAATGTCGATGTACCGCTGCGCTACCGGGGCTTCAACAGCGCCGAGCGGCGCGAACGCATCGAAGACGCCTTGGCCAAGGTGGGCCTGGCGTCGCGCATGAAGCATTATCCGGCCGAACTGTCGGGTGGTCAGCAGCAGCGCGTGGCGATCGCGCGCGCACTGGCCGGCTCGCCCAAGCTGCTGCTGGCCGATGAACCGACCGGTAACCTCGATACGCAAATGGCGCGCGGCGTGATGGAACTGCTGGAAGAAATCAATGCCCAGGGCACCACCATCCTGATGGTGACCCATGATCCTGAACTGGCGCTGCGCAGCCCGCGCAATGTGCACATCATCGATGGCCAGGTGTCCGACCTGGTGCACAAGGGACCGTCGCTGGTGGCCGGTCAAAACAAGGCCGGCAGCAATGCCGCCACTGCCTGAGGATAGCCCATGTTGCGTTATTACTTCATGCTGGGCTTGCGCAGCCTGCGCCGCAATCCGGCCCTGACGGCGCTGATGGTGCTGACCCTGGCCATCGGCGTGGCCGCCAGCGTTTCCACCCTCACCATCCTGCACGTCATGTCGGGCAATCCCCTACCGGACAAGAACGGCCGCATGTTCGTGCCGCTGGTCGACAACGGTTCACTTTCCGGCTATACGCCCGGTGATAAAACCCGTGACAACCAACTGAGCTACCGCGATGCCGTCAATTTCCAGAACAGTAAAATGGGTGAACGGCGCAGCGCCATGTATGGCATGGGCGGCACCATCGAGCCACAAAACAAGGATCTTTCCCCTTTCAGCTCGCAAGGCCTGGCAGCCTATCGCGACTTCTTCCCCATGTTTGAAACGCCCTTCCTGTATGGGCAGCCATGGAGCGAAGCAGACGACACGGCCGGCGCCGACGTGATTGTATTGTCGCGCAAGCTGGCGCAAAAACTCTACGGTGACAGCAATCCCGTCGGCCAGCGCATGTCGCTGATGGGTTCGCAGTTCCAGATCACGGGCGTGCTCGACACCTGGGAGCCTGTGCCGCGCATCCACCGCATCGTCGGCAGCAGCGCCTTCGGCAGCGAAGACAGTTACTTCATTCCCTTCACCAGCGCGATCCGCCACCAGGTGGGTGTAGATGGCAACATGAGCTGCGACGGCAACCGGGAAGCAGGTTACCAAGGCACGCTAGACTCGGAATGCACCTGGTTGCAATTCTGGTTCGAGATGGCCAGCGATGGCCAGCGTGGCGACCTGCAAAACTACCTCGACAGCTATGCGCAGGAACAACGCAAGCTGGGCCGTCTGAAGCGCAATGCGCCCAACCAGCTGTTCAGCATCAGCGAATGGCTGGAACACCTGCATGTCGTCGGCAACGACAACAAGCTGTCGGCCTGGCTGGCCTTCGGCTTCCTCGCCCTGTGCCTGGTCAATACCATCGGCCTGCTGCTGGCAAAGTTTTCGGTGCGCGCCTCCGAGGTGGGCATACGCCGCGCGCTGGGCGCCTCGCGCGCCGAGATTTTCCGCCAGTTCCTGATCGAGACCACCGTCATCGGCCTGGTCGGCGGCGTGCTGGGCCTGCTGCTGGCGTTTGGCGCGCTGGCCTTGATCGGCATGCAGTCGAAACAGCTGACCGTCGCCGCGCATATGGACTGGGTAATGCTGGCGATGACCTTTGTCATTTCGGTGGCCGCAGCCATCCTGGCCGGCTTGCTGCCGACCTGGCGCGCCTGCCAGGTGACGCCAGCCATCCAGCTCAAGTCGCAGTAAATCAGCTCACCGCATACGAATAGGAACATCATGGAAATCCGACCGATACTGTCTGCGCTGATGCGCAGTAAAACCGGCGCCGTCCTGGTTGCCGTACAGGTAGCACTGAGCCTGGCCATCCTGGCCAATGCCCTGCACATCGTCAACGTGCGCCAGGAAGTGGCGGCCCGTCCCAGTGGCGTGGCAGCCGAAAACGACGTCTTTCACTTGCTGGCGCACACCTTGCGCACGCCTGAGCACAACGAGGAAGTCGCGTTGCAAAAACGCCTGGCCGCCGCCGTACGCGCCGTGCCGGGCGTCGTCTCCGTGGCGCAGGTCAGCCAGGTACCATTATCTCGCTCGGGTAGCACCAGCGGCCTTTCTACCGACCGCAAGCAGTCGAAGAGCTCTGCCAACGTCGCCATCTACGCTTCACCCGATTCCCTGATCAAGACCTGGGGACTGCAGCTGGTTGAAGGACGCGATTTCACGCCAGCCGAAATCGTCGATGTCGATCAAAATGTGACCGATCAATTTCCGCCGCAAGTGATCGTCACGCGTGCGCTGGCCGACAAGCTGCACCCCGGCGGGGGCAGTGCGCTGGGCATGCCACTGTTCATGGGTGCTGGCGAAGACGCACAGCAGTTACAAGTGGTAGGCGTGGTGGAAAGGCTGCAGACGCAAGGAGCGGAATTGGGGGACCGCGGCGAATCTTCGCTGATTTACCCGGTACGCCTGAGTGGCGACGGCGATACGCTGCTGACCGTACGTACTGAACCGGGCCAGCGCGAGCGCGTGATGAAAGAAGCAGAACAGGCCGTGCGCGCCGCCACGCCCGATAAATTGATCGTGCGCCTGCGCAGTCTGAATGAAGACCGCGAAAAACGCTACCGCGCCGACCGCGCACTGTCATGGATGCTGATCACGGTATCGGCCCTGCTGTTGCTGATCACGGCCAGCGGCATCGTCGGCATCGCCAGCCTGTGGGTCACGCAGCGGCGCAAGCAGATCGGCGTGCGGCGCGCCCTCGGTGCGCGGCGCGTCGATATCCTGCGCTACTTCCTGACCGAGAACTTCATGATCACCAGCCTGGGCGTGGCTGCCGGCGTGCTGCTGGCACTGGCGCTGAACCAGCTGCTGGTCAGCCAGCTGGAGATGGCGCGCCTGCCGCTGCCCTATCTGCTCGGTGGCGCACTGGTGTTCTGGCTGCTGGGACTGGCCGCTGTGTATGGTCCGGCCTGGCGCGCGGCCAGCATTTCGCCTGCCACGGCCACGCGCAGCACATGAGCGTTTACATCAGCCGTGACAGTGCTATGCTGCGCCCATGCCTACCGTACTGATTATTGACGACAATGCCGCCGTGGCCATCGCGCTCGACGTGCTGTTCTCACTGCATGAGATCAACTCCCTGCACGCCGCCTCGCCCGAAGAGGGCCTGGCGCTGCTGCAGGGCCAGGCCATCGACCTGGTGATACAGGACATGAACTTCACGGCCGACACTACCTCGGGCGAAGAAGGCGTGACGCTGTTCCATGCGATACGCGCGCGCCATCCGGACTTGCCCGTGATCCTGTTGACGGCGTGGACCCAGCTCGACGCGGCCGTCGACCTGATCAAGTCCGGCGCGGCCGATTACCTGGCCAAGCCGTGGGATGACCGGCGCCTGATCGCCTCGGTGCAAAACCTGCTGGAACTGGGCCAGGCCAATCAGGCGCTGCGCAGCCGCCTGGTGCAGGAACAGCGCCAGCGGCACGCGCTGGAAACGTCTTTCGACCTGCGCGGGATGGTATGGCAAGACCCGGTCACCGAGCGCGTGGTGCACCTGGCTTGCCAGGTAGCGCGCGCCGATGTTTCCGTACTGATCAGCGGCCCGCATGGCAGCGGCAAGGAGCGCATCGCCGCCATCGTGCAAGCCAATTCGGCAGTGCGCGACGGCCCCTTCGTGGTGCTCAATTGCGGCGCCGTGCCGGTCGACCTGATCGAGGCCGAACTGTTCGGCGCCGAAGCGGGCGCCTACACGGGTTCCACCCGCGCACGCGACGGCAAGTTCGACGCGGCCGACGGCGGCACCCTGTTTCTCGACGAGATAGGCAATTTGCCGCTGGCCGGACAAATGAAGCTGTTGCGGGTGCTGGAAACGGGCCGCTTCGAGCGCCTGGGCTCGAACCGCGAACGCCAGGTGCAAGTGCGCGTGATCAGCGCCAGCAATGCCGATTTGCCGGCCATGATACGCGCCGGCACCTTCCGCGAAGACTTGTTCTACCGCCTGAATGTGATCGAACTGCGCCTGCCGCCGCTGGCCGAGCGCCAGTCCGACATCCTGGTGCTGGCGCGGCATTTCCTGGGCGCCGGCAAGAGCCTGGACGCGCAGGCGCAAGCGACCTTGATGGCCTACGGCTGGCCAGGCAATGTGCGCGAACTGAAAAACGTCATGCAGCGCGCCAGCCTGCTCACGCCTGGCCCCGTGATCCACGCCGAAGAACTGGGCTTGCCTTTGCTGCGCGCCAGGGCCGACGGTGATGCGGCGGTGGCCGAACCTGACCGCGCCAGCGTCATCGCAGCGTTGACGCGCGCGCAAGGCGTGGTGACGCAGGCGGCGCAGGAACTGGGCCTGTCGCGCCAGGCGCTGTACCGGCGCATGGAGCGCCTGGGCATCGATCGCGCCTGATGCCGACGCCCACGCCACGGCTGCCTCTGCGCATGTCCTTGCTGACCCGCTGGACAGCGCTGATCGGCACCCTGATGGTGCTCGGCATCGGCATCGCCCTGCTGCTGGTGCATTTTTTTCCCGACCAGCCATGGCTGGTGATGGGACTATCGCTGCTGTGCGTGGTGCCGATCGCCGTCATCACCATCCGCATCCAGCTGCAGGCCATGCTGTCACTGTTTCGCGCCTTGAGCGGCACGGTCGCCAGCTATCAGGACGGTGACTTTGCCTTCAGCCTGCGCTGGCCGCAAAACGATGAACTGTCCGACCTGGTCGACGCGCACAACACGCTGGGCGACGTGCTGCGCAAGCAGCGCCTCGACCTGGTACAGCGCGAACTGCTGCTCGACACCATGGTGCAAAACACGCCGGTGGCCATGCTGCTGGTGGCCGAAGGCAGTGCCATCGTGTACGCCAACCTGGCGGCGCGCCAGTTGCTGCACCAGGGATGCCGGCTGGAAGGCCAACGGCTGGCAGACATCGTGCAGCAATCCTCGCCGGCGCTGGCGGACGCGCTGACGCGCGGCCAGGACGGTCTGTTCGCCAGCGGCGAAGGGGAAGAGGAAGAGGTCTATCACCTGGCGCGGCGGCGCTTCAGCCTGAATGGCCGCCAGCACGAACTGCTGCTGTTGCGCCAGCTGACGCATGAACTGCGCCGCCAGGAAGTACAAACCTGGAAAAAAGTCATCCGCGTGATCAGCCATGAGTTGAACAATTCGCTGGCGCCTTTGGCCTCGCTGGCCCATTCCGGCGCCGAACTGGTAAGGCGTGGCCAGACCGAGCGCCTGCCGCAAATTCTCGCCACGATAGAGGAACGCACACGGCACCTTGAAACCTTCATCCTCGGCTACGCCAGCTTTGCCAAGCTGCCCACGCCACACCTGGCCAGCTACGACTGGCCAGCGTTTCTCGATACACTGGCCTCGCAAATCGCGTTCACGCTCGACGGCCAGCCTCCTGCGCAGCCAGCCATCTTCGATGCGGCGCAGATGCAGCAAGCGCTGCTCAACCTGCTCAAGAATGCGCGTGAATCGGGTTCCCGGCCCCAGCACATCAGCCTGCACGTCAGCCAGGCTCTGGGGCAGTTGCGCATCGAAGTGCGCGACCGTGGCCCGGGCATGAATGCCGCCGTGCTGGAAAACGCGCTGGTGCCCTTTTACTCGACCAAGCGCAGCGGCACCGGCCTGGGCCTGGCGCTGGCGCGCGAAATCGCCGAAGCCCATGGCGGCCGCATCGCCCTGTCCAACCGCGATGGCGGCGGCCTGGCCGTGACCATGATCCTGCCTGTCGCTGAAGGAAACAGTTAGCGATTTGATTGCTTTTAAAATATTTATCTGTATTAAAAATACATCACTTTGATTCATGTCAAAAATAATCCGCAACACCCTGCCCCGTAGTTAGCAATAAGCTATTTACTCATCTGTTTCGATTTATAAATACATTATTGACAATAAAAAGTCTTGCCTATAAGGTATTCCTCAGGCGTGCTTAAAGCTGAGCTCGCTACTCATCGAAACTATCTTTGCGGGGCAAACATGAAACTACAATCACTGATACTGGCAGCCGTGCTTGCCGTGTCGGCTGGCGGCGTATATGCCGCCGACAACAAGACTGTCGACGTCACGCTCGCTGGCAGCGCACCCCAGTGGACTGCACACTTCGGCGCGGACCATGTGGCCGACAGTTTTATCGACACCTTTACCTTTGGTCCGGCGACCGGCGACTTCCTCGTCAACGGCGGCTTCGTCAATATCAGCGTGAACCGCAACCAATTCATCGAATTCCTGTCGGCGACCCTGAACGGGGTGGCGCTGCAGTTGTATGCCACCAGCGGCGGCGGCTCGACTTTTTCCGGCGCCGCGTCGGTCGGCGATCTGGCCACGACTGCACCGCTGGTGTTGACCATTACCGGCATCTCGCGCGGCATTAGCAGCTATGGCGGCAATTTCAACATCGTGGCCGTGCCGGAACCGGCGACCTACGGCATGCTGCTGGCGGGCCTGGGCCTGATCGGCTACGCGGTGCGCCGGCGCCGCAACTGAGGCCTTCTGCAAAAAAGACGCTGCGGCGTCTTTTTTATAGGGGCTGCTACACTGGCGCCATGCATACCGACTTCACCAACAACAGCAATACCGCCTTCAGCCATCCGGACCACCCTCCCGCCACCATCACCGAACACCGCGGCATCCGCTACCTGCACCTGGGGACCAAGTGGGTGCAGGGTGCCATGCGCATCGACAAACCCGACGCCATCGAGCTCGAATACGTGCAAATGATGATGATGTGGATGCTGTTCAAGCCACAGCCCAAACGCATCGTGCAACTGGGCCTGGGCAGCGCCGCACTGACCAAGTTCAGCTACCGCCGCTTTCCCGAGACCAGCGTGGCGGTGGCCGAACTCAATCCCAACATCATCGCCATCTGCGGCGCCCAGTTCGCGCTGCCGCCGAATGACGCGCGCCTCGACGTACGCGAAATGAATGCGCTCGACTTCGTGCTCGACACCAGCAACCATGGCACAGTCGACGTGCTGCAGGTGGACCTGTACGACGAAGAAGCGCGCGGCCCCGTGCTCGACACGCCCGAGTTTTATCAAGCCTGCTTCGATTGTCTGAGCGACGACGGCATCATGACCACCAATGTGTTTGGCGATTTCTCCAGCTACGACAAGAATCTGCAGGCGATGGAACTGGTGTTCGACGCCGTCGTCTGGGTACCTGAACTGCAAGATGAAAACATCGTGGTACTGGCCTTCAAAAAGTCGCCTTCTCTCGATTTCAGCGACTTGTACGAACGCGCCGCAGCCATCAAGAAACAGTACAACCTGCCGGCCAAAAACTGGGTCAATGGCTTGAAACAGTGGATGCTGGATCAGCAGTAAATCAAGGCCCCCAGCTGGCGCGCCAGGCCATCCATATTCTCGGCCGGCACCTGCGAATAACCGAGCAGAAAACCGCTCCAGCCGGGCCGCTCGCCGGTGGCGTGCGCACCCAGCGCCAATGCCACGATACCCGCCTGCGCGGCGCGCCGGCTCAGTGCAAGATCATCCCATGCGGGATCGTCAAAGCGCAGCGCCAGATGCATGCCGGCCGCACCACCATGCACGCTGGCGCCAGCGCACGCATGGCGCAGCAAGGCGTCTGACAGCGCATCGCGGCGCTGTCGGTACAAGCGACGCATGCGCCGCACATGGCGCGCAAACAGGCCGCTGCGGATGAATTCGGCCAGCGCCAGCTGCTCGGCGGCGCGGCCGCGCACGGCGCACTGCGCCTGCATCTGTGCGAACGCCGTGGCCAAGACCGCCGGCACCACGATGAAGGCGATGCGCAGCGCAGGGAACATGGTCTTGCTGAAGGTGCCTAGATACACCACCGGCGCATCGTTCACCAGGCCCTGCATGGCTGCCAGCGGTGGCCCGCCATGGCGAAATTCGCTGTCGTAATCGTCTTCCAGGATCAGCGCGCCAGCCGCACGGGCGCGTTCTAGCAGGGCCAAACGGCGCGCCGGACTCAGTACGCTACCGGTGGGATATTGATGCGAGGGCGTGGTGTAGATCAAGCGCGGCGGCGTATCGGCCCAGTCACGCTCGCCGGGCGCCATGCCGTCGGCATCGACAGGGATGCCCATCACCTCCAGGCCAGCGGCGCGCCCTGCCGCCAGCGCGCCGCCATAACCGGGATGCTCGATCCACAAGGTGTCGCCCTGGTCGGCAAACGCGCGCAAGCACACTTCCAGGCTGCTCTGCGTGCCATCGGTGATGAACACCTGGCTTGCATCGCAGGCCACGCCGCGCGCCGCGCGCACATGCTCGGCGATCGCCACACGCAACTGCGGCTCGCCGGCCGGATCGCCATAATTGAGCTGGCGCGGCGACACGGCGCGCCAGGCCCGGTCCAGCATGCGCCGCCATTGAACCAGCGGGAATTCATCGAGCGCTGGCACGCCCGGTGCAAACGCGCCCATCACATCGGCCGGAAACACCACCGAGGCATTGCCATCCTGCCCGGCCAGACCACGCAAATGCGTGGCGCGGCGCGACAAAGCACCAAGGCCTTCGGCCGCCGGCGCCGCTACACGCATGCCGGCGCTGCCCGCCACCCGCGTGCCATCTCGGCCGGCCAGCACCAAGCCTTCGCTGGCCAATTGTTCATAGGCATACAGCACCGTATTGCGCGCCAGACCCAATTCTTGCGCCAGCACGCGCGTGGCTGCCAGGCGCATGCCGGGCGCCAGCTGGCCCGTGCGGATCGCCGTGCGCAGGCATTCATGCAGCAGGCGCTGGCGCGGCCAGCCCCGCTCGCGGTGCTCGCGCTCGAAACTAGCGAACAGCAGGCTGTAGTCCATCGTACCTTCCTTTGCATCGTGGCTCTAAATTATTACTGGGTTCTGGATCTTTTTTCAGAACCAGCCAGCGATTATAGTGCGCACTCTGCCATTCATCTACAGGACTGCCGCCATGACCGACCACCCTATTCCTGCAGCACCGCCCAGCGTGCGTACCCGCGTGCGCCGGGTGGCCGAGCTGGCCAGCTACGAGCAGGCTACCGTACACGCCATCATCGATGACGCCTACCTGTGCCATATCGCCTTTTCCGATGCGCTGGGCAGCCATTGCATCCCCACCGCCTGCTGGCGCATAGCCGAACATTTGTACATCCATGGATCGAACGGCAGCCGCATGCTCAAGCGCTTGCTGGACGATGGCGACGCCTGCGTGACGGTCACCCATCTGGACGGCCTGGTACTGGCCCGCTCGGCCTTCAATCACACCATGAATTACCGCTCGGCGATGGTCTATGGCCAGTTCGAGAAAGTCGATGACATCGCCCTGCAGCATGCGGCCATGGAAGCGCTGATGGACAAGCTGGTCCCAGGCCGCCAGGCGCAGGTGCGCGGTGGCAGCGACAAGGAATATGCCGCCACCACGGTGCTGCGCATCGCGCTTGATGAATGCGCCGTCAAGCAGCGCAGCGGTGGCCCGCAAGACGACGAGGCGGACCTGCTGCACACGGTATGGACGGGAGAACTGCCCTTCACGCACGGCCGCGGCCCAGCCATCGCCGATGTGCTGTGCACCAGCGAGGCGCCCGACTACGTCGCGGCGTGGTCGGCACAATCCGCTTGACCGGCGCGCGTGCTTGCCTGATGATCGGGATTGATGGCGATAGCCGCCAACCGATTCCCACACATATGGAGCATATGATGGAGCACACGATGAGCAAGCGCGTATCCCTGGCCGCAGTATTGGCCGCCATGCTGGCCTGCAGCGGCGGCGCCGCAGTGGCTGCCGACAGCGGTGACGCAGCCCTGAAGGCGGCGATTGCCGGCAGCGCACGCACACCCGCCAACGCAGTGCGCGACAGCGCCCGCCACCCGTACGAAACACTGACCTTCTTCGGCATCAAGCCCACCATGACGGTGGTGGAACTGGCGCCCGGCGGCGGCTGGTACACGGAGATTCTGGGCCCGTATCTGCACGACCACGGCAAGCTGATCGCCGCCGGCAGCGACCCGCAGTCCGCCAGCGAAGGCGCGCGCAAGAGCGCGGCCCGCTTCCAGCAAAAGCTCGATACCAATCCGGCCGCTTTCGGCAAGGTGGAAATCGGCGCCTTTGCACCACCGGCCACCTACCGCATCGCGCCCAAGGGCACGGCCGACATGGTGCTGACCTTCCGCAATATCCATAACTGGATACCGATCGGCGAAGATGGCATGAAAACGCTGTTCAAGGAAGTCCATGACAGCCTGAAACCGGGTGGCGTATTCGGCATCGTCGAGCACCGCCTGCCCGCCAGCAAGGCGCAGGATGCACAGGCCAGCACCGGCTATATGCATGAAGCCTATGTGATACGCCTGGTTGAAAGCGCGGGTTTCAAACTGGCCGCCAAGTCGGAAATCAACGCCAATCCCAAGGACAATGCCGACCATCAGGGCGGCGTCTGGGCGCTGCCGCCCACCTATGCCAACAACGATACCGACCGCGCCAGATACACGGCCATCGGCGAGAGCGACCGCATGACCCTGAAGTTCATCAAGCAGTAATCAAGAGCGGGGCCACCAATCAGAAAGGCCACCTTGCGGTGGCCTTTTGCTATTACGCGGCTGCGTTTATTTCTTGTCTGCCCTGGCTTTCACCGGCACCAGGTTCAAATCCTGGAAGTCGTAGCTGAAATCCGTTTCGGCCGAGACGGGCGCCATCTTCACGCGGTCGATGCTGCCGTCCGGGTTCAGCGAGAACGTTACATAGGCGTCGGCGTTGAAGTTGCGCTCTTTCCAGCGCACGATGAAGGTATCGTGCTGGAAGTGTTCCAGCTCGCCCGTCAGGTCTGGCGTGCGCGTGAAGCTGAGGATCTGCTTCTTGCCTTCATGCCTGATCACGACCTTGCCATACCAGGCATCTTCGTATTCACCGTCATACGAGACCAGCGGCAGCGAAGGCTGCGATTTTGCGGCGCGCGCGCTCGACGCATTGCCCACCTTTTTGACTTCGGCTTCGTGCTGGTCCTGTTCCACCTTGGCTACCAGCTTGATCCAGTCCGACGGTGCGGCATTGAGGTAATGGTCGAGGATGCGCCATTGCAGCGCCGTCATCGAGCCGCCATTCTCGGCATTGGTCAAAATCGCCACACCCAGTTTCGCTTCCGGCACCATCACCACGCGCGAATAAAAGCCTTGCAGTGCGCCACCGTGCATGGCCACTTTCATGCCCTTGTAATCGCGCAGCTGGAAGCCCAGGCCATAGGCGCTGAAGTTCGGCTTGGTCGCGGCCAGCGCCGGTTTCGGCTCGCCGATTTTCACCGGCGTTTGCTCGGACCACATTTCACGGCCCTGCTTTTCGCTGAACAGACGCGCTTGCTTGCCGTCCTTGTCCTTCACGCCGGCGATCTTGCCGCCATCGAGCAGCACCATCATCCACTTGGCGATATCTTCCGCATTCGTGTTGATGCCGACGGCGCCCACGGCGTTCGGCACCGGCATCGATTTGACGGCGGCGATTTTGCCATTGATCTTGCTGTGCGCGTTCGCGACGTCCGGATTGCCTGCGTTTTCGGCCAGGCTGGTGGTGGTGGACGTCATGCCCAGCGGCGTGAGGATGCGTTCATGCACGGCCTCGCCCCAGGTCTTGCCCGTCTTTTCAGCGATGATCTTGCCGGCGACGATGTACAGCAGATTGTCGTAGGCATAGCTGCTGCGGAAACTCGTGGCCGGACGGATGTAGCGCAGCTTTTCGATGATTTCATCGGTGCTGAAGGTGGTGGTCGGCCACCACAGCAAGTCACCAGCGCCCAGGCCCAGGCCACTGCGGTGCGTCAGCAGGTCGCGGATGGTCATGGCGCCCGTCACGTAGGAATCGTACATCTGAAAACCGGGCAAATGCCTGGTCACCGGATCGTCCCAGGCCAGCTTGCCTTCGTCGACCAGCATGGATAGCGTGGCCGCCGTAAAGCCTTTCGAGTTGGACGCCACTTCGAACAGCGTCTTGGCGTCGACCGGCGCCGGATCACCCAGCTTGCGCACGCCAAAACCCTTGGCCGCGATGACCTTGCCATCCTTGACGATGGCAATCGCAATGCCCGGCACATCGAAGGTTTTCAGGGCGCTGTTGACATCCTGGTCCAGGTCGAAGGCCGGCACGGCTGCCGTTGCGCCAGCCACGACAGGCGCAGCATCAGTACCGGCAGCCATGGCCGGCAAGGCCGCGCTGGAAAACGCCAGCACGATGGCGACGGTCATGCAGTGCAGTTTGTTCGTATTTTTCATGCTTGAAAACTCCAGAATGGGATCAATGTGCTTGCGCGGCCATCAATTTATCGACGCTTTCCTGCGTCACCGGGTGATAACGTTCACGCGCCTTGGCGTACACCTGTTTGGCCCACTCGTGACCTTGCGGCGTCTTCATCAGCGCGCCATACAGGGGTACGACAAACTTCTGGCGGCCCACGCTCAGCAAAAATGCCTGCAACGGCTGGTGCACATCGTAGCCGGCGTTCACGGACGCCAGGTAGAAGCGGTAAGCCACTTCATTATTACCGCTCTTGCCGACGCCATACACCTGGTCCAGCTCACGCATCTGCGCGGCGCTGGCCTTGCCATTGATGTCGTTCAGGAAGTGCATCGATTCGAGCGCCACCCACTTGTCCATGCCCAGTTCCTTGGTCGCCAGTTCGCCTTTCAGCCAGGCGTTACGGTGCTGGTCGAGCAGGGTCAAACGGGGCGATACCACATGCTGCGCGCTGGCAGGAATGCCGGTACCATACAGCCAGTCGTTCAGTTCCGCTTCCGGCATCACGTCCGGATGCTGCGCCAGCAGATTCTTGCGCAGGTAATCGACAAACTGGTCGGTCGTGACGCTCTGGAAGGCATGCTGGTCGAACCAGCCGCGCAGGAAAGGATCGAACACGGCGCGGCCGGCGCGGCGCTCCATGGTGGCCAGGAACCAGGCGCCTTTTGGATAAATGATGCCGTCGTCGGTATAGGTTTCTGATGGATTGGCGTCCGCATCACGCGTCACCAGTGCCGTTTTCGCAGCCGGCAGTTCGCGGATTTCGGCGGCCAGTTCTTCCTGGTCTACCTGCACGCCCATCTGCGCCACTTCGCTGCCGTACAGCTGTTCGACGATGCGCGTGGTGACGTAGGTGGTGAAACCTTCGTTGAGCCACATATGCTTCCACGACGCGTTGGTGACCAGGTTGCCCGACCACGAGTGGGCCAGTTCATGCGCGATCAGATCGACCAGGCTGCGGTCGCCCGCGATCATGGTCGGCGTGAGGAAGGTCAGGCGCGGGTTTTCCATGCCGCCGTAAGGGAACGATGGCGGCAGCACGATCATGTCGTAGCGCCCCCAGCGGTATGGACCATACAGCGACTCGGCCGCCTTGATCATTTTTTCCGTATCGGCCAGCTCGTATTCGGCCGCCTTGATACGCGGTGGTTCGGCATACACGGCCGAACGCGGGCCCAGCTTGCGCACGTCCAGTTCACCGATGGCAATCGCCAGCAGATACGATGGTATCGGCTGCGGCATCCTGAATTTCCAGCCACCCTTGCCGGTCGCCTTTTCGTCATTCTCGGCGCTCATCACGACGCGCATGCCCGCTGGCGCATCGATGCGCGCGCTGTAGGTAAAGCGCACGGCTGGCGTATCCTGCGACGGCACCCACGAACGGGCGTTGATGCTTTGCGACTGGCTGAACATGAAGGGCAGCTTGCCCGACATGGTTTGCTGCGGCGTGAGCCACTGCAGTGCGATGGCGCCCGGCGCCGTGTGGTAATACACACGCACTTTTTCAGGCTGGCCGGTAGTGGTGATGCGCAGCGCCTGGCCCTTTTCCGGGTCAAGCTTATCCAATTGATACGGCGCCATCTGCCATGCGCCGCGCTTGTCCTGTACCTGCACCTTGGCGATGGCCAGGTCACGCGTATCGAGCACCAGGGTGTTGGCCGCCGGATCGATCCACTTCAGCGACAGTTCGGCATAGCCGGACAGGGTCTTTTGCTTGAAGTCGGCTTTCAGGTCCAGTTGCAGGTCGCGCGTGCGCACCTGGTCGTAGCGCGCATAGCTGAGAGGATCGGCGTGCGCAGCCAGGGAGGCCTGGCACAGTAGCGCACAGCCCAGCGCGCGCAGGAAGGTCAAAGTTTGCATGGTCGTCTTTTGAATGATTGCGAAAGCACCGGCAAGTGTACGCCGGGCGTCGCGCAGAATAGCACTTCCGGCGCGGCGCTGGCGGAAAAATCCACGTCTCGGAATTTTTAGAGGGCTGGTGCGCGTGATTGCATAAATATATAAAATATTGTATACTCCAACCATGGACGACGCCAAACCAGTGGTGTTCAGAGGCAGCTCGCTTGCGGATCTGCGCGACTTTCCACAGCCAGCGAAAAATGAAGCAGGCTACCAGCTACATCAAATCCAGCATGGGCAAGATGCGGATGACTGGAAACCCATGAAAACGATAGGCCCTGGCGCCAATGAAATTCGTATTCGCGATAGCTCTGGTGCCTTCCGCGTCATCTATGTGGCTAAATTTATGGATGTAATCTATGTCCTGCATTGTTTCCAGAAGAAATCCCAGCGGACCAGCCAGATGGATATCCATCTGGCTCAAACACGCTACAAGGACTTATTAAAAGAGCTCAAAATAAAGGAACTCAACGTATGAGCCAGGAAAAATTCTCCAGCATCTGGGACGCTATCGCCGACACGCCAGATGCCAGCGCCAATCTGCATGTGCGTGCCGAACTGATGATGGCGCTGAAAAACCATCTCACCCGCAGCGGCTTGACCCAAGTCGAAGCCGCCCAGGTTTTCGGTGTGACCCAGCCACGTATCTCCGATCTCTTGCGTGGCAAAATCAACCTTTTCTCAATCGATACCCTCGTCAATATGGCGGCGGCAGCGGGCATGCGGGTAGCCTTGCAACTGGAGCTGGCAGCATAAGCATCTCACCGCCTATTTGGCCTCCGCCCCCTTCAGCGGCGTATTGAAATCCTTCATCAGGTTATTCTTGTCGCGGTCCTGCTTGAACAATTCCAGGCGTGATGGCGTGATCTTGCGCGGCCAGGCATTGTTGCTGACGTCGATATCGGCCGTCTCCCAATACGGGTCTTGCACCAGGCCCACCATAGGCTCGTCGGTGATGATCACTTTGCTGATTTTCTTCGGACTATAGCGCCACACTTCGGCCGGCACGCGCTCGATGAGCTTCTTGCCGCTGGCCAGCTCGATTTCCAGTATCAGCGGCATCACCAGGCCACCCAGGTTGGAAAAATCGACCAGGTAGATATGCTTGCCCCGGGCCCGCTGTTCCAGCAACTGGCGTTCCCACGGCTCCAGCGCTTCGCGCTCTTCCGCATAGCTATTGCGGTCCTTGTTGGTGATGGTGTAGTCATCGTGCTCGTTATAGAAATCCTTCAAGGTCGGATCGCTATCGATTTTCTTGGACAGCAGCTTGTTGCGCTGGCTGGAAATCGAAAGGGGCTGGGCTGCCTTCTGCGCTTTTCTCCACGCCTTTTCGATCTCGGGATTCTTCGTGCTGACGCCATATTCGCTGATGCCGTCGATGCTGATATCGACCGCATCGGTCGTATAAAACCAGCCGCGCCAGAACCAGTCCAGGTCCGTGCCGGAAGCATCTTTCATGGTGCGGAAAAAGTCGGCTGGCGTGGGCCGCTTGAACTTCCAGCGGCGCGCATATTCCTTGAAGGCGAAGTCGAACAGCTCGCGTCCCAGGATGGTTTCGCGCAGGATATTGAGGGCGGTAGCCGGCTTGTCGTAGGCATTCTGCGGCAGCAGCAATACCGACTCGGGATTGGTCATGATCGGTACCTGATTCTGGCTGCGCATGTAGTCGACGATCTTGCGCGGTTCGCCATTCCAGGACGGGTAATCCTCTTCCCAGGCCTGCTCGGCCAGGTACTGCAAAAACGAGTTGATACCCTCGTCCATCCAGGCCCATTGGCGTTCATCGGAATTGACCACCATGGGAAAATAATTATGGCCCACCTCATGGATGATCACACTGATCAAGTCATACTTTGCCGTTTTCGAATAGGTGACAACGCCGGTTTTCTTGTCCTTGACGGGGCGCCCACCATTGAACGAGATCATCGGATACTCCATGCCGCCCACGGCGCCGTTGACGGAAATCGCGTTCGGGTAGGGATAATCGAAGCTGTACTTGTTGTACTGTTCGATGGCGTGCACCACGGCGCGCGTGCTGTATTGCTGCCACAGCGGATTACCCTCTTTCGGATAAAAGGACATGGCCATCACGCGCTTGCCGCCGCTGTCGAGCCCCTGCGCATCCCATATGAATTTGCGGCTGGACGCCCACGCCACGTCGCGCACATTTTGCGCCTTGAAGTGCCAGGTTTTGGTGGCCGTGCTGCGGCCCTTTTCAGCGGACAGCGCTTCGTCTGGCGTAATCACCAGCAGCGGCGTAGCACTGTTCTTCGCCCGCGCCAGCCGTTCGCGCTGGGCCGCGCTCAGTACCGTGGACGCATTCTGCAACTCGCCCGTGGCGGCCACCACATGGTCGGCCGGCACCGTCAGGAACAATTCGTAGTCGCCGAATTCCAGCGCGAATTCACCGGTACCCAGATACTGCTTGTTTTGCCAGCCCACCGCGTCGTAGTAGGCGGCCATGCGGGGGAACCACTGTGCGATCTGGAAGATCGTATTGTCTTCGTCAGGAAAATGCTCATAGCCGGAACGCTCGACCAGCACCTTCTGGTCATTGATGTTGTATGACCAGGCGATAGTAAAACTCACGCTCTGGCCCGGCGCCAGCGCCACCGGCAGATCGATGCGCAGCATGGTCTGGTTGATGACGTAATGCAGCGGCTTGCCATCCGCCGACGTCACGGCGCTCAAGTTAAAACCGCCGTCGAATTCGCGCCCTGCGTCCATCGCGCGCAAGTCCTCGAACTTCAGCGCCTCATCTTCATTGCCACTCAGCCAGGCCTGGCGCGACGGCGCGCTCAGGACGCGGCGCTGGTCCGCATCCTTGCGTATGCCATTCTGATCCAGCTGCAGCCACAGGTATGGCAGGCTGTCGGGCGACCGGTTGTGATAGGTGATCTTTTCGCTGGCCGTGATGGCGCGGCGCTTTTCATCGAGCGCTGCGTGGATCACATAATCGGCGCGCTGCTGCCAGTAGGCGTGGCCCGGTGCGCCGGACGCCGTGCGGTAGGTATTCGGCGTGGGCAGTATTTCTTCCAGCTGGCGGAACTTGTCATCGAACGGTGGCGCCCCGGCGCACAGGCCGGGCAAAGCGGTCAATAGCAGCAGACAAGGGAGCAGAACGCGCAAGGAAAAAGAAACCGGAAAACGCATGGACAGTCCATAGGATGGTTAAAAAAACATATGCCATTTTAATCCAGGCTGTTTTCAAAACGATCATTTTCTGTGTTGTCGGCAGCTGACAACAGGCGCTTGCCGCACTGGCGCGAAAGCGGCCATCGGCGTATGATTCGCCTCGAACATTGGGGAGTAGTCGTCCCGCAGTCCTGCTGCGGGAACCTGTATCAACATAATTGGCCCGCAGGCCATGGTGCAGGTGGTTGTAGAACTTGACGAGACCATTGATCCGAGGCGGCCGCATGGGCCGGAGTCGCCCCTGGATCATTGGTTAATTCGTCCGGCCCACGTACCTCTTGCAATCTCATGGAAGCATTCCTCATCTCCACCGGCATCGTCGGTCTCGCTGAAATCGGCGACAAAACCCAACTCCTGGCTTTTCTTCTCGCTGCCAAATTCCGCAAGCCCCTACCTATCGTGCTGGCGATACTGGTCGCCACCATCGTCAACCACGCTTTTGCCGCCGCCGTCGGCGCCTGGATCACCAGCATGCTGGGACCCGACGTGCTGCGCTGGGTGCTGGGCGTGTCCTTCCTCGTGATGGCTGCCTGGACCCTGATCCCCGACAAGATCGATGAAGACGACGCCAAGCTGGCCAAATATGGCGTTTTCCTGACGACCCTGATCGCCTTTTTCATGGCCGAGATGGGAGACAAGACGCAGGTGGCGACCGTCGCCCTGGCGGCGCGCTATCACGACGTTTATTCCGTCGTGCTGGGCACCACCGTGGGCATGATGCTGGCCAATGTGCCGGCCGTCTACCTGGGCGACCGGATCGCCAACAAGGTCTCGCTGCCGCTGGTACATGGCATCGCGGCGATTGTCTTCGCCGTGCTGGGCGTGGCGACCTTGCTGGGTGCAGGCAGGCTGCTGGGCTTTTAGATCCTTAACAGCACGCTATATTCCCGCCCCTCGTCACGCAGGGTGATGCTCTCGCCCTCGACTGCCACGCCATCGAGCGACAGGCCGGTTTGCCGGCCCTGCGCTTTCTCGATGGTGATGGCATAGTTGCTGGCGCCATAGCGGTAATGCAGCTTGTAGCTATCCCAATCGTCCGGCATGCAGGGCTTGATGCGCAGCTGATTGCCCTCGCGCGTTACCCCCAGCAAGGACTCGACGATCAGCCGGTACAACCAGCCCGACGACCCCGTGTACCAGCTCCAGCCGCCGCGCCCCACGTGCGGCGAGACGGCATACACATCGGCAGTCACCACATAGGGTTCGACCTTGTAGCGCACCGTCGCCTGCGCGTCGACGCCGTGGCGTACCGGGTTAATCATGCGCAGCAGTTCCCACGCCTTTTCACCCTCGCCCAAGCGGGCAAACGCCATCGCCGTCCAGATCGCGGCATGCGTGTACTGGCCACCGTTTTCGCGCACGCCGGGCACATAACCGCGGATATAACCCGGGTTGAGGGCTGATTTATCGAACGGCGGATCGAGCAGCTGGATCACGCCCGAATCGCGGCGCACCAATCGTGCATCGACCTGGCGCATCGCGCCTGCCACGCGTTCCTTGTTGGCCGCGCCCGACAGCACGCCCCAGCTTTGCGAAATCGAATCGATCTGGCATTCCTCGTTCTCGTGCGATCCCAGTGGCGTGCCATCATCAAAATACGCACGACGGTACCACTCGCCGTCCCAGGCATTGGCTTCGACGTTGGCCGCCAGTTTCACCGCTTCATCGCGGCAGAACTGGGCAAACGTTGCGTCGCCGCGCAGCACCGCCACTTCGGCAAAACGCTGCAGCACTTCATACAGGAAGAAGGCCAGCCACACGCTTTCGCCCTTGCCGTGTTCACCGACTTTATCCATGCCGTCATTCCAGTCGCACGATCCCATCAGCGGCAAGCCATGCACGCCCATGCGCAAGCCATGGCGAACGGCCCGCACGCAGTGTTCGTACAGGTCGGCCGATTCGCCCGAACGCACCGGCAAGTCGTAATACGAATCTTCTTCAGGCTTGACGGCGCGCCCCTCGATAAAGGGCGCTACTTCAGACAATACATTCAGGTCGCCGGTGGCAATCACATAGCGGCAGGCGGCCAGCGGCAGCCACAGGTAATCATCCGAGCAATGCGTGCGCACGCCCCGGTCCGCAGGCGGATGCCACCAGTGCTGCACATCGCCTTCCACGAACTGGTGGGCCGCGCACAGCAGCAGATGGCCGCGCAGCAGTTGCGGGGCCGTGTGCACCATCGCCATCGCATCTTGCAGCTGGTCGCGGAAGCCATAGGCCCCACCCGACTGGTAATAGCCGCTGCGCGCCCACAAACGGCAGGCGATAGTCTGGTACATCAGCCAGCCATTGGCGATCACGTCCAGCGATGGCTCCGGCGTTTCGATGCGCACGGCGCCCAAGGTGGTATCCCAATAAGCGCGCACTTTTTCCAGGGTAGCGCGGGCCGTATCCTTGCCGATATAGCGCTGCACCATGGTGCTGGCGTCGGCATTGCGGCGCCCGCCCACGCCCAGCACAAAGACGATCTCGCGCTCCTGCCCCGGCTGCAGTTCAAATGGCACCTGGATCGCCGCGCACGGATCCAGGCCCGTGCCCGCCTTGCCAGACAAACGCACGCGGCGCAAGGCGGCCGGTTGCGCCATGCTGCCATTGCGGCCGATGAATTCATTGCGGTCGCAGGTGATGGAACGGATGCTGGCGTCGGTATTGAAAAAGCCGACGCGGCCGGAAAACTCGGTGTTGTAGTTATTGCGCGCAAACAGGGCGCCACTGACGGTGTCGACCTCGGTCACCACATGCATGCTGGACTTGGGGCGCAAGTCGGCCAGCACCCATTCCACATAACCGGTAACGGACAGGCGGCGCGGTACGCCGCTGTCGTTGCGCACCTTGATCACCGAATACTTGACGGCGGCATCCAGCGCCACATAGGTGGTCAGCTCAGTGGTGACGCCCCCTTCGCTATGCTCGAATACGCTGTAGCCAAAGCCGTGGCGCGTCACGTAATCGCCGCTGCCGCGCGCCGGCAGGGCGGCGGGCGACCAGAAATGTCCGCTCTGCTCATCGCGCACATAAAACGCTTCGCCCGACAGATCCGAGACCGGGTCGTTATGCCATGGCGTGAGGCGGAATTCATGCGCATTTTCGCTCCAGGTATAGGCCTGGCCGCTCTCGGAAATCACGCTGCCGAATTGCGCATTGGCCAGCACATTGGACCACGGCGCCGGGGTCTGCTGCGTGTCGCTGGTGGTGATCACATATTCGCGGCCATCGGGCGTAAAACCGCCGAGACCGTTTTCCAGTATCAGCTCGCGCTCCGGCGCACGGTGCGGCAGCGACGGCTGTTCGCGGCTGGTGTCCTGCATCAAAGGCGGCATGCGCAGCACCGGGCTGGCGGGCCGCTTGACCTGTTCGGCCAGGGTGCCGCGCGTATCGCTGATGATGGCGCGCGCCACCGATTGCAGCAAGATGCGGTCTTCATTGGCGATCTGTTCGGCCAGGCGCACAAAAATACCGCCCGGACGGTCGACCGCCTGCGCATCGATGCCGGACGCGATCAGGCCCATGATCTGGTCGTGCAGCAGCTGGCGGTAACCCGACTGGTCTTCGTACCAGATCACCAGGTCCACCACCAGGCCTTTCAAACGCCAATAAGCGTGCGCCTGCACCATCTGGCGCGCCAGTTCGATATTGGCCGGATCGCGTATCTGCAACAGCACGATGGGCAGGTCGCCCGAGATCGCATACGCCCACAGGCCGGACTGGCCGCGCTGGTTCTTGATCAAGACGCTCGCTTCGGCACGCAGGGTGGCATTCGGATAAATCACTGCGTTGGCCAGGCGCGCATACAGCTGCGCATCGCCTTCGCTGGCATTGAGCTGGCGCAGCACCACCTGGCTATGCGTCCACGCCAGTTCGAACACGCGGTCGGCCAGATGGCGGTCCTGGTATTTGTCGATCAGGTGCAGGGCCGCATCGCGCTGCTCGGCCATGCCGGTCACGCTATCGACGGTGACGGCCTGATCGGGTTCGAGCGTAATGACATAGCGGATCGCCACGATGGGGTCCAGCACGGAACCCTGGCCTCCGCTCAACGGGCCACTTTCCTGCAGCGCCAGCGGCAGTTGCGCCGTGTTGCCACGGCCGATGAAGCGCGCGCGGTCCGTCTCGAACGATACGGTATAGCGGTCGGCATCGTGCACCGTCATCACATGCAGCAGCCACGGCATCTGCTCCTCTTTCGAGCGGGGACGGCGCGTACACAAAATGGCGTTTTCCTGCGTCAATATCTCCGTCTGCACGAACAGCTTGCTGAAGGCAGGATGGGCCGCATCGGCGGCCGCTGGCGCCATCACCACTTCGGCATAACTGGTGATTTCAATGCGGCGCTGGCGGTTCGAATTATTGCTGATGCGCGTGCGGCGGATTTCAATGTCGTCTTCGGGCGAGACGACGATTTCCGTGTACAGGTCCAGGCCATGGTCGGAACGGCGGAACTCGGCGCGCCCTTCCGAAAAAATCACTTCGTATTTTTTCGGATCGACCAGCGTCGGCTGGTAAGTCGTCGACCAGACGGCATCGTCATCGAGGTCGCGCAGATAGCAGAAATTACCCCAATGATCGCGTGTGCCGTCTTCACGCCAGCGCGTCACGGACAAGTCTTTCCAGCGGCTGTAGCTGCCGCCCGCATTGCTGACCATCACGTGATAGCGGCCATTCGACAGCAGCTGCGTTTCGGGCACGGCGCTGTTGGCTTGCGTGAGGATACGCATCGGCATGGCCTGCTCGGCCGCGCCGCTGCGCAGCACCGCCAGTTCGGCCGTGTTCGAATAAAAGGCGCCTGCCTGCGGCGTGCGTTCCTGCAGCACCAGCAAGGCCGATTGCAGCAGCGGATCGGACTCGAAACGGCGCTGCATGGGGCGGTCGTGCAGCAGATAGCTGAGGGCCAGGAAACCCATGCCCTGATGGTGCACCATGAAGGAGCGGATGACGGCGCTGTTTTGCCCGCGCGGCAGGCGCGCGGTGGTGAAATCGACGGCTTCGAAGAAACCATAACGGCCCATATAGCCAGCCGCCTGCATGCGCTGCAAATTCTGGCACGACGCTTCAGGCTGCACCATCAAGCCCATCATGCAGGCATAGGGTGCGATCACCAGATCATCGGCCAGGCCCCGCTTCAAGCCCAGGCCAGGCACGCCAAAGGCGCGGTACTGGTAATTGAGGCTGGCGTCGACTGTGTTGTAGCCAGATTCAGAAACGCCCCACGGCACATCGCGCTGGCGGCCATAATCGATCTGCGCTTCGATCACGGAATGATAGGTCTGGTCGAGCAAGGTGTTCGGGTAATTCGGCATCACCAGCAGCGGCATCAGATACTCGAACATCGAGCCGCTCCACGACAGCAGCACGGGCTGGCCAGCCACCATGCATAGTTGCCTGCCCAGCGCAAACCAGTGCTCTTGCGGCAGCTGGCCCTGGGCGATGGCGATGAAGCTGGCCAGGCGCACTTCAGAGGCCAGCAAGTCATAGTAACTGGGGTCGAGACGCCGCTCGCTGACGTTGTAGCCGATGGACAGCAGCTTGGTCGACGGGTTATACAGGAATGCGTATTCAATCTGCGCAAAGTCGCGCGCCTGGCCCGCCGCCTGGGCGATGTCGCGCAGCTGGCGGTTCGCCTGTTCGCGCCCCTGTGCCAGCAAGGCTGCCAGCTCCTGCGGCGTGCCGTCCGGCGCTTCCAGGTTCGCCAGTTCGCGCAGGGTGGGCACGCGGTCAAAGGTGGCATCCAGGCCCGGTTGCGCGGCCCACGGCGCCAGTAGCAGCAGTTCGGCCAGGCCGGTGCGGCACTGGCGCGCCAGCGCGCCCGACCACATCGCCGACTCGCCATCGGTATCGCCATCTGGCAGCGCTTGCGACAGCAGCGTTTCAGCCGCCTCGCTGGCCTTCTGCAGATAGGTATGCCACTCGGACAAGGTGATTGGTACCGTGGGTTTCTGCAGCAGCGCCAGCGCATCGCGTATGATGGGCACCGCGCGGCTGTGGCCCTCGGCGATCAGGCATTGCTGCAGCACTTGCGCGGTCGTGACGATACCGTCGGCCAGTTGCGTACCCAATATGGGCGCGTCATACAGTTCGACCAGCCCGGGATGCAAGGTCATCAAATGGCCGGACAGATTGCCGCTGTCCACCGTCGAAATGTACATGGGTTGCAGCGCCTTGAGCGTCTGCGTGTCGTACCAGTTATAGAAATGGCCCTGGTAGCGTTCCAGCTCGCCCATGCTGCGCAAGGTGGCGCGGCTGCGCTCGATCAGCTGGCCCATGGTGATATAGCCAAAATCGTAAGCGCTCAGGTTGGCCAGCAGGGCCAGGCCGATATTCGTCGGCGAGGTACGGTGCGCCACCACCTGGGTCGGATGCTCCTGCATATTATCGGGCGGCAGCCAGTGATCGTCGGGGCCGACAAAGGTCTCGAAATAGGCCCAGGTCTTGCGCGCCAGACCATGCAGAAATATGCCCTGCTCGGCCGACAAACGCGCCACCGCACGCTCGATGGGGCGGCTGATCCACCAGGCGATGGCGGGCGCCGCTAGCCACAGCAGCAAGATGACGGCGGCAGCCGGCAAGGCTTGCGGGCGCCAGTACAGCAAGGCAGCGCTGACCAACAGCGCCAGCACGGGCGAGCACCACATGGCGAGCCAGCTATCGCTTTGCCGGCCAGTGGAGGTATGCAGATTGGAAGCACGCCAGTCGAGCAAATGCTTGTGCGAAATGGCCAGCCGCCACAGCGTGCGCGCGATGGCGTCCAGGCTGACATAGGCTTCGTAAGGCAGGAAGACCAGGGTCAGCATGGCATGTGAAAACTGGACCCCGCAGCGCCGTTCAAATGCGGCCAGATGCTGGCGCCATAAAGTGTCGCGCGGCTTGCGCAGCAAATCGTAGAGGGCCGACACCACCGGTGGCAGGAAGATGATGGCCAGCACGGCCACGCTCCAGAAAGCCACTTGCGGCATCAAGGCCCATACCAGCAGCAGCGACAAGGTCGTGGCCGGCGCCACCAGGCTGCGGCGCAGATTATCGAACAGCTTCCAGCGCGACAGCATCGACAGGGGATTGCGTTCGCGCTTGCCGGCGCGGCCAGGCACGCGGCCCAGCAGCCAGCCTATCAATTGCCAGTCGCCGCGTATCCAGCGCTGGCGGCGGCTCACGTCGGCGTCATAGCGGGCCGGATATTCTTCGTACAGTTGCGAATCGCTGAGCAGGCCCGCGCGCAGATAACAGCCTTCCAGCAAATCGTGGCTGAGGATTTTATTGTCAGGCAGGCGCTGGCCCAGCACAGTCTCGAACATATCGAGGTCATAGATGCCCTTGCCGATAAACGAGCCTTCATAAAACACATCCTGGTACAGGTCGGACACCGTGCGCGTGTAGGGATCGATGCCCGGCTCGCCACCACACAGCAGCTCGTAGCGCGAGGCGTTTGCGCTGGGCAGCGCCACGGCCACGCGCGGCTGCAAGATGCCATAGCCCGCCACCACGCGCGTGCCGGCGGCGTCGAGTACGGGGCGGTTCAGCGGATGCATCATGGTGGCGATCAGCTGGCGCGCCGCATCGCGTGGCAGCTGCGTATCGGTGTCGAGCGTGATCACGTATTTGATGGTGCGCAAGCCGCGCAATTCACCCTCGACCAGGGAAAATTTGTCGCGCCCCTCGCCGCGCAAGAAGGCATTCAGGTCAGACAGTTTGCCCCGTTTGCGCTCCTGCCCCATCCAGGCATTTTGCTGCGAGTTCCACAGGCGGGGCCGATGCAGCAACAGGAATGGGCCCACCTGCCCCAGGTCTGCGCGCTCGGCCGGATCGCCATTTTGCTTGTAGGGCTGGCCTTCCACCCGATATTTGTCATTCAGGCCGCGGATGATTTCCTGCGCCTGCTGCAGCAAGGCGTCATCGCCAGCTAATGTCTGCGTGGGCGCGTCGACAAAATCCGTCAGCAGGCAAAAACGCAGGTTCGGGTCGCGATTGGCCAGGTAGCGTACTTCCAGCGCTTCGCATAGCTGGACCACATTTTCAGCGCTATACAAGAGGGTAGGCACGACCACGATGCCGCGCGCATCCGACGGCAGGCCGTCCGTGTAATCCATGCGCGGCAAAGGGTGGGGGGAAGTGAGCAAGGTAGCCACCCAGTTCACCACCGCCACTGCCAGCTGGCTGCTGCCCAGCACGGACAGCAAGCCCACCAGCGCCAGCAGCCAGCCATGCACGCCGCTGCGCGCTGCATGGTCGAGCAAGAGTGCGCTGGCCGCCAGGGTCAAAAAGACGATCGCCCCCAGATACACGGTCAACGGCGCCGCACGCGCCGTATGTTGCAGCGCTTCGATAAACGGCAGCTTGGCGCCCGCCTGCTTTTCCAGTATCAGCACGCCCTTGTCGACCAGGTAAAAGCCGATATGGGCGCGGCGTGCATCATTGCCCGCACCATGCGTGTGCGCCAGCTGCACGGCCATTTCCGCCACTTCCACTTCGCTGCGCTCACTGCGCTTGGCGATGCGTTCGATGGCATGGCGGTAGCTGTCACGCGTGGCGAAATCCATGGCGCCATACGTGCCGGCCGGGTCCAGGCGCAAGGTCTGTTCGACCACGCTCATGGTTTCGACGAATTCCTGCCAATCCATGGTGCCCAGGAAACGCAGGCTGACGATACTGTTCGAGATCGACACCTGGTCAGCCGCCTGCTGGCCGATTTCGGCCTGGATCTGCTGTTCTATCGTCAGCCCCGATTCGGCCAGGCGGTGCGTCAGCCACGACAGGGCCAGCGTCAGGGAAGCGCTCTGCCCTTGCAGGCGGCGCGCCAGTTCGGCCACGAAGGCGCTGGTGATGGGCGGATTCGAGCGCGCCATGTCGGCCACCAGCAGTATCAAGCCGCTGGGATTGCGCTCGGCGATCTCCGTCATCTGGTCGGCCCAGGTATTGGCCAGGTCGCGCTGCATGCGGTCGTCGGCCACGCGCGCGGCCACGCGGCGCAGGTTTTCAATCAGCGCCAGGCGCAGCATGATGGGCACGGCCCACAATTCGCCCAGGGTCAGGGTGGCGACATCTTGATACGCTTCGACGAAGTGGCACAGGTTTTCCAGGTCGACGTGGCCATCGCCATGCGAAATGATTTCCAGCGCGATCTTGTAGACGCGGGGACAACCCACATCGAGGCCCGACGTCAAACGCGGCAATTCCTTGCTGTAGTTTTTCGGCAAGTGGCGCCGCGTGGTGCGTATCTGTTCTTCGATCAGGTAAAAATTATCGAGCAGCCATTCCGAGGCGGGCGTGACCTGGCGCCCGCTTTTCACGGTAGCAGTCAGTTCGTTGACGGTGGCCGTGATCAGGGCGGCATTATCGGCCAGACGGGCCAGCAAGCGGTCGCGGCCTTGGCGTCTGCCCACTGCGTGACCGGTGGCCACGTTCTTGCCATGGGCCGCCATTTGCATGGCGCTGAACAATTCCGAGCGCAGCGGCAAGTCATCATCGCGTGCAGCGTCGAACATGAAGGAGGAAGGGGATGGGTCTTGAAAAATGCCTTTGAAACGGGACAGTTTTTCCTTGACGGCGGCAGTGTACTCTTTCAACTTGGGCCTCACTCGGTGCGCGCATAGGATACGCATAACGCATAAAACATACGCAAAACACAATGAACCGCAGGCAAGGGCGCACCAGAGCCGCCGTGCCGCACACCAGGGTAATGGCGGGCACAGGCAGAAATGGACAGCGTAACGCCATGGCGTTGCGGTGAATCTCGGGATCAGGGAGATTTTCTGAACTTCATCGTAGGGGCGCCTGCCACGCAACACCGTGCGCTAGCGTACAAAGCCCGCGCATTATCGGGCTGTCGCGGAGGAAATCAGGTGGGAAGAATAGGGAAAGATTCTTTGAAGAAATTAATACCCTGTAGCACGGCATCGCCGCCATGCGACAGGGCGTCAGACTAGCGTAAAAGCAAATTACCTCAGGCGGCGATTACCAGCGTCTCGTGCATCGCTGCGACCATGGCCAGACCACCATTTAATTGCCAGGCAGCACCATGACCCAGGCTACGCAAGCAAGCACTGGCACGTGCGCTGCGATTGCCGCTGCGGCAGAAAAATACCAACGGCCGCTGTGGCTGCTGCAACCAGGCGCCGACCTGTTCCGCCAGACGGCTCAGCGGTACGCTATGCATGGCCAGGCCCTCGAAGACATCGTCCACACAAGCGGCCTGTTCATGGCCTTCGCGCACATCCACCAGTATCGCATCGCGGTGTTGCTGCAAGAAAGCGGAGAGCCCCTTGGCGTCGAGCTGCAAGGGGGTGGATGCCGGCTGGCCCTGCTCGGCGCGCAGGCTGCTGCACAGCTGATCGCCGCGTGCGGAACACAGCACGGTGTCCAGCGTGAGCAGGCCCGCGTCCAGCAAGGGAGCCATCGCCTGGGGCGCCAGGCTGCCGGTAAAGGCAAACTCTTGCCCCAGCACATACACGCTCTGCCCGTCGCAATCGACACGGCGCAAGCGTTGCTGGCCCAAGGCCAGTTCAGCTTGTCCATCGACCTCCGCAGCTTGTGCCAGTTCCAACGCTTGCAACAGAGCCTGGCGGGCGGCGCCCTGGTCGGCCGGCGCGGCGGTAAACACGATGGCGGAGACGCTGTAGCGCTGGCAGCGCAGCAAGGCAGCCAGGCGCGGCACCAGCGCGGCCAGCGGGTCGATGATCACGCATGTAGCGCTGGCAGCGTCGCTGATCAGCCAGGTGCTGGCGCCGTCAGCCGTCAATTGCAGCACGCCGTCATGAGGTACGGGCAAGGAAGCAGATGGCAACAAACAATTGCTGCGCAGCGCCTCGCCGCAGCGCTCGATACGTGCACAGGCTTCGGTGATCGTGTGCGCGTCGATCAGGGGGCCGAAAGACATGCGGATGGCCGAACTGGCGCGCCATTGCGGCACGTGCATGGCTTCGAGCACATAGCTGGGCAGGGCTTTGGCAGCCGAACAGGCGCTGCCAGAACTGACGCGCACGCGCGCTGCATCGAACAGGTCCAGCAATTCTTTTGACGACAGGCCGGGCACGCTGAAGTTGAGCGTGGTGGGCAACGACAAGGCCAGCGGCATATTGAAGACGATGCCGGGGAAAGCCCGTTGCAGGCTGGCCACCAGGCGCTCGCGGAAGATGGACAGTTCAGCGTGGCTGCGGAAGGTTTTACCGTCGTCCAGCGCTTCCAGCACGGCGCCAAGAGCAGCGATGCCGGTCATGTTTTCAGTGCCCGAACGCAAGCCAGCTTCCTGGCCGCCGCCCATCAGCAAGGGCGTAAACGGTGCACCATTGCGCACATACAGCATGCCTATGCCCTTGGGCGCGTACAGTTTGTGGCCGGAAAACGGCGCGTAATCGATGCGCGTGGCCGCCAGGTTCAGCTTGAGCTTGCCCAATGCCTGCACGCAATCGACCATCCAGTAGGCGTCCGCACCGTGCTGTTGCAGCAATTGCGCGATCGCCGTCAGGTCGCTGATGACGCCCGTTTCATTGTTTGCCGCCATGGTGCACAGCATGGCCGTATCGCCGATGAGTTCGCCCAATACCTGCAGGTCGTGGCGGCCCTGCGCATCGACGGGCAGCTTGCGCAATTCCAGGTTCAGGCCCAGCAAGCGGTTCCAGTGCGCGAGGGCTTCCGGCACGGCCTTGTGTTCGGTCGCGCCATACAGCAGCAGGCTGCCGATGTGCTTGCCTGCCTCGCGGCGTTCGCGCAGCGCGCACAGCGCCGACAGCACGGCCGTCTGTATGCCCTCGGTGGCGCCACTGTTGAACATCAGCCTGCCTTCGCCCGTGCCCAGCAGGCTGGTGGCGCGGCGGCGCACGCCATCGAGCAGCGCTTTCGCCTGCAGTCCCGTGGCGTGTGTGCTGCTGGGGTTGCCGTAGCCTTGCTCCATCGCCTGTTTTGCGGCGGCGACGGCGGCGGGCAGCACGCTGGTGGTGGCGTTGCTGTCGAGGTAGATTTCTTTCATGATGGCAGTCTATAAAGCGGATTAGGGCGCAGCAGGCGCGGAGGTAAGCATGGTGATCAGTTTAGCGCCTGGCCGCCGTAAAGATATGCCAAACAACACTGCAAAAGATGTAATATGTAGCATATTCATGCCATAAAACCGGGATATATCGAAATGAACTCACCAGATGTCTCGCTGGACAAATTCGACTGCGCCATCCTCGCCGCGCTGCAGAGCGACGGCACCTTGTCGATCGCCGCCCTCAGCGAAAAGATAGGCTTGTCCAGCACGCCATGCTGGAAGCGGGTCAAGCGGCTGGAAGAAGAGGGATATATCGAGAACCGGGTGGCCATCGTCAACCGGCAAAAAGTGGGCTTGCCGGTGACGGTGTTTGTCAGCGTGCGCACGGGCCAGCATGATGAAAAGTGGCTGCGCCGTTTTGCCGCCGCCGTCATCGTCTTGCCCGAAGTGCAGGAATTTCACCGCATGAGCGGCGATATCGACTATCTGCTGAAAGTCGTCACCACCGATATCAAGGGCTACGACACCTTCTACAAAAAGCTGATCAAAGCCGTGCAGCTGACGGGCGTGTCGTCCGCCTTTTCCATGGAGCAAATCAAATTCACCACGGAATTACCGCTGGAATTGATTGCCCATGGCTTGCCTGCCTGACAGGATTACAGCGCTGGCGACTTGACGCTTGCCGCATGCGTAAAGAAGTCAAAAATGCCGCTTTCGCTCATGCGGCGCGCATTGGCCAGTTCGCCGCCCTTGGTGGCGTACAACACCTGGTTGTTCTCGCTCGACACCAGTACGGCGGCTGGAATGCCCTTCTTGATCGGGTTGCCATAGGCCGTGGCCAGGTCCAGGTTATGGTCGAAATTACCCACGTCAACTTTGACGACACGGAATTCCTTTTGCATCAGTTCCGCGTTCTTGCCTTGTTTCAATGCCTTGTCGAGCGCGCGGCAATCTTCGCACCAGTTGGCGCCAAAGATCAGCAGCACGGGCACGTGGGCCGCCTTGGCTTGCGCCAGCGCGTGGGCCACATCGGCCTTGGCGTCGGCAGCCGTGTTGTATGGCAAGTGCTGCGCGGCGCCCGGTTCAGCCGGGGCTGGAGCGGCGGCAATGGCGGCGCCGGCAAACATGACACTGGCGAGCAAGGCGGTAATAGTGGACTTGGCGGCGATACGCATAGTGAAACTCCAGAGTAAGCATGAGGCAAGCTGAGCTGATCTCAGCGCGCATGACTGACTAGAATATTCCTGCTCGAAAGAAATATCTACAATTAATTCACACTGTGCTTATGCGAAAAACATATAAGGGGCGCGGCAAACCCGGCGTGTGCGTGGGATAATAGACAACCAGACTGAGCAGCGCGGCCTACACGCGCCCTATCACCATGAGCAATTCCTTCCTGGCCTATCTGCATACGTCCAACGCCGCTCCGCAGGGCCCGCTAACGGCGCATTTTTTCGGCCAGCAATTGTCGATAGCCGATAGCGCAATCGCCAGCGTCGATGTGGCGCAGCTCAACATCAGCGTCGGCGGCATGGATCAGCCTCAACTATTCCTCAATTGGCTAGATGGCAACGGTCGCCAAATGGCGCTGCAAGCCGCCACGCCGGACGACGTCGCCACGTTGTTGGCCAGCGCGCCCGCCGCGCTGCAGCCAGCATTGCAAAAGCTGTGGCGCGAGCGCCAGCGCAACCGGCGGCAAGTGGGCCGCTGGCTGGCCGGCTTGACGGGCGCCACTGTCGTTGCGGCAGCGCTGCTGTGGTGGCAGGGCAACAATACCATCGCCTGGCTGGCGGGCCACATCCCCTTGTCGGCGGAAAAACAGCTGGGCGACATGGCGCTGGCGCAAGTGCGCAGCCAGGGCGGCCTGCTGGAACAAGGCGCCGCACAGCAACTTGTAGAAGAGATAGGCCAGCGTTTGACCACCGGTACACGCTATCACTACCGCTGGCTGGTGAAACAGGATGACAGCGTCAATGCATTTGCCATGCCGGGCGGCATTATCGTCGTGCATACGGGCTTGCTGCGCCAGGCGGCCGACCCCGGCGAACTGGCCGGTGTGCTGGCGCATGAAGTGCAGCATGTGGAGCAGCGCCATTCCTTGCGGCAAATGATCAGCAGCCTGGGCTGGGGCGCGCTGGTCGGCGTGAGCATCGGCGACATCAGCGCCGTGGCCGCCATGGTGGCCCACCAGGCTGGCACCCTGTATTTCAGCCGCGACATGGAAGAAGAGGCCGACCGGCTCGGTTTATACGCCTTGCAACGCGCGCAGATACGCCCCGATGGCATGCTGAGCTTTTTCCAGAAACTGGACAACAAAGAAGAAACAGCCGCGCCCGGCTGGCTGTCGTCGCACCCGCAAACGGCAGTCCGCGCGCAAGGCATCACTCAGCTGATCGCCGCCCACCCCTGCCCCGCCTGTGTACCCTTGCGCAGCGCGCACTGGCAAGCGATGAAAGCAGCCTTGCCGGCTGCAGCCAAATAGCCACGCTCGCTCTACGTTTTTATGCAAACGAGCTGGGTCATGGCGTATGCTTGTGGGTTGGCTACAGGCCGGTAACCCACCTCGGCCAGCCACCCAGAGCGCCTCCCTTACCTCCTTGCAAAGGACATAACGAATGAAGCATCGTTTTACCGCCGGCACACTCGGCACCCTGGCCGCCTCCCTGTTGTTTGCCTATGCGCCCTTGGCGCAAGCTGCCCAGCCCGCCATCAAGGCCGCCGCGCCGGCCCCCGCCGTCAGCGCGCCGCAAGCCAAGCAACAGTTGCAAGTGCTGGCCGACCAGTACTACGATGCCCTCGCCCGTTTCGATCCCGTCAATGCCACGGAGAGTGGCGACAACCGTTTTGACGACCAGCTCGGCTCTTCCATCGTGCCCGCAGCGCGCGCGAAACAGTTTGTGCTCTACCACCAATTCCAGAAGCGCTTGCGGGCCATCGCGCGCCAGCAGTTGTCGCAGCACGATCAGATCAATTACGACATCCTCGACTATGAACTGGCCTCGGCCCTGAGCTTCGAGCGTTTCCCGGAACACCTGCTGCCGCTGAACCAGATGGATAGCATGCCCGTGACCCTGGCCAACTATGCGGGCGGCGAAGGCTCGCAACCGCTGACCAGCGTCAAGGAATACAACGCCTACCTGAGCCGTTTGGGGCAATTGCCCGCCTGGATAGACCAGGCCATCGCCAATATGCGCGTCGGCATGCAAAAAGGCATCGTATTGCCCCGCGCACTGACGGAATCGGCATTGCCGCAATTTAAGAAGCTGGTCAGCGATACGCCACAGGCCAGCGTGTACTACACGCCGATCAAGAACCTGCCCGCCAGTTTTTCGGCTGCCGACAAAGAGCGATTGACGCAAACCTACACGGTGATCATCCAGGCCAAGCTGATGCCTGCTCTGCAGCGCCTGGCCACCTTCATGGAAAAAGATTATTTGCCGGCCGGCCGCAGCAGCAGTGGCTGGAGCGCCCTGCCCGATGGTGCCGCCTGGTACCAGGCGCGCGTGGCCAGCGGCACCACCACCGACATGACGCCGGAGCAGATCCACGCCATCGGCTTGAAGGAAGTGGCCCGCATCCAGGAACAGTTCGCCATCGTGGGACCGAAGATGGGTTACACCGGCCCGGCCGCCGGCCTGCCTACCTGGGTGGCGGCGCAAGCCAAATACCATCCGTTCAAGACGGACCAGGAAGTGCTCGATGTCTACCGCAAGCTGAACGTGGTGCTCGACAGCAAGTTGCCAGCCCTGTTCACGCTGGTGCCGAAAGCACCGCTGGACTTGCGTCTCGAGCCTGAACTGAGCCGCGACACGGCCGCCGACCACTACACGGCCCCTGCCGCCGATGGTTCGCGCCCCGGCGTATTCTGGTCCGTCGTGACCGACCCGAAAGAATATGGCAGCACCGGCATGACCACCCTCTTCCTGCACGAAGGCAAGCCAGGCCACCATTTCCATTTGGCGCTGGTACAAGAAATGGACTTGCCCAACTTCCGCCGCTTCGGCGGCAACAATGCCTTCACGGAAGGCTGGGCCCTGTATGCGGAAACCCTGGGCAAGGAAATGGGCTTGTATGACGATCCGGCGCAATACTTCGGCCACTTGAATGACGAGATGCTGCGCGCCGTGCGCCTGGTGGTCGACACGGGCTTGCATACCAAGGGCTGGACGCGCGAACAAACCATCCAGTACATGCGCGAGACCCTGGGCTACGACGCCGTGGCGAAGAGTGAAACGGAACGTTATATGGCCTGGCCGGGCCAGGCGCTGGGCTACAAGATAGGCGCACTGAAGATTCTGGAATTGCGCCAGCGCGCGCAGCAGGCACTGGGCGACAAGTTCAGCTTGCCGAAATTCCATGAAGTGGTGCTCAGCGACGGCACCCTGCCTTTGAAATTACTGGAAGCCAAGGTCGATCGCTGGATAGCGCAGCAGCAATAATGTCAATGTGACAAATCGGCAGCGCCAGTGGGGGCTGCCGATTTTTTCATCACTACACCAGCAGCGCCGCGCTCATCGAGCGCACTTCCTCGGCCGATTCGGCCAGGATGCTTTGCAAGGTCTCGTTATCGATAATGAAATCGATGACGGAGTCCGACGGCGTGAGCATTTCCACGAAAGTCTGTTGCAGCGGCGATGCAACCGGCGCCAGTTGCTTGGCCAGCAGCAAGGTGTCGAGCAGGGAATCGGGCGGTATGGCCAGCAGGCCATCGCGCAAGCCTTCGACCGCTTCGGACACCGCTTGCGGGATCAACAGCTTTTTCATGACTTCGCGCGAAATGATTTCTTCGGCCGACTCCATCCAGTGTTCGGCATCGTCATCGAGCAAGCCAGGAAACTCGTCGGCGCGCGACAGCAGATAAAAGCCGCCCACTTCATGTACGATGCCGGCGAACAAGGCCGTATCAGGGTCGATATTGGTCACGCGCCGCGCCAGCACATGGGCCAGCGCCGCCACGTGCGCCGTATGTTCCCACAGCTGCTCGGCCTTCAGCCGCAGCTGGGGATCGATGATCTTGCTGCCAAACTGGCGTACCACCATGGCCGCCACCAGGGCATACAAGTTGCGGTAGCCCATGCGCATGACGGCCGCGCGCACGCTGGTCACGGGCGCCGCCGCGCCACGGCTGTACACGGCCGAGTTCGCCAGCGCTACCGTACGGGCAGCCAGCAAAGGTTCGGCCAGCACCAGCTTGATGGCCAGGTCGATATGGCAGTCCGGCTCGGACAAGGCCAGTTGCAATTGCAAGGCGGCATTGACGCTGGTAGGGAAAGTCAATTCCCCGCGCACCGCCTGGGAAACGATCAATCCAAACGCCTGTAGTTTATTCATCATACGATCAGTCCGCCTCTATGCTTATTCGCATCGCTTATTCTTAATTCCTGCAATTACTATTTACTTTATAGCAGAAACTTTTATTTCCATCTGCACTTAAAGATAAGCGTTCTGTATTTCCAATTCCGACAATTGCAGCGCATCGCCAATCACAAATAGTTTAGGCTGCTGTAATACCTGCAGCAGAAATGGCTGGCCTTCACGCAAACGGCGCCGATAATCGGCCAAGGTATATAAATTGGGATTGATTTTGCGGCGCAAGGTTCGTTCGGCGGGCGCCAAACGCGTCAAGAGATCGCCATAATTGGCTTCTTCCCCCACCAGCAACAGCTCAACCGGGTCGCCCGGCAAATCTTGCCCCTTGGCCGTTGCGCCATACACAAAGGCCAGCTGCAGCTGCGTACGCAATGGCGCCAAAGTGGTGCTCAGTACGCCCACCAGGCCAAAGGTCTTTTGCACCAGGCCGCTCAATTCCGGGTAGACCAGGCTTTCCTTGTTCGGCCAGAAGCGCCGCACATTGCCGATACGCTCGGACGTGATCAGGCCGGAGTCGTGCAGGCGCCGCAGTTCGCGCTGGGCCGAGGCGCTGCCCAGGCCGGTCAGGCGCATGATCTCATTCAAGTGGAAGCCTTCGTTCACGCGCACAAAGAGCAATCCCAACAGCTTCTGCTGGGCCGGGGTGAACAGGGCATGGGCTATCATGCGCCAAATCTTAGCATGAATAAACTGATAATTGGCATAACAGGCGGCGCAGGCGGGCGTGGACGCAACAGGGCGTTTTTGCAGCGCGGCATGGCCAGAACAGATCAGCAGGGAAGTCAGATGAATAGGCTGAATTCATTGCCCCAATCACCAACAGGATTAAATCGATACCCGTATCAAAAGTTCATATCGAAATCGATATAAAGCATGGCATAAATAAGCCGGCAATCCCTATCAACCAATTCAGTTACCGGTGCAAGACCGGCAACTGAATAAGCTTAATGCAGAGTGATTACGCCACCTGATAGCGGGCGGCTGGTTTAGTATGAGAAAGATTCGGCCCCAGCGCCAGGCGCGCTGTTTCCAGGCGGTTCCAATCAGCAATATCAGGCAAGGACGGCACGGTAATCACTTCGCCCTGGTCAAATCCCGCCAATGCTGCATCGACCAGGTTGTCCGGCGTCATGACGATGGCGGCCGGCAAATGGGAGATCGGCACGCCGGCGCGGTCCCAGAATGGCGTGGCGATGGCGCCTGGCAAAACGGCTTGCACGCGGATGCCCTTGTCTTTCAATTCGTGGTGCAGCGATTGCGTCAGCGCCAATACATAAGCCTTGCTGCCGCCATACGTGCCATTCAACAACTCCGGCGCCACGGCGGCGATCGACGAGATATTGATGATGGCGCCGTTGCCGCGCGCCACCATGCCCGGCGCCACCGCGTGCGTCAGCCGCGTCAGCGACAGCACATTCAATTGCAGCATATGGTCGAGGTCATCGGCCGAGGAATCGATCAGGCTCGCCGTCGCGCCCACGCCCGCATTGTTGACCAGCAAGGTGATGCTGGCATCATTGCGCAAGCGCTGTTCCAGTGCGCGCACCTCATCTGCCTTGCTCAGGTCGGCGGTCACGGTGGCCACCGCACGGCCCGTTTCGCGGGCCAGCTTCGTGGCCAGCGCATCGAGCTTGTCGGCGCTGCGGGCCACCAGCAGTAAATCGTAGCCGCGGCGCGCCAGGCGCTCGGCGTAAATCGCGCCGATGCCGGTCGATGCGCCCGTGATCACTGCAGTACCTGTCTTGTTCAAGGTCGTCATGATAAATCCTCTTTAGGTTGGGCATGCTTCTTGGCGCCTCGCGCCAGGCATTGCATGCGTTGACAGGACCAGTGTAGAGGTTTAACCTTTAACCCGAATGACATAGAAACCTCACTTTGGGCCATCATGCAAAAAACCATCGCCTTCGTCGTGTTTCCCGGCTTCCAGATCGTCGACCTGGCCGCCATCACCGTTTTTGAATTGGCCAATAATTTGCCGGGCGGGCCACGCTACGACATCCAGATGCTGTCCGAACACGGCGGACTGGTGGCCAGTTCCTCGCTGGCCAAGGTCGATACCTTGCCGTTTTCACGGCATGACTACGATACCGTCCTGGTCGGTGGCGCCACCTCAAGCATCGTGGCGACGGCCCCCTTCCTCGATTTCTTGCGCCAGGCGGGCGCAGCTTCGCGGCGCATGGCCAGCATTTGCACCGGTGCGATGCTGCTGGCCGAGGCCGGCTTATTCGACGGCCGCCGGGTCACCACGCACTGGTGCCAGGCGCGGCAGCTGCAGCGCGAGTTTCCCAAGACCAAGGTGGAAGAAGACCGCATTTTCATCAATGATGGCAAATTCTGGAGTTCGGCCGGCATGACTGCCTGTATCGACCTGGCCCTGGCGCTGCTGGAAGCGGATGCGGGCGCCGAGATTGCCCGCACGGTAGCGCGCCAGATGGTGGTGTACCACCGGCGCAGCGGCGGGCAATCGCAGTTTTCCGCGCTGCTGGAACTGGAACCCAAATCGGACCGCATCCAGAGCGCGCTCAGCTACGCGAAGGCGAACCTGCGCAAACCATTGAGCGTGGATGAACTGGCCGATGCGGCCCACTTGAGCCGGCGCCAGTTCAGCCGTAGTTTTCGCCTCGAAACCGGCCATTCACCGGCGAAAGCCGTGGAAACTTTACGGGTTGAAGCGGCGCGCACCATGCTGGAACAAGGCAATCATGCGATCGACGTGGTGGCGCGTGAAAACGGTTTCGATGACCCGGAACGCATGCGCCGCGCCTTTATCCGCGCTTACGGCATGCCGCCGCAAGCGATCAAGCGCGGCATGCGGCAGGCGAACCCGGCGTAGCTCAAGAAGCGATCGCCGCCGGCATTTCCTCGGCCAGGCAATCGAGCAGGGCCCGTACCGAGGGCAGCAAGCCCTGGCGGAATGGAAACACGGCATACAAATGGGAATCGGCGGCGCGCCATTCCGGCAACACGCGCCGCAGTCGCCCGCTCTGTTCTTCCTCGCGGCACACATATTCAGGCAAGGCCACCAGACCCAGCCCGGCACATGCTGCATGCTTGAGCGCCACCATATCGTTGCTGGCAAACCGCGCTTGCACGGGTACGGCCAGCGCGGCCTCATCCCCTTGATGCAGCTGCCAGTGCTGCTGCGTTTCACGCCCGAAGATCAGCACCTCATGGCTGGACAATTCTTGCGGCAGCAACGGCAGACCCCGGCGTTCCAAATAAGCCGGGGCCGCATACAGCCTCCAGGAAACGGCGCTCAGCCTGCGCTGCACCAGCGAGGAATCGGGCAGTGGACTCGAGTAACCACGTATTGCCAGGTCATAACCCGCGTCGATCAAGTCGGCCATGATGTCGCTGGCATGCTGCACCACGGTAATGCCAGGAAAACGGCGCATGAAACCGGGCAGAATATCGCGCAAGGCGAATTGCGCCACCGTCACGGAAGTGCTGATGCGGATGAGGCCGGCAGGCTCGCTCAAACGGCGGCGCGCGATATTTTCAGTGAGGTCCGCTTCGTGCAGCAACACTTGCGCCTGCCCATAAAACTCGCTACCCACATCGGTCAGGCCGAACTTGCGGGTACTGCGGTTCAACAGGCGCACATTCAAGTCGTTTTCCAGCTGCTGGACCCTGGCGCTGAGCGTGGACTTGGCCACATGCAATACCCGCCCAGCCGCCGTAAAGCCGCCATGGTTGACCACTTGCACGAAGTAAAAGACGTCAGTCAGATTGAGCATGACTCGATCTTCCCACATTTCCGAACAATCTGTCCGGGCTTGGCCGTCTTCCCCCACCATGGCAGCCTGACTACACTGATCGCATCATTCATCAGGAGGTCGACAGCATGCGCTTACGTTTTTCCAATATCGTCACGGCGCGGCCCATGCCGGTCGGCACCGGCTGCACCATCGCGCAATTTCGCCATGACGCCTTCCATGGCGCGGCCATGTCGCCCTTCGTGATGGTCGACCATTTTCATATGTGGCAGCCGACCTTCGATGTGCACCCGCATGCGGGTTTTTCAGCGGTCACCTTGATGTTTGAAGATAGCCGTGGGGAAATGCTCAGCCGTGATTCCCTGGGACACCGCAGCCAGTTCGGCGCGGGCGACCTGCACTGGACACTGGCCGGCAGTGGCATCCTGCATACGCAACTGCCTGTCGGCGAAGAATCGCATATCCACGCCTTGCAGATTTTCGTCAACCTGCCAGCCAGCCTGAAAAACCTGGCGCCCGACTCGTTTTGCGTGCCGGGCAAGCAGATGCCCATCATCGGCAAGGCCGGTGCCCGCGTGCGCGTGGTGGCAGGCCAGGTCGGCCCGCTGGTCTCGCCCGCCATCACGCCCACACCTGTCTTAATGCTCGACATCAAGCTGCAAGACATCGCCGAGCCCTACGATGTAGCGCTGCCGGCCGGCTGGAATGCGTGGATATACGTGGTGAGCGGCACGCTCGATATCGATGCGGGCATTGCCTTGCAGGCTGGCCAAGCCATCTGCGCCAGCGCCGGGGAGGCAGGCCAGCTCAGCTTGAGTACCACGGAAGAAGTCCATTGCGTGCTGCTGGCCGCAGCGCATATCGACGAAGCCGTGGTAACGCGTGGCCCCTTCGTGTTCGAGAGCATAGCATCGCTGAACCAGGCGATGGAACGTTTGCGTGCAGGACATTTTGGCGTCGTCCCGGCTTGAGATTTGTTTGTATCAGACATAAAAAAACGGCACCAGGAATTTCTCCCTGGTGCCGTTTTTGTTAGCAAGAAGCCAGATTACGCTTCGTCGCCCTGGTGTTGCTGGATTTCAATATCTTGCAGCGCTTCGGCAGCTTCGCCAGCCAGCGAGGCTTTCTCGGCCAGCAGCAGTGCTTGACGTTCTTCCACTTCCCACGCTTCTTTTTCCTTGCGTGCGCGGTGGAAGGCCAGGCCCGTACCGCCAGGGATCAGACGGCCGACGATGACGTTCTCTTTCAAGCCGCGCAGACCATCGCGCTTGCCCATGATCGCCGCTTCGGTCAGCACGCGGGTGGTTTCCTGGAACGATGCGGCCGAGATGAACGAATCGGTCGACAACGATGCCTTGGTAATACCCAGCAAGACGTTTTCGTAGGTCGCAGGAATCTTGTTCTCTTGCGCCATACGATCGTTCTCGTCCAGCAGTTCCGAACGCTCTACCTGCTCGCCAACGATGTAGTTGGTGTCGCCGGCATTGACGATCTGAACACGGCGCAGCATCTGACGCACGATCACTTCGATGTGCTTGTCATTGATCTTCACGCCTTGCAGACGGTACACGTCTTGCACTTCGTCAACGATGTAACGTGCCAGCGCTTCGATACCCAGCAGACGCAGGATGTCTTGCGGATCGGCTGGGCCGTCCACGATCATCTCGCCCTTGTTCACGACTTGGCCGTCATGCACCAGCACTTGTTTGTCCTTGGTGATCAAGAACTCATGCTTGTTGCCGTCCATGTCCGTGATTTCCAGACGCTGCTTGCCCTTGGTTTCTTTACCGAACGCAACCGTACCCGTAACTTCTGCCAGCATACCGGCATCTTTCGGCGAGCGCGCTTCGAACAGCTCGGCAACGCGTGGCAGACCACCGGTAATATCGCGCGTTTTTTGCGATTCGGTAGGAATACGTGCCAGCACTTCACCGACCGATACCGCCTGGCCGTCTTTCACCATGATCAGCGCGCCGACCTGGAAGCCGATCGCCACCGAATGTTCGGTGCCGGCGATCTTGACTTCTTCATTCGCGTCGTTGATCAGCTTGACTTGCGGACGCAGCGTTTTGGTCAGCGAACCGCGACGTTTCGCATCGATCGCCACCAGGGTGGACAGACCGGTCACTTCGTCGACCTGACGGGCCACGGTGACGCCTTCTTCGACGTTCTCGAAACGCACCAGACCGGCGTATTCGGTAATGATCGGACGGGTCAAAGGATCCCACGTTGCCAGGGCCGTACCGGCCTTGATGACCAGACCGTCCTTGACGATCAGGGTTGCACCGTACGGTACTTTATGACGCTCACGCTCACGGCCATGGTCGTCGGTAATCAGCACTTCGCCGGAACGGGAAATGACGATTTGCGCGCCCTTGCCATTCGTCACGTAACGCATGGTTGCCGTGAAGCGGATGGTACCGTTCGACTTCGCTTCTACCGACGATGCCACTGCTGCACGCGATGCCGCACCACCAATGTGGAAGGTACGCATGGTCAGCTGGGTACCAGGCTCACCAATCGACTGCGCTGCCACCACACCGACGGCTTCGCCGGCGTTGACCAGCATGCCGCGGCCCAGGTCGCGACCATAGCACTTGGCGCACAGGCCGAAGCGCGTGTCGCAAGTCAGTGGCGTGCGTACCTTGACTTCGTCGATCGACAGACGTTCGATCTCTTCGACCATGTCTTCGTCCATCAAGGTGCCGGCTTCGTACAGCGTTTCCTGGGTTTCAGGGTTGACGACATCATGCACCGTCACGCGGCCGAGGATACGGTCACGCAATGGTTCGATGACTTCACCGCCTTCAACCAGCGCTTTCATGACGGCGCCGTTCATGGTGCCGCAATCGTCCTCGATCACCACCAGATCTTGCGTCACGTCAACCAGACGACGTGTCAGGTAACCGGAGTTAGCCGTTTTCAGCGCCGTATCGGCCAGACCTTTACGAGCGCCGTGAGTCGAAATGAAGTACTGCAAAACGTTCAGACCTTCGCGGAAGTTCGCGGTAATCGGCGTTTCGATAATCGAGCCATCCGGTTTCGCCATCAGACCACGCATACCGGCCAACTGACGAATCTGGGCTGCGGAACCGCGCGCGCCGGAGTCGGCCATCATGTAAATGGCGTTGAACGATTCTTGCGTCGACTTGGTGCCGTCGCGGCGGATCACGTCTTCGACTTTCAGCTGGTCCATCATGGCCTTGCCGACTTCGTCCGAGGTTTTGCCCCAGATGTCGACGACCTTGTTGTAACGTTCGCCGGCGGTCACCAGACCCGAAGCGTATTGCTGTTCGATCTGCTTGACTTCCGATTCGGCCGTCGCGATCAGGGTCACTTTTTGAGGCGGTACCAGCATGTCGTCGACGCAGATCGAAATACCTGCGCGCGTCGCCAGGCGGAAGCCCGATTGCATCAGTTTGTCTGCGAACACAACAGTTGCGCGCAGGCCGCACTTGCGGAACGAGGTGTTGATCAGCTTGGAAATTTCTTTCTTTTTCAGCGCGCGGTTCAATACGGAGAACGGCAAGCCTTTAGGCAGAATTTCCGACAGGATCGCACGGCCGATCGTCGTTTCGTAGCGGGTGATGGTTTTTTCGAATTCGCCGGTTTCAGCGTTTTTCGGGTATTCGGTAATACGCACGGTCACGCGGGTCGTCAGTTCGACTTCCTTGTTATCGTAGGCGCGTATCACTTCGGAGACGTCAGGGAACAGCATCCCTTCGTTCTTCGCATTGATCGCTTCGCGGGTCGCGTAGTACAGACCCAGCACGATATCCTGCGATGGCACGATCGACGGTTCGCCGTTCGATGGGAACAAAATATTGTTCGATGCCAGCATCAGGGTACGTGCTTCCATCTGTGCTTCGATCGACAGAGGAACGTGGACCGCCATTTGGTCACCGTCAAAGTCGGCATTGAATGCCGCGCAGACGAGTGGGTGCAACTGGATGGCCTTGCCTTCAATCAGCACTGGCTCGAAAGCCTGGATACCCAGACGATGCAAGGTAGGTGCGCGGTTCAACATGATCGGATGTTCACGGATCACGTCTTCCAGGATGTCCCATACGACCGGCTCTTGAATCTCGACCAGCTTCTTGGCGGCCTTGATCGTGGTTGCCAGGCCCATCAGTTCCAGTTTATTGAAAATGAATGGTTTGAACAGTTCCAGCGCCATCAGTTTCGGCAAGCCGCACTGATGCAGTTTCAATTGCGGGCCCACCACGATGACCGAACGACCGGAGTAATCGACGCGTTTGCCCAGCAAGTTTTGACGGAAACGGCCGCCTTTACCCTTGATCATCTCAGCGAGCGACTTCAGCGGACGCTTGTTGGCGCCGGTCATCGCTTTACCGCGACGGCCGTTGTCCAGCAGCGAATCGACTGCTTCTTGCAGCATGCGCTTTTCGTTGCGCGTGATGATCTCTGGAGCGCGCAGCTCCATCAGGCGTTTCAGACGGTTGTTACGGTTGATGACGCGGCGATACAGATCGTTCAGATCCGAGGTCGCGAAACGGCCACCATCCAGCGGTACCAGCGGACGCAGTTCCGGCGGCAGCACTGGCAGCACTTCCATGATCATCCAGTCAGGCTTGATGCCCGAACGCTGGAATGCCTCGAGCACTTTCAGGCGCTTGGCGTATTTCTTGATCTTGGCTTCGGATTTCGATTCCTTCAGTTCCACGCGCAGGGTTTCGGCATCGCGGTGGATGTCGATCGAGCGCAGCAGTTCACGGATACCTTCGGCGCCCATGAAGGCGGTGAAGTCGTCGCCGTACTCTTCGTACTTGGCGGCGTAGTCGTCTTCCGACATGATCTGGCACTTTTTCAGCGGGGTCATGCCTGGATCGGTCACGACATATGCTTCAAAGTACAACACGCGTTCGATGTCCCGCAGGGTCATGTCCAGCACCATACCCAGGCGCGATGGCAGGGATTTCAGGAACCAGATGTGCGCGGTTGGCGAGGCCAGTTCGATGTGGCCCATGCGCTCACGGCGCACTTTGGCCAGCGTGACTTCAACGCCGCACTTTTCGCAGATCACGCCGCGGTGTTTCAAACGCTTGTATTTACCGCACAGGCATTCGTAGTCTTTGATCGGGCCAAAGATCTTGGCGCAGAACAGACCATCGCGCTCAGGCTTGAAGGTACGATAGTTGATGGTTTCCGGCTTCTTGACTTCGCCGTAGGACCACGAACGGATTTTCTCAGGCGAAGCGAGACCGATCTTGATTGCATCGAAGGTCTCGTTAGTCTGTACTTGCTTGAATAGATCGAGCAGTGCTTTCATGTATCACTCCAGAGGTGATTAAATTTCTATATTCCTGAGACTACATTGCCCGGCATGGTTTCCCAGCCGGGCTTTGTGTTTCCCAAACCAAATGACGCTTATTGGGTCAATAAGCCTGTCTTTTAGTTGCGTTCGAGGTCGATATCGATACCCAGCGAACGGATTTCCTTGACCAGCACGTTGAACGACTCAGGCATGCCGGCGTCGATCACGTGGTCGCCTTTGACCAGGTTCTCGTACACTTTGGTACGGCCATTCACGTCATCGGACTTGACGGTCAACATCTCTTGCAAGACATACGACGCGCCGTACGCTTCCAGTGCCCACACTTCCATCTCACCGAAGCGCTGACCACCGAACTGGGCTTTACCACCCAGCGGCTGTTGCGTTACCAGCGAGTAAGGACCGGTCGAACGTGCATGCATCTTGTCATCAACCAAGTGATGCAGTTTCAGCATGTGCATCACGCCGACAGTGACCTTGCGCTCGAACGCTTCACCGGTGCGACCGTCATACATGGTCACCTGGTTTTTCGAAGCGGTCATGCCCAGGTTCTTGGCGATGTCGTCCGGATACGCCAGGTCCAGCATGCGGCGGATCTCGGCTTCGTTCGCGCCGTCAAACACTGGGGTAGCGAATGGAACACCTTTTTTCAGGTTTTCCGCCAGCTTCATGATCTCTTCGTCGTCGAACTGATCCAGCTCTTCGGCACGGCCGTTGTCGTTGTAGATCGTGGTCAAATACTTGCGCACTTGCTCGACCTTGGTTTGCGCCTTCAGCATTTCGCCGATGCGGATACCCAGACCCTTGGCAGCCCAGCCCAAGTGCGTCTCGAGAATCTGACCAACGTTCATCCGCGAAGGAACGCCCAAGGGGTTCAGCACCACGTCAGCTGGCGTGCCGTCGGCCATGTATGGCATGTCTTCCACAGGAACAATACGGGAAACCACACCCTTGTTACCGTGGCGACCTGCCATCTTGTCGCCCGACTGCAGGCGGCGTTTCACGGCCAGGTAAACCTTGACCATTTTTTGCACGCCTGGTTGCAGCTCATCGCCTTGCGTCAGTTTCTTGCGCTTCTCTTCGAAGGCCAGATCGAACTGGTGACGCTTCTCGTTGATCGATTCCTTAATCGCTTCCAGCGCTACCGCTGCATCGTCGTCCGCAGGGCGGATGTCGAACCAGTGGTATTTGTCCAGATCGGCCAGGTAGTCCTTGGTGATCTTGGCGCCTTTGGCCAGCTTTTTAGGGCCGCCGTTGACAACTTTGCCGATCAGCATTTTTTCCAGACGCTGGAAGGCATCGCCTTCAACGATACGCATCTGATCGTTCAAATCCAGACGGAAGCGTTTCAGTTCGTCATCGATAATTTGCTGGGCACGTTTGTCGCGCACGATGCCTTCACGGGTGAAGACTTGTACGTCGATCACGGTACCGATCATGCCCGAAGGCACGCGCAGCGAGGTGTCTTTCACGTCCGAGGCTTTTTCGCCGAAAATCGCGCGCAGCAGCTTCTCTTCCGGGGTCAGCTGGGTTTCGCCTTTAGGCGTTACTTTACCAACCAGGGTGTCGCCGGCTTGTACTTCAGCGCCGATGTAGACGATACCGGACTCATCCAGACGTGCCAGCTGATTTTCAGCCAGGTTCGAGATGTCGCGGGTGATTTCTTCCGCGCCCAGTTTGGTATCGCGTGCAACCACCGACAACTCTTCGATGTGAATCGAGGTGTAGCGGTCGTCTTTCACGACGTTTTCCGAGATCAGGATCGAATCTTCGAAGTTCAGACCATTCCATGGCATAAACGCCACGGTCATGTTCTGGCCCAGAGCCAATTCACCCAGGTCGGTCGATGCGCCATCGGCGATCACGTCGCGCTTCGCAACACGGTCGCCCACTTGCACGATAGGACGCTGGTTGATGTTGGTGTTCTGGTTCGAACGGGTGTACTTGATCAGGTTGTAGATGTCGACGCCGACTTCACCAGCCAGTGCTTCTTCATCGTTCACGCGAATCACCACACGGCCTGCATCGATGTAATCAACGATACCGCCACGCAATGCTTGTACGGTGGTGCCCGAGTCGACCGCAACAGTGCGTTCGATACCGGTACCGACCAGCGCTTTTTCAGGACGCAAGCAAGGCACAGCCTGGCGTTGCATGTTGGCGCCCATCAATGCACGGTTCGCATCATCGTGTTCGAGGAAGGGAATCAGCGAGGCAGCGACGGAAACGATCTGGCCCGGCGCAACGTCCATGTACTGGATGCGCTCTGGGGATACCAGGATGGTTTCGCCGGCTTCACGGGCCGAGACCAGTTCATCGGACAAAGTGCCTTCATCGCTGATGGTCGCATTCGCCTGGGCGATGATGTAGCGGCCTTCTTCGATGGCGGACAGGTAATCGATCTGATCGGTGATCTTGGAGCCTTCTACCTTGCGGTAGGGGGTTTCCAGGAAGCCGTATTCATTCAGGCGGGCGTACAGAGCCAGCGAGTTGATCAGACCAATGTTCGGACCTTCCGGTGTCTCGATCGGGCAGACGCGGCCGTAGTGGGTCGGATGCACGTCGCGCACTTCAAAGCCAGCGCGTTCGCGTGTCAGACCGCCGGGTCCCAGAGCCGATACGCGGCGCTTGTGGGTAATTTCCGACAGAGGATTGGTTTGGTCCATAAACTGCGACAGCTGGGACGAACCGAAGAACTCGCGGATGGCAGCCGAAATCGGCTTCGAGTTGATCAGGTCATGCGGCATCAGGTTGTCGGCTTCGGCCTGGCCCAGACGTTCCTTGACGGCGCGCTCAACCCGTACCAGACCGGCACGGAATTGGTTCTCAGCCAGTTCGCCCACGCAACGTACGCGACGGTTACCCAAGTGATCGATATCGTCGACTTCGCCGCGGCCATTGCGCAGTTCCACCAGGATCTTGATCACGGCCAGCACGTCTTCGTTCGACAGCGTCATGGCGCCGGTCAGTTCATCACGGCCGATACGGCGGTTGAACTTCATGCGGCCCACGGCCGACAGGTCGTAGCGGTCCGAGTTGTAGAACAGGCCATTGAACAGCGCTTCCACCGAATCTTCGGTTGGCGGTTCGCCTGGACGCATCATGCGGTAGATCGCCACTTTCGCTGCCATCTGGTCAGCGGTGTCGTCGATACGCAGGGTTTGCGAGATGTAGGCGCCCTGATCCAGGTCGTTGGTGTACAAGGTCTGGATTTCGGACACGTTGGCATCGCGCAGACGGCCCAGCAAGTCTTCGGTCAGCTCATCGTTCGCGTTTGCTACGACTTCACCGGTGTCGCCATCGACGATATTCTTCGCCAATACGCGGCCCAGCAGGTAGTCTTCCGGTACGGAAATATGTTTGATGCCAGCCGATTCGATATCACGCACGTGCTTGGCGTTGATACGCTTGTCTTTCAGCACCAGGGTCTTGCCCGACTTGTCGACGATGTCAAAACGCGCCACTTCACCGCGCAGACGCTCGGCGACGAATTCCATTTCCGCGCCTTCGGAGCGCAGGTTGAAATTGTCGAAGACAAAGAAATTGGCCAGGATCTGTTCATGCGACATGCCGATTGCTTTGAGCAAAATCGTCACTGGCATCTTGCGGCGGCGGTCGACGCGGAAGAACAGGATGTCTTTCGGGTCGAACTCGAAGTCCAGCCACGAACCACGGTAAGGAATGATACGTGCCGAGAACAGCAGTTTACCGGACGAGTGAGTCTTGCCGCGGTCATGCTCGAAGAACACGCCAGGCGAACGGTGCAACTGGGAAACGATCACACGCTCAGTGCCGTTGATCACGAAGGAACCGGTAGTCGTCATGAGCGGCAATTCGCCCATGTAGACTTCTTGTTCTTTCATTTCCTTGACGACTGGCTTGGTTGGCGATTCCTTGTCCAGGATCACCAGACGCACTTTCGCGCGCAGCGGCGAGGCAAACGTCAGGCCACGTTGTTGGCATTCTTTGACGTCAAAGGCAGGATCGCCCAGAACGTACGACAAGAATTCGAGACGCGCAAAACCATTGTGCGAAACGATAGGGAAAATCGAAGTGAAGGCCGACTGCAGGCCATCGTTCTTGCGGCCGGACGGTGCTATGTCCTCTTGCAAGAAGCTATGATAAGACTCGAGCTGGGTCGCCAGCAGGAACGGAACGTGGTGAACGTTGGCGCGCTTCGCGAATGATTTGCGAATGCGTTTCTTCTCAGTAAATGAGTAGTGCATGGACACTCCGTGAGTGACAGAAAGGATAGAAAATTCAGGTTTTGCAAGTGTTCATTTGCAACGCTGCGTGTGACACAGACGAAACCTCAAGGCTCTGCTTTCCGGCTTGAATCGAACAAAACTGCGACAGATATTGCTACAAATAAACTACGAATACATTACAAATACAATGCAGACGACAAAGGAGCCAAAGTCGGATTTCCCCCCTTGCAAGGGGAAATCTCAGACTTTGGCTCGGGCGCTAACTGACGCCAGTACAGATATTACTTGATCGAAGCGGTTGCGCCGGCTTCTACCAGTTTCTTCTGTGCTGCTTCAGCGTCAGCTTTCGACACTGCTTCTTTCACAGTTTTTGGTGCGCCATCGACCAGGTCTTTAGCTTCTTTCAAGCCCAGGCCGGTGATTTCGCGAACTGCTTTAATAACGCCAACTTTGTTTGCGCCGAAAGTGTCCAGGATAACGTTGAACTCGGTTTGCTCTTCAGCAGCTGCTGCTGGGCCTGCTGCAGGACCGGCCGAAGCCATCGCTGCTGCGGACACGCCGAATTTTTCTTCGAATGCTTTAACCAGGTCGTTCAGGTCCATTACGGACATGGCGCTAACTGCTTCCAGGATATCGTCTTTGCTAATTGCCATTTTGAAACTCCTAAATTTATTACGTTAGTTACATCAGATTGGTACTGAGAGAAAAAAGCGCGCGCGATTAAGCGGCTGCTGGGGCTTCTTCCACTGCTGCTTCTTCTGCAGGAGCGGCGCCTTCGCCTTTTTTCGCTGCCAGAGCAGCCAGACCACGTGCAAAGCCCGACACCGGAGCCAGCATAACGCCCAACAGCTGCGAAATGAGGACTTCACGGGAAGGAATACTCGCCAGTGCTACGACAGCCGCTTTATCAAGCGATTTGCCGGCGTAGTTACCTGCGGTGATAACCAGTTTGTCGTTGGTTTTAGCAAAGTCAGCGATGACTTTAGCTGCTGCAACGGCATCGGCCGAGATCGAGTAGATCAACGGACCGGTCATGGAATCGGCCAGGCTGGCGAATTGGGTGCCTTCGACGGAGCGACGAGCCAATGTGTTTTTCAACACACGCAGGTACACGCCTTGGGCACGTGCTTTAGCACGCAGTTGCGTCAAGTGACCAACCTGGATGCCACGATATTCGGCCACGACGATAGTTTGCGCAGTTGCTACTTGTGCGGAAACTTCGGCGACGACGGCCTTTTTGTCATTCAGATTGAGACTCACGGTCAACCTCCTTAAATGATGTTCGACACTCTTTACCGAGTGGTAAAGCGTCTTGCATCGGTTCGAACACGGCGTCCGAAGTCAAGAAGTACTAAACTGAGCGGATGGATTCACGCAGCATGAGGACTACAAAACTTGTTCGGGTACACCATCTGCGTTGGGCACTTCCCGTTGCCAGGAAGCCTATTAACCTTCTGTACCTGCAGTCCCAGTCGGCCCAACGGTCTTTGATTGTCTGCCTGCATGGTGAAAACACCACACAGACAGCCCAAAGATGCGCCTGCAGCGCCCTAAGGCGCCACAGGACTTGATTCTTTACTTAAGCTGCCAGGCTAGCCTGGTCAACACGGACGCCAGCGCCCATGGTCGACGACAGCGAGACTTTGCGCAGGTACACGCCTTTGCTCGATGCTGGCTTAGCTTTGTTCAGTGCGTCGATCAGTGCGACCAGATTCGATTTCAGATCTGCGTCAGCGAACGATTTACGGCCGATGGTAGCGTGGATGATACCGGATTTGTCGGTACGGTACTGAACTTGACCGGCTTTCGCGTTTTTCACGGCGGTAGCGACGTCAGGAGTAACAGTGCCAACCTTCGGGTTAGGCATCAGGCCGCGTGGGCCCAGGATCTGACCCAGGGTACCAACGATACGCATGGTATCTGGCGAAGCGATCACGATATCGAAAGGCATGTCGCCGGCTTTGATTTGCTCAGCCAGGTCTTCCATACCAACGATGTCGGCGCCAGCTGCTTTAGCAGCTTCCGCTTTTTCGCCCGACGCGAATACAGCCACGCGTACGGTTTTGCCGGTGCCAGCTGGCAACACGACGGAGCCGCGTACCACTTGGTCGGATTTCTTAGGATCAACACCCAGTTGTACCGATACGTCGATCGATTCATTGAACTTGGCCGTTGCGCACTCTTTGATCAGAGCGACAGCGTTGTCGAAGCCGTACGCTTTGGTACGGTCAACTTTGGCTTTGAAAGCCTTGATACGTTTGGATAACTTAGCCATTATACAACACCTTCCACCGTGATACCGATCGAACGTGCGGAACCAGCGATGGTGCGTACAGCAGCATCCATGTCGGCAGCGGTCAGATCAGGGGTTTTCAATTTAGCGATTTCTTCAGCTTGTGCGCGGGTCAGCGTACCGACTTTGTCGGTATGTGGCTTCGGCGAACCTTTGGTGATCGCAGCAGCTTTTTTGATCAGGTAGGTTGCTGGAGGCGTCTTCATCACGAAGGTGAAGGACTTGTCAGCAAATGCGGTGATCACAACTGGGATCGGCATGCCTGGTTCCAGACCTTGGGTCTGCGCGTTGAACGCTTTGCAGAATTCCATGATGTTCAGACCACGTTGACCCAGAGCTGGACCGATTGGTGGGGATGGGTTTGCCTTACCAGCTGGTACTTGCAGCTTGATAAAACCAATGATTTTCTTTGCCATGATGGCTCCTATCTTGGATTGAGTAGTAGCGCCCCGCCGATACTACCCTGGCGGGGCTCCTCTGACCGGATTTCGCTGAATTGCCGCGACGCTCCTGGTGGCGCTTGATACTGATTTAAACTTTTTCGACCTGGCCGAATTCCAGCTCTACCGGAGTAGCACGACCGAAGATGGTGACCGAAACGCGTACTTTGGATTTCTCGTAATTGACTTCTTCGACATTGCCGTTGAAATCGGTGAACGGACCATCCTTGATACGCACTTGCTCGCCCACTTCGTACAAGGTCTTTGGACGGGGCTTTTCAACACCTTCCTGCATCTGGCGCATGATGGCATCGATTTCGCGCGCAGAGATCGGCGTCGGCTTGTTCGATTTGCCACCAATAAAACCGGTAACCTTGCTGGTATTCTTGACCAAGTGCCAACTCTCGTCCGTCATTTCCATTTCAACCAGCACATAGCCAGGATAGAAACGACGCTCGGTAACCGACTTCACACCATTCTTGACTTCAACCACTTCTTCGATCGGCACCAGAATCTGGCCGAACTGGTCTTGCATGCCCGCGCGTTCGATACGCTCGGTCAGGGCACGCATGACGCTTTTTTCCATGCCGGAATAAGCGTGCACGACATACCAGCGCTTGCTGCTTACCGGTACGCTCAGCGCTGCGCCAGATTCCACTGCCGGCGTATCGCCCGACACGGATTCGCCCGTCGCTTCATCATGCACATTTTCGCTCATTATTTTTTCCAACCAAGAATTACGTCATACAACAGAAACTCAAGCAATTTATCCGTGCCCCACAGGAAAATCGCCATGACCAACACAAAAGCAAACACGATCAAGGTGATCTGCGTCGCTTCTTTGCGGGTAGGCCAAACGACTTTCTTGGTTTCGCGCACAGCTTCTTTGGCGAAATTCAGGAATTCACGGCCGGTCGTCGAGATCCACAAGAACGCAACAGCAATAAGCAAACCAGCCACAAGCGCGCCTGCGCGCACCAGAGCTGGTTGGCCTGCCAGGTAATAAAACCCGACTACTCCTGCAATCGCCGCCACTATTGCCAGCGCGACTTTTATCTTGTCACTCGACGTGCTAACGGTTTGCACGGATTGATTTGACATTTTTCTACTTTCGGTGCCCTGCACCTTGACGGTGGCAGGGACGGAGGGCATCGAACCCCCAACCTTCGGTTTTGGAGACCGACGCTCTGCCAATTGAGCTACGTCCCTACGTAAAACTTTAGTGGAGCGCTATTCTACCACCCAAGACGCCTCGGGTGGAAGCATAACATTTCCTTATGCGAGGATTTTTGCAACCACGCCGGCGCCAACGGTACGGCCACCTTCGCGGATAGCGAAGCGCAGGCCTTCTTCCATCGCGATCGGGTTGATCAGCTTGACGGTGATCGACACGTTATCGCCTGGCATAACCATTTCTTTGTCTGCTGGCAACTCGATCGAACCAGTTACGTCCGTCGTGCGGAAGTAGAACTGTGGACGATAGTTGTTGAAGAATGGCGTATGACGGCCGCCTTCATCTTTCGACAGAACATAGATCTCGCCGGTGAAGTGCGCATGCGGCTTGATCGAGCCTGGTTTTGCCAGCACTTGACCACGTTGCACGTCTTCACGCTTGGTGCCGCGCAGCAGCAGACCAACGTTGTCGCCTGCTTGACCTTGGTCCAGCAGTTTGCGGAACATTTCCACGCCGGTGCAAGTCGTTTTGACGGTATCGGTGATACCAACGATTTCGATCTCTTCGCCGACTTTGACGATACCGCGCTCGATACGACCGGTAACAACCGTACCGCGACCCGAGATCGAGAACACGTCTTCTACTGGCATCAGGAAGGCACCGTCAACAGCGCGCTCCGGGGTTGGGATGTAGCTGTCCAGCGCATCAGCCAGACGCAATACTGCGTCAACGCCCATTTCGCCTTCTTTGCCTTCCAGCGCCATACGGGCCGAACCTTTGATGATAGGCACGTCGTCGCCTGGGAATTCGTACTTCGACAACAGCTCGCGCACTTCCATTTCAACCAGTTCCAGCAGCTCTGCGTCGTCGACCAGGTCGCACTTGTTCAGGAACACGATGATGTATGGAACGCCAACTTGGCGGGCCAGCAGGATGTGCTCGCGGGTCTGTGGCATTGGGCCGTCAGCTGCCGAGCAAACCAGGATCGCGCCGTCCATCTGTGCTGCGCCGGTGATCATGTTTTTGATGTAATCGGCGTGGCCTGGGCAGTCAACGTGAGCGTAGTGGCGGGTAGCCGTTTCGTACTCAACGTGTGCGGTGTTGATGGTAATGCCGCGTGCTTTTTCTTCTGGAGCTGCATCGATCTGGTCGTATGCTTTAGCTTCGCCGCCGAATTTCTTCGACAGTACCGTTGCGATTGCAGCGGTCAGGGTGGTTTTACCGTGGTCGACGTGGCCGATGGTGCCGACGTTGACGTGCGGCTTGGTCCGTTCGAATTTACCTTTTGCCATTTTGAACTCCTAATGATTTGATTAGATTGCTCAGGCACACGCCCGACGGTCTGGTTGAATTTGCTTCTGTTTATTACTTGCTGCGAATTTGCTGCGAATTCTGGTGCCCTTGACGTGGATTGAACACGTGGCCTCTCCCTTACCAAGGGAGTGCTCTACCACTGAGCTACAAGGGCTGTAATTTGTTGCATGCGATGCATCAAGCATCTGAACGGGGACTGGAGCGGGTGAAGGGAATCGAACCCTCGTCGTAAGCTTGGAAGGCTTCTGCTCTACCATTGAGCTACACCCGCGAGGTATCGTTCACTTCATCTTCACTTACTACGACCCAGTTTTCCGTTCAAAAACCTGAAAACTTGGTGGAGGGGGCTGGATTCGAACCAGCGTACTCGAAAGAACAGATTTACAGTCTGTCGCCTTTAACCACTCGGCCACCCCTCCGCGGGAACCGCAGAGTATGAAGCACCTACTCACAACTGTCAACCTTATTTGCTGGTGCTTAACTACCGCATTTGCTTATAAAGAAGAAGTTGGCTGCTTCGGGGCGTGATTATAAGCTTCCGATTTGAGAATGTGCAAGGGTTCGAAGAAAAAAATCGTAATTTTTTTTAGCCCCTGCCCGCATCCCGCATTTTTCCGTCAACCACTGCTTATTGCACTGCGCATATCACCTTATTACAAGGCGTCAGGCGGATGCATCCAGGCCAGGCCGCGCGGCTGGTACTTGCGCAATATCTGCTGATGCAAGCCCGACAGCACCGGCAATTTCGGGTTGCGCGGGTCCAGGCGGCGCACCCCGGCAATCAAGGCCAGCGCCTGCTGGCCCAGGCGCTCATCCCAGCCTTCATGCTCCAGGCATTTCAGGACCGCCACGGCCGCGTTGAACACCACTTGCGGATTGTCGGGTAAACGCGTGACCGCTACACGCATCAACTCGACGGCGCCACGGAAGTCGCCCTCGCCCGCCTTGGCGGCGCCGGCGGCCACCATCTCGGCCACTTCCTGCCGGCTTTGCCGCGCCAGCGCCCTGGCCAGCTCTTCACGCCCGCTGTGCTCGAACACCGCCATCGCCTGCGTCATGGCGGCGCTGTCCGGTGCATTGCGCATGACTTCGCGCATCACTTCGGCGGCGCCTTCCTCGCGGCCATGCGCCAGGCACAGGCGCGCCAGTTCAGTTTTGACGGCATTCGAACCGCCCACGCTGTGCCGGTTGGCGTTCAGTGCGGCCTCCAGCGATTCCTCCAGGCGCTGCTGATTACCCGTATGGGCATGCAACATGACACTACAGAGCGCGCTGCATAATTCCACGTTCTTTTGGCCACCCATGGTTTTGTCCAGCTCGCGGATCACGGCGCCCGCCTGCAGCGGGTCGCCCTTGCGCACCAGCGTCTGCACCAGGCGCACCTGGTCTTCCGGATCGCGGAACTCGGAATACTTGGCTTTGATCACGACCAGCTTCTGGGCTTTTTCCGCCACCGCCATATCGTCGGCCGCCACGGCCGCCTCGGCCAGCCTGCGCAAACGGCGCACCGCATGCGGCGACAAGGCCACCGCCTCGCTCAGTGCCTGCTGCGCTTCTTGCGGACGGCCCTGGGCCTGATGCGTGCGGGCCAGCCAGTCATAGGCGTCGAGAAAGCGATTATTGTTTTCCAGCAAACCTTCCAGCATGCTCTGCGCAGCGGCATACTCGCCGCGCTGGAACAAGGTCTTGGCCTGGCCCAGGCGCGCCCAACCGATCGCCTTGCTTTCATATAAGGCGGCATAGATGGGTTCAGCTTCGGCCGCCTCGCCCAGCAGCAGATGCAATTCCGCGCGCAAGCGCAGAAAATCGGTCGCATAGCGTGGATATAAAGAGACGCCTTCGCTGCAGGCGGCAATCGCCGCGCGTTCATTGCCCACATCGGTCAATTGGTACACGGGCACGAAGGCATTGCGCTTGTCCAGCGCGCGGCCGATGCGCTCGAGCATGCGGTCGGCCGTGAAGGGCTTGAGGATGTAGTCAGTGGGCAAGAGTTCCACGGCGCTGACCACTTTGGCAAAACTGCCTTCGCCAGTGACCATGAAAAACATGGTCGAGGCATGGATCAATTTGTGGTGGCGCAAGTCTTCCAGCATCTGCTGGCCGTCCTGACCGCCCTCGAGCGTGTACTCGCACAGTATCAAATCATAGGATTTATTACCCAGCATGCGGATCGCCTGGCCGGAACTGGCCGCATCGTCGATTTTCGCCAGGCCGCACAGGTTCAGCATATTGTGCAGGCTCGACCGCATGCCCGGATGCGGTTCGATAATCAGGGCCGTCAGGCCTTGCAGTTCTTTCATGTCGGTATCCGAAAACTCAGCGGCGCGCCACACTGGTGCGTGGCGCCAGACCGCCTGAGGCTGCCGAGTATATGACGGCGCCGCGCACAAGGGAATGGCGCGGCGCAGAAAGCCGCCGTGTCAGGGACTGTTACGTTCAGGATGCCACAGTGCAGGATCATGGTCGATCAGTTCGAGCAGCGCCGCCACCACTTCCGGATCGAACTGCTTGCCGCTGCGCTCTTCTATATAAGCGCGCACCTGCGGATATGGCCAGGGTTCCTTGTACGGCCGCTCGTGCAACAGCGCATCAAAGACGTCGACCACGGCCACGATGCGCGCAGACAGGGGAATCTCGCTCCCCTTCAAGCCCTGCGGATAACCGGCGCCATCAAAATGTTCGTGATGGCCGCCGGCAATCTGCGCGCCATACGTCAGGTAGCTGACGCCATCGACCATATTGGCCGCCCGTTCCAGGATGGTGCGCCCCACGCCGGCATGCAGCTGCATCTGCACCCGCTCTTCATCCGTATGGCGGCCCGGCTTCAAGAGCACGGCGTCCGGCGTGGCCACCTTGCCCACGTCGTGCAAGATGCTGGCCAGGCCTATCATGTCGATCAGCTGCGCCGTCAGCTCATCGGGATAGGCGCCGCGCTGCTGCAGGCGGCGGGCGATAGCGTCGGATAGTTGCTGCACGCGCCGCACATGGCCACCCGTATCGCTGTCGCGAAACTCCGCCAGGTCGGCCAGCGCCACCACGGTGGCTTCCTGCGCCTTGCGCAGCTGGCCAAACATATACAGATTGTCGAAGGCGGCGGCGATACGCTGGCAAAACACTTCCAGCAGATCGCGCTGGATTTGCGCCAGCGGCCACGGCGGCGTGACGGAAATGGCCAGCTCGCGCTTGCTTTCCGTATGGATGAACAGCACATTGGCCGGATGCTCAAACTGGCTGCGCTTTTCCGCGAAAGCCTTGTTGATGGTGGGCGTGAGGGCATGGCCGAGCGGCATGTTTTCTGCGTCGGCCAGCGCAGCATAGGAACCGGTGGCAGCCACTACTTCGGGCCGCCCGGAGCCGCACTGCATCAAACACAGCACGCCATCGGCGCCCACGTCGAGGATGGCGCTGACCTGGTTCAACACGCCGGAAGCGAATTCGCGCAAGGAATGGATCTGGTACAGATTGGTGGCGCCCGCCAATATCTTGCCCAGGCCGATGCGGCTGCGTTCGAGCATCATCAGGCTTTCATAGGCGCGCAGGGCTGAAATCACCGTCGTAAACAGCTTTTGCGTGGTCAGCTCGGTCTTGGCCTTGTAGTCATTGATATCGTATTCGATGATCACGCGCTGCTCGGGCGCCTGGCCCGGCTGGCCCGTGCGCAGCACCACGCGCACGATGGAATTGTTCAGCTCGGCACGAATGCGCCTGGCCAGTATCAGGCCGGCGTCATCCGTTTCCATCACCACGTCCAGCAGCACCAGCGCGATATCGGGCGTGTCGCGCAAGATGGCATACGCTTCCTGGCCGCTATAGGCGGAAAACAGTTCCAGCTCGCGCCCCTTGAAGCTGACGTTGCGCAGCGCCAGCCGCGTGACGGCATGCACATCGACATCATCATCGACGATCAGCACACGCCACAGGCGCTGGTCAGGCGCTGCCAAGCCAGTGGGAGCGGCCGCTGGTTCATCCTCGTCGAGCAGCCAATTATCATCTGCATCGGCATTGCGGTCAGTCATGGGGACTCCTGATGGATGGATACGATGATAGATCACTATCAAGGATAATCAGATTAGATGCTGCTTACAACAGGATTCTGCACGCCCTCCTGCGCCGCTGGCGAGACGGGCGGCGGGTTCACGGCGCCGATGGCCGGCTTGCTGGCGCAACCATCGGCACCCGGGGCCAGCGACTGGTAGCGCACTTCATATTTGCCCGCGCTCAGTTGTTCCACGTTCAGCTTGTCGTGCGCCAGGATATACAGGTAGCGCACGTTCGAGCGCCGCTCCAGGTCGTACAGCTTGACGAAGACGGGCGCCGCATTCGCGCTATTGTCGAGCATCAATTCCAGATCGCTGCCCTTGTTGCTCACCGGGAATCCATCCACATACCCGGACTGGCGCGGCCACGGTTCGCCATTCGGCGCCACCAGGGCTTGCGCTTGGGCTTGATTTACTCCATCGCAAGCGCCATGGCTAGCGTTCAGGCTCAGCTGCGACACGGCCAGCACCTTGATCTCGGGCGCCTTGAGCTGTGCGGGCTCCGGCGCGGACGGCTTGCTCACCGCCCAACTATCGACGGCCACCGCTTCCGTTTTCGGCGCCGGCGGCAAGCTGCGCTCGGCATCGGCAGCTTTCACGCCATCGCGGGCCAGGCCATTCCAGGCCGAAGCCAGCGCAACGGGAACGGCAGGCGAGTGATCGAGCATCAACATGGCGCCCAGCCAGCCCAGCAGCAGACAGCCACTCAAGCTCAGCCACCAGCGCCAGTTGCGCCAGGTGGTCCGGCCCCGGCGCCGCGATCCGCCATTTGGCGACGGCACATCCTGCGCCCAGCTGGTGTTCTGCGTTCCGGCCTGGCCCTTGGGACGGCCATCCCTGTGCTTGCCTTCTTCCTGATGGGTGCTTTCCAGCCAGGCGATCTCCCACTCTTCAGCAGCGATCCACTCATCGTGTTCACGGCGCCGCTGCGGGTCGGACAAGATGCCATAGGCGCTATTCAAGATCGCCATGATGCGGGCGGCCTTTTCGTCGCCGGGATTTTTGTCGGGATGGTATTTCTGGCTGAGGGCCTTGTACGCGGCACGTATGACTTCCTGCGGCGCCAGGCGCGCCACTTTCAGGTTGTCATAGTGTGTATGTATCTTTCCCATCGTTTTATCTTGAAATCGGTGCGGCGACGGGTGCTGATGCATGGAAACCGTGCTGTATCAAGCATCATATACGAAATGACAAGACAATAACCGCCTGGGCCAGCGAAAATGCAGGACTGGGCTGGGCCGCCCCCTGCCCTGCTGATCGGCTTACAAGCGGTGGGAACGGTCGCCCGACAACAAGCTGTCTGGCAATTCCACCTGATGGCCCACCACCAGCACCTTGAACAGCTCGCCCATCTCGGCAGGCGACAGCAGTTTTTGCACGGCGCTCGCCTGCGGCAAATACGTCTGCACCTTGAGCGGATCGCTGCGCAGCAACAAGTCGCCGATGCCAGCGCCCAGCAGGAAGGCCGCCTGGCTCATATAACTGAGCACATCGAGGCCCGCTTCCTGCGCCGCCACGGCCATGGCCGTGAAATCGACGTGGGCGGTAATATCCTGCAAGCCGGGCAGATAAAACGGTTCCGCGTGGGCATGGTGGCGGTAATGGCACATCAGGGTACCGGTGGCGCGCTGGACAAAATAATACTCGTGGGCCGGGAAACCATAGTCGAACAGCACGGCCGCGCCGCCCTTGCCATTCGTCAGCATGCGCGCCAGCGAACGCATGAAGCCGCAGGCGACACCGTGGATTTCGCTGACATAGCCGACCGGCAAGTCATCCGCCTCGGGCACCTGGCTGGCGATCTGCGCCGCCACCTCGGCATCGGCCAGCCGTTCGATCCAGACGAACTTGCCATCGGCGATGCCGACATCGAGCTCGCACCAGCCGTCGGGCGTCTTGCTGATCAGGTTGACGGGCATGGCGTCGAGCACTTCATTGCCGAACACGGCGCCTTCAAATGACTCAGGGAAACCATCGAGCCACACCACTTGCGGGAACGCCGCCAGGGCCAGTTCCTGGCGCGCACGCAATTCACCGGACAATTCGACGATGGCATATTGCTCGACAACGATGCCGGCGCTGGCTGCTTCCGTCAGGATATCGAAGGCCAGCTTGCCTGTGCCGGCGCCGAATTCGAGGATGCGCGGGGCCGTTTGCGCCATAATAGCGGCTGCCACATGGGCCAGGCTGGCGCCGAACAGCGGTGAGATTTCCGGCGCGGTTGTAAAATCGCCATCCTTGCCCAGCTTCGCGGCGCCGCCGCTGTAATAGCCCAGGTCGGGCGCATACAGCGCCAGCTCCATGAAGCGGACAAAGGGAATGGCGCCGTCATTGCGCGCGATTTCAGCGGCAATCAGGTGCTGCAAGGCATGGGACGCGGCCAGCGCGTCGCTATCGGGTTCGGGTAGGGACATTCCGGCATTGTAGCGAATCGGCGGCGCTTGCCGCCAGTCATGGGCCGTACACCTCACTCTCAACCATAGCAAAGACATGAATCAAGCAAGCACAACGCCCTTAGCCAGCACCCCGCGCGTGGCCCTCGTCACGGGCGCGGCGCGCCGCATCGGCCGCGCCATCGCACTGGGCCTGGCGCGCGACGGCTGGGATATCGCCGTGCATTACCGCGCGTCACGCGAAGAAGCCCTGACGCTGGTGGCGGAAATTACCGCGCTGGGCCGGCGCGCCCACGCTTTCCCCTGCGACCTGGCGCAGGAAAGCGCCGTGCGCCAGCTGCTGCCGCAGGCGCAAGCCGTATTGGGCCCCGTCAGCTGCGTGGTCAACAATGCATCGTTGTTTGAATACGACAACGCCGCCGATTTCTCCGTCGCCGCGCTGGACGCCCATATGCACGCCAATCTGGCCGCGCCCGTACTGCTGGCACAAGCTTTATATCAGGCAACGCCGGAAGGCGGGCAGGCGGTTGTCATCAACTTGCTGGACCAAAAACTGTACAATCTCAATCCTGATTTTTTGTCCTACACATTATCCAAGGCGGCGCTGTTATCGGCGACCACCATGCTGGCCCAGGCGCTGGCGCCCAAGGTGCGCGTGGTTGGTATCGCGCCCGGCATCACCATGGTTTCCGGCGAGCAAACAGAAGCAAACTTTGCCACGGCGCACGAAAATACGCCGCTGGGCCGTTCCAGCACGCCGCAGGATATTGCTGACAGCGTCTGTTATGTGGCTGGCGCGCGCGCACTGACGGGCACCACCTTGCTGGTCGATGGCGGCCAGCACTTGATCGGCCTGCCGCGCGACGTGATGTTCCTGGCCAAATAAAGAATCAGCAGCAGCCATACCGAACACTTATAAAACATTAGTATTAAAGCATCCCCTAAAAGGTAAAACTATGTCGTCCGCCCTGTCTCACCCCCGCCTGCTTGACTGCCGCCGGCTGTTCCTGCGCAATTACGAGGTTCTCATCAATATCGGTGTCTACGACTTCGAGAAAAAGGGCGAGCAGCGCGTCCTCATCAACGTCGACCTGTACATTCCGCTGGCCCTGTCGACGCCGAAAGATGACCAGCTGGAAGAAGTGGTCGATTACGACTTCATGCGTGAAACCATCGCCAAGCGCATGGCGCAAGGCCATGTGCAATTGCAGGAAAGCCTGGTCGACGACGTGCTGGCCGCCATGCTGGCCCACCCGCGCGTACGCGCCGCACGCGTCTCGAGCATGAAACCGGACGTCTATCCCGACTGCGAAGGCGTGGGCGTGGAAGTATTCCAAATCAAGGATGATGTATGAACGATATGAACAACAGCGCCGTACTCGATCAAGTAGCGACGGTAGAAGCAGTCGAAACGGCCGTCGCCATCCCGGCCAACCCGGAAGCGCAGCAGGCCGCCAAGAAAAAGGCGGAAAAGATCGCCCTGGAAAACAACAAGCTGCACAAGCGCTTGTGCCGCCTGGTGGGCCAGGCCATCGGCGACTTCAATATGATAGAAGAAGGCGACAAGGTGATGGTGTGCTTGTCGGGCGGCAAGGATAGCTACGCCCTGCTGGACATCCTGATGACCTTGCGCGAGCGCGCGCCTATCCATTTCGATATCGTCGCCGTCAACCTGGACCAGAAGCAGCCGAACTTCCCGCCGGAAATCCTGCCGGCCTACCTGACGGAACTGGGCGTGGCTTTCCACATCGAAAACCAGGATACCTACAGCATCGTCAAGCGCTTGATCCCGGAAGGCAAGACTACCTGCTCGCTATGCTCGCGTCTGCGCCGTGGCATTTTGTACCGCGTGGCCGATGAACTGGGCGCGACCAAGATCGCCCTGGGCCATCACCGCGATGATATTTTGGAAACTTTCTTCCTGAATATGTTCTTCGGTGGAAAACTGAAAGGCATGCCGGCCAAGCTGCAATCGGATGACGGCAAGCACATCGTCATCCGCCCGATGGCCTATGTGAAGGAAGCCGATACGCTGCGTTATGCGGAAGTCAAAGGCTTCCCCATCATTCCATGCGACCTGTGCGGTTCGCAGGAAAACCTGCAGCGCAAGCAGATCAAGGCCATGATGCGCGACTGGGACAAGAAATTCCCTGGCCGCGTGGAAAGCATCTTCTCGTCCCTGGCCAATGTGGCGCCCTCACACCTGATGGACCCGAAACTGCACGGCTTCAAGGATTTGAAGGCCGATGGCGTGGCCAGCCCGCTGGGCGATATCGCCTTCGATGAAGAGCCGTGTGCAACGCCGAGTCCGTTCGGTGCGACGATTAGCTTGCAATCAATAACGGACTGATAACGGACGCATCGTCTAACGCATCATCTCTGTTGTTTCGCCGCCACCGTCCTGGTGGCGGCGTCATTTCCGCAGCACATTTTCCCTCGTTTGATGTACCGTCAGTAGCTCTGCCGGTGCAGCCTGCCGCACGCATCCCTGCCCCGCGGACCGCTAATATCCTTCCGATAACCTGACTGGAACATCCATGACGTCATCCGCACTCAAGCGCCCCTTGTTTACCATGCTGGCACTCAGCCTGGCCATTTCCTCGGCCTTCGCTGCTGCACCTTCGCCCGCGCCCGCCACCGCCCCCGTAGCGATAGAGCAGCCGGCCGACCGCTGGGACTTGAGCGAGCTGTATAAAAGCCAGGCCGATTTCGACGCCGACTCTACCAAACTGTCGGCGCAGCTCAAGCAACTGGCCGGGTACAAGGGACAGCTGGGCGCCTCATCGGCCCGTTTGAAAAGCGCGCTCGACCTGTATGCGGATGCGCGCAAGCGTATCAACCTCTTGAATGTGTACGCTTCGCAATACTATGACCAGGATACGGGCGACAACACGGGCAACCAGCTGAACCAGCGCGCCGCCTTGATGAACAATGAATTCGGCCAGGCCGCTGCCTTCATACAGCCGGAAATCCTCGCCGTCGGCGCCAAGCGCATCCAGGCCATGCTGGCCCAGGACAAGGGCTTGCAGCTATACCGCTTCCAGCTGGACAACATCTTGCGCAATGCGCCGCACACCCTGGACGCCGCTGGCGAGCAGCTGATCTCGCAATTTGGCCTGGCGACGGGCTCGGCCGGTTCCATCTACCAGACTTTATCCAGCTCGGAAATCCCCTGGCCGACGGTGACCTTGTCCGACGGCACTAAAGTTAAACTCGATCAAGCTGCCTACACGCAATACCGCGAACAGGGCAACCGCGCCGACCGCAAGCTGGTGTTCGATGCTTTCTGGGGCAAGTGGAAAGAATTCGAACGTACTTTTGGCGAAACCCTGTACGGCCAGCTGAAAAGCGACGCCGCCTATGCCAAGGTCCACCATTACCCTGACTCGCAAACGGCGGCGCTCGATGGCGACCATTTGCCACCGGCCGTCTACCAGACCCTGATCGCGCAAACCAATGCCAACCTGCCGACCCTGCACCGCTACCTGAAACTGCGCGCGCGCATGCTGGGCATCAAGGACCTGGCGTATTACGACCTGTACCCACCGCTGCTGCACAGCGACCAGACCTTCCCGCTGGCCGATGGCAAGAAGATGATGCTGGACGCCGTGGCGCCGCTGGGACCGGACTACGTGAAAACCCTGAATGCTGCCGTCAATGCGCGCTGGATGGATGCTTATCCGCGTCCGCGCAAGACTTCGGGCGCGCACATGATAGGCGAAGCGTATGACGTCCACCCGTATGTGCTGCTCAATTACACGGGCAACTATGAATCGGCCACCACCCTGGCCCACGAATGGGGCCACGCCATGCACTCGGTGCTGGCCAACAAGGCGCAGCCAGCGATCTACGCGTCCTACAGCACCTTCGTGGCGGAAATCGCCTCGACCACCAATGAAGCGCTGCTGCTGGACGAGCGCCTGAAGCAGGCAAAGAATGACGACGAGCGTTTGCTGTACCTGGGCGCGGCGCTGGAAGGCTTGCGCGGCACCTACTTCCGCCAGGCCATGCTGGCCGAATTCGAAGCTGCCATCCACGCCAAGGTAGACAAGGGTGAAGCACTGACGGGCGAGGAAATCTCCAGCATCTATGGCGGCATCCTCAAGCGCTACCACGGTGAAGCGCAGGGCGTGATGAAAGTCGACCCGCTGTACACGGTGGAATGGGCTTATATTCCGCACTTCTACAATGCCTTCTATGTGTTCCAGTACGCCACCTCGATCGCGGCGGCGCAGGAATTCTCGCAGCGCATCCTGGCCAAGGAACCAGGCGCGCTGGCGGCCTACCTGAAAATGCTCAGCTCGGGCGGCTCGGCCTACCCGTATGACCTGGTGAAGGCAGCCGGCGTCGACCTGGCCTCGCCAAAACCATACCAGGCCCTGGCGGCGCGCATGAACAGCATCATGGACCAGATCGAAGCGATTGAGAGCAAGCGGGGCAAGTAAGTTTCCTCCATTATTAGCCCCAACAGCAAAGGCTGGGGTCAGACCCGAGGGTCTGACCCCGCTGCTTCCGCTACCGACCCCGCCGCTTCCTCGGCAGCATAGGCAGCCGCATCGCCTTCAAACATGTCTTCCAGTTCCTCGCGTGCCTGATGCGCGATCGACAGTACTTTTTGCTGGTCCTGGAAGTGTGGCGCCACTGCCAGCAGGGTTTTCAGGTTGTGGGCGCGGAAGATGGCGGCGGCGCGGCGCGCCCGCTCGGCTGGATAGCCCACCTGCAGCAAGGTTTGCTCGCCCAGCAGCAGGGCCGATTCGAAGGTTTCGCGTTCGATCAGGGTCACACCGCGCTTCATCAATTCATAGTAATGCGTGACGTTGCGCGCCCGCGCCAGTATCGTCAGCTGCGGTAGCCGCAGCCGCACGGCGTCGACCAGGGCCAGGCTGTCATCGACATTATCGATGGCGATCACCAGCGCCTTCGCCTTTTCAATACCGGCCGCCACCAGCAGATCGACCCGCGTGGCATCGCCATAAAACACCTTGAAACCGAATTTGCGCAGCAAATCGATCTGGTCCGGGTCGTGGTCCAGCACCGTCACACCGATCTTGTTGGCCGCCAGCAGCCGGCCGATGATCTGGCCGAAACGCCCGAAACCGGCGATGACGATGGGGTTGTCCTGCGCATCGATATGGTCGTCAGGGCGGCGTTTGCTATCGCTTTGCAAGCGGGGCGCCACGAATTTGTCGTGCAACAGCAGCAGCAAGGGCGTGGCCACCATCGACAGGGTAACCACCACCACCAGCACGGCGCCCGTCTCGGGTGACAACACATGCGCGGCCACCGCCGTGGCGAATACCACGAAGGCAAACTCGCCGCCCTGCGACAGCAGCAGCGCAAAGAACAGCTGCTGGCCACGGGGAATGTCGAACAGCTTGGACAAGCCATACAGCAGGCCGATCTTGATGGCCAGCAGGCCCGCCACCAGCGCCAGGATCAACAGCGGCTGCGCGCGCAGCACGCCAAAATCGACGGACATGCCGACCGCAATGAAAAACAGACCCAGTAATAGCCCCTTGAACGGTTCCAGGTCGCTGATCAGCTCATGCCGGTATTCGGAATCGGCCAGCAGCACGCCCGCAACAAAGGTCCCCAGCGCCATCGACAGCCCCACCGATTCCATCAGCACGCAGATGGCGATCACCAGCAGCAGCGCAAAGGCCGTGAAGATTTCGCGCAATTCGGTCTTGGCGATAAAGCGCAGGATGGGGTTCACAAAACAGCGCCCGCCGATCACCAGCGCCGCCAGCACGCCGGCCAGCTTGGCCACGCGCAGCCAGCCCGGTTCGCCGGCGTGCGTGACCAGGCCGCCCAGTAGCGGCACCAGCGCGATCATGGGAATGGCCGCGACATCCTGGAACAGCAAGATGGAAAAACCGGCGGAACCGGCCGGGGTAGACATCAGTTTGCGTTCGCCCAGGGTGGCCAGCACGATGGCGGTCGACGACAGCGACAAGCCCAGCGCACCGACCAGCGCCGTGCGCCAGTCCACGCCTAAGGCCATGGCGGCGGCGCACAAGCCTGCGCTGACGACTGCCACCTGCGCCCCGCCCCAGCCGAAGATGGGCCGGCGCAGCAGCCACAAGCGTCTCGGTTCCAGCTCCAGGCCGATCAAAAACAGCAGCAGTACCACGCCGAACTCGGAAAAATCGAGGATGACGTCGACATTGCTGATCAAGCCCAGTCCCCACGGTCCGATAATGACGCCAGCCACCAGATAGCCCAGCACGGCGCCCATGCCCAGGCGTTTGGCCAGCGGTACCATGACGATGGCGGCGACCAGGTAAAACAAAAGATTGATTAAAAAGCCGTGGTGTTCCATGGGAGTAATCCGGGAAAATATATGTAAAACGTCATCATGCCTGAAGTCGACGGCGCTCACAGAATTTGCAGAATCAGGCAATCTTCGCACAGCATTGGTCTACCGCCAGCCAGGCGTACAGGTGCAAGATGGAGTCCTGACTTACCTGAACCTACCTTAGCGGAGCGACCATGAAGACCATCGATCAGATTTATATCAACGGCCAATTCCTCACGCCACACGGCACGCAGCAGCAGGAATTGATCAATCCCACCACCGGACAGCTCGCCACCCGCGTGGTACTCGGCGACGCGGCCGACGTCGATGCGGCCGTCGCCGCCGCCAAGGCCGCTTATGTCGCCTACTCGCGCACCAGCAAACAGGAACGCATGGCGATCTTGCAGCGCCTGCACGAAGCCGTGGCCGCCCGCAGCGAGGAGCTGGTGCAAGTGATGGTGGAAGAATATGGCGGCACGCTGGCATTTTGCCGCGCCAGCGTGCAGCGCGCTGCCAACAGCTTCTTGCAGACCAAACAGCTGCTGGAAACTTTTGATTTCGTGCGCACGGCCGGTTCGGCGCGCGTGGTGCTCGAACCGCTGGGGGTGGTCGGCATCATCACGCCGTGGAATTCCAGCTACGGTTTTATCTGCAGCAAACTGGCCACCGCGCTGGCCGCCGGCAGCACGGCCGTCATCAAACCGAGCGAATTGAGCGCCGCCCAGACCCAGATCCTGGCCGAATGCCTGCACGCGGCGCAGCTGCCACCTGGCCTGTTCAACATCGTCAATGGCAGCGGCGAAATCGTCGGCAACGCCATCACGGCCCATCCGGACATCGCCAAGATTTCATTTACCGGCTCGACCGCCGTCGGCAAGCACATCGCCCGTGGCGCCATCGATACCCTGAAACGCGTGACTTTGGAGTTGGGCGGCAAATCGCCGAATGTGCTGCTGGACGATGCCGACCTGGACCTCGCCATTCCCACCGCCGTCGCCGCCTTCACCTTCAACAGTGGCCAGGCCTGCCTGGCAGGCACGCGGCTGATCGTGCCGGCCAGCCGCCTGGAAGAGATCAAGCAGCGCATCAAGGTGGCCGTCGATGCCTTGAAAGTGGGCGATCCGGCCAACGCAGACACGCAAATCGGCCCGCTGGTCAACGCCGCCCAATATGCGCGCGTCCAGCGCTATATCGCCCTGGGTACAGAGGAAGGCGCGACCTTGCTGACGGGCGGCGCCGGCCACCCGGCAGGCCTGGAAAACGGCTATTTCGTCAAACCAACCGTGTTTGTGAACGTGCGCAACGACATGGCCATCGCACGGGAAGAGATCTTTGGCCCGGTGCTGTCCATCATCAGCTACGACAGCGAAGAAGAAGCCATCGCGATTGCCAACGATACGGTGTATGGCTTGCAAGCCTATGTCAGCTCGGGCGACCAGGCGCGTGCCAACCGTGTGGCGGCGCAACTGGTGGCGGGCCGCGTGTTCATCAATGGCCTGTATGACGAACCGCTGGCGCCCTTCGGCGGCTTCAAGCAATCGGGAATCGGCCGCGAATTCGGTACCTATGGCCTGGAAGCTTACCTTGAGCCGAAAGCCATGATGGGCTACTCTGCTAGCAATGAAATCTATTGACGCTACCCACGCCTCTACCACGCTGGCACTGCTGCGTGAAGAAGCGCTCGCGCTGTTCCAGGGTATGCCCCTGGCGCAGCGCGAGCTGCCGACTGCGCTGCCCTATCTGTCCTTCATCCGCTTTACGCAAACGACAGAACTCAATCGCGGCATGCTGGAGCCGTCGATGTGCCTGGTGCTGCAAGGGGAAAAGACTATCCTGATCGGCCAGCAAATCACCCATTACGGCGCCGGCAGCTATGTGGTGTCGGCAATCGACCTGCCCGTCTCGGGCCAGGTGGCGCAGGCGTCACCGCAAGCGCCGTATATCGGCCTGCGCATCGCCCTTGATGCGCGCGAACTGGCGGCGCTGGTGATCGACATGCAGCTGGCCGTACCCGACAGCCGGCGCAAGCAGCCGGCCGCAGCCTATGTCGAAGAAGCCGACACCGAGTTGCGCGAAGCGTTTTTGCGGCTGCTGCGCATGCTGAAAAAACCGCAGGACCTGGCCGCCATCGGCCCCCTGCTCAAGCAGGAAATCCTGTACCGCTTGCTGACGGCGCGCGGCGGCGAAGCGCTGTACGAGAGCGTGACGGCGCACGCGCAGGAAAAAGGCGTCAATGAAGCGATGCTATGGATCAAGCACCATTACGACCAGCCCTTGAAAATCGAGCAGCTGGCCAAGTCGGTCAGCATGAGCGTGTCCAGCCTGCACCACCGCTTCAAGGCGCTCACCGTGATGAGCCCCCTGCAATATCAAAAACAGATACGTTTGCTCGAAGCGCGTAAGCTGCTGTTGACGGGCAAGCTGGAAGCGGCCACCGTGGCTTACCAGGTCGGCTATGAAAGCCCGTCCCAGTTCAGCCGCGAATACCGGCGCCTGTTCGGCGCTCCACCGCTACAGGATATCGAATACCTGAAGCATCACGAACCGGTCTTGTAGAGCGCCGGCGCCACATCCGTGCGCAGCACCGGATACAGGTTCAAGCGCTCGTCCCAGGAACTGTGGCGGCGGGCGAAAAATTCCAGGCGGGCGCGCGGGTTGGCCGCAAAAGCCGGGTCGCTGGCCAGCCTGGCTTTGAAGGTCGCCGCCAGCGCGGGGTCGGCCGCCATCTGTGCGCGCGCCACGTCTTCGGCCACGTAGTCTTCCATGTACTCCTTGCTTTCAAACGCGGTATTGAAACTGCCCCAGGCCAGCAGCGAATCGGGTGCGCGGGGTTCTAACAGCGCCATCACCAGGCGCGCCTTCGGCTGGGCGATGGGCACATACAGGGCACCTGCGCCGATTTCGCGTTCTTCTTTTTGCCACTCACCCTCGACGCTGGCTGTCTGGCGGCTCTCGAACGATAAGGCGCCAAATTTCACTTGCGTGGCGCGGAAGGTTTGCACCGGCTGCTTGCCGAAGCCCGTTTTCAGCACTTGATAAGACACGCCGTGCTGGCGCAGCTTTTCCGCCACCATCTGCGCTTGCGCCGCTGGCACGAGGTAGCCGGCTTGCGGCGCCTCGACCTGCAGCTTGGGCACGATTTCATCGCGCAGCGGCACCGTCCACAGCTGCGACGTCTTTTCATCGTAGCGCGTCATCAGGGCGCCCGATACCTCGGACAGGGTGCGCGTGTAGGCATAACCGCGAAACTCAACAAGATGGCTTTTTTCAGTGGTGGTGTAGCTGAGGGGGACCGTGGCGCCAGCCAGTGCAGCCGAGCGGGCGTCCGCTTGCTGCGCGATGCTGCGCCACTGCGCGCCATGCTGGGCCATTTGCGACAGCAGCGAGACGATGGTGTTGTGGGTGATGCGCACGCGGGTAGGATAATCCTTCCACGAATGGGTTTCCACCAGCATGCCGAAGCGGTTGCGCAGCAAGAAGTAGCCGTGCGAAAAACGCGGGTTCGGCGTCGAATCGACAAAGCCCGATTGCGGATTGTCTTCTTCGGCAAACGACATATAAAACGGTTTCGGGTCCGAACCCTGTTTGGCCAGATCGGCCAGCACATTGTCGCGCAGCGCCGTGCCGGCCACGCGCAAGTCGGCGTCACCCGCATGCACGGGTTCGACCTGGATCGAGATATCGGGCTCGAACTGGGCGCCATCGGTGACGTGCAAGTCCACATAGGCCAGCGGATCCCATTGATTGACCAGCGCCAGCATGTGCTGCATCTCGGGCGCATCGGCCTTCATGTAGTCGCGGTTCAGATTGAAATTCTGCGCCGTGCTGCGCCAGCCCATTTCCACCGGACCGCGCTGGTTGGGACGGTTCCACTGGCCGAAGCGCTCATGGCCATCGATATTAAACACCGGCACGAACAGCAGCACCTGCTTGTCGAGCGCACCGGGCGCGACCTTCCCTTCCAGCACTTCGCGCAGCGCCAGGAAACCGGCATCCTTGCCATCGATTTCACCGGAGTGGATGCCGCCTTGCACCAGCAGCACCGGCAGCTTGCGGCGCGTCGCCTCGGCAGCCGTCAGGGCGCCCGTGTTGCTGACGGCCAGCGCCAGCATGGGACGGTTTTCCGGCGTGCGGCCAAACTCAAAACAGCGTACCTGCTTAGGATAGGCGTGCTGGAAGGCGCTGCACAGCTTGACCACTTCATCATAGCGGCCGGTTTTCAGGAAGCCGGAACGCTCGGAAATGGTGCTCAAGGCATCGGGTGCAGCATGGACCAAAGGGGCAGCCAGCATGGCCAGCAACAGGGCAGAACGTAACATGGGTGGGACTCCAGATCGATGGCAAACAAGGTAGCCGGAAATTATAGACCGCTTTGCCACGCCAGGCGGCATGCGGCGGTCCATGTATTGAAGTATGAAACAAGTACAAGAAAGTCATTCAAGCAGTACAAGCCTGTAAAAAAGCGCCCGGACCTGGCTGGCAGGGGCGCTTTTTGGGAATGACTGACCGTCAAACAGCATCAGAAGTGGTAATTGAACTCCACCCAGCCCTGGCGTCCCTGCGGGCTATAGCTGCCCACCGGGTAGTACGGCCAGCCACCGCTATCGTCACGCTTGATGGTATCGAGCACGTTGTTGACGATCAGCGATATGGTGGCACGGTCGTTGATCTGATACACGGTGCTGATATTGGCCAGCGCCGTCGGCGTCAGATAAGCCGTGCCGGCACCGTTAGGTATCTTGCCATAACGGCTGACCAGCAAGGTGTTCGACCACTTGCCTGCGCTCCAGTTGACGCTCAGGTTCAGCTTGTCCGGCCAATCCGTATTGTTCAGGTCTTTGGTGCCGTCGATCACTTCATCGCCCGCAAACTGCTGCGATTTGCTGGTCAGCACTTTCGAATAATTGGCCTTGAAGGCAAAGCGGCCATAGTTATTGGTAGGTAGCAGATACTTCAGGCTGATATCGATACCGCTGGTGCTTTGGCTGGCCGCATTGATCGGATTGACCGTGATGGTCTTGATCTCGCCGGCACGGTTCAATGCGTCGCTTGCGTAGCGCTGGACGCGCGCCAGGGTATCGACGCAGGTCGGCGACGTGATATCGAGCTTGCCCAGGCGGCAATCAGCTTCGTCGCGCAAGATCTTGTCGGCGCTCAGGTTGGTCACCAGGTCCGTGATCTTGATGTTCCAGTAGTCGACCGAGACATCGAAATTGGTGCTAGGCGACCAGACGGCGCCCACGCCGAAGGATTTGCCTTTTTCCGACTGCAAATCCTTGCTGCCGTTCTGGATGTAATCGGCTCCAGGCGAGAGGTTGGCGTAATCGCACTTGTCGATATCCTGTTTGGCGACGCCGCAGCGGTAGTAGTCGGTGGTGCTGGAATAATAGCCCGTGCCGCGCGCCTTGTAGATGTAGTTCATGTCCGGTGCGCGGAAGCTGGTGGCGTAGTTGGCGCGGAACAGCAGGTCTGGCGCAGGACGCAGTTCCAGCCCACCGTTATAGGTGAACTTGCCATCGTTGCGGCCGGCAAAGCTGTAGCGGTCATAGCGGCCGGCCAGGGTGGCGATCAGTTTTTCATGCAGCGGCAAATTGAGCTCGGCGCCCAGTGCACCGCGGGTACGCGTACCCGCCGTGATATCGGACTTGGTAGCAACGTTGAAATAGCCGGCGTTCAGGCGTGGATCAGGCACATTGCTGAAGCCTTGCTTGCCCAACTCTGCGATGGTAGCCACTTTCGCCACGCCGCCCGGCAGCTGGAACAGGTCGCCATTGGTGGACAGGCTCAGGGTATTGGTCCAGGCCTTGTCGTCGCTGTCGGAATTGCCGGTGATGCTGTCAAATTCAGCCGGCGTCAGGCGGCGCGACAGGCGCGAAGGATCAGGCGCATAGACAGGCACGCCATTGGCGTCAGTGCCCAGTTTCGGCCCCAGGAAAAAGGTATCGATATTGGCCAGCGCGCGCGGTGTATGGCTCTCGCTCTTGTACAGGGACGCGTTGTAGTTGGCTTCATACTGCCAGGATGCGGTGCCAGGAATACGGCCCTTGGCGCCTATCGAAATAGCGGTGGCCAGGTCATCCCATTTGCGGTTGTAGCGCGATACGCCGCCAATTTCCTCTGGCGAGATGTAGCGTGTCCATGCTTCGTAATTGCCCGTGTTCTGGTTCTTGAAATAGCTGCTGCCGGTCGACGACGAGGTCCACGACGGTCCGCGCGTATTGTTCTCGGTGGCGTTTTTGCCGATCAGGAAATCGGCGAACAGCGTGGTGTCCGGCGACAGCTCGTAGTTGGCGCTGCCGAACGCATTCTGGCTCTTGTTCTTGGTCTGCGTGGTCCAGTAGGTCGGGCCCACTTTCGGACTGGCGCAATACGTGCCATTCTTGGCCTGATACTTGACGACGCTACCGCCAAACAAGTCACCGAACTGGTTACAGGTGTCGCCCAGGTCCTGGTAGGTGCCCGAAGTACCCGCTTTGACCACGCGGCGCGAAGCGATATTGGTGGGCGTACCGCCCTTGGTAGCCATGAAATCGCGGTCCAGGCTGGACAGCGGATCGCGTTGGCTCAGCTCCACGCTGAACAGGGTGTGCAGCTTGTCGAAATTGCCGCCGCCCGTCACCTGCACGCGCTGGTTGCCTGCGCCACCGCGCGTGGTGCCGCCGGCCTTGACGTTGATATCAATACCTTCGGTCTGTTTTTTCAGGATCACGTTGACCACGCCGGCAATCGCATCCGAGCCATAAATGGCCGAAGCGCCGCCGTTGAGGATCTCGATGCGGTCGACGATGCTCGACGGGATATTGGCCAGGTTGGTGAAGTTGACCGTGCCTTCATAGGCGACAGGGAAGTCGGCCAGGCGGCGGCCGTTCAACAGGATCAAGGTATGGTTGGGGCCCAGACCGCGCAGGCTGATGGTGTTGGCCGACGGCGTGAAGGTGTTGCCGAAGTCTTCGCCTTGCGTAAAACCGCTGTTCTGCACCTGGTTGCTCAGCGCATCGAAGACGTTTTTATAGCCTTGCCTGGTGATTTCTTCACCCGTCAGTATGGTCACCGACGACGGGCCTTCGAGACTGGCGCGCGGAATGCGCGAACCGGTGACGACAACGGCCGGAGGTGTAGCGGCAGCGGTATTATCGGCGCTGGACGACGGCGTTTGTGCGTGCACCTGCCATGTGGCGCCACTGAGCGCGGCCAGGACGACCATGCAGAGGGGTTTTAGTTTTAATTGTGTTGGCATTTTTGCGCTTCTCGAGGTTGAAGAAAAGCGAAGATATCAAAATGCCAGTTACCTAAAAACGAATACTTTCACTTTTGCATATACCATTATTGCCATATACAAATATTTTAATATAAGCAATATTCCAGCATCAGGCACGCCCATCGACGGCATCAGGCCGCTACTGCGCAAGTAAAAAAACCGGGGGACATTGGCCCCCGGCAAATACAGCAGACTGCTTTTCTATTTACCGCGACATCAGAAACGGTGGTTCAACTCCAGCCATATCTGGCGGCCCAGCGGGCTGAAACTGCCGACTGGATAGTTAGGCCAGCCATCGCTGGTGTCGCGCTTGATGGTGTCGAGCACATTGTTGACGATGAACGACACGGTAGTTTGCTGTGACAGCTTGTAGACCGTGCTGAAGTTGGCGATGCCGGTCGGCGTCAGATACGCGGTCTGGGCCGCGTTAGGCACCTTGCCGTAACGCGTCACGGTCAGCGTATCGGACCAGTCGCCACGGCTCCAGTTCAGGCTGGCGATCAACTTGTCCGGCCAGTCGGTATTGTCCAGCGACGTCAGGTCGTTCTTTTCGCTGTCGGCATCGAATTGCTTCGATTTCTTGCTCAAGACCTTGGAGTAATTCGCGCTCAGCGAGAAATTACCGTAATCGGCGGTGCGGATCTGATACTTGCCGCTCAGGTCAATACCACTGCTACGCTCCATCGCCGCATTGATCGGCATCACCGTAATCGTCTGGATCTCGCCCGGGCGGTTCACGGCATTGGCTGCAAAGCGCTGGACACGGTTCAGTGCATCGACGCAAGTCGGCGAAGTGATATCGAGATTACCCAGGCGGCAATTGGATTCATCGCGCAAAATCTGATCGGCGCTCAGGTTGGTGACCATGTCGTCGATCTTGATGTTCCAGTAATCGACCGATACGTCAAAATTGCTGCTCGGCGACCATACCACGCCCAGGCCGAAAGATTTGCCTTTTTCCGATTTCAAGTCCTTGCTGCCGGTCTGTACATAATCGGCGCCCGGCGCTACCCTGGCGTAAGCACAGTTGGCAACATCCTGGTTCGCTTGTGCGCAACGGTAGTAGTCGGTGGTGCTTTCAAAATAGCCGGTGCCGCGTGCCTGGTAAATATAGTTCATGTCCGGCGCACGGAAGCTGGTGGAATAGTTGCCGCGCACCAGCAGCGTCTTGGTCGGGCGCAGTTCCAGCCCACCGCTATAGGTGAATTTGCCATCGCTGCGGTCGGCAAAGCTGTAGCGGTCATAGCGGCCAGCCAGGGTGCCCGTCAGGATCTGGGTGAGCGGCAAGTTAAATTCTGCACCCAGCGCATAACGGTCGCGCGTGCCGGCCGTCGTCTGGGCCGTCGGCGCCAGGTTGAAATAACCCTGGTTGATGCGCTCATCCGGATTATTGCTGAAGCCCTGCTTGCCCCATTCGGCGATGGTCGCCACCTTGGCGGTGCCGCCTGGCAATTCGAACAAATCGCCATTAGTGGCCAGGCTCAGGGTATTGGTCCAGGATTTATCCTTGCCATTGACGGTACCGGTGATGCTGTTGAAATCCTCCGGCGTCAAACGGCGCGACAAACGCGATGGGTCCGGTGCATAGATGGCCGTGCCATCGGCATCGACGCCCAGTTTCGGCCCCAGGAAAAAGGTATCGATATTGGCCAGCGGACGCTGGGTATGGCTGTCGCTCTGGTACAGCGACGCGCTGTACCCCGCTTCGTAATTCCAGGCGGTGCCGGGAATGCGGCCTTTGGCGCCCAGCGAAATGGAGGTCGAAAAGTCATTCCACTTACGGTTGTAACGGGTGACGCCGCCGATCTCTTCCGGCGAAATGAAACGGGTCCAGCTCTCGTAGTGACCGGTATTCTGGTTCAGGAAATAGCTGTTATTGAGCGAGGAAGACGTCCACGACGGGCCACGGGTATTGTTGGCGGTGGCGTTATTGCCGATCAAAAAGTCGGCGAACAGGGTCTGCTCCGGCGTCAGCTCGTAATTCAGGCTGCCGAAGACGTTCTGGCTTTCATTCTTGGTCTGGGTGGTCCAGAAGTCCGGACGGGCATTCTGGCTGCCGCAATAACTGCCGCTACTGCCCGTGTACTTGCTCACGCTGTGCTCGAACAGGTCGCCAAAGTTGTTGCAGGTGCCGCCCAGGTCGATATATTTGCCCGTAGTCAGGTCTTTACGGCCCGCGATCACCGTCGGTGTACCAGAGCGGCTGGCCATGAAATCGCGGTCGCGGCTCCATACCGCATCACGCTGGCTCAATTCGGCGCTGAACAGGGTGGTGAGCTTGTCGTAAGTGCCGCCGCCCGTCAGTTGCACGCGCTGGTTGCCGCCACCACCACGGGTGGTGTCACCCGCCTTGACGTTGATGGTCAGGCCGTCGGCCTGTTTCTTGAGGATCACGTTGACCACGCCGGCAATCGCGTCGGAGCCATAAATGGCCGAGGCGCCGCCGGTCAGGATTTCAATCCGGTCGACGATACTCGATGGAATATTGGCCAGATTGGTGAAATTGACCGCGCCATCGTAAGCGACCGGGAAATCGGCCATGCGGCGCCCGTTCAGCAGGATCAGCGTGTGGTTCGGGCCCAGGCCGCGCAGGCTGATGGCATTGGCCGATGGGGTAAAGGTATTGCCGTAATCGGCGCCCTGGGTCACGCCGCTGTTTTGCGTCTGGTTATTGAGTGCATCAAACACATTGCTATACCCTTGGCGGGTGATCTCATCGCCCGTAATTACAGTCACGGCGGAAGGTCCTTCCAGGCCGGCGCGCGGGATGCGCGAACCGGTCACGACCACGGCCTGAGGCGCGGCTGCGGAAGCATTTTCGGCGGTAGACGACTGCGCGTGTACCTGCCAGGCGGTGCAGCTGAGGGCGGCCATGATCACCACGCTCAGTGGTGTTAACTTCAGTTGTATCGACATCTTTGCACTTCTCAAGGCTGGAGAAAGAGCGAAAGGTATCAAAGTGATAGCCAGTACAGAACGAATGCTTTCGTTCTTGCTTATATCGCTATTGTTATATCGAAATATTTTTTATGTATAAGTTTTCAATTGATATAAAAGAAAGGCGCCGGGATTGCTCCCTGCGCCAGCTCGCCATACGTCGGTATTCTCAGGCTTAGCGCACCGAAATCTCGCGGTATTGCGGACGCAGCAAACGCATGGCCGTGGCGCTCGAGTCGACCGACTGGCTCAGCAACTGTGCCTTGCCGGTAGGCAAGGCGCAGCTCTGGTTGTTGCGGTATTGCAACGCCAGCGCCAGCATGCCTTCAGCGGTATCACCCAATGCGTGCTGGTAATCATCGCTGGCAGCGCAGGTCGGCGCCATGCCGTCGGCATAGTCGCCAAAGCCCTTGGCATTGACGCCCTTGAAGTTGACGGCGAAATAGGTGGTGCCGCAATTGGGCTGTGGATAGAAGCCATATGGTTTGCCGCAGGTCGTGCCACCGATCAGGTTCACTTCCACATCCACGCCACGCAAGCCGTTGATGATCGCCTCGCTGGCCGAGCAGGTGTTCGCCGTGGTCAGCACGGTGACCTTTTTCAAGCCCAGGTAAGGCAAGGCCAGGTTTTTCTGCACGGGATTCGGTGCGGCAAAGCCGATGCTGCGCGCGTGGAAAGGCACGGGCGCTTCCGATTTCGTCTTGTCGTTAAAGACGGTTTGTTCAAACGTCTTGCCTGTCGTTTGCTGCGGACCGGCGATCATGTAAGCCAGTTCGCTGGCCACATCGAGCAAGCCGCCACCGTTATAGCGCACGTCGAGCACCAGATCGCTGACGCCAGCCGTCTGGAACGATTGCATCGTCTCGATCAGCTGACGCTCGGAGACATAGTTATGCGTGTTAAAGGTCAGGTAACCCACCTTGCCGGTCTGCGTCGTGATGACTTTCGCGTTCTGCACGGCCGTGGTGTTGATGTCGCCGGCGGTCATGGTGGCGCTGATCTGGGTGCCGTTACGGCTGAAGACCAGGGTGTGGCTGACTTTCTTGTCGGGGAATAGTCCCGCGTTCAATACATCCACGCTGGCCGAGCCGCCTGCATAGACGAAATCGACCCCATCGACGCGCTGCAGCACATCGCCCCGTTGCAGGCCAGCCAGGGCCGCAGGCGAACCAGGTTCGACCATGGCGATCACCGCCTTGCGCGGTGGGCGCAGGCTGTCATTGGCCATCAGGAAACCGTAACCGAACTCGACGCCGCTCTGCGACGCTTCCCACTCGGCCGTCGTATAAGTGAAGTGGAACTGGTCTTTCGGCTTGCCGGAAGGCGTGGTGGCATAGGTTTTCAGCACATCGAAATAAGCGGTGGCGGTGCTGTAGTTTTGCGCCAGATAGGTATTGGGCACTTCGTTGTACCAGAGATAGCTTTCATCGATCCAGCTGCGTACCCAGTCCTGCTCGTTGCGCAAGCTGCCTGGCTTGTCGGTGCTATTGCCGGCACGGGGTTTTTCACAACGGTTGACCAGGGTGGCGGAAGGCGCAAAGACAGTCGCACCGCCATTATTACCGCCATTACCGGTGCCGGTGCCATTTCCATTGCCGGCGGTATTGGTCGCGGGTGCGGAACTACCGCCGCCGCCGCAGGCGGCCAATGCCAACAAGCTAGCCAGACTCAAACATTGCAACACTTTCATTCCAACACCTTTCCGCGGAGAAACAATAATTATAGTGTGACTTGTAGTAAATGTGTTGCCAAAATAAATATGTCAAAGGACAAGGTAATGGAGGGGGCATCGCCATGCGGCATCCACGTAAAAATGGCGCCCGCAGGCGCCATCTTGTACTTTCAACTTGACAGTCGGATCAAGCCACCGGTGCTGCCACGGCAGGCACCGGCAAGACTGCCGATGGTACTGCAGGCGGGGCATTGAAGGCGATGATCAGGCTGGCCTCCTTCTCCTTGGCGGCCGTCAAATGACGCTCTTTGACGTGGCCGTAACCGCGGATATCTTCCGGTATGCTGGCAATCGCCACCGCTTGCGCCAGCTTGGCCGTCGTCAGTTTCGGCAACAGCGCACCCACGGTCTGGCGATATTCGGCGATCAGCGCACGCTCCATCTTGCGCTCAGCGGTATAGCCGAACACGTCGAAAGCACCGCCACGCAAGCCCTTGAACTTGGCCAGCACACCGAAAGCCTTCATCATCCACGGACCGAATTCCTTCTTGACCAGGTGGCCCTGGCTGTCCGTCTTGGCGAACAACGGCGGCGCCAAATGGAATTTCAGCTTGACGTCGCCTTCGAACATGGCGTCGATCTTGGCCTTGAACGCACCATCGGTGTACAGACGTGCCACTTCATATTCGTCCTTGTAGGCCATCAGCTTGTAGAAATAACGGGCCACGGCTTCCGTCAGGCGCAGATGCGGGCCGTTCAGGGCGCTTTCGGCAACACGCACCTGGCCAACGAAGTCCAGATACTGCTGCGCATAAGCGCGGTCCTGGTAGGCCGTCAGCAACTGCACGCGCTTCTCGATGATGTCGTCCAGCGTGTCGATGCGCTTGAACTCGACCACCTTGGCCGGCGTCGTCATGCGCACCAGGCTGGCGGCGTCATGGGCGCCTGCGCGGCCCCAGTTGAAGGCGGCCTTGTTGAACGCCACCGAGACGTTGTTCAAGTCAATCGCTTTCATGATGGACGCTTCGGTCAAAGGCACTTTGCCCTTTTGCCAGGCGTAGCCAAGCATGAACATATTGGTTGCGATCGAGTCGCCCATCAATGCCGTGGCGATCTGGCCCGCGTCGATAAAGTCCACATGGTCGCTGCCGCAAGCTTTTTCAATTTCCAGGCGTGCACCGACACCGGGGAATTGCCAGTCCGGATTTTTCACGAAGGCCGCCGTCGACGAACTGGTCGAGTTGATCATGGCCCAGCTGCGGCCTTCCCCCATGCGCGACAGGGCGTCGCGGCTGGCGGTGACGATCAAATCGCAACCGATCACCAGGTCGGCCGCACCGGTGCCGACGCGGGTCGAGTGGATGTCTGCCTGACGGTCCGCCAGACGTACGTGCGACATCACGGGGCCGCCCTTTTGCGCCAGGCCGCTCATGTCGAGCACGGAACAGCCCTTGCCTTCCACGTGCGCCGCCATCGCCAGAATCTGGCCGACGGTGACCACGCCGGTACCGCCGATGCCCGTTACCAGGATGCCGAACGGCTCCATCGTCGAAGGAATCGTTGGCGTCGGCAAGGCCGGCACGGCAGGGCCGCCCTTCTCGGCGCTGGCTGCTTTCTTCGGCTTTTTCAAGCCGCCGCCTTCCACCGTCACAAAGCTGGGGCAAAAACCCGTGGTGCACGAAAAATCCTTGTTACAGGACGACTGGTTGATCTGGCGCTTGCGCCCCAAATCTGTTTCCAGCGGTTCCACCGACAGGCAGTTCGATTGCACGGAACAGTCGCCGCAGCCTTCACAGACGGCTTCGTTGATGACGGCGCGCTTGGCTGGGTCCGGGTATTCATTGCGTTTCCGGCGGCGGCGTTTTTCCGAGGCACAGGTCTGGTCGTAGATCATGGCCGACACACCGGGCATGTCGCGCAGTTCGCGCTGCACATCCATCAGCTCCGAACGGTGGCGTACGGTGACGCCTTCCGCCCAGGCGTAATCGGATGGGTATTTTTCAGGTTCGTCGGTGACGACGATGATAGGCCCCACGCCTTCAGCGGCGATCTGGCGCGAAATGATGGCTGGCGACAGCGGGCCATCGAATTCCTGGCCGCCCGTCATGGCCACTGCATCGTTGAACAGTATCTTGTAGGTGATGTTGACCTTGGCCGAGACGGCGGCGCGGATCGCCAGGATACCCGAGTGGAAATACGTGCCGTCACCCAGATTGGTGAACACGTGTTTTTCATTCGTGAACGGCGCCTGGCCTACCCAGGTCACGCCCTCGGCGCCCATATGGGTAAACGTCGATGTCTCCCGGTCCATCCACAGCACCATGTAGTGGCAGCCGATGCCGGCCAGCGCGCGCGAGCCTTCAGGGACTTTGGTCGAACTATTGTGCGGGCAGCCCGAGCAAAAGAACGGCGTGCGGTCTTTTTGCGGATCAGGTTTTACGCTGATCGCCTTGAGCACGTTTTCTTTGGCTTCCAGGTAGGCGATGCGTTGCTTGACGCGCTGCTCGACCGGGTGGCCGGCGTAGTAGCGCGAAATACGGCTGGCGATCGCGCGGGCGATCATGGCCGGATTCAGCTCATAGGTAGCCGGCAGCAGCCAGTCGCCGTGGCCTGTACCTTTTTGATTGCTCCACTCGCCCGTGTCGTCAAACTTGCCGACCACGCGCGGACGCTCGCCATCCTTCAGGTTATACAGCTCTTCCTTCAGCGCGTATTCCAGAATCTGGCGCTTTTCTTCCACCACCAGGATTTCATCAAGGCCCTTGGCGAATTCATGCACGCCGTCCGCTTCCAGCGGCCAGGTCATGCCGATCTTGTACAGGCGGATGCCGATGTCGGAGGCGGTCTGTTCATCGATGCCCAGGTCGGCCAGCGCCTGGCGCGTGTCCAGGTACGATTTACCGGCCGTGATGATGCCGATGCGCGCTTTCGGGCTGTCCCAGATGATTTTATTGAGCTTGTTGGCGCGCGCATAGGCCAGCGCGGCATACCACTTATAGCTGTTCATCCGCACTTCCTGCTCCAGCACCGTGTCTGGCCAGCGGATGTTCAAGCCGCCCTGCGGCATTTCAAAGTCGGTCGGCAGGGTGATTTGCACGCGGTCCGGATCGAAATCGACGGCGGCGCCCGACTCGATGATGTCGGTCACGCATTTCATCGACACCCACAAACCCGTGTAGCGGCTCATGGCCCAGGCATGCAGACCGTAATCGATGTATTCCTGCACCGACGAGGGGTACAGCACGGGGATGCCGCAAGCGTTCAGGATATGGTCGGACTGGTGCGCGGTGGACGAAGATTTGGCCGCATGGTCGTCGCCAGCCAGCACCAGCACGCCGCCATGCTTGGCCGAACCCGCATTATTGGCGTGCTTGAAGACGTCGCCGCAGCGGTCCACGCCAGGGCCCTTGCCGTACCACATGCCGAACACGCCATCGTATTTGGCGTCTTCAAATAAATTCGTTTGCTGGGTGCCCCAGACGGCCGTGGCGGCCAGGTCTTCGTTCAGGCCGGGGTGGAATTTGACGTGGTGTTCGTCCAGGTATTTCTTGGCTTTCACGGCCGTCATGTCGACGGAAGTGACGGGCGAACCACGGTAGCCGGTGATGTAGCCGGCCGTGTTCAAGCCCGCTTTCAAGTCGCGTTCGCGCTGCATCATGGGCAGGCGTATCAGCGCTTGGGTACCCGTCATGAAGGCGCGGCCGCGCTCCAGGGTGTATTTGTCGTTCAGTGAAATGTCAGCTGCGTGCGTGCCTGGCTCGAGATCCGAGCCTTTCAGGGGTGCGTTCATTATGTGTCTCCATTATTCTCTGTACTACGCCGTGCCAAGTCGCTTGAACTCACACGTACCGGCTTTGCCTTGTGGGCAGGCCGGTGCGAAAAAATGACTGATAGTCATAGACTAGCACAGGAATGCGCACAGTTCTTTGCTGCACTGCACTCCTGCCGGGCGCTCTTTTATTACTTGTTGTTACTTTAAGCTACGTTTTTATCCTGCAGCACGCCACGCTTGATCTGGTCCAGCTCGATCGATTCGAACAGGGCGCGGAAATTGCCTTCGCCAAAACCCTGGTCGCCCTTGCGCTGGATGATTTCAAAGAAGATCGGACCGATCACCGTCTGCGTGAAGATTTGCAGCAGCAGTTCGCGCTCGGTTTCCGTACTGTGGCCATCGATCAGGATGCGCAAACGGCGCAATTCTTCCAGCTGCTCGCCATGATTCGGCAAACGGCGGTTGACCAGTTCGTAATACGTCTCGATGGTGTCCTGGAAGTCGATGCCCGTGTCGCGCATGCCTTGTACCGATGAATAAATATCGTCCGTACCCAGGGCGATGTGCTGGATGCCTTCGCCGTGATAGGCGTCCAGGTATTCGGCGATCTGCGACTTGTCGTCCGACGATTCATTGATCGGGATGCGGATCTTGCCGCAAGGCGAAGTCATGGCTTTCGATTTCAGGCCCGTCAGCTTGCCTTCGATATCGAAGTAGCGCACTTCGCGGAAATTGAACAGGCTTTCATAAAAGCCCGCCCATTCCTTCATGCGGCCACGGTGCACATTGTGCGTCAGGTGGTCGATATAGGTCAGGCCATGGCCGACCGGGTTGGCGACGGCGCCGGGAATGGCGACGAAATCCACGTCATAGATGCTGATGTCGCCGATGCCGCCAGGCGCTGCGGCGTTTTCCTTGTCGGCGCCCTTGCCGCGCCAGCGGTCGACGAAGTACAGCAGCGAATCGCCCACGCCCTTGATGGCGGGAATATTGAGTTCCATCGGCCCGGTTTTATTGTCGAAACCCCAGGCACCCAGTTCCAGCGCGCGGCGGTACACAAACGCGGCGTCATCGACGCGGATGGCGATGGCGCACACGGACGGGCCGTGGTGACGGGCAAAACGCTGCGCGAACGAATCTTGTTCGGCATTGATGATGAAATTGATGTCGCCTTGACGATACAGGGTGACATCTTTATGGCGGTGGCGGGCGATGGCGGTAAAGCCCATGTTTTCGAACAGCTTGCCCAATGCTTTTGGGTCTGGCGCTGCATATTCTACAAACTCGAAACCATCGGTACCCATCGGGTTATCCCAGGGCTGAAATTGCATGATGTCTCCTCCAAGAAGTAGCGCACAGTATAGGCGTGGTCTGCGGGCATTAAATGCCAAAGATCTCCCGATGAACCGTGATTTGCGCAATAATATTGCGTGAAAGTCGAACCACCGGAGGAAGCATGAGCAAAATTACGCTGGATAAAACGGACCGCAAGATCCTCTCTGTCCTGCAGGCCGACGGCCGCCTGTCAAATCAGGACGTGGCCGAGCAAGTCAGCCTGTCGCCATCGCCATGCTTGCGCCGGGTAAAACGGCTGGAAGAAGCAGGCGTGATCCGCCAATATGTGGCCCTGCTGGACCCGGAAAAGATCGGCCTGGGCTTGCTGGCCTATGTGAATGTGCGGCTGGAAAAGCATAGCGACGCCACCGCCCACAGCACGGCGCGGGTGCTGGCGCCCAATCTGGTGACGACTACCTCGCCGCGCGCCGACTTCGCTGTTGCTGTCGCGCAATGGCCGGAAGTGGTGGCCTGTTACGCCATGACGGGAGAAATGGACTATCTGCTGCGCGTGCATGTGGAAGACATGGAGCATTTTTCGCGCTTCATGATGGCCACCTTGCTGCGCCACCCGGCCGTGCTGGATGTGAAGTCGAGCTTTGCCTTGCAGCGCATCAAGGATACCACCGCCCTGCCGCTGCTCTAGTTTACTGCGGCGGCAAAGATTTCTTGCGGCCCGGCAAGCGCTCGAACAGTTTGTAGGCGGCCCGGGCGTTCGCCTTGAAGGTGTAGTCGAACATGGCGAACTGCTCTTGCACGGCTTCCTTCAGCATGCTGGACGGGTCGGGCGGCAATACTTTCAAGTAAGCATCGGCTTCGCCATAGTCGCGCTGGATTTCCATGCCCGCCTTCTTGGCGATATGCATCATCGTCTTGTTGCTCGACAGGCAATGCATATACAGGGTATCGACATCATTGTTGCGGCAATGGATCGCTGCCCGCTGGAACAGCTTGGAGCCCACCCCCATGCCGCGCATGGATTTCGACACGGACACGCCAAACTCCGCCACCTGCTCCTTGGTCGTCACCACGTTTTTCGCCGGCGCCTGTTCCCTGGGAGCAAATGCCAGATGGCCCACGCCCACCAGCTTGAAGCTGCTGCTATACACGCCAAAAATCATGTCGCGCGAGAAATTCATCTTTTGCACATACTGCGCGACCAGTTCATCCGGCAAGGCGCTGCCAAACCGCAGTAAGCGGTCACTCTTCTCGAGCGACAGGAAGTGCTTCATCATGCGCCGGCGGTCGCGCTCATGCAGCTGCTTGACCAGCACGCTCGGACGCGCGCTGCCAGCGCCAGTGCGATTAAGCCAGCGCCTGAGCGGGTTTTGAAATAATTTGGCTAAGCTCACGTCAACTCCTGGGGGCGGTGTCGCTGCACAAAATGTTATCAAATAGCATTATTGTGCAGTGCAACATCCGGCCATTGTAGCGTATTCCCGCGCTTCAGGCTGACGGGCCATCGGCCAGGCCCAGGCGGGTCTTGACAGCCTCGACGCGTGCGGCATGGATGACAGCCGGAATGCGTTTGGGATCATCAACGCAGCCCTGCGCCAAGGCGCCCGCATTGACGGCGCGCGCTGCATCTAGCCCATCCTGCAACAAACTAGCTTGCGAAAAATCATCACCTGCACCGCATTGCAGCGCCTGCAGCAGCTGGCTAAAGCGCTGCGGCTTGCGAAAACCGTCGCAGCGTTCGAACAGGCTGACCAGGGTTTCCGCCGACGCGCTTGGCGCAAGTTCTACCTTGGCTGACTCACGCGCCACCATCACGGCCAGTTCGCGACAGTCATTCGGTACGCGCAGGCGCAGACTCAATTGATCGATCAGTTTGACTTGCACTTGCCGCATCAGCACGGCAAAGCGCACGGGCAAGTCAAGACCACGCGCGGCGGCCTCGTCTATCACTTGCAGCAGACGGGCGTCGATGGGCAGTTCGGGCATGATACGCACTAGGGCGCCGCACTCTTGCAACACCGTCAACATGCGCGATGGATGGGCTTCCAGCAAGCCCTTGGCGACTTCCTGCCACACGCGCTCGGCCACCAGGGCGTCGACTTCGCCGCCGTCCACCATGCTGCGCATCAAGTCCATGGTGGCGGGCGCCACCGTGAAACCGTCGAAGCGGGCGGCAAAGCGGGCCAGGCGCAAGATGCGCACGGGGTCTTCGCCAAACGCCTCGGATACATGGCGGAAAATTTTGTTGTGGATATCGGCAACGCCGCCAAACGGGTCGCTCAAGCTGCCATCATCGGCCTGGGCGATGGCATTGATGGTCAGGTCGCGCCGCACCAGGTCTTCCTCCAGGGTCACGTCGGGCGCCGTATGGAACACAAAGCCCCGGTAGCCGGGGGCCGTCTTGCGCTCGGTGCGGGCCAGCGCGTATTCTTCCTGCGTCTTCGGATGCAAAAAAACGGGGAAATCCTTGCCGACCGGACGAAAGCCCTTGCGCAGCATATCGTCGGGCGTGGCGCCGACGACCACATAATCGCGGTCCTTGATGGGCAAACCCAGCAGTTGGTCGCGCACTGCGCCACCGACCGTGTAAATCTTCATATTGAACTTCTCTTTAATCGGGTAAGGCGGCGTCGTGCTTGGGCGCCGTTTCCGTTTCCGCCAGTGCTTCTGCTATCCAGCGGGCCACGGCCGGGTGCGCCTGTACGCGCTCGCAATAGGCGTTCAGGGCTGGCGCCAGGGTCACGCCATAGGTGCGAAAACGCATGACGACGGGGGCGAAATACGCGTCGGCAATCGAAAAGTCGCCGAACAGGAACTGGTGATGGCCAAAGCGCGACAAGCACTCTTCCCAGATTTCGCTGATGCGGCCGATGTCCGCCTGGGCGGCAGCCGTGCGGCCACGGCCGGGCAGACTGGCCTTGATATGCATCGACATGTCGCGGCGCAAGCCGGCAAAGCCCGCGTGCATTTCAGCGCAGATGCTGCGGGCCATGGCGCGCGCGGCCACGTCTTGCGGCCACAGATGTTTATCCGGGAACTGCTCGGCCAGGTATTCGCAAATGGCCAGGCTGTCCCAGATGGTCATTTCGCCGGCCAGCAGCACGGGCACGCGGCCGCAAGCCGAGTATTCGGCGATTTTATTCACCGTATCGTGCTGGTCGAGCAAGACGCGCACTTCCTGGAAGGGAATGCCGAACGCCGTCATGGCCACCCACGGGCGCATCGACCAGGACGAATAATTCTTGTTGCCGATGATCAGGGTCAGGCCGGGCTCGCGCGCAGCAGCCAGGGCTTGCGTCAGGCTGGGATCGAGGATGGTCGTTTGCATGGGTCAGCTATGGTTAGTTGGATGCCGGCAAGTCGGCGGAAATGGCGCTGTTTTTCGGCCCGACTGTCCCCAGGCGCGATTTCAGCGACTGCGGGCTTTTTTCAAACAGGGCGGCGTAATACGTGGCATTGGACATCACGTTTTTCACGTAGCCGCGCGTTTCCGAATAGGGAATCGTTTCCGCGAAGACAGCGCCTTCCAGCGGCCCCGTCATGGCGGCGCGCCAGATGCGCAGCCGGCCCGGGCCCGCGTTGTAGGCGGCGCTGGCCAGCACTTGCGAACCGTCCAGGCCGCCCAGCACCATGTTCAGGTAATTGGTGCCCAGCATGACATTGGTGCGCACATCGCTCAAGGCTTCCACCACGAAATCGGTCAGGCCTATCTTCTTGGCCACATAGCGGGCCGTCGATGGCATCACCTGCATCAGGCCGGAAGCGCCCACATGCGATTGCGCATCCATGATGAAACGCGATTCCTGGCGTATCAAGCCATATACCCAGGCCTTGTCCAGGCCCAGCATTTGCGTGGCCGGATGCATCACGTCATCGTGCGGGGTCGGATAACGCTGCGTGTAATCGATTTCCAGGCGCGTGCGGTCCGAGGTGTTGACCATGCGGTCGAGGATATTGTTTTGACGTGCAAACTCGGCGGCGGCCAGATACTGGCGCTCCGTCATGCCGCGCAATTCCCAGTTCCACTCGCGCGTGCCTTCAAAGCGCAAACGCATATTGAAAAACTTCAGCGCCCGCTGCAAGCCCGGATTGGCGGCCATGGCGGCAATTTCTGTCGGGCTGACCGGTTTGCCGGGCGGCGGCAAGATCAAATGGTTGCCCAGCTCTTCGTTCGATAGCAGGCCATAGAAGTTCGATTGGTCGGCAATCGTGCGGTATAGCGACTCGGCCTGGGCATTCGGACGCCCCGGCGTTTCGGCCTGCAGCGCGCGTGCCAGCCAATAAATCCAGGTCGGATCGTCACGCAAGGCTTGCGGCATGGACTGGATCACCGATTTCACCTGCGGCCAGTTGCCTTCGCGCAAGGCAATCCGCGCCTTCCACTGTATCTGTTCCGAGCTCAACGGCGCGCCGGTGGCTTTTTGCCAATAATCCGACGCTTCCGGCGCCAGCGCATACGACGCTTGCAAGGCCAGGCTGGACCAGCCGATGGCGCGCTCTTGCGGCGTCAGTTTGGCACTGGCTTTGTCCAGCGCCACCACGCCCAGTTTCAAGGTGCTTTTCGCCATGCGGGCCACGGCCACCAGGTACATTTCATGGTCGGCGCGGCTCAGGCCCGGCCCCTTGGCCAGTACCAAAGCGGGCAAATCGATGGCTTGCGCCATTTTTGCATCCGATGCACCCAGCAGCAGCGCGATGCGGCGCGCCGGACCGGTGGCGTTGGTCTGGCCCGCCAGGCGGATTTGCGCCCATAAATCATTGCTGTCGAACTGGCCGCTTTGCGCCAGCGCGCCGATCAGGCTGCCGCAGGCTTCGCCATAACCGGGCGGCGACAGCAGCAATTTACGTGCATCGGCCGCCACGTTCTGGCCCTTGGCCACTTTCGACATCAGGGCATAACACTTGAGCTGGGTATCGTCATCGAGCACGAATTGGGGATATTGCTCGTCAAATACCACCCAGTCGCGCTTGCGGCCCAGTTCCAGCAGCCAGTCATTGCGGAAACGGTCGGCGATGGCGCTGCCCTGATAGCGGTTCAGGTAATCGCGGAACTGCGCTTCAGTGAGCTGCTTGATGCGCGGTTTCAGCCGATAATAGTCGACATAGGATGGAATCTGGTAATTTGTCAGGCGGTCGGCATAAAAGTCCGCCTTCTCGATGTCGTCCTTGCGCGCGGCGTCGCGCAGCAGCAAAAAGGCATCGTCATCGCTGCGCGTATCGGCGGCCAGCACCGGCGCAACTAAGGGGGCAACTGCGGGCACGGCGCCTGCAGCGGCAGGAGTGGCAAGGGCCTGGGCCAAGGCAGCCAGGGGGGACATGGCCGACGCCGCACACAGCATCGTACCGGCAATCCATTTTAATGGCGAAATCAATGTACGACTCTCAATTCTAACGTGATGGCGATATGAACAGCGACCCTAGAATAACATGCGATCCGGCTACCCGGCCACCCATCGCACCAGAGGAAAAAGCCGATTTGCGCAAAGCGCTGCTGACCACGCGGCGCAGCTTGCCCGAAGCCACGCGCCTGCAGTGGGATGAGGCCATCGCCCGGCGCCTGCTGGACTGGTGCGCACAAGAAAATATCACGCAACTGGGCGTGTACTGGCCGCTGCAGGGCGAGCCCGATCTGCACGCGGCATATGCGCAGCTGGCGGCCAGCGGCGTGGCCTTGGTCTTGCCGGTGGTGCTGGAAAAACACGCGCCGCTGGCGTTTTCGGCCTGGACGCCTGGTGAGACGATGGTCAAGGATGGCATGGGCGTGGCCGTGCCCAGCCTCTTGCGCTTGCGCCCGGCGCCCGCCGCGCTGCTGGTGCCCTGCCTGGGTTTTAACGCAGAACGTTACCGGCTCGGCTATGGCGGCGGTTATTACGACCGTACCCTGGCGCCAGCGCCGCGTCCGCGCACGGTCGGCATCGCCTATGCCTGCCTGGCGGCCGAATTTGTCTGCGGCCCATACGACATCGCCCTCGATCACATCGTGACCGAGGGCGATATCTTGTAGCTGCAAGCTGACCTATTTGACCAGGCGCTGCCAGAGGGCCGTGGTGGCGGCCGCCTGGTTCAGACTATAGAAATGCAAGCCAGGCGCGCCACCTTCGAGCAGGCGTTCGCACAGAGAGGTCACCACGTCCAGCCCGAAAGCCTTGATGGAAGCGCTATCGTCGCCAAAGCTGGCCAGTTTCAAACGCACCCAGCGCGGAATTTCCGCGCCGCACATCTCAGAAAAGCGCAACAATTGCGTGTAATTCGTGATCGGCATGATGCCGGCCACGATAGGCACGTTGATGCCCACCTTCTGCGTTTGCTCGATAAACTGGAAATACGCATCGGCATTGTAGAAGTACTGGGTAATGACCGAATCGGCGCCCGCCTGCACCTTGCGCACCAGCGCCTGCAAATCGTCTTGCGGCGAACGGGCTTGCGGATGCATTTCCGGATAGCCGGCCACTTCGATATGGAAATGGTCGCCCGTCTCGGCGCGGATGAATTCCACCAGTTCATTGGCGTAGCGGAACTCGCCCGCCCCACCGTAACCGCTGGGCAAGTCGCCGCGCAAGGCCACGATACGGCCCACGCCGGCATCCTTGAAGTCGGCCAGTACCTTGCGGATAGACTCGCGCGTACCGCCCACGCACGACAGATGGGGCGCGGCTTCTTCGCCGGCCGCCAGAATATCGCGCACGGTATCGAGCGTGCCCTGCTGGGTGCTGCCACCGGCGCCAAAGGTCACCGAATAATACTTAGGATGCAGTTCGGACAGTTTTGCCCGCGTGGCGCGCAACTTTTCCGTCCCTTCCGGAGTTTTCGGCGGGAAAAACTCAATGCTGAAGTTATGGTCTGCCATCGTTTTTACTCAAAAGTAAGGTCGACAGGGCCCAGGAAATAACGCTGTACAACAATGCGCCGCCCACGGCTGCCCAGAAACTGGTGACATGGAAACCATCGATGACCTGCGCCACCAGCCAGAACAGAAAGCCGTTGACGATCAGGATGAACAAGCCCAGCGACAATACCGTCACCGGCAAGGTCAGCAAGATTAACAATGGACGTAGCAGGGCGTTGACCAGGCCCAGCAAGGCAGCGGCCAGCAGCGCCGTCCAGCCACTGCTCATGGACACCGAGTGCATCAGATAAGGAACGGCAAACAGCGCTGCCGCGTTGATCAACCAAGTCAGTAGCAAGCGCATTTCTCTAGCCTGTCAAAAAGAAGGGTCAGGCCGGCGGCAGGCGCCGGCCTTCAGAGGGTGATGTACAGCCCCGCACTACCGATTAATAACGATAATGTTCTGGCTTGTATGGACCTTCTTGACGCACGCCGATGTAAGCGGCTTGCTCTTCAGTCAGTTCCGTCAGCTGCGCGTTCAACTTTTTGAGTTGCAAGCGAGCGACTTTTTCGTCCAGGTGTTTCGGCAAAGTGTACACGCCGACCGGGTAGTTGGCCGTGTTGGCGTACAGTTCGATCTGGGCGATGGTCTGGTTGGCGAACGAGGAGCTCATCACGTACGACGGGTGACCGGTACCGCAACCGAGGTTGACCAGACGGCCTTCAGCCAGCAGGATGATGCGGCGGCCCGACGGGAAGATGATGTGGTCGACTTGCGGCTTGATGTTTTCCCACTCATATTGTTTCAACGAAGCGACATCGATTTCATTGTCAAAGTGACCAATGTTGCAAACGATGGCTTGGTCTTTCATGCGCGTCAGATGATCGTGCGTCAGGATGTGGTAGTTGCCGGTGCAGGTCACGAAGATGTCGCCGTGTTCGCAAGCGTAATCCATGGTTACCACGCGGTAGCCTTCCATCGCCGCCTGCAGTGCGCAGATCGGATCGACTTCCGTCACCCAGACTTGCGCCGACAGGGCGCGCATGGCTTGGGCAGAACCCTTGCCGACATCACCGTAACCGGCGATGACAGCCACTTTACCGGCGATCATGACGTCGGTAGCGCGCTTGATGCCGTCCACCAGGGACTCGCGGCAGCCGTACAGGTTGTCGAATTTCGATTTCGTGACGGAATCGTTCACGTTGATTGCAGGGAAGGCCAGCTTGCCTTCTTTATGCATCTGGTACAAACGGTGCACGCCGGTGGTGGTTTCTTCGGTCACGCCCAGGATTTCCGGCAGACGCTTCGAGTACCAGGTCGGATCGACCAGCAAACGCTGCTTGATCGAGTTGTACAGGCAGATTTCTTCTTCCGAGCTTGGGTTGGCCAGCACCGACAGATCGGTCTCGGCGCGCACGCCCAGATGCAGCAGCAAGGTCGCGTCGCCGCCGTCGTCGAGGATCATGTTCGAATAAACAGCCTTGCCGTCGGCATGTGGCCATTCAAAGATGCGGTGCGTGTATTCCCAGTAGTCGTCCAGCGATTCGCCCTTGACGGCGAACACCGGCGTGCCGGCGGCAGCGATGGCGGCGGCGGCATGGTCTTGCGTGGAGTAAATATTGCACGACGCCCAGCGCACTTGCGCGCCCAGTGCTTCCAGGGTCTGGATCAGCACGGCGGTCTGGATGGTCATGTGGATGGAACCGGTAATGCGCGCGCCTTTCAAAGGCTGCGCAGCGGCGAATTCTTCGCGGATGGCCATCAGGCCAGGCATTTCCGTTTCAGCGATCTTGATTTCCTTGTCGCCCCAGGCGGCCAAAGTGATATCAGCGATGGAATAATCGTGTTGCGATTTGAGTACGGCGTTCATCACGCCCTCCTTTCAGTGTGAAAAAGGTACGTGAGCGCGGTTGCAGGATATTCCGAGCCTGGCGAATTTCTTCGTCGCAACGCTCCTCGGACCCGATATCTTACCATTGGCGCCCACTCTTCGCCAACCGATTCGGCGTCGCCAGGCAAATGTAAGCGTTTGTAATGTGCGTCAACGCATCAGTGCGCCACCGCGTTTTTTGCTCAGTGACACGGGAATCATCCCAGCACAAACAAACAACCACTTGAGGATTGCATCATGAAAAAAGTTATCGCTACCCTGATCGCCGGCCTGTTCGCTTCCGCTGCATTCGCTCAAGCACCAGCGCCAGCCGCATCGGCTCCTGCCGCTTCCGCACCGGTCGCCATGAAAGCCGCCGTCAAGCCAGCAGCCGAAGCGAAGGCAGCTACCGACACCAAGGCAGAAGCCAAAGTCACCAAAACCAAGCATCACGCTAAAAAAGCCAAGGCCAAAGCTGACGCCGCAAAAACGGAAGCCGCACCAGCAGCCGCTCCTGCCGCCAAGTAAGCTTTAGCAGCAATAGCAAAAAAGACAGGTTCGCCTGTCTTTTTTTTGTTTACAGACGTAAAAAAGCGCCCACGGCCTTGCGGCCGGGGCGCTTTTCTTCACACAGCCAGATTACTTCAGGCCGACAGCGTCACGCAGCAGGGCGACCTTGTCGGTACGTTCCCAGGTGAATTCCGGCTCTTCGCGGCCGAAATGGCCGTAGGCGGCGCTCTTCTGGTAGATCGGGCGCAGCAGGTCCAGCATTTGCACGATGCCTTTTGGACGCAAATCAAAGTGCGCCAGCACCAGCTTGGCGATTTCCGCATCGGGAATCACGCCCGTGCCTTCCGTGTAGACGGTGATGTTGATCGGCTTGGCCACGCCGATGGCGTAGCTGACCTGCACCTGGCATTGACGCGCCAGGCCGGCGGCCACGATGTTTTTCGCCACGTAACGTGCGGCATAGGCTGCCGAACGGTCGACTTTCGATGGGTCTTTACCCGAAAACGCGCCGCCGCCGTGCGGCGCTGCGCCACCGTAGGTATCGACGATGATCTTGCGGCCGGTCAAGCCGCAATCGCCTTGCGGGCCGCCGATCACGAAACGGCCGGTCGGGTTGACCAGGAATTTGGTGTCGGTCAGCCATTCGCGCGGCAGGATAGGCTTGATGATTTCTTCGATCACCGCTTCTTCGATCTGCGAATGCGAGATTTCCGGCGCATGCTGGGTCGACAGCACCACGGTGTGCACGCCGACCGGGCGGCCATCGACGTAGCGCAGGGTCACTTGCGATTTTGCGTCCGGACGCAGCCATGGCAAACGGCCATCCTTGCGCAGCTGCGACTGGCGCTCGACCAGGCGGTGCGCGTAGTGGATGGCCGCTGGCATCAGCTCGGCCGTTTCATCGCAGGCGTAGCCAAACATCAGGCCCTGGTCGCCGGCGCCTTGATCCAGGTCAATACCAGCGCCTTCATCGACGCCTTGCGCGATATCCGGCGATTGCTTGTCGTACGCCACCAGCACGGCGCAACCTTTATAGTCGATGCCGTATTCTGTATTGTCGTAACCGATGCGTTTGATGGTTTCGCGCGCAACTTGAATATAATCCACGTTGGCGTGGGTAGTAATCTCGCCAGCCAATACCACCAGACCGGTGTTGCACAGGGTTTCGGCAGCCACGCGGGCGGTCGGGTCCTGGGTCAGGATGGCGTCAAGGATGGCGTCGGAAATTTGATCGGCAACCTTGTCCGGATGGCCTTCCGAGACGGATTCGGAAGTGAAGAGATAGTCGTTTGACATTGCAAGCTCCTGATTACGATATGAATGTTCTGTCGCAGTAAAGAGGATTTGCCTGCGACGCTTTAGCGATATTTATATTCCGCTTCGCAAGTTGTCTATTAACTCGGCGGTACTGCATACGTGGTATTTTACGCTTCTTAAAAATTTTTAGCACGGCAACACGCCAACCGTAGAAAACAGATTATTCATGCTAGTCCCCATTTTCCGCTTTTTATCCATTTTTCCCCTGCCTGTTTTGCACGCTGTGGGCAGTGCGCTTGGCTGGGTAATTTACGCCATTTCCCCCTCCTATCGGCGCCGCATGCGTGAAAACATGCAGCGTGCAGGCTTTTCGCAACACTTGCACGCAGCCGTATCCGAAGCAGGCAAGAGCGTGCTGGAACTGCCTTTCATCTGGTGCGCGCCCGCCGAGCGCGTGGCGCGCCATGCCACCGTGGAAAACTGGGAACTGGTCGAACGCGCGCTGGCGCATGGCCGCGGCATCGTGTTCCTGACGCCACATCTGGGCTGCTTTGAAATCGTCGCGCAGCAAATCGCCCTGCGCACGGCATTGACCGTGATGTACCGCCCGCCAAAACGGGCTGCGCTGAAACCGCTGATCGAAGGCGCCCGCGCGCGCGAAAACCTGATGCTGGCGCCCGCCAATATGTCGGGCGTGCGCATCTTTGCCAAATGCCTGAAAAAAGGCCAGCCTATCGGCTTGCTGCCAGACCAGGTGCCGCAAGAGGGCGAAGGCGTGTGGGCCGATTTCTTCGGCCGCCCCGCGTACACCATGACCTTGCCGGCCAAGCTGGCGCATATGGGCGGCGCCGAAGTCATCATCACCTATGCCGAGCGCCTGCCAGGCGGACGCGGCTACCGCGTGCATTTCGTGCCGTTCACCGAGTCGCTGGACTGCCCTTCGGCGCAGCAGGCGCGCACCATCAACGCGGCCATGGAACAATTGATCGCGCGCAGCCCCGCACAATATCTGTGGAGCTACAACCGCTATAAAGTGCCACGCGGTGCGCCGCCACCGGGCGCCGCCAGCAGCGATGCAGGAGAGCAGGCATGAGGTTGCTGCTTGCCCTGATGTGGCTGCTGCACTGGCTGCCCCTGCCGATTCTGGGCCGCTTTGGCGTCGCCGTCGGCAGCCTGCTGTTCATCGCCATGCCCAGCCGGCGCAAGATCGCGCTGACCAATTTGCGCCTGTGCATGCCGGAATTGTCGGAAAAGGAACGCGTGGCGCTGGCGCGCCAGCATTTCCAGGCCTATTCGCGCAGCGTATGGGAACGCGCCATCCTGTGGTGGGCTTCGGAAGAGCGCCTGAACCGCCTGATCAAGAAGGTGCCTGCGTTTCCGGGGCAACTGATCGCCTCCAAACCAACCATTTTGCTGTGCCCGCATTTCGTTTGCCTCGACGTCGCGGGCGCCGCCACGGCGATGGAAATTTCCGCTTCGTCGATGTATGCACAGCAAAAGAATGCCGTGTTCGATAAAGCCTTGCGCGACGGGCGCTCGCGCTTCAAGCCTTCAAAACTGTTTACCCGCCAGGATGGCATCAAGCCCATCTTGCGCGCCCTGCGCGATAACTTGCCTTATTTCATGCTGCCTGACATGGATTTCGGCGAAAAAGACGCAGAATTCGTGCCTTTTTTTGGTGTGCCGGCCGCTACCCTGACCGCCACGGCGCGCCTGGCGCTGGCCGCCAGGGCCCAGGTGATTCCCGTGATCGCCACCTTCCTGCCCGATTACCAGGGCTGGAAAGTGACGTATTATCCACCGTGGGACGACTACCCCGGCGACGACATCACGGCTGCCACGCGCCGCATGAATGCCTTCATCGAAGAGCGCGTGCGCGAAGCGCCGGCCGAATACTTCTGGACCCATAAACGCTTCAAGACGCGCCCCGAAGGCGAGGCTTCGTTCTACCATAACCAAGACCAGTGATCGCCCTACCATGAAACTCCAGTTCACCAAGATGCATGGCGCCGGCAATGACTTCATCGTCATCGACGCCATCAACCAGCAGGTCGATTTCACGCCGGCCCAGTGGCAAAGCCTGGCCGACCGCCGCTTCGGCATCGGCGCCGACCAGATACTGGTGGTGGAAAAAGCCCGCCTGCCCGGCTGCGACTTCCGCTACCGCATCTATAACAACGATGGCGGCGAAGTCGAGCAATGCGGCAATGGCGCGCGCGCCTTCGTCAAGTTCGTCAGCGAAAAAGGCTTGACCGGCAAAGCCTCCATCAGCGTGGAAACCATGGCCGGCGTGATCACGCCACGGCTGGAACTGGACGGCAGCATCACGGTCGACATGGGCGCCCCCGTACTGGAGCCTGGCCTGGTGCCGTTCGATGCGAGCGGCCTCGACGGTGTGACGGAAGGTGCAGACACCTTGTGGCCGCTGGACCTGGCCCTGCCTGGCACGGCCGCCACGGTGCTGGTGTCCGTCGTTTCCATGGGCAATCCGCATGCGGTGCAAGTGGTCGATGATGTCGATGGGCAAGACCTGGAAAGCTCGGGCCCGCTGATCGAACACCACCGGCGTTTTCCGCGCAGGGTCAACGCCGGCTATATGCAGGTAGTGGACCGCCAGCACGTAAAACTGCGCGTGTATGAACGGGGCGCCGGCGAAACCCTGGCCTGCGGCACGGGCGCTTGCGCCGCTGCCGTGGCCGGTATCCGCCGTGGCTTGCTCGACTCGCCCGTACGCATCAGCGCCCGCGGCGGCGAACTGTCGATCGCCTGGCAAGGCGAAGGCCAGAGCGTGCTGATGACGGGCCCGGCTGTCACCGTGTTTGAAGGCACGATCGAGCTGTAAGCCAACAGCAACTATGCCGCCAGGAACTCCCGTTCCGGCGGTGTTTCCAATTCTGTCAGATAACATTTCAAGCGGTACAGGCGCTGGCGATAATTGCCTTCCGCCCCCTCCACACCGCAATCGACCTGCTCGAACACGCGTACTACACGGTCGAGCAGATGGCGTTCCTGTGCCGTGCGTATCAGCACCAGCCGCCGTTTGCCACGACCGTGGGTGGCGCTGATATCGATCACCAGACAATGCCCCTGATCAGCCGCATGGATATCGAGCAACAAGGCTTCCGCACGCGACAGATGAAAACAGCGCGCCAGTTCCAGCCGCGCCGCCAGCAAGGGCTGGCTTTGAAGCAATTGACGCCGCTGCGATCCGCCATGGGCCACGCTGCCCTGGCCCCACTCGCCAGTGTCGCCACAAGGGGCGATCTTCGCCAGCGCCAACTCCGCTTCGCTGCAGCCCTGCGCTTGCGCCTGCAGCAACCAGTAGGCGGCGCGCACATCGCTGTTGCCGCCTTCGCGCCGGTTACGCCAGGCATGCATGCCGCATTCGAGCTGGGCCGGTGCATGCCCCAGGTCGGCGGCACGCTCCAGGCAGGATTGCGCTTCGATCACATTGCGTTGCGAAAATTCAGGTTTGATATAGATACGCGACAGCACGAACCAGGCGTCCGCCAGACCCTGCTCGCCAGCCTGCGTCAGCCAGCGCACGGCGCGCTTGAAATTGGCCGCGCCACTGCGCGTGGCGAGGCGCCGGCCGTGCGCATCCATGCGCGCAAAGCCCAGTCCCAGTTCCAGCTGTGCCGTGCGGTCGCCGCCATGGGCCGCCAGCTCGCAGCATTGCCAGCTTTCCGGTGCGTCAGTCAGGGCCAGCGCCTGGGCACAGCGCGATAGCAGCAACACCTGCTGCCTTTCCAGTGTCATGCGGCCAGCGCCCTGCACCGCCTGGCGCCGCAACAATTCCCGCGCCAGCGGCAAGGCGCGCGACACATAGCCGCCCTGGTCGCCGCTGCACCACGCCTGTTCCAGCCAGGCATACAGCGGCGCGCCATGGATGCCGCCCGGTTCGCAGACATCGCTATCCGCGAGACCCGGGCCATCTTCGCGTGAGAGCAGCCATTGCGCCTCTGGCAAGCCGGCACGCACCGCCGCTTCCAGTGCCAGCCTGGCCTTGGCCCGCAAGATGTTGCAATCAAAACTGGCGTTGCCCAGTACCAGCTGGGCCAGCACCAGGCCCGCTTGCGCCAGCCCGGCGTCAAACGCCTGTTGATAATAGGGGATCAGCGTCCTGGCCGACGGCAGCGCCACCTCGAACGGCACGTGCGTGCCGATCAGCAAACAAGCTTCCTCGCTCTGCTCCTGCGCCGCCCGCGCCAGCCAGTGCAAGGCGGTGGGCACACTGCGCGGTACGCCCTGGCCAAACAGATACACCCTGCCCAATGCCAGCTGGCAGCGTACATCGCCGGCCCTGGCCCCTTTGATCAAGCCTAGTATTTCGCGATTTGCCATCGATTCTCGATATTGAGTCAATGATTCTAATAATGTGCAGTCTCCGGGTCTGTTCACGCCTGCCATCCCAAAAAGAGATGTCATATTGATCAGCCTGTCTCACAGTGTAACGTCCTCACCCCGAAAAAATCGTGGAAAACGGACAAAAACTTGATTTAGCGCAACATTTTCTTTATCACTCATCACCTAGCTGCTATCATTTTACCAATAGCGAAATAGCTAATGACAGCGGGAACACGCTGGAACCGCCACCCTGTGCAGCGTTACAAAAATACAACAGCCGATGCGCTTTATGGTGCTTTTCACCAATCTTTTCACGCCTATTTGACCAATCCCATGTGGCTGGCGTGCTGAACACTTAAGGTTGCTTCATCGGAATGCAGTATTTGCCGCGTTTCAATCTGCTCGGGACTCTGACGGAAATCACTTTTATATAGGGAATCAGACATGAAAAAATCACTCGTTGCCATCGCCATCTTCGGCGCATTCGCCGGTGCCGCACATGCACAGTCGTCCGTCCAGATCTACGGCACGATCGATGCCGGCATCGCCAAAGCCACCGGCAACACCGCCATCGTCACCAAACGTGACAACAACAAACTGGGCTTCAAGGGTACGGAAGACCTGGGCGGCGGTTTGAAAGCGCTGTTCCAACTGGAAATCCGCTACGAATCCGATACCGGCACGCTGGAAAACAACACCCGTCCCCTGTTCCAGGGTCAAAGCCGCGTCGGCCTGCAAGGCGACTTCGGTACCGTGCGCCTGGGCCGTGGCTTGACCGCTTTCCAGGAAACGAGCACCTACTTTGAACCATGGTCGGGCATGCCTACGCCAGTCGGCTTCCAGACCGACCTGCAAGTGGCCGGCTACAGCAGCGATCCGCTGAGCCCGGCTGGCAACTCGCGTAACCGCTTCTCGAATGCCGTGTTCTATAACTCGCCCGTCATCGAAGGCTTCCAGTTCAACGCCACCGTGGCGTCCAAGGAAGGTACCGGCAACGCCGCCATCGGATTCGTAGCGCCATCGGCAGCTAACCCGAGCGGCAACTACGCCGTGGCAGCCAATGCGCAGGCAGGCTCGAATCCTTACTCGGTCTCGGTGACCTACACCAACCCGCTGTTTGCACTGATGGGCGCTTACGAGCGCAATGCCCTGCAGGCCAAACTGTGGTCGGTCGGCGGCTCGGTCAATCCGCTGGATTCGGGACTGAAACTGATGGCTTCGTACCAGCATCAGAATGATGAAAACTTCAAAATCATCAACACCAACACCAAGGCGTGGCTGGTCGGCGCCAACTACGATGTCGGCCCAGGCAAGATTCGCGCTGGTTACGGTCAAAAAACGCCGGATGGCGTCACCAAGACCAAGCAGGCATCGCTGGGCTACGATTACAATCTGTCGAAACGCACCTATCTGTACGCAGATATTTCGAACAAGAAAACCGTCAGCTCGGCCAATTACATCGGCGTCGGTCTGCACCACAACTTCTGATGCCGGCAACGGGCGCCCGCAGCGGGCGCCTTCGCAGCGCAGAAAACAAAGCGGCATGGGCAACCATGCCGCTTTTTTCATGCCAACAAGGAACAGTGCCAACTTTGCCCCGTCTGCAGCGCACTCTCGGTTAGAATCAAGCGTTCATCTTTCTTCCTCCTGACACCAACCATGACTGCCACACTCGATTCAAGCACCGTCGCCCAGTATCTGAGCGAGCACCCGGACTTCTTCGCAGAACACACCAGCCTGCTCGGTGAAGTTAAGCTCAGCAGTCCGCTGACAGGACGTACCATCTCGCTGCAGGAGCGGCAGATGGAAGTGATGCGCGACAAGTACAAGGCGCTGGAACTGCGCATGTCCAAACTGAGCCGCGTCGCCGAAGAAAATGGCGCAATTGCCAGCAAATTCCACGGCTGGAACCAGGCCATGCTGCAGGTGCGCGACGATGCCGCCATGCCGCGCGTGCTGGTCGACGCCCTGCAAAGCAATTTCGGCGTGCCCCATGTCAGCCTGCGCCTGTGGCAGCTGGCGCCCGAATACGCCGACGCCTGGTATAGCCAGAACATCACGGCCGATGTGCGCATGTTCGCCAATGGCTTGCAAACCCCGTATTGCGGCAGCAACCACGACTTTGAAGCCGTGCAATGGCTGCAGGCAGACAAGGTGGAATCGACCGTCATGATCGCCCTGCGCACGCCGGGCACGGGCGACACCTTCGGCTTGCTGGTGCTCGGTTCGCCTGACAGCGAACGCTTCACCTCCAGCATGGGCACCGATTTCCTGGTGCATATCGGCGCCACCGCCAGCGCTGCGCTGCATGCGCTGGTGGCAGCCAGGCTGCACTGATATGCCTGCCTCGCGCAGCAAGGCTGACTGGCTGGACGCCTACCTGGCCCAGCTGGCCACGCAGCGCAAGCTGTCGCCGCACACGGTGGCGGCCTACGCGCGCGACCTGCGCGAGTTGCTGACGCTCAGCGCAGATATCGCCTGGACCGCGCTGGCGCATAACGAAGTGCGCCGCTACACGGCCAAGCTGCATGCGGGCGGACTCGATCCGCGTTCGATCGCGCGCAAGCTGTCCTCGTGGCGCGGCTTTTTTAATTGGCTCAGCGGTGAAACGGTGCTTGACGCTAACCCGGTGGACGGCATCCGCGCCCCCAAGCGGGCCAAGAGCCTGCCCAAGGCCTTGTCGGTCGATGATGCAGTGCGCCTGGTCGCGCCTGCGGCCCACCCGCAAGGCAAGCCGGAGCCGGAACAGCTGTGCAACCGCGCCATGTTCGAACTGCTGTATTCCAGCGGATTGCGGGTGTCCGAGCTGACCAGCCTCGATACGCATTATTGCAAGGCAGAAAACGGCTTGCCCGCCTCGCTGGGCTGGATCGACATGGCCAGCTTCGAAGTCATCGTCACCGGCAAGGGCAGCAAGATGCGCAAGGTGCCCGTTGGCAAGGCCGCCCTGGTCGCCTTGTCAAGCTGGCTGGCCGTGCGCCCGCCGGCCCGGGATGGCAGCGCTGCCCTGTTTTTAAGCACGCGTGGCACGCGCATTTCGCCCAGGGTGCTGCAATTGCGTTTGAAAGCACATGCGCTGAGCGCTGAGATTCCCGCCAATGTGCATCCGCACGTGCTGCGCCACTCGTTTGCCTCGCACGTGCTGCAATCGTCGGGCGACCTGCGCGCCGTGCAGGAAATGCTGGGCCATGCCAGCATCACCTCGACCCAGGTCTACACGGCGCTCGATTTCCAGCACCTGGCCCAGGTGTATGACCAGGCCCACCCGCGCGCCAAGCTCAAATAAGCAAACCCGCAGCCTGATCCATATCAAGCGGATAGCCGCTGTTTGCAAGCATTTGCAAAATTCCGGCATAATCGTCCGGATTCGCCGACTTGTACGGCGGCACCACCGACACACAGCATAGGCACTCTTCATGGCACTGATACCAACCACCATACTCACCGGTTTCCTGGGCGCCGGCAAAACCACCTTGCTCAACCGCATATTGCAGGAAGACCATGGCATGCGCATCGCCGTGATCGAGAACGAGTTTGGCCAGGAAAATATCGACAATGAAATCCTGGTGCAGGACAGCAACGAACACATCATCGAGATGAACAACGGCTGCATCTGCTGCACCGTGCGCGGCGACCTGATCGTGGCCCTGACGGCGCTGGCGCAAAAGCGCGACGCCGGCCTGCTGGCATTTGACCGCATCGTCATCGAAACCACGGGCCTGGCCAATCCCGGCCCGGTGGCGCAAACCTTCTTTGTCGATGAAGAAGTGGGCAGTCATTACATGCTTGACGCCATCATCACCGTGGTCGATGCGCGCCATGCCATGAAACAGCTCGACGAATACGAAGAAGCGCAGCGGCAAGTGGGCTTTGCCGACAAGCTCTTGCTGTCGAAAACCGACCTCGTCAGCGAAGACGACGTGGCCGCATTGACGCGCCGCATCAAGCGCATCAATCCGCGCGCACCGATAGGCAAAGTCGATTTTGGCCGTGCGCCGATTGCCGAAGTGCTCGATATCCGCGGTTTCAACCTGAATGAAAAGCTGGAACTGGACCCGGATTTCCTGGCCACCGAAAGCGCCCATGTACATGACCACGACCATGCGCATGAGCATGAGCACGCCGATGAGCACAAGCATGAGCACAGCGATGCCTGCGCTACTGACTGCGGCCACCACGACCATCATCACCCGCAGCACAGCGACGATATCGCCGCCTTTGTTTTCAAGAGCACGCAACCGTTCGACAGCGCCAAGCTCGACGAGTTCCTGGGTGGCCTGGTGCAAGTGTATGGTCCGCGCATGTTGCGCTACAAAGGGGTGCTGCTGATGCAGGGCGCCGAGCGTAAAGTCGTATTCCAGGGCGTGCACCAGCTGATGGGTAGCGACCTGGGCGCCAAATGGGGCGAAGATGAAGTGCGCGGCAGCAAAATGGTGTTTATTGGCAAAAATCTACCAAAAGACATTTTTATTCGCGGACTCGAACAATGTTTGGTATAAACTAGCCGGGTTTTGCAAAAGGCCCGTTGCAAACAGGAAAGGGAAAGAAAACACGCTTTTCCCTCTGTCTGACGACGATTTTGCTGGAACTTGCTGGAATAAACCAACAAGTGGCCGTATCTGATCTGCCCGTCAACAAATCGGGATGGCAATATAAAGCAAAGCGTGCCAAAATCAGCGACGAAAACGGCCCTTGTCGTTAACCTGTCATGAAATGCTGGCAAACTGCCGCTGGCCATTGCCAGGCATGAAATCGATCCACCCCACTACGCAGGTCGACGCACGCAACAGCGAGACTGGCATATAGCGGTAAAAAGTTATCAACATGGCAAATGCAGCCGGATAGCAGTCTGCCGGCAAGCCAAGGTCGCAAGCAGTACAGCCGGACAGCAATGCCAAGCGGAACCTGTACAGTTGCTCGGCATCGCCGCAGTAACTGATCAATTTGAAAACTCTGTCGTATCGAAGGTAAGCGAAGTTATGACCAAAACTAATAAATCGACCCCGGCCGCCAACCAAGAGATCCCTCTCATCAGCGAAGAGCAAATTCGCGCCATGAGCGAGGACGACTACATGAATGCAGCCCAGCTGGCATTCTTCAAGGCGCGTCTGCAACAGCTCGAGAAAGACTTGCTGAAAAACGCAGGCGAAACCACCGAACATTTGCGCGAAACGGTGCTGGTGCCCGATCCGGCCGACCGCGCCACGATCGAGGAAGAGCATGCGCTGGAACTGCGCACGCGCGACCGCGAACGCAAACTGCTGAAAAAAGTACAACAATCGATCGCCAGCATCGACGGCGGCGATTACGGCTGGTGCGAAGAAACGGGCGAGCCTATCGGCATCCCCCGCCTGATCGCCCGCCCGACCGCCACCCTGTCGCTGGAAGCCCAGCAACGGCGCGAACTGAAACAGAAACTGTACGGCGACTGATCGCCCGGCCCTGGCGGCCATCCCTGAAAAAAGCATGCAACTTCCTTGCATGCTTTTTTTTCGTCCAGCTCCGGCTACACTGGAACAAGCACATCTCTCCTGAATCCGGCTTGCAATTGCCTTTTCCATCCCCATTTTTGAACAATCGGTGCGCCATCGCACGGCTTTGCACGAACTTTTGAGGTCAATATGGAACAATTTCACGGCACCACCATCCTCTGCGTACGGCGCGGCAAGCAAGTCGCCCTGGGCGGCGACGGCCAGGTAACACTGGGCAACATCGTCATGAAGGGCACGGCCCGCAAGGTACGCAAGCTATATCAAGGTAAGGTGCTGGTGGGTTTCGCCGGCGGCACGGCCGACGCCTTCACCCTGCTCGACCGCTTTGAAGGCAAGCTGGAAAAACACCAGGGCAATTTGCTGCGCGCCTCGGTAGAACTGGCCAAGGACTGGCGCACCGACCGCGTGCTGCGCCGCCTGGAAGCGATGCTGCTGGTGGCCGACAGTGAATCGACCTTGGTCATCACCGGTAATGGCGACGTGCTGGAGCCGGAAGACGGCATTGGCGCGATCGGTTCGGGCGGCACCTACGCCCAGTCGGCCGCCAAGGCGCTGCAGGAAAATACGGATTTGTCGCCAGCCGAAGTGATCAAGAAGTCGCTGACCATCGCTGCCGAACTGTGCATTTATACGAATATGTCGCACATCATCGAAACTTTAGATTAAGCACGAAAGCCGAGCAGATTATGATCATGAACATGACCCCGTTGGAAATCGTCGCTGAACTCGACAAGCATGTGGTGGGACAAGGCAAGGCCAAGCGCGCCGTCGCGATCGCCTTGCGCAACCGCTGGCGCCGCCAGCAGGTGGCCGAGCCGCTGCGCCATGAAATCACGCCGAAAAATATACTGATGATCGGCCCTACGGGCGTCGGCAAGACCGAAATCGCGCGCCGCCTGGCCAAGCTGGCCGAGGCGCCCTTCATCAAGATCGAAGCCACCAAGTTCACCGAAGTGGGCTATGTCGGCCGCGACGTGGACACCATCATCCGCGACCTGATCGACATCGGCATCAAGCAGACGCGCGCCTCGGAAATGAAAAAAGTACGCGTGCGCGCCGAAGATGCGGCGGAAGACCGCATCATCGATATCCTGGTGCCGCCAGCGCGCGACTTCGGCTTCACGCCGAATACGGCAGCGGCAGTCGACACCGGCGGCAGCGGCAGCGGCGACAGCACGCGCCAGACTTTCCGCAAGCGTCTGCGCCAGGGTGAGCTGGACGACAAGGAAATCGAGATTGAGCTGGCCGAAGCGGGCCCGCAAATGGAAATCATGGCGCCACCGGGCATGGAAGAAATGACGGAGCAGATCAAGTCCATGTTTTCGGGCGCGGGCCAGGCACGCAAGAAGGCGCGCAAGGTCAAGATCAGCGAAGCGTTGAAACTGCTGATCGAGGAAGAAGCGGCCAAGCTGCTCAACGAAGACGAGCTGAAACAGAAGGCGATCCAGAACGTGGAACAGAACGGCATCGTCTTTCTGGACGAGATCGACAAGATAGCCTCGCGCTCGGAGTCTGGCGGCGCCGACATTTCGCGCGCCGGCGTGCAGCGCGACCTGCTGCCGCTGGTCGAAGGCACGACGGTGAACACCAAGTACGGCATGATACGCACGGACCATATCCTGTTCATCGCCTCGGGCGCTTTTCACTTGTCGAAACCGTCCGACCTGATCCCGGAATTGCAGGGGCGCTTCCCGATCCGCGTGGAACTCGAATCGCTGTCGATCTCCGATTTCGAGCGCATCCTGACCAGCACCGACGCCTGCCTGACGATGCAGTATGAAGCCTTGCTGGCGACCGAAAACCTGAAGCTGCAATTTGCGCCGGAAGGCATCACGCGCCTGGCTGAAATCGCCTACTCGGTCAACGAGCGCACGGAAAACATCGGTGCGCGCCGTTTGCACACGGTGATGGAAAAGCTGCTGGAAGAAGTATCGTTTACGGCCAGCGAAGGCAGTAGCACCAGCGAAAACCTGCTGGTCATCGATGCCGCCTACGTGAACCAGCGCCTGGAAGCGCTGTCGGTCAACGAAGACCTGTCGCGCTACGTGTTGTAACTGCATGCTGTAATCACGGCAAAGGAGGAAACGGTGGCAAACAAGGCCCTGGCGACGCGGCAAAAAATGCAGTTCCGCGTCGAACCCTCGCAAAAACCGCGCAACCCGGTTGCCGCCGCTGCCAAGCAGCGCGCGGCCGGGGCGCACGTCAAAACGGTGTCTGGCCAGCGCCAGCAAGAAAAACGCTTGCTGGCGAAGCTGCTGCTCAAAGTCGAGCGTTAAAAGCGGTAAGACGCGCCCAGCGAAAACATGTCGGCCCTGGTTTTCTGGCTGCCGTTATATTTCACGGGCACGCGGTCCCAGTCGAGATGCAGCGACCAGTTCTGGTTCAGCGCATAAGCCGTACCGAGACCGTACATCAGCCCCGCCTTGCTCTCCTTGTCCGAACCGCCTGTCAGGTAATCGACTTTAGCGTTCGTGTAAGCCACGCCGGCGCGCCCGCTCACGGAAAACGCATCGAAGTGGTAAGCGAGCACGCCTTGCACGCCGGCGCCGTTAAACTTGCCGCGTCCCGCCACTTTTCCCGCTGCCGTATCGAAGCCGGAGGTGACGCTGCCGCCGGTGTACCCCACCAGCTCAATCGCAGGCACGGCAACGCCGCCCTGAAAGGGCAGTGCATCGAAACTGTAACCCACGTAGGCCTTGGCGCTACGCTTGCTGTTCTTGTCGCAATCTTGCTGGCCTGGCGCGCAATCGAGCCCGGTGCTGGTACGGAAGCCGTAGCTGGCGCCTGCATAGACGGGACCTGGGTTGGCGTTGGCATCTGCCGCCGAAGCGTGAAAAGGAGCGAAAGCGGCGAGCGCCAGCATCGCCGCTGGAATGATGTGTTGTGGTGACATGAATAACCTCTGCAAGTGGTGGGATTTCCTGGTGCTTGCGCGCTATGCGGGCGAGCAGATACAGTGTCGGTGCTTTTATTAAAAAGTACTATCTGCTTGTGCAAAGTGCCGTTAAAGACTACATTGAGTACCGTTATTTGCGACCAATTTTGTAAAAAGGATATGCCATGAAAGAACGGCCATGAGTTCGCCCGAACTGGTCTTGCGCGTGCTGCGCACCCAGTTGCGCGCCGCCGGCATCACCTACAAGGTACTGGCCGAACGCATCGACATGAGCGAGTCCAGTGTCAAGCGCATGTTCGGCCAGAACGATATGTCACTATCGCGCCTGGCCCTGATCTGCAAGGCGGCCGGCATCGCCATGGAAGATGTGCTGCGTGGCGCGGCCGACATCACGCCGCATGCCGACACGCTCACCCTGGTGCAGGAAAAATCATTGATCGCGCACCCGCGCCTGCTGCTGGTGGCGATCTGCTGCCTGGGGCACTGGAATCTGGAACAGGTGATCGAAACGTATGCGCTGAGCGAAGCCGAATGCATAGGCTATCTGGCCGAACTGGACCGCCTGGGCCTGATCGAACTCAAGCCGCTGAACCGCTACAGCCTGCGTGTCTCGAACGCCTTTCACTGGCTGGCCGACGGTCCCGTGCAGCAGTACTTCCGTGAGCACGTGGTGGCCGATTATTTCAGCGGGCATTTCGATGGCGCCGGTGAAACGCTGATGTGCATCCCGGCCCGTTTGTGCCTGCCCAGCGCCCAGGAAATGGTGCAAAAGATACGCCAGCTGGCCGAGGAACTGGCGCGGCTGCACCAGAGCGACCGGCGTTTGGCGCCGGCCGAGCGCGATGGATTTACCTTGCTGCTGGGTTTTCGCTCATGGGAATTTGGCGCCTTCACGGCCCTGCGCCGCAGCGCACCGGCGAACACGCCGGCCGCGCTGCCTTACCAGACCGGTCCCAGGAAAAGATAAACCGTGCCCGTATTACCCTTGCTCGAGCCGGTGGCCAGATAGGCGGGGCCAAAACGCGTGTCGACGGCCAGGAACACGCTGGACGCCTGCGTGAAGACGCTGCGCCGCAACGGTTCGCTCTGGTCGAAACCGCCGCCCATCTCCACCGAAAAGCCGGCCCGCACAGCGCCGCCAAACGTGGTGGGCAAGGAGCCGATGCGGCGCGCCATGACAAAGCGAGCCAGCGCAATGCTGCGTCCCGAGACCGAATCGGATGGCGTGCCGGACAGGCGCAGGAAGCCGCCCAGGCTGAGCGGCGCTTCGCCGCGCTGCGCACGCGCCCATTCGCCATACACATGGCCGGCCCAGTTGCCGCTACCGAGCGCCTTCATCACCGAGACCGAAGACTGCCCCAGCGCTTTTTCGGCAGAACCCGTGGTCGACGACTGCGTCCAGGTGGCGTCTATCAGCATGCCGCGCGTGGGGAAGCCCGGTGCATCGAGCGTATCGGCACGGAATTTGACGAATTTGGTGGTGCCCAGCGCGCGTGCTTCAGGCGCGCCCAGGTCGGCCGGAATCGAGATATTGCCCCGGCTCTCGCTGCGCGCCACGCCCACCTGCAAATCGCCCCAGTAGCCGAACTGGCGGCCCAGCGCCAGATAGGCGCCCTGGCCATTGTAAGACATGCGGGCAGTGCGCCGGCCCTTGTCGAACAGGTCGAGCGACGAGGAGTTGTACTGGATGGTCGGCGCCAGATACCAGGGGCTGCCCGCGCCCAGCGGCTGGAAATACTGTATCGAGAAATTGCGGTCGGTGCCGATCTGCACCAGGCTGCGCAACTCGCCGCCCCAGTCGTTCAGGTTCGAGCGCACATGCATCAGCTTGATGGCAAAGGTATTCTTGTCATTGAAATCGCTGGCCAGTTCCAGGCCCACGCGCAGGCGGTTGCTGGCCCATGGCGCTTCGGTAGCTTTCAGGGTCACCTCACGCTGCTCGCCCACATCGACCACTTCCGATTCCACGCGCGCCACGTCGCCGCGGCCATACAGCTTGCTGGCCGCCTTGAGCACATCCTCCTGGCTCACCAGCTGGCCTTCGACCAGCCCCGATTGCGCCTCGAGGATGCGTGGATTGATCTGCCCTTCGCTCTCCACCGTCAAACGCGTCAACGGCAGCGCCACGTCCAGCAGGGCCGGCGCCGCCAGGCGCAGCTGCTCCCTGGCCGCATACTGTTCCGGCGGCAGCGCCAGCGGCGCCAGGCGCGCGGCCAGCGCCTGCGCCGCCTGCTCGCCGGCGCGCATGGCGCGCGCGTAATTCTGGAAATCGAGAAAACTCACGCCAGCCAAGTCGGGCGCCACCAGGATATCCTGCGGATGCAGTTCCTTGATCGAGCGCTGCACGTTCTGCTCCGTGAGTATCTGCAGCATCTGCTGCGCCACGCCGATAGCGCTGCCCAGTTCTTTTTCCGGCGCCAGCGGCGTACCCACGTTGACGGCGATGATGATATCGGCGCCCATGGCGCGCGCCATGTCGACCGGCAGATTGCGTACCAGGCCGCCATCGACCACCAGGCGGTTATTCACGCGCACCGGCGCAAACACGCCGGGCACGGCCAAGGACGCGCGCATCGACAGGAATAGCGGCGTGTCGACCAGTTCCACCAGCTCGCCGTTGACCAGGTCCGACGCCACCGAGCGGAAAGGCAGCGGCAATTGACTGGCAGGCCGGTCGCGCATGCCAGCGGGCAGCAAGCGGTTCAAGGCCATCTCCAGCGCCGCATTGCTGGCCGCAGCCGGCGGGGTGGAAATGCCATTGCGGCTGACGCCGAACTCGATGCGCGACGGCAGCAGCAAGTCTTCTTCGCGGCGGCGGAAGATCAGGTCGTCGCGCGCAGGCCGGTCCGCCAGCACCCGGTCCCAGTTAGTTTCACGCGCCATTTTTTCCAGGTCCGCCACGGAAGCGCCGGCCGCATAAGCGCCGCCCACCACGCCGCCCATGCTGGTGCCGACCACCATATCGATCGGAACATGCAATTCTTGCAACACTTTCAACACGCCGATATGCGCGAAACCGCGCGCGCCGCCGCCAGACAGCACCAGCGCGATACGGGGGCGCGCCGGCGCAGCAGCGGCATCAGCAGCCGGCTGGGTGGCTGGAATAGCTGGGGTGGCTGGGGTGGCGGCGAAAACTGGCAAGGCGCACAGTGTCGCCACGCAGCCCAGCAGCAGGGTGCGGATCAAGAACATAGGAACTCCTGTGACGACGGCTGAACGGCAGCCGCCGGTGTGATGCATCGCTGCGATCGTCAATTCGTCGGTGGTGTGGCCGGCTGTGGTTGCGATACCACGCCCCCTGCCGCCGGCATCAGCACGCCACCCGGGCGTTGCTGTGCTTCGGCCGGCATCGGTGGCGGCACCAGGCTGGGCGCCGGCTGCTGTAGCCCGGGCACGGGTCCCACTGTGCCCGGCAGCGACAGCGCCTTGTCGTCGGCAAGCAGTTCCAGCCGTTTGCTCACGCCGCCATCAAGCAACACCACATAACGCGGCTGCACTTCCTTGACCGTCACGCCAGGCGCCACTTCGGCGCCGGCTGGCAAGGCCACCGATGGTTTGCCATCGGTTGAAATGATGGCCACGCTACCACGGCCATTGCCGGCAGCGACCACGCCGCGCAACTGATAATTGCTGACGCTGGCCACGCTGACCTGGCCACCGAACAGCGACGCGCCGGCTTCCACTCTGGCGTCCTGCACCACCGGCACGGCCGGCGGATTGATGGGCCGCTGTGGCGCCTTGAACAGCTGCATGGCCCAATAGGCCAGCGACACGGACAGCGCCACGACGGCGATCAGACTTGTTAATTGAGGCAAACGCTTCATGGCTTCCTTGAATTCTTGTTAGCGTACCAGCTGGTTGATCTCGATAATCGGCATCAGCACGGCCAGCACGATCAGCAGCACCACCACGCCCATTGCCAGGATCAGCGCCGGTTCCAGCAAGCCGGCGATCGTCAGGGTGCGGCGCTCCAGGTCCTGCTCCTGGGCGCTGGCGGCGCGTTCGAGCATGGCCGGCAGTTCACCGGTGATTTCACCGGCGCGTATCATGTGGATCAGCATGGGCGGGAAATGCTTTTGCGCCGACAGCGCACGCGCCAGGCTCACGCCTTCGCGCACGGCGCCGCTGGCTTCTTCCACCAGCTCCTGCATCGCCACATTGGTCAGCGTATCGCGGCTGGTGTCGAGCGCGCGCAGAATCGGCACGCCGGAACCCGTCGTAATGGCCAGCGTGCTGGCGAAACGGGCCGTGTTCAGGCTGCGTTCGAACTTGCCATACAAAGGCGCCGTCAGCAGCCAGGTATGCCAGCGCCGCTTCAAGGCCGGCTGCTGCAGCGCGCGCCGCCAGGCCACCCAGGCGCCGATCAGGGCGATGGCGACCACGATGCCGTAATGGCGCACGAAGTCGGACAGGGCCAGCATGATGATGGTCAGCACCGGCAGCTTTTGCTTGGTATTGGCGAACACGGAAACGATCTGCGGCACCACATAGGTGAGCAGGAAAATCACGATGGAAAACGCCACCACCGTCACGATGGCCGGATACGTAAAAGCCAGCTTGACCTTCTGCACCAGCGCATTGCGCCGCTCGATGTAATCGGCCAGGCGCGACAGCACGCGCGACAGATGGCCGATCTGCTCGCCCGACGCCACCAGTGCGCGGTAGATCTCGGCAAAGTCGCGCGGGTGGCGCGACAGCACGTCGGAAAACGCCGCGCCACCGATCACTTCGGAACGGATCGAGGCAATCAGGTCGCGCAGATACGGGCGTTCGGCCTGCTCCAGCAGCGCGGAAAACGCCTGCTCGAGTGGCAGGCCCGCTTCCAGCAGGCTGGCCAGCTGGCGCGTAAACAGCGCCAGCTCGGTGGTCGTCAGGCGCTCGCCAAAACCGCGGCGCTTGGTGACGCCGGCCGCATCGACCTGGGCGGCGATCAGGTCGACGGCCAGTGGCACCAGGCCTTGCAGGCGCAGTTCGGCGCGGGCGGAACGGGGACTGTCGGCATTGAGCACGCCCTTGCGGGTGGCGCCTTGCGCATCGACGGCTTCATAACGGAATGCGGGCATGGTGGCGGGCCTAGTCTTTGGTCACGCGCAGCAGTTCGGCTTGCGTCGTCGTGCCATCGCGCAGCCAGCGTTCGCCGTCCTCGCGCATGCCCGTCATGCCGTCCTTCAGGGCCACGGTGCGCACTTCCGCTTCCGAGGCGCGGTTGTGGATCTGTGCGCGTATCTGTTCTGTCGTGCGCAGCAATTCATACACGCCGACCCGGCCCTGGTAACCCGTGTGGCCGCAATGCTCGCAACCCACCGCCTGCCAATAGGTACCATCGAAGGTTTTGCAAGAGCCGCACAATTTTCGCACCAGGCGCTGCGCCAGCACGCCCAGCAGGGACGACGACAGCAGGAACGGTTCGATACCCATGTCCAGCAGACGCGTCACGGCCGCCGAAGCGTCGTTGGTATGCAAGGTCGCCAGCACCAGATGGCCCGTCAGCGAAGCCTGCACGGCGATCTGCGCCGTTTCCAGGTCGCGGATCTCGCCGATCATGATGACGTCCGGGTCTTGCCGCAGAATCGCCCGCAGCGCTTTCGCAAACGTCATGTCGATGCGCGAATTGACCTGCGTCTGGCCCACGCCAGCCAGGTCATACTCGATCGGGTCTTCCACCGTCAGGATATTGGTGGTGGTGGCGTTCAGCATCGACAGCGCGGCGTACAGGGTGGTGGTCTTGCCCGAACCGGTAGGCCCCGTGACCAGCACGATGCCGTGCGGCTGCGTGATCAGGCCATCGAACTGTTTCAGCATCGGCGCGCTCATGCCCAGATGCTGCAAGTCGAGGCGGCCCGCTTCCTTGTCCAGCAAACGCAGCACGGCCCGTTCGCCATGGCCGGTCGGCAGCGTCGAGACGCGCACGTCGACCGGCTTGCCGCCCACGCGCAGGGTGATGCGGCCATCCTGCGGCAAGCGCTTTTCAGCGATGTCGAGCTGCGCCATGATCTTGATACGCGAAATGAGCGAACCGTGGATGGCCTTGCGCGGGCGTACCACGTCGCGCAGGCTGCCATCGATGCGGAAGCGCACGACCGAGGTCTGCTCGAACGGTTCGATATGGATGTCGGATGCGCCTTCGCGCAGCGCCTGCGTCAGCAGTGCATTGATCATGCGAATCACGGGCGCGTCGTCGGACGATTCGAGCAAATCCTCGATGGCCGGCACGTCCTGCAGCAGCTTGGTCAAGTCCAGGTCGGCGTCGAATTCATCGGCCATCTGCGAGGCGTCACCGCCGCCGCCCGCGTAGGCGCTGGCGATGGCGGCGTCGAGTTCACCACGCGGCATGACCGTCAGCTGGATCTGGCCGAAACGGCGCGACACTTCGGCTATCGCCGCCGGTGCAGTGGCAGCAGCCACCAGCACTTCGACCGCGTCGCCCTCCTGCGCGCCGGGCCGGGCCAGCAAGCCGAAATCGCGGGCGTAGGCGTAAGGTAAAAGATTACTCATGACGGCGATCAGTTCTGCGGCTGCGGTTGCTGCTGCGATTCAGCGGCCGGCGTGACCGCATTGCCCGGCGCACCCAGTGGCGCCGGCGCTGGCGGCAAGGGGCGCGACATCAAGCCGCCACCGACTGGCTGGCCATTTTGCAAGGCCGGCATCACCGGTGTGCCCAGGTCTTTCAGCATCAGATTACCCGTCGCCGGCACGGCCATTTCTTCGGCCGCGCGCATATAGTCGTAGCGGTCGGAAGCCAGGCTGCCGCTTTGCTCCTTGCTGCGCACGATGACTGGACGCAGGAAAATCATCAGATTGGTTTTGGTGCGCGAACGCGTCTGGTACCTGAACAGATTGCCCAGCACGGGAATATCGCCCAGGCCGCGCACTTTTTCAGCATTGTCGCTGGTGCTGTCCTGGATCAAACCACCGAGCACGATGACCTGGCCATCGTCGGCCAGCACGCTGTTCTCGATCACGCGGTTGTTGATGGTGATGCCGCTGACAGCCGTCGCCGTGGCCTGGTCCACGCTGGAAGTTTCGTGATAGATGCTCAGCTTGATGGTGCCGCCTTCGGAAATCTGCGGACGCACCTTCAGGGTCAGGCCCACATCCTTGCGGTCGATGGTCTGGAAAGGATTGGTGTTGGTGCCAGCCGTACTGGTGTACTGGCCCGTCAGGATAGGCACGTTCTGGCCCACCTTGATGGTCGCCAGCTCATTATCCAGAGTGATCAGGTTAGGCGTCGACAGGATGTTGGCGTTGCCATCCGACTCCAGCGCATGGGCGATGGCGCCCAGACCCAGTGCACCATTGATCTGCTTGAAAATACCCAGGTTCAGGCCATCCGTCGGCAGCACGGCGCCCTTGCCGGTGGCGATGGCGCCGATATTGTTGCTGGTGCCGCCAGCGAACGATTGCAGCACGCCCACGCGATAATTGCTATTGCTGTTACCCGACAGGCCAGCCCATTGCACGCCGAATTCGGATGCCTTGGCCGACGTTACTTCGACGATCAGCGCTTCGATATAGACCTGGGCGCGGCGCACGTCGAGCTGGTCGATCACGGCACGCAGGTTGCGGTAGACAGCTTCGTTACAGGTCAGGATCAGGGTATTGGTCGAGGCATCGGCCTGGATAAAGCCGGCCGCGCCGCCCGAGGACAGCTGCTGCGGCCCGTTGTTCATCGACGCGCCACCCGAGGTGCCGTTTTGCGTATTGCCACCCAGGCCAGTGCTGTTGATGCCGCCACTGTTGTTATTGCTGTTGATGCCCTGGTTATTCAAGCCCTGGTTGCTGGCGTTGTTCGTATTGTTTTGCTGACCGCCGGCGGCCGTGCCGTCGGACGTCACCACCGAGCGCAGGGTTTGCGCCAGCTTGGTGGCGTCGGCATTCTTCAGGTACACCACGTGCACATTGCCCAGCTGCGTAGTCGGCTGGTCGAGTTTCGAGATCAGCGACTTGGCCAGGTTGGCGCGTGCCACCGATGGCGCGCGCAGCACCAGCGAATTGGTACGCGGATCGGCCAGTACCGAGACCTTGCCCGCATCGGCGCCGGCTGCCGTGCCGCCGCCGCCTTCCATCAGTTTGTTGACCATCGAGGCCAGGTCCGAGGCTATCGCATAACGCACGGGAATCACGTCCAGGTCAGTCGATGCCGGCACGTCGAGCGCGGCGATGATCTTCGCCAGGCGCTTGAGGTTATCGGCGTAATCGGTGATCACCAGCGAGTTGTTGCCGGGATTGGCGTTGATGGTGTTATTCGGTGAAATCAGCGGGCGCAGCACGGCCAGCAAGTTGGCCGACGATTCATAGCTCAGATAAAACACCTGGGTGGCGATCTGGTCGCCCTTGACCTGGCTGGCGCCGCTGCCCACCTGGGTCGGCACCGATTGCAGCTTGGCGTCCGCTTCCGGCACCACCTTGGCGTAACCGTCGCCCGAGACCACGGCATAGCCTTGCAGGCGCAGCGCGGAAGCGAGCAGGCCGAAAGCCTGGGTCTTGCTGATCGATTTCTCCGACACCAGCGTGATCGTGCCCTTGACGCGGGGATCGATGACGAAATTGATGTTGGTGTAATGCCCCACCGCCTTGATCACCGATTCGATATCGGCGCCGACGAAATTGAGCGCGGCTTCATCGCCGGGTGCAGACCAGGCAGGCGCCGGCATGCCAGCCACCGAACAGCACAAGAGAGCGGCGGCGGAAAGGCGGCGCAGCGAAAAGGAGGATTTGTTTGGGCTCACGGATGGTTTTTTCATTGTCTAAACTCTAAGGCGATGATGTTTTTTTCGCTATTGCTACGGCGCTGTCCCAGCAAATTCAACAAACTCGCCAAGGTCTCTTCATATCCTGCTGCGGCCTGGGCCTGGCCTGAAAACTGCATGCGCCCCTGATTCAGGCTGCCGCTGCCATCGAGCAGCAGCGGCCCCTTGATGGAGCGCAGGGTCAATGACGCCTGCTGCCCCTGCCAATCGAAATCGAGTTCATAACTGCCCAGCGGACGCAGCGACGACAGGCGCGAGGCCATGTCCGTCATCTGCAAGGTAGTGCGCCCGACCGCCGAAAACTGCCGTTTTTCCAGCGCCAGCTGCAAGGTGGTCCACGACAGGCGCATGCTGCCCGTCGGCGCCACCGTATTGAGCGGCGCGCCCAGGCCACCCAGGCCGTCGGCCGGCAGCAGCAGGGACGCCGGGCTTACTTGCCAGTGCGACCAGCCACCGTGCAGATTGACGGTTTGCGACAAGGCTTCGGGGTTTTGCAGTTCCACGTCGGCCGATCCCCACAGCACCGATGGCGAGATGCGCCAGCTGAAGCGTCCTGGCAGCAGCGGCGTCACGGCGCCATTCGCGCTGGCCGCCCCGCCGATAAACGCCGAGCCGCGCCACAGGGTACCCTGCGCATCGCCCAGGGTCAATCGCCCGGCCGTCTGCTGCTCGACGATGCCGGCCACCCAGCCGGCAGGAAAAAACACCAGCAGGGTCGCCGCCACGCTGACGATGATGGCCAGCAGCCATCCGAGCAGGCGCTTCATCGCGTCGCGCCCGGACTCTGATGCAAGGTCAACGTGGCGTCGACCTGGCCAGCCTTGGTCTGCGCCGTGATCTTGGCTTCCTGCACCGCGACGCGGTCTTGACGGCGCAAACCGTCCAGCCACAGCATGACACTCGCAAACGGCACGTCATTGAGCTGTACCCTGACGTATTCTCCTGTTACCGACAGCGATTGCGGCGTCAGGCCCTTGGCCTTCAGGGAAGCACCCAGGCTCTCTTTGCTCATGGCCGCCACCTGCAGCGGTGTCTGGCGCGCCAGATCACCCGCTTCCAGCGCCAGCGCCTGCAGCTGGGCCGCACTCTGGCGCAGCTCGGGCAAGCTCTTTTGCAAATCGGTGCGGCCGCTCCAGGCCGGGTCAAAAAAGATGGCGTACACCAGCGCCAGGCCGGCGACGACGCTGCCTGTCGTCAGCAGCTTGCGTTCCTGCGGCGTGCGCTCGGTCCAGAAGACTTGCAGCGCCTGCTGGCGGCTGGCCAGGGCCACCCGCCCCTTGTTGACGACGGCGTTCATGTTTTCGCTCCCGTGGCCAGCGTGATTTTCCACACGCCCGGCTCCGTTACATTCAAGGACAGCTTGCGCGCGGCCAGGCCTTCACGCACCTGCGCCTGGGCGCTGGCGTCCACCATATCGGGTTTCAGTTTGACGATCAGGCTGCGCTCGCGGTATTCCAGCGAGGCCACCACGCCGCGTCCGGCCAGGCCGCCCAGCGCCTCGCCCAGCGCTGCGCTCAGGCTGGTGAAATCGTCCATGCTGGCCTGCCCGCTTTGCAGCTTGGCGGCAGTGATATTGCGCCGCATCTGCTCCGCTTCCATGCCATACACCGGCGCTTCATTCGGATACGCCGCCTTGAAGGTTTGCTGCATCGAGGTACGCACGGTAGCGGCCTCGCGCTTCAGGCGCGACCATTCGATATTCAAGCCCATCAGGTTGACGATCACGGCCAGCGCCACCAGCCGCAATGGCCAGCGCCAGCGCTGCCAGTCGCGCGCCGCACCGCCGTTGGCTCCCAGCGCCGGCACCAGGTCCAGGCCCGCCGCGTGGGCAGCGGCGATCCAGTGCGCCCAATGGTCGGCTGCCACCGTCACGCCCGCCATGTCGGCGGCCAGCGCCTGGTAGTGGGCCACGTCGGCCTGCGCCACATACACGGTCAGGGGCGCCTCGCCGGCAAACGCACGCGTGGTCGTCAAAGCCTGCTGCGGCTGGGCCGGCAGGATCAGGCCCAGGCCTTCTTGCGGCGCCTGGCGCAAAGCCAGTTCCAGGCCCTGCCCGCTTGCCTGCAAGGCCGCCGTCACGCCACCGGGCGGCAAAGGCAGGCATAGCTGCGATGGCAGCACGGCGACCTTGCGCGCGCCCTGCGCCAGCAAGGCTTTTACCAGCACTTCTATCCAGGCCCGCTGCACCACGGCCACCGTGCGCAGACCGGCGGCATCGCTGCTGCCTGCAGCCAGCACGCAGTCTTGCGCGTCGCCAAGGATGTGTTCTTCCACCAGGCCGGGCAAGGCCGCGCGCAGGCGGGCGCCCGCCAGCGGCGGGGTTTTCAGACGCAGCAAGGTCACATCGGCTGCCGCCAGCAGCAGTACCACCTGCTTTGCGCCAGCGATCAGCGGCCCCAGGTTGCCCAGTGGCGTACTGCCCTGCTGCAGCAGGGCGCCGCCGTCGCCGGCCAGCACGAAGGGGCAGGCCGCCGCACTGTCAGTGGACACTTTGGCCGGGTGCCGGATATACAGAGTTGTCAAAGGGACTCGCTTTCAGGTTTTAATTTTCCCGCAACCAGACCAGGCTGGTAGTGCGCTGCGGATTCGGCTGGCGCCACACCAGCGCTTGCGCATCGAGCGCCGCGCGGTCCAGGCGCACCCGGATGACCGCGAGGAAATAGCTGCTTTTCACATCGATAGGCACGCCGTCGATCAGGTTGCCATTGGTATTATTCGTGAAATTACCTGCATCGACAAACTTTTTACGCGGATTGCTCAAGGTCACGGCGCTGGCCTCGGAAACCGACAGCGTCGTCACGGCCGACAGTACTTCCGCCGGGGCGGTATTGACATTCACGGCGCTGGGGGTCGTGGTCGGCAGCACGATGACGAAGTCGCGCAGCTTCTCGATCACTTGCGGCGTGTAGCCGGGCACGGACAGCAAATCCTCGATCTGCGTGAACGCCACCGGCGCGCTGTCGCCGCCCGAACTCGGGGCCGTGGTGTTGCTACCACCATTTGCACCACCGTTTGTGCCACCGTTATTACCGTCATTGCTGCCGGTATTCGGTGTGTTCGATCTGGGCCGCGCGCGCACCACCGCATCGGCGGTCGCCTGCGCCAGGCCGCTGTCGAGCTGCAGGTTGGCCAGCAAGCGCTGATACGCCTTCACCTGCGGAGGATTGACGTTGCCCATGACGTCGGCCAGGTTGCTGATATTAAAACGCGCCTGCGCATCGAAGGCACGGCCCGACACCGTGGCGTCGAATTTTTCCGTGTCGACCTTTTCACGGTCCACATAATCGTCGAGCCGCGCTTCCTCGATGGGCGTGGCCCAGATGCCGTCAGCGGCCGTCAGCGAGGGATTGTCCTGGCGCAGCCAGAAGCGGGCAAAGTCGACCATGCCGCGCATGGCCCATTGCGTCTGCAGGCGCAAACGCTGGTTTTCCATCGAGCGCACTTGCACCTGCTGCTGCCAGAACAGGCTGGCAACCACCGTGATGGCCAGCGCCGTCAGCAGCAAGGCCATGATGACGGCCACGCCACGCTGGCGCGCTGGAATGCGAAATGGCTTCATCCTGGGTCTCATCCTGGCCCCAGTAAAAATACTTTGGACAGGCCCGCATCCTGGCCCGGCATCTGCAAGGTCACTTCCAGGCCCGGCACTTGCGTGGAGATGGCGGCGCCCGCCGTCAGCACGTTCCAGGCGCCGTTGCTCCAGCCACGCATGACCATGCTGTCAACGCCGCGCATCAGCGGCACGTCGGCCGTGCTGGTGTTGGTATCGTCGCGCGCCGCCTGCCACAAGGTGTCGAGCACGGCCAGGTCGCGCGTGCCATTCGATTCGCGCCGCGTCAGCACGCCGTTGCTCAGGCGATAGGTGATCACCTGCAGCTGCTGCGGTTCCTGCTCCGAGGCAGCCAGGCGCACCAGGGTCAACCGGTCGTCTTCTGCCGACAGATTGGTGCGGCCATTGAGCAGATTATTATTCAGGCCGGCGCCGGCCAGGTGGTCGCAATCGCTCTGCATCTGGGCAAACGCCAGTTGCATGCCGCGCGCCTGTTCCAGCTGGCTGGTCAGCACTTCACGCGAACGCATGATGCTGTCCAGGCCACGCCAGCCCAGCACGGCGACCATGGCCAGGATGCCGATCGCCACCAGCAGCTCGATCAGCGTAAAGCCCGCGGCGGGGGAGAAACGGCGCGCCATCAGTCGTTAAACGACAGCAGGACCAGGCGCACGATGCGCCGGGCCGGGTATTGCGCGTCGTAGACATTGACGCGCACCTGGCGGATACGGGGATTCGGCGTGGCCACCACTTCTTCCTCGCATATCAGTTGCAAATCACCCTGCGGACAGTCTTCCGTGCGCGTGCCCGTCTGCGGGAAGGTCTTCGCCAGGCGCAGGCGCACCAAATGATTTTCAGCCGACCAGGTGGCCATCATGGCGCTGCGCAAGCCATCGCTGTTCTGCGTCAGGCTGCCCACGGCGCGCAAGGACGCCCCCAGCGCCGTGCCGACGATGACCAGGGCGACCAGCACTTCCAGCAAGGTGAAGCCGGACTGTCGCCCTGAACGTTGAAAAGGAAAGGAAATCATTGTTCGACCGTAAAATGACCGATGCCGTCGGCGCGGATGGCGACGCTGCGCTCGCCGCTGGCCAGGGTCAGCACGAAGGGCTTGTCGACCGGCTCGCGGCCGAAGATGATGCGCAACGGCTGGGCCACGCTATTGGACGGCTGCACGCTGAGCAGCATGGGAGTATTGGAAAAGCTGCGTTCGCGCAGCAAATCGTCCTGCGTCACGGGTTGCCACAGTTTTTCATTCAAGACCAGGAAGCGGTACTGGTTTTCATCGGCTTCGAAGGCCACTTGCCGGCTGCGCACGATGGCTTCATCGCGCGCCAGCTGCAGCAGCAGGGCGATGCGTTCGGCTTCCTTTTGCAAGGCTTGCTGGCCATTCGGCATGGCGTTCAAGGACACCAGCCCCAGGGTGACGCCGATGATGACCATCACCACCAGCAGCTCGATCAGGGTAAAGCCGCCGCTACGCCGCTGGCGATACGCGCCCTGCCTGGTCATGGTGCACATGCAGGTAGCTTACAGTTCCCACGAGCCGATATCGGCGTCGTCACCGCTACCGCCAGGCTGGCCGTCGGCGCCCAGCGAGATGATGTCGACTTCGCCTTTCAAGCCAGGCGACAGGTACTGGTAAGGGTTGCCCCATGGATCTTTTGGCATTTTTTCCAGGTAGCCGCCCGCCTTCCAGCCATTCGCGGCCGGGCCGGCGGTGGGTTTTTCCACCAGCGCGTGCAAGCCCTGCTCGGTGGTCGGATAGCGCTGGTTATCGAGGCGGTACAGCTTGAGCGCCTGCATGATGGTGGCCATGTCAACTTTCGCCGCCGCCACCTTCGATTCACCCGTACGGGCGATCAGTTTCGGCACCACCAGCGAAGCGAGGATACCCATGATCACGACCACGACCATGATTTCGATCAGTGTGAAGCCACGCGCGAGGCGCTGGCGTATCGAACGGTGTGCTGCGTTTTGCATAAGAAAGAGAAAAAGTAGGTCAGTGGAGTGCAGAGTATAAAGCCGAAATATGACAAAGCCTGTCATATGGGTAAAATTTTCTGTGATAACTTGCAGCCCGACCAGACCACTTGCCGCTATTCGCCGTCAGACTAGCCGCAAACAGGGCAGGCCGGGTCGCGCGCCACGCGCATGCTGCTCCATTCCATGCGCAAGCCATCGAGCAGCAACAGCCTGCCCGCCAGCGACTCGCCCACGCCCATGATGAGTTTTAAAGCTTCGGCTGCCTGCATGGCGCCCACCACCCCCACCAGCGGCGCAAACACGCCCATGGTAGAGCAGGCCTCGTCCGTGAATGCCTGGTCTTGCGGAAACAGACAGCAATAACAGGGCTGCGTACCGGCGCGCGTGTCAAACACGCTGACCTGGCCATCGAAGCGGATCACGGCGCCCGACACCAGCGGCACCTTGTGGGCCACGCACACACGGTTGACGGCATGGCGGGTGGCGAAATTGTCGGTACAGTCCAGCACCACCGTGGCCGGCAAGACCAGTTCGGCCAGGCGAGCCTCGTCGACACGCTCCTGCAAGGCCGCAATCACGATCTCTGGGTTGATATTTCGCAAGGTTTCGCTTGCCGACAGCACTTTGGGCTGGCCCACGCGCGCCGTCGTATGGGCGATCTGGCGCTGCAGATTGGTCAGGTCGACCGTGTCGTCGTCGACCAGGGTCAGCTTGCCGACCCCGGCGGACGCCAGATACATGGCGGCGGGAGACCCCAGGCCACCCGCGCCGATCACCAGCACATGCGCGTCCAGCAAGGCTTGCTGGCCTTCGATGCCGATTTCATCGATGAGGATATGGCGCGAATAGCGCAGCAGCTGGGCGTCGTTCATGGCCGCAACTTACGGTTTTTGCACAGGAATCTTCTTATCATCGGGCTTGATGTCGGCCTGGATCTCGGGCTTGTCGCTGATCTTTTCGGCTTTCAGGTCCGCCTTGGCCAGTTGCACCGGCAAGCCCTGGAAGTGGTTCAGCGCCTGCTGCAGCTGGAAATCGTCCTTGGCGCCGTATTCCAGTGGCTTGCGCTTTTTCGCCGAGGTGATCAGGCGCTGCTCTTCCGCCAGTTGCGCCTGCTCGCTGCCCAGGGTAGGAGCGGCCGCTTCCGGCTTGCCATCATCGCTGGCCAGGTGCTTGTCCAGGTCGGCTTCACGCACGCGCAAGCTGTTCCAGCCATCGCCATCGGCCGTTTCATCGACCAGCATGTCGGGCACGATGCCGCGCGCCTGGATGGCGCGGCCTTTCGGCGTGTAATAACGGGCCGTCGTCAGCTTGACGGCCGTATCAGCGGTCAGCTGGCGCAGGGTTTGCACCGAACCCTTGCCGAAAGTCTGCGTGCCGATCACGGTGGCGCGCTTGTAATCCTGCAAGGCGCCAGCGACGATTTCCGAGGCTGAAGCCGAACCGGCGTTGACCAGCACCACCAGCGGCACGGTTTTCAGCGCGGCCGGCAGCTTGGCCAGCGGATCGGTCTTGCTGTCCGGCGCCGCATAAAACTCGCGCCGACCATAAAATACTTGCTGCGATTCAGGCAATTGCCCCTTGGTCGAGACGATCACGGAATTGCCTGGCAAGAAGGCAGTGGCCACGCCGATGGCGCCCGGCACCACACCGCCCGGATCGTTGCGCAAGTCCAGCACCAGGCCCTTGAGCTTGGGGTCTTGCGCATACAGGGCATTGATTTTCTTGACCATGTCGCCCACGGTCGGTTCCTGGAACTGGGCAATACGCAGCCAGCCATAGCCAGGGGCGATCATCTTGGCCTTCACGCTTTGCACGCGGATTTCTTCGCGCACGATGGGGAACACCAGCGGTTTGCTTTCGCCCTTGCGCGAAATCGTCAGCACCAGCTTGCTGTGCGGCTGGCCGCGCATCTTCTTGATCACCTCGTCGAGCTGCAAGCCTTTCAGGGGCACATTGTCGAGACGGGTAATCAGGTCGCCAGCCAGGATGCCGGCCTTGGCGGCGGGGCTGTCCTCGATCGGCGAGACGACTTTCACATAGCCATCTTCCATGCTCACTTCGATGCCGATGCCGACGAACTTGCCTTCCACGCTCTCGCGCATTTCCTTGAAGGCATTCTTGTCGAGATAGACAGAATGCGGGTCCAGCGAGGACACCATGCCGGAAATGGCTTCCGTCAGCAGTTTCTTATCGTCAACCTTTTCCACGTAATCGGTCTTGATGAGGCCAAAGACATCGGATAACTGGCGCAGCTCGTCGAGCGGCAGCGGAGAAGTGGCCACTTTCTGCGCAATCGCCGGGAACTGCATCGTTGCGCCGATACCGGCCAATACGCCCAAACCGATCAAGCCGATACTTTTTACTTTGATGCCCATGTCTTCTTCGCAATCTACAAATACGATGCAGTCAGAATCCTGCAACGATGGCAGGAATTTGAAATTTCACTTTAAAACTTCACCCAGCCGGCGGGGTCGAAGGCTCGGCCCTGATAGCGCAACTCAAAGTATAGCCCCGATTCCTCGTTGCCGCCGCTGTTGCCGGCAGTGGAGATGGCGTCGCCGGCCTTGACGGCATCCCCCACGCGTTTCAGCACGGATTGGTTATTGCCATAAATACTCATGTACTGGCCACCATGGTCGACGATGATCAGGTTGCCGAAGCCGCGCAGCCAATCGGAAAACACCACCCGGCCGGCCGCGATGGCGTGCACTTCCGTCCCCTCGCTGGCACGGATGAACACGCCCTTCCAGCTGGGGCCATCGCCGCGCTTGCTGCCGAAACGCACTTCCACCTTGCCCGGCAGGGGCGCGCGCATCTGCCCCTTGAGGCTGGCGAAAGCACCAGCGGGCGCGGCCGGCCCCAGGCTGGGGCGCGGCGGCTCCGCTTTAGGTTCGGGTTTAGGCTCGACCTTGGCCACCTGCGGCGGCTCGTCATTATCGATAGGATCGAGCTTGACGGCTGGCGCCGGGACCGGGACCGGGGCCGGCGTTTGCGGCTTGATCTTGCCGCTCTTGTTCTGCTGCTCCCTGGCGATACGCTCGCGGTCAGCCTGGGCCTTCGCTTCTGCCTTGGCTTCCGCCTTGGCGCGCGCGGCGGCCAGGCGCTGGCGTTTTTCCTCGGCAGCCTTGGCGTCCGCTGCCGCCTTGGCGGCGGCGCGCTGGGCCGCCAGCAATTCCTGGCGTTTCTTCTCGGCCGCTTCCGCTGCGGCTTGCTCAGCGATCATCTTGGCCAGCTTGTCGACCAGATTGCCCATGCGCTGTTCGTCGCGCTCCACATTGCCAGCTTCCTTGCGCTGCGCCACCAGGCGCTGCGACAAATTGGCCAGCAAAGTGGCGCGGCGTGCTTTTTCCTGCACCAGCAAGGCTTTTTGATCGCGCTCTTCCTGGGCAATTTCTTCCAGTTCATCCTTGGCGTTCTGCACTTCCGCCTGGTTTTTTTCCACCGCCGCCAGGTTGGCGCGCAGCGATTCGAGCAGGCGCGCCTGCGCCTGCGACACATAGGCCATCAGTTGCAGATCGCGGTTGATGCGGTTCGGGTTGTCACCTGACAAGAGCAGCTTGATGCGGTCTTCATTGCCGGCGACATATTGTTCGCGCAGCAATTCGGACAACTGCCCCTTTTGCTTGCTGACCGTGGCCGTCAATTGCTCGCGCTCACGTCCCAGCGCCGTCAGTTTGACGCCGGTGTCATTTTGCTCCTGCGCCAGGTCGCGCAAGGAGCGGTTGGCGTTGGAAATGGCTTCTTCCGACTCGGCCAGGGTATCGGCAGCATCGTCCTTGGCGGTTTCCGTCACGCTGATGTCGCGCTTGAGGGCCGTCAGCTTTTGCTGCAATCCGGCGCGCTGGGCTTCCGCGGCCGCCTTCTGCTTGCTGCGTTCGGTGGGTTTGGCGCCATGCGCGGCGCCGCTGGCAAACAGCAGCGCCAGGCACAGCATGGCGCCGGCGCGCCAGGCCGGCAGGGGTGGTTCAGCAGAGGGGGCGATGGCTGTGCCGCGGAAGAAATACTGCAAAGTTACTTGGCCTTCCCTTGGTTCGCCACGGCAGCCTGGGCTGCCGCAATCGCTGCCGGATCGCCCAGATAGTAATGGCGGATCGGTTTCAAATCGGCGTCCAGTTCATATACCAGCGGCTGGCCATTTGGAATGTTCAGGCCGACGATGTCGTCGTCGCTGATGCCGTCGAGCATCTTGATCAGGGCGCGCAAGCTGTTGCCGTGGGCCGAAATGATGATTTTCTTGCCGGCGCGAATCGCCGGGGCGATTTCCTCATCCCAGGCAGGCATCACGCGCGCTACGGTGTCTTTCAGGCATTCGGTCAGCGGAATCGATGCTTTTGGCAAGCCGGCATAACGCGGATCGTTGAACGAGGCGCGATCGTCGCCCTCGGCCAGCGGCGGCGGCGGCGTGTCGTAGCTGCGGCGCCAGACCAGCACTTGCTCGTCGCCATACTTGGCCGCTGTTTCTGCTTTATCCAGGCCTTGCAGGGCGCCGTAGTGACGCTCGTTCAAACGCCAGTCATGCTTGATCGGCAGATACATCATGTCCATCGCGTCCAGCGACAGCCACAGGGTACGGATCGCGCGCTTCAAGACCGAGGTGTAGGCCACGTCAAACGTGAAACCGGCTTCCTTGAGGATCTGGCCGGCGGCCCGGGCTTCGTTGACGCCCTTTTCCGTCAGATCGACGTCGGTCCAGCCAGTGAAGCGGTTATCGAGGTTCCAGGTGGACTCGCCGTGACGCATGAAAACGATTTTATACATAGTTCTATCTTCTCAAGGGGTTCAAATCAAAAAAGCAAAACGTAAAAAGACCTCGTCCAGCTTCTATTTTATAATGCGCGGATTGACTTAAACCATTGGACCCTACGTGAAATTCTTTATCGACCACATTTTTCTGTTTGCCATCGTCATCATTTCCGGCGGCGCCCTCCTCTGGCCACTGCTGTCCTTGCGCGGCAAGCGTGCCACAGTACTGGAAGTCACACAACTGATCAATCGTGGCAAAACCGTCATCGTTGACGTACGCACCCCGGAAGAATTCGCCAAGGGCCACTTGCCTGACGCAAAAAATATTCCCTTGCCAGAACTGGCAAAACGCCTGGGCGAGCTGGAAAAATTCAAAACGCGCCCCATTGTAGTGGTTTGCCAGAAAGGATCGCGCTCGGCAACGGCCGTCGGCCTGCTGAGCAAAGCCGGTTTCGCCGAAGCAACCGGCCTGGAAGGCGGCATCGACGAATGGAACAAGCAAGGCTTGCCACTGAAAACCTTATCCTTGGCCAAGTAAGCATCAGTTCATTGAAGGAAAATATCATGACAGTCCCAGTAATTGTGTATAGCACCGCCGTCTGCCCCTATTGCGTGCGCGCCGAGCGCCTGCTGGAATCTAAGGGCGTAGCCGTGCAAAAAATCCGCGTCGACCTCGATCCTGAAGAGCGCATCAAGATGATGGAACGCACCGGTCGCCGTACCGTGCCGCAAATCTATGTGGGCGACACCCACGTCGGCGGTTTCGACGATTTGTATGCGCTCGATCAAGCCGGAAAGCTGGACCCCTTGTTAAATGGCACGGCAGCCTGATATAAAGCCGGTTAGCGAAATTGGTTTTAGGCAGTATTGTTTTGATACAATTGCCTCGCACCTGATCAGGCCGCACCTATCCGGTGCGGTTTGTTTGCCGCAAACACTATATTTGAACGGTATGCCGTTCTTGTCCATTACAACGAAAGCGTTCCATGTCTGACGAAAATCTGCAACCAGTCTTCCAAATCCAACGCGTCTACCTGAAAGACATGTCGCTGGAACAACCAAATTCCCCAGCTATTTTCCTGGAACAAGAAGCACCAGCGATCGAAGTGGCACTGGACGTGGGCGCTGCGCCTTTGGCCGACGGCATCTTTGAAGCGACCGTGACCATCACCGTGACCGCCAAAGTCGGCGACAAAGTGGCTTTCCTGGTTGAAGGCAAACAAGCTGGTATCTTCGAAGCACGCAACATTCCTGCCGATCAACTCGATCCGCTGCTGGGAATCGGCTGCCCGAACATCATCTACCCATACCTGCGCGCCAACATCGCCGACGTGATCACCCGTGCCGGCTTCCCGCCTGTGCACCTGGCCGAGATCAACTTCGAAGTGTTCTACCAACAACGCCTGCAAGCTATTGCTGACGCTGCCGCAGCAGCACCCGCTGCTGGCGAAACGCACTAATAGTTGCAAGCAAGACCCCGCCGGCCCGCTCTGGGCCAGCATGACACGGCGGCTGGACCGCCGTGTTTCGTTAAGGCTCAAAAAATATCATGTTGAAAAATCCGGTCACAAGCAAATTCCGTTGGATCGCAGGCGCCGTACTGATGCTGGCGACAGCGGCCAGCTACGCCGTCGATTTCAAATCGGTGGGCGCCGCCCCGGTCATCCTGTACGACGCGCCTTCCGTCAAGGGCGGCAAGCTGTATGTGGCGCCGCGCGGCATGCCGCTCGAAGTCGTCCTCAGCTATGGCGAATGGGTCAAGGTACGCGACGCCACTGGCGAAATGGCCTGGACCGAAGCGAAGGGCCTGAGCCCGAAACGCAATGTTGTGGCGCGCACCGCCAATCTGAAAGTCCGTGCCAGCCCCGACGATAATGCCTCGCCGGTGCTGCTGGTCGACAAGGGCGTGCTGCTCGAAATGAGCGAACAGCCTACTTCCGGCTGGGTCAAGGTCCGCCACAAGGATGGCCAGACCGGCTACGTCAAGACCAGCGAAGTCTGGGGCCTGTAAGCGCTGCTGGCGCCGCCGGCGCTGATAGCGGCGCCGCCTTTCCCCCTGCCCGACTGAGGTTGCATGCAAGTTTCTCCTGACATCATTTCCGATACCATCCCTGCTGGCCAGCGCCGCAAGATTACCGTGCTGGGCGCCGGCGCCTGGGGCACGGCCGTGGCCATGGCCCTGGCGGCCCGCCATGACGTATTGCTGTGGGGCCGCAATGGCAGCGCCATGGCGGCGATGGCCGCCAGTGGCGAAAACAGCTATCTGCCCGGCTTTGCCCTGCCGCCGCAAATGCTCATCTCGGCCGATTTCGACGCCGCCGTGGCGCATGCCGGCGACGAGCAGGCGCTGCTGATCGCCGCCTGCCCGGTGGCAGGCCTGCGCCCGCTGCTGCTGCAGCTCAAACACAAGCAGATTCCCAACCTGGTCTGGCTGTGCAAGGGTTTTGAAGACGGCAGCGGCATGCTGCCGCACCAGATCGTGCAGCAGGAACTGGGGCATCAAGTGCCGGGCGGCGCCCTGTCCGGCCCCTCGTTTGCGCAGGAAGTAGCGCGCGGCCTGCCATGCGCCCTGACGATAGCGTCCGACAATGCCGAACTGCGCAGCAAGGTCGTGTCAGCCTTGCATGGCGGCACCATCCGCGTGTATGCCAGTGTCGACCTGGTGGGCGTGGAAGTGGGCGGCGCCGTCAAAAATATCCTGGCGATTGCCACCGGCGTGGCCGACGGCCTGGGCCTGGGCTTGAATGCCCGCGCCGCGCTGATCACGCGTGGCCTGGCCGAAATCACGCGCCTGGGCACGGCGCTGGGTGGCCAGACGGAAACTTTTATGGGGCTGACCGGCATCGGCGACTTGCTGCTGACCTGCACCGGCGATTTGTCGCGCAACCGCCGCGTGGGCCTGGCTCTGGCGCAAGGCAAGCAGCTGGCCACCATCGTGGCCGAGCTGGGCCATGTGGCCGAAGGCGTGCCCTGCGCACGTGCCGTACGCGCACTGGCGCAGAAGATGCAGGTCGACATGCCGATCACCAATGCGGTGGCCGGCGTGCTGTTCGATGGGGATTTGCCACAAGACATGGTGCAGCGCCTGCTGGCCCGTGATCCGCGCGACGAAGCGCAATAAGTGGTCAAGCGGGCTTAGCGGCCCGCCTTGGCCATCAAGATAGTCAACAGCAATAAACTGTCTGCACGGGCTTCCACCGCATGGGCCTGGCCACCGTGCAGGTATAGCATCTGCCCCGGCCCCAGCACTTGCTGGCCGCCATGGGCCTGCACCACCACCTGCCCCTGCAGGCACAGCAAAGTGATTTCACCGAGCACATGATGTTCGGGCATGGTCTTGCCCTTGGGCATGCATAGCCGTATCAGTTCCAGCTCATCCGTCTTGGCCAGGGCGATGGCGGAAAACTGCGACAGGTCGCCGCCGTTTTTCGCTGCTATATCGATAACTTCTCCTGATGCTGCATGCGGCAAAGCCATCACACCCTCCAGTAGTTATACGAGCTCTTCGTCCGGCTCTTTCGCGCCGCGCATCCATTCCACCAGAGCAAATGCATCCTTCAAGCCTTCGGCCAGGAGAGGCAGCAATTTTTCCGGTGCATTTACGGGCAGCGCTACTTCGGTCCAGACAAAAAAGCTCTTCAGCTTGATGAATTCGATATGCTCGGCGTCAGCGTCAAAGCCCTTGGGCGGACGCTGCAGCTTGCCTTCATTCTGGATCGTGTCGTAACGCGCCTTCAAGCGCTTATTCTTGAGCACTTTGGAAAAACCTGGCGCGTCGTTGACCATGTGCTCGCGCAGCGCCTTCAGCCGGCCCGGCGGCGGCATGTATTCGCCGGCGCCGAACAGCAGATTGCCCTGGCCATCGATCTGCAGATAGTACGTTGGGCCGCCAGCCTTGCTGGGACGGCGCATGTCGTTCGGCGCAATCGCCGCCGAAAAACGCGTTTTATACGGGCTCTTGTCGTGGGCAAAGCGCACGTCGCGGTTGATGCGGAACATGGCTTTCTTCGGGTTGCAATATTTCACGGCAGGGTCAAACTTGCCGAGTTCGCCGATCAAGGAGGTCACCAGCGCCAGAAATTCTTCGCGCAAGATGTCGTAGCGCGGCTTGTTCATCACAAACCAGGGACGATTATTGTTGTCGCTCAGTTCACGTAAAAATTGGGTCAAATCACGCACATGCATGTGTCAGGTTCCGATACACAACTATTTGGACGGGTCTTTCGGGATGGGCCGCTTGCCCACCACCACATCAAGCACCGCTTCACGGCTCTTGCGCAGCACCGTCATTTTAGCTTTTTCACCGGGCGGCAGTTGGGCGATCAGATTGAGCATTTCGGTGGTGTCGCCCACGCTCTTGCCTTCGACCTTGAGCAGGATATCGCCAGGCTTGATGCCCGCCTTGTCGGCCGGCCCGTTGCGCACCACGCCGGCAATGATGGCGCCGTTGCTACGCTGCAAACCGAAGCTGTCGGCCAGCTCTTTCGTGATGTCCTGCATTTCCACGCCTATCCAGCCGCGCACCACGTGGCCGTTCTTGATGATCGCTTCCATCACGGTCTTGGCGGTGGAAACGGGAATCGCAAAGCCGATGCCGACCGAGCCGCCGCTTTGCGAATAAATCGCCGTGTTGATGCCGATCAAATTGCCGCGCGTATCGACCAGCGCGCCACCCGAGTTGCCGAAGTTGATCGCCGCATCGGTCTGGATGAAATTTTCAAAGCTGTTGATGTGCAGATTATTGCGCCCCAAGGCAGAGATGATGCCCATGGTCACTGTCTGGCCCACGCCAAACGGGTTGCCGATGGCCAGTACCACATCGCCCACGCGCGCCTGTTCCGACTGGCCCAGCACGATGACGGGCAATTTGTCGAGGTTGATACGGATGATGGCCAGGTCCGTTTCCGGGTCCAGGCCCACGACCTTGGCGGGCGCCTTGCGGCCATCGGCCAGCACGACTTCGATTTCATCGGCGCCTTCGACCACGTGGTTATTCGTCAGGATATAGCCTTCGTGGCTGACGATCACGCCCGAACCGAGGCTGTTTTGCAAGTCGTCGTCGCCGCCATCGTCGTCATTGCCGGGCGTGCGGTCGCCAAAGAATCGTTTGAAGAAGGGGTCGCGCGACAGCGGATGGGCGCTGCGCTTGGGCGCTTGCGTGGTGAGGATGTTGACCACGGCGGGCATGGCCCGCGCCGCCGCGTCGCGATAGGAACCGGGCGCCAGGCTGCTGGACGCCGTTTCCACCACCGGCACCGGGGTCGCTTGCGAGCCCAGCTGCTGCACCCGGCTGGCCGGGCGCAGCGCGCCATACACAAAGTACAGCGCCAACGCGATCGTCACGGTTTGCGCAAACAATAACCAAAATCGTCGCATGGAGCTTTACCCTGTTCAGCCGGCCTATGCCGGGACAGCTTATTGTGCCAGATCGTTGTTTTTCTGTGCGCCCTTCTGCAGGGAATCACGGATTTCACGCAGCAGCACGATGTCTTCCGGCGTGACCGCTTCCGGCGCCGGCGCGGCAGGTGCGCTGCGGCGGGCCTTGTTCATCAGCCGCACCATCTGGAAGATGATGAAAGCGAGAATGATGAAGTTGAGCAAAATGGTGAGGAAATTACCGTAGGCTAAAACGGCCCCTGCCTTTTTCGCTTCCACCAAAGTCATGCTGGTGGCCTGGCCATTCAGGGGCAGATAATAATTGGCGAAGTCGAGGCCGCCGAAAATACGGCCGATTGGTGGCATGATCACGTCTTGCACCAATGAATCGACAATCTTGCCGAAGGCGCCGCCGATAATGACACCGACGGCCAGGTCGACGACATTGCCCTTCATTGCAAATTCTTTAAATTCTTGCATCATTGCCATGAATTATTCTCCTTCGGGTAGATATAAAAAACATGCCGATCATACTATTGATTCATATCATCACCAACTTGCGGTTGTGTGCGCGAACAATTCCGGCATGCTGCAGCGCACATAGTTCAAAAGAACTAGCCACTGCCTGCAAAAGTATATAAATTATGGTACAGGCAACGTTTATCTTTAATTCGTTGTTTGCTTCACTTATAATTTGCGGTTGCCAGAGGCGGCTTTTGCACTTCAGGCACATCAACAAAAAATCGGCACGGGCTGCGATATTGCCCGAAGTTCCGCAGAGATGTTGCCACTTTACCGGACAAAGAGACGGTCTGGGGCAAGCGATGGGAAAGCGCTTCGGCAGCGTACTTTTCGCGGGTGCCACTCATAATAAAGATTCGCATTTTGACTGATTGGGGTTTGCATGAGTAACGAAAAGCAGGTCGATTCAGGCCGTCGCGGCTTGCTCGTCGCCACGTGCGCGGCGGGCAGTGTCGTTGGTTTGGCCACCGCGGGAGCTTTGGTAAGCACCTTCCAGCCGTCGGAGCGCGCGAAAGCCGCCGGCGCGCCGGTCGAAGTAGACATCAGCACCTTGCAACCAGGCGAAATGCGCACCGCCGAATGGCGCGGCAAGCCGGTCTGGATCCTGAAGCGCACGCCGGAGATGCTCGCTTCCCTCAAAAAAACCGACAATGAAGTCGCCGACGCCAAATCCGAACGCAACCCCGACGAGTTCACGCCGCCCTATTGCGTCAACGAATGGCGCTCGATCAAACCTGAAATCCTGGTCGCCGTCGGTATCTGTACCCACCTCGGCTGCTCGCCATCGGCCAGGTTCACGCCCGGTCCGCAACCATCGTTGCCGAATGACTGGGAAGGCGGTTTCCTCTGTCCTTGCCATGGCTCCACCTTCGACCTGGCCGGCCGCGTGTTCAAGAACAAGCCCGCCCCGGACAACCTGCAAGTGCCGCGTCATATGTATCTGAGCGACACCAAATTGCTGATAGGTAAAGACGAGAAAGGCGAGGCTTGATCATGGCAGCTTTCAAGGAAACGAAATTACCTCCCGACGCCCCCGCGGCCCAAAAAGCATTAGGCTGGGTCGACGACCGCTTCCCCCTCTCCAAGCTGTGGAATGATCAATGGGGCAAATACTACGCCCCGAAAAACTTCAATTTCTGGTACATCTTCGGTTCGCTGGCCATGCTGGTGCTGGTCTTGCAGATCGTCACCGGCATCTTTTTGACCATGCACTACAAGCCCGATGCGGCGCTGGCCTTCAATTCCGTCGAGTACATCATGCGCGAAGTGCCGTGGGGCTGGCTGGTGCGCTATATGCACTCGACCGGCGCTTCGGCCTTTTTCATTATTGTCTACCTGCACATGACGCGCGGCCTGCTGTACGGCTCCTACCGCAAGCCCCGTGAACTGATCTGGCTGTTCGGTTTCGCCATCTTCCTGTGCCTGATGGCCGAAGCATTCTTCGGCTATTTGCTGCCATGGGGCCAGATGTCGTACTGGGGTGCACAGGTGATCGTCAACCTGTTTGGCGCGATTCCCCTGATCGGACCGGACCTGTCCTTGTGGATACGCGGCGACTATGTGGTGTCCGACGCCACCCTGAACCGCTTCTTTGCCTTCCACGTGATCGCCATTCCGCTGGTGTTGCTGGGCCTGGTAGCAGCCCATTTGATCGCCCTGCACGAAGTCGGTTCCAGCAATCCGGACGGTATCGAAGTGAAAGAAACCCTGGGCGCCGATGGCCACCCGCTCGATTCCATCCCTTCGCACCCGTACTACACCGTGCATGATCTGTTCGGCGTATCGATCTTCCTGGTCCTGTTCAGCGCAGTGGTGTTCTTTGCGCCGGAAATGGGTGGCTATTTCCTGGAATACAACAACTTCCTGCCTAGCGATTCGCTGAAAACACCTACGCACATCGCGCCAACCTGGTACTTCACGCCGTTTTACTCGGTGCTGCGCGCCACCACGGCCGAGTTCATGTATGTGTGTATGGCTGCCGTGGCCGCCTATGTGGTGTTCATCTGGCTCAAGTCGCGCTTGTCGATCACCGTGAAATCCATCATCGCCGTGATCGCCTTGCTGGCCATTATCGGCATGTTGCCGCAAATCCTCGATGCGAAATTCTGGGGTGTGGTGTTCTTCGGCAGTTCCGTGGTGATCCTGGCCTTTCTGCCTTGGCTGGACCATTCACCGGTGAAATCGATACGCTACCGTCCGGATTGGCACAAATTGGTGTATGCCGTGTTCGGCCTGTCGTTCCTGACGCTCGGTTATCTGGGTACCCAGGAACCGACAGCCACCAAGACCCTGATTTCGCAGGTGTGCACCCTGATTTACTTCAGTTTTTTCCTGCTGATGCCATGGTGGAGTGCAATGGGCAAGTTCAAGACCGTGCCGTCGCGTGTGACATTTCACCCGCACTAAGCCGATCCCACGCCACGCTCAAAGGACCTCACATGAAGATTGCAAAAAAACTGCTCGCCATCCTGGCATTCGTGCCTGCCATGGCTTTCGCCAGCGAAGACAGCTTTCCGCTCGACAAAGCGCCGGACCGCTCGACCAATCTGGCAGCGCTGCAACATGGCGCTAAATTGTTCGTCAACTATTGTTTGAATTGCCACGCCGCCGTATCGATGCGCTACAACCGCCTGAAAGACCTGGGCTTGACGGAAGACCAGATCAAGAAGAGTTTGTTGTTTAGCGGTGATAAAGTAGGCGACCTGATGACAACCGCGCTGGCGCCCAAGGATGCCAAGGCATTTTTTGGCGTGGTACCGCCCGATTTGTCGGTAATTTCACGCGCAAAATCATCTTCCGGTGGCACAGGCGGCGACTACCTGTATACTTACCTGCGTACGTTCTATAAAGACGACACTCGTCCGACCGGCTGGAATAACATGGTCGTGCCGAATGTTGCCATGCCGCATGTGTTATGGGAGTTGCAAGGTATCCAGACTGCCAAGTTTGATGAAGAGACTGATCCGCATGACGCGGGCAAGAAAATTCACAAATTTGTCGGCTTTGAGCAAGTCAAGCCAGGCACGTTGAACAAGATCGAGTATGACACTGCGGTGGCCGACCTGGTCGGCTACATGGAGTGGATGGCCGAACCGGCACAGCAAACGCGCAAACGCCTGGGCGTGTGGGTCTTGCTGTTCCTGTCGGTTTTCGCTCTGCTGGCATGGCGCCTTAACGCGTCGTTCTGGAAGGAAGTCAAATAAGTGAGGCGCCGGCCGAAGGCCGGTCGGTGCCTGTTTCTGCGTTGTCCGCACGAGTGGACAAGCGACCTGGGGTGAGCCGTTCGCGGCTTCACCCCCTTTGTTTCTAAGGAACTATAAAAAATGATGGTTCTCTATTCGGGTACAACCTGCCCATTTTCGCAACGCTGCCGCCTGGTCCTGTTTGAAAAAGGCATGGACTTCGAAGTGCGCGACGTCGACCTGTTCAACAAACCGGAAGACATTTCGACCATGAACCCGTACGGCCAGGTCCCTATCCTGGTCGAACGCGAATTGATCTTGTATGAATCGAACATCATCAACGAGTACATCGATGAGCGCTTCCCGCATCCGCAACTGATGCCGGCTGATCCGCTGATGCGTGCCCGCGCGCGCCTGATGCTGTTCAACTTCGAAAAAGAACTGTTCGTGCACGTGCACGTGCTGGAAAGCGAACGCGCCAAGAGCAACGACAAGAGCCACGACAAGGCACGCGCGGAAATCCGCGACCGCCTGACGACTCTGGCGCCGCTGTTCCTGAAAAACAAGTACATGCTGGGCGACGAATTCTCGATGCTCGACGTGGCTGTTGCGCCGCTGCTGTGGCGCCTGGACCACTACGGCATCGAACTGTCGAAAACGGCTGCACCGCTGATGAAATACGCCGAGCGCATCTTCTCGCGCCCAGCGTATATCGAAGCGCTGACGCCTTCCGAAAAGGTCATGCGCCGTTAAGATATCCCCATAAAGCTACTGCGCAGCTCGCTCTCGACTTGGCGTTACTCGCCGTACTAAAGTACGGCTGCGTTACTGAAGCCGATATCGGGCTTGCTCGCTACGCTTTCTGGGGCATCTTGGGCAAACTATCTTTGTTGGTTGTTTATTGCTTAGTTGCCCTATCGTCTCATTGAAATACCGGTGCGCCCGCCTAGCGGGGGCGCTCCCGCCTCACAGTGCCTATCATGTCTGAAATCTCAACCAAACCTTATATGCTGCGCGCCATCTATGAGTGGTGCACCGACAGCGGCTACACGCCTTATCTCGCGGTCAAAGTCGATTCGCGCACCACGGTACCGATGGAATACGTGAAAAAAGGCGAGATCGTGCTCAACATCAGCTTCGGCGCCACCAGCGGCCTGAAGATGGACAACGACGCGATCCGCTTCCACGCCCGCTTCGGCGGCGTTTCGCGCGAAATCTACGTGCCGGTCGACAACGTGATGGCCATCTACGCCAACGAAAACGGCCAGGGCATGGCCTTCGAACCGGTACTCGGCAACGACGACCCGGACGCCAGCCCCACCAACAGCCCCGCATCAAGCGACGCCCCGCCACCGCCGCCAGCCCCCGTGGCCAGCGTGCCGACCCTGTCGTCCGTCCCGACCAGTTCCCCCGAACAACGCGATTCAACCACCCCAGGTGATGACGAACCACCAAAAAAAGGCGGCCGTCCGACCCTGACACGCATTAAATAGCGTATAATTCGCAACGCGCAGTTTTTGCCGACTTAGCTCATTTGGTAGAGCAGTTGATTTGTAATCATCAGGTGGCCAGTTCGAAACCGGCAGTCGGCACCAGAATTATGGAAGGGCTTACAGCAATGTAAGCCCTTTTTGTTTTTGCTCAATTTTTTATGGGCAGCGTCAAGCTGGCCTCCAAGCCGCCCTCCAGCCGTGGCCTGAGTTCTATTGTTCCTCCGAAACGCTCGGCAATCGCTGCCACGATAGACAGGCCCAGGCCGCTGCCCTGGCCAGATCCGCGCCGCCAGAAGCGCTGCTTGACCATGGCCAGTTCTTCCGCGCTGAGGCCGCCGCCTTGATCGAGCACGCGGAACACACAAGCGTTTCCTGCCAACTGCAATTCCAGCACAATGTCTTGCTCGGCCGGCGTATGGCGTAGCGCGTTGTCGAGCAGATTACGCAATGCGGTAATGGCCAGGGCTTGCGGCAACGCCAATGGCGCCGGCTCGCCCGTGGTCTTGAAAACGATGCGGGCGGCCGCATTGCTGCTGGCGCCGGCGTCACGGATGGCCAGCCGCGCCACTTCTTCAGCATCGGCAAGCTTGCCATCCTCCCAGGAGAAGGGGCCTTCAATTTGCGACAGCGTCAGCAATTGGCCCAGTGTACGCTGCAGCCGGGCGACGCCTTCCTCGGCGTAGTCCAGCGCGAGCGCAGCGTCCTTGCCCTGCGTGATACGCGTCACCTGCAAATGCGTCTTGATGGCGGTAAGCGGGGTCCGGAGTTCATGCGCGGCGTCGCTGGTGAAGCGGCGCTCACGGTGGATGGTGACATGCACCCGTTGCAATAATGTGTTCAGCGTCGTTACCAGGGGCATCAGGTCACGCGACATCGCCCGCTCGGATATCGGCGTCATGGTCTCCGGCGTGCGCCTGGCGAGTGCCTGGCGCAGGCGCTCCAGCGGCAACAAACCACTTTTCACGCCAAACCACAGGACGATCAAGCTGCCTATCATGGCAACGACAAATGGCACGACTGCCGCAATCGCCACATTTTGCAACAGCAAATCGCGCTCGGCCAGGCGATCGGCGGTAGTCACGCGCAAGCTATCGGTTTCAAACGTGTAGCTGCGCCAGCGTTCGCCCTTGATGACACGTTCGGAATAGCCGGGCTTGCGCATCGCGACAGCATCCACGGTTGCTCCCGGCGTGCGCATGATCACATCGCCGCGCAAAGAAGTGATCTGGCAGTCGAAGCCCTTGGCCATGGACGGCATGCTCAATGCGGATTTATCCTGCGTGTGGCTGCGTCCGTCCCAGGCGGCAGGATTCTGCGACATCAGTCCGGCGACCATTTGCGCCGACATCGCCAGCCGCTGGTCCAGCGTCTGGTGTACTTCATCGTCCAGGCTGCGCAACATCCATATTGCTACGGCGCCCCACAACAGGCTCAGCGAAATCCCGATAAGCAACAACAGCCGCAGCCGCAAGCTCATGGCTTCACCGTGGAAATCTTGTAGCCAAGGCCGCGCACGGTTTCGATCAGCTCCGCACCGAGCTTGCGCCGCAAATGATGGACATGCACGCTGAGGGCGTTGCTTTCAATCTCTTCATTGAAGTGATACAGACTATCCCTCAACTGATCGGCGCTCAGAATGCGTCCGCTGGCGTGCAATAACGCGGCCAGCAGCGCCAGTTCGCGGCGCGACAGATCAACCGGTTGGCCGTGCAGAAAGACTGCGCCACTGCCGGGATCCAGGCGCAAAGGACCGTGTTCGATGATGTCGACGCTGCGTCCGGCAGCGCGCCGCAGCAAGGCGTGCAGGCGCGCCACCAGTTCGTCGAGATCGAAAGGCTTGAGCAAGTAATCATCGGCGCCGGCACGCAGGCCAGCCACCCTGTCCTCGACGGCGTCGCGGGCGCTTAACACCAGCACCGGCAGCGCCATGCCTGCGGCGCGCAGGCGCGCCAGCAGGCGCATGCCATCTTCATCCGGCAAACCGAGATCCAGGATGACGATGTCGCAATGCAAGGTGGCCAGCGCGGCTTCGGCCTGCGCTGCATTGCGCACGCCATCGGCCGTCAAGCCATGCGCACGCAAGCCGGCCAGGATGCCATGGGCGATCAATTCATCATCTTCTACCAGTAATACACGCATCGTGTTCCTCCATGCCGGCCATTATTTCAGTCGTAGATTATCGCATTGTTAACATAGCCTTAACCTGCATGGAACAGCATGGGAACCTGTCTTATTCGGAGCTGTCCATGTCACGTATTTTGCGCTACCTATGGGTATTTTTATTGCCCCTGCTGCTGGCGATGCCCGCCCATGCCGAGCACAATTTTTTACCCCCTGAGCAGGCGTTCAAGTTCAGCGCGACTCAGGAGGATCAGGGGCGGGTTCGCCTGAGCTGGCATATCAGCGAGGGGTATTACCTGTATCGCAAACAATTGACGGTAGCAGCGGAGCCTGCCGACAGCGCCTTGCAGATGGTCTATCCCGCCGGGACGATGAAGACCGATGATTTCTTCGGCGAAAGCGAGGTATACCACGACAGCGTCGAGCTGATCGTCAACGCCGCTGGCGCCCGTACCTTGACGGTGGGCTGGCAAGGCTGCGCTGACGCCGGCCTGTGCTATCCGCCACAAAGCCAGACCATCGCCTTGCACGCGGCATCAGATGCATCAAGCGATGTGCGCGGCGAGGACCAGAGCATGGCAGATCGATTGTCACAGTCCAGCCTGGCCTGGATGCTGCTGGTGTTCTTCGGCCTGGGCTTGCTGATGACGTTTACGCCTTGCGTGCTGCCGATGATACCCATCTTGTCCAGCCTGATTGCCGGCAGCGGCGCCGGCCCCAGGCGCGGCTTTATCCTGTCGCTGGCCTTTGTGCTGCCGATGGCCTTGACCTATGCCGTGTTTGGCGCAGCTGCGGCACTGGCTGGCGCCAATCTGCAGGCGATGCTGCAAAACCCATGGGTGCTTGGCGTGTTTGGCGCGATATTTGTCGCGCTGGCAATGGCAATGTTTGGTTTTTACGAGCTGCAACTGCCAGCATTCCTGCGCAACCGGCTGGACCAGGCCAGCCAGGGCCAGCGTGGCGGCACCGTGCTCGGCGCCGCCGCGATGGGGGTGCTGTCGGCGCTGCTGGTGGGTCCCTGCATGACGGCTCCGCTGGCCGGCGCCCTGCTCTACATCGGCGACACAGGCAATGTCCTGGTCGGCGGCCTGGCCTTGCTGTTCATGGGTCTGGGCATGGGGGTGCCCCTGCTGCTGGTAGGCACGGTTGGCGCGAGACTCCTGCCACGACCGGGCAACTGGATGAACCGCGTCAAGGCCTGCTTTGGCTTCATCCTGCTGGCCATGGCCATACTGTTCGTCGCCCGCGTATTGCCAGCTTCCCTAGCCTTGGCACTGTGGGGGGCTTTGCTGCTGTCATGCGCATTGAGTCTGTCCACCCTGGCGCAGCAGTTCGTTCTCGGTGGCGGCCGCTTGCTGTTGCGCTGCATCGCATTACTCATCGGCATTTGGGGCGGCATGATGGTCCTGGGCGCAGCCGCCGGCGGACACGACCCGCTGCAACCACTGGCGTTTGCCTCCCGCGCCAGCGCCACCGCGAACGCCAGCGATACACCGGACTTCATGCAGCGCTTTGCCACCGTCAAGTCGCCGCAGCAACTCGCTGACGGCATCGCCGAGGCGGGCCGCCACGGACAGTGGACACTGGTCGATTTTTACGCTGACTGGTGCGTCTCCTGCAAAGCGATAGAACGCGATGTGTTTTCCGATCCGCAGGTGCAGCAGGCCCTGGGCGGCATGCGCTTGCTGCGGCCCGACATCACGGCCAACACTGCCGATGACGTCGCGATGCTGCGCGCATACCAGGCGTTTGGCGCGCCGACCATCCTGTTGATCGGTCCGGACGGCAAGGAACATCGCGCCGAACGCATCATCGGTGAACTGAGCGCCGGCGAATTCCTGGCGCGCCTCAAACGCGCGCAGGACAAAGCCTGATCATGCTCACAGTAAACATAGGACCGCTGGTGCTGCCCGTGCAGCTGGCCATGCTGATGGCGGCCGTAGCAGTGGCGTTCAGTGTCAGCCACCTCATCGGACGGCGCCAGAAAACCCGGGGCGTCGGACACATCCTGTCCGACATGCTGATCGCGGCACTGCTCACGGCGCGCCTGGCCTTTGTGGTGACGTGGCTCGATCTCTACCGGGCAACACCATGGGCCATGCTCGATATCCGCGACGGTGGCTACACGCCCTGGGCAGGCATCGGGGCCGCGCTGCTGGTGGCGGCCTGGCATGGCTGGCGGATTCCGGCAAGCTGCAAGCCGCTGGGCCTGGCGCTGGCCTCAGGAGTGCTGGCCTATGGTGTGTTGTCCGGCGCCAGTCTGACGATCAAAAACGGGCCAGCGGCATTGCCGGCCACGGCACTGACGACCCTGGCCGGCGAACCAACCGGACTTGCCCGTCTGGCGGACGGCAAGCCGCTGGTGGTCAATCTGTGGGCCAGCTGGTGTCCACCGTGCCGGCGTGAAATGCCGCTGCTGGCGCAGGCCCAGAAAGCACAGGGCGACATCGCCTTTGTCTTTGTCAATCAGGGTGAAAAGCAGGACATCGTCCAGGATTATTTGAGCGGAAACGGCATCAACCTGTCCAATGTGGTGCTTGACCGCAACACAGCGCTAGGCAAGGCGGTCGGTTCGATGGCCTTGCCGACCACCTTGTTCTATGACGCCAGCGGCCAGCTGCGCGCCACCCATATCGGCGAACTCTCGGCAGCGTCGCTCGCCGACAAATTAGGGCAGCTACATGAGCCTGCCAAACAAGCCAACGTCACTTTGAAAAACCAGGAGTAAATCACAGATGCGCAAACACTCATTTCTGCTAGCCACTGCAATGTATGCGGCAATTGCTACCGCCATGGCCGCCCCCGCAAGCAACTGGCCGGCACCCATCAAGGCGCTACAAACACAAGGTGTCGAGATTATGGGACGCTTTGATGCGCCAGGCGGAATGCAGGGCTATGCCGGCATCCTGCAACATAAACCGATCGGTATTTATCTGACGCCGGATGGCAAACAGGCGATAGTCGGCACCATGCTCGATGCCAAGGGCGCAGATCTCACCGCAGCCCCCTTGAAAAAGCTGATCAGCAAACCGATGACAGCGAAAACCTGGAGCAAACTGGAACAGAGCAGCTGGATTGCCGACGGCAGCCAGGGGGCGCAACGCATCGTGTATACCTTTACCGATCCGAATTGCACGTATTGCAATAAATTCTGGAATGACGCCCGCCCCTGGGTCGACGCCGGCAAGGTACAGATACGCCACATCATGGTCGGCATCATCAAGGACAGCAGCGCTGGCAAAGCCGCCGCGCTCCTGGGCGCCCAAGATCCACCAGCTGCCCTGACGCAACACGAAAAGCAGCATGCCAGTGGCGGCATTCAAGCCATGGCGGCGATTCCAGCAGATATCCGCGCCAAGCTCGACGGCAACAAAAAATTGATGCAGGAACTGGGCTTCTTCGCCACACCCACCATTTTTTACAAAGACCCGGACGGCATCATGCAAACAGCACAAGGCGCGCCAAGCGCGGCAGCGCTGAACGTGATTCTCGGCACGCCAGGCCGGTAGCCGGCAACAAGGTTATTGTAGGGTTTACAGGGATGTAAACCCTTTTTGGGCCAGCTGTCAGACGGGTCAAGGAGTGCAAGAATTGCTATGGACTATGCATTGACATTTCACGATCATCGCCGATACTGTATAAAAATACAGTTAGTTCTTTAGTCGGCTTGTTATTTGACAACAACTCCTCAAAATAATTCTGCAATCCTCAGCGCCCGATTTCCTGAATTTCCTAGCTGTAGTATGGTAGCGCCATGGAAACATCTCAAGCACTCGAATTTCGTATAGACATATTCAAACCCGAGACCATTCCAATGTCCCGGCTCGCCGAGTATATGGGCCAGCTGGCTGCATTGTATGGCAGCGAGCCGTGTGTACATTTCAAAGGCCTGCACTCAGGAAGCACCGTCCTGGAAACCGTGGTGGAAGCATCCGCAGCGGAAACGGTTAAGTCACGCTTGCGGCTGGTGCACGATGCCGCCGCACCAGAGGAGCTGCAAAGAGCCTATCAAAATCTCAATGACATGCTGAAGTCTGACCAGGCAATCGCCGACATCAAGCACCCGCAGGGTGTGGTGATTCTGGCGTTTCCTGGCAGGAATACTCCGCTTCAAAAAACCTATCGCGTCAAAGAGGCAAGCGTTCTTGACGGCGTGGTCATTCGTATCGGCGGCAAGGACAACACGGTACCGGTATGGCTCAAGGACCTGGATGGCACCATCCATAAGTGCGAGGCAAATAGCGACATGGCCCGCGAACTTGTCAAAGAATATCTTGCGAGCCCCATCAGGGTCACCGGGCAGGGTGATTGGCTACGTGGTGAAAATGGCGCCTGGACCTTGGAGAAATTCAAGATTACCGGCTGGGAGCCTCTGGATGAAAAGCCCATAGCCGACATAGTGAACGCTGCGCGCAATACCAAAGGCAATGGCTGGAGCGAACTCGATGATCCCATCAAGGAACATCTTCAGATACGAGGATCAGATTGATGGTGCTCTTTGATGCAGGAATACTCATCAAGCTTCTGGATGCCAGAACACCCGATAGCCAACGTGAAAAATTGGATTATTTGATAGCATCATTGCAAAAGACGAAAACTAAAATCCTCATCCCGACTCCGGCATTGTCTGAATTTTATGTCAAGGCAGACCCCGATGTGCTTGCCAATTTCAAGGGAAAATCTGCATTTATTATTGCTTCTTTCGACGAAAAGGCAGCGCTGGAATGCTCCATCAGTATAGCCGATGCCATACGCTCCCGCGACAAGAAGGCCGCCCAGCCCGATGCAGCATGGCAAAAGATCAAATTTGATCACCAGATTGTCGCTATCGCAAAATGCAATAGAGCAACTACGATTTACTCCGAGGATGCCGGCCTGAGAAAGTTTGCCGAATTCCTCGGACTGAAGGCTTTATCAACCGACGACTTGCCAGAAGACCCGGCATCCAGGCAACAAAATCTCGACCTTGATCGGTGACGTGCCCGAATTCACGGCGCCCGCCATCCCTGATCTCCAGTTAAGCGCGTCATCTTGCCCCGGCCGCCGCAGCCTTGCCCTGCTTGCGCAGATAAAGCATCTGGGCGCTCAAGCCGAGCACCAGCAGCGCCAGCAGGCCCGCCTGGAATCCCAGCAACAGCGGCGATTTCAGATCGGAGACAAACGGGTGCCCATCAGGCACGCGGCGCAGGGTTTCAGTGACGGTCGGCACCATCAACAGGAATGCCGTGATCGTCAGGAATATGGTTTCCAGGTAGCGTGCTGCACGTCCCAGTCCTGGCAGTCGCCCGACGCCATAGCCCGCCAGCAGGAACGCCAGGGTGGCCAGCGCAATGACATAGCTGACCGGCTGATGCGCCACCAGGAACACGGTAACGGCCCCCACCAGCATCGACACAAAATACACGGCACCGGGCGTGGAGCGCGGCGTGATGCGTCCGTAGCGCGCAAACATGTACACGACCAAGGGAATCGCAGGCAAGCTGCCCAGCGTATGAATCCAGCCCAGATGAGAGATGCCAAACATGGTGTTTTCCTTTATTCAAAAGTAAGTGCCAGACAAGAGGAATCCTGCTCCCAGGGAGAACGATTCCTGAATATACCTATTAGTAGGTAGGCCTTAAGAGCAAACTTGAGGTGTGGATCATTGCTCCCTCAGCCTCAAACCACGAAACGTGCCAGCATCGGATGGACGATCAGGCCAAACATGGCCGCGTCTTCGCAGGCGCGGGCCGACAGCATGGCGCCATACACCGTCGCCATGCATATTTCCGCCTCCACCTGCGGCGCCCCGTGCAGGCGGATAACGCCCTGTTGTTTACCGCGCTCCAGCACAGAGGCCAGCCAGCCAGACAACATCCTGAAGTGCGTCTTGACCTCCAGCGCGATTTCTGCGGGCAGTATCGGCATTTCCGCTGCCAGCATGGCGCACACGCAGAACGAGGAAGCGGGATCGGCGATGCACTTTTCCCAATATCCTACGTAGGCGCGCAGCTGCGCCATCGGGTCAGCAATGCTGCTTTCCAGATGTGCAATCCCGATCCTGGCGGACTCGCGATATTGCTGCACCAGCGACTGCACCAGCATGGCCTTGCTGGCAAAATGATGGTGAATGCTGGCATTGCGAATACCAATGACTTTCGCTATGTCGGCATAGCTGAAGCCGTTATAACCGCCCGCAATCACCAGCGTTTGCGCGCACTGCAGGATTTTTTCAGAAGTATTGAGCGGACTGTTCATGCTCAGAACTCTACCTTCTAGTAGGTAGCTAGTCAAGCACAAAAATAACGCTGTGCGGGACGTCTCTCCATCATCACGAATGCCCCAGTGGAAACCGGGGCGATGCCATGCCCCGTTCCTTTGCCTGGCAATGCGTCAGGAAAATAGAGCCTAGCCAATTCAGGGCGCCTTGTAGCCATCCGTCAGGGTCTTCAGGAACGCCACCACATCGGCAATCTCCTTTTCGTTCAAGGCTGGCGCCTGGCCAGCTTTACGGTCGAAGGGGGCTTCGACGTTGACGTTGGCTTCCATACCGGGCGGCATGTCGTCGTATTTGTGGATGCTGCCATCAAGGTTCTTCGGATACCATTTTTGCGGCGCAGTGTCGCGCTGTACGTAGAAGCGCAGCACTTGCTCCAGGCTGGTGAAGCTGCCGTTGTGGAAGAACACCTTGCGCAGCGCGACGTTGCGTAGCGATGGGGTCTTGAAGCTGCCGCAGTATTCCTTGTGCTCCTTCAGGTCGCTGCGGTCCGGGCCACACAAGCCCAGGTCGAAATATGCCGGGTCTGCATTGACGGGCAAGTTGCGGTTGCGCGGCACGCCGATGTTGAGCAGGCCATAGTCGGTAAATTGGGGAAAGCCGCCGCCTGCGGCCGGCTGGCTGATGTGGCATGAGGCGCAATTGCCCTTGTTTTCATCGTTGAACAGGGCCAGGCCGCGCAATTCCTGCGGGTTCAGCTGCACCTGCTTGCGCAGGAAGGCGTCGTATTTGCTGGTGTAAGGGTAGAAATCGGCCGGGCTTTCCTGGAACACTTCCAGCGACATCAAGGCCCAGCGCAAGGCCTGTTCCGGCTGCGCAAAAATATCGTCGCCATAGGTCTTGCGGAATTGCGCCGCCAGCGGTCCGTGCTGCAATTTGGCGATCACGGATGCCACGTCCGGGTTGCCCATCTCGCGCGCCGACAGCAACGGTCCCAGCGCCTGTTCATGGCCCGATTGCGAGCGGCCATCCCAGTTGCGCCCGCCGGTCGGGCCGGCGTCGACGCTGTCGTCGCCATCGTCGTCGTGAAAATGTTCGGTGAACGAAGGTGCATTCTGGATGTAGCGCAAGGAGGGCACGGCGCGCGTGCCGGCATCTTTCAATTCAGGGCCGCCCAGCTGCACCGCCAGCGCATTGGGCGGGCCATAGGCGTGCTCGGGGCTATGGCAGCTGGCGCAGGACATCTTGCCCGACACCGACAGGCTGGGCTCGAAAAACATGGCGCGTCCCATGGCCGTCATTTCCGGCACCGACGGCTGGCGTTTCAGGGTGGGCGCATAGGCAGCCGTCAGGTAAGCCGGGGCAGCGGCAGCCGCGTCTTTGGGCGCGTCTTTCTGCGGCTGGCAGGCGCACAGCAAACCGGCGCAGAGCAGGCCCAGCAGGGATGACATCAGTTTCATGAATGGAAATCAGCGAAGAGCAGTGCCGCAAGATGGGATGGGCCTGCAGCCTAGCGGGCGAATATGACCGGCATGTGACAAGCGCACTCAAAGCCGGATAAATGCAAAAGCCAAGGGGTATTTCACAACGCAATTATTACGGAATGTAACGTCGTATACATTTCATCAAGTTGAAATATTTACTCAATAGCATGCAAACCTTTCCACCCCTAAGGCATGCAAAACATGAATTCGCACGCAAGATTCGCTTTACGTCCCTTGCCATTATTGATCTCGCTGGGACTGAGCGCTGGCCTGGTGGCCTGCGGCAGCAGCGATAACCCGGTCACCACCAAGGGCCAGGTGATCGGCAGCTATTACGAAAACGCCGTGGTGTGTATGGAAAGCGCCACCACCAAGCTGAGCTGTGACAGCAATTCGACCCCGGCCAGAACCAACGCCGATGGCAGCTTCACGGTCAACGGCCAGGGCCCGGTACTGGCCGTGATCGGCACCGATGCAATTCGCCACGACGTGCTGGGCGACGCCGGCACCAAGGTCACGCAAAAGCTGATCCTGCGCGCCCCGGCCGGCCATGGCAACTTTGTCAGCGCCCTGTCGACCGAATTGACCCAAGTCATGGACAGCAATGGCGGCGACTTCGCCAGCGCCAGCAGCAAGCTGGCGGCGCGCATCGGCGTGTCCGAAGCTGCCCTGGCTGCCGACTTCAACAAGGCGACCGGTGATGACCTCACCAAGCTGAAGGCAGAAAATGCCAGTGTGACTTCCGTCATCGCCACCGCCAGCGCCGCTGCGGCACCGGCCGACGTATTGGCTGCGCTCAATAGCGGCCTGGCGCTGAACAATATCCAGACCATCGTCGTGATCTACGCGGAAAACCGCGGCTTCGACAACTTGTACGGTCTGTTCCCTGGCGCCAACGGCGTACCGGGCGTGAACCCGACATCGAGCTCGGCCTACATTCCACAAAAAGATGTCGACGGCAGTGTCTTGCCCGTGCTGCCACCTACCTGGGGCGGCATGACCGCCGCCGGCCAGAGCACCGTCATCACCCAGGCGCAATCGGCCAACCTGCCGAACCAACCATTCCAGATCGACAATCCGAATGGTCCGATCAATCTGCCGCAATCGGTGATTACGCGCGACCTGGTCCACCGTTTCTATAACAACCAGATGCAGATCAACGGCGGCGCCAACGACAAGTTTGCCGCTTATTCCGACGCCGGTGGCCTGAGCATGGGCTACTACGACGGCAGCAAGATGCAGCTGTGGAATATCGCCAAGCAATATGCACTGGCCGACAACCTGTTCATCGGCGCTTTCGGTGGTTCCTTCCTGACCCACCAATACCTGATCTGCGCCTGCGCGCCGACCTATCCGAACGCCGACACCTCGGTGGCGAAAAATTCGATTTCGAAGATCGACCTCGACGCCAATGGCAACTTCGTGCGCCTGACGGCAGCGCCCACCTCGCCCGCCTCGGTCTTGAATGGCCCACCTGTGTACGCCAACGACAGCACCTTGACGCCAGCCGACAGCAGCGGCATGTTCTATGCCGTCAACACCATGCAGCCAGCGTTCCAGCCGAGCAGCAACGCCCCGGCCGCCGGCGACAGCAGCAAGCTGTATGCCGACACCAGCAAGGCCACCACCTTGCCGCAACAGACGCAAACCAATATCGGCGACTTGCTGTCAGCCAAGAGCATCGACTGGGCCTGGTATGCCGGCGCATGGAAAGACACCACCGCCCTGGCCACTGCCAGCGCACGCAACAACAACTTCCCCAGCCCGCCGAACTTCCAGTTCCATCACCAGCCGTTCAACTATTTCGCTGACATGGACCCGGTCAAGGCGCCCGCCTACCGCGCTGCCCACTTGCGCGATTTCGACAGCCAGTTCATGAGCGACGCTGCCGCCGGCAAACTGCCTGCCGTGACGTTCTACAAGCCACAGGGTAATTTGAACCAGCACTCCGGCTACGCCAGCGTGGCCGATGGCGATGCGCATATCGCCAGCGTGATCGCCCAGCTGAAACAAAGCCCGCAATGGAAAAACATGCTGGTGATCGTCACCTACGATGAAAATGGCGGCTATTACGACCACGTGGCGCCACCGAAGGGTGACCGCTGGGGTCCGGGCACGCGCGTGCCAGCCATCCTGGTATCGCCTTACGTGAAAAAAGGCCTGGTTGACCATACGCAATACGACTCGGCATCGATCCTGCGCGCGATCACCCACCGCTTCTCGCTGCCCGTGCTGAACGGCTTGAGCGTGCGCGACAAGGCATTGATCGCCAACGGCGGCAAGCCGATGGGCGACTTCAGCGCGGCACTGGCGCTGCTGCCGCAAGAGTAATGCCTGAAGTAAAGTAGTTAGCAGTACCCAAGGGCTGCCGCTGGCAGCCCTTTCTATTTGCCTGCCGCACGCCCTTCCAGCCACTCGCGTCCGCCCGCTTCCAGCGCGGCAGCGATCACTTCTTCCGGCAAGCTGTACACGGTAGCCCAGCTGGCGCGGCCATCGATGGTATTGGCGGGAAAACTATGTGTTTCGATGGGCCAGTGGTATTTGCGTTTCAGGGCCTTGACGATGGCGGCCAGCGAGATGCGGCCCTGCAGCGGTTCGGCGCCTGCCTGATCGCGGTTCGACAGCAGCACGGCCAGCACCTGGCCACGACCGGTGCGCGCACCGGGAAATTGCGGAGTTTTCTTGCTCATGATGCATTGTAGCGAGCCTCTCGCTAGCCGTGTCGGGCTTTCTTACACCCGGCACTTTCGCTTGCAAGCGGGCTGATGCAAGCCCTTGATACAAAACGCTTTTTTCGTGTGGCACGCAAGCTGCTTAGCTCAAAGTCCAGCAGGGCAATCCAAACCAGCAGGGTCTGGTTTGATGCTCCCCCCAATGACGAGGATAACAACAAAGCGAGGCTGTGATGAACGTTTATTGCACACGAAGCAAGGCCCTGGGCATACTGGGTGCATTGGCTGCGGCTGGCATGCTGCTCACAGGGCAGGCCCACGCCGGCGCTTATGGCCTGGCCATCAATGAAATCAATAATTTCCGCATCACCACCAGCGCCGGCACCTTGTCGCTGACGGGCGCCAACCGTAACGCCAGCGACAGCGCGTTTTTTGAAGGCGGCGCGCCCGTCAATCCGCGCGCCGTCAATACCGGGCCGGCCGCCAATGCCGATGTGCTGCAAGTGTGTTCCGGCAGCGGCTGCACCGGCTTGCCACAGAACAACTACGCTCCCAGTTCCGTGCTGGAATTTGCGCGTGGCGATGCACATACTTTCGGCAATATGCTGACCGCTGGCGGCGCCACCATGCAAGCCGTGTCGGAAGCGCAGCGTAACACGGTAGGCGCGGCCTCGGCCACGGCAGGCGATACGCTGACCGGCTCGATCAACCTGACCCTGTCGAGCACCGGCTTCATCACCTTCAGTTTCATGGCGCGGCGCGACCTGCGCACCAGCGTCACGACCGCGGGCGACAAGTCGAATGTGTCGATCATGGATATCTTTAATATTTCCTGCAATGCTGCCAGTCCGGTCGGCTGCCGCTCGCGCGCCACGACCGATGGCGTGATCTTCCAGTTCGTACCCGATGGCGATCCGATGAACGGCGGTGATGTGAACGGCAACCACAGCGCCGGCAGCCTGGACCCGTTCAACCTGAACATGACGGCCGGCACCAATGACCCCGGCACGCCGGGCAGCTTCACGAATGCTTTTGCGCAATTCTCACTGACGTCGAATTTCGAGCTGCCCGCCGGTACCTATACCCTGAACTTTTCCAAGTCCACCCGCACCGATATCGTCGTACTTGATCCCGTGCCGGAACCGGCCACCTTGCTGTTGCTGGCCACCGGCCTGGCGGCGCTGGCCTACACGCGCCGCCGGCGCCCCGTACCGGTTTAACCGAGCTGCGCCAGCGCCTTGCGCGCCAGTTGCAGCTGCTGCAGATAATAGCGGTGCAGCATGGCCGGGTCGCTGAAGTCGCGGCCCAGGATCAGCCGCAAGTCGCTGGCGGCGACATCGGCGGCGATGACATCGACCTGCGGCCCCAGCTGCATGGCCAGCAAGCGCGCCGTCTGCTCCTGCGCGGGCCGGTACTCGACACGCGTGCGTAGCACCTGGTAAGGCGGTTCATTGCCCAGGCGTACCACCTGCAGGGGACTGGCAGCCAGGCTGCGCGCCATCGCGGCAGCCATGCCGTGCACACCGTTACCATTCAAAATTTCCAGGCGTGGCCGCAGCGGCACAGCCAGCACCGGCGCCTGCGCCGGTGCTGTGCTCGGCGCGGCTGCCTGGCGGGCCGGCACGCGTTGCAAGCGGGCGAGGCCATCTGTTTGCGTAATCTCGACACGGGCGACGCTCTCTTCCGCTGCTGGCGCAGTGTGCTGCTGCAGCAAGGCATAGTCGCTGCGCGCGTCGTGCGCCTGCAGGCTCTGCGCCTGGGCCAGCATCAATTCGGCGCGCTCCTGCTGGCCCAGTTGCAGCAGCACTTGCGCCAACTGCTGCCAGTGGCGCGCGTTGAGCGGCGCCAGCAAACAGGCTTGCTCCAGCATCGGCAAGGCGTCGGCATGGCGGCCGGCCAAAGCATAAGCGTGTCCCAGGTTAGCGAACACATAGGCGTACTGCGGCTGGCGTAGACCTTCCATGCCAGTGACCGCCTGCCACACGCCAATCGCGGCGCCGAGATCGCCCCGCTGCGCATGCAGCACGGCCAGGCCATTGTGCGCATCGACGTGATCAGGCGCGCTGCGCATGGCCAGTGTGTACGATGCCTGCGCCGCAAGCAGGTCGCCGGCATCGAAATGCCGGCGGCCCGCAGCGTAAGCCACATCGGCGCCGGCGATATCAGGCATCTGCACAGACGGCGCGTGAACGGCACTGCTGGCGCAAGCGCCCAGGCTCAGGCAGGCGCAGGCGGCAGCCATGCGGGATAGAGAGGGGTGCATAAAGATCCTTTCATCGGTTGGCCATGGCGGGCACGAGTACGCGATACACCTCGATCACGGCGGGCCCCATCAGCACCAGCATCAAGGTGGGAAAGACACAAAAAATCAGCGGAAACAGCAGCTTCAAGGCGATCTTGGCGGCCGCTTCCTCGGCCAGCAGGCTGCGCTTGCCGCGCAGGTTTTCAGAATGCACGCGCAACGAATCGCCCATGCTGGTGCCAAAGCGCTCGGACTGGATCAGCATGGCCACCAGGGTATCGACGTCTTCCACGCCGCTGCGCAAGGCCAGGTTGCGCAGCGCCTTGTCCTTGCTGAAACCGGCGCGCATTTCCATCAGCACCAGCTGCAATTCCTGCGCCAGCACCACGCTCTTGATGTGTATCTCGCCGGACACTTTCACCAGCGCCCGCTCCAGGCTCAGGCCCGCTTCCACGCACACGGTCAACAGGTCGAGTGCGTCGGGAATGTTTTCAAAGATTTCGCGCTGGCGCCGTTTGGCCGTACTGGCCAGCACCAGGTTAGGCAGGTAATAACCCACAGTGGCGCTGACGCACAGCAGCAGCAACAGCACGCTGCGCATCTGCGCCGTCATGGCGCTGGCCGCATACAGTCCCAGCAGCGTAGGAAACAGCAGCGCCAGCACGGATTTGGCGGCGAAATACAGGGCCGGCGCACTGGCCTTGCGCCAGCCCGCGTTCATGAAGCGCGTGCGCAGCGGCGAGTGCTCCCAGCCTTCCTCGGGCAAGGAGAGCTTGCCGAACGGCTGGGCCACCCGCGCCACCCGCTCCACCCAGCCATCATCGGCTGCGGCATCCCTGACGGCGGGCGCCATGAAACCGAACAGGCGCTGGCGCAAGGTGCCGGGGAAAAACACCAGCAAGGCCACCAGCGCCAGCGCCACCACCACGCCAAACACGATCGCGAGAAACAGCAGTTGCGGGCCAGTCATGGTGTTTTCTCCACTTTAAATGCGGATGCGGATAACTTTACGCATCCAGACGATACCGAACGCCACCATCCCCGCCGCATACCACAGCAGGCGGATGCCGCTGGGGTCGGTCCATAGCAGGCTGATGTATTTTGGGTTGACCACCGCCATGACGCCGATCATGACCACCGGCATCAGGCCCAGCACCCAGGCCGACATGCGGCCCTCGGCCGACAGGACGCGCACCTGGCCCAGCAATTTGAGGCGGGCGCGGATGATGCGGGCAATGCTGAGCAGCACTTCGGCCAGGTTGCCGCCCGATTCGCGCTGCACCAGCACGGCGATGACGAGGTAGCGCAAGTCCGTCAGCGGAATGCGCGTGGCCAGGTTTTGCAGCGCCTCGTTCATCGACACGCCATAGTTGATCTCTTCGTACGCCATCTTGAATTCGCCGCTGATCGGTTCGCTCAACTCTTCGCCGACCATTTGCAGCACATTCGAAAACGAATGCCCGGCGCGCAAGGCGCGTGCCAAAAAATCGGCCGCCTCGGGTAATTGCGCCTCGATTTTTTGCAGCCGCTGCGCGCGTGCGCGCAGCAAAAACATGGCAGGACCGCCACCGGCCACGGCCAGCAGCAGCAAGGCGCCCGGCAAGGGCAAGGGCCAGAGCAGCAGCACGCACACGGCTGCCAGCAGCGCGCCACTGGCGCCCGCCAGGAACTGCGCCACCGACCAGGACAGGCCCGATTGCAGCAGCAAACGGTCCAGCGCGGCGCACTGCGGCGAACGCCGCAGCAGCCGGTCCAGGCCGGGCGACTGCGCATAACGGCGCTGCTTGAGTATCGACACCCGTTCACCGCCAGACGCACCACGCGTGGCCATCAGGCGCAAACGCCGGTTGATGCGTTTGGCGGCGCTGCCATGCGTGCCCGACCACCACAGCCAGGCGCCTTCCACCAACAGGATGCAGGCGGCAAACAGCAGCACTGCAAAGCCGTAGAACACCAGGTCCATGCCATCCTCCCATTGTTTATTCGTAGATGCGGTCGGGATCAAACACGCTGTCGGGCACGGCGGCGCCGAACATGCGCAAACGCTCCGTGAAGCGGGGACGCACGCCGGTCGCGCAGAAGTGCCCCAGCACCTTGCCATCCTTGTCCACGCCCGTCTGCTCGAAACGGAAAATTTCATGCATGGCGATGATGTCGCCCTCCATGCCCGTCACTTCCTGCAGGCTGACCAGCTTGCGCGCGCCGTCGGTCAGGCGCGACACCTGCATCACCACCGTCACGGCAGAACAGATCTGCTGGCGCGTGGCGCGTGGCGTCAGGTTGACGCTGGCCATGCCAACCATGTTTTCCAGCCGCGACAGCGCATCGCGCGCCGTGTTCGAGTGGATGGTCGCCAAGGAGCCTTCATGGCCCGTGTTCATCGCCTGCAGCATGTCGAGCGCTTCGGCGCCACGCACCTCGCCCAGGATGATGCGGTCAGGCCGCATGCGCAGCGCATTGCGCACCAGCGCGCGCTGGCTGACTTCACCCTTGCCTTCGATATTCGGTGGCCGCGTTTCCAGGCGCACCACGTGCGGCTGGCGCAGCTGCAGCTCGGCGGCATCCTCGATGGTGACGATGCGTTCGCTGCCGGGAATGAAACCGGACAGCACATTGAGCAAGGTGGTCTTGCCGCTGCCGGTGCCGCCCGAGATCAAAATATTGACCTTGGCCTGGCCCAGCGCCTGCAGCACTTGCACCATCGGCGGCGTGAGGCTTTTATAGTCGAGCAGGTTGGCGATGCTCAGGGGATGCACGGCGAAGCGGCGTATCGACAAAATCGGACCATCGACCGCCAGCGGCGGGATGATGGCGTTCACGCGCGAACCATCGGGCAGGCGCGCGTCCACCATGGGGCTCGATTCATCGACCCGGCGCCCCACGCGCGAAACGATTTTTTCAATGATTTTCATCAGATGCGCATTGTCGTGAAAGGTGACGTCGGTCAGTTGCAGCCGCCCGCCCCGTTCCACGTACACTTTATCGCAGGTGTTGACGAGGATATCGGACACGCTGGGGTCGGCCAGCAGCGGTTCGAGCGGACCGAAACCGAGCATCTCGTGCTGGATGTCGAGCACCAGGCTATGCCGCTCATGCTGGTTCAGCACGATGTGTTCATCTTCGATGACGCGCTGCACCAGCAGCGCCAGCTCATGCTTGAACTGTTCGGCCGTCAAGCGCTTCAGGCGCTCCAGGTCGATACGGTCGAGTATCGTCTGGTGCATGGTCTTTTTCAGTTCCTGATAGGCGTGCAATGCCAGCGCATCCTGCCCATTGCTGGCAGGACGCGTCTGCTCATTGGCTGCCAGACGTTCGCGTAAAGTCATCTCGGCTCCCGTAATGGCTCCCGGCGGGAGCCGCGCTACACTTCGTTGCGGCTGAACAGGCGGTCGAACAGGCCGCGGCTTTCCGTCACGCGGCGCGCCGTCACCAGTTCCACCAGGTCGGCCAGGCTGCGCGCCACGGCGCTGCTGCGCGACAGCTGCAGCAGCGGGATGCCCTGGTTGACCGAATCGGTGGCCGCCAGATAATCATTGGGCACCGTATGCACCACTTCGGCGCCCAGCGCCTGCTCCAGGTCGGCCAGGCGCAAACGCCCGCCCTTTTCATAGCGGTTGACGATCAGCCGCAGGCGCTCGCCCGGATAACCGAGCGAGCGGAAAATATCGAGCAGGCGGCGGCCATCGCGGATATCGGGCAAGGCCAGCTGCAGCACCGGATAAATCGCGTCGGCGCTGTCGAGCGCGCGCAAGGACAGCGCATCGATCTGGCGCCCCACATCGAGCACGATGTAGTCATAATGCTGGCGCGCCACGGCCAAAATGCGGTCCATGTGCTCGGGTTGCATGTCGACCTTGTGGGCCGGATCGTCGGCCGCCGCCAGCACGCCGAAATTGGGCGTTATGTGCACCAGGCATGAGGCGAGAAAAGCGCCGTCCATGCGCGTGATCTGGGCGCAGATATCGGACAAGGTCATCGCCGGTTTCTGGTCCGACACGTACAGGGTGGCGTCGCCAAACTGTCCGTGCAGATCGATCAGCAGCACCTTGCAGCCGGCCAGGGTCGCCAGCGCATAGGCAAAATTGGTCGACAGAAAAGTGGCGCCGCTGCCGCCCTTGCACGAGATGAAGGCAAGCACCTTGCCGTCGCGCATCTGCGTCACGCCCGCGTGCACATCCACCCGGTCCATCGCTTCGTGAAACGCCTTGTGCACCAGCGGCAATTGCAGCACTTCGCGCATGCCGGCGCGCATCGCGCGTATCAGCACATCCTGCTGCTGCCCGCGCGTCAGCAGCATCAGCGCGGCTTGCGGATACTGGCGCGCCAGCCGCTCCAGCAAATCGGCTTCGTCCAGTTCGATCTCGCTGGCGTCGACGATCACCAGTTCGGGCGCCTCGCTCATCATGTGGTCGACGGCATCGCGCAAACCGCTGCGCCGCTCCAGCAGGCGCAGCACCGGCATGCGCGCCGCCCCCTGCGCCGCGATTTCATCATGCAGGGTGGCATCACGGGTAATCATCAAGGCTTTCATCGGCCGTCCTCACTTCTGTCTGGTATTGCAGGGATACGTTCAAGGGCAAAACGCGGCATTCTCGTGATAACCGAGCGATTCAGCCACGGCCATGGTGGTACCGCTGGGCAGGCGCACCGCTTGCGCTCCCGACGGAAACATCATGTCCAGCATCGGCAAGATGGGCCGGTAAGGCACCCGTTCGCACTGGCCCGCCCCCCCACCAGGCACGCACAGGCGGGCACGCACGAAACGGATGCAACTGGCGCCATGCGGGTCGTTCAGGCAATTGATGCGGTTACGCTGCGGACAGCCGGGCAGCACGCTGACGGGCACTGGCGCCAGGGTACTGCCACTGCTGCCACTCTGCGACAGATAATCGATACGCACATAGGCATCATTGATGGCGCCGCCCAGCGGCAAGCGGCCCGGCCCGGCACGCAAGATCGCCTGTTCGCGCACGGCTTGCAGCGCAGCGGCATTGCTGAAATCGGCCACGGCGGCGCCGCGCGCGGCACGCCGCGTCACCTCATGCACCATATTCCACAGGTACACGGCACGCGCCACTTCCAGCATGGCAAACAAAAAGATAAAAAACAGTATCGCCAGCATGGCAAATTCGACGGCAAACACACCGTCCTGACGCCGCAGTCGCTGGTGCAGATTAATTGTCATAGCGCAAGGTCGCATTGGCGCGCAACGGTATCGACGTCGCCTGTGGCAGCCATTTGCGCACCAGGTTGGGCAAGAAAGTGACAGGCATATCCACGCCGATCCGGACGCGCACCTGCAGCGGCTTGCTGGAAAAGCTACCGCAGGGATAAACATCCTCGCTGTAAACGCATTCCAAAGCGACTCTGCTGGCATCCATGGCCGGCGAGGTCTCGGCCATCGCATCGAGCACCATCTTCCGGACAAACACGCTGTTCTGGGCGGCGGCTGTGATACTCGTCATCTGCACCATTGGCAAGGTGGCCATATAGCGCGCCGCGTCATGCGTACTTTTCTGCAATGCCGTGTAAGCCTGCAGCGCGCTGCCGAACAGCAGCACCACCGGCAACAGGCCCATGAAAAACAGCAGGATCAGCGCCAGCTCGATGGCCGCCACGCCGCGCTGACGCCGTTGCAGAGGCGGCCATCTCATAACAGCAGCTCCGTCGGGCCAGCCAGCGCCTGCTCGGATACCAGGCCCGCAAATTCGGCGCTCAGCATGCCGCTGGCCGCCGGCGCCGTCATGAAGAAACGCCCGATGGCCAGCACATTGACCAGGATGTCGCTGCCGCCCGGCAAGGGGCAGGATAGCAAGGCGATATTGAGCACGCGCCGCTGCGCCACGCCCACATTGCCTACCGGCGCCGTCTGCAAGCCTGACGTGAAGTAAGGTGTGCTGCTGGCGGGATAAAAACCGTTACTGGCCGGTGCCGCAGGCAAGCCCGGATACAGGCCGGCCCAGGCGCTGGTGGGAAAAGCCGGGTAGTCGCCGGCCGGTTTCGGACTGGCGTATTGCACCGCCTTGGCGAACGACCATAACGGCCCATAGCTGGCGGCAGGAATCGTGGCCGGCAGGGCCGCTGGCGGCAGGTCGGCCACCGACAGCAACGATGTGGCACTGGCGCTGGGAGAGGCGCTCGACCCCGATGGCATATTCATCCACCAGCCCGGCAAGGCGTTCGGATAGGGGCGGATATTCGTGTCGGGCGGCGCCGTCTGCGGGTCGCAGCCATTGCCCGCATACTGGTTGAAGCGTGCATTGAATGCCGACCATAATTCAGTGGGAAATGGCCGGTGCGCGTGGATGGACGCGCCGCCTATGGCAGTGTGCAACATGCTGCCGCTGCAGATAAACGGCGTCACGGCAGCGTTGCTCATTTGCGCCGACGAACCTACCGTGCCGAGTGTCCCCATGGGATTGAGCAGGAAGTGTGCGGGGGCGGGGCCATTCGGGTTCAGGTTGAACAGGTTATAGGCCACGCCGCGCCGAAAACCATATTCCAGCGCTTCCTTGCGTTCGGGCGGTCCGGGATTGGTACGCAAGCCACTCGGCGCCGGCGACAGCGCGCAGATTGCCAGCGGCGTCAAGCGCACGCTGACCCGGCCCGCCACGGCGCGCGCACCTGCATTGAGCGTGCGCAAGGCGGGCGACCAGGCGCCCAGGAAAGCTGTCTTCACGCTGCCCAGCGACGGTTCGCTGTCATGCGTATCGATACGCACAAACAGCGCCTTGGCAGGGTCGGGCACGGCGCCGGCCGCATGCCAGGCGGTAGCGGGCGCATCAAAAGCACTGGCGAAGCGGATACTCCCGTCGGACAAGACGGCGCCTTGCGTGCGATGCTGAAAAGCACTCCGGTCGGCTGCGCTGCTCTTGGCTTTCGCCACGGCATTGGCCAGGCCGGCGGCCGTGCCCACCAGTTCCGGCGCCGCCGCCAGCGCCGCGTTGTCAGCCAGGTTTTGCAATTCAGTCTTGCGGCCGATGACTTGCCCCACATCGAGTGCCAGGCCGATAAAGCCCAGCACCACGATGAGCAGGATGGAAAAGGCGATCAGCATCGCCCCCCGCTGGCGTTGGCGTTTATTTTCCAACGCTGCCTCCCAGCATGAACTGCACCGGTTGCTGCGCTTGCCCATTCGGTTCGACGAACGAAGCGCGATAGCGGTCCATCACGGCGCGTGCGCTGGGACCATCGAGACCGTTGGCCGGGGTCTGGTTGCGCGCCGCAGCCGGGTTCAGAACCTGCTGCGCCATGGCCAGGCGCACGGCGTCGCCAAAGCGCAGGTCCAGCTGTGGCGTACTCTGATGCGCACAAGCACTCAATTGCAGCGCCAGGGCCAGCACCAGCAGGTGGCTCATATGGGATCTCGGCATGGCATTTCTCCCTGTCTCATTTCAACTCGAAACCCTGCACGGCACGCGCTGGCGGACTGGACTTGGACTGGGCTGGCGGTGGCCCTTCCAGCTTGCCGTTCAACATCAAATTCGTGCGCGATGGCGGCGTCAACTGTGTCGTCGGCAATACAGTGTCGGGCGGCAAGGGTTTTACCAGATGGGCCGTAATCACGAACAGCAGCTCGGTGCGGTCGTGCTGGAAATCCGTGCTGCGAAATAGCGCGCCCAGGATGGGCAGCTCGCTGAGCCAGGGCACACCCGTGATGTTGCTGACCTGGTTATTCTTGATCAAGCCACCGATGGCATAACTCTGGCCATCGAACAATTGCACTGTGGTCGAGGCGCGCCGCGTGGTAATCACCGGCAAGATGGAACGCCCGCTGACGCCGGCAGCGGAAATGCCCACCCCTTCGCGCGACAGTTCCGACACTTCGGGCGCCACCTTCAAATGGATGCGTCCGCCCGACAGCACCGTCGGCGTGAAGCGCAAGCCGACGCCATACTCGCGCTCTTCCAGCGTGACCTTGCCATTGTCCTGGCCGACCGGAATGAAAATCTTGCCGCCCGCGAGAAAACTGCCCTCTTGCCCGCTGATCGCCATCACCGTCGGTTCGGCCAGGATGCGCACCAGGCCATCCTGCTTCTGCGCCTCGATGGTCAGTTGCTGGCCAGTCGACTTGCGCACATCGAGCAAGCCATTCGCCGTGCCGGTCAGGAAATTCGACAGCAAGGTCGTGGCCCAGCTGCCGGAAGCAAAGCGCAGGGTGGCGCCCACTTCCAGCCGCTCCAGCAAGGACTTCGACACTTCGGCGATCTGTACCACCAGCATCACTTGCTGCGGTGCGCTGACGTCGAGCATATTGATGACGCGACCCGCGGCCGGCGCACCGCCAGGCGTGGGTGGTGCGCTGCCATCGGCCGCTTTGGGCAGCGCCAGCGGCTGTAGTGTGTGGCGCACATAGGCCTGTGCCAATTCCACGGCGCGCAGCACGGCGCCCGCATCCTGCACCGTGCCTGACAACACCAGCGTATCGGCCACCGCCGTGACGCGGATGGCTTTTTCTTCCGGCATCAGGGATGCCAGGGTTGCCTGCAAGCCGGCCGGGTCCATGCTGACGATCACATTGACCACGCTGCAGCTACCGCTCTTGCCCTGGATAATCATGTTGGTGCTGCCCACATCGACGCCCACCACATACAAGGTGTCGGGCGCCATCAGGATCGCCTGCACCACGGCCGGATTGCCGACGCTGCGCTGCAGCACGGCTTCGGGCAGGCGCAGCATGCTCGACTTGCCCACCTCCAGCAGCAGCTTGCCGGGCGAGGCCGCCTCTCCGCCGCAACGGGGGCTGCCCGCCACAGGCGCGGCGGCATCCGCCAGATACGGCAGCATGGCAAGACACAAAGTCAGCAGGGCGCGGTTCATGTGGAGGTCCATGGTGGATCGTTGCGGAGCGGCTAAAAACATACGCGCGACTGGCGCGTGCCATCGATCAGCGCGCTGCAATCACGCGGCGGCTCTTCCTTGCTGCGCATTACCGGGCGCGGCGGACTGACCGCTGCGGCAACGGTCATCACGGTGGCCGGGGCGGCCGGCGGCGCTGGCGGCGGCTCGCCCAGCAAGGTCAGCTTGGTCGCGCCCGCCGTCACGCCCGGCTGCGGGTCGACCTGGTTGCGCAGCACCAGCGACAGGCTGCCCACGCTGCGTGCCAGGTCGAGGTTTTCCGCCTGCTCCGGCGTCACTTCCAGGGTCACCGCATTGACCACGCGCGGCTTGGTTTCATCGCGCCCCACTTCCTGCGCCACCGCCAGCACCAGTATGCGTTCGAGCACAATCTTGGAGATATTGCGGCTCTGCGGAAAATTGCGGTCGCCAGCGTCCTGCTGGGTGCTAACGATGATGTCGACATAGTTGCCGGGCAAGGCGAATCCCGCCACGCCAATCACATCGTTGACGCGCACGGTAATGGCGCGCCGCCCTTCCGTAATCAGCGCCGACAGACCACCGAGGGTGCCGACGGGCGCCAGCTTGGCCTCGCTCAGCGGTTCACCGCGCAGCATGCTGCTTTTCAGCACGCGCCCCGCCAGTGGCTGCGGATCTTGCAAAGCGCCTTGCGGCAAACTTTCTGCTGGCCATTCCGTCAAACGCAACATGTCCGGCGTCAGACGCTGGCCCAGGTTGACGTCGGCGGCGGCCACCACGATCTTGCCCTTGCCGACAGGCGTCTGGCGCAGCAGCCAGTGCGACGCCAGCAGCACCGCCATCAAGCCCAGCAAAATGGCCAGTCCCATCATCAGCAATGCGCGGCGGTTTTTCATGCGATGCTCTCGCACAAGCTGCCGACCGGCACATCACAGCTGGCAAACAGGCTGTTCCAGGCTTGCTCCAGGGTGGCCACCGCCAGCCTTGGCGCCGTGCCCGCAAAGCCGGCGAAATCAACGATGCGCTCCAGCAATTGAGACGGATAGCAGGCCAGCAAGGGCCGCCCTTCGGCGCCGTGCAGCTGTTGCACCAGATGGTTGAGCGCCAGCTCGTCGATCGCGATACCGGCGACGCGGCATTGCTGGCGGAACAGGGCACGGTAAGCGCTATCGCTGAGCGGCCCCACGGCGACCTTGTAGCCGATGCGGCGCAACAGCGCAGCGTCGAGCAAATCGCCGGGCGGCAAGTTGGTGGCCAGCACCAGGGCATTGTCGAAGGGCATGCTGATTTTCATGCCACCACGCAAGCTCTGCAGGTCCATGCCCTGCACCAGCGGCCGCATCAGCCGCGTCAGCACCTCGGCTGCGCTCACGCGCTGGCGCCCCAGGTCATCGACGATCAGCATGCCATTGTTGGCACGCACATGGGGCGGCGCCTGGTAGCAACCATTGCTGCTGTCATAGGGCAGCGCCAGCATGTCCGCATCGAGTTCTGCACCGACATGTATCACCGGACGCTGGCACAGCACCCAGCGGATATCGGTGCTGCGCCGCTCCAGCGCCTGACGCGCATGGCTGACATGCTGCGGCGCCGGCGGCAAGTGTTGCGCCGCATCGTACAGCTGAATGATGTCCTGACCGACCACGATGGCGTAGGGCACGGCCACCAGGCCATGCAGCAATTGCCCCAGTTGCAGCGCCAGGGTCGACTTGCCGCTGCCTGGCGGACCGTACAATAATAGCGGGCGTCCCGCATACAGGGCCGCACCCAGCAGATCGAGCATGCCCGGTCCCGCATGGGCGCCGCCCAGCACGGCCGCCAGGTCATCGCTGGCCACGCGCTGCTCCTGCGCCCGCCAGGATTGGCGCGCCACCATGGCGCGGTAGGCTTCCAGGGTGACGGGCGCGGCGCCGACATACGCGCAGCGCTCCAGGAAAGCGGCAGCGCGCTGCTTGCCGGGGCCGGTCAGCTGATATTGCACATCGATCTCGGAATCGCCACGCCAGGCCACCTCGGCCCATTGTTCGCCCACCATGAAATCGAGTACTTCGCGCAAGACATTGATCGACAGGCGCAAGCGCGTGGCCAGCACGGACAGATGGGTCTTGCCACCGGAAAAAATAGCCTTGGCGATCAGCTCGACCACCAGTTGCCGCTCCAGCCCCGTCTCGCGCAGGCTCTTCGGCTGCGGCGGCAAAGGCGGCATCAGCTGCGCATCGGATGGACGCGGCACGTGCTCGGCATGCAGGGAATAGTCGACCTCGCTCATTGCGGCTTCTCCAAGCAGATTAGGACTACAGCGATCAGAAATTCATTCTAGCGAGCAGCTCCCGGTACCCATTGATTAATAGCAATGAATGCGTTTCAGAAATAATCATGGGCTTGCACCACCAGCGTGCCCACGGCGATCGCCAGTCCATACGGCATATTGCCCACGCTGGCATGGCGAGCGAGCGGGGTGGGCGCCAGCGGCGCACCGGCGGCGCGCGCGATCATCGGCCACAGCAACTGGCGCATATTGCGCAGGCAGTCACGCCAGCTGCCCTGCCAGAGGATCATCGATACCGCCATCACGCCACCGCATACAAAAGTGCTAAAGCAGATCAGCACGGCCGGCCACGGCCCCGCAAAGGCGCCCACCATGATCATCAGTTTCACGTCGCCGGCGGCCATGCCGCGCAACACGTACAAGGGCAGGAACAGGAAAAACCCGGTCGCCATGCCACCCAGCCAGTCCAGCGGCAAGCGCTGCGGCGACAGCCACAATTGCAGGCCCAGCGCAGTGGCAATACCGGCCACTACCCAGGTATTCGGGATCTTGCGGCGGGCCAGGTCGCTGACAGCGGCGGCCGTCACGAAGAGCAGCAGCAGCAAGTCGCACAGTGCCTTGGCGGACATGGGCATACCTCTCGAAAAAACCGCCACCGGCCGGCCGATGGCGGTACCTGCTTAGGGCGTCAACACCAGATTGCTTGAAATCTCGGTGAGAACGGACAGCAAGTTGGTCTTGATCAGCAAGAAGCCGGCAGTGATGGCGGTTGCCATCAATGCCGCAATCAGGCCATACTCGATTGCCGTAATCCCGTCCTCATCTTTGACGAACTGCTGTACTGCCGACAGGAAGGTATGCATGACAAGCTCCCAAAAGTGAATCACAAGTCCCTGGCGCAATCCGATGTGAAACATCGCCCATTCCTGCTAATATGTTTCCTACCGTTAATTTCTGCGCCATTGCAGTGACTATAGGACGCTTGCAGTTCGACAAATTGACGCGTCACAAATTTCCTCATGGAAATTATCAAGGCCTGCCCAGATAGGCTGATGACGGAGGCGATGTTGCGAGTAAGAGTTGCAAACTTCTTGACAGCATTTTTTTACAACGGCAGGCAAGAATCACATGCTTTTACATGAAATCTTGCATACGTTAATTGCCTATTAGGCAAAAAGACATTATCCTGCTTAGTTCTTCTTTGGAAAGGCTTATCGCCCGGCAAAAAAGTGGCTGATCAAAACGTGCGGTCCCAGGCATGACAATGCCGGACTGGGCATTTTTTCAGGTACTCTGCGGTGTGTCATGCCACCAAATAAATCTTGGCTTCTTGTAGACGGACGCGAACATGCTCTTGCTTGACGCAATGCTGGTATGACGACACTTGTGTGACTACTTTCCAGAGAACGACAATGGACTCCCTACTGAAACACATGGTGGACATGACGGGACACCGCGATCACACGATGCTCGATATCTCGGTGATCTCGGCGGTCCAGGAACTCGCTTCCGCGTCACAAACCCGCGTGCTGGCACTGACCACCGTGCGTGGCCAGGTGTTCGTGCGCTCGCGGGCCATCATCGTGGCAGGCAGCGTGGCGCGCATGGAAGACAATCCCGATCCCTCTTCGCCCGGCGAGCCCCTGGCCGACTATCCGGCGCTGGCGGCCTGCATCACGCGCCATGAAGCGAGCGCCGACACCCTGTGCGACGATGGCCGCCATTTGCTGTGGCTGCCAATCTGGATCGGCGACCAGGTCACCACCTGCCTGGAAATTACCAACCCGACGCCGTACACGGGCGCCACCATCCAGGTAATCGGCGGCATCGTCAGCGTCTACCGTAATTTCCAGAATCTGCTCGACTACAGCGAACGCGATTCGCTGACCGGTTTGTTGAACCGCAAGACCTTCGACGACCAGCTGGCCAAGATCCTGCAAAGCCGCAGCGACGGCGACAGCGACAAGAGCCGTCCGTTTGACGCCGAGCGGCGCCACCACAGCGATACGGAACGCCAGTGGCTGGCCGTGATCGATGTCGACCATTTCAAGCTGGTCAACGACAAGTTCGGCCATTTGTATGGCGATGAAGTATTGATTTTGATCGCCAACCTGCTGCAATCATCATTCCGCTCGCAAGACCGCATCTTCCGTTTCGGCGGCGAGGAATTCGTCGTGCTGCTGCGTTCGATCACCCTGGACAATGCGCAGAAAATCATCGACCGCTTCCGCACCAATGTCGAGGCGCATGATTTCCCGCAAGTGGGCAGAGTCACCGTCAGCGTGGGCTTCGTCAGCATCAGCGCCTTCGAAGCGCCCGTGATCATTCTGGGGCGGGCCGACCAGGCGCTGTACTACGCGAAAAGCCATGGCCGCAATCTTGCCTGCCATTATGATGAGCTGGTAGCGAAAGGCATGCTCACGACCATCGCCTCCAACGACACGGCGGAGTTCTTCTAGGCGTCTGCTAACGATAAAAAGCGCATGGGATCGACCTGCCACTTGGCGGCCGATTCATGGCCGACAATCTTGTCGGCGCCGCCAAAACCGACGCCGCGCGACAGGTCGACCGTTTCCGGCTTGATGTAGGTTTTGCTTTTCGTACTGAAGAACACATTCACCTTCGGCGCCAGCAGATTGCTTGCGTGCGCCTCGATCACCACGGCCAGGCGGCCCGATTCCAGTATCACCATGGTGCCTACCGGATAGATACCCACGCAGCGCATGAAGTCTTGCGCAAACACCGGGTTGAAGTGGAATTTGCTCCATTCATAGATCTTGCGCAAGGCTTCCGCAGCCGCTATGCCCTTGTGATAACTGCGGTCCGAAGTCAGCGCATCATACACATCGACGATGGCGGCCATCTGCGCCAGGTCGCTGATGGCGTCGCCGGCCAGCTTGTCCGGATAACCGCTGCCGTCGCGCCGCTCGTGATGATGCAAGGTGATATCGAGCGGGATCGGTCCGACTTCCGGCGACTGGCGCAGGATATCGTAGCCATCGCGCGGGTGGCGCTTGATCAGCTCGAATTCTTCCGGCGTCAACGGTCCCGGCTTGTTCAGCACGCTATCGGGCACCAGCGCCTTGCCTGTGTCATGCAGCAAGCCGCCCAGGCCTGCCTGGTGCGTGGTTTCGGCGTCCAGGCCGCGCGAGCGGCAAAACGCCACCAGCAGCGCGCACACGCTGACCGAATGCAAAAAGGTGTAATCATCCTTGCTCTTGATGCGCAGCAAACCGGGCAAGGCGCCGGGATTGCGAAAAATCGATTCGGTAATGTCCTGCACCGTGTGCTGCACCCGGTCCAGCTCGACGGCCTTGCCCAGGCGCGCATCGGCCATCACTGCCCGCACCAGATGCGTGGCCTGGCTGCGCACCTGCGTCGCCCGCGCCAGCTCCATGCCCAATGAAATGCGCGTCACCACGGGCGGCGCGCTGACGATCTGCACCAGTTCGCGCTCGGTGGCGGCCTGCGCTTGCGCCAGCGTGGGCGCATCCTGCACGTCGAGCCCCTTGCTGCTGTCGATCACCACATCATGGATGCCGGCTTGCACGATCTTGCGGATTTCTTCATCGCTGCGCAACAGGAAGCGGTTGCGCACAAACGGGTGCGTCATCCAGTCACAACTCAGATCGTGGATGTACATGCCGACTTTTAATTGCGAAGAATCTACTTTCTTGAACATGCAGTCGTCCCACAAATAAGCGTGCTGGTGTACCGGAAGCGCTAGAATGAGTATAGCAAATATGCAAAGACGGGGGACGTGCGCGCAAGCGCCAATAAAGCGCGTGTTTTTCCCGCTACAAAAGCTCTGTGGCCAGCGCCTGGCGCACCGCAGAAACCGACTTCGCTTGTGAGACTGGCAGCACATGGAATTGCGTCAACTTCGATACTTCGTCGCCATTGTCGACCACGGCTCATTGTCGCGCGCGGCGCTAAACCTGCACGTGGCGCAGCCAGCGCTGACGCAGCAACTGCGCCAGCTGGAAGAAGAACTGGGCGTGCAATTGCTGCACCGCTCGGCGCAAGGCGTACTGTCCACCGACGCGGGCAAGATTTTCTATGAGCATGCACAAGCGATCCTGAAACAGGTGGCCGACGCCCGCTCGGCCGTCACGCAAAGCGCCACCCGACCATCGGGCAACGTCACCCTGGGCCTGCCGCACAGCATCTCTGGCGCCCTGGCCCTGCCCCTGCTGCTGGCCGCGCGCGAACGTTATCCCGAGATCACCCTGCAATTGACGGAAGAAATCACGGGCAACCTCAATGAACAGCTGAAATCGGGCCGCATCAACCTGGCCGTACTGTTCGATGATGGCCAGCTGACGCCGTTTGCCTGCAGCCCGCTGGTGGAAGAAGAGATGCGCTTCATTTGCCGCGCCCATTCCGCGTTCGCGCCAGCCGGCAACGCGCTGTCGTTCCAGCAGGCGCTGGCGACCACCCTGATCCTGCCCGCGCTGCAACATGGCGTGCGCCCGCGCATCGCCAGCCGCGCCCGCGCAGCGGGCCTGAACACAGCCAAGGTGATCGAGATCAACTCGATTGCCATCCTGAAATCGGCCATCCTGGCCGACATGGGCGCCACCATCCTGCCGACCGCCCCGCTGTTGGCCGAACTGGACAGCGGCGCCATGCGCAGCTACGCCATCCACAGCCCCGCCCTGTCGCGCACCGTAGCCCTGTGCGCCTCGAAAAACATCCCGCTCACCAATGCCGGCACGGCCGTGAAAAACCTGGTGCTGCAAGTGGCCGGCGAGCTGTGCGCCAGCGGACGATGGGTGGGCGCGCAGATGCTGTCATCGACCAAACCAGAAACTTGACATTATTTCTCCCGATAATTTCTTAAAAGCAATATGATGTTATTTTATTCATACACCATTCTGCCATGCCATTCTTCACCACCTCCCTGCGCCGCCTGGCAGCAGGCGCTGCCCTGCTGTTGCTGATGCAGGGGGCCCAAGCGGCCCGCCCCCAATCCGAATTTCCCTTGCGCGAAGTGCTGCTCAGCGAGGTTACTGAGCCAATTGAAAGGCAAGACGTCGAGGTGCTGGTATTTATCGCCCCGGAAAGCTGCACCCCCAAGACCCATGAAAATACCTGGGGCAATATCGTTTCTTCAGACAACGATTCCCTGTTCAAAAGCTGGGCTTGCCGCGCCTATGTCGATGCTGCCCATGATCCGGAAGAAAAACTCGCTTTCATCCCCATGCCGCCTGCGTTCAAACGGCCATCCATCGTCGACACTTTACAGGGATTGCCTCCCAGCACGACCGGCCGGCGCTATGTGGCGCTGGTAGACTGGAAATATGCCGATACCACGCTGGGAAAATGCACCAGTTATGGCTGCCACTCTACCCTCGTCATGCTCAGTGAAACGGTGGTCTATGACCGGATTGCCGCCAAAACCATCTGGCATTCCATCGAAACTAAACGTGCCGCGATGAACGGACTCAAATACGAGACCAAAGAGGCAAACCGTATTGGGCCACTTCACGTCACTATTACGCTCAACGGGATAATGGAGCAAAAAAAACTGCACGAAGCAGAGGAGCAAGGCATGCGCCGCACGACTGCTCTGGAACCCTCCAATGAGCCTGGTAAAGCCGGCACGACACTCAACAAAAAAGCCAATCTGATCATCTTTAACCGCAAGCCACAAGAAAGCGTGGACAGCAATAAATTCGCGGATGGCAGCACCTTCTACCATATCAAGGCCAGCCATCTGCAAGGCCGCGCGAACGATACCAGCTACTATAATGAGTCCAGGACCCATGTAGCGCTGGAGCTGCCGCCGGGCACATACGAACTCGCCTTCTACAAAAAGAGCACGACCTTCACGATCACAGAAAACGGTCCTCCCGTTTACCTCAGCTTTAGCGACGGGTTCAGTTTCATCAGCAGTGTCAGTATCGATGAACTGAATCCGCAAAAAGCCCTGGAACTGGCGCAAGACTCGCTCAATGCCCTGATACCGGAATTGACGCCTGCCGCCTATCCCTTGCATCCGCGCAAGCTGCAATGGACGCAGCCTTGAGTCCCTTACGTAAGATTCAAGCCCCCATCGGATAACAGGATTTCTCCCGTCAGGTAGTTCGATGCGACCAGCATGGCCACGGCCTGGGCGATATCTTCCGGCTGGGCGGCGCGGCGCATCGGCGAGCGCTCGCGCCACAGCTGCTGGGCGGCCGTCCAGTCGGCTGTCAGCGGGGTATCCACCAGGCCGGGCGCGACGGCGTTGACGCGGATCTCGGGCGCCAGCGAGACGGCCAGCAAGCGCGTCATGTGGTTCAGCGCCGCCTTGCCGGCCGCGTAGGGTATCGATGCACCCTTGGGCCGTACACCCGCATGCGAGCTGATATTGACCACACAGGCGGGGCCGCCACGCCGCGCCGACTCGCGCAAGGCTGATTCCGCCTCGGCGATCAGCCGGAACGGCGCGATCACGTTGATTTCGTGCAATCTTTGCCAGACTGCCGGGGTGGCCGCCGCCAGGTCGGCATGCGCGATCACCTGGCTGATACCGGCATTATTGACCAGCACATCGAGCCGTCCCCAGTGCGCCACCGCCTGCCGCACCAGCTCGACACGCTCGGCGTCTATCGCCAGGTCCGCCTGCACATACGTGGCCACTTTCAATTCGGCAGCCAGCGCCTGGCCCGCCTCGTGCGAACCGCGCGAATGCAGCACCACGGCATAACCGTCATGCGACAGCCGGCGTGCAATGGCGGCGCCGATGCCGGAAGTGGAACCGGTGATCAGGGCAACAGGATGTGTCGGATGTGTCATGCTTAAACTCGCTGGTATGCGTCATCAATCGAAGTGCCATTATGCATCAACGGTAGACATACAAGACGAACGGCGATGGCAGCTGGCCAGCCATATCATTTTTTCTTATACCCCCATCGTCAAACCGTATTAGCCACCACCTCCCCCTCGCCCTACACTGAGCTGGCCGCCCACACGCGGCAATTCCGCCTGCACCGGGCGCGCCTTACCGGGCGCCGTTTTGTGCAGACGTCATCTGAAACACCCTTTTGGAGACAGCCATGTCCGTGACCACGGAAAACGGCTCCGCAGCGTTCGCCAGAAACGCCGGTGCCGCGCCATCTACGCCCCCCGACACTTCCCGTTTGACCACCGTCAGCCTCGACGACAAATACACGGCCACTTCCGGCGCCATCTTTTTATCGGGCATACAGGCCCTGGTGCGCCTGCCGATGATGCAGCGCCTGCGCGACCAGGCAGCCGGCCTGAACACGGCCGGCTTCATTTCCGGCTACCGTGGCTCGCCCCTGGGCGGTCTCGATGAAAACCTGTGGAAAGCCAAGAAGCAGCTGGAAGCGCACCACGTGCAATTCGTGCCTGGCGTCAATGAAGACCTGGCCGCCACCGCCGTCTGGGGTTCCCAGCAAGTCGACTTGATCGGCCCGGCCAAGTACGACGGCGTGTTTGCCATGTGGTACGGCAAGGGCCCCGGCGTGGACCGCTGCGGTGATGTCTTCAAGCATATGAACCACGCGGGCACCTCGAAACTGGGCGGCGTGCTGCTGGTGGCCGGCGACGACCATGGCGCGTATTCCTCGACCCTGCCGCACCAGTCCGACCATTTGTTTTCGGCCTCGATGATTCCCGTGCTGTACCCATGCAATGTGCAGGAATACCTGGACCTGGGCATCCACGGCTGGGCCATGTCGCGTTTTTCCGGCTGTACGGTGGCCTTCAAGGCGCTGGCCGATACGGTCGAATCGTCGGCCTCCATCGACGCCGACCCGTTCCGCGTGGAGGTGAAAATTCCGCAGGATTTCGTCATGCCCGAAGGCGGCCTGAACGCGCGCCTGTCCAGCATTCCGCTGGGCCAGCAAGCACGCAACCAGGAAGCGCTGATGCAGGATTACAAGATCTATGCGGCGCTGGCCTACGCGCGCGAAAATAAGCTCAACCACACCACTATCGACAGCCCGAACGCCAAGCTGGGCATCATTGCCTCGGGTAAATCTTACCTCGATGTGCTGGAAGCGCTGGAAGAGCTGGGCATCGATGAAAAAATGGCGGCCGAGGTCGGCATGCGCCTGTTCAAGGTGGCCATGCCGTGGCCGCTGGAACCGGACAGCGTACGCGAATTCGCACAAGGCCTCGATGAAATTCTGGTGGTCGAAGAAAAGCGCCAAATCGTCGAATACCAGCTCAAGGAGCAACTGTACAACTGGCGCGACGATGTGCGCCCGCGCGTGATCGGCAAGTTCGATGAAAAAGGCGAATGGGTGGCGCCACGCGGCGAATGGCTGCTGACGTCCAAGGCGGATTTTTCCGTCTCGCAAGTGGCAAGAGTGATCGCCAGCCGTATCGCGCGGCTGATTTCCGACCCCGTCACTTGCGACCTGATCAAGGCGCGCCTGAGCTTTCTCGACGCCAAGGATGCGGTCCTGAAAAAAGCCGTCAACACGCCCTTCCGTCCTGCGTTTTACTGCTCCGGCTGCCCGCACAATACCTCGACCAAGGTGCCCGACGGCAGCCTGGCGCTGGCCGGCATCGGCTGCCATGTGATGGCCACTTCCATCTATCCGGAAATGAACAAGCTGACCACCCACATGGGCGGCGAAGGCGCGCCGTGGATAGGGCAGGCGGCGTTTTCCAGCATCCCGCACGTGTTCCAGAACCTGGGCGACGGCACCTATTTCCATTCGGGCTACCTGGCCATCCGCGCAGCGCAAGCGGCCAAGGTAAACATCACGTATAAAATTTTGTACAACGACGCCGTCGCCATGACGGGCGGCCAGCCGGTCGATGGACTCATCACCGTGCCGATGATGGCGCAGCAGGTGGCGGCCGAAGGCATCGCCCGCATCGCGCTGGTGACGGAAGACCTGAGCCGCTACAGCGACCGCAGCAATCTGCCTGCCCACCTGACCTTGCACGACCGCAAGGACATGGACGCCGTGCAGCGCGAACTGCGCGAAGTACAAGGCGTGTCGGTATTAATCTACGACCAGACCTGTGCGGCGGAAAAACGCCGCCGCCGCAAGAAGGGCGAATACCCCGACTTGCCTAAGCGCATGGTGATCAACGACGCCGTCTGCGAAGGCTGCGGCGATTGCGGCGTGCAATCGAACTGCGTGTCGATCTTGCCGAAAGAAACGGAATTCGGCCGCAAGCGCACCATCGACCAATCCTCGTGCAACAAGGATTATTCCTGCGCCAAGGGTTTTTGCCCCAGCTTCGTCACGGTCGAAGGCGGCAACCTGAAAAAGACCAAGACCGGTGCCGGCAAGAAAGATGAAGTGGACAACTTCGGCCCCCTGCCCGAGCCGGTACTGCCGGTCTGCGATGCGCCGTATAACATCTTGATCAACGGCATCGGCGGCACCGGCGTGATCACCGTCGGCGCGCTGATGGGCATGGCGGCCCACCTGGAAGGCAAGGGCGCGTCCGTGCTGGACATGACGGGCATGTCGCAAAAGAACGGTTCCGTCACCTCGCACGTGAAGATTGCCGGCTCGCCGGCCCGCATCCGCGCCCAGCGCATCGCCACCGGCGAAGCGGACCTGATTTTAGGCTGCGACATGCTGACGGCTGGCGCGCAGGACGCCGTCTCGAAAATGCGTCCGGGCCGCAGCCTGGCCGTGGTCAACCTGCACGAGCAGCCACCGGGCACGTTTGCGCAAAACGCCGACTGGCAATACCCAACGGCCGAAGTGCGCCAGCTGATCGAAGAATCCGTGGGCGGCGCCGATGCGGCCGATTTCATCGACGCCACAAAATTGGCCACCGCGCTGATGGGCGACTCGATCGCCGCCAATCTGTTCATGCTCGGCTACGCCTGGCAAAAAGGCCGCATTCCCTTGACGCAAGCATCCCTGCTGCGCGCCATCGAATTGAATGGCGTCGGGATCGAATCGAACAAGAAAAGTTTCCTGTGGGGCCGGCGCGCCGCGTTCGACGTGCGCCGCGTGACGCAGATCGCCACGCCGTCGCAAGCGATCATCGTGCAAATGCCGCAAAGCCTCGATAGCGTAATCAAGAAGCGCGTGGAGTTCCTCACCAGCTATCAGAATGCCGCCTATGCAGATGGTTATTTGACCCTGGTCAAGCAGGTGCGCGACCGCGAAAACACCCTGGGACTGGGCCAGAAACTGTCGACTGCCGTCGCTAAGTCCTACTTCAAATTGCTGGCCTACAAGGATGAGTACGAAGTGGCGCGGCTGTACACGGATGGCCGGTTCGTGGAGCAATTGCAGCAGCAATTCGAAGGCAATTTCTCCGTGAAATTCAACCTGGCGCCACCGCTGTTTGCCAAGAAAGATGCCAAGGGCCACCTCGTGAAAGCCGAGTTCGGTTCCTGGATGTGGCGCGCCTTCCAGCTGCTGGCGAAAGCCAAGGGCTTGCGCGGCGGCGCCTTCGATGTGTTCGGCTACACGGCCGAGCGCAAGATGGAACGCGCCCTCATCGTCGAGTACCGTGACATGCTGGCCGGCCTGCTGGTCAATATGACGGCAGAGAACCACGGCACCTGCGTGGAACTGGCCAGCCTGCCCGAAAAAGTCCGCGGCTTCGGCCACGTCAAGGAAGCCGCCGTTGTGACTTACCGCAAGGACAAGGCGAGATTATTGGAGGTATTAGCGCAGGGCAGCAAACACGCGGCATAAAGCAGTAGCTTGAAAAACAAAAACGCAGAGTCCAGGCTCTGCGTTTTTTTTGCTCAATCGGGGCAGCGCCCCACTGTCGCTCCCGGCAACAGCACCGGTTGCCAGATTTCCTGCAATTTTTCGGGCGGCGTGCCGGCCAGCAGGGCTTGCAGCATTTCGACCATCTTGGCGCCTGCGCGCGGCAGGTCGGGCTGGTCGATGGTGGTGACATTGATGCCGATCAAGCTGTCTTCCAGGCTGCCCCAGACGATCACCGAGATGTCCTTGCCGATCTCGATGCCGGCATCCATCAGCGCACGCACGGCGCCCATGCCGGACAAATGGTTGTCGACTATCACGGCTGAGGGGCGTGGCGAGCACGCCAATAATTGCTGCATGGCGTGATAACCGCTACGCCGGTCCAGGGTATTGTCGAGCATATAGCGGGGGTCGGGCTGCAGGCCCGCTTGCGCCATGCCACGCATAAAGCTTTCCTTGCGCTCCAGGGCGAAATGCAAATCCAGCGGTGCACTGAGCAGGGCGATGCGCTGGTGGCCATGCGCCAGCAGAAACGTCAGCGCCAGGTCGATGCCGGTGTCGTTGTCATAGTCAAAATACGCATACGGCGCATCAACGCGCGTGCGGCCCTGGGCCACGAAAGGAAAACCCACACGCGTCAGATAGGCGATGCGCTCGTCACGCACGCGGGTGCGGCACACTACCAGGCCATCGACCTGGCGGCCCAGCACCAGGGTTTCATAAGAAGCCAGTTCATTTGTCTGCGATACCGGGGCGATGATCAAACTCATCTTTGCCGCTTCCACCGCCTCGGACATGCCATTCACGACGGACAGGAACAGGCTGTCGCCCAAGTCGCCGGGCAGCAAGGGATAAATCATCCCCAGCACATTGCTACGGCCGACCGCCAGGCTGCGCGCCAGGGGATTGGGCCGGTAGCCAACCTTTTGGGCGGCGGCCAGGACGATTTCACGGGTGCGGGAATTGACTTCCGGATAGCCGTTCAACGCCCTGCTGACTGTCGTTTTCGACATGCCGAGGGCAATTGCGAGGCTCTTGAGATTCATGTATTAACTACCTGTCTGTCTGACAAATAAAACCAACTCTGGCCCAAGATTATAGCCGAGCCCGTCAAACAAGCCACGCCTCAGCAGTTAGCCGATTGGTAGGAAAACAACGATATAAACGTGATGGAAAAGGGCTTTTTCTGACGACAGGTACGCTTGAGTCCGCATGATGGGCCACCGTGCATGCATGGTTTTCATGGAAGCGGGAAGAAGCAGGCACTTACTCTCGGCACGAGACTTGCCAAACGTAGCTACCAGGATGGCAATGTTTTCTGCCCACGATAGAATTATCAATAAAGCATAATTTACTGGAACTATGCGAGAATTTATCCTAATCTTGATTTTGGTAAAGTAAGCAGGCTGGTGTTCCCGTCTATCAATACACGCTTGCCGCTACCGGCCGCTTTCGCCCCACCCTTTACTAAGGTGACCAACGTGGTAACGCTAACTTCCGTCAACAATCTACAGGCATCGCTGGCAACGGCGCAGCAGCGCGTCGAGCAGGGTCAAAACCAGGTGCAGCGCGACAGCGAACAGCTGGCGCAAAGCCGTCAGCAGCTGGTGAAGGAACAGGAACAGTTGCGCGATACCGAACGCAGCAGCCAGCAGGCGCGGGCGGACGCCGCGCCTGCCATCAAGCAGCCACAGCTGGACAGAGCCATCGAAATCCCCGTCCCGCCGAAACCGGCGCAGACACAGCCGCCGGGAGGACAACTCAACAGCATCGGCCAGACCATAGGCCGCCTGATCAATACCACTGCTTAGTCTATTCGCTCAGCTCTTGCTGCAACACCGGCAACCACCATTTCTCGCCGCGGTGCGGCTGCTTCAACGCCAGGGCTTCGCCCATCTGCGGCGTGGTGATTTCCACGCCCTTCTTCTCGGCCAGGCCGGCGATGCGGTCGAACGGTTCGTGCCATACATGCAGGCCCAGGTCGAAGGTGCCGTTATGCACGGGCAACAACCATTTTCCCTGTAAATCCAGGTGCGCCTGCAAGGTTTCTTCCGGCTGCATATGGATGTCCGGCCACTGTTTGTCGTAGGCGCCCGTCTCGATCATGGTCAGGTCGAAGGGGCCATATTTTTCGCCGATTTTCTTGAAGCCATCGAAATAGCCGGAATCACCGCTGAAGAACACGCGCACTTCGGGCGCGTCGATGACCCAGGAAGCCCACAGGGTCTTGTTGCCGTCAAACAGGCCACGGCCCGAGAAGTGTTGCGACGGTGTCGCCACCAGTTTCACGTCAGCAATCGTCGTGCCTTGCCACCAGTCAAACTGCTGCACCTTCTCCTTCGGTATGCCCCATTCCACCAGGGTATCGCCCACGCCCAGCGGCGCGACGAAGTGTTCGGTCTTGGCCGCCAGTTCCAGCACGGCAGCATAGTCCAGGTGGTCGTAATGGTTGTGCGACAGGATCACGGCCTTGATCGGCGGCAAGTCAGCAATGCTGATCGGCGGCTGGTGAAAACGTTTCGGTCCGGCCCACTGCACCGGCGAGGCGCGCTCGGAAAACACCGGGTCAGTCAGGAAGAACTGGCCATTGAGTTTCAGCAGCAGGGTCGAGTGGCCAAGACGGAACAAGGTATTGTCGGGCGCGGCCAGCAATTGCGCCTGGGTCAGGGCTTGCACCGGCACCGTCTTGGTGGGCACGGTGCCGTCCGGCTTGTTGAAGAAGAACGTCCACATCAGCTTGGCGGTATCCGCCGTGCCCAGCTTGAACATGGGCACAGGATTACGGAATTTGCCTTCATGCTGCTGTGCCGAAGCAAGGTTGGCCGCAGGCTGGGCGCGCAGGGTGCAAGAACTCATGATGATCAGGATTCCCAGAAATAGAAGATGGTGCAAGAACATATGGTGCCCAGTCAGTAGAAAACAAGATGTAATTTACACTACACAGTGTAGTTCCTATTTTCAGCAAAGTAAACCAGGAGGTGTAAAATATTGTTTTTAAAGGAGATTCACTGCCATGTCCTCACCGCAACGCTTGACCGACCGCAAGCGCGTAGCCATCGTCGATGCCGCCATCGCCGAGTTCCGCACAAACGGTTTTGATGCGACCAGCATGGACAAGATTGCCGCCACGGCCGCCGTTTCCAAGCGCACCGTGTACAACCATTTCCCCAGCAAAGATAGTCTATTTGCGGAAATCTTGCAGCGGATGTGGGAAGGCAGTGCGGCACAGCCGGCAGTCGCCTACCAGGCAGATCAGGCATTGCGGCCACAAGTGATGGAACTGGTGCAGCAAAAAATGGCCTTGCTGGCCGATGAGCATTACCTCGACCTGGCCCGCGTGGCGATGGCCGAAACCATCCATTCGCCGGAACGGGCGCAAGCGATGGTGACGCGCATGGATGAAAAGGAAAGCAGTCTCAGCCATTGGATACGCGCGGCGCAAAAAGATGGCCGCCTGAAGCAGGCCGACATGCATGATGTCTCGCATCTGCTGCTGGCGCCCCTGAAAACTTTTGCCTTCTGGCCGCAGATCATCCTGGGCAAACCCATGCTCACTGCCGCCCGGCGGCTGGAAGTGATGGATATCGCCGTCGATATGTTTCTTTGCTACTACAGCGTGACCCCACAACCAGCATAAACAAACCCAGGAGGCAGGCATGACGATCACCCCGGACCAGCTCGCAGTACTGATGCAGGAAGTGGAATTGTCCGATCCCATCGACTTTGCCGACCTGCCCTTCGATGAACAAGAGTTGCGCAGCCTGATCGCCAGCCATTTATGCGAAATGGCCGATGCGATGGAAAGCTTCACGCCGGAAGACCGCAATCTGGCCTTGCTGGCAGTGGCCGCCAAACTGGTGCTGGAAAACCTCGTGCTGCACGTGCAATTGCTGCGCCGCCACGACTTGCCCGTGAGCGATAGTGTGGCGGCGTTGCTGCAACGTTTGCAAGACGGCAAACGTTAGATCGCAGGCTTTATTTCAGATTAATTGCTGTCAGGCTCGATGTTCCCACGAAGTTAGACGCCACCGCGCGGATATACAGCACGCCATTACGCGATAGCGCCAGCTTGCCGCCCACACGGTAGCTCCAGACTACTTTCTGACTAGCCAAATCCAGCGCATACGTAGCAGTTTCGCCGGCGACAAACAGCAAGTTATTGGTAACGATCACATCGCCGCCAAAACGTGCCTCATTCACGGCGGACAGCGGCCAGCTCCACAACACGGCGCCAGTTGCAATACTGCGCGCTTCCAGCGCTGCCGTCGCCTGGTTACCCACGTACAACACACCTTGCGCCGTCACCGGCTGCGTGGTGAACTGGCCATTGACGGTCCAGCGCAGCTGGCGGCTGTCCGTATCGACCAGGCTCAGACTATTATCAGTTGAGGAACCGGCAGCCGAGCGCTGGTTGAGCAACAGCACCGTATGATCATCAGGCAATACCGGCGCCTGGCGCAGGCTGGACTTGTTCAGGCCACTCAGTACTTGCCCTGGCACCGCCAAGCTCCATTGCTGCGCACCAGAAACACGATTGAAGGCCCGCAAGGTGCCTGCTGTATTACTGTACACCGTGCTGCTATTCACGGCTGGCGTCCACTCATCCACACTAGCCGTTATCGGCAATCCCAGGCTGGTGGACCACAGATTCTGGGCCGTCGAGGCGTCAGCATTGATCACATCGTCATTGCCGCCGATATACACATTGCCCCCAGCCAAGGTCGGCGCTGTCAGCGGCGAAACGGCGGACAGCAAACCTATGCTTTGTGGCTGCTTGGCATTCGCCAACTGGGCACCACTGACGGCATCGAAGGTATACACCTTGCTCGTATCGGTCGCGGCCAGGCGCGTACCTGACACGCCTGGTGCCCCATGCACAACGCCCGGCGCTTGCGATGTGCGCCACTGCACTGTGCTGTCCAGCTCCGACAAGGCCGTCAGGCTGGTGGTGTAAATGGTTTTGTTCGGATCCTGGCTATCGATGCTGGCCTGATCCATCGAAAAATACACGAAGCCGTTGGCAGCGACAACGGGGCTCAGCCGGTTATATTTTCCTGCACTATCGTATTGCCAGGTCCAGCGGCGCGCGAAGCTAGCGGCGTTCAGGCTGACCGGTACCGCACCTGTATGCGCGGCGTTGCCATTCGTACCTTCCCAATCGCCCGCACCGGGCAGGGGCGCCAAGGCAGAGAGATTGCCTTTCAATGGCGCCACCGTCACCTTGTATGCCATGGTTTCAGGCAAATCATTGTAGTTTATCGGGAGTAAGTTCAGCGTTGAAAGCGTGATGTTGCCCGTGTACGTGCCGGGCGCCAAGCCAGTTGCCGGCCTGAACGTGAAACGCCAGGTGTTATCCGATAGCTTTTCCTTGTCCACACGATCAAAGACGGCGACGCCGTTGGAGTCGCTCGCCTTCCATTCCGGGCGCTCGGCAAGGTCACTGCTGACCACGACATGTATATCCCCACAATTTTCTGCGGGCGCCATATTGCAGTTGCTGCTCACTTCAGACAGATGCAGCACATGACGGTCTGTCGGCCCAAAGACGCCACCGCCACCGCCACCACCACCACCGCAGCCCGCGATGGATAACAAGCTCAATAATACGAGGGGCAAGGCGATGGGCCGGAACGCGTATTGAATAGGTGTAATCATTAATCTTCCATGTAAGAGCTTTCTGCTTCGCCAACATGGCGAAATACCAAAAGTCCATTGCCTGTTTTAACATGAAAGACTTCTTGAAAAGTCACACTTTCTATCCAAAAAGGAAATTTTTTTGTCACTCGCGGCGTACGGCCCGTACCTGCAAGGTGATGTCCGCTTCGGCCACCGCCACGCAGGGCAGGATGTAACCGTCAAACCGCTCATCGGGACTGACGCCGGGCCAGTCCACCGTGTAGCGCACCTGGCCTGCGGGCATATGGCACAGGCAAGTGCGGCAAGTACCGTTGCGGCAGGAGCTGAGCAGGCGGATGCCGGCCAGTTCGGCGGCAGCCAGCAAGGTGGTGCCGGCTTCTGCCGTGAATTGCCAGCCTTGCGGCATCAGGGTGATGGTGTAGGAGCGCATGCCCCAGTGTAACAAATCAGCTGGTGAGGCTGGTCCAGACCGCACCCTGCTGATGGCTGCGCAGCACCGCTTCGGCAAAGGCCAGCCCGGCCACGCCATCGTCCGCCGTGGGCAGCCAGCGCGCTTCCGCCGGTACCGGCTTGCCCGCCTGCAAGGCGCGGATGCTGATCGCCGCATCCAGATACAGTTGTGCGAACGCTTGCAGATAACCTTCCGGGTGGCCGGCCGGCACCCGCGTGGCGTGCGCGGCGGCGGCACTGTGCACGCGGCCCGGGCGCAGCAACTGACGGTTGCCGCCCTGCGGCGTGAACCACAAGGCGTTCGGCTCTTCCTGATCAAAATCCAGCTGCGCCTTGCTGCCGAACAAACGCAAACGCACCGTGTTTTCACAGCCGGTCGCCACCTGGCTGGCCCACAGGGTGCCGCGTGCGCCATTTGCATAGCGCAGCATCACCTGCACGTGATCGTCCAGTGTGCGCTGCGGAACAAAGGTCGACAATTCCGCCAGCAATTGCTCCGGCGTCTGGCCGCTGACAAATTGCGCCAGGTGATAAGCATGCACACCCACGTCGAGCAGGGTGCCGCCAAAACCGGCTTTTTGCGGATCGTTGTGCCAGTTGCCCTCTGCCATGCCGCCAGCGGGAATCGCCTCGGCCAGCCAGTCTTGCGAATACTCCACCTGCACCAGCCGCAGTTCGCCGATCTCGCCCGCCTCGACCATCGCCCGCGCATGGCGCAGCAATGGGTAGCCGCTGTAAGTGTGCGTCAGCGCAAACAGCAAGTTTTTAGCTTGCGCCAGCGCAGCCAGCGCCCGTCCTTCGGCCAAAGAAATACCCAATGGCTTGTCGCAGATCACGTGGATACCTGCTTCGAGGAAAGCTGTCGCCACCGGCGCATGCAAATGATTCGGCGTGACGATGGCCACCGCTTCGATGCCATCGGCGCGCGCGCTTTCCGCCAGCGCCATGGCCAGGTAATCGCTGTAGCAACGATCCGGCGCCAGATGCAACTCTGCGCCGCTATCGCGTGCACGCTGCGGATCGGACGACAAGGCGCCCGCCACCAGTGCATACTGGTCATCGATGCGCGCGGCAATTCTGTGCACGGCGCCGATGAAAGCACCCTGCCCGCCCCCTACCATGCCCAGCCGTATCCGTCGCTGCATCGCGCCTCCTTAGCCCAAGCCGAGCAAATGATTGATCTGATGTTGATCCACAGCGCTGCCCGCAAAATCGTCAAACGCGCGTTCCGCCACATGAATGATGTGCTCGCGGATGAAGCGCGCGCCTTCGGCCGCACCATCTTCCGGGTGTTTCAGACAGCATTCCCATTCCAGCACGGCCCAGCCCGAAAAGTTGTATTGCGCCATCTTTGAAAAGATCGCCTTGAAATCGATTTGCCCATCGCCCAGCGAGCGGAAGCGCCCGGCCCGGTCTTGCCAATCGCCGTAACCGCCATACACGCCCTGACGTCCGTTAGGCCGGAATTCCGCATCCTTGACGTGGAAAGCCTTGATGCGCGCGTGATAAATATCAATAAAAGCCAGGTAGTCGAGCTGCTGCAGCACGAAGTGGCTGGGGTCGTACAAGATCGAGGCGCGCGGGTGATCGTTCACCGCAGCAAGAAAGCGCTCGAACGTCACGCCGTCATGCAAGTCTTCGCCCGGATGCAGCTCATAACACAGGTCCACGCCAGCCGCATCGAACGCATCGAGGATGGGCAGCCAGCGCCTGGCCAGCTCGGCAAACGCCGTTTCCACCAAGCCAGCCGGGCGTTGCGGCCACGGATACAGATAGGGCCAGGCCAGCGCGCCGGAAAACGTCACGTGCGCCTTCAAGCCCATGCGTTGCGATGCTTTTGCCGCCCACAGCAATTGCTGCGTGGCCCAGGCCGTACGGGCAGCCGGATCACCACGCACGTGCTCCGGCGCAAAGTTGTCGAACAGCGCATCGTAGGCTGGATGCACGGCGATCAGCTGGCCCTGCAGATGCGTGGACAATTCCGTTGCCTGCAAGCCATAACGGGCCAGCAAGGCCACCACCTCATCGCAATACTGCTGGCTGGCCGCCGCCTGCTCCAGGTCAAACAGCCGTGGCGCCGTCGGCAATTGCAAGCCCTTGTAGCCCAGGCCCGCCGCCCATTGCGCCAAGTGTTCCAAGGTATCGAACGGCGGCTCTTCGCCGAGAAACTGGGCCAGGAAAATGGCCGGGCCCTGGATGGTTTTCATGGGAAATCCTTACGCCCCGGAAAACGACTCCCGGGGCAGTGACATTAAAAAGGCGACTTTGGAAAATAAAACTGCTTGGCATTGTCGCGTGTAATCAGCACCGAGGGAATGATCGTGTTGGCCGGCAGTTTCTCGCCTTTCAAGCGCGCTTCCGTGGTCAGCTTGATGGCGTCGTACATGAACTTCGGCGAGTACGATACATCGGCCACGATCAGCGGGTCGGAACCATCCATGATCTTCTTGACGGCGCCCTTCGCGCCCGCGCCGCCAAACACTTGCTTGATATCCGTGCGCTTGGCTTGCAGAATGGCTTTTTGCACGCCGATGGCCATGTCGTCATCGGCCGCCCATACGGCGTCGATGTGCTTGAAGCGGGTCAGGTAATCCTGCATGACCTTGAAGGCATCGTCGCGGTTCCAGTTGCCATATTTGGCGTCAAGTATCTTGATGTCCGGGTGGCCCTTCATGACGCTGTTGAAGGCGTCGAAACGCTCATTGTCCAGGGTGGTCGGCATGCCGCGCAGCACCACGATATTACCCTTGCCGTTCAGGCTCTTGGCCAGGTACTCGGCCGGCAACTTGCCAAAAGCCGTATTGTCGCCAGCGATATACGCATCTTGCGCCTCGGTATTGGTCAGGCCACGGTCGACCACGGTCACATAGACGCCCTTGTTTTTCACTTGCGCCACCGGTTGCGTCAGCGAAGCCGATTCAATCGGGAAAATCACCAGGGTATTGATCTTGTTGACGGTCAACATATCCTGCAACTGATTCGCCTGCTCGGGCGCCGTGGCGGCCGTCTTGACGATGATTTTCAAGCCCGGATGGGCTTTTTCCAGTTCCGCCTTGGCCTGGTTGGCCCACCAGACGATGCCCGAGGTAAAGCTGTGGGTGGCGGTGGGAATCGCCACGCCCACCACCAATTTATCAGCAGGCGCTGCCGCCTGCGCGTTTGGCAAGGCCCACGCCTGCATCACCAGCACTGCCATCCCTGCTACACGAATAAAGCTTTTCATGCTGCTCTCCTCCAAGGTTGTGGGCGCCCGTTGGCTGCCCTTTCAAAAGACCGCTGTTTTTTATTTGCGGCCCCGCTGCAGGAAGGCGACGGCGATGATCACCACACCTTGCACTGCGGCATTCAGGTAGACGCTGATGATGCTGGTCAAATTCAGGATATTGCTGATCACGGAGAGCAGGATGGCGCCGATCACGGTGCCGATGATGCGTCCCTCGCCCCCTTTCAGGGCCGTGCCGCCCACCACCACGGCAGCGATCGCTTCGAGTTCCCACAGCAGCCCCGTGGTGGGGGTGGCCGAGCCCAGGCGCGGCACGTACAGCACGGTGGCGATGCCCACGCAGACGCCCAGCAGCATATAGGTGAGGATTTTTACGCGGTCGACATTGATGGCCGCATAGCGCGCCACTTGCTCGTTGGAACCAATCGCCTGCACATGGCGGCCAAACGTAGTGCGGTTCAGGATCACGGCGCCGGCCGCTGCCACCAGCAAAAAGATCCAGATCGGTATCGGCGCGCCCAGCACGCTGGTGTAATACACCGGGCTGTACAGGTCGGACAAGGTGGCATCCAGGGTCAGGGCGCCGCCATCGGCCAGGTACGTCAGCACGGCGCGGAAGATGCCCAGGGTGCCCAGGGTCACGATGAATGGTTCGATATTGCCCTTGCTGATCAGCAAGCCATGCATCAGGCCAAAACCCGCGCCCAGGATCAGGGCCATGGCGATGCCCAGCACCAGCATGGTCAACGGCGCCAAATCGCCCGCCACCCCTTGCGCCAGCTGGTTCATGAAATAAATCATGCAGCCGGCGATCAGGGCCGCCATCGAGCCCACCGACAGGTCGATGCCGCCGGAAATAATCACAAACGTCATGCCGACGGCGATGATGCCGATGAAGGCCGTGCGCGTGAGCACATTCATCATATTGTCGATGGTGGCGAAGTCGCCATTGAGCAAGGTGCCCGCGATGCACAGGGCCAGCAGGCCCAGCACGGGACCAAAGCCCTTGATGCGCGCACCCAGTTTGCCCAGGGAATTTACGGTAGTGTCAGTGCGTGCCGGTTGCATGGGCAATCAACTCCTCTTCAGTCAGGTGCTCGGCGCCGAGCGTGGTTTGCAAACTGCCTGCGCGCATCACCGCGACGCGGTGGCACAGGCCGATCAATTCAATCAGTTCGGAAGAAATCACGATCACGGCGCGCCCTTCGGCGGCCAGTCTGTGGATCAGGAAATAGATGTCGCGCTTGGCGCCCACGTCCACGCCACGGCTGGGCTCGTCGAGCACGATGACGCGCGGATCGGAATGCAGGTATTTCGCCAGCGCCAGCTTTTGCTGGTTGCCGCCCGACAACATGCGCGCGCGGCTCTCCAGGTCGCCCGTGCGGATATTGAAATCCTGCACCGCCGTGGCCAGCGCCGCCTTTTCTGCTTTCACGTCCAGCCAGGGCGCGGCGTAGCGTTCCATCGTCATCATGGTCAGGTTTTCACGCAAACCCAGGTTCACATGCAGCCCTTTGCCCTTGCGGTCTTCGCTCAGATAGGTCAAACCATGCTGCATGGCTTGCTTGGGCGTGCGGATATCGACCGGCTTGCCATTCAGGCTAATCGTGCCGGCGCTGCGCGAGCGCAAACCCAGCACGGCTTCAAACGATTCCGTGCGCCCCGCGCCCACCAGGCCCGCAAAGCCCAGCACCTCGCCGGCCCGCACTTCGAACGATAATTCTTTCGCCCAGCCCGGCACGGACAGACCATCGACTTTCAGGAGCACCGGCGCGTCCGCCGCCACCGCCGTTTTTGCAGGAAACATGTCCGACAATTCACGCCCCACCATCAAGTTCGCCATTTGCTGGCGCGTCAGGCTGGCCGTCAGTTCGCGCGTGACGAAACGCCCGTCGCGCATGACGATGACTTCATCCGTATTGCGCTCGACTTCATCAAGCTTGTGGGAAATATAGAGGATGGTGACGCCGTCGGCCTTCAGTTGCGCCATCACGGCAAACAGGCGCTGCGTCTCGGAAGACGTGAGCGTGGCAGTGGGTTCATCCATGATCAGAAAGCGGGCGCGGCGCGATAAAGCCTTGGCGATCTCCACCAGTTGCTTCTCCGCCACGATCAGGTCGCGGATTTTCGTATCGGGAGAGATATCCAGCCCTACCTGGCGCAGATAGCGCGCCGCTTCCTGCTTCATCGCGGCTTCGTCGAGCAGCCAGCCCCGCGTTTTTTCATGGCCCAAAAACATGTTCTGCGCCACCGTCAGGTGTTCGGCCAGGTTGAATTCCTGGTGTATCAGCACGATGCCGGCCGACTCCGCCGCGCGCGAACTGCTAAAACGCTGCGGCTGGCCATCGATCAGCAATTGCCCTTCGCTCACGGCTTCATAACCGGCCAGGATTTTCATCAGGGTCGACTTGCCCGCGCCGTTTTCCCCCAGCAAGCCGTACACGCGCCCCGGCGACAAGCTAAACGTGACGCCATGCAAGACGCGCACGGGACCGAAATCCTTGCAGATGCCCTCAAAACCGACAGCAACGCTCACTATGCACTCCCTCGCAAAACCAAGTTATGGTTTAACAACACCCCAGGCACTTGCGCCGCCGGGTCCGCCAGGCGCTGCAGCAGCAAGCGCGCCGCCGTCTCGCCCAGTTCGCGCATCGGCTGCGCAATGGTGGTCAGGCCCGGATCGATTTGCGCGGCAATCGCGATATCGTCAAAACCGATCACGGCCACGTCTTGCGGCACCCGCTTGCCCAGCTGGCGCAGCGCACTCAGCACGCCGATGGCCAGCGTGTCCGATACGGCAAAGATGGCCGTGGGCGCATTAGCTTGCGCCATCATGTCCAGCGTGGCCAGCTTGCCCGCTTCATAGTCCAGGCTTTGCACCGTGCTCAGCCATTGCGGCGAAACGGGCAAGCCGGCGCCGGCCAGCGTGTCCAGATAACCCTGCTGGCGTTGCCGCGCATACAGGTAGCGCTCATCGGAATTGATCAAGCCGATACGCGTATGTCCTCGGGACAATAAATGCGCGACCGCCTCGGAGGCCGCCCGGTGATTGTCGATGCCCACATAGGGCACGGCCACGCCGGGATCGAATTCGCAGCAGGCCACCCACGGCAGGCTGGCCGATTCATGCGACAAGGCATGCTGCACCGTGTCGGGATCGAGGCAGATGGCGCCATCGGCGCGGTGCATGCGCAGCAAATCAAAGTAGGAACGTTCGCGGCCCGCATCGGCACCCGTATCGCACAGCAACACGAAATAACCATGCTCGCGCGCCACCGTATCGATGCCGCGCACGATCTGGGCATAGAAAGGATTGCCCACGTCCGGCACCATGGTCAGCAGCATGCGGCTCTCGGCCGTGCGCAAGCTGCGCGCCAAATGGTTCATGCGGTAACCGAGCGCCGCCACCGAAGCCAGCACCTTGTCGCGCGTGGGTATGCGCACCCCGCTCTGCTGATTCATCACGCGCGACACGGTCGCCACCGATACCCCGGCATGCGCGGCAACGGCGCTGATGGAGACGGCAGAGTCTGGCGGCGGCTGATTCGGTACGACGGGTGGCATGGGATTTCTTTATAAATGTAATCGATTACATTTATAAGCCAGGCAGCAAACCGATGCAAACATTATCGATGGTGCGATGCGGCAGGAACGGCCCTGTCCGGGCCGTTGGAAAAGCTTAGTTGTGGGGCGGGAGCGGCTTGTGCTGCACGGCAAAACCGGCGCGCAAGGCCGACACGGCCGCCGTCCACAAGATCAATCCAGCGCCCAGGCAACCGCCCGGATTGACGGGACCATGGCGCAAGGTCAGGGGGTAGCCGATGGCCCATACACACAGCGCCAGGCCGATGGCCACATGGCGGCGGGCCTTGAACAGCCAGGCCAGCGGAAAGAAATGCAGGCCGACGATAAGGATAACAGCGGGAATGAACCATGCCTGCCATCCCATATTCTTGAGCACATTACCGACGATAAAAATGGCAATCCACTGGACCGCGTTGATGATGTTGAACAGCCTGCCCGAACGCTTGGCCTCGGGCGTGGCTTCCTGCGCCTTGTGGGCGACGCGGTTGCGGCTGAACTGGCGCCAGGCCAGCATGAACAGGAAAGCAGCAATGGCAGCGATCGGCAACACCTTGAGCGGCTGTGGACCATAGCTTTGCACACACCAGGCCGCCACCCAGGCGCCGCCGAAAATGGAAAAGAACATGGCGCCGATGGCGCTGCCGGCGAGTGTCGCGGATGGGTTCAAGGCTTGCATGGTCATGGCGTATCCAGCGGTGCGGTGGCGTAAATAGTGTGTGATTGTGGATAGGAATCATCCCATATCCGCATCTGCTTTCACCACTATTTTATGGCGACACACGCCGAAAGCGCATGCGCCAGTTCAGTTCCCAATGGCCCCCGCCATCGTCACTCATCGATTGCTCCCAGCAAGGCGTACCGCTAGCAACATCGCTCCAGGTATAGCGCACGCGTATCGGCCGCCCATCGAGCATATCCTCGCCCTCGAAGACGCCCACGCCGGACTCGAACTTGCCCACCACGGGTGGCTGCAGCAAGCCATTGGCAGCAAGTCCACCGGTTTGGTTATCGAGCCAATAGATGCTCCAGCACTGTGTTTGCGGATTAAACAGACGCAAGGACAAGCCGACGAAATCTGGCTTCCAGTGAGCGGCAATATAGTCGTCATAATTGCCTATGCCTGCGGGCAAAGCTTGATTACACTGGGTAGCGCTGAACTCTTCCCATTCATGACTACCCTGCAGCCGATGTTTCAGCCTACGGTTTTCCACATGCCACTGTCCCAACAGAAAATCAAAATCGTGGATGCCATTCACGTGCCGAACTTTTGAAAACTGATGCATTTTTCCTCCTCCGTTGCAGTAGTGGCTATGATAGGCAGCGCGACCGTATGACACCATGCAGGTTCGAAGGAATTCCTCTGCGGAAGGGGACAGTTTTGAAGTTTTTTTGGAGTCTATGCCTTGAATGATGCACTGGATGCCTATGACCGGAAAATTCTCTCCCTGCTACAGGAAAATTCCCGCCTCAGCTACTCTGAAATCGGCCGCCGTATCCACCTGACGGCGCCCGCCGTGACGGAAAGAGTCAAGCGCCTGGAAGAAACTGGCGTGATCGGAAAATTCTCGCTACAGCTCAACTTGCGCGCACTCGGTTACAGCTTTGAAGCCTTCATCAATATTACGGTGGAGTCGCACGATGCACTCGATGCCTGGGCGGCAGCGCGTCCGGAAGTGCTGGCCCTGCACGCCACCACAGGCAACCATTGCGCCTTGATACGCCTGGCCCTGAAAAGCCCGGAACACCTGCAGGCATGCCTGAAGTCGCTGGGACAAGTCGGCAAGACCAGCACCTCGATGGTACTGTCATCGCAATGGGAGGATCGCAACCGGCTGCCAGCCGATCAGATTGCCTGAACGACTGGCATACGCCACACGCAAGGTGATTCGTCTATTCCAGCATCGCGCAAAAGGTATCGGGATTACCGTCGAGTATTACGCCGCTGGGCCAGCGGTGGCTGCGTTTTTGTGCGCGCAGCAAGGAGGCGGCCAGGGCCGAGTCGCCATCGGCGCCGTACACGAAGACGGGCATGTCCAGGTTGGCGGCGTCGCCCAGCAAATGCGGATTGGCGTCCAGGCTGCGCGCATCGATGTGCACGCCGATGGGCATGCCGATCTGCTGCTGCATGCGCTGCAGCCAGGCTTTGTCCAGCTTGGGCGGACGAGCCCCCTTCGCGGCAAGGCGGCTGACCTTGCTTTCGCCAGCCGCCTGGGCCTGGCGAGGGTCCAGCACGACCACGCCCAGATAACCTTGCGGATCGGCACGGCGGGCGCAGACGAGGTTGTTCGGCACGCTGGACGTCAAGAACCAGTTGCCATGCTTGATGTTGCTGCGCAACTGCGCCACCAGGGATTCCACCGGCGCACACGAGGGCGCCACATCCTTGATTTCCGCATTCAGGGTTTTCTCGGGAAACGCCGTGGCCAGGTCGGCGATGTCGGCCACGAAAGGCGGCGTTTCCGCCGTCAACGCACCGTGATTTTTCATGCGGGCTACGCGCCAGTCATCGCTGTCCATCTGCTTGACGGCGCGCGGCTGGCCCGTATCGACCACCCTGCCCGTCAGCAAGTCGTGGTAAGCCACCCAGTTGCCATCAGCCAACAGTTGCAGATCCGTCTCAACCCCATCCCAGGTGCCGAAATACGCATTGCGCAGCGCACTCAATGAATTCTCTGCTGCATCTCCAGCACCGCGATGGGCGTGTACCTGCATGCCCATACAATCGGCGTGGGCAACCGTGCTGAACATGCTCAACAGCAGCGCCAGCGCGGCCGTCTTATTTTTTTTCTGGCTGATCAACATAGTTCTATCCCTGTAAACGTGGCGGAAATTTTCTCATATGACAGGGGGAATCCCTAGCTGTTTATCTGTTTGACAGCATAGTCGGCGGCCTCGGCACGTTCAGGCTGACTCAGTTACACTGTTTGCCACCTTCCAGCGGAATCGACAACATGGGCGAACAAAAAAGTACACTAGCCACGCAGCAACTTGCAACCGGCCAGCAGCTACACCAGGCAGGCAAGCTGATCGAAGCCATCAACGCTTATCAGGCGGCCTACAAGCTTGATCCAGGCCTGGCCGAGGCCCAGCATGGCCAGGGACTGGCGATGCTGCAACTGGGCCAGCACGCCATGGGCCTGGGACTGATCAAATTGTCTCTCAAGCAACAACCCGGCAACGCCCTGTTTCATTACAACCTGGGCAATGTACTGCGCGCAACAGACAGCGAGGCAGCGCTGGCCAGCTACGCCACGGCTGCCCGGCTGGCGCCAGGGGAACACGATTTCGCCATCCTCCATTCCGAGTTGCTGCTAGGCAAGCAACGCTTGCCGGAAGCCATCGCCGAACTGGAACGCGCCCACGCCTTGCGCCCCGAGCGCTGGCAAAACCTGCAGGGGCTGGCCGAACTGTATTACCGTACCGGGCAGAAAGAACTGGCGCTCGCCCGTTATGCCACCGGTCTGGTCCTGCACCCGGCCATGGCGCAAGCCTGCCGCATCGGCTTTGCCAGCCCGCAAGCGCAACAGCCCGAAAAACTGAGCGCGCTGGAGGTCGCCAATGAAGTGCGCGGCTTCCTGCAGGATATCGATCTGCACATCATCGACGACTTCCTGCCCGACCCGGCCGCCTGGCGTGCCCATGCACTCACCCTGCCCTTCGCGCCGCAGCGCTATGCGGGACAAAACTATCCGGGTAGCCAGACGGAAGGCCAGCCTTGCCAGGACATCATGGAGCGCATCGCCACCGCCCTGGGCCGCGAGATCCTTTTCATTTCACCCGACAACGCGTCCTACCGCCTCAGCCATGCCGATGCGACGGCGCGCACCGATATCCACGTCGATAATGAAACGGGGAATAATTTCCAGTTTTATGCGGGCGTGCTGTATCTGAACCCACCCGAACAATGCAGCGGCGGCACCACCTTCTGGCGCCACCGTCCCAGCGGCTGGACGCGGCGCCTGCCGGAGGCCGACGTCAAGGCGGGCGGCTACCCCAGCTTCAAGGAATTCCAGAAACGCTGGCTGCCCAACAGCAAGGTGCAGAAATTCAACGAACTGCAAGCCCAGCGCGACAGCTGGGAAGCTTTGCTGGAAGTGCCCATGCGCCACAACCGCTTGATTGTGTACAAGGGCCATTACTTTCATTCGATCAGCAAGGTGTTCGGCGACACGGCCGACAATGGCCGGCTGGTGCAACTGTTCTTCTTCGAAGTGCCCGAATCAGACCAGCCGCGCTGATCAGGCATCGGTGGTAAAGCGGTACACCGTTTGCGTCTGATACGGTGTACCTGGCCGCACTATGCAGTCAGGAAAATGCGGCTGGTTGGGGGAATCCGGGAAATGCTGGGTTTCCAGGCACAGGGCGCCGCGACGCTGCAGCGGGCCCTGCTTGCCATGTTGACTGTCATCAAGAAAATTACCCGTGTACAGCTGCACGCCAGGCGCTTGCGTGTACACCTCCAGCACCCGCCCCGAGGCAGGATCGCGCGCGGTGGCCGCCAGGTCCAGCGACGAGCCTGCCTTTTTATTGAGCACGAAATTATGGTCGTAGCCATGGCCAAAACGGATCTGTTCATGCACCGCATCAATGCCGGCGCCGACCGCCGTGGCACGGCGCAAATCAAACGGTGTGCCAGCAACATCGGCCAATTCCCCGGTGGGTATCGAGCCGGCATCGACGGGCGTGTAGCGGTCTGCCGCGATCATCACTTCATGCGCCAGGATATCGCCCTGCCCCGCCAGATTGAAATAACTGTGATTGGTCAGATTGACGGGCGTGGCCTGGTCCGTCGTGGCGTGATAACGCAAGCTCAAAGCGTTGTCGTCGTTCAATTCGTAGACCAGGGTCACGTCCAGCCGGCCCGGATAACCATCTTCGCCATCCGGGCTGCTGCGGGTCAACACGATGCCCGCCGCCCCCTCTTTTTCATAGGCTTCGGCAGACCACAGTACCTGGTGAAAACCTTGCTTGCCGCCATGCAAATGATTGACACCGTTGTTGACGGCCAGGCTGTAATCGCGGCCATCGAGGCTGAAGCGTCCGCGTGCAATGCGGTTGGCAAACCGCCCCACCACGGCGCCCAGATACCAGTTATTGCTCAGATACGGTGCGATGCCATCGAAGCCCAGCACCACGTCAGCGAATGCACCATGCCGGTCTGGCGCATGCACGGCCTGGATGATGGCGCCAAAGTCCAATACCTTGATGCGCAGGCCCTGGCGGTTAACCAGGGTGTAAGCAGTCACCTGCGTGCCATCGGGCAATACCCCGAACGGGGCTGCACTGACAGAGACAGACGGGGAAGTCGCAACACGGGTCATGGCATCTCACAAGGTCATGGTTGATGAATGGCTAGAAACATCATAAACCAAGACCTTGCGGCCAAGAAAATTTAATTATTTAGCAAATAATTGCACCACACCCGTCATATTGATCTCGCCCAAACCCTGCTCGATAGCCTGCTGGAACACACCATGCGCAGCCGTGATGGTGGGAATAGATTCGCTATCGCCCGCCGCCGCAACGGCATAGCCGAAATCCTTTTCGATCAGCGTTATCGGAAATTGCGGAGCGAAATTGCTGCTAAGCATGGTCGACACCAGCATGTGATTGACGGGCGCCCATACCGGCGTAGCCGAGATGGCTTTCAAAGCCGTTTCCACGTCTGCGCCATTGCGCTTGAGCAAACCAATCACTTCGGCCAGCGCCGTCACCTGTATGCCCAGCAGGGCATTGGTGGACAGCTTGGTCAAAGCGCCATTGCCGACCGGACCCACCAGGTGCACGGCAGCCCCCATGGCCTTGAGCAGCGGCTGGCAACGCTCCAGGGTCGCGGCATCGCCACCGGCCAGGAAAATCAGTTGCCCCGCTTCCGCCTGCGGACGGGAACCGGCCACCGGCGCTTCGAGCAGATCGACGCCGTATTCAGCTGCCTGCGCATCGAGTTCGCGTATCCAGCCCGGCGTGACGGTCGAACTTTCGATGGCGATAGCACCCGCAGCCATGCCAGCCAGCGCACCATGTTCGGCATCCAGCCACACCTGCCGCGACGCGGCATCGTCGCGCAGCATGGCCAGCACGAAGTCGGCGCCCGCCACCGCTGCCCGCGGCGTTGCCGCCAACCGCGCACCCGCCGCAAGCAGTGTTGCCGCCGCTTCTGGCGTGCGGTTCCAGACGGTCAGTATATGGCCAGCCTTGAGAAGATTGGCCGCCATGCGCGATCCCATCGCACCCAGGCCCAGTACGGTAATGTTGCTCATGATGTTCTCCTTGAGATACAGCAAACGGTTAAGGCATGACGACGCCGGACAACAGCGCGCAAGCCGAAAGAAAACGTTCCTGGATGGCGATATCGCGTGCTGCCTTCAGCGCCACGGCAGGCCGTTGATGGTAAAAGTAGCCGCCCGTCAGCTGCGTTGCCGGGTCAATGCCGGCGGCCAGCCAGGCCTGCGTGCGTGGCGCCAGGTTCAGGTCATCGGGCGCGCTTGCACCGCCCATCTTGGTCGGCACCCAGCCCGGTTCCAGGCTATTGGACAGCACGCCAGGCCAGCGGCGCGCCACGGCAAAGGCCAAGAGCGCGTTGTGCAGCTTGGAATCGGAATACGCCTGCGTGCCATCCCACGGCCGCTGTTCCCACCTCAGGTCGTCCAGGGAAATATCGCCATGCTGATGCAGTTTGGAACTGATATAGACTAGGCGCTTGGGCGGCGTCACCAGTGCCGTCAGGATGTAGGGCGCCAGCGCGTTGACGGCAAACACATGCGGCAAGCCATCGACGGTGGCGATACGTTTGGGTTCCTGATAGCCAACGGCCGCGTTATGGATCATCGCGTCAAAAGCGCCCAGGGCATTGATGCGCCCGGCCAGCGCCCTGGTTTCGGCGATGCTGGCCAAGTCCCCGGCCAGCACCGTTTCGGCGCCCGGCACTTGCGTCATGGCGTGCTCCGCACGCGCTGCATTGCGGGCATGCAGCACGACCTGGTGGCCTTCAGCGACCAGCAGCTTTGCAGCCATCTGGCCCAGTCCGTCAGAAGAACCGGTGATGAGAATACGTGCCATTTTCTAACTCCAATCTGTCAGTTTCAAGGTAGCGACATGTCTATCTGAAAGTCAGAAGGCGCCGCGTTGAAAGTATTATGGGAGCGTGAAGATTGAATAGCGATAACATGAAAGGCATTACATTCATGCGCGAGAGGCAAGAACGAGGGTGCTCAGTTCCCAGCTGCTGGAAGGCGTGGACGTGCTGACGGCGGTGGTCGATACGCGCAGTGTTAACGGCGCCGCCGAAGTGCTGTACATGTCGCAATCGGGCGTAAGCCGGGCTGTTGCCCGCCTGGAAGCGCGGCCTATCTGGTGCGCTACGGCCATCCAGCTGCCCCCACCGAACTGGAAAATGGACAGCACCGCTGCATCCGGTTCCGCGAACCGGTGACCGGCCGGCCCTTCCCGTGGGAATTTCATCAGCGCAAGAAGCGACTGATCGTCAAACCGCAAGGCACGCTGACCGTCAACGACCCCGGCCCCCTCTACAGCACCTGCCTGCCCGGCCTCGGCATCGCGCAACTGCTTGAACTGGGTCTCGAGCACTACATCGCTTCAGGGCAGTTGATCCGCCGCTTCCCCGACTGGCCCGACCAGCGCTTCCCCCTGTACGCCTACTACCCGTCGCGGCATCATGTGCCGGCCAAGACAAGGGCATTGCTGGATTTTGTGGAGAGTTTGGTGCGGTGAGGAAAAGAAAGCGGGAAGATCGGGCGTTGAACGCGAACTAGTTGAAATTTAAATCAGCTCAACAGCCTGGCGTAACACGGCACACAGTTGTGGCAACCCTTGAAGTTCATAGGTCGTGATGAACTCATCGACTGATTTGGGAGGATTTCTCAATCGTTCACGCTGCGCTTTGATAATGCTCAGCATACCAATCGGATTGAGATCGTATTGAGCAATCAGGAAGTCGTCCGGATGGAGTATCTCGATACCATGCTTTGAAACGGCTGCCTCTGGAAAATCCTTGTGATTGAAGGTCACTATCGCATCCGCATGGCCAACAATCGCGCTGGCCAGGACATGCCGGTCATCAGGGTCAGGTAAGGTCAAGGAGTCGATCAGATATTCGTAATTCTCAACCAGGCAATCTTCTACGGCCTGGTTCATTAAAGCGGCCGTTCTAGCCAGCTTATCCGGGCTTAAATCGGGCCGTTTTATCAACAAGTTCCGTGTCCATTCTGCATGGATGGTCTCGGTCCAGCGGGCGCGAAAAATTCCTCTGACGCTAAACTCAGAAGCAGGTCACGCAAGGGTGCTGGATACAAAACACAAGCATCGAGCACTGCCGTATACCGATAACTTCCAGCCATCAGTAGCCCATATCAAGTTCCTGTGCCTGATCAACCAATTCTTGCAGCGCACTGTGTGCTGATTTTTGACGCGCTTCTTTATAAGCCACCACGTCCTCAAAGCGGATGCGTCGATGCGTGCCAACCTTATGAAAAGGCATCTTTCCCTGATCCAGAAGCCGGACCAGATAAGGCCGGGAAACTTGCAAAAACATCGCGGCTTCCTGGGTTGTCACATCCATTTCTTTCGGCATGATCGCCACCGCCTTGCCCTGAGCCATGGCCCCCAGCAAGTCGGCAAACAGACGCAACACTTTGGGTGGCAGCTTGAGCAACGGCGAGTCTGCTACCCTCTCGACGCCGTCCTCAACGATGGCAATATTCACCGCCCGCGCATGATCCAATGCACTCACGATGCAGCGCTGGGCCGCTTTAGCAAGCTCGACATCTTCCTTGTTGTCCAGCCTATCCATCACGGTCGACATGACTTTCTCCTAATTTGCAGGACTTATGACTATGGGCATCATCTTTAACCCCATTATAAACGCATCATACGAAACAAACGAAATAAACGCAACCACGTTTCACAAGCCGAAACAATATGTCCGTTCTACGCTCTTATGCCAGCTGCGTGACACCGAAGATAACGATAAACAATAGTGGAGATCAGGAAGACAAACCGGACAATTGGCACAGCAACGGCACGCAGGCGAGCAGATACACGCGCAACAGCGCGTCACCGTGCAATGGCAAACCGTTGATTTATTGGCGAATGTTGGTGCGGCTGGCGGGGATCGAACCCACGACCCTTGGCTTCGGAGGCCAATACTCTATCCACTGAGCTACAGCCGCGTAGGGGGAAACTTGGAGTGATGCGAAGGATACCGTTTTTCTTTACCTACGTCTATGGAAACTGTCGTATCGCGGGCAATTGCATGTCATGGCCTTTTTTTTATGCCTATAATTGGGAGTTTCATAAAGGTTTACATCCAGGCATGTAAAAATGCTACCGTACAAGGCCATCAGTTTCGAATCTGGATTAAGGACATCATGAGCGACGCACATAACGAACAACAATCAGCGATCAAAACTCCTAAGCAATTGCTTGCCGCCGTAGCCGGTTTCTTCCTCGTCACCGTCATCGCCATCAGCTTGCTGGTGCAATTTGTCACGACCCAAAAACTGACTGGGGCCGGTTCGGACAGCCAGTCGCCGGATGCCATCGCGGCCCGCCTGGCCCCGGTTGCCGATGACGGTTATACCTTCAAGGACGCCAGCGGCCCGAAAGTACTGTTAAGCGGGGAAGCCATCTACACCTCGACCTGCGTGGCTTGCCACGGCGCTGGCGTGGCCGGTGCGCCGAAGTTTGGCGATGCGGCCAGCTGGACGGCGCGCCTGGCGCAGGGCTATGACACGGTCTTGAAACACGCCATCGAAGGCTTGCGCGCGATGCCGGCCAAGGGCGGCAATCCTGACCTCGACGATGTGGAAGTGGCACGCGCGGTGGTCTACATGGCCAACGCTTCGGGTGGCAAGTTCAAGGAACCGGAAGTGCCGGCGCCTGCTGCAGCAGCTGACGGCGCATCGGCGGCGGCATCGGCATCGGCATCGGCAGCAGCCTCCGCGCCGGCCAAATAAGTACCCGTCTCCATATGAAAAACCGCCTGCGCAGGCGGTTTTTTTTCGTCCGGCACATTTCAGCTGGCGTAAAAAAGCCGCCCGGCTTGCGCGGGGCGGCTTTCCATTACAGCGTAAATAAACGCATTACCACATGATGACGCGCTCTTTCGGTGGCAAGTACATCTTGTCGCCCGGTTTCACGCCGAAGGCTTCGTAGTAGCCAGGCTGGTTGCGCACGGTGCCGTTGACGCGGAACTGGCCAGGCGAATGCGGATCCGTTTTCAGATAGACCAGTTGCTGCGCTTCACGCATTTTCATGCGCCATACTTGCGCCCAGCCGCTGTAGAAGCGCTGGTCGCCCGTCAGGCCGTCGATGACCGGGGCTTTTTTGCCGTGCAGTGCCAGTTTGTAGGCCTTGTAGGCAATCGCCAGACCCGAGTTGTCGGCGATGTTTTCGCCCAGGGTCAGTTCGCCATTGACGAAATAACCTTTGACCGGGCTGAAGCCATTGTACTGGGCCACCAGTTGCTTGGTTTTCGCAGCGAAGTTTTTATGGTCGGACTTGGTCCACCAGTCGCGCAGATTGCCGTCGCCGTCGTATTGCGCGCCCTGGTCGTCGAAGCCGTGGCTGATTTCATGGCCGATCACGGCGCCGATGGCGCCATAGTTGACCGCGTCGTCCGCGTTGGCGTCAAAGAACGGTGCTTGCAAAATCGACGCCGGGAAGACGATTTCATTCATCTCCGGATTGTAGTAAGCATTCACTGTCTGTGGCGTCATGCCCCACTCGTCGCGGTCGATAGGCTGGCCCAGCTTGTTCAGTTCACGGTTATACGACACCAGATTGGCACGCTCGATATTGCCGATCAAGTCGTCCGAGGTGACCGTCAGCGCCGAGTAATCGCGCCATTTGTTCGGGTAAGCAATCTTGGTGGTGAACTTGGCCAGCTTGATTTGCGCCTGCTTCTTGGTGACCGGGCTCATCCAATCGAGCTTGTCGATGCTTTGCTTGTACGCCGTCAGCAGGTTTTTCACCAGGGCTTCCATGCGTACCTTGCGGTCGGCCGGGAAATATTGCTCAACATACAGTTGGCCTACGGCTTCGCCCAGCGCGCCTTCGACGGCGCTCACGCCGCGTTTCCAGCGTGGACGCATTTCCGTCACGCCCGTCAGGGTGGTGCCATAGAAAGCGAAGTTTTCATCGACGAAGGCTTTCGGCAGGTAGCTCGCGTTCGCGTGCAGCAAATGCCATTGGAAATAGGCTTTCCAGGTCTCGATCGGGGTCTTGTTGGCGATCTCGGCAAAGCCTTTCAGGTAGCTAGGCTGGCTGACGATCACATAGCTGACCTTGCCGGCGATACCGGTGTCTTTCAGGTAGGTCGCCCAGTCAAAGCCTGGCGCCACGTCGGCCAGCTTGGCCAGGTCCACCTTGTTGTAGGCCTTGACCGGATCACGGTTCTCGACCTTGCTCCATTGCACTTTGGCCAGTTCGGTTTCCAGCGCCAGGATGGCCTTGGCATTGGCGGCGGCGTTCTGATCGCCAGCCAGGCTCAAGATTTTTTCCACGTGGTTCAGGTATTTGGCGCGCGTATCGGCCTTGCCTTCTTCCAGGTAGTAATCGCGGTCAGGCAAGCCCAGGCCGCTTTGGCCGATGTCGGCAACGTATTTGGTGGAATCCTTGGCATCTTGATGGATACCGAAATCGTAAGGCAAGCTCACGCCCAGCTTGCTGAATTGAGCGATGAAGGCTGGCAATTCGCTGGTATTTTTCAGAGCAGCGATCTTGGCCAACTGCGCGTTCAACGGGGTCAGCCCCAGGCTTTCCAGCTTGGCTTCATCCATGAAGCTGGTATAGAAGTCGCCGATCTTTTGCTTGTTCGACCCGGCGGCGCGGCTCTTGTCAGCGGCTGCGGCTTCTACGATGCCGCGCAACTGTGTCTGCGTGTCATCTGCCAGTTTGGCAAAGCTGCCCCAGCTCGACTTATCGGCAGGAATCACCGTGTCGGCCAGCCATTTGCCATTCAGGTGCTGGAACAGGTCGTCCTGTGCACGCACGGCTGGATCGACGTATTCGGTGGCGATGCCAGAAGCCAGCGTAGCAGGCGCGGCGGCCGTGGCGACAACTTTCTTGGATGCATCAGCGGCACTAGCCATGCCAGAAACGCCGGCGAGCAAACTCAGTGTCAATGCACTTAACAGATAACGATTCACAGTAGTCCTCAAATATTATATGGAATTATTGTACGAAATATCAGGGTCAGAACGCCTCAGGCTTCTGGCCCGGTTTTTGACTGTAGCATAAGCAATTGAACGGAAGAAAGAACTTTCTGGGAATGCAAAAAAAGACCACGCAAGGTGGTCTTTTTTGGGCTTAAGCGTCTATGTTTATATCATTTACGCATAAAGAATGCAGCAAACTGTGGTGTTACCAGATGATGACGCGGTTTTCCGGGGCAACATACATCTTGTCGCCAGGTTTCACGTCAAACGCTTCGTAGAAGCCAGGCTGGTTGACCATGGTGCCATTGGCGCGGTACTGGCCAGGCGAATGCGGATCAGTCTTGATTTGCACGATTTGTTGCGCTTCACGCATTTTGCTGCGCCATACCTGGCCAAAGCCCATGTAGAAGCGCTGGTCGCCCGTCAAGCCGTCGATCACCGGAGCAGGTTTGCCGCCCAGCGAGATCTTGTAAGCCTTGTAGGCAATCGCCACGCCGGAGTTGTCGGCAATGTTTTCGCCCAGGGTCAGCGCGCCATTGACGTGGTAGCCAGGCAGCGGGCTGTAGCCATCGTATTGCTTGGTCAGCGCGTCGGTCTTGGCGGCGAAGTTCTTGCGGTCTTCCGGTGTCCACCAGTCGCGCAGGTTGCCGTCGCCGTCGGACTGGCTACCCTTGTCATCGAAACCGTGGCTGATTTCATGGCCGATCACGGCGCCGATGGCGCCATAGTTGACGGCGTCGTCCGCCTTGGCGTCGAAGAATGGCGGTTGCAAGATCGAGGCAGGGAAGACGATTTCATTCATCGTCGAGCTGTAATAGGCGTTCACCGTTTGCGGCGTCATGCCCCACTCTTCGCGGTCGATCGGTTTGCCCAGCTTGGCCACATTGCGTGCGGAAGCAAAATTGGCTGCGCGCATCATGTTGCCCACCAGGTCACCCTGCACGATTTGCAGTTTCGAGTAATCGCGCCATTTGTTTGGATAGCCTATCTTCGGCGTGAACTTGGCCAGCTTGATTTGCGCTTCTTTCTTGGTTTCCGGGCTCATCCAGTCCAGGGTGTCGATGCTTTGCTTGTAGGCGGCCAGCACGTTTTTCACCAGCTCTTCCATGTGCGCCTTGCGGTCGGCCGGGAAGTATTGCGCCACATACAGTTTGCCCACCGCTTCGCCCAGCACGCTGTCGACAGCGCCCACGCCACGCTTCCAGCGCGGCTGATTTTCCGTCACGCCGCTCAGGGCCGTGCCGTAGAAGGCAAAGCTTTCATCGACGAAGTTTTTCGACAAATAGCTGGCGTAGCTGCGCAGCAAGTGCCATTCGAAGTAGGCTTTCAGGGTATCGAGGTCGGTAGCGGCCAGCACCTTGTTATAACCGGCCAGATAACTAGGCTGGTTGACGATGACGTAATCGACCTTGCTGGCGATGCCAGACGCGGCCAGGCCGGCTTTCAAATCGTAGCCCGGGGTCAGGTCATTGAGCTTGGCAACTTCGGTCTTGTTGTAGCGCTTGATCGGGTCGCGGTTCTCGACCTTGGTCCATTGCACTTCGGCCAGCGAGGTTTCCAGCGCAACCACCGCCTTGGCGTGCGCGGCGGCGTTCTTGTCGCCTGCCATGGACAGCATTTTTTCCACGTGCGCCTGGTACTTTTCTTTCACGGGCGCCTGCTTGGCTTCCAGGTAGTAATCGCGGTCGGGCATGCCCAGGCCGCTTTGGCTGACGTAGGCGGCATATTTGGTCGACTCGCGCGCGTCCTGGCCCACGTACACGGCGTACGGGGTGGCGACGCCAACCTGGCTCAGGTGAGCGATCAGGGCAGGCACACCCTTCTTGTCACGCAGCGAGCGGATGCGGTTCAGTTCGCCAACCAGCGGTTTCACGCCCAGCGCATCGAGGTGTGCCTCATCCATGTAGCTGGCGTACAGATCGCCGATCTTTTGCGCTTCGGAACCAGCTTTTTTATTCTTGTCCTGTTGCGTCGCTTCGATGATGCCGCGCAGTTGCGGCGTGGTGTCGTCGCGCAGCTTGGCGAACGAACCCCAGCTCGACTTGTCGGCTGGAATCTCGGCCGTAGCCAGCCACTTGCCATTCAAGTGGCTGAAGAAATCGTCCTGCACGCGCACGGCAGGGTCGATGTATTGCACGTCGATGCCGGAAATGGCGCCAGCGGCAGCGGCTGGTGCTGCGGTCGGCGCAACGGTAGGTGCGGCAACGTTCGCTACGGGTTCGGCGGCGTTGGCAAATGCGGCCAACAGGGTCAGGGTCAGGCTGCTCAAGAGGTAACGGTTCACGAATTGTCCTTATGGGGCATGTCAAAAAAAATCGGGCTGATCGCTTGTGGCGGGTTGCCCGCCGCGCCAGAAGCTTCAGGAATGTAGCACGTCAAGTCCAGGCTTGACCATCCCGAGTCCCCTGCGGCGCAGTGGCTTTGTTGCATTACACTAACATTAAAATTTGGTTTCCAGACGAACGTTCCAGACAGTATTGGTCGGCGACGTCGTCAATGCGCTTTGCAGCAAGCCATTCGTCAGCACGTCGCGGCCATTGATGTAATCGTCGTGCAGCAGGTTGCTGGCGGAGATGCGCAGTTGCGTGCGCACATCGAATTTCCACAAGCCATACACGTCGAGCCCCCGCTTGGCCGTGCCATACACGGTTTCCGTCAGGCTGGTCTGGATGGTGGTGGCCGGCGTCCAGTTATAACTGCCGCCCAGGGTCAGCGGCACTTGCTTGATGCGGTAATCGAGGCCCAGGTTGGCCGTTTGTTTGGCCTGCTGGTCGAGCCGGTTGTTCGGGCCGGGAATGCCGTCCACGTTCGACCAGAAACGGCTGTAATTGGCGCGCAAGTCGATGGCGGGCGCATCGGCCATCAATTCCACCAGCTGGAACTTGGCCTCCAGTTCGATGCCGCTGGTACGCGCATTGCCGATATTGGTGGGCGTGGAGACCCAGCGTGGACCGGTCAGCGTGTTTTGCAAGCTGGTTTCACGGCGCATCAGATTATCGATCTGACGCGTAAAACCGCTCACGCTGAGGATGCCGGCGCGGCCCAGGTAATGCTCATAGGCCAGGTCGATGCCGGTCGCCAGTTCCGGTTTCAAATTCGGATTACCGGTGCGGTCAGGCCGCGTGGCGCTGTTCAGGCGCGACAGCGACGGCAGGGCGATCAGGTCGTTCAGGGCTGGCGCGCGGTAGCTGCGCGTCAAACTCATGCGCACCTGGTCTTTTTCATGGCCGGGAATGCGCCATACACCGTGCAGCAAGGGACTCCAGACGCTGCTGGTATTGCTGATGGTGCCGCTGCTGCGGTCGCTGATGGTGCGGATGCCTTCCCAGCGCAAGCCGAAATAGGCGGCCCACTGGGGCGTGATATCCCATTCATCCTGGGCGAAAGCGGCGAAGCGGCGCGTCTCGGCCGTCAGGTTGTCGCCCGAATCGACGAAACCGGGCAAGCCATTGTCCAGCGATACGCGGGTCTGCTCGCGCTTGCCCCATTCGGCATCCCAGCCGGCCGCCAATAAATGGCCCTTGCCCAGCGGCGAAGTGTATTTGCCGCCCGTATTGACACTGCGGTCGCGCGTGCTGTCGGTATCGAGGAAGTTGTCGAGCAGCTTGCCGCTGCCGTCATATTGATTGCGCACCGCATCGCTGTCGCTCTTGCCGCTGCCAAAGCCAAACTTCACGTCCAGCTTGGCCGCGCCGTCCATCTTGTGCAGCCAGTTGCCAAAACCGCGCAAGAAGGTGCTCGACGAAGTGCTGCTGCCGGCGGCGGTGTGGTATTCAGGCGCGATTTGGCCAGTGGACTGGTCCAGCAGGCTGCTGGTCGTGCCATCGCTGCGGTTGCTCATCAGGAAAGGCTGGAAGTTCAGCGTATCGCCGCCGTCGAACTTGTAGGACAGGCGCGGCGTCAGGTGCAGCGAAGTGGAGCGGCGCATGCTGATGTCCTGCACCTGCTGGTCTTTTTCCACCACACCATCGGCCAGGTCGGTATCGAGATTGTGCGTGCGGTTGATGTCTTGCTGGCGGTTTTGCGACACGGTAGCGGACAGCAGATAAGTCAGGCCGTCCACCTTGCCCGGCACCATCAGCGACAGATTGGGGCCATGCCGGCCCTTTTCGATGCTGTCGGTCAGTTTCAGCTGGATATCGCGCTGCTGGTAGCCGTCGCGCAAGATGATATTGATGGTGCCGGCAATGGCGCGCGTGCTGTGCTCGGCCACCGGGCCGCGCATCACTTCGATGCGCTCGACCTGATCGGGCGACAGCGAATCCATGGAAAAGCCGGCCGGCGGGCGCTCGCCATTGAGCAGCACCTGGGTATAGCCGCTACCGAGGCCCCGCATGCGGATTTCGCCGCCACGCCCCGGCTTACCGCCCATGGTCACGCCCGGCAAACGTTTCAGCACATCGCCCAGGCTGGTATCGCCATTGCGGTCCAGTTCTTCGCGGCCATACACCTGCTTGCCCGCCGTCGACTGGCGCCGCTCATCCATGTCGCTGGCGCGGCTGCCATTGACGGTGACGGCCGGCACCTCCTTGCCATCCTGGTCTTTCACCATCACGCTGGTATCGGCTGGCTCGGACTGGCCAAAGGCAGGCGCCATCAGCGCAGTGGAACTCAATAGCGCCAGGCTGGCGGCGGAAAACAATTTACGCATGGGGAGGAGGCAGGATCACGGTGACGCTGTGGCTAATGTTGTGGCTTCAGCAATGTAAAAAACGTATTCTAGGTGCCTGACCTCAGCCATGGCTGGCGCCGTGGCCGTTTTTTACTTTACGATACATTTGCACAACAATTAAGCAACAATTCCCTGCCACCGCATACAACACTTTCCGCCCATCCCCCCCGCCAGAGCGCTTGCCGCCTCAGTTTCTACCGTTCAATTGAACGGAATATTCACGCCGCTACCCACATTGCCGGCGCCGCTGCCAGCGCTGCCGCCGATACTATTTCCGCCAAAACCGCCGCCTGCGCCACCCCGGCCACCGCCTTTGCGTCCGCCACCACTGGGCGCGCCTGGCGTTTCACTGTGCGGCACGACGCCATCCATCACGCGCGCCATCTGGCCGGCGATAAACTGGGCCACGGCATGGCGCTGGCTTTCATCGAGCGCATCGTTGACGGTCAGCCACCACTCGCGCAACTGTTTTTCTTCGGCCAGGCTGATCGCACTTTCATTGTCAAGCCCCCCGACCAGGTCGCGCAGCTCCAGTTGCGGCGCTGCCAGGCCGGCCTGCACACTGGCTTGCAAGCGCTCGCGGCGCGCCTTGCGCTCGCGCAGCAGTTGCCGCGTCTTCGCTTCCACCTGCTGCCATAAAATGTTCTGATTCGCATTGAGCTTCAATTCGGTCTTGAAATCTGGCGCCATGGGCAACAAGTCTTCCAGGTGCATCTCGGTGATCGGTATGGCCGATGCCGTCACGGCCGTCGTGGCGAGCAGCAGGGCCAGGCTGAATCTACGCAAGGAAGGCAACAAAGTCAGGGATGTCATAAGGGCTCCAGATAAAAAAAAGCCTGCGTCGTGAGACGCAGGCAAAACCACTTCGGGTCGAGAATGCGAATTCACTATATGACGGTGTGTGAGACTTTTTTTCGAGTATTACAAATGCTTACTCCCCTCAAGAACAACTATACATCGCATACAAAACAGCAACATATGGCAAGTTACTTGCCGGTTTCTACTGCCTACACTGTGCTTTAAACCAAATTAGCGGTGCGCTGCCACGCGGGCCGGGATTCAGGACTATACTTTCAGACAGCGCCGCTCCACAGGGACTGGCGCCTGTGCAACACAGAAAATCAATTCTAGCTAGGTGGACATATGGGCAAACTCAAAAACACAGGCTTGATCGGCCTCGGCGTCGTGGCCGGGGTTGCCGTCTCGCTGCAATTTTCCGCGATGGCGCAAAAAAACGTCGAGCCTACCCTGCCGCTGGAAGAACTGCGCCAGCTGGCCGACGTGTTTAGCCTGATCAAGTCCGACTATGTGGAACCGGTAGAAGACAAAAAACTGCTGACGGAAGCCATTTCCGGCATGGTGGCCTCGCTCGATCCCCATTCCGCCTACCTGGACAAGAAAGCCTACGCCGAATTGCGCGAAGGGTCGGAAGGCAAGTTTGTCGGCCTGGGTATAGAAATCGGCCTCAGCGATGATGGCTATATCAAGATTGTGTCACCGATCGAAGATTCGCCCGCCTACCGCGCCGGCATCAAGGCGGGCGATCTGATTACCCGCCTCGATGGCCAGCCCGTGAAAGGCAGCAGCCTCGATGAAAACGTCAAGCGCATGCGCGGCGAACCGGGCACCAAGGTGTCCTTGACCATTGCCCGCAAGGATGAGCCGCAACCGCTGTCCTTCGTCATCACGCGCGAAGAAATCCACCAGAAAAGCGTCAAGTCGAAGATGATCGCCCCCGGTTACGCCTGGGTGCGCGTGTCGCAATTCCAGGAACCGACCGTCGATGACATGGCAGCCCAGATCACGGCGCTGTACAAGCAAGACCCGAATATCAAAGGCATGGTGCTGGACTTGCGCAACGATCCGGGCGGCGTGCTGCAGGGCGCCATCGGCGTCGCGGCCGCCTTTTTGCCCAAGGATAGTGCGATTGTCTCGACCAATGGCCAGTTGCCCGATTCCAAGCAAGTGTTTTACGGCCGTGCCGAATACTATTCCCTGCGCAGCGAAGGCGACGCCCTGGCGAAACTGCCGGATGCCATCAAGAAAGTGCCGCTGGTGGTACTGGTCAACACGGGTTCGGCCTCGGCCTCGGAAATCGTCGCCGGCGCCCTGCAAGACTACAAGCGCGGCACCATCATCGGCACGCAAACCTTCGGCAAGGGTTCGGTGCAAACCATCCGCCAGCTGACTGCCGATACGGCCGTCAAGCTGACCACGGCCCGCTACTACACGCCGAATGGCCGCTCGATCCAGGCCAAGGGCATCGTGCCCGACCTGATGGTCGATGAAAACGCCACCAACGACGGCTTGAACAGCCTGCGCATCCGCGAAGCAGACTTGCAGAAACACTTGATCAACGACCGCGACAAGGATGCCGACAAAGCCAAGGATACGGCCAAGGCCGCCCCTGTCAACGACGAGATGGAAGAGCAGCTGCGCATCATCGCCCTGGAAAAAACCCAGAAACCGCTGGAATTCGGCAGCAAGGATGACTTCCAGCTGAACCAGGCCCTGAATCACCTGAAAGGCTTGCCGGTGCAACTGGCCAAGCCGGAACCGGTAGTGGCGCAGGCGGAAGCGAAACCAGAACCGAAGAAATAATCAGCCAAGTCGCATTTTCCCGTAGCAAAGATCAAAGGACCTGCCTGCGCGGCGGGTCTTTTTCTGCCATACACGCCACACCTCACGCCACAGCAATCTGCCTGCGTGGCACGAAACTCTCTACAGCCCGGTCTGTTTGTGTAAAATTTGCTTCACTTATCGGCGTCGCGTCGATTGCCTAATTTGAAAGATTTCACATGAAACAAGTCGTCATCAGCGGTACCGGCCTCTACACGCCGCCATTCTCGATCTCGAACGAAGAGCTGGTCACCTGCTTCAATGCCTACGCGGAAAAGTTCAATGCCGAGCATGCGGCCGCGATTGCCGATGGCACGGTGACGGCGCTGGACCTGTCGAGCGTGGCCTTCATCGAGAAGGCCTCCGGCATCAAGTCGCGCTACGTGATGGAAAAAGAAGGCATCCTGGACCCGGCGCGCATGGTGTCGCGCATCGCCGAGCGGGCCGACGATGAAATCTCGCTGCAGGCTGAAATGGCCGTGGCCGCTGCGCGCGAGGCGCTGGCCCGCGCCGGCCGCACGGCAGCCGATATCGACATGGTACTGGTTGCCTGCAGCAATATGCAGCGCGCCTACCCTGCCATGGCGGTGGAAGTGCAGCATGCGCTGGACATCGATGGCTATGGCTTCGATATGAACGTGGCGTGCTCGTCGGCCACCTTCGGCATCCAGCAAGCGGTGGCCGCCGTGCAAAGCGGCCAGGCGCGCGCGGTGCTGGTCTTGAATCCTGAAATCACCAGCGGCCACCTGAACTGGCGCGACCGCGACAGCCACTTCATCTTTGGCGACGCCTGCACCGCCATCGTGGTCGAGGCGAAAGAGACGGCCGTCTCCAGGCACCAGTTCGAAATCGTCGGCACGGAATTGAAAACGCGTTTTTCCAACGCCATTCGCAACAATTTCGGCTTCCTCAACCGTTTTGATGAAGAAGGCGTGGGCCAGGCCGACAAGCTGTTCCGCCAGCAAGGCCGCAAAGTTTTCAAGGAAGTGTGCCCGATGGCCGCCGACATGATCAAGGCGACCCTGGCCAAGGCCGGCGTGGAAGTGGCGCAAGTGAGCCGCTACTGGTTGCACCAGGCGAACCTGAACATGAATCTGCTGATCACGCGCCTGATCCTGGGCCGCGATGCCGAAGCGCATGAAGCCCCGGTGATCCTCGATACCTACGCCAATACCTCGTCGGCCGGTTCGATTATTGCCTTCCATAAATATCAAGATGATCTGCCTGCAGGCGCGATGGGCGTCATCTGCTCGTTTGGCGCCGGTTACTCGATCGGTTGCGTAGTAGTACGTAAACTTTAAGCGGCAACTTCAATATAGATATCTGAAAAAGCGCTGATTGCATGAATTAGGCGCTGTTCCAGGTGGATAGGCATGCGTTCGCAGCCACCTGGACGAAGATAGGGTATGGATTTTTTGTAAAAAAGCGGCGGGAAAAGTCCCAGCTGCAGCTTTGTTGCGTTTATACTCAAGCGCTCCAATTTATCTTTTTACATCTGTATCATAAGGAACCCATAGCGCATGCCCCACGACATCAGTCTGATTACCACCATAGCCGCCGCCCTCGGTTTCGGCCTCGTTTTTGGCTTTATCGCCACCCGTATGAAATTGCCGGCATTAGTCGGCTATCTGGCCGCCGGCATCATGATAGGACCGGCCACGCCAGGTTTTGTTGCGGATGCGGAATTGGCCGGGCAATTGGCGGAAATCGGCGTGATGCTGATGATGTTCGGTGTCGGCCTGCACTTTTCCATCGAAGACCTGTGGGATGTGCGCAAGATCGCGCTGCCGGGCGCCATCTTGCAGATTGCCGTCGCCACGGCGATGGGCATGGGCCTGGCCCACTGGTGGGGCTGGAGCCTTGGCGGCGGGCTGATCTTCGGCCTGGCGCTGTCGGTCGCCAGTACCGTGGTGCTGTTGCGGGCGCTGGAAGAACGGGGCATCCTCGATTCCCTGAATGGCCGCATCGCCGTCGGCTGGCTGGTGGTGGAAGACCTGGTCACCGTGCTGGTACTGGTGTTGCTACCGGCATTTTCCGGCGCGCTGGGCGGCACGGTAGCGCCTGGTAGCGAACACGTCAGCTTGTGGTATACCCTGGTCATCACCCTGGGCCAGGTTGCCGGTTTCATCGTCTTCATGCTGGTGGTGGGCCGCAAACTGTTTCCATGGATCTTGTGGCAAGTGGCGCGCAGCGGTTCGCGTGAACTGTTCACCCTGTGCGTGATCGCCGCCGCCGTCGGCATCGCCTATGCCGCCACGCAAGTGTTTGGCGTGTCGTTCGCGCTGGGCGCCTTCTTTGCCGGCATGGTGCTGCGCGAATCCGAACTGAGCCACCGCGCTGCCGAAGAGTCCTTGCCTCTGCGCGACGCGTTCGCCGTGCTGTTCTTCGTTTCGGTCGGCATGCTGTTCGAGCCGAATATCCTGGTGGAAAAACCGCTGCAAGTGCTGGCCGTCTGCGCCATCATCATCTTCGGTAAATCGATCGCCGCCTTTTTGCTGGTGATGGCGCTGCGTTATCCGCCAAAAACCGCCATCATCGTCTCGGCCAGCCTGGCGCAGATCGGTGAATTCTCGTTCATCCTGGCCGCACTGGGCCTGTCGCTGGGCCTGATGCCGCAAGAAGGCCAAAGCCTGATACTGGCCGGCGCCATCCTGTCGATCGCCTTGAATCCGCTGGTGTTCAGCATGGCCAATCCGCTGTTGCGCGTGCTCAATAACAGCGACTTTGCGCGCAAATTCGAACGCACGGCCGATCCGCTGGCTGAATTGCCGATGACGGTGCCGCAGGAAAAACTGTCAGGCCAGATCGTGCTGGTGGGCTACGGCCGCGTAGGCCGGCGCATCGCCGCCGCCCTGATGGAGCGGGGCATCCACTTTGTGGTGGCCGAGGAAAACCGCGAAATCGTCGACCAGCTGCGCAAGCAGGGCATTCCGGCCGTGGCCGGCAATGCGGGCGAACCGGCCGTGCTGATCCAGGCCCACATCACGCACGCCACCATGCTGGTCATCGCCACGCCGGACACCTTCCACGTGCGCGCCATGATCGAGACGGCGCGCGCGCTGAACCCCGGCATTTTGACGGTGGTGCGCACCCACAGCGAAGAAGAAGCCGACCTGCTGCGCGCTGAAAACGCGGGCAAGATCTTTATCGGCGAACACGAACTGGCCAATGGCATGGCCGAGCACGTGCTGCATAGTTTTGAAGAAGCGAAAAAAGCGCACGGCGGGCATTGATCCCCGGGGTCAGACCCTCAGGGCCCGGGACGCCTCATACTAAGGCGCATCCCGCCCCGGGGTTTGACCCCAGCCTTTGACCTGGGGGGTATTAAAAGCCAGCTATAGACTAGCAGCCAGTTCCGCCCCTTCCCGTATCGCCCGCTTGGCATCGAGTTCCGCCGCCAGCGCGGCGCCGCCGATTTTATGGAAACGCGGGCCGCCCGCAGCCAGCGGCTTGCCATCCTTGCCCGTTTCCGGCATCAGTTCCGCCTGGCTGTCCTGCCCTGCGCAAATGACCACGTTATCGACCGCCAGCAAGCGCTGTTTGCCACCCACCGTGATGTGCAAGCCCTGTTCGTCGATCTTGTCGTACTGCACCCCTGCCAGCATGGCCACGCCATTGCGCGCCAGCGCCGCCCGGTGCACCCAGCCCGAGGTCTTGCCCAGGCCGGCTCCCACCTTGGACGTCTTGCGCTGCAACAAAAACAGTTGCCGCACTGGTTCGGCCACCACGGCCGGCACCAGGCCGCCGCCGCTCTGCGCTTGCAAGTCCACGCCCCACTCGCCCGCCCAGGTGGCGACCGATTGCGGCAGCGGCTGGGACGGGTCGTGCAGCAGGTATTCACCCACGTCAAAACCGATGCCGCCCGCGCCGATGATGGCCACGCGCTTGCCCACGGCTGCCTTGGCTTGCAGCACGTCCAGATAGGACAAAACTTTCGGGTGATCGATACCGGGGATGGCTGGCAGGCGCACCTTGATGCCGGTGGCGACGATCACGTCGTCGTAGCCGCCCGCCAGCAATTGTTCACGCGTGATCCGCTGGCCCAGGCGCACATCGACTTTCAACAAGTCCAGGCGGCGCGCAAAATAACGGATGGTTTCCGCGAATTCTTCCTTGCCCGGTATCTGCATGGCCACCTTGAACTGGCCGCCGACACTGCCGCTGCCTTCAAACAAGGTCACCTGATGGCCGCATTCGGCCGCCACCGTGGCGGCCGACAAGCCGGCCGGCCCGGCGCCCACCACGGCCACCTTGCGGGCCACGGCTTTCCTTGCGTACAGCAATGTGGTTTCATGGCAGGCGCGCGGGTTGACCAGGCAGCTGGCGCGCTGGTTGGCGAAAGTGTGGTCGAGGCAAGCCTGGTTACAGCCGATGCAGGTATTGATTTCATCGCTGCGCCCGGAGGCCGCCTTGGCCACGAAATACGGGTCGGCCAAAAAAGGGCGCGCCATCGACACCAGATCGCAGTCGCCGCGCTCCAGGATGGCGTTCGCTTCGTGCGGCATATTGATGCGGTTCGAGGCGACGACCGGGATGCTCACTTCACGGCGCAAGCGGCCTGCCACGCTGGCAAAGGCGGCGCGCGGCACCGAGGTGACGATGGTGGGCACGCGCGCTTCATGCCAGCCGTAACCGGTGTTGAGGATGGTCACACCGGCCTGCTCCAGCGCCTTGGCCACCGTCACCACGTCGGCCCAGGTATTGGCGCCTTCGACCAGATCCAGCAGGGAATGGCGGTACATGATGATGAAGTCGGGGCCGACGGCGGCGCGGATGCGGAGCACGATCTCCACCGGCAAACGCATGCGGTTTTCGATGCTGCCGCCCCAGCGGTCGGTGCGCAAGTTGGTGCGGGCGCACAGGAACTGGTTCAGCAGATAACCTTCGCTGCCCATCACCTCGATACCGTCGTAGCCGGCTTTACGCGCCAGGCGCGCACAGCGCACATAATCGCAGATCGTCCGTTCGATACCCCGCTCGCTGAGCGGACGGGGACGGAATGGAGAAATCGGCGATTTCCTGGCCGAAGCGGAAACCACGAACGGCTGATAACCATAGCGGCCCGCATGCAGGATCTGCATCAGGATCTTGCCGCCCTCTTCATGCACGGCGCGCGTCACCTTGCGGTGGTTCGGCACGTCGCCAAGGAAATTCAAGGTGCCGCCAAACGGCAGCAGCCAGCCTTGCCGGTTCGGCGAAATGCCACCGGTGACGATCAGCCCCACGCCGCCGCGCGCCCGCTCGCGGTAAAACGCGGCCAGCTTGCCATAATGGTAGAAGCGGTCTTCCAGGCCCGTGTGCATGGATCCCATGATGACGCGGTTGCGCAAGGTAGTAAAACCCAGGTCGAGAGGAGCGAGCAAATGGGGGTAGGAAGTCATGGTCTGATGTCTTAAAGGAAATATACAGACTGTACGGTAGCAAGCATTGCCCCTGCCTGCAGTGCTTTTCTCTAGACCGGCAATTCTAAATGTGCGCTAGCGCTCGCTCGATGGCACGCGCATCTTGTGCCCGACGCAACTTTACCGTAGGCTAGCCGCCATGACGCGATTCTTTCTTTGCCTACTGCTACTGTGCGCCGTGACCAGTTCCACACCGGCACTGGCGCAAGCGCCCCGTTTGGAAACGCCCAAGCTGAAAGTCGATGTCAGACGCATCGAAGTCGATGGACAGCGCATGTATGAAGTGGACGCCAGCGGCACCGTGCAAGCGCCGCCCGCCTCGGTCTGGAAGACCTTGACCACTTATGAGCGCATGAGTGAGTTCGTGCCCGACATGAGTTCCTGCCGCGTGCTGTCGCGCAACGGCAATGAAGTGATCATCGAGCAACAGGGCGTGGCGCGCTTCCTGTTCATGAACCACGCCATCCATCTGGTGGTGCGGGCCACGGAAACGCCGCTCTCGGCGATCAGCATCGACCTCATTTCCGGCGACATGCGCCACTATGAAGCGAGCTGGAACCTGTATCCCATCCCCGAGACGGGCGGCACGCGCATCGTCTTCAACAGCCGGCTGATGCCGGGCTTCTATGTGCCCGGCATGCTGGGCCCGACCATGATACGCAGCGATGTCGAGCGCATGATGAACGCCGTGCTGGCGCGCATCGACAGCCCGCAGGTGCGCTGAACCGGACTTAGGCCAGCATTTACGCTAAATACGTGTCGCGGTCGCGGATTTCAGCGAAGTTTTCCAGGTTGCCCAGTTTGACCGTGACGGGGTTCAGGCTCGCTTGCGGCTGCATCGAGCGCCAGGCGAACAACCATTCCTGCTCCACGGCCTCGGCGCGCGTCTTGGTAAACACGGCGCCCAGGGCGGCGCGCTGACCATATTCCACCAGGCCATCGATACCGGCCCAGCTGGGCAAGGTACGCTGCACGGCGCGGTGCAGGCGTTCGCCGAATTCTTCGGTGTTGTGAATGATCAAACAGCTGTCGGCGGGCGAGAACAGGTCGAACAGTTTCTTGTCCCACACTTGCGAAAAACTGAGGGTCAAACAATTGCCTGCAGGCGTCAAACGGAACTGGCCCAGGCTCAAGGCCAGTTCAAGTTCGCTGCGCTGGCCGTAACGGTGCAGGGTGGGTGGGCGTTTGTAATCTTGCATACTGGACTCAATCTCTACTCTTGGAGGTGCTTGTGGGTGGTCTTGTCAGGCGGTAAAACTGGCGCGCCCTGCCGCGCGCCTGGCGGGCGCACATGGCGCCGGAAAATCTGGGCGGTAGCGGAGAGGTAAATCTCGCGCAGCAAATAAGTGAAACAGCCGATCAGGCATAGCACGGCCAGCACGAAAAACACGGCGATATACTTGTCCAGGGTCAGGTTCAATATATCGCCCAGAAACAGCATGGCGATAATGATGCAGACAAAGAAACCGCAGGCCGTACTCAGCGAAATCGAATAATTGATCAGATGGGTGCGCTTGTACAGAGTATCGAGCTCCAACATATAGAGATCGTTGTAGCCGATATCGAGCCGGTCTTCCAGCACGCGCGAGCGGTCGATGATGCGGCCCAGGCGGTTCGTCAGCACGACCAGCATGGTGCCGATACCAGTCAACAGGAATACCGGCGCAATCGCCAGCTGGATGGTATGGCCGATATCGCCGATCTGTATATTCATGGGTAATCAATTGTCAGTTCACGCTGGCGCCCGCTCCTGACGCGGGCATTGCGATAGTGTAGCAGGCTGACAAGCTTAGCCGCTCATTATCGCGTCAGGCGAAGCCACGTCCCGGCACAAAACGTTCGGTGGCCCGCACCAATGCCGAGGCGATGCCGTGTTCCAGCGCGCCATGGCCCGCATCGGGAATGATTTCCAGCTGCGCGCCGGGCCAGGCCTGGTGCAGACGATAAGCCGACAGCGGCGGGCAGATGGCGTCATAACGCCCCTGCACGATGACGGCCGGCAAATGCGCAATGCGGCCCAGGTCGCGTATCAATTGATCTTCTTCCAGGAAACCCAGGTTGGCCATGTAATGCGATTCCAGTCGGCCTACACCCAGGTCCAGCGCATCGTTGGGCGTATCTTCCGGCTGCGGCATCAGATACACGCGGCGCCCTTCGAAACGGCTCCAGGCGCGCGCGGCCGGCCAGTACACTTCCGGGTCGCTGCTGAGGATGCGTTTCACATAGGCAGCCAGCAGATCGCTGCGCTCGGCGGCCGGAATCAAGGCGGCAAATTCTTCGTACAATTCCGGATAAAACCAGCGCACGCCTTCGATAAACCAGTCGATTTCTGCCTGAGTGCACAGGAAAATACCACGCAGCACGAAACCCAGGCACGCTTCAGGATGCGTCTGGCCATACGCCAGGGCCAAAGTAGAACCCCAGGAACCGCCAAACACCAGCCACTGGCTAATGCCGAACTGGGCCCGCAACTGTTCAATATCGTTGATCAGCAACTGGGTGGTGTTATTGCGCCACTCGCCCAGCGGCGTCGACTTGCCGGCGCCGCGCTGGTCGAACAGGATTACGCGGTAACGCTGCGGGTCAAAGAAGCGGCGGTGCTGCGGCGACAGGCCGGCGCCCGGGCCGCCATGCAGGAACAGCACGGGGATGCCATCCGGGTTGCCGCACTCTTCCCAATAAATGGTGTGCACCGCATCGACCGCCAGCATGCCATGCCGGTTGGGTGACAGGGCGGGAAACAAAGGCGACAAAGTATCGGGCATGGCGGTCCTCGGAAAGCGGTCAGGGAGTCAGCAACTATGCCCAATTATAGTGCGCGCCGGCGCACTCAGGCCAGCGGCAAGGGCAGGCGGTTCGAGGATTTGATTTCGCGCATCGAGAGGCTGGACTGGATTTCCGCCACGCCGGGCAGGCGGCGCAGCACCGTCGAGACGAATTCGCCATAGGTTTCCAGGTCGCGCGCCACCACTTGCAGGAAATAATCGGCTTCGCCCGCCACATTGTGGCAGGACAGGATTTCCGGGATCGAGAGGATGGCTTGCTCGAACTGGGACGGTTGCTCGTTGCCGTGGTTGGCAAACACCACCCGCACGAAGGCGACCAGGCCAATACCGAGTTTCTTGCGGTTAAGCAGCGCCTGATAGCCGGTAATAAAACCTTCTTCTTCCAGGCGGCGCAAGCGGCGCCAGACGGGCGTTTCGCTGAGCTTCAGGCGCTCGGCCAGGCGCGCGTTGGACAGCCGGCCTTCTTCCTGCAGCAGCCTGAGTATCTGCAAATCTGTGGCGTCGAGGCTAACATCTGAAATTTTCATCTAATTATTGTTTTTTTACGGGTGGAATCTACCTCAATACTAGGGCATACCGAGAAGAAATAGCAAGCACATTTCAATCACGCAAGAACATAATGCGCAGCACTGCACACCCTCTTCCGCCAAAACGCGCCATGTCCGATTCTACCTTCCTGATGTACCTGCTGGCACTGGCCGGCGCCTTTTTATTGCCTGGCCCCGATATGGCGCTGGTGCTGGCAACGGGTGCGGCGCGCGGCGTAGGCACGGCGCTGGTGACGGCGGTAGGCATCGCCGGCGCGCGCGCCGTGCACGTGACCTTGTCAGGCGCCGGCCTGGCGACCCTGATGGTAGCCCATCCGCAAGCCTTGCAATGGGTCAAATGGGCCGGCGCGGCCTATCTGTTTTACCTGGCGGCGCGCCTGCTGCAATCGGCTCTGTCGAAGAGCAATCCAGACAGCGAAGCAGCGGCACCGGCCACGGAGCAAGGCGCCCGCGCCAGCCTGGTGCGCGGTTTTCTGACCAATCTGCTCAATCCGAAGGCGTTGTTGTTTTGCAGCATGTTTCTGCCGCAATTCGTTAATGTCAATGTCGCCAGCGCCAGCATGGGCATGCAATACCTGCGCCTGGGCGCTACCCTGGTGCTGATGGGACTGCTGTTCGACGCCATCTATGCCGTGCTGGCCGCCCGTCTGGCGCGCCGCCTGCGCGGCAAACCTTCGCCGTACGGCAAGTTCGTGCTGCCAACCGTGTTTGTTTTATTGGCGGGCCGGCTGGTGATGGGCTAAAAGGATAGGCAAACTCGTCCGCCTGCTCAAAAGAAGGCGGGGTATTGTTTCAGCAAACTTTTTTCCAGCGCATCAACGCTCTTGAAAACGCGGTGCGTGGGCGCCAGCGCCCGGCCGGCATCCCAGCTGCGCCAGGCATCGGGCATATGACCTTGCGCATATAGCGCGTCGCCCAGCTCCTTGTAGGCCGCCGCCAGATGCGGTTTGACCTGCAGCACCTGCAGATACAGGACCTGCGCCTCGGGCCACTGCCCCAGTTTGCCGCGCAAACCAGCTTCGAAAAACGCCAGCATAGGCTGCTCTGGCCCAAGCTGGGCCCGCAGCGCTTGCACGCTCGCCAGCCCCTCCTCGATGATTTCCAGATCTTTGGCCGACAGCGCGCGCAGCAACTGCTGTATCGGTTCGGACGCTTGCATGGCCAATAACTGCTCGCGCGACAGGTGCTCGACCAGCGCACCGGTGGACAAATTATCTTCCAGCATCATCAAGAAAGCTTCGAATGTGTGCTGCGCAGCAAATACCTGATCCGCCTGGGCCCGCATCGTGGCATGGGTCTCCGGCCCCAGGGCTTGCAGCCGCGTGGCCTGCTCCAGCAAGCGCTCAAGCAGCGGCGCACTGGCCGATAGCGCAAGCGGCCGGTAGCCAGACAGCGGATCGGTCTCTGGCACATCCGCCGTGAAGGAGTGGATATGGAAATGGCGCACGATACTGCCCGCTGCATCGCGCTGATACAACGCAAACTCATGGGGAATCTGCCTGCCGCCTGCCAGCATGTCCAGCACCAGCGGATGGACATGCCAGGTATAGCGCAGGAACTGGGCAAAGGCCCTGGCGTCGTCATCACTGACAGGCTGGCGGGCAAGGCCTATTTTCAGCAGCGGCTGGCCGGCCAGCGACCAGATGACAGCCTGATCGCCTTGCTGCGGTGTCAGCACAGCAACATCCTTACGCTGGCGCATGCTGGCGGCACGCTCAGCCACCACCGCAAACAGCGATTCCTGCTCATAGGTGGCGCTTGCCGTGTCGATGCTGTAACGCTGGCGCGCGGCAAAATCGACCACCGTCATGCGCTTGCCGTCACGCACGCTCAGGTAACGCTTGCCCAGCACCGCCGTCTGCGCCACCGGCGCATCCGCAGGGTTCAGGCGCTCGCTGCTCACCGTGATCTGCAAAACGATAGCTGCCTGCGCGGCGGTGGCAGCCAGGAAAAGGACCGCAGCCAGGCTGGCGCGGCGCAGGGAGGAAGCAGCAATCATGAAAGATGAAAAAAGCGAAACACCGATTTTAAGCCCAAGCCCGCGCTTGCCCACTTTCTTGCTTTCCCACGGCATCCGCGCATAAAAAAAGACAGCCTAAGCTGTCTTCTTGTTTTATACCAACAACTAGCAACGCTTACGACATGTGCTGGCCGCCATTGATCGAGATGTTGGCGCCGGTCACGAACGCTGCTTCATCGGACGCCAGGTAAGCGACCAGGCCGGCCACTTCTTCCGGTTTGCCCAGGCGTGCCATCGGAATTTGCGGGATGATTTTGCTGTCCAGCACTTCCTGTGGAATCGCCATCACCATCTTGGTGCCGATGTAGCCTGGCGAAATGGTGTTGACGGTCACGTTCTTGCGCGCCACTTCCAGCGCCAGCGACTTGGTGAAGCCGTGCATGCCGGCCTTGGCCGCCGAATAGTTGGTCTGGCCGAAAGCACCCTTCTGACCATTCACGGACGAGATGTTGATGATGCGGCCCCAGCCGCGTTCCACCATGCCATCGCACACCGGCTTGGTCATGTTGAAGACGGAATCGAGGTTGGTGCCCATCACGGCGTCCCAGTTCGGTTTGTCCATCTTCTTGAAAGTCATGTCGCGCGTGATGCCTGCGTTGTTGACCAGCACGTCCACCGGGCCGATTTCTTTTTCCACCGCTGCCACGCAAGCGGCAGCCGAATCGTAGTCGGCCACGTCGCAAGGAAATGCCTTGAAGTCATAACCCATGTCCTTGGTGGTCGCCAGCCAATCCGCGACCTTGGGATTGCCAGGGGAATAGGTGGTGACCACGCGATAGCCCAGTGCCGCCAATTTGAAGCACACGGCTTCGCCCAAACCACCCATGCCACCAGTTACCAATGCAACTCTTGCCATTTCATCACCTCAATATCGTTTTATTGCTAAAAATGTGTCACTCAATCACGCGAAACCATCGGTCAGCGAATTAATCGCGTTCGATGGCCAGGGCGACGCCCATGCCGCCGCCGATGCACAGTGCTGCCAGGCCTTTCTTGGCGTCGCGGCGTATCATTTCGTGGATCAGGGTGACCAGGATGCGCGCCCCCGATGCGCCGATCGGGTGGCCGATGGCGATCGCGCCGCCGTTCACGTTGATCTTGCTGGTATCCCAGCCCATTTCCTTGTTGACGGCGATCGCTTGTGCGGCAAACGCTTCGTTGATTTCCATCAAGTCCAGCTCTTCATGCGTCCAGCCGGCTTTTTTCAGGCACAGACGCGAAGCCGAAACAGGGCCCATGCCCATGATGGCGGGATCGAGGCCCGACGAGGCGTAAGCCTTGATGCGCGCCAGCGGCTTCAGGCCCAGTTCCTTGGCTTGCGAGGCGGACATCATGATGACGGCGGCGGCGCCATCGTTCAGGCCCGACGCATTGCCGGCCGTGACCGTGCCATCTTTCGCGAACGCCGGGCGCAGGCCCGTCAGGGAATCGAGGCTGGAACCAGGCTTGATGTATTCATCGCTGTCGAACACCACGGTGCCTTTTTTATTGGCGATTTCCAGCGGCAGGATTTCATCCTTGAACTTGCCCGCTTTTTGCGCCGCTTCCGCTTTCAGTTGCGACTGCAACGCGAATTCGTCTTGCTCGGCGCGCGTGATTTCATATTTCTTGGCGACGTTTTCCGCCGTGATGCCCATGTGGTACTGGTTGTACACGTCCCACAGGCCATCGACGATCATGGTGTCGACCATCTTGAAATCGCCCATGCGGAAGCCGTCGCGCGAACCGTTCATCGCGTGCGGTGCGGCGCTCATGTTTTCCTGGCCGCCGGCGATGATGATGTTAGCGTCGCCGCACTTGATCGCTTGCGCCGCCAGATGGGTTGCTTTCAGACCGCTGCCGCACACCTTGTTGATGGTGAACGCAGGGATGCTGCTCGGCAAGCCAGCCTTGATGACTGCCTGGCGCGCGGCGTTCTGGCCGACAGCGGCCGTCAATACCTGGCCCAGGATCGCTTCGCCGATCAGGTTGGGGTCGATGCCGGTCTGTGCCAGCAAGCCCTTGATTACATGCGCGCCCAATTCGGACGCAGGAATCTTGGCCAGACTGCCACCGAATTTGCCGACTGCGGTACGGCCGGCGGCCACGATTACGACATCATCCATTTATTTCTCCGATATGCTGGCCACGATGGCCAAGGTGTTGATCAATCCGGGAAGACACAGCAAGCTGTGTTTTATTGCTCGTGGCCTGGGCCACACTCCAACGCCACACCGTCGTGACTGGCAAGCTCGGCTGCCGTCGGTGATGGGCGCACAACCGGGCGCGGCGGATAGCCGCAACCGGGCCGAAAACGGCGCCGTTTTAGTTTCCAGCGTGCCTGTTTTATTTTTTATCATACCCTTCATCTGGCTTGCTGAAAGGGCTTTTTAGAAAATTATTGAAGGGAATAACGAGGGGTAACGGGACTTCTTTTACGACCTGCAAGAGTTCACCAAATTTTTGACGCGCCGCAGCAAACTCACCCTTTGTCACAGTCGAGAAATTCTCATGGGTTTCGTGGGCAACATCCTTTGCCTGGCGACCATACGAACCGATGCGGTCTATGGCCAATTTTGATTGCGCGCGCGACAATTGCAACAACTCTTGCGGGTCTTTGGCGGACAGCAGCTGATTGTTCACAACCGTCGCGGCCGCCAGCGTCGTACGGGCGGCATCGAGGTTCAAATCGATGACTCTGGCGCCACTGGAGATGGCAGCCTCGACGAAAGCCTGGGCACTGATCAACTGGGCTTCGTAGACAGCCAGGCTGGCACGCGACACTTGCTCGGAAAATGACACCATCTTCTTTCTCCTCGGGTAAATGGCGGCACTTTGTTGCACCGCACAGTACTCAACTTTAAGCGGACGTTCATTAACAAACCTTGATGTAGCTCAAGCTTTTTTTGTTCATTTGTTTCCAGAAGCCAGCAATCAAGACAATAACTTGATACCGTCCAGCCGAGCGGCGCATTGTTCCCGTATCACACTGACAAAATCGCGCACATAAGCCTTGTCTTTCAGCGCATCGGGCACCGACACAAACAGGTCGCTCCACAAGCCGTGATCGCCCACCGGACGCGCCACCACATAATCGTAATCGACATAGTTTTTGATGGCCCAGTTCGGCAAGGCGGCGATGCCGCGACGGCTGGCGACCAATTGCAGCACGGCCACCGTGAGCTCGGCCGTACGGCGCTCAAAGTGGATATTAGCGGGCCGCAGTACTTCGCGGATCAGGTCGATGCGCTCTTCCGGCACCGGATAGGTAATCAACGTCTCACCTTCGAAATCGTTTGCAGCCAGCCGGCGTTGCGCCTGCAAGCGGTGTTTCTGCGCCATCACCACCAGGATTTCAAAACGGAACAGCGGAAACACGCTGAAATCGGGGCCGTACGGCGAACCGATCACCAGATCAGCCTCGCCCGAACGCAGCAATTCCGCTGGTTCACTATGGAAACCGGACACCAGGTCGATTTCCACTTCCGGCCAGCGCTGGCGGAACGCGTCCATCACCGGCATCAGCCAGTCAAAACAGGTGTGGCATTCGAGAACCACGCGCAATTGCCCCTTGTCGCCCTGCGACAGCCGCGCCACATCGCGCTCGGCCAGTTCGATCTCGGGCAAGAGCTTGTCGGCCAATTCCAGCAAACGGCTGCCGGTAGCCGTAAAGGCGATCGGCATCGACTTGCGTTCGAACAAAGGCGCGTTATAGCGCTCTTCCAATAAACGGATCTGGTGCGACAGCGCCGACTGGGTCAGATTGAGCAGCTGCGCGGCGCGCACCAGACTGCCCGAGGAACGCAAGGCACTCAGGGTGCGCAGGTGACGGATTTCTAACATGGAGAGAAAGTGTGAGTTTGTACGTGAATTATTTTCACGTTATTCGGAAAAATATTTCTTTTTGATTATAAATCAGATTGCCGCACACTCTAGCGTATCCAGATTAAATCTCGATGACATCATGAATTTCCACCCCCACTTCTTGCCCCACTGAGGGGAAGACCATAAAAAGGGACGCCGGCAAGCATGCAGGCGTCCCCTTCTGGCATGTATACCGCTGACATCTCAGGCAAAAGAAACCAGCACTGCATCGGCCGTCGCTTCAGGTTTTTTAGTGCGGCCTTTTTGTACCAGCCGCACCAGGCCAAACTGCTCTAGTGCAACAAGCGAGCGCGATACATTGGGTGCGTGCTTGCCTGCCGCTTTCGCCAGGGCAGACACGGAGGCCGGCTGCTGTTCGCGGATAATTTTCAGCAAGGCCAGGTTTTCATCCGACATCACGCGGGCCATGGCCGCCGCTGACGGAAACCATATCTTGGGATCATCCGGTGCAGGCTGCAGTGTGCCAGCAGCAATTTCCAGCGCCCGTTGCCGCTGCTCTGCCACTGTTTTGATGCCAATTTTCATGTGTTTCATACGGCTACCTCGGTGAGTACGCGATCAACTTCGGTATAAAAATCACGCAATAGCGTGTACGCAGTCTCAAACATATAAGCCACGCCCTCATCTTGCGCATGCCGGTGGTAATGGTCGAATGGATAGTGCATACCCGCATGTTTGAAGCTGGACCCCGCCGGCTTGACTCCCGCATGCGCATTATCAAAACCGATCAGGCGCTGGCCCTGAGGGTCATGCAAGCTCAGGCTGTACTTGATTCCGTGCGGCCGGTCTGGCGTCGCCTTCACTTGATGCACCTCAAACTTAATAAAATACCCATCCTGATTCTGCACCTGGATTTCTCCATCCAGCCCTAGTAGATACGCAAGGCCGGTATCTGCTTGGGGCGACTTATTTTCAGGCATAGTCAATGCTATCATGATTTGATATTCCTTGCATATTTATTGAGCAGCTAGCGTCATCTGCCCGTTGAAAATGAAGAAATACATATCGCATATCCCCTGGCCTCCAGGCTTGCGTTGGCACAGGCCTGCCGCCTTCCCATCAGGCTGACATGCGGCTTGCGCCCTTTTTTCAGGCAGGTATGCCGGTTCCTGTTGACAGCGCCCCTTTTTCCGATTTTTTTCAAGTAAAATGCAGAAAATCCGCTGCTTTCAAGGGTTTGACAGCAGGCACGATACCCGGCTGGCGGCAGGCGCGATGCGTGTCTGCGGCAGGCGCTCTTTAGCAAGCCCTTCTTTTATAACTGTTTATGCCAAAAAGTTCGTCGCAGAAGCCCATCGAAATCAAGATTTCCACCGTCGTCGCTGTCTCTGCCATCCTGCATAGCGCCGATATCCGGGCACTCGACAGTGCCTTGCACGACATGACGGGCGGCGTGGCCGACTTTTTCGAAGACGACCTGGCCGTGCTGGACGTGGCCGACTTGCCCACCGTCAAGACGCCTATCGACTGGGCGGCGTTGGTGGCCTTGCTGAAAAAATACCGTTTGAACGCCGTTGCCGTGCGCAATGCAGCGCCGGAATTGCATGCAGCGATACTGGCGCAAGGCTTGAGCCTGGACAGCGGCAAGACGCGCGAAGATGCGCCGCCCAAGGATGGCCCCACCATCGCCGCCCAGACGGGCGCCGAAGCGCAAGTGATGGTGATCGATACGCCGGTGCGCGCCGGCCAGCGCATTTATGCGCGCGGCTGCGACCTGATCATTACCGCGGTCGTCAATAATGGCGCTGAAATCATCGCCGACGGCAGCATTCACGTGTATTCCACCCTGTATGGCCGCGCACTGGCGGGCGCCTCGGGCAACCCGCAGGCGCGCATCTTTGCGCTGGCAATGGAACCGGAACTGGTGTCGATCGCGGGTGTGTACCGCACCTTCGAGGACGGCTTCCCGGCCGAGATGACACGCGGCCCCGTGCAAATTCGTTTGGCTGGAGACAGAATCGATATACACTCTGTCAATCCGGTGACCCCCGTGAACCGCTCTTAACAGCTGCTCCATTCAAGAGATATCTAAAAAGGACTATTTGTGGCAAGAATTATTGTTGTGACGTCCGGCAAGGGCGGTGTCGGCAAGACGACCTCAAGCGCCAGTTTTTCCACTGGCCTGGCCATGCGCGGCCACAAGACAGCCGTGCTCGACTTCGACGTGGGCCTGCGTAACCTCGACCTGATCATGGGTTGCGAACGCCGCGTCGTCTATGACCTGATCAATGTGATCAACAAGGAAGCGACCTTGAACCAGGCGCTGATCAAGGACAAGCACTGCGACAACCTGTTCATCCTGCCCGCCTCGCAAACGCGCGACAAGGACGCCTTGTCGGAAGAAGGCGTGGAACGCGTGTTGAACGACCTGATCAACATGGGCTTCGAATTCATCATCTGCGATTCGCCGGCCGGTATCGAGCATGGCGCGCTGATGGCGCTGACGTTTGCCGATGAAGCCATTATCGTGACCAACCCGGAAGTGTCGTCGGTACGCGATTCGGACCGCATCCTGGGCATCTTGCAAGCCAAGTCGCGCCGCGCGCAGACGGGCGGCGAGCCGGTCAAGGAACATTTGCTGATCACCCGCTACTCGCCGAAACGCGTGGAATCGGATGAAATGCTGTCCTACCAGGACGTGCAGGAAATCCTGCGCATCCCGCTGGTGGGCATCATTCCGGAATCGGAGCAAGTGCTGGCGGCCTCGAACCAGGGCAATCCGGCCATCCATTTCAAGGGTACCGACGTGGCGCAAGCCTACGAAGACGTGGTATCGCGCTTCCTCGGCGAAGAAGTCGAATTGCGCTTTACCAATTATGAAAAGCCTGGGCTACTCCAGCGCATTTTTGGGGCCAAGTGATATGGCATTGCTCTCTTTCCTGTTTCCACCCAAGCTAAAGACGGCGGTCGCGGCCAAGGAACGTCTGCAAATCATCATCGCCCGCGAACGCAACGGACGCGATGGACCAGACTTCCTGCCAGCCTTGCACAAGGAATTGATCGAAGTCATCTCGAAATACACCAAGGTCAACGCCGACGACATCAAGATCTCGCTGGACCGCCAGGGCAACCTGGAAGTGCTGGACGTCAACGTGGTGCTGCCCGACGCCTGATGCGCCGGGTGACTACCATGGCAATACGCTAACGCGGCCTGACCGCCGTCAATTCCTGCGCCACCGCGGCGCAGGCGTTGACGTGCTGATAGCCGATCTGGCGAAACACGGCATAGCCGAGCGCCGCCGCCACTGCCTGGCCGGCAAACGGCACGAAACGCGCCACTTGCTTGGTAGCTATTTTTACACCGCTGCGCTTGAGCAGATGCACCAGCAATTCACGCGTCACCAATTTCCCCACCAGCATGCCGCCCATGCCCACCGCTGCGCGGTAGGCCATCAGCTTGAACTGCGGGTTCAAACGCTCGATCTGTTCCGGCGTCAGACCGAATTCATGGTTGATATCATTGATCAGCATCGATAGCAGGCCCACGTCGGACATCAGATCGATACCGGGAATCGGGATCGCCGAGGCGCCAGCCGACATCACGGCGCGGCGCCGCACCAGGCTGCGGCAACGCTCGCGCACCTGCTCGATTTCCGCACTACTACCCGGTATCAGGGTCCAATCAGGGCTAGTCTGCTCGACCATTACGGCTACTCCATTTGGAAGGGAACATGTCCAAGTGTAACTGAAACGTGTATTACGCCGAATTCACTGGACACAGTTGCAATCTCTGTTATATTTCACAGGAGCATTCCTTAACATTACGATAAGCAGAGCAGACCGTCTGTTTGTTGCTACACACTCCAGTCCATTATGCGAATTGCCGTACTCGATAGCGACCATAGTCAGGCAGAACTGATCTGTCAGGTGCTCACTGCCGCCGGTCATGCTTGCCACGAATTTCGGAGTGGCAAGGAACTGCTGGGGCAATTGCGCAAGGACAGCTGCGACATGCTGATCCTCGACTGGCAAGTGCACGATATGGAGGGCGGCGAGGTGGTGCGCCGCGCCCGCGAAAAACTGGCGCCCAAGGCGCCCGTGTTGTTCATGACCAACAGCTCGGGCGAAGACGATATCGTCGAAGGCATGACGGCCGGCGCCGATGACTATATGGTCAAGCCGCTGCGGCGCAGCGAACTGGCGCTGCGCACCCAGGCCCTGTTACGGGTGGCTTACCCGGCCCAGACCGGCGCCGAACACTTGCAATTCGGCGCATATACCTTTGAAACGCGGCCAGGACGCCTGCTGAAGGATGGCGAAGTGCTCGACGTGACGCACAAGGAATTCGCCCTGGCCCTGCTGTTCTTCCGCAATCTGGGACGCCCCTTGTCGCGCGCCTACATCCATGAATCGGTGTGGCAACGGGAAACAGCCTTGCCCTCGCGCACCATGGATACCCATGTCTCGCGGGTGCGCAACAAGCTGCAGCTCAGGCCCGAGCATGGCTACCGCCTGGTGCCCGTCTACAGTTATGGTTATCGGCTGGAAAAACTGGGCGGTCATGACGCCGGCGCCAGAGTATAGGCCAGCCCCAAAACGGGCGGACTGCTCAAAGATCGGGCACAAAGCGCTATAATGTCGGCATAACGAATTCATATCGCCCGAAATGCAACTGTTAGCCGTCGGCCTCAATCACACCACCGCCCCAGTGTCGCTCCGCGAACAGCTGGCGTTTGCGCCTGAGCATCTGGGTCAGGCGGTGATGGCTGCGCGCTCATGGTTCCAGCGCATCGATGCGCGCGACAATGACGAGGCAGCAATACTGTCGACTTGTAACCGCACCGAGCTGTATGCGGCCAGCCATGTACCGAATCCGCTCGATGCAGGCGCCCATTTCCTGGCCGATTATCACAAGCTCAGCTACAGCGAGCTGCGCCCGCACCTGTACATGCTGCCGCAGCACGATGCCGTGCGCCACACCTTCCGCGTCGCTTCCGGCCTCGATTCGATGGTGCTGGGCGAAACACAGATCCTGGGCCAGATCAAGGACGCCATCCGCACCGCCGATGAAGCCGGTGGCCTGGGCACTTATCTGCACCAATTGTTCCAGCGCAGCTTTTCAGTGGCCAAGGAAGTGCGCAGCACCACCGAAATCGGCGCGCACAGCGTGTCGATGGCGGCCGCCGCCGTGCGCCTGTCGCAACGTATTTTCGACAAGATTGCCGAGCAGAATGTACTGTTCATCGGCGCTGGCGAAATGATCGAGCTGTGCGCCACCCATTTTGCGGCGCAAAACCCGCGCAGCATCACGATCGCCAACCGCACCATGGAACGGGGCGAGGCGCTGGCCCACCGTTTCAACGGTACCGCCATCCGCCTGGCCGACCTGCCCGAGCGGCTGCACCAGTTCGACATCGTCATTTCCTGCACCGCCTCGTCGCTGCCGCTGCTGGGCCTGGGCCTGGTGGAACGCGCCATCAAGGCACGCCGCCACAAGCCCATGTTCATGGTCGACCTGGCCGTGCCGCGCGATATCGAAGCGGAAGTGGGCCGCCTGAACGATGTGTTTTTGTACACGGTCGATGACCTGGGCAAGGTCGTGCAAACGGGCCTGGAAAGCCGCCAGGCAGCCGTGGCGCAAGCCGAAGCCATTATCGAGACGCGTGTGCAATCGTTCATGAGCTGGGTCGATGACCGGGCCATGGTGCCGGTGATCCAGGATTTGCATGAAAGCAGCGAATCCTTGCGCCTGATGGAAGTCGAGCGTGCCCGCAAGATGCTGGCCAAGGGCGCCGACATCGACGCGGTCCTCGAAGCGCTGTCGAAAGGCTTGACGGCCAAGTTCCTGCACGGCCCGCAGCAAGCGCTGCACCGCGCGCAAGGCGATGAGCGCCAGCAACTGGCTGCATTGCTGCCCAAACTGTTCCGCCCCCGCCGTTAGCGCCGCCCCGTGGCTGCCCGCGCAGCCATGCCCCGATTTGCGCACCGCCTCCGGCGTGCCGCCCTCCTTACACCTTACTAGACGCGACTACTATGAAACAATCCATGCTGGACAAGCTCGATCAACTGTCGAATCGACTGGTTGAGCTCGACGAACTGTTGATGCACCCGGACGCCACGTCGAATATGGACAGCTACCGCAAGATGACGCGCGAACATGCCGAACTGGGGCCGCTGGTGGCGCTGTACCACCGCTATCAGGAAGCGGGCAACGACATCGCCACCGCGCAAGAGATGCTGGGTGACCCGGACATGAAGGATTTCGCGCAGGAAGAAATCGAAGCGGGCAAAGTCACCATGGTCCAGCTGGAACGCGAGCTGCAGACCATGCTGCTGCCGAAAGACGCGAATGACGAGCGCAATATCTTCCTGGAAATCCGCGCCGGCACGGGTGGCGATGAATCGGCCCTGTTCGCCGGCGACCTGCTGCGCATGTACACGCGCTTTGCCGAACGCAATCGCTGGCAGGTGGAGCTGGTCTCCGCTTCCGACTCGGACCTGGGCGGCTACCGCGAAGTGATCGTGCGCCTGGTGGGCAATGGCGCTTATTCCAAGCTGAAATTCGAATCGGGCGGCCACCGCGTGCAGCGCGTGCCCGCCACCGAAACCCAGGGCCGCATCCACACTTCGGCTTGCACCGTGGCCGTGATGCCGGAAGCGGACGAGGTGGAAGACGTCAACATCAACCCGGCCGACTTGCGCATCGACACCTATCGCGCCTCGGGCGCCGGCGGCCAGCACATCAACAAGACCGACTCGGCCGTACGTATCACCCATTTGCCAACCGGTATCGTGGTGGAATGCCAGGATGACCGCAGCCAGCACAAGAACAAGGCGCAAGCCATGAAAGTGCTGGCCGCCCGCATCAAGGACGTGCAGCTGCGCGAACAGCAATCGAAGGAAGCGGCCACCCGCAAGAGCCTGATCGGCTCGGGCGACCGCAGCGAGCGCATCCGTACATACAACTACCCGCAAGGCCGCATGACCGACCACCGCATCAACCTGACCTTGTACAAACTCGACTTCATCATGGATGGCGATTTGACGGAACTGACCAATGCGCTGGCGGCTGAGCATCAAGCCGAACTCCTCGCTGCTTTGGGCGATTGATCACCCCGGGCAAAGGCTGGGGTCAGACCCGAAGGGTCCGACCCCAAGTTTAAGTAGCGGCTAAGCAATCAAAATTCGCCGATATGCGAGAATGCCTAGCTAAAATCTCCATTCACTTCACCGGAACATCCATGAAAAGTTCGCGCCCAGCACTCCTGTTTATCGCCGCCCTCTGCTTTGTCATGCTGGGCGTGGCCATGTATCTGCAGCATGTGATGGATATGCTGCCCTGCCCGCTGTGCGTGATTCAGCGCTATCTGTTCCTGGCCATCGCCATCGCCTGCCTGTATGGCGCGTTCTCGCAGCGGCCAAAAATCGGTGCGGGAGTCGGCTTGCTGGCGGCGCTGGGTGGCCTGGCCGTGGCAGGCAAGCATCTGTATGTGCTGGCCCATCCCGGCTTTTCCTGCGGCATCGATCCGATGGAAACGATGTTGAATAAAATCTACCCGGCCACCTATCTGCCCTTCATCTTCCGCGCCGACGGCCTGTGCGAAGATGCCACGGCGCCATTCTTCGGCTTGTCGATCCCGCAATGGTCCTTCCTCGGCTTCGGCATCTTTACCCTCGCCCTGCTGTGGATGTTGTTCCGCCGCCAAAAGTAATCAACCAGTAAGCAACTTATTTCAATGCCAGAAACCCTGATTCCCGCCGGCAGCACTGTCGGCGCCCTGCAAATCCGTCCGCAGCTCGATGCGCTCGACAACCGCATCCTGCTCAGCCACGCGCTGGGCCTGTCGCGCGTGGGCTTGATCACGCAGTCAGAGCGAGTACTCACTGACGAAGAAGTGCAGCGTTTGAGCGCCTTGCTGGAACGCCGCCTGCGCGGTGAACCGATCGCCTACATCGTCGGGCAGCGCGAATTCTTTGGCTTGCCCTTCGAAGTGAGCGAGGCCGTGCTGATACCGCGTCCCGATACGGAGTTACTGGTGGAACTGGCGCTGGACCGCTTGCCGGCCCAGGGCCGATTGCTCGACATGGGCACCGGCAGCGGCGCGATCGCCGTGGCGCTGGCGCACAACCGGCCAGACGCTGTCGTCACCGCGCTCGACGTCAGCAGTGCAGCGCTGGCCGTGGCGCGCCGCAATGCCAGCGCCAACGGCGTCAATATCACCTTCATGGCCAGCGACTGGTTTGAAGCGCTGGGCACGGAACGCTACGAGCTGATCGTCTCGAACCCACCCTACATCGCCAGCGGCGACCAGCATCTGGCCGAAGGCGATTTGCGCTTCGAGCCGGTCGGCGCGCTGACCGACCACGCCGACGGCCTGTCGGCGCTGCGCACCATCGTCGCCGGCTCCAGCCGCCATCTGACGGCCGGCGGCTGGCTGCTGATGGAACATGGCTATGACCAGGCTGAGTCCGTGCGACAACTACTGAGCGACGCCGGCTATGCCGAGGCGCAAAGCTGGCGCGACCTGGCCGGCATCGAAAGAGTCAGCGGCGCGCGCTTGGGTTGAAGTCTTGCCATGCGCATTGCTTGACCAGGCAATGCGCTGCATCCCCCCGCAGTTTGTTAAAATATCATCCCATTCCTGACCGAAACGCTGCCCTGTCACAGGGTAGATAAAAGCGGTACGGCGTTTTTTGGAGCGCCGCCGACGCATTTACCAATTTTCGGTTAATCTCAGCACAAATTATTTATATGCTGCACAAGAAAGGAAGCTCAAATTGCCCAACCTGTTGACTCGCCGCCTGGCATTGCTGACCGAAGATGCCAACCGCGCGCTGCTGGGCGGCTTGCGTGGCATCGAACGTGAAACCCTGCGCGTCGATAGCGCCGGCCATCTCGCTTCCACGCCCCATCCGGCCGCCCTGGGTTCGGCCCTGACGCATCCCGAAATCACTACCGATTACGCCGAAGCACTGCTCGAATTCATTACCCCGGCCGAAAGCGATATCGGCATCACGCTGGACAAGCTCGACACCGTGCACCGCTATGCCTACGGCCGCCTCGGCAATGAATTGCTGTGGAGCCAGTCGATGCCCAGCCAGTTGCCGGCCGAAGCCGACATAGAGATCGCCAACTATGGCAGCTCGAACATGGGCATGCTGAAACATGTGTACCGGCGCGGCCTGGCGTTGCGCTATGGCAAGGCCATGCAATGCATCGCCGGCATCCATTACAACTACTCGCTCGACGAGCGCCTGTGGCAGTTGCTGGCCGCCGATGCTGGCACCACCTCCAGCGCCAGCACTGGCACCACGGCGAAAGATATCCAATCGGAAAGCTATCTGGCGACGATACGCAATTTCCGCCGCTATAGCTGGCTGCTGATGTATCTGTTCGGCGCCTCGCCAGCCTTGTCCGCCGGCTTCCTGCGCGAGCGCCCGCACAAGCTGGAAACTTTATCAGACGATACCCTGTTCCTGCCCTACGCCACCAGCTTGCGCATGAGCGATCTCGGTTACCAGAACGATGCCCAGTCCGGTCTGCGTCCGCACGAAAACAGCCTGGAAGACTACGTCAGCGCGCTGACGCACGCCGTCAATGATCCTTACCCGCCGTATCAGGCGCTGGGCACGAAAAAAGACGGCGAGTGGATACAGCTCTCCACCAACGTGCTGCAGATCGAAAATGAATACTATTCGACCATCCGCCCCAAGCGCGTGATCCGCACGGGCGAACGCCCGATCCAGGCGCTGTGCCTGCGCGGCGTGCAATACATCGAAGTGCGCTGCATGGACGTCGACCCATTCGAGCCAGTCGGCATCAGCCTGGAAACGGGCCGCTTCCTCGACGCCTTTTTGCTGTTCTGCGCACTCGACGAGAGCGCCCCGATCACGGCCGAGCAAAGCGCCTGCTACACGAATAACTTTGCGCGCACCGTCAAGGAAGGCCGCACGCCAGGCTTGACCCTGCGCCGCGACGGCGTCGAAATCGGCCTGCAAGCCTGGGGCGAAGAACTGCTGGCGCGTATCGCGCCCGTGGCGGCCCTGCTCGACGCGCGCCAGGGTGGCAAGGCGCATGCCGACAGCCTGGCCGCGCAGGCACGCAAACTGGCCGATCCGGATGCCACGCCGTCGGCCAAAGTATTGGCCGAAGTGCGGGCCAACGGCGGCTCGTTTGCGGCCTTCGGCCTGCAGCAAAGTGAACGCCACGCAGCCTTCTTCCGCACGCATCCACCCACGGCTGAACAAAGCGTCTATTTCGACCAGCTGGCGGCCAGTTCGCTGGCCGAGCAAAGCGCGCTGGAAACGGCGCCGGCCGGCAGCTTCGACGATTTCGTCGCCGCCTACCGCGCCAGCACCCTGTGTTCCCACACTTGAGTCATTGATACTCCACCAGGCGCCCCATGCTGACCTTCTACAATGAACTGCACAGCCAGCATCGGGGCCGCTTTGAAATGTTCCGCGGCGAGCTGGTGCCCTGTTTCGAGAAACCGGAACGGGCCGACATGGTGGTGGCCGAGCTGGGGCGGCGCAACCTGGGCCGCATCGTCACGCCGCACGGCGTACCGCTGACTTCGCTCGAACGCATCCACACGCCGCGCTACCTGCATTTTTTGCGCCACGCCTGGCAGGACTGGCTGGCGCTCGACCCCGACAACGCCAGCAAGGATGCGCTGCCCTCCGTCTGGCCCGTGCGCACCTTGCGCAGCGATATCGAGCCCGACAATTTCGCCGCCAGACTGGGCCTGTATTCGATGGACAATGGCACGCCGCTCACCAGCGGCACCTGGACGGCTGCCAAGACGGGCGCCGACTGCGCCGTCAATGCCGCCCACGCGCTGCGCCTGGGCGAACGCGCCACCTTTGCCCTGACGCGGCCGCCCGGCCACCATGCAGGCAGCGATTTCTTTGGCGGCTACTGTTTTCTCAACAACGCCGCACTGGCAGCCCAGCATTTGCTGGACGACGGCGCGCGCCGGGTCGCCATCCTCGACCTCGATTACCACCACGGCAACGGCACGCAGAGCATTTTTTATGCACGCGACGACGTGCTGTTTGTCTCGCTGCACGCCGATCCGCGCAACGAATTTCCGTTTTACCTGGGCCACGCCGATGAAACAGGCAGCGGCGCCGGCACCGGCTACAACCTCAACCTGCCACTGCCGGCCGGCACCTCCGCCGCCAACTGGTTTGCCGCGCTGGAAACAGCCTGTCTGCGCATCAAGATGTATGGCCCCGATGCGCTGGTGGTCTCGCTGGGCGTCGACACCTATGCGGGCGACCCGCTGTCGCACTTCACCCTGCAAAGCGGCGACTTCCTGCGCCTGGGCGAACGCCTGGCCTTTCTGGACTTGCCCACCGCCTTCATCCTCGAAGGCGGTTATGCGGTGAAAGAGCTGGGCATTAACGTCGTCAACGTGCTCGAAGGCTTCGAGACGGCGGAGTAAGCCGCGCTACATATTCCTGAACAAGGTCATGAACGGCTGGCTCACGCTCAGCGTTTCCGGCCGCGTTTTCAGGCGCAGCAGACCACGTCCCATTTCATCGCGCGTCACCGACGCCACCATCTTCATGTTGACGATGGTCGAGCGGTGTATCTGTTTGAAAATAGCCGGGTCGAGCACATCGAGCAGTTCGCGTATCGGCTTGCGCAGCAAGGCCTCGCCTTCGGCTGTAATCACGGCCGTGTACTTAGTGTCCGACTGAAAATAGACGATGTCGTCGACCATGATCAAACGCGTATCCTTGCCGCTGCTGGCCGTCACCCACACCAGCGGCGGCTCCTTGGACACCGCAGGCAGAGCGCCCGTCAGTTGCTGCAGCAAACCTGCCAGCGCGGCGTCCGGCGCATCGCCCCGCGCGGCCCTGGCCTGCACGCGCGCCATGGTCGCCTGCAGGCGCTCACGGGCGATCGGTTTGAGCAGATAATCGACGGCGCCCTTGTCGAAGGCCTCGATCGCATACTGGTCGTAGGCGGTGACGAACACCACCTGGGTCGCCGGACTGGCTTCAAGCGCGCCAGCCGCCACTTCCATGCCGGACAAGCCAGGCATGCGGATATCGAGAAAGGCCACGTCGGGCTGCAAGGTGGCGATGGCATCGAGCGCCGTGCCGCCATCGTCGCACACAGCCAGGATGCGCAAGTCGGGCCATACTTCGCCCAGCATGGCGACCAGCGCGTCGCGCAGCAGCAATTCATCTTCGGCGATGATGCAGCTCATACCAGCCGTATGCTTATCCATATGCCGCTCCTTGGGCGTTCGTGTCAGGCACCGTGATGGTGGCCGTCACGCCATCGGGGAAATTGGCCAGGATGGAAAACGAGGCGGCCGCGCCATAGGTCAGCCGCAGGCGTTCGCGCACATTGCGCAGACCGATGCCGGTGCCCGTGCCATCGTCCCTGAAACCCTGGCCATCGTCGGCCACCGTGACGATCACCGTGCCATTGCCGCTGCGCGCCATGATCCAGATGGTGCCGCCGCCGCTTTTCGGCTCCAGGCCATGCTTGATGGCGTTTTCCACCAGGGTTTGCAACATCATCGGCGGCAATTCCACCTGGCGCAGATAGGCCGGCACCTCGATCTGCAGGTTCAGGCGTGCCCCCATGCGTATCTTCAGGATATCGAGGTAAGCGCGTGCGCGTTCCAGTTCCGTGCCCAGGGTGGACATCGATTGCTCGGTACGCGGCAAGGAGTGGCGCAGGTAGAGAATCAGATTGCCCAGCATCTCATCGGCCAGGGCCGGATCGCTGCGCGTGAGCAGCTGCGCGCTGGCCAGGGTGTTGTACAGGAAGTGCGGCTCGACTTGCGCATGCAGCAGACTCAGCTTGGCGACCGTGAGTTCCTTTTCCGTCACCGTCTGGCGTGCTTCGGCCTGTTCACCGCGACGGCGCTGCGCCACCCGGCGCGTGATGGCGCGCGTCACCGCTTCGGCGTTTTCCAGGTTGCTGCCATGATCGACCATAAACCAGTCGGTCCAGGCATTGCGTGCCGGCTCGCAAATCAGGGTCACGCTGCCCGCTTCGCCATTCGGCGTGATGGTGGCCAGGATCTGGTTCGGCCGCGGTTCCATGAAAGCCAGCAAGCGCATGCGTGGCAAACCGGTGTGCGTGTACGGCGCGGCGCGGCGCACGCGGGCTTGTACCTGCAGGCTGTCGCGCGCACTTTCCACCACTTCGCTGCCAGGCAGCTCGCGGATGGCCGCATCGATCATGTCGAATGCTTCACCGGCCTCGAACGGAATCTCGATCTGGCGCCGCTGACGGCTCGACAGGGTGCTGGCATTGACTTCATTGGCAATCAGGCGCACCCGCCGCACATGCGAAAAGGCGTTGCTGATGACGATAGCCGCGAGCAAGAAGCCCAGGGTGACAAAAAAATCATCAGGATGCCAAAAGATATGGCGCAAATAATTTTCGACCAGAATGGCCGAGACGATGATGTAAGTGATCATCGTCGCCAAGGTCAGGCGCAGAATAAAGAAAAGGCTGGTCATGATTTTTCCCTGGATATGGTAGTGCGCCTAGCATAAGCAGCAGCGTTTGCGGCGGTGGACATTATGCGACGGAAGGCCTGTCATGGCGACAAAGGCAAGGAAATAAAGTATTAATGCTAAAGCACTCAAAATAAAATCGCTTGCAATTAAATAGTGTGCGATATATATTGAGCACATGGATGCCGCAGCGACAGTTTCAAACGGGCCTCCAAGGGTGCCTAGGCACGCAACAAGTAGCACACTATTTAGTCGTTATCTATTCATCAAAACCAAGGAAACCATCATGTCGATCAAACAAGTCCTGTATCGCGCTCAAGCAACTGCTACCGGTGGCCGCGAAGGCCGCGCCGTCTCGTCCGACAATGTGCTGGACGTGAAACTGACCACGCCGAAAGAACTGGGCGGCAATGGCGCCGTCGGCACCAACCCGGAACAACTGTTCGCCGCCGGCTACTCGGCCTGCTTTATCGGCGCCATCAAATTCGTCGGCGGCCGCGACAAGATCGCCGTGCCAGCCGATCTGGCTATCGAAGGCCATGTCGGCATCGGCGCCATCGACACCGGCTTCGGCATCGAAGTGGAATTGAAAATCTCGCTGCCAGGCCTGGAACGCGCCGCCGCCGAAGCGCTGGTCGCCGCCGCCCATATCGTGTGCCCCTACTCGAACGCCACGCGCGGCAATATCGACGTCACGCTGACCATCGTCTGAGGACACCTGGCATAAGCTACTGCGCGCCGCGCTTTGCGGCCTGCGATGCTCACCGTGCTTCAGCACGGTTGCGCTTCTCGGCCACAAATCGCTGTCGCTCGCTACGCTTCTGTCAGGTGCGGCAAGCCAGCGTATCGCCATCAAAACCGTGCTGCCTGCACCGCAGTACGGTTTTTTTTCGCGTGCACCTTTAAAATGATGCTCTTTCGCTGACTTTTCGGAACACGCATGATCAACTGGCAATGGCACACCTTCGAGGAACTCGGCACGCACACGCTGTATGAGGTGCTGGCCTTGCGCCAGCGCGTGTTTGTGCTGGAACAGCAATGCCTCTACCCTGACCTCGATGGCTACGATCAGCAAGCCATGCATTTGCTGGGCTGGCGCAGCGTCGATGGCCAGCGCCAGTTGGCGGCGTATCTGCGCTGCCTGGCGCCGGGCGCCAAATACACGGAAATGTCGCTGGGCCGCGTGCTGACGGCGCCCGAGGCGCGCGCTGGTGGCGCCGGCAAGCAGTTGCTCACCGAGGGTATCGCGCGCGCCGAAGCGCAGCATCCTGGCCACGCGATACGCATCGGCGCCCAGCACTACCTGGAGCGCTTTTATCAGTCGTTCGGTTTCGTCACCGTCAGTGCGCCTTACGATGAAGACGGCATCGCGCACATCGATATGCTGCGCCCCGCCGCCAAGGTAACGGCATGACGACGGCGCTCATTTCCTGGAGCGGCGGCAAGGATTCCTGCCTGGCCCTGTGGCGCGCACGCGCCGCTGGCATCGCGGTGCCGCTGCTGATCACGGCGATGGATGAAGATGGCCGCAAGTCCCGTTCCCACGGCGTGCCACCGGAGCTGCTGGCAGCGCAGGCGGCCAGCCTGGGCGCCCGATTGCAGCGCTATCACGCCAGTTGGGCCAGCTACGAAGAAAAATTCATCGCCATGCTGCGTGCAGCAAAAGCCGCCGGCATCGAGCACGCCATCTTTGGCGATATCGATTTGCAGCCGCACCGCGACTGGGAAGAAAAAGTCTGCGCCGCGGCCGGCCTGACGGCACATTTGCCGCTGTGGGGAGAAGTGCGCCGCGCGCTGGTCGATGAATTCCTGGGCGCCAGCTTCAAGGCCATTGTCGTCTGCGTCAATGGCCAGCACTTGTCACGCGACTTTTGCGGCCGTGAATTCGACGCCGGCTTCCTGGCCGACCTGCCGCCCGGCGTCGATGCCTGCGGAGAAAATGGCGAATTCCATACCTTTGTCTACGATGGTCCCGCCTTCAGCACGCCCGTCGCGCTGCGCCGCACGCAAGTGCTGCAATACGCTGCGCCAGCGAACCTGGGCGGCGCCACCTATTATTTCCAGGAGCTGGCGCCTGCCTGAATCGGGGCCCAAAACAAAACGGGCGACCCCGCAGGATCGCCCGTTTTTTCATGTCGTCAATTCAACGATCAATTCACCGAAATCAGTGTCACGTCAAACACCAGGCCCGCATACGGCGGAATGGTCTGGTTGCCGTTGCTATCCTTGGGGCTGCCGCCAGGACCATAGCCCAGGCTGGACGGAATCAACAGGCGGCGCGTACCGCCAACCTTCATGCCCACCAGGCCCTGGTCCCAACCAGGAATGACGGTACCCCGGCCCAGCACGAAAGAAAAACCGGCACCAGGCGTGCTCGCATCGAATTGTTTGCCCTTGCCATCCGGCTGGGCCGAGTTGTACAGCCAGCCCGTGTAAGACACGATCAGATTATTGCCAGCGGCAGCGGTCGCACCGGTACCGACGGTCAGATCGGTGACAGTTAATGCCGCCACCTGTGTGGCTGGATCGATCACGACAGGTTTGGTGTCGGAAGCGGCGGCGCCGCAAGCGGTCAATACTACGGCACAAGCGATACTGGCAATCAATTGAAATACCGATTTCATGGTTTCCCTTTAAATATTGGAGTGTGACTGAGGTCCGTACGGTGCGGACCGGTGCATAGCGCAGTTTAACAGGTGTCGGGAAGCCGACTTGTAAGCAGAGGTAAGCACGGCAGAAAATAGGGTGACAATACAACATTGTCAAAATAACTATCTGCCGCGCCCTCCCCCTTAAATTTCCACTTGCGTACCCAGCTCGATGACCCGGTTGCTCGGAATCTGATAGTAGTCGGCTGCCGTGCGTGCATTGCGCGACATGGTGACAAACAGGTGTTCGCGCCATGGCATCATGCCGGCGCCCGGCGTGGAAATGATGGTCTGGCGGGCGATAAAGAACGAGGTTTCCATCATCTCGAAGTCCAGCCCCTGATCCGCACACTGCGCCAGCGCACCCGGAATATCGGGTTCATCCTTGAAGCCATAATGCACGTTCACCTGGTAGCACTGGTGGCCCAGGTCTTCCACACGCACGCGCTCCGATGGCGCCACCCACGGCTCTTCATGCATATACACCGTCAGGAAAATCACGCGCTCGTGCAGCACCTTGTTATGCAGCAGGTTGTGCAGCAGCGCATGCGGCACGCCGTCGGTCTGGCCGCGCAGGAAGATGGCCGTACCAGCCACGCGCTGCGGCGCCGAAATGAACAGCGAGGAGAGGAAATCGTCGAGTGGAATCGCGTGTTTTTCCAGGTTCTGGAACACCAGCTCGCGGCCACGCTTCCAGGTCAGCATGACGATGAACAGGATGGAACCCAGCAGCAGCGGGAACCAGCCGCCATGCAGCAGCTTCAAGGCGCTGGCCGAGAAGAACATCACATCGATGATCAGGAAGAAGCCGGTGGCGGCCCAGCACAGGAACAGATTCATCTTCCAGCGGTAGCGGATGACGAAGAAGGTCAGCACGGTGGTGGCCATCATGGTGGCCGTGACGGCGATACCGTAGGCGGCAGCCAGGTTTTCCGAGGAACCAAAACCGATCACGGCCAGCAATACCACGGCCAGCTGCAGCCAGTTCACGGCAGGGATGTAGATCTGGCCGATTTCGCTTTCCGAGGTGTGGCGCACGCGCATGCGTGGCAAAAAGCCCAGCGCGATCGCCTGCTTGGTCATCGAGAAGGTGCCCGAAATGGTCGCTTGCGAGGCGATCACGGTGGCCAGGGTCGACAGCACCACCAGCGGGTAGACGCTCCAGGCGCCCAGTTGCTGGTAAAACGGATTCGAGATCGCATCAGGATGCATCAGCAGCAAGCCGCCCTGACCCAGGTAATTGAGCGCCAGCGCAGGAAAGACGATCGAAAACCAGGCGACCTGGATAGGTTTTTTGCCGAAGTGGCCCATGTCGGCATACAAGGCCTCGGCCCCCGTCAGCGCCAGCACCACGGCGCCCAGCGCAACAAAGGCCACGAAGCCATGATTGAGCAGGAAGGTGACGGCATGCAGGGGATTGAGCGCGGCCAGCACGGCCGGCGCCTTGATGATATTGATCACGCCCATGATGGCCAATGCCGCGAACCACAGCACCATCACGGGCGCGAAGAAGCGCCCGATACCGGCCGTGCCATGCGACTGCACCGAATACAGCACCACCAGCAGCAAGATCGTCAGTGGCACGACATACGGTTTCAGGGCCGGCGTGGCCACTTCCAGGCCTTCGATGGCGGACAGCACCGAGATGGCCGGCGTGATCACGCTGTCGCCATAAAACAGGGTGGCGCCAAAGACGCCGATCAGCATCAGCACAAAATACCAGCGCGAACTGCGCTTGACGGAGGACAGGACCAGCGCCATCAAGGCCATGATGCCGCCCTCGCCACGGTTGTCAGCACGCAACACCAGAGTCACGTATTTGAGCGAGACGATGATGGTCAGGCTCCAGAAGATCAGCGAGATGATGCCCAGCAAGTTGCCGTGGGTCAGTTCCAGGCCGTGGGCGGGATCAAAGACAGTCTTGAGGGTGTACAGGGGACTGGTGCCGATATCGCCATACACGATGCCGACTGCAGCCAGGGTCAAGCCGACCAGGCTGCTTTTTTTATGTTCGGAGGTCAAGGTAGCACCCGATTTTGTTTTGTTGCATCGCACAATATGATAGGTATTGGCAAATAGCAAGTGTATTTTTGCATGGTTGCTGGCTGTTCCAAGGTCGTGTTTTTTGTTGCCCAAGGGGCGAATAAAAGCGGGGTATCGCTGATTTGCTGCCATTCTACGCCTCGCCAGCAGCGCCGGGCAGTCCTCCGTGTTTTCAGCGATAATGACAGATTGTCTACTACCCAGCGAACGCCATCATGAATCCAGGCATGTTGTACGCTTCCCTCGCCTTCTTGTGCTGGGGATTGTTTCCACTGTACTTCCATGCCGTCGAAGAAGTCGCGCCGCAGGAAATCCTGGCCCACCGCATGGTCTGGTCGCTGCTGTTCCTGGGTCTGGTGCTGACCGTACGCCGCCAATGGGGCTGGCTGCGCAAGCTGAAAACACAGCCGCGCGTGGTAGCCAGCTTCATTGCCAGCGCCTTCTTGCTGTCCGCCAACTGGTTCGTCTATATCTGGGCCGTCAACAACAACCACGTGGTGGACGCCAGTCTCGGTTATTTCATCACGCCGCTGGTCAATGTCATGCTGGGCTTCTTGCTGCTGCACGAACGCTTGCGCCGCCTGCAGTGGCTGGCCATCGGCCTGGCTGGCTGCGCCGTGGCCTGGCTGACCTGGCAGGCAGGGCAAATTCCATGGATCGCCCTGATACTGGCGGCCACCTTTGGCGGCTACGGCTTGCTGCGCAAGACGGCCGTGCTCGGTGCACTAGAAGGCTTGTCGTTTGAGACACTGATTTTGTTTCCGCTGGCGCTGGCCTATATGCTGTGGCTGGGCTGGCAAGGCCAGAGCGGCTTCGTCAATACGGAATCGCACGGCACGCGCGCCCTGCTGCTCGCTTCCGGCCCCATCACGGCGATTCCCCTGCTGCTGTTCGCGGCCGGCGCGCGCCGCTTGCCGCTGGCGGTACTGGGTTTGCTGCAATACATCGCCCCCACCGGCCAGCTGCTGATCGGCGTATGGGTCTTCCATGAAGCATTTACGCCCGAGCGCATGCTCGGCTTCATGGTGATCTGGATCGCCCTGGCCCTGTATGCGCTCGAAGGGATGTGGACGGCCCGTATCTCGCGCAACACCGCTTGACACTATTGATCTTGTCCGCTTAGTGCCCACTCCTGCAGCGCACAGCGCTGGCCGGAAGCGGGCGTTTACCGTATCCTGTCCGTCTTTGTATATCACCCGAGATTTCTAATGGCTAATTACGTCTACACCATGAATCGCGTGGGCAAAATCGTTCCGCCCAAGCGCCAGATTCTGAAAGATATTTCCCTGTCCTTCTTCCCAGGCGCCAAGATCGGCGTGCTGGGCCTGAACGGTTCCGGTAAATCGACCCTGCTGAAAATCATGGCAGGCATCGACACCGACATCCAGGGCGAAGCCGTGCCGATGCCGGGCCTGAACATCGGCTACCTGCCGCAGGAACCACAGCTCGATCCTGAAAAAACCGTGCGCCAGGAAGTCGAATCTGGCCTGGGCGAAGTATTTGAAGCGCAAGCCAAGCTCGAAGCCGTGTACGCCGCGTATGCCGAAGAAGATGCCGACTTCGACGCGCTGGCCACCGAACAGGCACGCCTGGAAGCGATCATCTCGACTTCCGACGGCGGCAATTTGAATCTGCAGCTGGAAATGGCCGCCGACGCGCTGCGCCTGCCGGCATGGGATGCCAAGATCGCCGTCTTGTCCGGCGGTGAAAAACGCCGCGTCGCGCTGTGCAAGCTGCTGCTGTCGAAACCGGACATGCTGCTGCTCGACGAACCGACCAACCATCTGGATGCAGAATCGGTCGACTGGCTGGAACAATTCCTGCTACGCTTCCCGGGCACCGTGGTCGCGATTACCCATGATCGCTACTTCCTCGACAACGCCGCCGAATGGATTTTGGAGCTGGACCGTGGCCATGGCATTCCATGGAAGGGTAACTACTCGACCTGGCTGGACCAGAAGCAAGCCCGTCTGAAACAGGAAGAAGCCACGGAATCGGCACGCCAGAAAGCCTTGCAGAAGGAATTGGAATGGTCGCGCCAGAATCCGAAAGCGCGCCAGGCCAAGTCGAAAGCCCGTCTGGCCCGCTTCAATGAGCTGTCCGAGCACGAATACCAGAAGCGCAACGAAACCCAGGAGATTTTCATTCCCGTGGCCGAGCGCCTGGGCAATGAAGTGATCGAATTCAAGAACGTGTCGAAAGCTTTCGGCGACCGCTTGCTGATCGATAACCTGAACTTCACGATTCCCGCCGGCGCCATCGTCGGTATCATCGGCCCCAATGGCGCCGGTAAATCGACCTTGTTCAAGATGATCACGGGCCAGGAACAACCGGATAGCGGCGAAGTCGCCATCGGCCAGACCGCGCGCGTTTCCATCGTCGACCAGAACCGCGATTCGCTGGCCGACAACAAGTCCGTGTTTGAAGACGTGTCCGGCGGCGCCGACATGCTGACCGTGGGCCGCTTTGAAATGCCGTCGCGCGCCTACCTGGGCCGCTTCAACTTCAAGGGTTCGGACCAGCAAAAACTGGTGGGCAATCTGTCCGGCGGTGAACGCGGCCGTCTGCACCTGGCGAAAACCTTGCTGATGGGCGGCAACGTCCTGCTGCTCGATGAACCGTCGAACGATCTGGACGTGGAAACCTTGCGCGCACTGGAAGATGCGCTGCTGGAATTTGCCGGCAGCGTGATGGTCATCTCGCATGATCGCTGGTTCCTGGACCGTATCGCCACCCACATCCTGGCATTCGAAGGCAACTCGCAAGTGACCTTCTTTGACGGCAACTATCAAGAATACGAAGCCGACAAGAAAAAACGCCTGGGCGAAGAAGGCGCGAAACCAAAACGTATCCGCTACAAGCCGCTCACCGTATAAAGCTGGTGTAGCAATGCAAAAAGGCAGTCACTGCGAGGTGACTGCCTTTTTTTCAAGCTAACTCTAAAGAAACTTAGAAGTTGTAGCGTGCGCCCAGGGCCAGGCCAGTAGCCTTGTTGCCTTGATCGGCGCTCTTGCCGAAGTGTTCCAGCTCAGCCGTCAGCGAAACTTTCTCGTTGATTGCGTATTGGGCGCCGACGGAAGCGTAGACGCCCGTCTTGTTGTCACCCGTGATGCCAGTCGACAGGCCGCTGCCGGTCAGGCCCGTGTTCACGCGGGCCACGCCCAGCTTGCCGAACACGCCCAGTTTTTCCGACACAGGCATGGTGGCCTTGCCAGCCAGGTAGTAGCCGTGGGAATCGCTTTTCACGGCGCCACTACCGGCGCTGGTGATGTAGTTGTAGTCCTTGCTGCCGAAATCGGCATAGCCGCCTTCAACCGCCCAGGTTTTGTCGATATCGTAACCGGCATAGATTTTGCCGCCAGCCTGGTAGCCGCTGTGGTTACCGGCGCTGGTAGCGTCAGGAACATCGAAGTTATAACGGTTGACGGTGACACCACCACCAACATAAGCACCATCAGCGTGCGCAGCGCTCATACCGGCGACTGCAGTAACGGAAGCGATCATTGCAAACAGGATCTTTTTCATCATGTTCTCTCTTTCTCAATAAGTTGACGTGCCTTGGTTCGCAGTTCAGCGAAGTGCGATGAGGGAAGAGTAACACCGTGAAATAGCCACGTCCTTCAGGATCCCGTAAGATTTGTGACGAGATGTAAGACGCCTCATCAGGACGAGGATGATGGCATTTTGAAATAAGTTGGCAGAACTTAAGCGAAACTTAAGAGAAGTAACGCTCCCGGAAATGTTTCACTTTCAGGCGTAGGCTTCCGCCATCGACATCACGCGCGGCGTGATCGTGATGCCATGTTCCTGGAACAGCGCCGTGATGGCAGCCAGATTGTGCGTGCACTCGTCTGTCTTCCAGCCCTTGAAGATATCCGTGCCATCCTTCTGGAAATGCAGGTCGAGTACCTTGCCCTGATCCTTGTGCAGATAAGCCGAGCTGTAGGTATTCTCGAAACCGAGGGCCTTCAACTGGCCCAGCAGCGCATGCGGGGGCTGATCGGGATCGGTGGCGAGAAAGATGCCGAAGGTCTTGCCTGGCGGCTTGGCAGCGATGTCCACCTCATAAATACCGGGGGCCTTGCTCACTGAAGTACTTTTTAGAAATAACATGGAACACTCCCTGTGGGCGACGATACCCCAGATAGTATTTCCTATTTGCATCTTTGTGTTTATTTTATGGCATTCACAGCGCGCGTTTGCGCCTGGCCAGCGCCTGCGTTGGGGCCACCAGCGCGGCATACAAGTCGCCGGTGGCGCCATCCCATTGCTGCACCGCCTGCTGCTGGCGCGCCACCGTGGCCATGTCGCCACGCGCAATCGGGCCGCTCAAGGCGGGTGCCGCGCCCAGCCGGAATACATTGGCCACCGCTTCCGTCACCAAAGGCTGCGCCAGTTCGCGCGCCACCGGCTCGGGGATGCCGGCCGCCTGGTAGGCGCGCAAGGCCGCGTCCAGCACCGTCACCAGATAATTGCTGGCAAACACGGCAGCCGCGTGATACAGGGTCTTGGCAGCCGGATCAATCGGCACGGGGCGCGCGCCGATGGCCGTCAAGGCTGGGTTCAACACGGCCAGCGCCTGAGCATCGCCTTCGATGCCGCAAAAGGTGCCCTCAAAACTGGCTGCCACCTGGGCCGGATCGGCAAAGCTGCGGATCGGATGGACGCTGGCCACCGAGGCGCCCGCCTGCGTGGCGGCCAGCAGCGCGGTCGAGGCCAGCGCGCCGCTGCAGTGAAACACGATAGCCCCTGCCAGACGGCCTTGCGCTGCCAGCGCGGCGCAGGCCGGGCCGATCTGGTCGTCGCTCACCGCCAGCATGGTCACGTCGGCGCGCCGCAAGGCGGCATGGCTGTCAATGGGCGTGCCGGTGCCGATAAAGTCCACGGCTGCCTGCGCCGTAGCCATGGAACGCGTCAGCACGTCTTGCAGCACGATACCATCTGCTGCCGCCAGCAAGCGGCCCAGCACCTTGCCCACATGGCCGGCGCCGATCATATTCAGGGTAAAACGCATGATGACCTAACAATGCATTAAAAACGGGAACCGGGCTGGCGCAGAAAAATCTCTTCTTCCGGCGTGGAGTCCCTGCCCAGGATGGCGTTACGGTGCGGGAAACGGCCAAAACGGGCAATGACTTCCTGGTGCCGTTCGGCGTAATTGAGCATGCTGTCGAAACCCGGGTGCTGCTGGGACAAAAGCTGGAACAGCTGCACCGCGCGCGCCTGCATGGCCAGGTCTTCCGCATGCTCGAACGGCAGGTAGGCGAAGGCGCGCTGCATCGGCAGCAGCGATTCATCACTACCTGTGTCCGTCAACTGGCAAGCCAGCGCCAGGGCCTGGGCGTCGCCGGCAAACGCCTGCGGCGTATCGCGCCCGGCATTGCGGGTCAGTTGATCCAGCACGATGAGGCGCGCCAGCGCGCCCTGCGGCGTGGTTTCCCAGTCGCGCAAACCACCAGCGATGGCGGCCGCTATCAGCGGCCCGAAATGCTGGACGATGTACGCGTCAAAGGCGGCATCCTTGCGGAACCATTCCACCCGCGACTGGCCGTAGCCCGCATCGGTGGGTGGCAAGAACCAGAAATCGAGTACTGCCTGCGCCTGCACATCCATGCTGCTCTCCTGGGTTTGATCAATTGCGGGCATGCGACAGCTGGAAGCCGGCGATGCCCTCGAAGATGGCCAGTTCGGCCGACATGTTCGACAGGCTGGCGCCCGTGTTCTTGCCATGCGCGATGGCCACGAAACGCCATTCCTGCATGCCGTCGGTGCTGCCGATGGTCAGCGAGCCGCCGGCGATGTCGTAACCACGCTTGGCGGCCATGCGCCGCAGCGCATCTTCGCGCGGAATAAAATCGCGCTTGAAGCGCATGGTGATGGCAATCGCATGGCGCGACGGCAGCCAGTTTTCCAGCTTGGACAGGAAAATCATGGCCATCGCGCACATGAAGGCCAGGCCCATGGCGGACAGATAAAACCCGATGCCGACCATGACGCCGATCACCGACGAGGCCCAGATCGAGGCGGCCGTCGTCAGGCCGCTGATATTGAAGCCTTCGCGCATGATGACGCCGGCGCCCAGGAAACCCACGCCCGTGACGATGCCCTGGATCACGCGCGTCGGATCGCTGCCCGACACCATGCCATGGCCGCCGTACCAGAACTCGGGATAACCGCCGAGCACCGTCAGCGCGGCCGAGGCCATGCACACCAGGCCATAGGTGCGCATGCCGGCCGCACGCCCGTGGTACGAGCGTTCATAGCCAACCAACAAGCCGAGCAGCAGCGCGCCCAGCAAATTGAGCAGGATCACCCCATTCGTCGCCAGTTCAGCTGGCGACCAGTACGCACGCAGGAAGTCGACGGTCGGCATCTCAGGTTTTCTTGTTCAGCTGCTTTTCAAACGCCACATCGAGCTTGCTGACGCGGCGCGCCTTTTGCGGTCCCAGGCCATTGACGAAAGCGACGAAGGCGTCGAGTTCCAGCGGTGGGCACAGAGGCGGCAAGCCCGGCCCTTCCGTCAGGAAGAACAGTTCATCGCCGGTACGCGCCATCGTGTACAGGCGGTTGCCAGTGCGCTCTTTGAGACGGTCGATGGCGGAGGTGGCGCGGGTCGAGCGCATCAGATGGCTCCCGTGCGCTGTTCCAGCCAGGCCAGGGCGCTGCCCGCCAGATGCGGCGACAAACGCGCGCGCACCGTGGCGTGATAGTCGTTGAGCCAGGCCGCCTCGTCGTCGCGCAGCAGGCTGCGCTCCACGCAGCGCGTGTCGATCGGGCACAGGGTCAGGGTTTCAAAGCGCAGGAACTGGCCGAATTCACTCTCGCCAGCAGAGACATTGAGCACCAGGTTTTCGATGCGGATGCCCCAGCGTCCCGGACGGTAAATGCCCGGCTCGACGGAGGTGATCATGCCCGGCTGCATGGCCGTCTGCGGTTCCGGCATGGCGGACTGCGAAATCGATTGCGGCCCTTCGTGCACATTCAGGAAAAAGCCCACGCCGTGGCCCGTGCCATGGCCGAAATCGATGCCTTCGGCCCACAGCGGAGCGCGGGCGATGGAGTCCAGCATGGGCGACTTCACGCCCAGCGGAAATTGCGCACGCGACAGCGCGATCATGCTGCGCAAGACCAGGGTGAAATCGCGCTTGTGCTCCGCCGTGATGGCGCCAACGGGCACCACGCGCGTGATATCGGTGGTGCCGCCCAGGTACTGGCCGCCCGAATCGATCAGCAGCAAGCCGTCGCCTTCGATCGTCGCGGCAGTCTCCGCATGGGCGTGGTAATGCATGATGGCGCCATGCGCGTTGAAACCGGCGATGGTGCCGAAGCTGGGGCTGACAAAGCCGGTGCGGCGCGCACGGGCAGCCGTCAGGTGTTCATCCACACCGATTTCGGTCAGGGGCGCACGCTGCGGGTCGGCCAGGGTGGCGTCCAGCCAGCTGAAAAATTCGCACAGGGCGGCGCCATCCTGCTCCATCGCGGCGCGCACGTGGGCCGCTTCCGTTTCCGTCTTGCGCGACTTGGCAAAGGTGGTCGGGTTGATGGCTTCGACCACGGACACCGTGGCTGGCACGGCCAGGCGCGTGCCGTAAGTGATGCGGCGTGGGTCCAGCAGCAGGGTGGCGGCAGCGGGCAAGGCAGCCAGTGCGGCGGCGGCCTGCTCGTACGGCGCCACGTCCACGCCCTGCTGTTCCAGCGTGGACCGCAGCGCGGCCGGCACCTTGCCGTCAGCAACGAATAAAGTCGTGCGCTCAGGGCCGACCAGCGCATGGGCGACAAAAACCGGGTTGTAATGCACGTCGGCGCCACGCAGATTGAACAGCCAGGCGATATCGTCGAGCGTGGAAATGAGGTGGTGGCTGGCGCCATTCTGCGCCATGGCGGCGCGCAAGGCGGCCAGTTTTTCCGTGCGCGGCAAGGCCGGATACGGCGCGCCATGTTCAAACACGGGCGCGGCCGGCATGGCCGGGCGCCCCTGCCACACCTGTTGCAGCAAGTCGGTATCGGTGCGCAGCGTAACCTGTGCACCCAGCGCCTGCTGCAGCAAGCGTGCATGGGCCAGGCCCAGCACGGCGCCATCGACGCCCACCGTTTGCCCCGGCTGCATGGTCTCGCCCAGCCAGTCGATATACAGCACGCTGGCGCCGGACGGGATTTTTTTCAGGACGATGCCGCTGCCGGCCAGTTCCGTCTCCGCCTGTTCCCAGTAACGGCCATCGGTCCACACGCCGGCAAAGTCCTGCGTGACGACCAGGGTGCCGACGGAACCCGTAAAGCCAGACAGCCATTCACGGCCCTGCCAGTGGCCCGGCAGGTATTCGGACAAATGCGGATCGGCCGAAGGCACGATATAGGCGTCGATCTGCTGCGCGCGCATGGCGACGCGCAGTTGCGACAAACGGAGGGCGGGGCTGGAGAGATCTGGAGTCTGCATGGAAGCGGCTGGAACAGTACTGGGAAGCGCCTATGATACCGCGATTGCGCCGCCACGGCAGGGCCGGTGCTGCGCTACTCTTGCTACTCCTCGTAGCGGCGCAAGCCTTCCAGGTCCAGGATGCGGATGCCGCCGTAATCGAGGCGCAGCAAGCCCTGTCGCTCCAGCACCTGCAAGGCCTGGTTGGCGCGCTGGCGCGAAGAGCCGGACAAGAGGCCGATTTCCTCCTGCGACAGCTGCACCAGCCTGTCGACACCGGGATACAAATGTGAATTGAACATCGACGCCAGGCAGCGCGCCACGCGCGTATTCAAGTCGAGCAGGCGTTCGTTTTCCACCATGCCGATGAACTGGCCCAGGCGCTCGTTCAGCTGCATCAGCAAAAAGCGCGTAAACGGCAAACTCGTCTCCAGCAGCCAGTGAAAAGTAGCGGCGGGCAGGCGCGCCACGCGCGTATCGCGCAGGGCCATGGTGTCGTACTTGCGCGGTTCGCGTTTCAGCAGCGAGCCTTCGCCAAACCAGCTGCCGGGCGGCACGCCGATAAAGGTCATGGCCTTGCCCGAGGCGGAAAAATTATTCATCTTCACCATGCCGCTGATGATGCCGATCCAGTTCTCGACCGGATCGCCCTTGCGGCAGACAAAACCGCCTTTCGGCACGAAGGTTTCAAACAGTTCGGCTTCAACGCGCGCCAATTGCGCGGCGTCCAGCAGCTGCGCCCAATTGGCTGTATGCAAGACCTCTTTCAGGCTGGGATCAGTTGTCATCATTGTGCGACGCACCATCGAAAAGTGGGCAAATGTCCCCGAAAAGACAACTCGGTATAGCAACGCAAGCTACTATCATTACACAAACGTAACACATATAAAAACACAGAGCGGCCCACAACGATGGGCAGCCTGAGACTGGCAACCGGAGACACTGGTGCAAACAACGAGAACAGCAGCGATGCCGACTTTTCCACGGCGGCTATTGCAACACGGCGCACTACGCGCCGACAAGCCCGCCTTTCGTGAAAAATACCTGGGCATCTGGCAAACCTGGACCTGGTCCCAGGTCAACGATGAAGTGCGTGCCCTGGCTTGCGGGCTGGCCGCCCTCGGTTTCCAGCGCGGCATGAATCTGGCCATCATCGGCGACAACCGACCCCGCCTGTATTGGGCCATGCTGGCCGCGCAAAGCCTGGGCGGCGTGCCCGTGCCGCTGTACCAGGATGCGCCAGCGCTTGATATGGCCTATGTGCTGCAGGATGCGGAAATCCGCTACGCCATCGTCGAGGATCAGGAGCAGGTCGACAAGCTGCTGGAACTCACAACCCTGTATCCGCACGTCAGCCATATCGCTTACGACGATGAGCGGGGCATGCGCCACTATCACCAGCCCGAACTGATTTCCTTCGCCGCCCTGCAGGAACTGGGCCGCGTGTATGACCGCGAACATCCGGGCTTTTTCGAAGCCTCCGTCGACGCGGGCCGCGGTAGCGATACCGCCGTGATCCTGTACACCTCGGGCACCACCGGCAAACCCAAGGGCGTATGCCAGAGCCATAGCGCGCTGCTGGCCGCCGGCGAAGGCTGCGTGGCCTTCGACCAGCTCACCGACGGCGAAGATATCCTGTCTTACCTGCCCATGGCGTGGGTGGGCGACTGCCTGTTTTCGCTGGCGCAATCGATGGTGGCCGGCTTCACCGTCAACTGCCCGGAGTCAAGCGACACGGTGATGATAGACATGCGCGAAATCGGCCCCACCTGCTATTTTGCGCCGCCGCGCGTGTTTGAAAACATGCTGACCAGCGTGATGATACGCATGGAAGACGCGAGCAGCATCAAGCGCCGCATGTTCAGTTATTTTCTGAGCGTGGCCCAACGCTGCGGCGCCCAGATCCTCGATGGAAAATCCGTGCCGCTGCTCGACAGCCTGCAGTACAAGCTGGGCGAGCTGCTCGTCTATGGCCCCCTGAAAAACGTGCTGGGCCTGTCGCGCGTGCGCGTCGCCTACACGGCCGGCGCCGCCATCGGCCCGGATCTGTTCCGCTTCTACCGCTCGATCGGCGTCAACCTCAAGCAGCTGTACGGTTCGACCGAAACCTGCGCCTATGTGTGCTTGCAACCGGACGGCAATATCAAGTTTGACAGCGTGGGCTTGCCCGCACCGGGCGTGGAAATCAAGCTGGCGGCCAATGGCGAAGTGCTGGTCAAGTCGCCCACCACCATGAGCGGCTACTTCAATCGCCCCGAAGCGACAGCCGAAGTGATCGACGCAGACGGTTATTTTCACACGGGTGACGCGGGTGTATTCGACAGCGAAGGCCACTTGAAAATCATCGACCGCGCAGCCGACGTGGGCAAGATGGCCTGCGGCGCCATCTTCGCGCCCAACTACATCGAAAACAAACTCAAATTTTTCCCCTTCATCAAGGAGGTGGTGGCCTTCGGCCATGCGCGCGAGCAGGTCTGCGCCTTTATCAATATCGACATCGAAGCGGTCGGCAACTGGTCCGAGCGGCGCGGCATCGCCTATGCGGGCTATACCGACCTGGCCGCGCGTGCCGAAACCTATGGCTTGATCCGCGACTGCATCGAACAGGTCAACGCGGAACTGGCGGCCGATCCGCTGATGGACCGCACGCAGGTGCACCGCTTCCTGGTGCTGCACAAGGAGCTCGATCCCGATGACGACGAGCTGACGCGCACGCGCAAGGTAAGACGCAAATTCATCGCCGAAAAATACGCCGTGCTGATCGCCGCCCTGTACGAGGGCAAGGCCACGCAGTACATCGAGACCCAGGTGAAATTCGAGGATGGCCGCAGCGGTTCGACCAGCGCCAACCTGCAGATCTGGGACAGCAAAACGTATCGGCCCCAGGGCCTGGCCGCATGAAGGAGCACAGCACCATGCAAATGAATGAACCTGAAAATCACTTCGGCACCTCGCGCAAGACCGGCCCCGTGATCCTGGACCTGAAAAACATCTCGTTATCCTTCGGCGGCGTGAAAGCGCTGACCGACATCTCCTTCGACGTCAAACAGCATGAAATCCGCGCCATTATCGGCCCCAATGGCGCAGGCAAAAGCTCGATGCTGAACGTGATCAATGGCGTGTACCGTCCACAGCAGGGTGAGATCATTTATCGCGGCGAACACCGGCGCGGCATGGATTGCTATGCGGCGGCAAAGTCCGGCATCGCGCGCACCTTCCAGAACATCGCCCTGTTCAAGGGCATGACGGTGCTGGACAACATCATGACGGGCCGTAACCTGAAGATGAAATCGAATTTCCTGCTGCAGGCGCTGTACTGGGGACCGGCCCGGCGCGAGGAAATCGAGCACCGCAAGAAGGCGGAAGAGATCATCGATTTCCTGGAAATCCAGGCCATCCGCAAGACGCCCGTGGGGCGTTTGCCCTACGGCTTGCAAAAACGCGTGGAACTGGGCCGCGCGCTGGTGGCCGAGCCGGAAATTTTACTGCTCGATGAACCGATGGCCGGCATGAACGTGGAAGAAAAACAGGACATGTGCCGCTTCATCCTCGACGTCAACGACCAGCTGGGCACGACCATCGTGCTGATCGAGCACGACATGGGCGTAGTGATGGATATCTCCGACCGCGTGGTGGTGCTCGACTATGGCAAGAAGATCGGCGACGGCACGCCCGACGAGGTGCGCAGCAACCAGGATGTCATCAACGCCTATTTGGGCTCCAGCCATTAAGTCCCCGGGATCCGTATGAATATCAATTTCTTCTTTGAAGTGCTGATCGGCGGCCTGCTGTCGGGCGTCATGTACGCGCTGGTGGCTATCGGTTTTGTGTTGATCTACAAGGCTTCCGGCGTATTCAATTTTGCGCAGGGCGCAATGGTGTTTTTCGCCGCCCTGACCTGCGTCGGCATCATGGACAAATTCGGCCTGTCGCTGTGGCTGGCCATACCGCTGACGATGGTGACCATGATCGTGCTGGGCATGGCCATTGAGCGCGTGGTCTTGCGCCCGCTGGTCAACCAGCCCGAGATCACCCTCTTCATGGCCACCATCGGCCTGGCGTTTTTTATCGAGGGCCTGGCGCAGCTGATGTGGGGTTCGCAGGTGCACAAGCTGGACCTGCCCATCGACGACGTGCCCATGCCCTTCCTGATGGACCATTTCAATATCATCGTTTCGCAGTTCGACGTGGTGGCGGCCGGCATCTGCGCGCTGCTGGTAATTTGCCTGGCCCTGCTGTTCTCGAAAACCAGGGTGGGCCGCGCCCTGCGCGCCGTCGCAGATGACCACCAGGCGGCGCTGGCGGTGGGCATCCCGCTGCAGCGCATCTGGGCCGTCGTCTGGGGCGTGGCGGGCCTGGTGGCGATGGTGGCGGGCTTGCTGTGGGGCGCGCGCAATGGGGTGCAATTCGCCCTCACCTTCATCGCCCTGAAAGCGCTGCCGGTGCTGATACTCGGTGGTTTTACCTCGGTGCCGGGCGCCATCGTCGGCGGCCTGATCATCGGCGCGTCTGAAAAACTGGCCGAAGTCTACCTGGGCCCCATGGTAGGCGGCGGCATCGAAGGCTGGTTCCCCTATGTGCTTGCCCTGCTGTTCTTGCTGGTGCGGCCCGAAGGCCTGTTCGGCGAAAAAATCATCCGCCGCATCTAGCAACCACAAGACACCACGCCACCGCGCCATCGCAAAGGACAGACCATGATTTATCGTGAAGCAGGACAATTCAAGACCAGCTACCAGGCTGACAAGCAGATTTTTCCGATACGCCAGGACAGGCTGGCCTTCACCGCGACCTTGCTTGCCGCCGTCTTCCTGCTGCCCTATTTCGCCTCGCCCTATATGCTGTCGGCGATCATGATTCCCTTTTTGATCTTCGCGCTGGCGGCGCTGGGCCTGAATATTTTGACCGGCTATGCGGGCCAGCTGTCGCTGGGCACAGCCGCCTTCATGGCCGTGGGCGCGTTTGCTTCGTATAACTTCATGGCCCGCCTGCCCGGCCTGCCGCTGCTGGTGTCGTTCATCCTGGGCGGCCTGTGCGCAGCCATGGTGGGCATCGCCTTCGGCCTGCCCTCGCTGCGCATACGCGGCTTTTATCTGGCTGCGTCCACCTTGGCGACGCAGTTCTTTGTCGTCTGGTGCCTGACCAAGATTCCCTACCTGACCAACTACAGTTCTTCGGGCGTGATCACGGTGCAAAAGATGACGATTCTGGGCTACCAGTTCGACACGCCGCAAAGCAAATACCTGCTGGTGCTGGCCATCGTGGCCGGCATGGCGCTGCTGGCCAAGAACATGATCCGCTCGAATGTGGGCCGCTCATGGATGGCCGTGCGCGACATGGACATGGCGGCCGAAGTGATCGGTTTCCGGTTGATGCGCACCAAGCTGCTGGCGTTTGCCGTCAGCTCCTTCTATTGCGGCGTGGCCGGCGCGCTGTATGCCTATGCCTACCTGGGCACGGTGGAGCCGGAAGCCTACAACCTGGACCTGTCCTTCCGCATCCTGTTCATGATCATCATCGGCGGCGTGGGTTCCATCCTCGGCTCCTTTCTGGGCGCCGCCTTCATCGTGCTGCTGCCCGTGTTTCTGAACACCTTTGCGCATGGCCTGGCGCTGCCCACCAGCGTGGCCTCGAACCTGGAATTGATGGTGTTCGGCGCGCTGATCATCTTCTTCCTGATCGTCGAACCGCACGGCCTGGCGCGGCTGTGGCAAATCGCCAAAGAGAAATTGAGACTGTGGCCCTTCCCGCATTAACCGTTCTTCATTCGCATCCGATACCAATATAAAAAAGGAGACACAATGAAACACATCAAATCGCTTTTGCTGGCCAGCGCCATCGCCAGTGCAGCGCTGGGTATCGCCGGCAGCGCGCAGGCACAGGATAAAGATCAATACATCGCCCTGCCCTCCTACCGCGTGGGCCCGTATGCGGCCGGCGGCTCCGGTTTTTACGGCGGCATCATCGATTACTTCAACCTGGTCAACCAGGCCGGCGGCGTCAATGGCGTCAAGATCAGCTGGGAGGAATGCGAAACAGAATACAACCCCTCGCGCGGCGTGGAATGCTATGAACGTTTGAAAACCAAACAGGGCGGCGCCACCCTGGTGGAAACCCTGTCCACGGGCGTCGCCTACGGCATTCTTGACCGCGTGGCGCAAGACAAGATCCCCATGACCATGATCGGTTATGGCCGTTCGGACGCCGCCAATGGCAAGGTCTTTCCCTATGTGTATCCGCTGATCTCCAGCTACTGGAGCCAGGCCGCCGCCATGATCAAATATCTGGGCGACAAGGATGGCGGCATGGACAAATTGAAGGGCAAGAAAATCGTCCACCTGTACCATGATTCGGCCTTCGGCAAGGAGCCGCTGCCAGTGCTCGAAGCGCTGTCCAAACAGTATGGCTTTGAGCTGGTCAAAATTCCTGTCGCGCCGCCCGGCAGCGAACAGCAGTCGCAATGGCTGCAGATCCGCCAGGCCAAGCCGGACCATGTGATCCTGTGGGGCTGGGGCGTGATGAATTCGGTGGCCATCAAGACGGCGCAGCGCAACGGCTTCCCGCGCGACAAAATCCTCGGCGTGTGGTGGGCCGGTTCCGAAGAAGACACGATACCGTCGGGCGACGCTGCCAAGGGCTACACGGCGATGACTTTCAACACACCCGGCAATTACCCGGTGCTGGAGGACATCCGCAAAAAACTCTACGCCAATGGCAAGGGCAATCTGTCCGACCAGTCGCGCATCGGCTCCGTGTATCACATGCGCGGCGTGACAGCCGGCATCCTGTGGGTGGAAGCGATACGCACGGCGCAGGAAAAATTCGGCAAGGGCAAACCGGTCACGGGTCAGCAGATGCGCTGGGGCCTGGAAAACCTGAACGTGGACGATGCGCGCCAGAAGGCCGTCGGCGCGCTGGGCATGTTCCCTAACGTGAAAACCAGCTGTGAAGACCATGAAGGCTCGGGCGCCGTAAAAGTGCAGCAATGGGATGGCAAGAAATGGAACGCCATCACGCCGCAATGGATCGTCGGCGACAAGGCGCTGGTACGCAGACTCGTCGAAGAATCGTCGAACAAATACGCGGCCGAGAAAAACATCACGCCTGCGTGCCTGAAGTAGACCAGCCATGACCCACACGACCACCGCCAACGCCATCAAGGTAGATGTTCCGCCGCCCTACCTGTCGGTCAACAATATCGAAGTCATTTACGACCATGTGATCCTGGTCTTGAAAGGCGTGTCGCTGCAAGTCCCGCAGGGCAAGATCGTCGCCCTGCTGGGTGCGAACGGCGCAGGTAAATCGACCACCCTGAAAACCATCTCCACCCTGCTGCGCGGCGAACGGGGCGACGTGACCAAGGGTGAAGTCCAGTTCAAGGGCGAGCGCGTGGACCAGCTGACACCGAATGAACTGGTGAAACGGGGACTGTCGCAAGTGATGGAAGGACGCCATTGCTTCGGCCATCTGACGATAGAGGAAAACCTGCTGACGGGCGCCTACACGCGCAGCCTGTCGCGCGGCGAACTGAAAGAGGCGCTCGACAAGGTCTACCACTATTTTCCGCGCCTGAAAACGCGGCGCAGCAGCCAGGCCGGCTACACCTCGGGCGGCGAACAGCAGATGTGCGCCATCGGCCGCGCGCTGATGGCCAAACCATCGATGATTTTACTGGATGAACCATCGATGGGCATCGCGCCGCAGATCGTCGAAGAGATATTCGGCATCGTCAAGGATCTGAACCACAAGGAAAACGTCTCGTTTCTGCTGGCCGAACAGAACACCAATGTGGCGCTGCGCTACGCAGACTTTGGCTACATCCTGGAAAACGGCCGGGTCGTGATGGAAGGCCAGGCACAGGAGCTGGCCAATAACGAAGACGTCAAGGAATTCTACCTGGGTGTCTCCAGCGCGGGACGCAAGAGTTTTCGCGACATGAAGTTTTATCGCCGGCGCAAGCGCTGGCTGGCTTGATTTCTAAACGCTGACGAATGACTGTGATCACCTGGAGAAGACGTAATGCATGACACGCTGGATAGTCTGGAAGCGCGCGCGCCTGACGCGCGCGAACGCGAATTGATGGCCGGTTTGCCGCAGCTGGTCGCGCGCGCACAGGCGGCGCCGGGCTGGGCCCGCATCCTCGATGGCGTCGATGCCGCCGAGATCACCAGCCGCGCGGCGCTGGCGCAATTGCCCGTCACGCGCAAGTCTGACCTGCAACAGCTGCAGCAAGCCATTTTGCCATTTGGCGGCTTGAACACCACGCCAAAAAATAGCCTGTCGCGCGTGTTCGTCTCGCCCGGCCCCATCTTCGACCCGGAAGGCCGTGGGCCGGACTGGTGGCGTTTCGCGCGGCCCATGTATGCGGCCGGCGTGCGTGCCGGCGGCTTGCTGCAAAACTGTTTCTCCTATCACTTCACGCCAGCCGCCTTCATGGTCGAAGGGGGCGCCGCGCGCATCGGCTGCACGGTAATCCCGGCCGGCATCGGCCAGACGGAAATGCAGGTGCAGGCGATGGCCGATTTGAAACCGGACACGTACATCGGCACGCCGTCATTCTTGAAACTGATCATCGAAAAGGCGCGCGAGATGGGCGCCGACATCAGCAGCGTGACAAAGGCCGTGATGGGCGCGGAAGCGCTGCCTGAGTCGCTGCGTAGCTGGTTTGCCGCCAATGGCGTGCCGCACGTGTTCCAGACCTATGCCTCGGCCGATATCGGCAGCATCGCCTATGAAACGGCCAGCGATGGCAAGCTCAATCCCGGCATGGTGATCGATGAAAACGTGCTGCTGGAAATCGTCCACCCCGGCAGCGGCATACCCGTCGCTCCCGGCGAGGTGGGTGAAGTGGTAGTCACCGTCTTCAATGCCGACTACCCTTTGATCCGTTTCGCCACCGGCGACTTGTCGGCCGTGCTGCTGGACGCCACCGCCTCGCCGTGCGGGCGCACGAATACGCGCATCAAGGGCTGGATGGGACGTGCCGACCAGACCACCAAGGTGCGCGCCATGTTCGTGCACCCGTCCCAGGTGCATGACATCGCGCGGCGCCATCCGCAGATCAAGAAAGCGCGGCTGGTGGTGTCGGGACGCATGGCCAACGATGAAATGACTTTGCATTGCGAAGTCGAAAACCCGCAGGACGATAGCGGCATCGCGGCGATGATCGCTACGGTGCGTGAACTGACCAAGCTACGGGGCGAGGTAAGGCTGGTGGCGATAGGCAGCCTGGCGCAGGACGGCAAAGTGATCGATGATATCCGCGACTACAGCTGAGCTACGGCTGAGCTATACAGCTGCCGCTAGCACGCATGGGCCGATTTGCAGGATAATATCGGCATTAATCATCAGCCTTACTCATCGCCATGCAAGAGTCCATGCAAGAATTTCACCACAACCGCGCCCGTGACCTGTTCAAGAACGCGGAACTGCTGTTCGACCAGGACGCCGTGCAAGCGTCCATCACGCGCATGGCCGACGTGCTCAATACGCGCTTCAACGCCGAAGACTCGAAAGAGTTCCCGCTGGTGCTGGGCGTGATGGGCGGCGCCGTCGTGTTTACCGGCAATCTGCTGCCGCAACTGAGCTTCCCGCTCGAATTCGACTACATTCATGTGAGCCGCTACGGCGACGACGACAAGGGTGGCGAAGTGGTGTGGAAAGTCATCCCACGTTCGAACGTAGCGGGCCGCACCGTGATCGTGCTCGACGATATACTCGACGAAGGCGAAACCCTGGCCCACGTCAAACAGCGCCTGCTCGACATGGGCGCCGCCGAAGTGATTCTGGCTGTGTTTGCCGACAAGGCGATCGGCAAGAAAAAACCCGTGCAAGCCGATATCGTCGGCCTGGTGATCCCGAACCGCTTCGTGGTCGGCTTCGGCATGGACGCCTACGGCTACTGGCGCAACCTGCCGGGCCTGTGGGCGATCAAGCCTGAGGATTTGAAGCAGGAATAACTAAAGGCAGACTTTCACCCCAGTAGCAAAGACTGGGGTCGGACCCTGAGGGTCCGACCCCGGCCCTTTCGCCGTTGGGTTACAGCTTCAGCCGCGCGCGCGCCGCATCGTATTCCGCTTTCAGGCGCGCCACCATCTCGGCCACCGTCGGCACGTCATCCATCAAGCCCACGCCCTGGCCAGCGCCCCAGATATCGCGCCAGGCCTTGGCGCTGCCCGAACCGAAGTTCATCGAGCTCTTGTCTGCTTCAGGCAGCGCGTCCGGATCGAGTCCGGCCGCGACTATCGATTTTTTCAAATAATTCCCGTGCACGCCAGTAAACAGATTGGTGTAGACGATGTCTGCCGCGCTTGAATCGACGATGGCGTCGCGGTAGCTGTCGCTGACGTTCGATTCTTTGGTCGCCAGCCAGCGCGAGCCGATGTAGGCAAAGTCGGCGCCCATGGCTTGCGCCGCCAGCACGGCGTCGCCGGTGGCAATCGAGCCGGACAGCGCCAGCGGGCCGTCAAAGAATTTGCGTACTTCGCCCACCAGCGCGAACGGCGACAGGGTGCCCGCATGGCCGCCGGCGCCGCTGGCCACCAGGATCAAGCCATCGACACCCGCTTCCAGCGCTTTTTGCGCATGGCGGATCGAGACCACGTCGTGCAGCACGATGCCGCCGTAGCTGTGGATGGCGTCCAGCATTTCCTTGGGCGGCGCGCGCAGGGACGAAATGATGATGGGCACCTGGTGCTTGACGCAGACTTCCACGTCATGCGCCAGGCGGTCATTCGACTGGTGCACGATCTGGTTGACGGCAATCGGCCCGACTTTTTTATCCGGGTTGGCAGCCTGGAAGGCAGCCAGTTCGGCTTGCAGATCGGTCAGCCAGGTGTCGAGCAGTTCGGCGGGACGCGCATTCAGGGCCGGGAAGGAACCGACGATGCCGGCCTTGCACTGGGCCGCGACGAGGGCCGGTCCGCTGGCGATGAAGAGCGGCGAACCGATAACGGGAAGGGACAGGTTTTGCAACGCTACAGGCAGTGCCATGGCGGACTCGCTGAAAAGTTAATCGGATGAAAGCATTAAACACCAGAGCAACGATTATAGTTTAAAAAAAGTACGATCGTGCTGAATTTAATTATCATCCAACTCAAACTTCATTAAGCAAGTACTCACCCTCGATACGGGCGGCATGGGCCTTGAGCAGTTGCGATACGGCCCAGTCAGCCAGCGCTAGCGTTTCCTGGTGCAAAAAGCGCCGGTTCGCCTCGCCGAACAGGGGCATGCCCTGCAGCAGGGCCGGCACATCGGCCAGCACGATGCGCTGGCGTTCCAGCAGCAGGAATTTCAGCAGCACCTTGACGGCGTTCTGCGCATTGCGCACCGGGTCGGACGCCAGATAGTCCAGACGCGAATAGGCACGCGCCAGCGCGCCTTGCACATCATCAAATGGCCGTCCATGGCCAGGGATGACCACCGACACATCCAGGCTGGCGATCAGGTCCAGGGTGGCGCGCGCTTCGGCAAAACCGGAGCCGCCATCGAGTTCGGGGAAGATCACGCCAAAGCCGTTTTCCCACAAGGCGTCGGCGGAAATAAGCACGCCTTCCTGGGCACAGTAAAAAATCAGCGAATGGGGGTCGTGGCCGGGGGCGCCCAGCGCCTGCCAGGCCAGGTCGGCCAAAATCAAGCTGTCGCCAGGCGAGACTGTGGCGTCAAAGCCAAAGCGCTCGCACTGCTGGCCGGTGGCCTTGAAACTGAGGGCGTCCACGTCCCAGTCGCGCACCTTGTCCGCTTCCGAGACGGGAACGGCCGTATGGCAGCCGTAATGGGCTTGCAGCAGCGCGTTGCCGCCGCAATGGTCTGAATGCAGATGCGTGTTGAACAGGCGGTCGAGTGGGCGCTCGCCCAGGCTGTGGCGCAGCAGGGCCAGGGTTTGCGGCGCATGCGTCACGTAGCCGCTGTCGATCAGGGCCGTATCGTCGCGCCCGTGCAGCAAGATGTTATTCGACGATAGCCAGCCTCGCTCGAATACCTGGACTGAGTCGGGCAGCAGCGGCATCGTGTCCTCAGTCGAAATCAAGCATGGCGTCGCGATGGGGCAACTGGGCCCAGACGGCGCGCTTGAAATCATCGTCGGCCTTGCCCCAGGCGATGATTTCATCGAGCGTGCGCAAGCAGCCTTCGCACAGGCCGCTGTCGCGGTTCATCTTGCACAGGCTGACGCACGGCGACGGCACGGGAGAGGATAAAACAGGAGGCAGCGCGGGTGGAGTGTCGACCATCAGGCAAAAGTATCGGTAAAGGTAAGCGCCCATTATGCCGCGAAATGATTTTCAAAGTCGCTGTAGGAGCACACGCCATGCCATCAAAAGGCAGATTCTGACTTGACTTGATTTATTTCACTACTATAATACCATCCACACAGATGGTAAATGGATGCCACATGGAGTGTATGGAGCGTTATGAGCAAGCCAGAACATAAGCAGGATAGCAAGCCCAAAGTTGCGGAATCGGAAAAAATCACCATCAATCTGGGCATGATCGACCTGGGCCAGATTGATTTGCTGGTGCAGGAAGGGTTTTATTCCAACCGCACGGACTTGATACGCACGGCGATCCGCAACCAGCTGGGCACGCATGCAGACGTAGTCAAACAGACCGTGGCCCGCCGCAGTCTGGTGCTGGGCATGCAGCATTATTCGCGTGCCGACCTGGAGGCGATCCAGGCAGCCGGCCAGCGCTTGCAGATACAGGTACTGGGTATGGCCAGCATCGCCAGCGACGTCTCGGTGGAACTGGCGCTGGCCACGATTGAATCGATTTTCGTATTGGGCGCGCTGCAGGCTAGCAGCGTCGTCAAAGCCGCCCTTGCAGGGCGAATTCACTAGCGTAGTAGTGGTGGCGGATAGTCCAGCTTCTACGCGGCACGATAAAGGATGGCCATGAAACTAGCTCAAGACATGCTGGCGCAGATGCGCGCAGCAAGCCGTAATCTGATGGGCGGCAGTTCCGCCAGCAGCCCCGCCGCCGCGACCGAGGCAATCCAGCGCGCGCTGGCCGCAGCAGGCCTGGCGCCAGGCGCCGCCGCGCCGCAGCAGGCTGACGTGCCGCAGGCGCACACCATGCACGACATCAATCCGCCGCCGGCAGGCGCCTCGGCCAAGACTGCACCAGCGGCACAGGAAGCTGCGCAAGCGCCCCCATCGGCGGCACAAACCATGGCCCAGGATTTCATGGCGCGACTGGGCCAGCACGATTTTGACATGTCCAGTTTCGAGATGCCGAACTTCCAGCCGCCCGGCTTTGGTGCGCCTGCCGCGACACAGGCACCGCTGCCAAGCGGCGCGCAATTCATGGCTGGCAGCTACAGCAACCATGCGGGCACGCGCAGCTACAAGCTGTATATCCCCAGCAGCTATCACGGCCAGGCCATGCCGCTGGTCGTGATGCTGCACGGCTGCACGCAGAACCCCGACGATTTCGCGGCCGGCACGCAAATGAATGCGCTGGCCGAAGAAAAGCAGTGTTTCGTGGTCTACCCGGCGCAGGCGCAGGGCGCCAACAGTTCGCGCTGCTGGAACTGGTTCAATGCGATAGACCAGCAGCGCGGCCAGGGCGAGCCTTCGCTGATCGCCGGCATCGCGCAGCAGATCATCGACGACTACCCGGTCAATGAACACGAAGTGTTCGTCGCCGGCCTGTCGGCGGGCGGCGCCATGGCCGTCATCGTCGGCACCTTGTATCCGGAAGTGTTTGCCGCCGTGGGCGTGCATTCGGGCTTGCCCTTCGCCTCGGCGCAAGACTTGCCGTCGGCGCTGGCTGCCATGAAGGGCGGCGCCATGCCGGACCCGAAACGCAAAACGCCGGCCGGCGGTGTCCCCATCATCGTTTTCCACGGCGACCGCGACACCACCGTCAACCTGCGCAACGGCGATGAACTGATCGCCCAGGGCGTGCGCAGCCAGGCGGGCGGCAAGGCGGCCAAGGCGGCGTCCACCGATGGCAGCGTACCGAATGGCCACCGCTACACGCGCACCACGCACAGCCAGGCCGACGGCTCGCCGCTGGGCGAGTACTGGGTGATCCATGGCGCCGGCCACGCCTGGTCGGGCGGCAGCAACAGCGGCAGCTACACGGACGCCAAGGGCCCTGACGCCAGCCGCGAGATGATGCGCTTCTTTAAAACCGTCAGCTGACGCTACTGGCAAACGACGCCAGCTGCTTCTGCTTGGCGGCGATCTCGGACACGCCATCCGCATAGCGGTTTGAAATCGCGATGAACTGGTCCTGGATCTGTAAAAAGGCGTCGACAATCTCGGCGTCGAAATGCGTACCGCGCCCCTCGACGATGATATCCACGGCGTGCGCGTGGTCCATGCCCGTCTTGTAGATGCGCCGGCTGATCAGGGCGTCGTACACATCGGCCAGGGCCATCAGGCGCGCCGCGATGGGAATGTCTTCACCGGCCAGCCCCTGTGGATAACCGCTGCCATCCCATTTTTCATGGTGGCTGTAGGCGATCTCCTTGGCCAGCCTGAGGAAATCGACTTCGATCCCCAGTTCCTGTTCGGCCGCCAGGATGGCCTGGTAGCCCAGGGTGGTATGGGTCTTCATGATGGCCATTTCGTGCGGCTCGAAGCGTCCCGGCTTGAGCAGGATATGGTCGGGGATGCCCACCTTGCCGATGTCGTGCAGCGGCGCCGTCTTGAACAGCAGTTCGATCATCTTGTCGGTCAGGAAATCACGGAAGCGGGGCAGCTCGCGCACCTTTTCCGCCAGCGCCTTCAGGTAGTGCGAAGTGCGGCGTATATGATTGCCCGTCTCGCTGTCGCGCGTCTCGGCCAGCGAGGCCATGGCGTGGATGGTCACGTCCTGCAGCGCCTTGATCTCTTGCACGCGGCGTTCCACTTCAGTTTCCAGATAGTGATTCTGGTCGCGCAAAAAATCCTGCATGCGCTTCATGGCCAGCTGCGTCTTGATGCGCGCCAGCACGATGGGCGCCGAGATCGGCTTGGTGATGTAATCGACCGCGCCCAGCGACAGGCCCCGCTGCTCGTCGGCCACCTCGCTCATGGCCGTGACAAAAATCACGGGAATATTGACAGTGGCGGGATCGGCCTTCAGCGCGCGGCACACATCGTAGCCGCTCATGCCCGGCATCATGATATCGAGCAGTATCAGGTCGGGCTGGTCGGCGCCAAAGGCAATCTTCAGGGCGCGCTCGCCATTGACGGCGATCTTGGTGCGGTAATCGTTTTCCAGCACTGCGCGCAGCAAATCGATATTGTCGGGCGTGTCATCGACCACCAGAATAGTCGGCTTGCCATGCTTGTTGTTCAAGGCTTCCATGCCCGTCCTTCATTCTTCATCGTCATCCTTGCAGTGTCAACTTCAGCGCCGCAGCCACTTCGTTCAGCTGCACCAGCGCGCCTTCAAAATCGTATAAGCCCAGCATGCGCTTCAAGCGCCGCGCGTGTTCGGCCTGCCCGGCCGCCACCAGCACCGGCGCGATGTTCTCAAGGTGTCTGACGGCTTGCGCATCGTCTTGCTGCAGCAGTTGCGACAGCTCGCGCAAGTCCGCTTCCAGATTCGCAAGGTCTACCTGCGCCGTAGCACCGCCAATGTCCCTGGGCGCGGCCGACAACTGCATGGCCTGGGCGATTCGCGGCACCAGCGCATCCAGGACCTGGGAACAGGCGGCCAGCGCCTGCGGCAAGCCATCGTGCGAGTCCAGGCTGAGCAAATGTTCGACGCGCGCGGCGCTGTCGGCCAAACTGGCGGCGCCGATATTGCCGGCCAGGCCCTTGAGCGTGTGCGCTTCGCGGATGGCCGTCTCGCGCTGGCCATGCGCGATGGCCGCGCTTATGCGCAGCATGGCGTCGAACTGGGTTTCAACAAAGCGGTCCAGCAATTTTCGCATCAATCCCGCATTGCCGCCCATGCGGCGCAAGGCTTCCTCCAGCTTCAAGCCGGCAATTACCGGCAACGCCGCTTCCGGCACCGCTACCACCACGGCCACTTCCTGCGGCCGGGCCGGCGCGATCCAGCGCGCCAGCGTGCCAAACAGCTGCGCCACGTCGATGGGCTTGGCGATAAAATCGTTCATGCCGGCGTCCAGGCATTTCTCCTTGTCGCCGACCATGGCATTGGCCGTCATGGCGATCACGGGCAGGCTGGAATAACGCGCATCCTGGCGTAGCTTGCGCGTGGCCTGGTAGCCATCCATCACCGGCATCTGGCAATCCATCAGCACGCCGTCATAGGCGTTTTCCGCGAGCTTCGCCAGCGCGATGGCGCCATTGCCGGCGATATCGACACGGATGCCGGCGTCGCCGAGAATTTGCTGCGCCACTTCCTGGTTCACCTCATTGTCTTCCACCAGCAGCAGCCAGGCGCCGCGCAAGGAGCGCGCGTCATCCTTGTAGCTGCTCTGGCGCTGCGTCTTGCGGCTCTGCCCCGCCACGCCGCCAAACACTTGCACCATCTGGTCGAGCAAGGTCGATGGGCTGACCGGCTTGTTCAATACGCCATCGAGCGGCAAGCCGCGCTGGCTGGCTGATTCCAGCAGCGCCTCGCGGTGATAGGCGGTGACCATGATGCAGGCCGGAGGCGCATCGCCGCCAGCGGCGTCGGCACGGATGCCGGCCAGCGCATCGAGGCCATTCATGCCCGGCATTTTCCAGTCCATCAGCAGCAGGCCATAGGGCCGTCCTTCGGCACGCGCCTGGGCCACGGCGCCGATGGCCAGCACGCCGCCAGAGACCGCCCGCGCCTCGAAACCCAGCGCCGCCAGCATGCCGGCAAAAATGGCGCGTGCGCTTGGGTTGTCATCGACCACCAGCACGCGCAAGCCCTTGAACGAAGGCGGCACGGGCAGGCTGTCGCGGCGCACGGCGGCCAGGCCGAAGCGGGCAGTAAAATAAAAGGTGCTGCCGACACCGGCCTCGCTGTCCAGGTTGATCTCGCCTTCCATCATCTCGACCAGGCGCTTGCTGATGGTCAGCCCCAGGCCGGTGCCGCCATGGTGGCGCGTGGTGGACGTGTCGGCCTGCGTAAAGGCCTGGAACAGCTTGCTGCGCTGCGCAGGCGTCAGGCCGATGCCCGTGTCGCGCACATCGACGCGCAGCACGGCCGCATGCTCTTCCAGTTGCTGCAGGCGGATGCTGACGACGATCTCGCCCTTCTCCGTAAATTTGATGGCGTTGTTGGTGAGATTGATCAGCACCTGGCCCAGGCGCAGCGGGTCGCCCTGCAGCGCATTGGGCACGTCGGCGGCGATATCGAACAGCAGTTCCAGCCCCTTGTCCTGAGCCCGCATCACGGACAGGTCGGCGATCTGCGCCAGCACGTCTTCCAGGTAAAAATCGACTTTTTCAAAGCTCATCTTGCCAGCCTCGATCTTGGAAAAATCGAGGATGTCATCGATGATGGACAACAGGTTCTTCGACGCCGATTCGACCTTTTCCAGGTAATTGCGCTGGGTCGGCGTCAGTTCCGTCTGCAGCGCCAGATGCGTCATGCCGATGATGCCGTTCATCGGCGTGCGGATTTCATGCGACATATTGGCCAGGAAATCGGACTTCATCTTGGTGGCGTCTTCGGCCACCTCGACCGCATGGCGCAAATCCTGTTCCACCGCCAGGCTGGTGCTCATGTTTTTCAGCGCCTGCATCAATTCGCCGGTCTCGTCGCGCGACGTGACTTCAATATGGGTACTGAAGTCGCCATTGGCCACGCGCGTGGCGATCGCCACCGCCTGGCCCAAGGGGCGCGTGATGGACCGGGCCGACCAGGCGAACATCAGCCCCACCAATAGCGCCGCCAGGCCGATGCCGCCCATCAGCAGCAAGGACGTGTCGATATCGCCGCGTATCCTGGTGGCGCTATCGCGGATCTGCTGCTGCAGCAAGACATCGAGCTGGCCCACATGCAGCAGCACCTGTTCCAGCACCGGCAGGGTCACCGTCTTCATCGCCTGCTCGGCCGCTGCGCGCTGGCCATGACCGAGCAGCCCGAACACCTGCTGCAAGGAGGCGTAATACTCGGCGCGCGCACTGTGCACCTGCTCCAGCAAGCGCTGCTCTTCCGGCAGCGTATCGAGGCTTTCCAATATGCCGACCTGGCGGTCGATCGCGCGCTTGATCGTTTCCAAACGCCCCTGGTTTTCAAGTCGCAGTTCCTCGCTGGGCTGGATCGGCAGGCTGACGATGCGCGTGGCTGCCTCGCGCGCCAGCGCATGGATCTTGCTGGTGGCCTTGGCAGCGACCCAGTCGCGCTGCAGGATGGCGTCGCTCTCGGCCCGTATCGCATAAATGCGGCTGCCCGCGAGCACGATGACGACCAGCATCAGCACGATCAGGATGGCGTAGCCCGCATTGATGCGCACGCCGATCCGGAGATCCCTGAAACGCATGATTATTTCCTATCAGAAACGCTTAAAAACGAAGTCTGACCGGATTTCCCTATGCTTTGCAAGTAATTTTATGAAAAAATTAACAACCGTAGCGCTTATTTGGACGACGTTGGCGCACGCTTGGCTGCAGTCTGGGCCGCGATATGCGCTTGCAGGCAAGCCGGGCACCAGCAGCCGATGGCGGTGCTGCCCGGCACGGGGACGGCGGGTGGCAAGGCCATGCACCAGCACGCACCGGCGGCGACGGGGTCGGCCTGGCCGCAATGAAAAGTGGCGCCGCACAGGGTGCACAGACTCATGATAGATAATGAATTGATAACTATGTGACGCGCAGCGTCAAAAGATGACGCAAATGTAAGGAGCAGTAAAAAGGCTGGCTGGGAAGCATATCGATCCAGACTATAGGATGCTCAGGGAAAATACAACAAGATCGTCCTATAATGCCTCCAAGATTTTCGTCTTCCCTGTAAAATCTCACAAATCTATTTTCCGGACTCGCCATGAATCAACTTGCTAACTTGAACCTGGACATGAATGACGACTTGACAGCGGTGGAGCCGCAAATCAAGGCGCAGATTCTGGCCGAGGCCCTGCCCTACATCCGTAATTTCCACGGCAAGACCATCGTCATCAAATACGGTGGCAACGCCATGACGGACGAACGCCTGAAACACGGCTTCGCACGCGACGTCATCCTGCTCAAGCTGGTCGGCATGAACCCGGTCGTGGTGCACGGCGGCGGACCGCAGATCGACAACGCGCTGAAAAAAATCGGCAAGCAAGGCAGCTTCGTGCAAGGCATGCGCATCACCGACGAAGAAACCATGGAAGTGGTGGAGTGGGTGCTCGGCGGCGAAGTCCAGCAAGACATCGTCATGCTGATCAACCATTACGGCGGCCAGGCTGTGGGCCTGACCGGCAAGGATGGCGGCTTGATCCGCGCGCGCAAGATGCAGATGCCGGACCGCGAACATCCGGGTGAATTCCTCGACATCGGTTTCGTCGGCGAGATCGACGCGATCAACCCGGCCGTCGTCAAGGCGCTGCAGGACGACGCCTTCATTCCCATCATCTCGCCTATCGGTTTCGGCCAGGACGGCCAGGCCTACAACATCAATGCTGACGTTGTGGCGGGCAAGATCGCGGAAATCCTGAAAGCTGAAAAGCTGATCATGATGACCAATATCGCCGGCGTGCAGGACAAGCAGGGCAATCTGGTGACCGATTTGTCGGCGCGCGAGATCGACGAAATGTTCGCAGACGGTACGATTTCAGGCGGCATGCTGCCAAAAATCTCGTCGGCACTCGACGCCGCCAAGTCCGGCGTGAACACCGTGCACATCATCGACGGCCGTATTGAACACTCATTATTGCTGGAAGTATTGACCGAACAAGCTTTTGGCACTATGATCCGTTCGCACTAAAAAATAAACTCGGCGCGATGTCTGCAGCGCCGATTTTTTTGCCCTTGTAGCTCAGTGGTAGAGCACTCCCTTGGTAAGGGAGAGGCCACGTGTTCAATCCACGTCAAGGGCACCAGTTATCTCTATTTTCCCCGCAGCTGAAAAAATGTCCATGGCGGCGTTGTATCGCTTCGCCGTACATGCGTACTGTCTTCAGCGATACGCCTTGCCCTGAACAGTTTTCCATCTGCTCTGCCGCCTGTCTATCGCGGCTTTTCTGCTTTTAATACACCCGCTCGACCTTCAGGCCGCGCTTGCGCAGCAGGTCGGGGACGCTGTTGTCGCCTACCAGGTGCATCACGCCGATCGCTGCCAGGCTGTTCTTTTCGCGCGACAGCAGTTTGGCGATGCCGTCTGCCAAAGTCGGGTTGCGGCCGTCGAGCAGGACTTTTTGCATGAACTGGGCGGCGTAGCTGGGGTCAGCGGCCATGTCGTGCGCCAGGCGGTCTAATGCCACTTTGTCGGCCGTACGCCAGGCTAACGCCAGTTCGCGCGCTTCCTGCTTTTCATTCTCGTCGTTGATCGAGGTGATGCCGTCTTCCAGGAAGCGGCACTGTTCATCGGGCGTCATGGCGCCGAACAGCGCCAGCTGGCTTTCCGTCGATTCCAGTTCCACTACGGGGATCTTGCGCAGCTTGGCCTGCTGCGACAGATAATTGTCGACCGCCAGTTCCGAGCTGTAGCCCAGGCTGGAAAACTCGCCGATGGCCAGCATGCTGGCCAGCATCCATGGTTTCATCGGCGCCACCGCGTCAACAGGCATGCCGTATTTTTGCAACAGCGGCGTCAAACGGGGTATCAGCGCCTCGCGGCAGGCATATTTTGATGCCTCGCCCGGCGCAATCATGCCATATTTGAGCACGGCAGCGACGGTGGCTTTCTGGTCGCCGGTGAGGTCAACTTCCACTGCCAGCGCGCCGGCGTTCTGCAAGGCCTGCGTCACCTGTGGCTCGAGCGGGAAAAAATCGGGCGCGCCGACATGGATGGTGCCAAACAAATACAGCGTATGGCTGGCGTCCTGCACCTTGAACAGGGCCCCCCGGTTTTGCGCTACTGGCGGCGCCTCGGCAAAGGCTGCCGGCAAAGGCAGCAAGAATAATCCGCAGAACATCACTATAATCTGGCGTCGCATGGTTTTCCTGATCGTTGATTTTTTATTCACTAGCAAAGACTCTTGTGCCTCAGCCCCATCTTAACCGCTCGTCGCCTGTCTGGCTGTTTGACCTCGACAACACGCTGCATAACGCCTCGCACGCCATCTTCCCCACCATCACGGCCAATATGAATACCTATATTGCGCGCGTGCTGGGCGATGGCGTGACGCCGGCCGGCGAGACCGAGGTGAACGCCGCGCGCGCCGCGTACTGGCGCCGCTATGGCGCCACCTTGCTGGGGATGGTCAAGCATCACCAGGTGCAGGCCGCGCATTTTTTGCACGAAACGCACACCTTCGACGATTTGACCGCCATGATACGGGCGGAACGGGGATTGGGGACTTTACTCAAGCGCCTGCCTGGCCGTAAAATTTTACTGACCAACGCGCCGCAACGCTATTCGAGCGACGTGATGCGCCATCTGGGCCTGCGCCGGCATTTTTCGCACCATGTCGCCATCGAGGCGATGCATGTGCACCGCCAGCTACGGCCCAAGCCATCGACCCTGATGCTGCGCAAACTGCTGCGCAAGCACCACATCCGGCCCGGTAACTGCATCCTGGTGGAAGATACCCTGGCCAACCTGAAGGGCGCAAAAAAAATCGGCCTGCGCACGGCCTGGGTCACGCAATACCTGAAAATGGCCGATCCGATCGGTGTGGCGAGATTGCCAAAAGCGTTAAATCGCCCCGCTTACGTCGATGTCAAAGTAAAATCTGTCCGGCATTTGGTACGCCGCCTTCATCGCCTGCGTTGAAGCAGATATGCTCCGCTCCGGCTGACACCGGAGACCGGGCCGCTAGCGGCGGTCATGCGTATCTGTCTCAAGGCAGCATTTTTTTTTAACTACAAGAGAAAACATGGCAAGTACACCGCCGGGCCAACGCAGGCTACAAATTCTTCAGGCCCTCGCCGCAATGCTGGAGCAGCCGAAAGGCGAAAAGATCACCACAGCCGCACTGGCCGCCAGACTGGCCGTGTCGGAAGCGGCCCTGTACCGTCATTTCGCCAGCAAGGCGCAAATGTTCGAAGGGCTGATCGAATTCATCGAATCGAGCGTGTTTGGCCTGATCAACCAGATCGCGGAAAAGCACAGCGACGGCATGACGCAAACGCGCGACATCGTCGGCATGCTGCTCAATTTCGCCACCAGCAACCCAGGCATGACGCGCGTGCTGATCGGCGACGCGCTGGTCAATGAAGACGAGCGCCTGCAAGCGCGCATGAACCAGTTCTACGACCGCGTGGAACTGGCGCTCAAGCAGTCGCTGCGCGTGGCCGCCGCCGAAGGCCATGGCAAGGAAAGCGAAGTGCCGGCGCGCGCCACCATGATGGTCAGCTTCGTCATCGGACGCTGGCACCGCTACGCCAAGAGCGGCTTCAAGATCCAGCCTTCCCAGGAAGCGGCGCTGCAAATCGCCATGCTGCTGGGCTAAGCCGCCCTTATCGCTGTTTCCATGCATCCCGATTGCTTTGCCCTGCTCGACGACGCCAGCGCCTCAGGCGCCGGCTCGCGCCTCTACACGGGCCTGGTGGCCATGCTGCGCTGCGAGACCGCCGGCGAGTGGCCGGCGCTGCTCGACGCAATGCAAGCAGCCCTGGCACGCGGCCAGTACGCTGTCAGCGTGTGCAGCTATGAACTGGGGGCGCATCTGCTGGAGATGCCGCCACGGGTTCCTGCTGCCGATGCACCACCGCTGGCGCAGATACTGGTGTTTGAACACTGCCAGCAGCTGTCGCAAGACGAGGTGGCGCAATGGTTGGCAGATCACGCGCCAAGCACGGATACGCCGGCCGGCATTGCCGCTATCACTGCCAATGTCGGCCAGGCTGAATTTACGCGCGCACTTAGCCGTATCCACGACTACATCGCCGCTGGCGACACCTACCAGGTCAACTACACCTACCGCTTGCGCTTCGACGCCTTCGGCTCGCCCCTGGCCCTGTATGCCCGGCTGCGGGCGCGCCAGCCGGTGCCGTATGGCGCGCTGGTGCTGCTGCCAGACGGCGGCGCGCTGCTGTCGCTGTCGCCCGAACTGTTCGTGCGCCATGTGCAGGGCGAATTGACGGCGCGGCCCATGAAAGGCACGGCGCCAGCCGCTGCGGCCGGACAGGTAGAGGAAAACGCACGCCGCGCACTGGCGCTGTCGCAGGACCCGAAGAACCGCGCGGAAAACCTGATGATCGTCGACCTGCTGCGCAACGACATCGGCCGCATCGCGACCACCGGCTCGGTACATGTACCGGCCCTGTTCGAAGTGAACCGTTTTAGCAGCGTGCTGCAGATGACCTCCACCGTGCAGGCCCGCCTGCGCGAAGACGCCAGCCTGCTTGACATCTTCCAGGCCTTGTACCCGTGCGGCTCGATCACGGGCGCACCCAAGCGGCGCACCATGGAAATCATCGCCGAACTGGAACCGGCGCCGCGCGGCGTGTACACGGGCGCCATCGGCTGGTTCGATCCACCCGTAGCCGGTGCAGGCCACGCCGTGGGCGACTTTTGCATGTCCGTGCCTATCCGCACCCTGGCCCTGCAGCCGCCCGGCACAGACGGCGTGCAGCGCGGCGAAATGGGCGTGGGCGCCGGCATCGTCTACGACAGCGATGCGCAGGATGAATACGCCGAATGCCAGCTCAAGGCGCGCTTCCTGACGGGCCTGGTGAATGAGTTCGAGCTGTTTGAAACCCTGTATGCCAGCCGTGCGGATGGCTGCCGCCAGCAGAAGCGCCACCTGGTGCGCCTGGCTGCGTCAGCCGCCTATTTCGGCTTTGTCTGGGATGACAGCGCTGCCCGCGCCGCCCTGCAAACTGCATGCGCAGCACGCTCAGACGACGCCCCCTTCCGCCTGCGCCTGGCGCTGCGCCACGATGGCAGGTTCACGGTGCAAAGCGGTGCGCTGCTGCCGTTGCCAGCTACCGTAAAGATCATGCTGGCGCCAGAGCCCACCACGGCGAACGACCTGTTCCTGCGCCACAAGAGCAGCGTGCGCACGCGCTATGACGCCGCCTGGCGCGCCGCCGAGGCGTACGGCTGCTTCGACATGCTGTTCTTTAATGAACGCGATGAATTGACGGAGGGCGGGCGCAGCAATGTGTTCGTCAAACTGGACGGCCGCTGGCATACGCCGCCCCTGTCCTGCGGCCTGCTGCCGGGCGTACAGCGCGCGGCCATGCTGGCCGACCCGGCTTGGGATGCGCAGGAAACCGTCATCACGCGGGCCATGCTGGCCGAAGCGCAAGCCATCGTCGTCTGTAATGCCTTGCGCGGTGCGATGGCCGCGCAGCTGACAAGCTAGGCGTCAATGCGCATTTCGTAGCCGCCATAGATCATCCGCTTGCCGTCGAACGGCAGCTTGGCCGGATCCATCATGTCGGCCATGCGCGGGTCTTTCATGACCTTGTCGTTGATGTCATCACGCCTGGCGCGCGATTCGTAGATGATCCAGGAAAATACCACCACTTCACCATCCTGCAAGTCCACCGCCTGCGGGAACGAAGTCCATTTTCCCGGCTTGACATCGTCGCCCACGCATTCGCGAAATTCCAGCGCACCCAGTTCACGCCAGATGGCGCCGCAGGTGCGCGACATGGCCAGATAGGCGTCAAGCTTGGCTTTTGGTACGGGCACAACAAATCCATCGACATACGCCATGATGATCTCCTCGACTGTTGTTTTAAGAAGCAGAACAGACAGCTTAGGACAGCAATAGCAATACAACAAGCACGGCAATGAAATAAAAAAAGCAGGCCAGCGGCCTGCTTCACTATGTTCGTAGGCAGCTTACATCGCCAGCGCTTTTTCCACCGCGCCCACCAGTTGCCTGTCGTCCGGCGTCACCTTGCTGGGGAAGCTTTCCACCACTTTACCGTTGCGGTCGATCAGGTATTTATGGAAGTTCCAGGCCGGGGTTTTACCGGTCAGCTTGATCAATTGCGCGTACAGCGGGTTCGGGTTCGGGCCGGACACCACCGATTTCGAGAACATCGGGAATTTCACGCCATAGGTGTTATAGCAAAAATCGGCGATTTCCTTGCTGCTGCCCGGCTCCTGCTTGCCAAAGTCGTTCGACGGGAAGCCCAGCACCACCAGGCCCTTGCTGCCGTACTTGGCGTACATCGCTTCCAGTCCTTCGTACTGATTGGTAAAACCGCAATAGCTGGCGGTATTGACGATCAGCACGACCTTGCCCGCATACTGGCACAGGTTTTGCGGCGTTTCATCCTGCAAACGGTTGAAAGTCTGCTTGAGGATGGCAGGACAGGCGACGGGGGCTGCCGCAGCGGCAGCCGGCGCAGCCGTTGCAGGCTGGGCGGCGGAAGCGGAGACGGTCATCGTCGCGCCCGCGCACAAGGCGGTCAAAGCGAACAGCTGGGCAAAGGTCTTGGACATGGGGGCACCATCAAAAAAGAGTAAAAGAACAAAGGAATCATTCTATGCCAAACACCGCCAGCATGTGCGGGACGGCGTGTGCCGCGATGCACCAGGGCCGCTTGAGCGACATCAAGCAGCGTCCAATACTTGCCTAGCGGATTGTTTTTTTGCTTATGCTCGACCCTCAGGCCTGCATTACGCCCCCTACAGAGGAGATCCTCATGACCAAGCGCTACCCTGTTGCCCTACGCACCACCGGCCTGCTGGCTCTCAGCCTTGTTTTGCTGGCGCCACTGCCCATGCCAGCCATCGCAGCCACCACTACCACGACTGCGGCCGCCACGGGCGACGTCATCGCCCTGCCCGCCTATCAAGTGGACCTGAGCCAGACCACCGTATCCGGCCTGTCGTCGGGCGCGTTCATGGCGGCGCAGTTTGCCGTCGCTTATTCGGCCACCGTATCCGGTGCCGGCATCATCGCGGGCGGACCGTATTACTGCGCCAGCCAGCCTGGCCGCTTTCCCTATATTTCCTACCTGAACAACGCCCTGACCACCTGCATGAATCCTGCTGAAAAGCAGGTGGCGCCACCCGACGCCAGCGGCTTGCTGCGCTCGGCGCAAGGCTTTGCCAGGGACAAGCAGATTGACGATACGGCCTACCTGCAGCGCCAGCGCATATATCTGTTCAGCGGTACGAAAGACCAGACCGTGACGCGGCCGGTGGTGGAACAGGTGGCTAAATTCTATCAACTGGCCGGCACGCCGGCCGCGCAAATCCGCTTCGTCGATACGGTGGGCGCGGGCCACGCCATCATCACCAACAACAGCCAGGACCAGGCTTGCGGCCTGACGGCGTCGCCCTTCATCAACGACTGCAATTTTGTCCAGGCACGCGATATCCTGCAGCACCTGTATCCAGACCTGCAGCCATCCTCCAGCACCTTGAATGGCAAGCTGATCGCCTTTAACCAGCGCAGCTTTATTCAGAACGCGATTGCGTCCAGCATGAGCAATACGGCTTACGCCTATGTACCGCAAGCGTGCACCAGCGAGACCTGCCGCGTGCACGTAGTCTTCCATGGCTGCCTGCAAACCACGCAGGATATCGGCGACCGTTTCTACACGCGCACCGGCTACAACCAGGTAGCAGAGACCAACAAGATCATCGTGCTGTATCCGCAAGCGGAGCCTAGCCCCGTCTTCCCCTACAACCCGCAAGGCTGCTGGGATTTCTGGGGCTACACCAGCATCAACCCGCTCAATCCGGAATTTTTCCGCAAGAGCGGCACGCAAATGGCGGCGGTCAAGGCCATGCTGGACCGTTTGGCTGCGCGCCGCGGCTCGCGCTAGGCCAACTTAGATGCCACCCATGCAGATGTACTTGATCACCAAATAGTCATCCATGCCGTAGGTCGACCCTTCGCGGCCCAGGCCCGATTGCTTGACGCCGCCGAAGGGGGCGACCTCGTTTGAAATCAAGCCCGTATTGACGCCGACCATGCCCGTTTCCAGGCCTTCGGCCACGCGCCAGACACGGCCGATATCGCGCGAGTAGAAATACGAGGCCAGGCCGAATTCCGTGTTGTTGGCCAGGGCGACGGCTTCATCGTCGGTTTTGAAGCGGAACAGCGGCGCCAGCGGGCCGAAGATTTCTTCGGTCGCCACGCGCATATCGTTGGTCATGTCGGCGATCACGGTCGGCTCGAAAAAGCTGTGGCCCAGCGCGTGGCGCTTGCCGCCGGCCAGCAGGCGGCCGCCCTTGGCCAGCGCATCGGCCACATAGCCTTCCACCTTTTGCACGGCCTTGTCGTCGATCAGCGGACCTTGCGTGACACCCGCTTCGGTACCATTACCCACCTTCAGCTTGCCGACTGCCGCCACCAGTTTTTCGGCGAACGCTTCATACACGCCGTCTTGCACATAGATGCGGTTGGCGCAGATGCAGGTCTGGCCCACGTTGCGGTATTTCGAAGCCATCACGCCTTCGATGGCGGCGTCCAGATCGGCATCGTCGAAGACGATAAAGGCGGCGTTGCCGCCCAGTTCCAGCGACAGTTTCTTGACGGTTGGCGCCGATTGTTCCATCAGCAGACGGCCGACCTGGGTCGACCCCGTAAACGTGAGTTTACGCACGATGGAGTTGGACGTCATCTCGCCGCCGATCTCTTTCGGCGCGCCGGTGACGATGCTGAACACACCGGCAGGAACGCCTGCGCGCTCGGCCAGCACGGCCAGCGCCAGCGCGGAAAACGGTGTCGATTCAGCCGGTTTCAAGACCATCGGGCAGCCGGCAGCCAGCGCCGGGCCGACTTTGCGGGTGATCATCGCGGAAGGGAAATTCCATGGCGTGATGGCGGCGCACACACCAATCGGCTCCTTGGTGACGATGATGCGACGGTCCGCCCAGGGCGACTGCAGGGTGTCGCCCGCAATGCGCTTGGCTTCTTCGGCAAACCATTCGATGAAGGCCGAGCCGAACTGGATTTCACCCTTGGCTTCGGCCAGCGGTTTCCCCTGTTCGGTGGTCATGATCAGCGCCAGATCATCGCTGTTTTCCACGATCAGATCGTACCAGCGGCGCAGCACGGCAGCGCGCTCCTTGGCGCTCTTCTTGCGCCAGGCCGGCCAGGCGGCATTGGCCGCTTCGATGGCGCGGCGCGTCTCGGCCGCGCCCATCAGGGGCACTGTGCCGATGGTCTCGCCGGTGGCGGGATTGGTCACGTCAAAAGTCTGGCCGCTGTCGGCATCAACCCAGGCGCCGTTCAGGTAAGCCTGCTGGCGCAGCAAGGAGGAATCGTTCAATTGCAGCATATACATCTCCGGTCTGTTTACATATCGACGGAGGATACTATGCCACAGCACACGTGATCCTGCAGGCCCCCGACACGGCTACTCCACCTTGAACGATGACAGTTTTGCATCCGGCGGCGGATACGCCAGTTTCATGCCCTGCAGGGTTTCCAGCAGCAGGGTCGCCACCGCCAGATTGCGCTGGGTCTTGGAATTGGATGGCACGACATACCACGGCGCATGGTCGGCATCGGTCTCGCGGATTGCCGTCTGATAGGCGCGCTGATAAGCATCCCACTTCTTGCGCTGGGCGATATCGTTGGGGTCAAACTTCCATTGACGGTCTGGATCGTCGAGCCGCTCCTGCAGCCGTTCGCGCTGCTCTTCCTTCGATATATGCAGGAATATTTTCAGGATGACGGTGCCCGTGTCGCTCAGCATGCGCTCGAAATCGCGGATGTGCCCATAACGGCGCTGGCATTCCGGCTTGTCTATCATGTCCTGCACGCGCGTGATCAGCACATCTTCATAATGGCTGCGGTTGAAGATGGCGATCTCGCCCTTGACCGGCACATGCTGATGCACGCGCCACAGGTAGTCGTGCGCCAGTTCGATATCGGTCGGCCCCTTGAAGGCCACGGCGCGTATGCCCATCGGATTGATATTGGCGAACATCGACTTGACCGTGCCATCCTTGCCCGAGGTATCCATGCCCTGCAAAACCAGCAGCACTTTCTTCTTGCGCTGCGCGTACAGCATGCTCTGGTATTCGGCGATCTGCGCCGTCAGCGCCACCGTTTCCTCGCGGTCCAGCGCCTTGCACTGGGCCGATGTCAGCTTCTTGTTGCCAGCCTTGGTGGCGGCGCCCAGCAAGCGCTGGCCCGCGAAATCTTCATCCAGATCGTAGTCTTTATGGGCGCGGAACAGGCTGCGCGCCTTCATGCCGCCACCGCCAGCTTGCGGTGCTCAATTTTTGTGCAGTGATCCATCACCACCTCCAGCCCCGCCGCGCGCGCCAGCGCAGCCGCTTCTTCATTGATCACCTCCAGCTGCAGCCACAAACAGCCCGCTTTTACGGCGATGGCTTTTTCGGCAATGGGCACGATGTCGGCCGATTTGCGGAAGCAATCGACGATATCGATGCGCGCCGGCGCCACGGCAGCAGCGGCCTCGCTCAGGCTGGCGTAAGCGCGCTGGCCCAGCACCTCTTTGCCGGCCAGGGCTGGATTGACGGGCAGCACGCGGTAGCCATGCTCGATCAGATAGGCGGCCACCTCGTGGCTGGCGCGTTCGGGCTTGTCGGACATGCCAACGATGGCGATGATGCGGCTGTCTTGCAGGATGCGGACGATGTTGGACATGATGTGATCGAAAAAAAGCGTGCGACATTGCCCGGCTAGCGTAGCAGATTATGGCAGCTTGCTGCGCACCTTCTCCATCGCTGCGACAAAGGCCCTGGCCCGCGTCTCGACCGCCACAAAATCGCCGCTGGCGCCCGGACCGCTCAAGCTGCTGCCGATGCCGACGGCCAGCGCGCCGTTGGCGAACCACTCGCCCAGGTTATCGACCGTCACGCCGCCAGTCGGCATCAGCGGCGCCTGCGGCAGCGGCGCGCTGAGCGCCTTGATATAGGCCGGACCAAACATCTCGGCCGGGAAGATCTTGATGATGTCGGCGCCCGCATCGAGCGCAGTGACGATTTCCGTCGGCGTCATCACGCCCGGCATGGCCAGCACCTGGTAGCGCTGGCACATACGGATGGTATCCACATTGACGCTCGGCGAAATGATGAACTGGGCGCCCGCCAGTATCGCCAGGCGCGCCGTTTCCGGATCGAGCACCGTGCCTGCGCCCAGCATCACACCATCGCCATGGCGCTGGCGCAGCGTCTTGATGACGTCCAGCGTGCCCGGCGTGGTAAACGCCACTTCCAGCGCAGTGATGCCGCCAGCGATGCAGGCTTCAGCGATGCCGAGTGCGATATCGGCACTGCCGGCGCGCACGATACCGACCATGCGGCGCTGCACGATACCCTGGAAGATGGCGTGTTTTAACATGGGTTTTCTCTTTACTAATGAACTCGGGTTTTCAATGCGACTCGCGCGGCACAGCCGAACCACGGCAGCCGACCAGGAAATCGAGATCAACGCCTTCGTCCGCCTGCGTCACGTGTTTGATATACATGGCCTGGTAACCGCCGCGCATGGCCTGTTCCGGCGCCGTCCATTGTTCCTTGCGGCGCGCCAGCTCTGCATCGCTGACGTCGAGATGCAAGCGCCGTCCATGCACGTCGAGTTCTATCATGTCGCCGTCGCGCACCAGCGCCAGCGGGCCGCCCATCGCCGCTTCCGGCGCCACGTGCAAGACCACGGTGCCGTAGGCGGTGCCGCTCATGCGCGCATCCGAGATGCGCACCATGTCGCTCACACCCAGCGCCAGCAGTTTTTTGGGCAGCCCCATATTGCCCACTTCGGCCATGCCGGGATAACCCTTCGGGCCGCAGTTTTGCAGCACCATCACGCAACTGGCGTCGATATCGAGCTCAGGATCATCGATGCGCTCCTTGTAATGCTCGATACTGCTGAACACCACCGCGCGGCCACGGTGCTGCATCAGTGCTGGCGAGGCGGCCGAGGGCTTGATGATGGCGCCGCGCGGCGACAGGTTGCCGCGCAAGACGGCGATGCCGCCCTCGTCCTTGAAGGGCTGGGCCAAGGGCGTGATCACGTCGGGATTATGGTTTTCAGCGTCGGCCACATTGACCGCCACGCTGGTCCCGGTGACGGTCAGCGCCTCGCCATGCAGCTTGCCCAGCAAGTCGCGCATGATCACCGGCAAGCCACCGGCGTAATAAAAATCCTCCATCAAATACTGCCCCGATGGCATCAGGTTCAGCAGGCATGGCACGTCGCGGCCCAGCCGGTCCCAGTCGGCCAGGCTCAGGTCGACGCCGATGCGCCCGGCAATCGCCAGCAGATGCACCACCGCGTTGGTCGAGCCGCCGATGGCGCCATTGACCATGATGGCGTTTTCAAAAGCCTGCCTGGTCAGTACTTGCGACAGCTTCAAATCTTCATGCACCATGCCCACCACGCGCCGGCCCGTCAGTTGCGCCTGCAGCTTGCGCCGCGCATCGACCGCCGGTATCGCCGCATTGCCAGGCAAGGTCACGCCCAGCGCTTCGACCATGCTCGCCATGGTGGAAGCCGTGCCCATGGTCATGCAGTGGCCGGTCGAGCGCGACATGCACGATTCGGCTTCCTTGAACTGGTTCAAGCTCATGCGGCCGGCCCGCACGTCTTCCGAAAACTTCCATACATCGGTGCCGGAACCTATCGGCTTGCCCCGGTAATTCCCGTTCAGCATAGGCCCGCCGGACAGCACGATGGTCGGCAGGTCGACGCTGGCCGCGCCCATCAGCAAGGCTGGCGTGGTCTTGTCGCAGCCGGTCAGCAGTACCACGCCATCGATGGGATTGCCGCGTATCGATTCTTCGACATCCATGCTGGCCAGGTTGCGGAACAACATCGCGGTCGGCCGCAAATTCGATTCCCCCAGCGACATGGCCGGGAATTCGACGGGAAAGCCGCCTGCTTCCAGCACGCCGCGCTTGACGAATTCGGCCAGCTCGCGGAAATGGCCATTACACGGCGTCAGTTCCGACCAGGTATTGCAGATGCCGATCACCGGCCGGCCATCGAATGAATCGCTGGGGTAACCCTGGTTCTTCATCCAGCTGCGGTGGATAAAACTGTCTTTATCGTCGCCGCCGAACCAGGCGTGCGAACGAAGCGGGCGTTTGGCTGTGGTCATGATGTCTCTGTATTTTTAGTGGGGAAGCAGGCCGCGCTCACGGGCGATCAGCATGGTGCCGTGGCCAGCCATGCCGGCTTGCTGTTCGTCGCTGACGACGATGCGCCTGCCATAGAAAAAGCCGTTTTCTTCGATCAGCAAGGCCAGTGCCTGGCGCAGCATGGGTTTGCCAGTGATGATGATGCTGGTATCGGGCCGCATCTGGATGGCACTGCTGTTTTTCAGCGCCAGCAAGTCGCCGCCGAGCACCGCGCCAAGCAGGAAATTGGCGCGTTCGTTGCGCTCGACATCGGTGAACTGGCCCAGGGTGCGCACGCTGAAACAGGCGCGCGCCAGCCCCGTCTTTTGCGCGGCAGCCGCGCCAGCCAACACCATCTGCGGCACCAGCTCCTGCGCGAAGCCCGCTTCCAGGGTCTGGCTGATCAAGGTGTGCTGGGTAATCGCCTGCAGCAGTTCACCCGCGAGCGTCGTGGCGCAGCCGGCGATGCGGCCCTGCTCGTCCACGCTGACCAGTTTGGTATGCGAGCCGGGCATGATCAGCATGGCGCGGCCCGTCAATTGCAGGCGGTCGAGCAGGCCGATCACTTCGCTTTCCTCACCGCGCATCATGTCCATCGCTTCGACGTTGTGCAAACCGACGCTGCCAGTCTGGTTGCGCACGCCAGGCACCAGCCACAGCGGCTGTAAAAACACTTCCGGCATCTGCAGCTGCACCATGCCCTGTGCCAGCTGTGCAATGCCGGCCGGGGCTGGCACATGGGGCACTTCCAGCAAACCCAGTGCAGAGGTAATCATGCCGGACGCCAGCGCCAGGGTCACCTGGGCCGGATCGACACCGGCTTGCGCCAATGCCCCGGCGATGGTGTCGCGCACCGCCTGTTTCAAGGCATATTTATTGCCGGCGATGGCGTTGTCGCGCACGCCCACTTCGACCTGGACCTGGGCCACCAGCTTGCCATCGGTCCACAACGCACTGCGGGTATTGGTGGTGCCGGCATCGATGGTGACGATATGCATGAGTGTCAGTATTGAAAATTGGCGGCGGGCCAAAAACAGCTATCAAAGGAGCAAGAAGTCTCATGGTAAAGGGGCGACCAATATCTTACCAATCAATTATTCGCTGATTTCGATATCGATTTTGATATGGGTTTCTGCTACTATTTATGGCATGGACACGCCCAACCCGAACTGGTTTTTAAAGGCCCGCCTGAAAACGCGGCAACTCTTGCTGCTGATCGCGCTCGATGAGCAACGCAATATCCACCGCGCCGCCGAAGAGCTGAACATGACGCAGCCGGCCGCGTCGAAACAGCTGAAAGACCTGGAAGACATGCTCGGCGTCGAGCTGTTCGACCGTTTGCCACGCGGCATGCGGCCAACCATTTATGGCGAAACCATGATCCGCCATGCACGCATGGCGCTGACCAGCCTGTCGCTGGCGCATGAAGATATCGTGGCGCTGAAAGCCGGCCTGGCCGGCCAGGTCGATGTCGGCATCATCATGGCGCCCAGCATGTCGCTGATGCCGCGGGCGATTTCCCGCGTCAAGGAAAACGCCCCCCTGCTGCGCATCGGCGTGCAAATGGAAACGAGTAACATCTTGCTGGAACGCTTGCGGCGCGGCAGCCTGGACTTCATGGTCGGCCGTATCCTCGAAGAACAGCCCGATACCGACCTGCAGTACGAAGAACTGGCCGAAGAACCCGTCTGCGCGGTGGCGCGGGTCGGCCATCCGCTGGCCAGCGCGCACGGCCTGGACTTGCAAGCCATCGCAGGTGCGGCCTGGATCCTGCCGCCGCAAGGCAGCGTGCTGCGCCACCGCTGCGAGATGATGTTCCGTGGCGCCGGCTTGCCGCCGCCCATCAACGTGGTCGACACCACCGCGCTGCTGCTGACCACCGCGCTCTTGCAGCACACCGACAGCCTGCACGTGATGCCGGTCGAAGTGGCGCGTTATTATGTGTCGCTCAATATCCTCAGCATCCTGCCGATCGAACTGCCGTGCCGCATGGACGCCTTTGGCATCATCACGCGGCGCAGCCATTTGCTGTCACCCGGTGCGACGGTGATGCTCGATGCGATACGCGTGGCTGCCAAAGAGATTTATTGATCCCTTAACTCCAGCCGGCGTCCACGATGAATTCCTGCGCAGTACACATAATGCTGTCGTCGGCCGCCAGGAACAGCACCATCGCTGCGATATGGTCAGGCATCAGCTTGCCCGGCAGGCACTGGTTTTTGGCGATCTCGATTTCGGCCGCCTCGTCGACCCACAGCTCGAGCTGGCGCTGCGTCATGACCCAGCCCGGCGTGACCGTATTGACACGGATATGATGTTGGCCCAGGTCACGCGCCAGGCCACGCGTCAAGCCCACCACCGCCGCCTTCGACGCCGCATAGGCTGGATAACCGCCGCCCTTGATATGCCATGAAATCGAACTGAGGTTGATGATGGAGCCGCCACCCTTGCGCTTCATCCCGGCCAGCACCGACTGGCAGGTAAAAAACATGGGCCGCTGGTTGATCGCCACACGCTCGTTCCAGTCATCGACGGTGACGTCTTCCAGTGCATGGCGCTGGTCATTGGCGGCGTTATTGACCAGCACATCGAAGTCGCCCAGTTCCTGCGCCAGTTCCGCCATCACGCGCTGCAGGTCGGCGATATCGGTAATGTCGCAATGGCGGAACAGCGGCGCCGGCAAACCTGCCGTTTGCAGCCGTTCGCACAGGGCGATGCTGGCGTCCCTGGCGATATCGACAAAAGCCACGCGCGCACCCTGCGCCGCGAAATTGGCCACCAGGGCTTCGCCGATGCCGCTGCCGCCACCGGTAATGAATACATTTTTCCCACGCAAGCTGGTGTAGCTGCTGATGTTGGCCATGCTGTCTCCTGTTTTTTGTTCAGTATGCCATCGCGGCGGCGTCAAGCAGTATGGATTACAAGGCGATCACCGCCGTGCTGGCGTCGGCATGCACGGCCAGCGTGTTGCGCAAGGCCGGGCCAAATGCAGGCGCCTCGATTTCATAGCTGTCGCCGGCGGCCACGGCAATGCCATCGGCAAAACTCAGAGTTGCAGTGCCAAAGAAATGGATGTGCACATCACCGGGCCTGCGGAATAACGGGTATTTGAAATGATGGTATTCCAGGTTGGCGATGGTATGCGACATATTCTGTTCGCCACTGAGGAAAGGCTTTTCCCAGCGCAGCGCACCTTGTTTGTCGTAGATGCGCGAGGTACCAGCCACGTGCTCGGGCAAGTCGCCGACCAGCAGTGCCGGCCCCAGGCCGCAGGCACGCAATTTGGAATGGGCCAGGTACAGATAATTCTGGCGCTCGGTGACATGATCGGAGAACTCGTTGCCGATGGCGTAGCCGGCGCGGTAAGGCTGGCCGTCGTCGCCGATCACATACAGGCCGGCGATTTCCGGCTCTTCGCCGCCGTCGAGCGAAAATTCGGGCATGGTCAAAGGCTGGCCGCTGGCCATGACGATGCTGCCATCGCCCTTGTAAAACCATTCCGGCTGCACGCCGCGCTGGCCAGCCGGCGGCTTGCCGCCTTCCAGACCCATGCGGAACATCTGCATGCTATCACTGAGCGCGTTGGCATCACCGCCGATTTTCTGATGCATGGCATCGCGCGTGTCGGCGCTGCCCAAATGGGTCAGGCCGGTGCCGGTGACATGGCAATGGGCATCGTCTGCATGGTCCAGCGGAGTGAGCAAATCACCAGCGGCAGCGATTTCTTCAAAACGGTAATGTGTATCGCCCAGCGAGGCGCTTGCCAGTTTTTCCAGGCCCGTGTTGGCGGCGATGGCGGCGCGCACCAGCGCATAGGTGCTGTCATATCCTTCGATGACGTGCAGTTGTTCCTGTTCCAGCATGCCGACTCTGCGCCGGCCTTGCGGGTCTATGAATTGAACCAGCAGCATGGTCTTTATCCTTAATGCGAATGTTTGGGTACGGCCGCGCCACGCTGGCCAACCAGGAAGTCGAAATCGCAGCCTTCATCGGCTTGCAGCACGCGCTCGATATACAGTTGCTGGTAGCCGTTCTGGAACGGCATGGCTGGTGGCGCCGGCCGCGCCGCCATGCGGCTGGCCAGTTCTTCCTCCGTGATATCGAGGTTCAAAATGCCGCCATCACAATCGAGGCTGATGTAGTCGCCGTCGCGCACGATGGCCAGCGGGCCGCCGGCAGCCGCTTCCGGCGCCACGTGCAAGACCACCGTGCCGTAGGCCGTGCCGCTCATGCGCGCATCCGAAATGCGCACCATGTCCTTGATGCCCTGCGCCAGCAGCTTGGGCGGCAAGCCCATATTGCCCACTTCGGCCATGCCGGGATAACCCTTGGGGCCGCAATTTTTCAGCACCAGCACCGAGCTGGCGTCAACGTCGAGGTCAGGGTCGTTGATGCGCTGCTTGTAATGGTCGAAGTCTTCGAACACCACCGCGCGGCCCCTGTGCTGCATCAGTTCCGGCGATGCGGCCGACGGTTTCAGCACGGCGCCGCGCGGCGCCAGATTGCCGCGCAAGATGCAAATGCCGCCATCAGCAATCAAGGGCTGCTCCAGCTTGCGGATAACTTCATCGTTATACACAGGCGCATCAAGGCAGTTGTCCCACAGCGTCTTGCCATTGACGGTCAGCGCATCCTGGTGCGGCAGCAGGCCGCCTTCGCCCAGGCGGCGTATCACGCCCGGCAAGCCGCCCGCATAATAAAATTCTTCCATCAGGAAGCGGCCCGAGGGCAGCAGGTCGACGATGGTCGGCGTGCCCTTGCCGATGGTGGTCCAGTCTTCCAGTTCCAGCGGCACGCCGATGCGCCCGGCAATCGCTTTCAAATGGATCACGGCATTGGTCGAACCGCCGATGGCGGCGTTGACGCGGATCGCGTTTTCAAACGCCGCGCGCGTCAGCACCTTCGACAGGCGCAAGTCTTCCCACACCATTTCAACGATGCGAATGCCCGACATATGGGCCAGGATGTAGCGCCGCGAATCGACGGCGGGAATCGCCGCATTGTGCGGCAGCGAAGTACCCAGCGCTTCGGCCATGCAGGCCATCGTCGACGCCGTGCCCATGGTGTTGCAGGTGCCGGCCGAGCGCGACATGCCTGATTCGGCCGCCATGAACTGGTGCATGCTGATGGCGCCGGCTTTCACCGCTTCGTGCAACTGCCACACGGCCGTGCCGGAGCCGATGTCCTTGCCATCGAGCTTGCCGTTCAACATAGGCCCGCCGGACACCACGATGGTGGGAATGTCGCAACTGGCGGCGCCCATCAGCAGCGCCGGCGTGGTCTTGTCGCAGCCGACCAGCAGTACTACCGCATCCATCGGATTGCCGCGTATCGATTCCTCGACATCCATGGAAGCGAGGTTACGGGTCAGCATCGCGGTCGGCCGCAGATTCGATTCACCGTTGGAAAACACGGGAAATTCGACTGGAAAACCACCGGCTTCCAGGATGCCGCGCTTGACGTGTTCGGCCAGCTTGCGGAAGTGAGCATTACACGGCGTCAGTTCGGACCAGGTATTGCAAATGCCGATGATGGGTTTACCCTGGAATTCATGGTCGGGGATGCCCTGGTTCTTCATCCAGCTGCGGTACATGAAACCATTCTTGTCCTGCGTGCCAAACCACTGTGCCGAACGCAGCGCGACTTTTTTCTTTTCGGACATGCTGATGCTTCCCCTGATGTTTGATGCTGCGCAATGTCAAAATAACTGCGACGGAATGGCAAGAATATAAAGTGTCCATTGATATCTTTCTAATCAATTTTTATTGAAATGCGATATTCAATCCGATATCGATATGCCGACTTTTAGACCGGGAAGCGGCCATGGCGTGTACGCTGGAGCCGTTATGGCTGAGATTGCCCTGCCGATACCCGTTTCGATATCTGATAACGTTTAAAAGTCATTAGAAAGATATCTATGGACAATTTAGTATCAGCCATCGCGTGGCATGACAAATCCCGATAGAGGACGCGACAGACAGCAGCATCCAAACCAACAATCAGAGAAGGTGGAGACCTGAAATGAAAACAACCATGAAAATGCTGATCGGCAGCCTGGTATTGGCCGGCATGGCAATCGCACCGCTGGCCAGCGCCGCCGACAAGGGCGCGATCGGTATTTCGATGCCGACCAAATCGTCGATGCGCTGGATCGCCGACGGCGACAATATGGTCAAGGTATTCAAGGAACGCGGCTACAAGACCGACCTGCAATTTGCCGACGACGATATTCCGAACCAGCTGGCGCAAGTGGAAAACATGATCACCAAGGGCGCCAAGGTGCTGGTGATCGCCGCGATCGATGGCACCACCCTCTCCGACGTACTGAAAAAGGCATCCGACAAGGGCATCAAGGTCATCTCGTATGACCGCCTGATACGCGGCACGCCGAACATCGACTATTACGCCACCTTCGACAATTTCCAGGTCGGCGTGCTGCAGGCAGGCTATATCGAAAGCGCGCTGCACCTGAAGGAAGGCAAGGGCCCGTTCAATATCGAGTTGTTTGGCGGTTCGGCCGACGATAACAATGCCCACTTCTTTTACAACGGCGCCATGTCGGTGCTGAAACCGTATATCGACAAGGGCAAGCTGGTGGTGCGCTCGAAGCAGATGGGCATGGACAAGGTCGCCACCTTGCGCTGGGATGGCGCGGTGGCGCAGGCCCGCATGGATAACCTGCTGAGCGCCTATTACGGCAATGCCCGCGTCGATGCGGTACTGTCGCCGTACGATGGTTTGAGCATCGGTATTCTGTCGTCGCTCAAAGGCGTCGGCTATGGCACGCCCAAGCAGCCTTTCCCGATCGTGACGGGCCAGGATGCAGAAATCCCCTCGGTCAAATCGATCATCCGCGGCGAACAGGCATCGACCGTCTTCAAGGATACGCGCGAGCTGGCAAAAGTGACGGCCAATATGGTCGACGCCATGTTGAGCGGTAAAACGCCGACCGTCAACGACACCAAGACCTATAACAATGGCGTCAAAGTGGTGCCGTCCTATCTGCTGAAACCGGTCATCGTCGACAAGGCGAACTGGAAGCAGGTATTAGTTACGGGCAGCGGCTATTACACCGAAGCGCAAGTCAAATAAAAATACAAAGAAGACTGCAGCACGGTGGGGCGTCATCCCCGATGCCCCACCTTGCCAGAGAGGTTTATATGACAAACACGATCCTGGAAATGCGCGGGATACGGAAGACGTTTCCGGGCGTGGTTGCGCTCGACAACGTCAATCTGCGGGTACGCAGCGGCGAAATCCACGCCATCGTTGGCGAAAATGGCGCCGGCAAATCCACCTTGATGAAAGTGCTGAGCGGTGTGTATGGGCACGGCAGCTACAGCGGCGACATCGATTACCAGGGCCAGACCCGGCAATTTCGCGGCATCAAGGATAGCGAAGAAATCGGCATCATCATCATTCACCAGGAACTGGCGCTGGTGCCGCTGCTGTCGATCGCCGAGAATATCTTTCTCGGTAACGAGCCATCCAGAAACGGCGTGATCGATTGGGAATACGCGCAAGCGAAGACCCGTGAATTGCTGCACAAGGTCGGCTTGAAGGAATCCCCGGACACGCTGGTGACCAAGCTGGGCGTCGGCAAGCAGCAATTGATTGAAATCGCCAAGGCGCTGTGCAAGGACGTCAAGCTGCTGATCCTCGACGAGCCCACCGCCAGCCTGAATGAAAGCGACAGCGACGCGCTGCTGACCCTGCTGCTGGGCTTGAAGCAGCAAGGCATCGCGTCCATCCTGATTTCACACAAGCTCAATGAAATTTCGCGCGTTGCCGATGCGATTACGGTGCTGCGCGACGGTAATACCGTGGACAGTTTCGATTGCCGCGCGGGGCCAGTCAGCGAAGACCGCATCATCGAGAAAATGGTCGGGCGTGAAATGGCCGACCGTTATCCACCGCGCACACCCGTCATCCGCGACACCATTTTCGAAGTGCGCGACTGGCGCGTGTTCCACCCGGAGCATGCCGAGCGTGCCGTCATCAAGGGCATCAACCTGCATGCAAAAAAAGGCGAAGTCATCGGCATCGCCGGCTTGATGGGTTCTGGCCGCACCGAACTGGCGATGAGCATTTTTGGCCGTTCCTACGGCCAGCGCATCAGCGGCACCGTGTTGAAAAATGGCGTGGAAATCGATGTCAGCTCGATCGGCAAGGCCATCGCGCACGGCCTGGCCTATGTCACGGAAGACCGCAAGGGACTAGGCCTGATCCTGGAAGAAGACATCAAGAAAAATACCAGCCTGGCCAACCTGGGCGCCGTGTCGAAACATCTGGTGATCGATGAGGCGCGCGAATTTGGCGTGGCCGAGGAATTTCGCCGCAAGCTGAAAATCCGCTGCTCCAGCATCCTGCAAAAAGTCGTCAACCTGTCTGGCGGCAACCAGCAAAAAGTGGTGCTGGCCAAGTGGCTGTTTTCACGGCCCGACATCCTGATCCTCGATGAACCTAGCCGCGGCATCGACGTCGGCGCCAAATACGAAATCTACAGCATCATCAACGAGCTGGCCGCCGAGGGCAAATGCATCGTCATGATTTCATCGGAAATGCCGGAATTACTGGGCATGTGCGACCGGATTTACGTCATGAATGAAGGCAGGTTCGCCGCCGAACTGAGCGCGGCCGAAGCGACGCAGGAAAAAATCATGCGCGCCATCGTCACACACGGAGACAATCAGAATGAACACTAAAATCGCCAGCGCACCGGTCACGCCCGCTCCAGAAACAGCGGCGCCCGCGCGCAGCTACGCCGGCTTCTTGAAAAATAATATGCGCGACTACGGCATGCTGCTGTCGCTGATCGTCATCATGGGCTTTTTTGAGTACATGACCGACGGCACACTGATGCAGCCGCTGAACCTGACCAACCTGGTGCTGCAGAACAGCTATATCGTCATCATGGCGCTGGGCATGCTGATGGTGATCGTGGCCGGCCATATCGATTTGTCGGTCGGTTCCGTGGTCGGCTTCGTCGGTGCGCTGGCGGCTGTCCTGATCGTCAACTACGACATGAATTTTGTCGCCGCCAGCGTGATCTGCCTGATCGCCGGCGCGATCATCGGCGGCGCGCAAGGGTATTTCATCGCCTTTTTCAGGATCCCCTCCTTCATCGTCACCCTGGCTGGCATGCTGGTGTTCAAGGGCTTGACGCTGGCACTGCTGGCGGGCCAATCGGTCGGCCCCTTCCCGCCCGGTTTCCAGATGCTCAGTTCCGGCTTTTTGCCCGACCCGTTCGGTGGCGACAATCTGCGCGGCCTGTCGCTGCTGCTGGGCGTGGCCGCCGCCGGCGCGTTGATTGTCACTTCGCTGCGCAGCCGCGCCAAGCAGCTGCGGCATGGCATGGAAAACGAACCGCGTGCTTTTTTCCTGCTCAAAAATGGCGTGTTTGCCGCCGTGATGGTGTATTTCAGTTATCTGCTGGCCTCCTACCGGGGGTTTCCGAATGTGCTGGCGGTGATGTCGGTGCTGATCGTCGCCTACACTTTTGTTACCAACCGCACCGTGCTGGGACGGCGCGTGTATGCCGTCGGCGGCAATGAAAAAGCGGCGCGCCTGTCCGGTATCAAGACTGAGCGAGTCAGCTTTTACACCTTCGTCAACATGGGCATGCTGGCAGCGCTGGCCGGCCTGATCTTCGCTGCCCGCCTCAATACCGCCACGCCGAAAGCCGGCACCGGCTTTGAACTGGACGTGATCGCCGCCTGCTTCATCGGCGGCGCCTCGGCGTCGGGCGGCGTCGGCAAGGTGATGGGCGCGGTGATCGGCGCCTTCATCATGGGCGTCATGAACAACGGCATGTCCATCATGGGCATCGGCATCGACTACCAGCAAGTGATCAAGGGACTGGTCTTGCTGGCGGCCGTGTTTGTCGATGTGATCAACAAAAATAAATAGGCGCAGAGTCTATAGCAACGCGGTGCCAAAGCGCACTTCCGGCAAACCACGCAGCCCAGTCTGGCGCGCGCGGAACAGGCCACCGGCCTGCGGTTCAGCCGCCAGCTGGGCCGGCGTCAGGTTTTCCTGCGCCGTGGTGATGAACAGTTCGTCGTATTGCGGACCGCCGAGGCTCACGCAGCTGGGCTGCGATACGGGCAGCGTCACGTGGCGCTCAACGCTGCCATCGAGCGCGTAGCGCACCACGCGGCCCGCTCCCCACTGCGCGCTCCATAGCTGATCATGCGCATCGATGGTGGCGCCATCGGCCGCGCCTGGTCCTGCATCGAGCACGGCAAACACGCGTACCCGGCTAGCGTCACCGCCCAGGTAATCGTCCCAGCGGTAGATCGCCTTTTTCAGCGAATCGCAAAAATACATGGCCGTACCATCGACGCTGAAGCAGATGCTGTTTGAAATGGCGACCGGCGGCAGCGGCAAGCGCTCCAGGCTCAGGTCCAGGTTCAGGCGGTAAAAGCTGGCTATCGCTTCGCGGCTGGAGCGTTCATCCAGCGTACCGAAGACAAAGCGTCCCTGGCGGTCACAGCGGCCATCGTTCAGGCGGGTCATGGGAAGGTCAGCCTCTACCGCCTGCAAGGGCGTCACGAGCCCGTTATGCAGCTGGAACCACGCCAGCCGCGAGGCCAGTCCCAGCAGCAGCACGTCGTCGTTGCCGGTCAGCGCAAAACAGGCCAGCCGTTCAGGCATGTCCCACTGCTGGCGCTCGCCCGTCGCCAGCACCAGCGCATGCAGCCGGCAGCCTTCGATATTGGTCCAGAATACGCGGCCGCTGCGTTCGCACCAGCGCACGCCCTCGCCGAGGATATTGCGCGCATCGACCAGCAATTCGGCCTGTGTTTCCATCATGTCTCCCTGTTGATTGTTTGATTGACGCCTAGCGCATCGATATCGGCCACGCCCAGGCGGTAGACCAATTTCTGCCGCGCGGTATGACCGGGTTGTAGTTCCAGCACCATCGGCGCCAGGCAAAAGCGGCTGGCATCGGTCAGCAAATGCAGCTGTCGTCCGCCCGTGAAAAAACGCAGCACCCTGCCCGATGCAGGGTCGTTGACCGTTGCTGCCTCATGCAAGGCCCCATTGCCGGCCAGGCAGAAGACGTGGTCAAAACCAGCCGGGCAGCTTGTACCGGGCCAGGCCAGCCTTGCCGCGATGGGCGCGGACTGGCGAAAATCAAAAGCGCTGCCCGCCACGTCGCGCGGCTCACTTGCTGCCGCCCCGTTGGGATAATAACGGTCGGCGGCCAGGCGCAGCGCATGGTCGGCCACACTGCCCTCCTGGCCACGCAGATTAAACGCGGGGGCAGGCAAAAGGATGCGAACCAGGGTGTCGGCCGTGGCCTCGCCCTCGATATGCAGACTGCCATCGTCGTCCAGGCGATAGCGCAGACGCGCGGCCAGGCCATCTTGCAGCAAGCTCAAAGACAGGCTGGACTCGCTAACAGCATCGCATTGCCAGCCGGCCGGCGACGATGGCCGCAGGGTTGCGGCCAGCACGTCGGCCATGCGGCCATAGCGGTCGGGCGACCACCACGACAGCAGGCTGGCGTCGCGCGCACTGACGGCCACGCGCATGCCACGTCCATTGCGCAAGGTGCAGATGACGTCCGCGTCCCGCTGCGTCATACCGTTGGCCCAGGCACAAGGCGGCTGCGCTGCTGGAATTCGCGCGGGGTGCAACCGAGTTCGCGCTTGAAGACGGCGTGCATATACTGCACCGTGGTAAAGCCGCAGCGCACGGCGACCTCTGCGACTTGGCCCGGTTCACGCACCAGCAGGGTCTTGGCCGCATCGAGCTTGAAGTGCAGGATTTCATCATGCACGCTGCGCCCCAGCTCATGGCGAAAATGCGCTTCCAGCGAAGAGCGCGATACGCCCACGTAATCGGCCACCTGTTCCGTCTTGATGCCCTGGCAGGCATACTGGCGGATGAAGTGGCGCGCTTGCATCACCTGCGGGTGCTGGAACGGTTGATGGCGGGTGGAGGCCAGCACATTCAGTCCCGCCGGCGGCACCAAAATGCGCGTGCCGGACAGGCGCGCGCCATTGAGCATCTGGTGCAGCAAATGCGCAGCCGTGCGGCCCATTTCCTCGGAGCCCTGGATCACGGAACTGAGTGGTATGCGCGTGAGCATGCGCGCCAGCGGGTCATTGTCGATACCGATCAGGGCGACCTGCTCCGGCACGGCGATCCCTGCATGCATGCAGGCCTGCAGCAGCTGGCGCGCACGCGCATCGCTCACCGCGATGATGCCCACCGGTTTTTCCAGGCTGTGTAACCAGGCGATCTGCTGCTCCACTGCTTCATCCCAGGAGGGTGCGCTGGTGGCCACACCGCGGTAGACATCGGCGCGCATGTGGTCGCGCTGCATCAAGGCGCAAAACGCCGTTTCGCGCTCTTGCGCCCAGCGGTTGACGGCCGCCTCGGGCAGGCTGAAACAGGCGAAACGCGTGAGGCCCGCTTCCACCAGGTGGTCGTAGGCCAGCTTGACGATCTTGAAGTTATCGGTGGCCACGTAGGGTATGCCGGGCGGATAATCTTCATCGCGCGCATACGAGCCGCCCACGGCCACCACGGGAACATGACTGTGCGCCAGCGCCGCACAGACGGCCGGATCGTCGAAATCGGCGATGATGCCGTCGCCCTGCCAGCGCTCGATACCGGGCAGGCGGCAGCGGAAATCCTCTTCCAGGAACAAATCCCACGACACGCGCGTGGTGTTCAAATAAGCAGCGATGCCCGCGATGATGTCGCGGTCATAGACTTTGTTCCCGTTAAACAGCAGCGCTATCCGATGCGCAGTCGGCATCTTCATCGTGTCTCCTCCGTGCCAGTTTTTTTTAGGGCTATCGGCGTCCAGCGCGGGTGCTGACGTCCACCCATACCGCCAGGGTCAGGATACTGCCTTTTACTATCATCTGCCAGTAAGTATCGACGTCCAGCATGGACATGCCGTTATCGAGGCTGGCCATCACCAGCGCGCCTATCAGGGCGCCATACACGGTTCCCGAGCCGCCGCGCATCGAGGTGCCGCCAATAAAACAGGCGGCGATAGCGTCCAACTCGCTGAAGGTGCCGGCCGACGGCGAGCCGGCCGCCAGGCGGCCCGTGTTGATCAGGCCCGCCAGTGCGCACATCAGGCCCATGATGCCAAAGATCCAAAGCTTGACGGCTTTCACATTGATGCCCGACAGGCGCGTTGCCTCCATATTGCTGCCCACGGCGTAGATGCGCCGCCCGAACACCGTCTGGCTGGTGATGTAGCTGAACAATCCCAGCAGCGCCAGCAACAGCAGCACGGGCAAGGGGATGCCTTCATAATCGTTCAACGTCTGCACGAAGGCGTACAGCACGGCGCCGATGACGATCACGCGCAAGCCATCGGCCCACCCCGCCGTTTGCGGCAAGCCATGCTGCGCGCGGCTGGTGCGTGATCGCCACGTCAGGAATGCGGCCAGCAGGAACAGGCCAATGCCAAGCGCGATGCCGGGCAAGGCTGGCAAATAACCCTGGCCCAGGTAGACCAGCGGATCGGAGACGGGCGCAATCGTGATGCCGCCCGTGATGCCCAGCAAAATGCCGCGATAGGCCAGCATGCCGCCCAGACCGACGATGAATGACGGGATGCCCCGGTAGGCCGTCAGGTAGCCATTCAACAGGCCGATCACCAGGCCGCAGCCCAGCACCGCAGCCAGGTTCAGCGCCAGCGGCCAGTGCTGCGTTACGTCGAGCACGGCGGCGATGCCGCCCAATAGCCCCAGCAGGGAACCGATCGACAGGTCGATCTCGCCGGCGATAATCACCAGCACCATGCCGCAGGCAAGGATGCCCGTGACCGACATCTGGCGCAGCAGGTTGGACAGATTGCGCGGCGTGACGAAACTGCCTTGCGTCTTCCACGAAAAGAAGGCCCAGATCAACGCCACGGCGATCAGCAGGGCCAGCATCTTGTATTGGGTGAACAGCTGTTTTACGCTCATGGCTTTCATGCGGCGGGTTCCTTGTGTACATGGTTGGCGCCAGGCGCCGGATGCTGGGCCAGCGCCGCCGCCAGCACGGTTTCCTGGCTCAGGCCATCGTTGATGAAGTCGCCGCGCAGCCGCCCTTCGCCCATCACCAGCACGCGGTCGGATACGCCCAGCACTTCAGCCAGTTCCGATGACACCATGATGATGGCCACGCCCTGGTCGGCCAGCGCCAGCATCAATTTGTAGATTTCATATTTCGCGCCCACGTCCACGCCGCGCGTGGGTTCGTCGAGTATCAGCACGCGCGGGCGCGTCAGCAGCATCTTGGCCAGCACGGCCTTTTGCTGGTTGCCACCGGACAGGCTGGTGATCGGCAAGGTGGGACTGGCCGCCTTCAGTTCCAGCTGCGCGATTTCACCGCGCACGGCCATCCGTTCAGCCTCGCCATCAATGCGCGTGGCGCGTGCAAATTGGCCCAGCACGGCCAGGGTGATGTTCTGCCCCACGTCGAGGTCGGGCACGATGCCGTGGTGCTTGCGGTCTTCCGGCACCATGGCCAGGCCCCTGGCAATCGCTTTTTGCGGCGTCGAGGTATCGATGCGCTGGCCATCGAGCCACACCTCGGCCTGGCATGGCCCCTGATAAGCGCCGAACAGCGCGGAAACGAGTTCCGTGCGTCCCGCGCCGACCAGCCCTGCGATACCGAGGATTTCTCCCTTGCGCAAGCTGAAGGACACATCGTCGACGCGCTTGCGCTGCGGGTTGTCGGCATCGATGCAGCTCACGTGGCGCGCCTCGAACAGCACTTCGCCGATGGCCGGCTGCGGCCCGCGCTGCGGATACAGCTGGCTCATTTCGCGGCCCACCATTTGCGCGATGATGCGCTCCACATTCATCTGCGCCATCGGCGTGGTGGCGATATGCTTGCCGTCGCGGATGACGACGATGGTGTCGCAAATGGCGGCCACTTCATCGAGCTTGTGCGAGATATAAATGCAGGTGACGCCACGCGCCTTCAATGCACGCAAAATATCGAGCAGCATGGCGATTTCAGAGGCCGTCAGCGACGACGAGGGTTCATCGAGGATCAGCAAACGCGCATTCTTGTTGAGCGCCTTGGCGATCTCCACCAGCTGCTGGTGGCCGCCGCCGTAATTCATCACCGGCAGCGCCACGTTCAGTTCCGGGATCTTCAATTCACGCAGCAGTTCGTCGGCGCGCTTGTACATGGCCGCGTAATGCATGCGCCCGCCGGGCAGGGTGATTTCTCGGCCCATGAAGATATTCTCGGCCACGGACAGCTGCGGCACCAGCATCAGCTCCTGGTGGATGATGATGATGCCCGCGTCTTCCGTATCGCGGATCGACTGCGCCCGCAGGGGTTTGCCTTCCCACAGGATCTCGCCCTCCCAGCTGCCATGCGGATAGACGCCGGACAGCACCTTCATCAAGGTCGACTTGCCGGCGCCATTCTCGCCGCACAAACCGATGCACTCGCCGGCCCGCACCTGCAGGTCGATGCCGTCGAGCGCGCGGACACCGCCAAACTGTTTGACGATGCCTTTCATTTCAAGCAGATAGTCGGACATGCTCACTCTCGTTGCGGATACGAAGGAAAAAGGCCGGCTTGGCGCGCAGCGCGCAAGCCGGCATCACGCAAGGATCAATTTCCCAGCTGCGCCTTCGTATAAAACCCATCATCGACGAGAATATTCACGTTCGCCTTGGTCAGCGGCGTCGGTTTCAACAGCACCGTGCTGACTTTTTTCAAGCCATTGTCATAGCTGGAGTTATAGGCCGGCTTTTCATTGCGGGCCAGTTGCACGGCCAGCGTGGCCGCCTCCGAGGCGATGGTTTTCAAGGGCTTGTAGACGGTCATCGCCTGCGTGCCGGCGATCACGCGCTTGACGGCCGCCAGGTCGGCGTCCTGGCCCGACACCGGCACTTTGCCGGCCAGTTTTTGCGCGGCCAGGGCCTGGATGGCGCCGCCGGCCGTGCCGTCGTTCGAGGCGACGATGGCGTCGATCTTGTTTTTATTGGCCGTCAGCGCGTTTTCCACGATGGACAAGGCTTCCGAAGCGCTCCAGTCCTTGACCCATTGCTGGCCGACGACCTTGATGTCGCCCTTGTCGATATAAGGCTTCAAGACTTTCATCTGTCCTTCGCGCAGCATCTTGGCGTTGTTGTCGGTCGGTGCGCCGCCCAGCAGGTAGTAATTACCCTTGGGCTGCAGCTTGACCACGCCTTCGGCCTGCATCTCGCCCACTTTCTCGTTATCGAAAGAGATGTAGGCGTCGATATCGGCGTTCAGGATCAAACGGTCATACGACAGCACCTTGATGCCGGCTTTTTTTGCTTCCTTGACGGTGTTGTTGAGGACAGTCGCATTGAAGGGCACGATCACCAGCACGTCCACGCCGCGCGAAATCAGGTTTTCAATTTGCGAAATCTGGCGCTGCTCACTGGCGTCGGCCGACTGCACGAAGACCTTGGCACCCTGCTTTTCGGCGGCGGCGATAAAGAAGTCGCGGTCGCGCGTCCAGCGCTCCACGCGCAGGTCGTCGATGGAAAAACCGATCTTCGGATTTTTGGCGTCGGCCAGGACGGAACCGCTGGTCAGCGCCAGCATGGCGGTCATGAGGGCTGCACTGATGATCTTGTTCATTACGTGTCTCCTTGTTGGATTTTATTAAGAACGTTTTTCACTACAGGTGTTGCGGCTTCCTACATCAATGGTTATGGCGTGGCAGCGTCTGCCCCACGGCGCGGTATTTCAAGGCCAGTTCCATGCAGGCGCCCGTCTCCAGCTGGCCCACGCTGGCGCGGTAAATTTCCTGCCACGGCGTGGCGCTATCGTTCACGGGCGGTGGCAATTCCTGCGCGCGGCGCACCAGTTCGGCGGCATCGACCAGCATGTCGCAGCGGCCCGCATTCAGGTCGACGCGGATGGTGTCGCCCGTGCGCAGCAGCGCCAGGCCGCCGCCCACCGCGCTTTCCGGCGAGGCGTTCAAGATCGAGGGGCTGTCCGAAGTGCCCGACTGGCGCCCGTCGCCCAGGGTAGGCAGGTTCAATATGCCGGCCTTGAGCAGTGCGTCGGGCGGCTGCATATTGACCACTTCGGCCGAACCGGGCCAACCCACGGGACCGGCGCCGCGCATCACCAGCATGCAGCTGTCGTCGATGGCCAGGGCTGGGTCGTTGATGCGCGCGTGATAATCGGCGGAACCGTCAAACACGATGGCGCGCGCCTCGAACACGCCCTCGCTGCCGGGGCGCGACAGATAGCGCTCGCGGAACTGGGCCGAGATCACGCTGGTTTTCATGATGGCGAAATCGAACAGATTGCCCTGCAATGCGAGGAAACCCGCTTTTTCCTTCAGCGGCGCATGGAAAGGGCGGATCATCTCGCGGTCGGCGCTTTCGCGGCCCGCCAGGTTGGCCGCCATGCTCAAGCCCGTGACGGTGGGGCGCTCGGCGTGCAGCAAACCGGCCTGCAACAGCTCCCACATCACCGCCGGCACGCCGCCGGCGCGGTGAAAACGCTCGCCCAGATACTTCCCGGCCGGCTGCATGTTCAGCAGCAGCGGCACGTCGTAACCATGTGCCATCCAGTCGCTCGAATGCAGTTCCACGCCTGCGTGGCGGGCCATGGCCATCAGGTGTGGCTGGGCGTTGGTGGAGCCGCCGATGGCGGCATTGACGATGATGGCGTCGAGAAAAGCTTCACGCGTCAAAATGTGTGACGGGCGCACGTCGGCATGCGCCAGCTCGACGATGCGGCGCCCCGTTTCATAGGCGATCTGGCCCCGCTCACGGTAGGGCGCGGGTATCGCCGAGCAGCCCGTGAGCGACATGCCCAGAGCCTCGGCCAGCGCATTCATGGTCGACGCCGTACCCATGGTGTTGCAGTGCCCGGCGGAAGGCGCCGAGGCGGCGGCGATCTGCAGGAATTTATCATTGTCGATGGCGCCTGCGGCCAGTTGGCGGCGGCCCTTCCAGATGGCGGCGCCCGAACCTACCAATTCGCCATCCATCCAGCCGTCGAGCATGGGGCCACCCGACAGCACGATGGCGGGAATGTCCACCGTGGCGGCGGCCATCAGCTGGGCCGGCGTGGTCTTGTCGCAGCCCGTCGTCAGCACCACGGCGTCGATAGGATAACCGTGCAAAATCTCCACCAGGCCCAGGTAAGCCAGGTTGCGGTCCAGCGCCGCCGTGGGACGGCGGCAGTTTTCAAAGATCGGATGCAGCGGGAATTCCATCGGGATGCCGCCCGCATCGCGGATGCCGTCGCGCACGCGTTTGGCCAGTTCCAGGTGGATGCGGTTGCAGGGACTGATATCGCTGCCGCTTTGCGCGATGCCGATGATGGGCCGGCCCGAACGCAGTTCCTCGGCCGTGATCCCGTAGTTCATGAAGCGTTCCAGATACAGCGCCGTCATGTCGATATGGTCGGGATTGTCGAACCAGTCCTGCGAGCGGAAGCGGCGCACCGGTGCTGTGGCCGAGTTACTCATGCGCCGTACCAGCCCGCGTCGACAAAGTACTCGCGCCCCGTGCACTTGGCGGCATTGTCGGAAGCGAGGAACAGCGCCAGCGCCGCCACGTCATCCGGCTCGACGCGCGTCTGCAAACACTGGCCTTGCAGGATCACGGCTTCCGCTTCCGGCGTATGCCACAAACGCTCCTGGCGCGGCGTGCGCACGGCCCCCGGAATGATGCAGTTGACGCGGATGCCGTCAACACCCAGGTCGCGCGCCAGGCCATGCGTCAAGCCTTCAATGCCGGCCTTGGCCGTCATGTAGATCGACAAATTGGCTTGCGCCAGATGCCAGGAAATCGAGCCCAGGTTGAGGATCACGCCGCTGCGTTTGGTACGCATGGCGGGCGCCACGGCCTGGGCGCAAAAATACTGGTGGCGCAGGTTCACCGCGATGCGCTCATCCCAGTAGGCGGGCGTCACGTCCTGCAACTGATGGCGGTCATCGTTGGCCGCGTTGTTGACGAGGATATCGGCCGCGCCGGCGCTGCGCTCGATGTCGGCAAAGGTGGTGGCCAGCGCAGCGAGGTCGGTCAGGTCGCAATAGCGGAAAACGGGCGGCTGTGGCAAGTGGGCCAGCTGCGCTTGCAGCGCCTGTGAAGCCTCGCGGGCGATGTCGAGAAAGGTGACGTGGGCACCCTGGCGCGCAAACGCTTCGACGATGGCCACGCCAATGCCGGTGCCACCGCCCGTAATGACGACGCGCTTGTTGGCCAGGCTGGGATAAGTCGCATGCTGCATAAAAAAGTCTCTCTTCTTATTGTAGAAATCGGATCAGAGCAAGCCGCGGCTGGCCAGGTTTTGATATAGCGCGCGCACGCCAAAGGTCCATGGCGGGATCGCGTCGCAGCGCTGCACTTGATTGACCAGGGCGCCCAGCGCGGCACTGGCGATGGTGACCCGGTCGCCCAGGTGGTGCGTGAAACCGCCGCCCGGCTCATCGCGGTCTTTCACGGGCGAGAACATGGTGCCCAGGAAGAGCATGAAGCCGTCCGGATACTGGTGATAATCACCCGCCGTCTGGCGTACCAGGTCGAGCGGATCACGGCTGATCTCGCGCATGAAACTGGCGCCTTCCAGCACAAAACCGTCATCGGCACCTTCGATCAGCAGCGACACTTCCGCCTGGCGCACGGTATCGAGCGTGAAGCCCTCGTCGAACAGACGGATGAAGGGACCGATGGCGCAGGAGCCGTTGTTGTCCTTGGCCTTGCCCAGCAAGAGCGCGCTGCGCCCTTCGATGTCGCGCAAATTCACATCGTTGCCCAGGGTCGCGCCCAGCACCTCGCCACGGCTGTTGACGGCCAGGACGATCTCCGGTTCCGGGTTGTTCCAGGCGGAGTTCGGCAGCAAGCCCACTTGCGCGCCGCAGCCGACGGCGGACATGGCTTGCGCCTTGGTAAACACTTCCGCATCGGGACCGATGCCCACTTCCATATACTGCGACCAGGCGCCGCGCTGCTGCAGCTGCTGCTTCAAGCGCTGCGCCGCATCCGAGCCGGGACGCAGGGCCGATAAATCGCTGCCCAGGGTGTCTTGCAGCGCGGTGCGCAGGCTCGCGGCACGCGCCGCGTCGCCCCCGGCCTGTTCCTCGATCACTCTTTCGAGCAGGCTGACGGCGAATGTCACGCCGCAGGCCTTGATCGCTTGCAGGTCGCATGGCGCCAATAACAGGGGCTGGTCGACGGGAGCGGACAAGGCCAGTTCCAGCAGCGCCTGTACGGGGCCCAGCGAAACACCGGGCGCGTGGCGGGCGATGCCGAGCGCATCGCCGCTGTCGAGCAGCTCAGCCACCGTGGACACCGTCTGCGTGATGTCGATCACTTCGCCGTTGCGCACGGCGATGACGCAGGGACCATCGCGCCAGATACGCCCCACCAGCACGGCGGCGTTGAAATCGACAGGCAAGATGGTGGATGGTGAAATCGGCTGCATGCGGGACTCTCGAAGGCGTGGAACTAAGGGATGACTGCAAGGTGGTACCGATTCTGCGCGCAGCCCTGAGCCACCGCAATTACGAAAATCACCAAAATGCTTGATGATTATTCTTATTGCAATGCAGCATAGGCCAAGCCATGAAAAAAGGCGCCGCAGCGCCTTTGTTTTCTTCCCTTCAGCCGTCTCAGGAGTGCCCAGGCACGCCGTCGCGCAAGGCCTGCGGCAGCAAGGCCTCATCAAAATTCTGATAGCACACGGGCCGCAGGAAGCGTTGAATCGCCGCCGTGCCCACCGAGGTGCTGCGGCCATCCGAGGTGGCGGGATAGGGCCCGCCATGCACCATGGCGCTGGCCACTTCCACGCCGGTCGGATAGCCGTTGGCGAGGATGCGGCCCACCTTGCGCTCCAGCGCCGGCAGCAAACGGCGCGCCGCTTCCAGGTCGCCCGCATCCATTTGCAGGGTGGCTGTCAGCTGCCCTTCCAGTTGCTCCGTGATGGACAGCATGTCGTCGACATCCGTGCATTCGACCAGCAAGGTGACGGGCCCGAACACTTCTTCGGCCAGCGCGGCGCTGGCAAGAAAGGCCGCACTCGTCGTGCGGAATACGGCCGGCAAGGCCTTGCACGTATCGGACGCCACCGGTTCCAGCATCGTCTGCACGCCATCCTGGCTGGCCAAATGGACCACGCCGCGCTGGTAGTTGGCAGCGATGCCCGGTGTGAGCATGACGCCGGCCGGCGCCGCTCCCAGTGCCTTGGCAAGACTGAAACCGAAGTGCTCGAAGTGGCTGCCGGCCAGCCCTAGTACCAGGCCAGGATTGGTGCAGAACTGGCCCACGCCCATGGTCAGCGAGGCAGCCAGGCCGGCGGCGATGGATTCACCGCGCGCAGCGAGCGCCTGCGGCAACAGGAACACGGGATTGATGCTGCTCATTTCCGCATACACGGGGATGGGCTGCGGGCGGGCGGCGGCTATCGCCATCAGGGCCACGCCACCCTGGCGCGAACCTGTAAAGCCGACAGCCTGGATGGCGGGATGGCGCACCAGCTCGCCGCCCAGCGCATTGCCCACGCCCGTCAGCAAACCAAATACGCCAGCCGGCAAGCCGCAGTCAGCCACCGCTTGCACGACGGCGCGCGCCACCAGTTCGGAGGTGCCGGGATGGGCCGGATGGGCCTTGGCCACTACCGGACAACCAGCGGCCAGCGCGGCCGCCGTGTCGCCGCCTGCCACCGAAAACGCCAGCGGAAAATTACTCGCCCCGAACACGGCGACGGGCCCCAGGCCTATCATGCGCAAACGCAGTTCAGGGCGCGGCGGCGCACGCTCGGGCAGTGGCTTGTCGACGCGGATATCCTGCCATGCGCCTGCACGCAGCAGGTCGGCGAACAGCTTCAGCTGGCCCACCGTGCGGCCCCGTTCACCTTCCAGGCGGGCGCGCGGCAAGCCGCTTTCCGCCATGGCCCGCACGATCAGCGCGTCGCCCAGCGCCAGGATTTGCGCACCGATGGCTTCCAGGAAGTCGGCCCGCTGCAGGTTCGTCGTGCCACGGAAGGGATCGAAAGCGGCCTGCGCCGCGCGGCAGGCCTGGTCTATCTGTGCATTGTCGACGGTGTAGAAGGCAGGCGCGATTTCCACGCCCTGCGCCGGATCAAACGCCTGGAAAGACGCTTGCGTGCCGCGCACGGCCTGGCCATTGATCAAGGCATCGCCGCTGATACCCAATATTGAACTCATGCTGCTTCCTTTGCGAAAGTGGAGAGGCGCGCCGCCCATACTTCAGGCCTCAGACCACAGGCAGGCGACACGTATGGCCATGATGGTATGCCGGATAGACGCCATAAGGCCAGCGCCAGTCCACATCCTGCAGCGCTATGCTGCATCGCAACACGACAAGCCGTGCTGGTAGCCCACGAGTGGATCGCTTACACTGTCGGCTCCTGTCCCCACCCGTGATCGCCATGCGCCGCTCTGCTCTATTCGCCCTGCCACTGCTGCTGCTCGTCTCCGCCTGCGACGATTACACGGCGCCCAGCCTGTATCAGGCCACCACGCCCGAGTGCAAGACGTGGACGGAAGGCTCGCGTTTCGAGCTGCCGCGCGGTATCAGCATCTATGCCACGCCGCCCGTCACCTTGCAGGCGGGCGGCACGGAGCTGGCGCTGATCTTCACGCTGCCCGTGGGCACCCAGGCCAGCTTTACGCGATTGTCCTTCTTGCTGGCAGAGCCGCACAAGGAGCCGTTTGCAACGGCCAAGATCCTGACCATCTACCAGCGCGGCATGAGCCAGAAGGCGGAAATCGTCGATGTCATCGAACAGCTGCCCATCATGTTTTCCGCCGTCGGCAACAGCAAGGAGACGCAATGGCGCATCCGCCTGCAACTGCCGCGCCAGATGCCGCAGCGTTTTGACCTGTCCATGCCCGACATGCTGGTCGGCGGCAAGCGCTATCCGGTGCGCACCTTTACCTACCGCTATTTTGACGAGCGCAAGGCTTACGGCATGTGTAGCTGACATACAGATTGACGCCACTGCGTGCTGCTGGCACACTGGCGCTCTACCTCATCTTCAAAGGAGTCGATAACGTGCGCCATCTGGATACTGCCGTCTTGTCGGCTGCCTGATCACTGTCGATCCTTAGCATCGTTTTAGCGAGCTGACCTGGTTTTTGCCCGACGCGTGATCGCGTAGCCGACTTCCCATTCTTCGTGCCAGTCCACCCTGACTGGCGGTGCCTGCACGCGCAGGCTTCACGTCCGCTTGCGGACGACAGAATACGGAATTACGCTACCATGATCGACTTCGATTTCGCTTCACTACGCCTGATCGGACTGCAGCAGGCTATCGCCCGTGCAGCCGCCACGCAAGACACTTCTGCCTTTGGACGTGGCCGGCATACGACCACCGCCCGCTCGCTGCACCGCTGCGTCTCGGGCGCCTGCATCATCGATACGCCGGCCTTGCGCAGCTGGCGCGCCGATACCGATGCAGACACGCTGGCGGCCACCTTCGACGACATCGCCGCGCTGGCCGAGCAATGCCAGTTCCGCGATTGCCAGCATGCCCGGGAACCCGGCTGCGCGGTGCGCGATGCCGTCGATGCAAACCGCCTGCGCAATTATCACAAGCTGCTGCGTGAAGCCCAGCGGCAAACACAAACCCCGCTCGACCGTATCGCCGCGCGGGCCAAGTGGAAGACGCTGGTCAAAGCGGTACAGGAGAAGGGAAAGCGCGCCAGGGTGAGTGCATGAAGTAAGCCCGTTCACACACCCTCGCTTGTAAAGCAGTGCGGATGCCTGGCGAGCATCTGCCCATCAGACTGATCGCTGGCGGAACTGCGACATGATGAGACGGTCGTACAGGCGATCTGGCAATATGTATCGCAGAAACAGGATGACGCCCGAACCCGAAGCGCCGTGATAGCGGGTTCGCGGCGTTTTCGCCTTGAGCGCCTTGATCAGCAGATTGGTAATGACGGCCGCCGGTGGCATTTTCCTTTTCCAGGAAGGCGAGTGCTGCATTGCCTGCACCAGACGGGCATAAGCGCCTTGCGCGGAATATCGTTCGAGTTCGGCTATGGCGACAGGAAACCACTCGCTCTCGGTTCCTCCCGGCTCGATCACGATGACATCGATACCGAAAGGACGCACTTCCATCCGGAGTGCATCCGAATATCCCTCCAGCGCGAACTTCGAGGCGTGATACCAGCCCGCCAGCGGAAACGCACACTTCCCTCCGATTGAAGAAATATTGATGATTTTCCCGAATTTTTTCGCGCGCATGTGCGGCAGGCAAAGTTGCGTGAGACGCGCCAGGCCGATGAGGTTGACTTCGATCTGACGGCGGGCTGCGTCGACTGGCACATCTTCCAGGGCACCCATCTGCCCATAACCTGCGCTATTGACCAGCACATCGATCCGTCCCTGTTCGCGCATGATGCGTTCGACCGCCGCCACCATCGTGTCATCCTCGGTAACATCCATCGCCAGCGCAATGCCGCCAGCCGCCTCGATCTCTTGCATCCGTTCAATCCGTCGCGCCGCGCCATAGACGATGTAGCCTTCCGACAGCAGGCGCAAGGCGAAATCCTTGCCCATGCCAGAAGAGGCGCCAGTAATCAGGACGACGGGTTTTGTCTGAGTTTTCATAGTAGTGGTTCCATGTATTGACTGCGGTGTCAGTATGTGGCGGCCGTTCAGGACACACTGCTCCATACTTCCATTCCATTTAACGCACCCAATGATGCGTTAACTGGAAGATAGCACGGTTTTTCATGTAACGCACAGTGAGATGCGTTAAAATCGTGGCATGAAAGAAAGAGCCCGTTCCATCGAAGACAAGCAACAACGTTACGAAGCGTTACTCGACGCGGCGGAATCATTGGCCCTTGCGCTGGGAGGCGTGCGTTTCGTGACGGTGGCGGCGGTGACCGACCGCGCCGGCTTGCACCGCACCGGCGTGCGGCGCTATTACGCCAACAAGGAAGAGCTATTGCTTGAACTGGCCGAACGCTGCTGGATGCGCTGGCGCGATGCGATCGAAAACACGCTGGGAACGCGGCTTGGCATGACGCCGATGGAAGTTGCCGGGGTTGTCGCCGATACCATCATCTCGCTGCCCGTCTTTTGCGACCTGTTGACACATGTCACGCTGAGCCTGGAAGGCGCGGTCGATATCGAGCGGGCCAGGCGTTACAAAACCAATGCCTTTGCCGCGCACGACAAGATTGCCAGCATGCTGGTGCAGGCCAGTAGCATGACGGAACAGCAACTGCAAGGTCTGCTGGCGGCGACGATCATGCTGGCCGCCGGCCATTGGCAAGTGGCGCACCCCACGCCCACGCTTGCGCAGCTGTATCAGGAAGTGCCGGCATGGGGCCATGTCGCACTCGACTTTGGTCCCCGGCTGCGTTATTTGCTGCAGGCGACTGCCGCCGGCCTGGTCGAGACGATACCGCCAAGCCAATAAAAAAGGCAGCCCGAAGGCTGCCTCTTGCATTGCTGCGAGTCTGCAAATTAATGCTGACGCAGCTTGTGGATCGCTGCCAGCTGTGCAATTGCACTGGCCAGCTCGGCTTGCGCTTGCGCGTAGTCGATGCCCGAATCCTTGTTGTGGATATTTTCTTCCGCCAACTTCTTCGCTTCCAGCGCTTTCGCTTCATCCAGGTCGTGACCGCGGATCGCGGTATCGGCCAGGACGGTCACGGTGTCGGGCTGCACTTCCAGCAGGCCGCCAGCAACGAAGACGAATTCTTCTTCAGCCTGGCCGACTACCTTGATGCGGACCGCGCCCGGACGGATGCGGGTAATCAAAGGCGTGTGGCGTGGGTAGATACCCAGCTCGCCCTGCTCACCCGGCAACGCGACGAATTCTGCTTCGCCTGAAAAAATCAGTTCTTCAGCGGAAACCACGTCAACGTGAATTGTGTGTGCCATGTCTGTCCTATCGGGTTGAAGAACCCCGTCCTAAGTAAAGGACGGGGTTAGGCCCAAACTTAACTTAGTTAAGTTTCTTGGCTTTTTCGATTGCTTCTTCGATCGTGCCGACCATGTAGAACGCTTGTTCCGGCAGGTGATCGAGTTCGCCCGAAGCGATCATTTTGAAGCCCTTGATCGTGTCTTTGAGCGAAACGTATTTACCAGGCGCGCCGGTAAAGACTTCAGCGACGTGGAATGGCTGCGACAGGAAACGCTGCATCTTACGTGCACGTGCTACCAGCAGTTTGTCTTCCGGCGCCAACTCGTCCATACCCAAAATGGCGATAATGTCGCGCAATTCCTTGTAGCGTTGCAGGGTCGTTTGTACGGCACGCGCGGTGTCATAGTGCTCTTGACCAACGATCAGCGGATCGAGCTGACGCGAGGTCGAGTCCAGTGGGTCCACGGCTGGGTAGATACCCAGGGAAGCGATGTCACGCGACAGCGCAACGGTCGAATCCAAGTGAGCAAAGGTGGTAGCAGGCGACGGATCGGTGTAATCATCGGCTGGAACGTAGACGGCCTGGATCGAGGTAATCGAGCCGGTTTTGGTCGACGTGATACGCTCTTGCAGACGGCCCATTTCTTCAGCCAGGGTAGGTTGGTAACCCACAGCCGAAGGCATACGGCCCAGCAGTGCCGATACTTCGGTACCGGCCAGGGTGAAGCGGTAGATGTTGTCGACGAAGAACAACACGTCCTTGCCTTCATCACGGAACGATTCAGCGATCGTCAGGCCGGTCAGCGCAACGCGCAGACGGTTACCTGGCGGTTCATTCATCTGACCGTAGACCATCGCTACTTTGGAGTTCTCCGGATTTTCCAGATCGACCACTTTTGCGTCAGCCATCTCGTGATAGAAGTCGTTACCCTCACGAGTACGCTCACCCACACCGGCGAACACGGACACGCCGCTGTGCGCTTTAGCGATGTTGTTAATCAGTTCCATCATGTTCACGGTCTTGCCTACGCCAGCGCCGCCGAACAGACCAACTTTACCGCCTTTTGCAAACGGGCACACCAGGTCGATCACCTTGATGCCGGTTTCCAGCAGTTCTTGCGATGGCGACAGTTCGTCGTACGCAGGAGCGGTGCGGTGGATCGATGCGATCTGCTCGTGCGACACTGGGCCGCATTCGTCGATCGGGTTACCCAGCACGTCCATGATGCGACCCAGGGTTGCTTTACCGACTGGCACCATGATAGGTTTGCCGGTGTTCTGGATTATCATGCCGCGACGCAGGCCATCGGACGAGCCGAGTGCAATGGTACGGACTATGCCGTCGCCCAACTGCTGTTGTACTTCCAGGGTCAGTTCCGAGCCTGCCATTTTCAAGGCATCAAATACCTTGGGCATCGCGTTGCGTGGAAATTCAACGTCCACCACAGCGCCAATACACTGAACGATTTTGCCATCAGCCATGTTCGTTCCTTCAATATAGTTAAATTCGTTTAAACCGCAGCCGCACCGGCGACGATTTCGGAGAGTTCTTTGGTAATCGCAGCTTGGCGGGTCTTGTTGTAGATCAGCTTCAATTCGCCGATCACACTACCCGCGTTGTCGCTTGCAGCTTTCATCGCCACCATCCGTGCCGATTGCTCGGACGCCAGATTTTCTGCGACTGCCTGGTACACCAGCGCTTCTACATAGCGCTCCAGCAATTCATCGATGACAGCTTGTGCATCCGGCTCATAGATGTAATCCCACTTGTGGGCACCCTGGTCGGCTTGCATCTTGTCTTCTGGCAGTGGCAGCAATTGCTCCACAACCGGCTCTTGCTTCATCGTGTTAATGAATTTGGTGTAGCACAGATAAACTGCATCGAGCTTGCCAGCCTGGAACTCTTCGAGCATGACCTTGACAGGTCCGATCAATTTATCCAGGTGCGGCGTGTCGCCGGTCTGAATCGCGTGAGCGATGACCTTGACGCCGATACGATTCAAAAAACCCAAACCCTTGTTACCGATAGCGACTGCTTCAACCCGGTTGCCAGCTGTTTCCAGCTCGCGCGACTTGGACGTCACCTGACGCAAGATATTGGTGTTCATGCCGCCGCACAGACCTTTGTCGGTCGTGACAACGATGAAACCCACTGCCTTGGCTTGCGTACCCTGGGCTGCTGCCAGGAACGGGTGCGTGTATTCCGGATTGGCGGTCGCCAGATTGGCGGCGATATTACGAATCTTGTCACTGTAGGGACGAGCGGCCCGCATCCGGTCTTGCGCCTTGCGCATTTTGGACGCGGCGACCATTTCCATCGCCTTGGTGATCTTCTTCGTATTCTCTACGCTCTTGATCTTGCCCCGTATCTCTTTGCTTGATGCCATGAGTCCTTACTCCTTCTGCGCGTAGGGCGGCGCCGCACTCAAGGTGGGCGCCGCCTGGCCGCTTAATATGCGCCGGATTTCTTGAAATCAGCAATGGCCGCCGACAGAGTTGCTTCGCTGTCTTTGTCGAGTTGCTTGGTTTCTTCGATCTTGGCCAGCAGAGCAGCTTGCTTGGTCTTCATGTAAGCGTGGACACCAGCTTCGAACGACAGCACTTGCTTGACTGGCACGTCGTCCATAAAGCCTTTGTTCACCGAGAACAGCGATACGGCCATCAGCGAGATCGACAGTGGCGAGTATTGGGCTTGCTTCAGCAATTCCGTTACGCGTGCACCACGGTCCAGCTGCTTGCGGGTCGATTCGTCCAGGTCGGAAGCGAACTGCGCAAACGCAGCCAGTTCACGGTATTGCGCCAAGTCGGTACGGATACCACCGGACAGGTTTTTGATGACCTTGGTCTGGGCGGCGCCACCGACGCGCGATACGGAAATACCGGCGTTAATTGCAGGACGGATACCGGCGTTGAACAGCGAGGTTTCCAGGAAGATCTGACCGTCGGTAATCGAAATCACGTTGGTTGGAACGAATGCCGAGACGTCGCCAGCTTGCGTTTCAATGATCGGCAATGCCGTCAGGGAACCGGTCTTGCCTTTGACGGCGCCGTTGGTGAACTTCTCGACATAGTCGGCGTTCACGCGTGCTGCGCGTTCCAGCAGGCGGCTGTGCAGGTAGAACACGTCGCCTGGGTACGCTTCGCGGCCTGGTGGACGGCGCAGCAGCAGCGAGATTTGACGGTAAGCAACAGCTTGTTTCGACAGATCATCATAGACGATCAGTGCATCTTCACCGCGGTCACGGAAGTATTCGCCCATGGCGCAACCGGAGTACGGCGAGATGTATTGCATGGCGGCCGATTCCGAAGCGGAAGCAGCAACAACGATGGTGTATTCCATCGCGCCGTGTTGTTCCAGCGAGCGCACGATGTTCTTGATCGACGAGGCTTTTTGGCCAATCGCGACGTAGATACATTTCATGCCCTGGCCTTTTTGATTGATGATCGCATCAATCGCTACAGCCGACTTACCGGTTTGACGGTCGCCGATGATCAGTTCGCGCTGGCCGCGGCCAACTGGAACCATCGCATCGATCGACTTCAGGCCGGTTTGCATCGGTTGCGAAACGGATTCACGGGCGATCACGCCCGGCGCGATTTTTTCAATCGCAGCCGTCAATTTGGTGTCGATGGCGCCTTTGCCGTCGATAGGCTGACCCAGCGCATTGACTACGCGGCCCAGCAGTTCAGGACCGACTGGCACTTCCAGAATGCGGCCGGTGCACTTCACCGTGTCGCCTTCGGAGATGTGCTCGTAGGCACCCAGAATCACGGAACCAACGGAGTCGCGCTCCAGGTTCATGGCCAGGCCAAAGGTATTGCCTGGGAATTCCAGCATCTCGCCTTGCATCACGTCCGACAAACCGTGAATGCGGCAGATACCGTCGGCTACGGAAATAACCGTGCCTTGGTTACGCACTTCAGCGCCGCCGTCAAGACCTTGGATCCGGCTCTTGATCAACTCGCTGATTTCAGATGGGTTGAGTTGCATACTAACTCCTAAAAGTGTTTCTCTCAGCTTGCGCGAGGGGTAAGGGTCTGTCTAAGCTGGCCTGCCGAAGCGCGGTTCTTACGCCAACAGTGCAGCGTGCAGTTGCTGCAACTTGGCGCGCACCGAAGTGTCGAGCACCTGGTCACCAACAACCACGCGTACACCGCCGAGCAGCGATGGATCTACTGTCACGGCAGGGTTGAGCTTACGACTGAATTTCTTTTCCAGCGTTGCGACCAGCTCGGCCGTTTGGCCTTCGCTCAGATCGAAAGCGCTCGTGATCTCGGCGTCAGCCGCACCTTCCAGGTTGTTTTTCAACACGTGGAATTGCGCGCCGATTTCCGGCAGCAGGCTAATGCGGCCATTTTCGATCAACAAGGTGAGGAAGTTTTTCACTTCCTCATTGAGCGGCGATTTCAACAACGACAGGATGGTGGCGACGACATCGCTTTCCGAAACTTTCGGATTGCGCGCGTACGCCTGTACCTCGGGGTGGCTGCCGATCTGTGTCAATTCAGACACCAGTTCGGACCACACCGCGAGGTTGCTTGACTCCTTACCAGCTTGGGCTACGCGGAACAAAGCTTCCGCGTAGGGACGGGCGACGGTTGCGAGTTCTGCCATGATTACAGCTCAACAGCAAGACGCTGCAACATTTCGGCGTGAGCCGTAGCGTTGACTTCACGCTTCAAGATCTGCTCGGCACCTTTAACAGCCAGGTCAGCCACCTGAGCGCGCAATTGTTCGCGTGCTTTCGACAGTTGCTGCTCGGCGTCCGACTGGGCTTGCGCAATGATACGCGCAGCTTCAGCTTGTGCATTTTGCTTGATCTCTTCAGCAACCAGCTGCGCGCGCTTCTCAGCGTCCGCAACGCGTTGCGAAGCTTCTTCACGTGCACTGTTCAATGCCTCTTGCGCACGCTTTTCAGCGACTGCCATCGAAGCCTGACCTTGATCGGCCGCAGCCAATCCATCCGCGATTCGTTTGGCACGCTCATCCAGCGCATTGTTCAGCGCTGGAAATACGAACTTCATCGAGAACCAGACCAACACCGCGAAGGTGATCATCTGGCCGATGAGCGACATATTGATGTCCATACCTTTGCTCCTAACTAAAAGTTTCTCCTAGGGTTGGAGCGAATTACTGAGCAGCAGCGGTCAAAGCAGCCAGGAACGGGTTAGCGAACGTGTACAGCAGAGCAACACCAACGCCGATCATCGAGATCGCATCCAGCAGACCAGCGATAACGAACAGCTTGGTTTGCAGTTGTGGCATCAGTTCAGGTTGACGAGCCGATGCTTCCAGGAATTTGCCACCCAAGATAGCGAAGCCCAGAGCGGTGCCGATTGCGGCCAGGCCGATGATGATTGCTGCTGCCAGAACGGTCATGCTTTGTACTTGTGCGATCAGAGCTTGCATAAAATTCTCCTAAATTTAAAAACGAAAGATACTAAAAAAACAAAATATAAAGTTAAAGGTTAGTGCTTCTCAACCGCAAGGCTCAGATACACCACCGTCAACGCCATAAACACAAAAGCTTGCAAAGTTACAATCAAGATATGGAAAATTGCCCATGGACCACCCAACGCCCACTGTGCCCACCAAGGCAACAACGCGATCAAGATGAAAATCAGTTCGCCGGCATACATATTGCCGAACAGACGCAGCGACAGGGAGATCAGTTTTGCAACCAACTCAACCATTTGCAGCAAGAAATTGACTGGCGCAAGGGCGATCATGGCGATTACGCCATTTGCGTGGAACGGCGCGGTGAACAATTCCTTGATCCAGCCGCCCAGGCCCTTGGCCTTGATCGAAAAAGCGATAATGCACAGCACCACCGAGAACGACATGGCGAAGGTGTGATTCACGTCGGCGGTCGGTACGGCACGCAGTTTATGCACGCCAAACCAGCCCAAAATCTTCGGCAGCAAGTCAACCGGCAGGAAGTCCATGGCGTTCAACAGCCAGACCCAGACAAAAATAGTGATGGCCAGCGGCGCGATGATCTTGCTTTTCGCGTGAAAGGCACCATTAATAGTGTCATTCACGATTTCCATGATCATTTCTACGAAGTTTTGCAGCTTGCCAGGCACGCCAGCGGTCGCGCGACGCGATGCCAGGTAGAAAACACCAAGGAATACAAAGCCCAATATGGCCGAAATCCAGAACGTATCCAGATTGATGGTGCCGTCGGCACTTCTCAAGTGAGACAAGTGATGGCTGATGTATTCTGTGGCGTTAGCCGGGGCAGCATGGCCCGCTTCAATAGCGTGTTCTGTGGTCATAATGAATTTAGATTTGTCGTTTCAAGGCATACACCCCGAAACCAATGATTAAACAGCGAGCAATGAAAACCAGTATGCTAAGGTTGCCACCGCGAAACCCAAGATCAGCCATAACCAGGCGGCCGACTGAAACAACACCAGTGCTGTGATAAACAGCACCGCTGTGATAAATATTTTCACCACTTCTGCGCGCAAATGCGCCCGGAATGCCTTGTTGGCGTCGCTGGAACCGCTGGCGACCAACATGGCATACGCCAGGCTGCCGATGACTGCGATAGCGCCGCCACATGCGGCGGACCAGCCTTTGATACTACCACCGAAAAACAGGGTGACAGTTGAAAAGCTGATAACGATTGCTAGTTGCAGGGCAACTACTTTGTAGACTGGTTTGGCAATATTTTGTTGTGAATCACTCAATTACCAAGTCCCCAGAAAAATCTACACACGCAAAGACACGGGATTATAGTTGGCTTTGATATAGTGAGTCAAACGTTGCCGCACCGCAGCAGGGCAATTGCTGCGTGAAACAGACGCTTTACCGACTATTCGCGGGCATTTGCACCAATATATGACAAAGCCGCTTGTACAGCGGCTTTTGAGCGTGTTAGCAAGAAACCACCAATTGCCTGCGGAAAGCGTTAACTGGCAAGCCAGGCCACCTTCCGCAGCGTCGTGTTTCGCTATAACTAGTGGTAATGATCAGTGATGACTATATCGATGTGGCGATGACTTAGCCGCGCAGCCGGGCCAGCACACCGTCGAGCACATCGAGGTCGGCAAAATCGATCACCAATTGTCCACGTCCTTTATTGCCCATCTTGAACACCACGGGCGTGGCCAGGGTATCGGACAGTTCTTCTTCCAGACGGGCAATATCACCGGACTTTTCTTTTTGCCGTGGCTCGACCGGGTTGGCCGCTTCCTCGACGCTGCGCGTGACCAGCTTTTCCGTTTCGCGCACGGACAAGCGCTTGGCCACCACCTGATTGGCCAGATTGATCTGGCTGGCCGCATCGACCGCCAGCAAGGCGCGCGCGTGGCCCATGTCGATATCGCCAGCCATCAGCATGGTTTGCACGGGCGCCGCCAGATTCATCAGGCGCAACAGGTTAGACACCGCGCTGCGCGAGCGCCCGACCGCAGTGGCCGCTTGCTCATGGGTAAAACTGAAGTCCGTGATCAGGCGGTGGATGCCCTGCGCTTCTTCCAGCGGATTCAAGTCTTCGCGCTGGATGTTTTCAATCAGCGCCATGGCGGCAGCGGCCAGGTCGTCCACATCGCGCACCAGCACCGGCACTTCCGTCAGGCCGGCCAGTTGCGACGCGCGGAACCTGCGCTCACCGGCAATGATTTCATATTTGACAAGACCGCTCAGAGTGTCCTGCCCGATCGGCCGCACCAGTATCGGTTGCATCAAGCCCTGCGCCTTGATCGAGGCAGCCAGTTCATTCAGGGCGCCCTCGTCCATGCGGGTGCGCGGCTGGTATTTGCCGGCTTGCATTTGTGACACCGGCAAGTTGCTCGGCGTATTGTGCTCGGGACTGGCGAAGTCGCCACCGCCGCCGCCCAATAGCGCGTCGAGTCCGCGACCCAGTCCTTTTAGTTTTTTCGTAGCCATGCTGTCCTAATTGTATTTTTTAAGTAAGCGCTCACATCATAGTGTCCGCGCCTTACTGCTATTACATATGTTTGATGCGTTCAACCATTTCAGCGCCGAAAGCGATATACGCCTGCGCGCCTTTCGAGCTGGGGTCAAAAGTCACGCCGGGCAGGCCGTACGATGGCGCTTCGGCCAGGCGCACGTTGCGCGGGATGATGGTCTTGAAGACCTTGTCGCCGAAGTGCTGTTCCAACTGGGCCGATACTTGTTGCGATAATGTCATGCGTGGATCGAACATCACGCGCAGCAAGCCGATGATCTTCAAATCCGGGTTCAGGTTGGCGTGCACTTTTTTAATCGTGTTGACCAGGTCGGACAACCCTTCCAGCGCGTAGTACTCGCACTGCATCGGGATGATCACGCCATGCGCGGCGCACAGGCCGTTCAGGGTCAGCATCGACAATGCCGGTGGGCAATCAATCAAAATGAAATCATATTCGCCATCGACTTCGGCCAGCGCATCCTTCAGGCGGCGTTCGCGGTTATCCAGGTCGACCATCTCGACTTCGGCGCCGGCCAGCTCGCGGTTGGACGGCAAGACATCGAAGCGCCCGGCTTCCGAACGCTGGCGTGCCGTTTTGACATCGGACTCGCCCAGCATCACTTCATAGGTCGACGACGGCAAGCCAGCCTTGTTGATGCCGGCGCCCATGGTCGCATTGCCTTGCGGATCGAGGTCGACCAGCAGCACGCGCTGGTTCAACTTGGCCAGGCCAGCGGAGAGGTTGACGCTTGTTGTGGTTTTACCAACACCACCCTTTTGATTTGCTACACAAAAAATTTTGGCCATGTATCTTCTAGTTGTAAAGGATGCACACTGCATGATTGCGCTCCGGCGTCCGACCGAAACGATTTATACTGTTTATTTCATATATACAATATAAATCGTTTATACGGTTTATATAATTTATACCGTATAAACTGTTTATATGATTTATACCGTTTAAATTTTCAAATTAAAACTCTTGCTATAAAGACCAGATGACGCTCTGCATTTAGCCCTGGCACCTGGATAGGCCGTAATTCGCTCACTTTCCACTCTGCTGGCAGTCGCTCGCGCTCGTCTGGCGGCGCCACCCCTTTCAAGGCGATGAATTGACCACCCTCTTCCAAAAGGTGGCCCGACCAGTTGACGAAATCGGACAGGTCCGCAAAAGCACGCGAGGTGATCACGTCGAATTTTTGCTGCACTTCCAGCTGTTCCACCCGTTTCGTGTACACCGTCACATTGCTCAAGCCCAATTCCGCCTTCACTTGCGTCAAAAAAGCCGTTTTCTTGTGTACCGTATCGATCATCGCCACCTTCATATCGGGCCGCGAAATCGCCAAAACCATGCCCGGCAAGCCACCACCGGCGCCCACGTCGAGCACGTTTTTCGCGTCGGCGAAAGCAGGTATCGCCGCCAGCGAATCGAGCACATGCAAGGTCAGCATCTGCATCGGATCGCGCACCGATGTCAGGTTGTAGACACTATTCCACTTGGCCAGCAAGGCCAGGTAATCGAGCAGTTTTTCCGACTGTTCCACGCTCAGATTCAAGTCCAGCGCGGCGATACCTTCATGCAAAATCGGGGCCAGTGCGGCCCGGTCAAACTGCTGCTTCATTCAACAACCTCATCCTTTAAAGTCTGCGTGTGCGCGCCGCCGAAGCCGCGCTTTTTCAAGTGGACCAGCAACAGCGAGATCGCCGCCGGCGTCACGCCGGAAATGCGCGATGCCTGGCCCAGGGTTTCAGGGCGCTGCTTGTCGAGTTTTTGACGTACTTCGACCGACAGCGCACTGATGTCCAGATAGTTGAAACCCTCGGGCAAAGCCAGGTTTTCATAGTGTTCGTGGCGTTCGATTTCCTTGCTTTGACGCTCGATGTAACCGGCATATTTGAGCTGGATTTCCACCTGTTCGCGCACGGCCGCGTCTTCCACGCCGGGTCCGGCCAGGGCCTGGCCTTCCATACCGGTCATGCTCATCAGGGTGTCATAAGCCACGTTCGGACGGCGCAGCAGGTCGGCCAGCGAGTACTCGCGCTCGATGGCCTGGCCCACGATGCGCTCCGATTCGGCGGCCGCCAGGATACGGGGATTGACCCAGGTAGAGCGCAAACGCTCCAGTTCCAGGGCCACCGCTTCGCGTTTTTTCTCGAATGCCTGCCATTGCGCGTCGCCCACGCAGCCCAGCGCACGGCCGATTTCCGTCAAACGCATGTCGGCATTGTCTTCGCGCAAGCTCAAACGGTACTCGGCGCGGCTGGTGAACATGCGGTAGGGTTCCTGCACACCCTGGGTGATCAGATCGTCGACCAGCACGCCCAGATAGGCCTCGGAGCGGCCCGGCACCCAGGCATCCTTGTCCTGCGTCAACAAGGCCGCATTCAAGCCCGCCAGCATGCCTTGCGCGGCCGCTTCTTCGTAGCCGGTGGTGCCATTGAGCTGGCCAGCAAAGAACAAGCCTGCCACGGCCTTGGTTTCCAGCGAGGCTTTCAAGCCGCGCGGGTCGAAATAGTCATATTCGATGGCATAACCAGGGCGCAGGATATGCGCGTTTTCCATACCCTTCATCGATTGCACCAGGGCGATCTGCACGTCGAACGGCAAGCTGGTGGAGATGCCGTTTGGATAGAACTCATGCGTCGTCAAGCCTTCCGGCTCGAGGAAGATCTGGTGCGATTCCTTGCCCGCAAAGCGATGGATCTTGTCTTCGATCGAAGGGCAATAACGGGGGCCCACGCCCTCGATCACGCCCGTGTACATGGGGCTGCGGTCCAGGCCGGCACGGATGATGTCGTGCGTCTGGCTATTCGTGTGCGTGACCCAGCACGGCACCTGGCGCGGGTGCATGGACGTGTTGCCCATCACCGAGAACACCGGCACCGGATCGAGGTCGCCCGGCTGTTCCTGCATCACCGAAAAATCGATGCTGCGGCCATCGATACGCGGCGGCGTGCCGGTTTTCAAACGGCCCTGCGGCAGTTTCAATTCCTTTAAACGGGCCGACAAGGACAGCGCCGGTGGGTCGCCAGCGCGGCCGGCCGAGTAGTTATTCAAGCCGATGTGGATCTTGCCGTCGAGGAAAGTACCAGCCGTCAGGACGACGGCGCGTGCCAGGAACTTCAAGCCGATCTGTGTGACGGCGCCGACCACGCGGTCGCCTTCAACGATCAAATCATCGACAGCCTGCTGGAACAGCCACAGATTGGGCTGATTTTCCAGGCGGGTACGGATGGCGGCCTTGTATAAAATGCGGTCGGCCTGGGCGCGCGTGGCGCGAACTGCCGGGCCTTTCGAGGAGTTCAGGATGCGGAACTGGATACCGGACTCGTCGGTGGCAATCGCCATTGCGCCGCCCATGGCATCGACTTCCTTGACCAAATGGCCCTTGCCGATGCCACCGATGGAAGGGTTGCACGACATCTGGCCCAGGGTCTCGATATTATGCGTGAGCAAAAGCGTCTTCTGCCCCATACGGGCGGAAGCGAGGGCCGCTTCGGTACCGGCGTGACCACCACCGACAACGATGACGTCGAATTCTGTAGGAAATAACATGAGTATAAATAGAGATGCAAGTAAAGATGCGAGTAAAAATGCGAGGTGTGAGCTCCGATTATAGAGTCTTTTTGCAAGCGCAACCTTGCGAGGCTCAATTTTTTGCTTAATTTTTACTCAGCAAGAAAAAGGCCCTGCTCCCAATTCCGCTGTTCCACGTGGAACATGCTGGCAAATACTCTCCTTTTCAGCTACCATCCTTGCATCGTTTACAAGCATGTGCACGCCACACGCTGGCGATGACCAGGAGGACGGCCTCCCCCATCATGGGAACGCACCGGGACGGCCCGCTCTTGCAAGGAGCCTCCCGTGGTCTGGATCTGTTTAGTTATTGCCGGCATTTTTGAAGTCGTTTGGGCTTATTCGATGAAGCTCTCCAACGGCTTCAGCAAACCCCTCCCCACCCTGATTACCCTCGTCATGATGATCGCCAGCTTCGGCTTGCTGTCATACGCCATGCGTACCATTCCCCTCGGCACCGCTTACACGATCTGGACCGGCATCGGCGCTGTCGGCGCCTTTATCGTCGGCATCGTCGTGCTCGGTGAACAACTGAGCACCCTGCGTGTGATCGCCGCCATTCTCATCGTCTGCGGCATCGTGCTGATGAAACTGTCTTCTACCCACTAAGGAGTCTGCATGTTCCTCGAAGCCTATTTTCCTGTCCTGCTGTTTATCGTGATTGGTACACTGGTGGGTATCGTGCCCATGCTGCTGGGCCGCCTGCTGGGACCACATAAACCGGACCCACAAAAACTGTCTCAATACGAATGCGGCTTCCAAGCATTCGGCGACGCCAGGATGAAGTTCGATATCCGCTTTTACCTGGTCGCCATCCTCTTCATCCTGTTCGATATCGAAGTCATCTTCCTGATGCCCTGGGCGGCCAATGTCAAGGAACTGGGCCTGATGGGATTCTGGGCCGTGATGCTTTTCCTCAGCGTCCTGGTCATCGGCCTCGCCTATGAATGGAAAAAGGGCGCCCTCGAATGGGAGTAGCGGGCGCCGATGTTTCACGTGGAACGTGGAACAGCTCAGGCTAGTTGGGAATATTCACCGCCGTTGCCGTCACCTGGATCAGATTGCCCGCCGCCGGTGACGTGGCGATCGGTGGCACATTGGCAGTCGTGATGAGCGTGTTGGCGTCAAGCCGCGTTACCGTGCGCACCACTTGCGACAGCGGCAAGGTTTGCCCTGAATGCAGATGCGCATACATGGCGTCGAGTGCGTGGTTGAAATACACATGCAGGGGCACAATCAAGGTGGGCAAGGCGTTACTGAAAGAATCGAAGTGGTTGGCGTTCGTCACCTCGATATAACGCAGCTTGCTGTTGGCGCCGTCGGCCACGGCGTTCAAGCCCAGATAAGCGCGCGACGCGTGATTGACGGGTATCAGCGTATCGCTGCGCCCATGCACGATAATGGCCGGCTTGCCGCCGAGCTTGCCTGTAGCCTGCACTTCCGCCATGCCAGCACGAACACGGACGCTTTGCCCGGCCAGCGTGCCTTCCAGCCTGGCGCCGCTGACGGCATCCACACCCGTGGCCAGGCTGCGCAGGCACAGGAAACCATCGAGCGACTGGTCAGCCAGGTTGCTCGATGGCGATACACCTGCCGTGTAGACTTTGGCGCCGCCGATGGATTTCTCGTACAGCACATTGCCGAGGATGCCGTTTTGGGCAGCAAAGCTGGCTGCCTTCTGGATGCTGCTGAAACCGATGGGATTGCCGGCGCCATCGGTCTGCGCAAAGTTAAAACCGCAAACTTGATCCGTGACGGAAAATTTACCGTAGGCATAGGCATACGTGACAGCGACTAAGATATTCGTGCCCGCGTGCGCCGCCTGCAAGGGATCGGAGTCGGGCAGCCAGCCATAAGCTTGCAAGCGCCGTTTCGCATCGTTCTGCTGCGCCACCAGGTCGGGGCCCGTCAACAAGCCTTTCGCCACCAGCGCCGTGCAACGTCCGGACGCCCCCGCCACGGAAGCGATGCAGGGCTGATACAGCGCCGCATACGTGGCATAGTCGAACAGGGCACGGCCCGGTGCGGCAACCAGCACCCCGCCCTGGCGCACGCTGTATGCCGTTGCAGTCCCAGGCTGGATTTGCGGCTCGCTGACTGCCACGCCGCTGATCAATCCCTTGCTATCCTGTTCCGCCGCCAGCAAGGCTGAGCCCCCACCGTTGGAAATGCTGGAGGCGATGGTGATCGTGTTCCTCGGATGCAAGCGCACGGTGTGTCCACTGCCGTCGCGCGCCAACGGGCCATAGCGTTCATTCAGTACGTAGTAGGCCATCTCGACCGCCTGCAAGGTGACCCTGCCCCAATCCTTTTCCGGGTTCTGTTGTGAATGTGCATGCTTGAAAGCGATGCGGTTCGGGTAAGCGACGGCAAAAGCTTGGCGATCGGCATCGCTGAGCTCAGCAGCAAAGATGGCTTGCTTGCCCGCCGCGATCCGCCCCGCACGCAAGCCGTTCTGCAGGTTGACGCTATCGTCCTCGATGACGTACAAGCCGGTGCCGGAACCCTTGTCGGCATACGCCACGGCGCAGCCATTTTTCAAACCCCACTCGCCCGAGCTGCCGATGGCGCCGTAAATGCCGCGCGAACCGCTGGAGGTGCCGGTGACGATGCAGGCCCGCTCGAGATCGAAGCTATTCGGTATCTGCACCATCAAGGTGACGTTTTTACGACCGGTGCCATCGTCGGCATAGGCAATGTATTCGCTGCCGGCTATCAAGCCCTCGCCGCCGCCAACCTTACCCTGCGCATCGACGTTCGGTCCATACAGGCTGCCGTAACCGCTGTTGGCCGCAATATCGAGTACGGCGCGGTAATTGGCATAGATGGCATTACGGCGCAATTCGACCGCCGTCGGCTGTTCCGGGTTGGCATACGCGGGCGTGCCCGCCGCCAGCCCCGTCTTGCCCAAGCCTGCCGTCAGCAAGTCATTGCTCTTGCCGTCGTAATCGGCACGCGTGATCGTTCCCAGGTAACTGGGCATCTGGTTCAATTGTTCCGGCGCATGGTTGCTGCCGCAAGCTGCCAACAAGCCGCACAGGCCTGCGAGGGTAAACGTCTTTTGCATAGCTGTTCTCCAAGGAAATCAGACACCGCTCAACATCGAACGCCCATAAAAAAACGCCGGACGAATCCGGCGTTGCTCAAATCAGGCGGCGGGTTTGGTGCCCCTGCCGCCGAAACGCGCAATGGCTTCACCGACGATGCCCCGCCGGAACATCAGCACGCAAATCACAAAAATGATGCCGGTGACGATGGTCACCGATTCGCCCAGGGTGCCGAACCACTCGATACCCGTATGCGTAGCCAGGTAGGTGCCGAAATCACCAAGCTTGTTTTCCAGCCCGATGATCACCATGGCGCCGATGATGGGGCCGGCCAGGGTACCCATGCCGCCAACCAAGGTCATCAGCACCACCAGGCCCGACATGGCCCAGTACACATCAGTCAGGGTTTCAAAGCCCAGCACCAAGGTCTTGGTGGCGCCAGCCAGCGCCGCCAGGGAAGCGGACAGGACAATTGCCATCAGCTTGTACTTGTTGACGTCATAGCCCAGCGAGATGGCGCGCGGTTCGTTTTCCTTGATCGCTTTCAAGACCTGGCCAAACGGCGAATGGATGGTGCGCACGATCAGGGCGAAGCCGGCGACAAAGATGGCCAGGACAACATAATACAAATGGATGTCCTTGCCCAAGTCCAGCATACCCAACAAGGTTCCACGTGGAACACCCTGCAAACCATCTTCGCCGCCCGTGAACGGCAAGCGCAAGGCAAGGAAGTACACCATCTGCGCCAGCGCCAGGGTGATCATGGTGAAGTAGATGCCCTGGCGGCGGATCGCCAGCGCGCCCATCACCAGGCCCAGCAAGGCACCGGTCACCACGCCGGCCAGCAAACCCAGTTCCGTCGGCCAGCCCCAAGTGCGCAATGCGTAACCCGTCACATAACCGGCGCCGCCAAAGAAGGCGGCGTGGCCAAACGACAGCAGCCCCGTGTAGCCGATCAACAAATTGAAGGCGCAGGCAAACAGGGCAAAGCACAGCAACTTCATCAGGAAAACGGGATAACCGTAAAACGGTGCGGCCAGCGCCAACGCCAGGGCGATTGCGTAGCCTATCTTTTTGTTCATCGTCGGTGCTCCAATCTATGTCTGATGAAATTACTTTTCTTTGCCGAACAGGCCGGCGGGACGCAGCAGCAGCACGATGACCATCACCACGAACACCACGGTGGCCGAGCCTTCCGGGTAAAAAACGCGGGTCAGGCCTTCGATCACGCCCAGTGCCAGGCCCGTCAGGATGGAACCCATGATGGAACCCATGCCGCCGATCACGACCACCGCAAAGACGACGATGATCAGGTTAGAGCCCATCAGCGGCGAAACCTGGATGATGGGTGCGGCCAGCACGCCGGCAAAACCGGCCAGCGCCACGCCGAAGCCAAACGTCAGGGTGACCATCAGCGGCACGTTGATACCGAACGCTTCCACCAGTTTCGGGTTTTCCGTGCCGGCCCGCAGGTAGGCGCCCAGCTTGGTTTTTTCGATGACAAACCAGGTCACCAGGCAAACCGAGAGCGAGGCGATCACCACCCAGGCACGGTAATTTGGCAAGATCATGAAGCCCAGGTCGGTCGCGCCCGACAGCAATTCCGGCACCGCATACGGCTGGCCGGAAACGCCATAAAACGAGCGGAACACGCCTTCGACGATCAGGGTGATGCCGAAGGTCAACAGCAAGCCATACAGATGGTCGAGTTTATATAACCAGCGCAACATGGTTTTTTCAATCACGATGCCGAACAGGCCGACGATCAGCGGGGCGATCACCAGCATGGCCCAGTAACTGATATCGAAATAGCTGAGGCCCATCCAGGCCAGAAAGGCGCCCATCATATACATGGCGCCGTGCGAGAAATTAATGACGTTGAGCAAGCCGAAGATGACGGCCAGACCGAGGGACAACATGGCATAAAACGAGCCGTTGACGAGACCGAGCAGCAGCTGGCTCATCATCGCTTGTAATGGAACGCCGAAAATTTCCATGGCAGCACAGTATAAAAAGCACCGGTTACGCGGTGCGGACTGAAGGGTAACGCGCCACCGCATGCAGATGCGGCGGCGCAAGGCGGGCAGTTGCTACAGCCTTACTTCCACAGCGAACACTTCGATTCAGCCTTGGTCAGATAAGCCTGGGCGCCGGGCACGGTGGCCACGACCTTGTAGTAATCCCAGGGCGCTTTCGATTCCGATGGCTTTTTCACTTCCATCAGATACATGTCATGCACCATGCGGCCGTCGGGACGGATCTCGCCATCCTTGGTAAACATATCGTTGATTTTGGTCTTTTTCAGGTAGGCCATGACCTTGTCGGTATCGTCGGTGCCCACCGCCTTGACGGCCTTCAGGTAATTGGCCGCGGCCGAGTAATCGGCGGCCTGCAGCATCGACGGCTCTTTTTTCATCTTGTCGAAATAGCGCTTCGACCAGGCGCGCGTTTCCGGATTCAAGTCCCAGTACCAGCCATCGGTCAAATACATGCCTTGCGTCAGGTTCAAGCCCAGGGAATGGATGTCATTAATAAAAATCAGCAAACCCGCCAGTTTCACGTTTTTCGTCACGCCAAATTCATTGGCTGCCTTGATGCTGTTGATGGCGTCGCCACCGGCATTGGCCAGGCCCAGGATTTGCGGTTTGGCCGCTTGCGCCTGCAGCAGGAAGGAGGAAAAGTCCGAGGCGCCCAGCGGATGCTTGACGCTGCCCAGCACCTTGCCGCCCGCCTTTTGCACCACTTCCGCCGTGTCTTTTTCCAGCGAGTGGCCAAACGCGTAGTCGGCCGTCATGAAATACCAGTTCTTGCCGCCCTGCTTGACGATGGTGCCGCCCGTACCCCGCGCCAGCGCCACCGTGTCGTAAGCGTAATGGATGGTGTAGGGCGAGCATTCCTCATTGGTCAGGCGCGAGGAGCCGGCGCCGATGGCGATAAAAATCTTTTTCTTTTCCGCCGCGACCTTGGCCATGGCCAGGCTGGCGCCGGAATTGGTGCCGCCGATCAGCATATCGACGCCTTGCTGGTCGAACCATTCGCGCGCTTTCGAAGCGGCGATATCGGCCTTGTTCTGGTGGTCGGCGGAAATAAATTCCACCTTCTTGCCAGCGATCACCACGCCGGCATCGGCAATCGCCATCTTGATGGCTTCGGCGCCACCGAGGCCGTCGACGTCGGAATACACGCCAGACATGTCGGAGATAAAACCGATCTTGATGGTGTCGCCCGATATCTGGGCGTGGGCCAAGGTGGAAAAACCCAGTGCGCAAAGGGCAGAGGTGGCAATGGCGATAGCGTTACGTTTCATAGTGTCTCCGTAGGGGATTATTGTTTGCTATTTAAACGACGGCCAATCGACGACCCATCGACGGCCGATGACAATCAGCATTACACGCCGAGCAGCTCGGTCAATACCGGCATCTTGGCCTCCAGTTCGGATGCAGCAAAAGTCTCGACGATCTGACCGTGCTCCATCACATAAAACCGGTCCGCCAGCGGCGCGGCAAACCGGAAATTCTGCTCCACCATGACGATGGTGTATCCCTTGGCTTTCAGGGTGGTGATCATGCGCGCCAGGCCTTGCACGATGACGGGCGCCAGGCCTTCGGAAATTTCATCGAGCAACAGCAGGCGCGCGCCCGTGCGCAAGATGCGCGCCACGGCCAGCATCTGCTGTTCGCCGCCAGACAATCGCGTGCCCTGGCTATGCCGGCGCTCCTGCAAGTTGGGAAACATGGCATAGATTTCCGCCAGCGACATGCCCTTGTCAGCGCCCACCAGCACCGGCGGCAGCAGCAGGTTTTCCTCGGTCGACAGCGAGGAAAAAATGCCGCGCTCTTCGGGACAATAGCCGATACCCAGGTGAGCGATTTTGTGCGTCGGCAAACCGATCGCTTCTACACCATGGACCTTGATCGAACCCGTGCGGGCGCCCGTCAGCCCCATGATGGCGCGCAAGGTGGTCGTGCGGCCGGCGCCATTGCGGCCCAGCAAAGTCACCACCTCGCCCTGCTCCACCTTCAAATTTACGTCATGCAAGATATGCGATTCGCCGTACCAGGTATGCAGCTGCGAAATTTCCAGCGCTGGTGTCTTGTTGGTCGTCATCAATGCGCCCCTTCCAGCTCGGCATGGGTGGTGCCCATATACGCTTCCATCACCAGCGGATTGCGCGACACATCGGCGTAACTGCCCTCGGCCAGCATGGCGCCACGCTGCAATACAGAAATCTTGTCACAGATGCCGGAGACCACGCTCATATTGTGTTCCACCATCAAAATGGTGCGGCCGGCCGACACCTTCTTGATCAGCTCCGTGACCCGGTGCACATCTTCATGGCCCATGCCTTGCGTGGGTTCATCGAGCAGCATCATTTCCGGTTCCATCGCCAGGGTGGTGGCAATTTCCAGCGCCCGCTTGCGTCCGTAAGGCATATCGACCGTGATGGTGTCGGCAAATTCCGTCAAGTCCACTTCGGCCAGCAAAGCCATGGCCCGCTCATTGAGCCGGTCCAGCGCCCGTTCGCTCTGCCAGAAATGAAACGAGGTGCCCAGCTGGCGCTGCAAGCCGATGCGCACATTCTGCAACACCGATAAATGGGGGAAAACAGCGGAAATCTGAAACGAACGGATCACACCCATGCGGGCGATCTGGGCAGGTTTCGCGGCCGTGATGTCCTTGCCGTTGAACAAAATCTGCCCGGAAGTCGGGACCAGGAATTTGGTGAGCAAGTTGAAACAGGTCGTCTTGCCGGCGCCATTGGGACCGATCAGGGCGTGGATATGGCCACGCTCGACTTTCAAATTGACATCGCTGACAGCGGTGAATCCCTTGAATTCCTTGGTCAAATTTCTTGTTTCCAAGATTACGTCTGACATCGTGTCTCCTAGTTATGCTTTTGTACTAGATAGTCATTTTTATAATACACAACTTGAAATTGGCGCACAATACAGTATAACTACGGGCTTTTTTGACAACCTCGATTAGCGCAAACAGCGCTGACCCATGGTTTATTTCCAGGCGGCCTGTATCATTAACGCCGCTTTTTCCGCGATCATCACGGTGGGGGAGTTGGTATTTCCCGAGGTGATGTAGGGCATGATGGAGGCATCGATGACGCGCAAACCAGCCACGCCGATCACGCGCAACTGGCTGTCGACGACGGACATCGGCTCGCTGGCCAGGCCCATCCTGCACGTGCCGACCGGGTGAAAAATCGTCGTGCCGATCTGGCTGGCTGCTTGCGCCAGTTCTTCCTCGGTCTGGTATTGCACGCCAGGCAGATATTCTTGCGGCGCAAACCTGCTCAAGGCGGGCGCTGCCACGATGCTGCGCGTCAGGCGCAAGGCATCGGCCGCCACTTTCAAATCTTGCGCCGTGCTCAGGTAATTGGGCGTGATTTTTGGCGCAGCGTAACTGTCGGCACTGGCGATGGCGACCTGCCCGCGCGAAGTGGGCCGCAGATTGCACACGCTGGCCGTGAAAGCGGGAAACGCATGCAGGGGATCGCCAAACTTGTCGAGCGACAAGGGTTGCACGTGATATTGCAAATTCGGCGTCGCCTGCCCCGGATCGGACCTGGTAAACGCGCCCAGCTGCGATGGCGCCATCGACATCGGCCCGCTCTGGAACAAGGCATATTGCAAGCCGATCTGCATCTTGCCCAGCCAGCGGCTGGCTACCTGGTTCAGAGTTTTCACGCCCTGCACCTTGAACACCATGCGCAGCTGCAAATGGTCTTGCAGATTGGCGCCCACGCCAGCGGACAGGTGTACCGGCACGATGCCATGTTGTTGCAGCAAGTCAGCCGGGCCGATGCCGGACAATTGCAGCAATTGCGGCGAGCCGATGGCGCCAGCTGTGAGCAAAGTTTCGCGCCTGGCCGTGGCTTGCCATTGCGTGCCGCCGCCCGTAAACACGATGCCCGTGCAACGGGGGCCGCTTTCCAGGGTGCTAAACAGCAACCGTTCCACGTGGCAACCGGTCATGATGGTCAGATTGGGCCGGCGCGACGCCGGTTTCAGAAACGCTTTCGAGGTATTCCAGCGGATGCCGCGGCGCTGATTCACATCAAAATACGCGCAGCCGCTATTGTCGCCGCCATTGAAATCGCTGGTTTTCGAAATGTCGGTTTGCTGCGCCGCATCGCGAAATGCATTCAGGATATCCCACGATAAACGCTGTTTTTCTACCCGCCATTCACCGCCCACACCATGGTTTTCCGACGCGCCGCCGTAATAATCCTCGCTTTGCTTAAACAGCGGCAAGACATGTTCCCAGCGCCAGGACACATCGTCCGTCAAGTCGGCCCAATGATCATAGTCACCGGCCTGGCCGCGCATATAAATCATGCCATTAATCGAAGAACTGCCACCCAGCACCTTGCCACGTGGATACTTCAGGCTGCGGCCGCCCAGGCCTGCATCGGCTTCAGTGGCATACAGCCAGTCGGTGCGGGGATTGCCGATGCAATGCAGATAGCCAACGGGAATGTGGATCCAGACGTAATCGTCCTTGCCACCCGCCTCCACCAGCAAGACGCTGACGTTTTGATCGCGTGTCAGCCGATTGGCCAGCACGCAACCAGCCGTGCCGCCACCGACGATGATGTAGTCGTATTCGCCTGCAGATTCCAATGAAGCTCCTATACCTTGAAGGGATCGCGCGGTCTGTCTCCCTACCGCTTTCGATCAGAGTCTGTATTCATTCATCCATGCATTACTACTAAACAACAAGTGAGCGTCTCGAGAGTAGCATCAGTCGCCGCACACGGCGAGCTTAATTTTCCTCGTTAGCAACTAAAAACTGGCGTTTGCAGCAGTAAAAAACGCTGAAAAGTACCCTCTTCTTCTGTGGATAAGCCTATGGATATCCACAAGTACACAATGTGCGTAAACGAAAAATTTTTTCGGATGGCTTTTTTGTTCAGAATTCATCCTTTTCCCATACAACGCTTACTCAGCGCTTATCCGAATCCCAAGCGATTGTTTACAAGGATAAATCCGTACTTATCCACAGAAACTTGCGGCGTTAACTACTATTACTATTCTTGTATACGATCTTGTTAAGGTAAACCCGACATCGCCGGCTTTGCCTGGCTCTACAGTTCAGCACTTGCACAGCAAGCCATCAAAAAAAATCGCGAAGCCAACACAGCAGACACATCGCTGCTAAACCGTTTTTAAAAGTTCAGCACGAAGTTCGGCACGAAGCCGTCCCGCCTGGCACCAGCCAGCAGCGTGAGGAAAATATAGGGGAAAAAGGGGGATTTCAGAAGGTTTGTGGATAAGTCACTTGATATCCACAGGATGACTTGTGAGTAAACACGAAGTTATGCGCAGGACCTTATTTTATACAATTTTGCTCCTGACACGATACAGCGATTATGCAGGCTTTATTTTTCGCGTAAACGTTTGATCCTGTTGAAAAAAAGAGACTTATCCACAGAAAAAACCGCGTTTACTATTACTACTATTTTTATATATAGATCTATTGTAAACCGATCAAAAACCGCGAACTGCGGGGATACTTTCACCCGGCATGCCAAAACCTCCCAAAAAAAGCGTCCACGACGGCATGACTTCCCACGGCAAAACCGTTTGGCAGGAATCCCAGGCAGGCCCAGACCAACAATACAAACTGGCCCCAAGGTAGTCAGCGTTGAGCGCCAACGCTGTTCAACGCAGGGGCTTACCCTCACTGAAGACCTGGATAGCGTCAAAACTTGCTGGCAGAGCATGAAAAAAGCGATTTCCTGATGGCTGATGTGGATAAGTGCCTGCATATCCACAGGATGAGATGTGGGAAAACGCGTCTTTTGTCCACAAGCGCACTTTTATCCCAAAGATGGCCGCCATCGATACAGGCTTTATGCAGCGACTTTTTTATACGCTAAGTGGATGATTTTTTGATGGTATACCGACTTATCCACAGAAAAATGGTCGTTTACTATCACTACTATTTTTATGTATACATCTTTATTTAAAACATCTATACAGGCACGGACGGTGGAAAACCATGCTGTACGGCTGTCTCATCCAGTTTTCTGTCTTCAAAACGATCCTTCTCACTTCCATACGAGTAAAAACAGCATGAATTCAAGCAAAAAAATGCGTTTAGGCATCATTAGTGCTTTGCACGAAGAGCAGCAGGGGCTGATAGAAGCCATGCAAGGGCCTGTAAGCCACTCGCACGGCATGCGTGAGTACACCCTGGGAACCCTGTGGGAAATCGACGCTGTGTGCGTTCTGTCGCGTATAGGCAAGGTTGCCGCAGCCATGACAGCTTCTATCCTTGTGGAAAAGTACGGAGTTACCCACATCGTCTTCACGGGCGTTGCCGGCAGTGGTGATCCCAAAGTGAACGTGGGCGATATCGTGGTGGCGGAATCGTTGTTGCAGCACGATATGGATGCCAGCCCTCTGTTTCCCCGCTTCGAAGTGCCGCTGACCGGTTTACAGCGCTTTGGTAGCGATCTGGTGCTCAGTGAGGCACTGGCAGGCGCCGCAGAGCAATTCTTGCGTCAGCAGGCTGAGAAGCCCGCTGACAGCGCCCTGGAAATCGAAGGATTTGGTTTACAGCACGCCAGGGTGCACCGTGGCATGATTGCCAGCGGTGACCAGTTCATCAGCAGCGCAGCGCATTTGCGGCAACTCAAGCAGGATCTTCCCGATCTGCTGGCCGTCGAAATGGAAGGCGCGGCCGTGGCGCAAGTGTGTTTTGAACTGGGTGTGCCGTTTACCGTCATGCGCACGATCTCGGACAACGCCAATGAAGAAGCGGCCGTCGACTTCATGCGCTTTGTGCAGACAGTGGCGTCGCGTTATGCGTTTGGGGTCGTTAAAAACTTGTGCCAGCGCTTGGCTGCCTGAGTTTTCATCGACTTTGCATAAAAAAAGGGCAGAACTATCGGTTCTGCCCTTTTGCTTTAATGAACTACAAGCTTAAACACTCAGCATCATCAGGCTGGCATTCCCGCCTGCCGCCGTCGTATTCACGCACAGGGCGCGCTCAGCGACCAAACGCCACAGGGGGATGACACCCTCTTCCGTCGTCTCTATCGTGCCCACCAGCGCCCCATCACGGGCCGCCAGCAGCGGTTTGAGCTGGCTATCGAGCACCGGTTCGATCATGGCGATCTGGAAATCATGTTTTCCGGATTCGATATTTCTGATGACCTGAATGCGGTCTTTCAAGGCTGGCGGCAAATCGGCAGGGATCAGGCTGGTTGATTGCGCCAGCACCAGGGCCTTGTTGCCGGTCGCCAAAACAGCTGCCAATTGATTCATCAGCACGCCCGTGTTGACAGCTGCGCACAAAATCGTGCCGCGCGAGGCAAAACTCAGGGTATTGCGTTCACCCGTCGGGCCAGGCAAGACGATGCTGCTATCTAACAAGGTGGTGCGTGCATATTCCTGCGCCAGATGCATCACCTTGTCCTGGCCGTGCTGCTTGGCCCAGACCGTCAGCGCATCGAGTGCCGGGCTAGCCTGGCGCTGGTGCTGCGCGCCTGGTGCGGCGTTGCGCTGCAAGCGTTTCAGGTACAAGGGACCACCCGCTTTCGGACCGGTGCCCGATTTGCCTTCGCCACCGAATGGCTGCACACCGACCACGGCGCCCACGATATTGCGGTTCACATAGATATTGCCCACGTGCGCACGGCTGGTGATGAAATCGATGGTTTCATCGATGCGCGTATGAATGCCCAGGGTCAAGCCGTAACCGCTGTCATTGATCGATTGCAGCAGTTGCGGCAATTCCGCGCGTTTATAGCGGATTACATGCAGCACGGGGCCAAAGACTTCCTGCGTCAATTGCCCCAGCGACTTGATTTCCAGCACGGTGGGCGCGACAAACGTGCCCGTGACAGGTGGCAGGTCGAGCGTATAGTGATCGAGGGCCACGGTTTTCATCTTGTTGATGTGCGCCAGCAGATTGCCTTGCGCTTCAGCATCGATGACGGGACCGATATCGGTGGCCAAACGGTCAGGATTGCCAACGCGCAATTCCTGCATCGCGCCTTTCAGCATCTTGATGGTCTTGTCGGCGATTTCTTCTTGCAGGAACAAGACGCGCAAGGCCGAGCAGCGCTGGCCGGCGCTATCAAAAGCCGACGACATCACGTCTTGCACCACTTGTTCCGGCAAGGCGGACGAATCGACGATCAAGGCATTCTGGCCACCGGTTTCAGCGATCAGGGGAATATCGACCGACTCGGCCACGGCGCGCGCGGCCAGGGTGCGGTTGATCAATTGCGCCACTTCTGTCGAGCCCGTGAAAATCACGCCTTTGACGCGTGCATCGTTGCACAGGCCGGCGCCCACTACTTCACCACTACCTGGCAGGAATTGTAGTGCAGCCAAGGGCACGCCCGCTGTGTGCAGCAATTGCACGGCGCGGTAGGCGATCAGCGGTGTTTGCTCCGCTGGCTTGGCCAGCACCACATTGCCGGCGGCCAGGGCAGCAGCGACCTGGCCCGTGAAAATGGCCAGCGGGAAGTTCCATGGGCTGATGCAGGTGACCGGGCCCAGCGCCAGGGTGTTGGGCGCGTGCTCGACCTGGGCCGCGTAATAGCGCAGGAAGTCGACCGCTTCGCGGATTTCAGCGATGGCGTTCGGCAAGGATTTACCGGCTTCGCGGATAGCCAGGGCCATCAGCTCGACATGGTGTTCTTCGAACAGGTCGGCTGCGCGCTGCAGCGCTTGTGCGCGTAGCAAAGGCTCCGTGGTTTGCCAATCCATGGCGTAGGCGCTAGCGCTGGCCAGCGCCGTTTCCACGTCGGCCGTGCCCGCTTCGGCGACCGTGCCCACATGGTCTTCATGGCGGGCCGGATTGCTGATGCGTTGCGTTGCTGCATTGACGCTGACGGCGCCATCGATCAGCGGTGCTGCGTTCCAGCTATAGTCCTGGGCGATGCTGGCCGACAAGGCGCGCAGGGTGTCGTCGTTCGACAGGTCCAGGCCGGCCGAATTCTTGCGCTCGCTGCCAAACATGGCCAGCGGCAAGGGAATCGATGGGTGCGGCAAGCCGCCCTGCTCGCGGGCCAGGTCCAGCGGATTGCGGATCAGGCTATCGATGGCCACGCTTTCATCGACGATCTGGTTGACGAAGGACGAGTTGGCGCCGTTTTCCAGCAGGCGGCGCACCAGGTAGGCCAGCAAGGTTTCATGCGAACCGACAGGGGCGTAGATGCGGCAAGGCTTGTCCAGGTTGGCCGGGCCGACCACCTGGTCGTACAAGGTTTCGCCCATGCCGTGCAGGCACTGGAATTCATAGTCGGTAATGCCGTCGCGCTTGGCCCAGGTGTAGATGGTCGACAAGGTTTGCGCATTGTGCGTGGCAAATTGCGGGTAGATCAGGCTATTGGCGGCCAGCAGTTTTTGCGCGCACACCAGGTAAGAGACGTCCGTGTAAACCTTGCGCGTGTAGACCGGATAGCCGCTCTGGCCATCGACTTGGGCGCGCTTGATTTCTGCATCCCAATAAGCGCCCTTGACCAGGCGCACCATGAATTTACGGTTGCTGCGGCGGGCCAGGTCGATCAGGTAATCGATGGCGAACGGGCAGCGTTTTTGATACGCCTGCACCACATAACCGATGCCTTCGAAACCAGCCAGGTCAGGATCAAAGGCCAGCACTTCCATCATGTCGAGCGACAATTCAAGGCGGTCGGTTTCTTCCGCATCGATATTGAAGCCGATGTTGTATTGCTTGGCGAGTAAAAGCAGCGCTTTGACTTTCGGCAGCAATTCTTCCAGCACGCGCGCGCGCTGGGCGCGGCTATAGCGTGGGTGCAGGGCCGACAGCTTGACGGAAATGCCGGGGCCATTCTTGATGCCGCGGCCATTCGAGGCCTTGCCGATGGCGTGGATCGCCGTTTCATAGGACTGGTAATAGTAAACGGCGTCGTTTTCCGTCAGCGCCGCTTCGCCCAGCATGTCGTAGGAATAGCGATAGCCGCGCGTTTCGTTCTCGCGGCTGTTTTTCAAGGCTTCTGCTATGGTCTGGCCGGTAACGAACTGGTTGCCCAGCATGCGCATCGCCAGGTCGACGCCTTTGCGAATTAAGGGTTCACCGCCCTTGGCGATCAGTTTTGTCAGTGCCGCGCCCAGGCCGGTTTCGCTGCTGGTACTGACCAGTTTGCCGGTAATCAACAAGCCCCAGGTCGCTGCGTTGACGAACATCGATGGCGATTCGCCCAGATGCTTGCGCCAGTCGCCTTTGCTGATTTTGTCGGCAATCAGGCGATCGGCCGTCGCAGTGTCGGGTATACGCAACAGCGCTTCCGCCAAACACATCAGTGCGACACCCTCTTCGGATGATAGTGAGAACTCATGCATCAGTGCATCGACGCCCGATGCGCGTGTGCGTTTTTGGCGCACGTTGGACACCAGATTATGGGCCAGCGCTTGCGCTTCGGCCGTGGTTTCGGCGCTGCTGGCGCGCACTTGTTCCAGCAGCCATTGCACGGCGGATACCTCATCGCGCCTATAGGCAGCAGTGATGGCAGCGCGTTGGGGCGTGGCTGCAGGCAGGATTTCCGCCTGGAGCGCAGCAAAAGGAATCGGGGTAATAGCCGAAGGACCTGCAGGATGCATAGAAGCTCTTTACAAGGAAAAATAAGACGAAACTTGCGCTATTTTTTGCCCCTTTTTGGTGCAAAAATAGACAGAAAGTCGAACGATAAGATGATTCGATTGTAAAGGGGATTCTTATGGATTAATTCTGGTAATACAGGGGGCTAGCAATAGATAGTTTTTGATGCGACAATTTAACCAAATAATATTTATTTGGGGGTGATGGTAATGCTGGACAAGATCAGTAAGAAAATCTTGATGGAATTGCAAAGCGATGGACGCATCAGCAATGTGGAGCTGGCAGCTCGGGTTAACCTGTCGCCTGCCGCGTGCCTGGAGCGCGTGCGCAAGCTGCATGAATCGGGTTATATCATGGGCTACACGGCCCAGTTGAACCCGCAATTGCTCGACGTCTCGCTGCTGGTTTTCATCGAAGTGGTGCTGGACCGCACGACACCGGAAGTGTTCGACGCCTTCAAGCATAGCGTACAAATCATTCCAGAGGTACTGGAATGTCATATGGTCGCTGGCGGCTTCGATTATCTGGTCAAGGCGAGGGTCAAGGATATGGCCGCTTACCGTGAATTCCTGGGCAAAACCTTGCTGCAAAAAGGCGTGCGCGAGACTCACACCTATGCCGTGATGGAAGAAGTCAAGAACACCACCAAGCTGCCGATCAAATAAGTTCCATCTGACCTCGATGTAGCCTGTCTGCTTTTCTGATTGAGCTGACAGGCTAAATGTTGTAGGGTAGGTGTCTAGAGTCGTGTGATTATGTACCCTCTCGTAACTGGCCGCTCTTCAAAGCCAGATACGTTTTGCGTACACTGTCAGACAACCTCAATCAGCAGCCTTCACATGACCCAAGCCTTGCATAGCCGCGC